>NZ_JBIVLV010000031.1:0-2406 GCF_044752725.1 Streptomyces sp. NPDC088707 | reverse complement strand
CTTCAGAACTAACACAGTGGACGCGAGCAACTGAGGACAAGCCCTCGGCCTATTAGTACCGGTCAGCTCCACCCATTACTGGGCTTCCACATCCGGCCTATCAACCCAGTCGTCTACTGGGAGCCTTACCCTCTCAAGGAGGTGGGAATACTCATCTCGAAGCAGGCTTCCCGCTTAGATGCTTTCAGCGGTTATCCCTCCCGAACGTAGCCAACCAGCCATGCCCTTGGCAGGACAACTGGCACACCAGAGGTTCGTCCGTCCCGGTCCTCTCGTACTAGGGACAGCCCTTCTCAATATTCCTACGCGCGCAGCGGATAGGGACCGAACTGTCTCACGACGTTCTAAACCCAGCTCGCGTACCGCTTTAATGGGCGAACAGCCCAACCCTTGGGACCGACTCCAGCCCCAGGATGCGACGAGCCGACATCGAGGTGCCAAACCATCCCGTCGATATGGACTCTTGGGGAAGATCAGCCTGTTATCCCCGGGGTACCTTTTATCCGTTGAGCGACGGCGCTTCCACAAGCCACCGCCGGATCACTAGTCCCGACTTTCGTCCCTGCTCGACCCGTCGGTCTCACAGTCAAGCTCCCTTGTGCACTTACACTCAACACCTGATTGCCAACCAGGCTGAGGGAACCTTTGGGCGCCTCCGTTACCCTTTGGGAGGCAACCGCCCCAGTTAAACTACCCATCAGACACTGTCCCTGATCCGGATCACGGACCGAGGTTAGACATCCAGCACGACCAGAGTGGTATTTCAACGGCGACTCCACCATGACTGGCGTCACGGCTTCAAAGTCTCCCACCTATCCTACACAAGCCGAACCGAACACCAATATCAAACTGTAGTAAAGGTCCCGGGGTCTTTCCGTCCTGCTGCGCGAAACGAGCATCTTTACTCGTAGTGCAATTTCACCGGGCCTATGGTTGAGACAGTCGAGAAGTCGTTACGCCATTCGTGCAGGTCGGAACTTACCCGACAAGGAATTTCGCTACCTTAGGATGGTTATAGTTACCACCGCCGTTTACTGGCGCTTAAGTTCTCAGCTTCGCCCTGTCGAAACAGAGCTAACCGGTCCCCTTAACGTTCCAGCACCGGGCAGGCGTCAGTCCGTATACATCGCCTTACGGCTTCGCACGGACCTGTGTTTTTAGTAAACAGTCGCTTCTCGCTGGTCTCTGCGGCCACCCCCAGCTCACGGAGTAAATCCGATCACCAGACGTGGCCCCCCTTCTCCCGAAGTTACGGGGGCATTTTGCCGAGTTCCTTAACCATAGTTCACCCGAACGCCTCGGTATTCTCTACCTGACCACCTGAGTCGGTTTAGGGTACGGGCCGCCATGAAACTCGCTAGAGGCTTTTCTCGACAGCATAGGATCATCCACTTCACCACAATCGGCTCGGCATCAGGTCTCAGCCTTAATGTGTGACGGATTTGCCTATCACACGGCCTACACCCTTACCCCGGGACTACCACCGCCCGGGCTGGACTACCTTCCTGCGTCACCCCATCGCTTACCTACTACCACCTTGGGTCGACGGCTCCACCACTTTCCTTTCCCCGAAGGGTCCGGAACGGCTTCACGGCCTTAGCATTAATGGGCTCGATATTGGGCGTTTCAAAGCGGGTACCGGAATATCAACCGGTTGTCCATCGACTACGCCTGTCGGCCTCGCCTTAGGTCCCGACTTACCCTGGGCAGATCAGCTTGACCCAGGAACCCTTAGTCAATCGGCGCACACGTTTCTCACGTGTGTATCGCTACTCATGCCTGCATTCTCACTCGTGAACCGTCCACAACTCGCTTCCGCGGCTGCTTCACCCGGCACACGACGCTCCCCTACCCATCACAGCGGGCGTTGGCCCTATTGCTGCAATGACACGACTTCGGCGGTACGCTTGAGCCCCGCTACATTGTCGGCGCGGAATCACTTGACCAGTGAGCTATTACGCACTCTTTCAAGGGTGGCTGCTTCTAAGCCAACCTCCTGGTTGTCTCTGCGACTCCACATCCTTTCCCACTTAGCGTACGCTTAGGGGCCTTAGTCGATGCTCTGGGCTGTTTCCCTCTCGACCATGGAGCTTATCCCCCACAGTCTCACTGCCGTGCTCTCACTTACCGGCATTCGGAGTTTGGCTAAGGTCAGTAACCCGGTAGGGCCCATCGCCTATCCAGTGCTCTACCTCCGGCAAGAAACACACGACGCTGCACCTAAATGCATTTCGGGGAGAACCAGCTATCACGGAGTTTGATTGGCCTTTCACCCCTAACCACAGGTCATCCCCCAGGTTTTCAACCCTGGTGGGTTCGGTCCTCCACGAAGTCTTACCTCCGCTTCAACCTGCCCATGGCTAGATCACTCCGCTTCGGGTCTTGAGCGCGCTACTGAATCGCCCT
>NZ_JBIVLV010000030.1:0-2755 GCF_044752725.1 Streptomyces sp. NPDC088707 | reverse complement strand
AGCGGCCGTGGCCGCCCATGTCGCCGCTGTGTGGGCGATGAACTCGGTGCTGAGGACGGGGCCGATTCCGGGCATGCTGAGGATGACCCTGGCGTACGGGTGGTCGCGAAACGGGCCCTCGATCTGGCGTCGGTCGCGGCGATTTCCTCGTCGAGGACGGCGCCGCCCTCATGAACGCTGACTTCGAGGGGCTGGACCCTGCCCAACGGAACGCCTTCATCCTGGGCTACATCCGGTGCAGCCAAGGAATCGAGGCCGTCATCACGGTCATGCGGGGAGACCTTGCCCCGCATGACCGTGCGTCCCTCGGGGGCAGCAGACGCAGAGCCAGGATCGTGAGCGTGATTCCTGGGTGACGGAGGATGACGATGTGTGGGGTACCGATGACGGCGGGGCTCCGGCCGCGCTGGGCAGGGAGTGAGGAGACGGATGAACGATTCGATACAGGCCCGCGTAGAAGAGGCAAGGGCTGCTCTGGAGGCGACCGAGGTCCGGATCGCTGAGGTTGAGGAGGAGTTGCGTGGTGCGGTGTCGAAGGTCCGTTCGCGGGACCGCAGTGTGGAGGTGACGGTGGGCCCGCGGGGCGAGCTGCAGAGGATTCGGTTCCTGGAGAACAGGTACCGCACGATGTCGGAGGCTCAGCTGGCGTCGTCGGTGATGGAAGCCGTCGACGGCGCCCGGAGCCGGATGGCCAGGCGTGTCATGGAGGCCTACACGCCGCTGACGGACAGTCTCGCCGGCCTTCCGGGGATGGACCCGGAGCGGATCGGTCTGGAGAGGTTCTTCGGGCCGCCGGCGGGCGCGGCGGACATGGGCGGCTCTGTGTCCAGGGCCGCCAGGTCCCGGCTGCGTGATGAGATCCACGAGGACGGCGAACCGGCCGCCAAGGGCAGTGGAGGGAAGCGATGAACGCCTACGGCGGAACGTATTCGGCAGACGTCGTCAGGGTGGCCTCGGCTGTGGACGCCGCCTTCGGCGTCCAGGTGACGGTCAAGCGGCTTCATGAGGATTTCGAGTCAGCGCTTGCCCCTCTCGCACGCTGGTTCAATCCGACCGACGAACCGGACGATGAATACGCGACGGCGGTCCGGCATCCTTACAGCGGAAACTACGAGACGGTTATCGGGATCCTCGGCAGTCTCGGCGAGATGTTCGGCTCCCTCGCGCGGGTCCACGGCGACGAGATCGGGCATATCGGCCGTACTCAGGCGGGAATCAAGGACGAAATTTCCGCGATGGCCGGCCGTCTGGGCCGTGACGATGACTTCGGGGACGGCGGGTCGCGCTAGACGTTCACGAGTTCCCGGAACCGGCGGATGTGGTGTGTCCGCCGGTTCCGGCAACTCTGCTTTACATGACATGACGGATCATCGAGAGACAGCGGGCTTGAGACGTGGACGCGGCGAAGAACCTCGATTTCGGCGGAGAAGAGTCCAAGGAGTTCCTCGAGTTCATCGCGGGAACGAAGTTCCTTCTGGCCGACTACGACCAGACCTACGCCACCCACAGTCCGTATCTGGATGCCGCGGACGGCGTTGACGGGCTTCGTCTGGAGCTGTCCGGCGCCATGGACAAGATCCGGGGCGGCCTGCCCCCGGAGGTCGTCAGGGCTTACGAGGAGGCCGTCGGCCGGCTGATCGGCCGGAACGGCCAGAGCGACCAGCTCGGCGAGTTCGCCAGGTTCCTGCGTGATGTGTCCGACTCCCAGATCACGCAGTCGCAGAAGGTCCAGGAAGCCCAGTGGAGCCAGGTCGCCGAGCTTGTCAGCCTGGCGATCTCCATCATGCTGTGGACGTCCCTCGCCGCGTTCACCGGTGGTCTCTCGCTCCAGCAGATCGCTCTGGAAAAGGCCCGCACCCGCCTCGCTCTTCTTTCCATCATGATGCGGCTGCTGCAGACCACCTACTTCCTGCCCGCGCTCTCCGAGGCCGTTTCCGAGGGCTTCCAGTCCCTCGCCGTGTCGATCGCCCAGCTCACCCTCAACGAGGGCAAGCGACGCCCCGACGGCATCGACGGCACCGGTCTCGCCAAGGCCATCACCTTCGGTGCCTTCGCCGGACTCTTCTCCGCTGTCATCGGCGATGCCATCGGCGGCGCGCTCAAGAGCGTCTTCAAGAACATCATCGACAACAAATTCATCAGCAACATCCTGCCCGAGGTCGGCCACATCCCCGGTGAAGGCCTCGGCGAGGCCATCGCCGGCTTCGTCAACCGCGGCGCCTGGGAGAATGAATGGGTTTTCAAACCCGAAGACATCGGCCCCGCCATGGGCGGCGCCTTCGCGGAAGCCGTCCTCGCCGGCATGGCAGCCGGCATCGGTCTCGGAATCCACACGAACTTCGTCGTCAAACTCCCCCTCCCCGAAACACACCCCGGCCACCTCAACACCCCACCCCCCTACACACCCCCCACCACCCACCACAACACCTACAGCAGCAGCGAACACCAAAACCCTCACAACGAACCCCCGCCCCCCTACACCGCACCCCCCGCCTACAGCACCACCGACCCCCACCCCGCCACCCCCGACACCCACACCAGCACTGCGCCCGCAGACCTCCCCGGCAGCCTCGCCGGGCCCGCAGACCTCCCCGGCAGCCTCGCCGGGCCCGCGGACCTCCCGGGCAGCCTCCCCCTCACCAGCCTCCCGACCACCACCACCACCCCGCCCACCACCACCACCACCACCACCACCACCACCACCACCGACTCGACAACCAGCCTCCCCCTCGACGGCCCCCTCCCCACAGACCTC
>NZ_JBIVLV010000029.1:0-3340 GCF_044752725.1 Streptomyces sp. NPDC088707 | reverse complement strand
CCGGTGCTCGATCTTGTTCCACTTCGAGGTGCCCGGAGGCATGTGGCAGACCGTGATCTCCAGGCCGGTCTCGGCGGCCAGGGCGGCGAGTTCGGTCTTCCAGCCGCGGGTCAGCCACTACAAACGACGCGGCCACACACCACCCGAACCTGCCCAACCATCAGGAAAAGCACCGTTGCAGTACTATACTCCAGCAGCGCTTCTCCATTTTCGCTGGTCAAAGGCCTGAGTGTGGGGAGTGTAGTGCTGTGGAACCGGGTGTGGGACGGTCTTTCGCGGACCGTCCCACCAACGGGTGGCCGCGCCGCATGTAGCGAGAGTGCTCCGGGCAGTGCGCCGATGTGAGAGAGCATGCAGCAGGGAACGCCTGGGACAACGAATTTGCTGATCTTGTCCTGCGGATCGGAGCCAGGTTCACGCGGGTGGAACCCCGGCGGCGAGCACGTGACTACATCCGCGGACTCCTGGGCCAGGTCGGCCGCAAAAACAGCTGGCAGCTCGCCGAACACGCGGGTCACACCACACCGGACGGCCTTCAGCGACTGCTGTCCCGCTGCCGCTGGGACCCGGACGAGATCCGCGACGACCTGCAAGCCTATGTCGCCGAACGTCTTGGGGCCGAGGGCGGTGTGCTGATCATCGACGACACCGGATTCGTCAAGAAGGGCACCACCTCCGCCGGCGTCCAGCGTCAATACTCCGGCACCGCCGGACGCACCGAGAACTGCCAGATCGGCGTCCTCGCCGCCTATGCCACCACCCGTGGGCACGCCCTGGTCGACCGCGAGCTCTACCTGCCCAAGTCCTGGACCGAGGACCGGGACCGCTGCCGATCCGCCCGGATCCCCGACGCGCGCGTCTTTGCCACGAAGGGCGAGCTGGCTCGGAACGTGATCACGCGGGCACTCGCCTCCCCGTTGCCGATCGCCTGGGTCACAGCCGATTCCGCCTACGGACAGGACTCCCACTTCCGACGTTTCCTCGAGGAAGCCGGCCTGTCCTACGTCGTGGCGGTACCCAAGTCACAGCAGGTCCACGGCCCGCGCATCGACCACCTCGTCGGCCAGGCCCCGCCAGAGGCCTGGCAACGCCTGTCCGCCGGAAGCGGAGCAAAAGGCGAACGCTTCTACGACTGGGCCGCCGCCCGCCTGCCGGCCGTCGGGGAGTTCGACGGCGACGAACCCACCCGACAGCGCTGGATGCTGGCCCGCCGCAGCATCACCAGACCCGATGAGATCGCCTACTACCTCGCCTGCGCACCCCTGGAAGCCACCCTCGCCGACCTTGTCGGCGTCGCGGGCTGCCGCTGGAAAATCGAGGAGTGCTTCCAGAGCGCGAAGAACGAGTGCGGCCTGGACCAGTACGAAGTCCGCCGCTACGTGGGCTGGTACCGGCACATCACGCTCGCCATGCTCGCCCACGCGTTCCTGGCAGTGATGGCCGGCCAGGAACGCGAAAAAGGGGTGCCGACGGGGACACACCCGACCTCGTGGCCCTCACACCAGCAGAAATCCGCCGTCTGCTGGCAGTTGGCCCCCGCCACCACCCTCCGGACCGCAGCCATGCCATGAGGTGGTCACGGTGGCGACGCCGCCACCAGGCGAACGCACGCCACTGTCATTACATGCGGCGCGGCCACCCGTTGGTGGGACGGTCCGCGAAAGACCGTCCCTCACCCGGTTCCACAGCACTACACTCCCCACACTCAGGCCTTTGACCAGCGAAAACGGAGCGCTGCTGCAGTACTAGTGTCCTGAGTCGTTAATTCGTCGGCAGTATGAGGCGAGGGATTCGAGGATCTGGTCGGCTGTCCTGGTCCAGATGAACGGCTTGGGGTCTTCGTTCCATGAGTCGATCCAGGTGCGGATGTCCTTCTCCAGCGCCTGGACCGACTTGTGGACTCCTCGCCGTATCCGCTTGTTCGTCAGTTCCGCGAACCACCGCTCGACCAGGTTCAGCCAGGACGAGCTTGTGGGCGTGAAGTGCATGTGGAACCTGGGATGGGCCAGCAGCCACTTCTTGACCGCCGCGGTCTTGTGGGTCGCGTAGTTGTCGCAGATCAGGTGGACCTGAAGTCCGGCAGGGATCTCCTTGTCGAGCTTGTTCAGGAACTTCCTGAACTCCTCGGCCCGGTGCCGGCGGTGGAGAGACCCGATCACCTTGCCGCTGGCCGCGTCGAAGGCCGCGAACAGCGTGGTGGTGCCGGCGCGGACGTAGTCGTGACTGGCCCTCTCGGGTACTCCGGGCATCATCGGCAGCACCGGCTGGGAACGGTCCAGCGCCTGGATCTGCGACTTCTCGTCCACACACAACACCAGCGCCCGCTCCGGCGGGTCGAGATACAGGCCCACCACGTCGTGGACCTTGTCGACGAAGAACGGGTCCGTGGACAGCTTGAACGTCTCGGACCGGTGCGGCTGCAGCCCGAAAGCCCGCCACACCCGGGAGACGGCCGACTGCGACAGCCCGGTCTTCTTCGCCATCGACCGGGTCGACCAGTGCGTGGCGTTCTCCGGCTTCGACTCCAGCGTCCGGGCGATCAGATCGGCGACCTGCTCATCCAACACCGTGCGAGGCCGCCCCGGACGCGGATCGTCCGACAGTCCGTCGAGACGGTCCGCAAGGAACCGCCGACGCCACTTCGAGACGGTGTCGCGGGACACCCCGACCCGCTCCATCACCACACGCGTCGACACGGGAAAGCCGTCTTCCCCGACGTCATCGCAGGCCAGGATCACCCGGGCACGCATCGCCATGTCCTGCGCGGACTTACGCCGCCGCACCCAACCCTCCAACACCGCTCGCTCAGCATCGGTCAGATCCAGCGGCGCAAGCTTCGGTCCCGGACGCGTCATGACCCAACTATACGGAAACTTAAGACTCAGGACACTAGTACGGCACCTGGAACGTGCCGCCGGCTCCGGCGTATAGCTGCATGGGGTGTCTTGTCGGCAAGCACGGGGATCCGCAGTCGTTCACAGGTCGTGACGATGCGGTGGGTGCGGGCGGCGGTGATGTCGACCGTACGACCCGGCAACGCCGGCGAGTACCGGATCAACCCGCCCGCGGGATCGGTGACGGCCTGGATGTTCACTCCGTGCCGTCGGGCCTTGCCCGAGTAGTCCTTCTCGTGGTCGCCGACGCGGTCGCACTCGGCGATGGTGCCGTCCACCAGGACGTACTCGGGACGTGCTCGGGGAAGCGCCTGGGTCAGGGACGGCGCCCTTGAGGCGAGGAGCTTGATCACGCTCTGTACGTAGGCGTGCGCGGTGCCTTCGCTGATGCGGAAGCCCGCGGCGAGCTCCGCGCAGGTGGTGTGCTCGCGCAGGTGGACCAGGGT
>NZ_JBIVLV010000028.1:0-4411 GCF_044752725.1 Streptomyces sp. NPDC088707 | reverse complement strand
GGCGCCCGCCGGGGGGCGCGCCCGCCGGGGGGCCGGCCGGGGCGGGGGGGGGGTGAGGGTGAGGGGGCCGTTGTAGTGGATGGTGGTGTGGCCGGTGAGGTGGGTGAGGAGTTGGGGGAGTGGTCCGGGGTGGTGGATGAGGAGGATGAGGGGGGTGTGCTGGGGGTGGTGGCGGAGCTGGTTGCTGAGGGTGGCGATGAGGTGGGCTGCTTCGTGGTCGGTGGCGTGGAGGGTGCGGTGGGGCAGGGTGATGCGGATGCGGCCGGTCGTGGTGTCGCGTTCGGCGTGGATGGTCAGGTACTGGTGTGAGGGAGAGACGGCGCCGGGGGGTGTGGGGTTGTGGGGTGTGGGCCAGGAGGCCTGGTAGGGCTGGAGGGGACCGGTGGGGCTGGTGGTGTGGTGTGCTCCGGTGAGGTCGATGCCGGTGGGGGTGCCGGTCCAGTTCCAGCGCAGGATGGGGCGGAAGGACTGTGTGGTGTCGAGGGGGTCTCCGGCGGGGGTTTCGGTGTTCCAGTAGCCGGGCTGGAGTGAGATGTGCAGGGCTCCGAGGATGTGGGGGTCGGTGGTGTCCAGGCCCAGGATGTAGGCGCAGGTGACCACCCGGGCCAGCTCGGTGAAGTGCTCCGGCGTCCAGGCGGTGTCGGTGTCGGTGTCGGTGTCGGTGTGGAGGATGTCGTGCCAGGGGATGGCGGGGGCGGTGGTGTGGTCTGTGTTCCAGTGAGCGGTGAGCTGCCAGTACGCGTTCGTCATCGCCCACACCGCCTGGTGGGTGATGGTGCCGGGGTCTTCCGGCAGGCCGGGAACGCCCTGGGGCGGCCAGAGGTAGTCCAGGAGCAGGCGGTACTGGGCGGGGTCCGTGGGCGGCGGTGCGAGGGAGGGCGCGAGGTCGGACAGTGTGAGCGGGGAGGGTGGGTCGGACAGGAGGACGAGGAGTTGCTGGTAGTGGTCCGGGTGGGGTGTGGGGTTGTTGCTGTGCTGCCGGGTGGTGTGGTCGAGCAGTTCGAGGCTGAGGTACGGCGACAGGGTGCTGGCGGTCGGGTCGTTCCTGTGCAGGGCGTCGAGCACGGCCAGGCCGCGCAGCATCGGCATGAAGTCGGGCAGTGTGTCGGCGTGGGGATGGATTCTCAGGCGCAGGGCGCGGATGTAGCGGGCGATGTCCTGCTCGCCGGTGCTGAGACCGGTGAGTGAGTTGATCTCGCGGGCGAGGTTCATGCGCAGGGGCTGCGGGGGCAGGGGCAGGTGCATGCGCCGGCCGGTGGGGGTGTCGGCGGGGCCTTGGTCGGTCATGGCGGAGATGCCGTCGTGCGCGTAGGTGGCGAGTCCGCTGGTGTCGGCGAAATGCTGGGCGGGTGAGCGGGCTTGGTCGGACAGCGGGTCGAAGACCCGGGCGGTCGGGACGGCGCTGTCGGGATGGTGAGCGTAGGGGGCGGTGGCGCCGGTGGCGGCGAAGCAGATCTCGAGGACGACCAGGGTGTCCGGGCTGAGTTCCTGGATCTCGCGCAGTCCGCCCAGGAGCTGTCCGAAGACGTCGGGAGTGATCTGGACCGTGTTGCCCTCGATGGTCAGGGTGATCGCGCCGGGGCTGCCGTGGGCGACGATGACACGGGTACCCGGCGGCAGGACCTGGTCCGCGGGAATGTCCTCGACGGCGGTGTAGTGGAGCCGGCCGTCGGCCTGTACGGCGTGCAGGCGTTGGCGGTGGCCCAGGAAATGGTGGTAGAGCCGGGGGCGGGGGCCGGTGGGGTCGAACAGGATCAGGGGTGTGCCGGTGTCGTCGCCGGCCAGGCGGACCAGGGCACGCATGACCTGCCGGCGGGTGAGCATGCGGCCGGGGAAGAGGGTGGGGAAGGGATGATCGTCGCCGTAGAGGAGCGTGCTCCGGCGGGGCGCAGGCGAGGGCGGATCGACCCGGACCAGGTCGCCCAGGGGGACACCCGCCCCGCCGGCGGTCTGGTGCACCGTGATCCGTGTCATGGGGGTACCGGTGGCGGTGGCGGTGGCGGTGGCGGTCGTCGTGAGCCCGCCCTGGTGGGTCGGCGCCCAGACCGGTGCGTTCAGCAGTGTGGCGATGGTGTGGGCGAGGTCCTGGCCCTGGGAGGCGGCCCCGGGGACCAGGAGGACCACGGGACGGTCCTGCCGGTGGGGGTCGGAGGCGACCGACCGGGCCACGGCCTCATGCGCGAGTGGTAGGCCGTCGGGACCGATGACCCGGCCCTCGCCGTCGACCTCGGCCACATACACCATCGGGTTACGCCCCGTACCCCACGGAGCGGGCAGCACGGTCACCGCCGTCCCACCGTCGTCCTGCGGGGTGTGCACGTAGACCGCGGAAGTGTCCACCACGGGATAGACCCCCGGACCGTCCACACGCCCACTCAGCGAACGGCCAAGAACACCACCGCCCTCGGTGACCAGAACCCCACCCTCAAACCCCACCCCCGAAACCGGCCCCGAAACCGGCCCCGAAACCGGCCCCGAAACCGGCGCGGCGGTATCGGGCAGGAGGAGAGGAGCCGCCAGACCGACACCACCGGCAGACAGCACAGGCACAGGCCCCTGCCCGCCAGCACCCGCACCACCCGCACGCGCGGCAAAGGCGTCGTCGAGGTCAGCAGCGGAAACCACCCGCGTACCGGAGCCATGCCGCGCGACCAGGAAACCCTGCCCCCGCAGCAAGCTGCAGGCACTGCCCACCGGTGTCTGCGACAGGGTCGGCGTTCCCGGCAGCGCCGGCAGCGCGGCCGCGAGCGCCGTCCGCCCCGGCAGTTTGGTTTCGGGCTGCAGCCGGCCGTCCTTGATCAGCTGCCGGAGCTGGTTGGCGAGCCGCTCGGGGATGGTCTTGCCGGGTTCGTTCTGCCAGCCGTCGAGTGCGGCGGCCAGTGCGGTGGCGTCGGTCCCGTCGATGGGGCTGGTGTCGGGGGTGCCGGCATCATCGGCGGGAGTGGCAGCGGGTTTACCCGCGTACCTGAGCCACGCGTGCCCTGCAGAAGTCCCTCCCCCCGCAGCAAGCTGTAGGCACTGCTCACCGGCTTCTGCGACAGGGTCGGCGCCCCCGGCAGCGCCGACAGCGCGGCCGCGAGCGTCCTCTGCGGCGGCAGCGTGGTGCCGGGCTGCAGCCGGCCGTCCTTGATCAGCTTCCGGAGCTGGTTGGCGAGCCGCTGAGAGACCGTGCCGGGTTCGTTGTGCCAGCCGTCGAGCGCGGTGGCCAGTGCGGTGGCGTTGTGGGAGTCGAAGGCGGGGATCTGGGTGGCTTGGGGGGTTTGGGTTTCCTGACTGGGGAATTCTGTGTCGGCGGTGGTGCTGGTGGGCGGCATGCCTATGAGCTCATAGGAGCCGAGGTCGATGTCGAGGTTGGTGTTGTCGTTGGGGGTGTATGGGGTGGTGGTGTTGTGGTCGGTGGGCGGGTTGTGGTGGGTGGGGTCTTCGTGGTTGAAGCTGTTTCCGGTGATGGTCTGGGGGGCTGTGGTCTTTGGGGTTTCCGGCTCGTGGTGTGGTGGAGTGCGGGAACCGGCGGGCGAGTCCACACCTGCGGTGTTCCTGCCCGTAATGTGGTTGTCGGTGGTGTCGGTGCGTGGCTGGGCCGGCATCGCAGGAGTGTGGGCTGACGTCGGTCTTGCGGGGGGGGCCGTGGGGTTGGGGTTCGGCCTCCTGTTCCTCCTGAGAAGGTTCTGGGCGGTGTGGCGGCCTCGGCGGAAAGCTGAGGCGCGTTTGTCGGGGTCGTAGCGGTATGTGGTGGGAGTTTCGATCCCCGTTAGCGATGGGGGGTTGTTTGTGGAAGAGGTCGGTGAGCCGCCGTCGGGCGAGGGTGGTGGGGCGGGGGATGCGGGCGTAGTACCGGTCAGGGGCGTAACGCCGCTTCTCGTGGGTTGGCGGCTATGGCCGGTTACGGTTGTGTGGCCGAGGGGCCCGTCGGCCCGTACGGTGTTCGTGTTGCCGTGGCTGAGGGGGAGACTGTCGTACGGTGGGGGAGCACTGGTGCCTGGCGGGTTCTCCTGGTAGGGGGGGGGCGGGTTGATGTGCCTGGTCCCTGCGGCGTACGGATGGCTGGAAGTGTTCTCCTCCGCGGTTGCCCAGGGGTTTCTGCGGGCTGCGGCGGGGGCGAGTTGGGGTTGGTGGAGGGCGGCGCCCGTGGGGCTGTAGTGGAAAAACTCCCAGTGGCGGTCGGGTGGTTCGGCGCCGGGGGCGGGTTCCAGGATCAGGCTGCCGTCGTGGGTGTCGAGTGTCAGTCCGGCTGGGGTGGCCCATACCGAGGTGCGGGCGTAATGGACCGGATCACTGTGGATGATGTCGGCGAGTGCTTTCGCGACGGCCTGGGGCCAGGAGCCGTAGGAGTGTTCGTGGGTGAAGGGGACGAGGTGGAGTCGCTGCCCGGTCTCCCCCGCGTACTGCAGTGTGTCCTGGACCTGCTCGT
>NZ_JBIVLV010000027.1:0-5253 GCF_044752725.1 Streptomyces sp. NPDC088707 | reverse complement strand
AGCACGGACATGAGCTCTTTCAACCTGGCCACCGATCGGGTGGCGGTGCCACGAAGAGCTGCAGGTCAGCGACCTAGCGCCGCCTCTGCACGCAGCCAGGCTGAACAAGATTACTGACCGAACTCTACGAGTCGACGGGACCGATGAGGCAACCAACCTCACCATCGGTATGAACCTTCCTCGTGGACTGCCCGTAGTGGTTGTTGGCGCAACCCACGTCGCAACCGGCGCGCCAGCAGGCGGGCCCTGGTATCGGACCCCTCCAGGAAGGGCCCGCCTGCTTCCTTGCGAACCAAGAGACCAAGTGGCAGACCGATCTGAACCAGCCCGTCAGTCGTGGAAACCCTGGGCCTTGACCGGCGGCGGCGTCGGCATGGTGAAGGGCGACCTGTAGTGTGGTTTGCTAGAGCCGGTGACCGCGGGTTGCCGGAAGTGGAGCCAGGTGACCTGGGGCAGACCGGGAGCCTGGCTCGGCGCTTTTCCGGGGTCTTTCAGCAGTCGGTGGAGATCTCGAAGTCGATCACGTTGTCCAGCAGTGCGGTGTACTGCGGGTCTCCGGTGCGTTTAGCACGGACGGCGCCGGCGATGATGTCGGGAGATCCACAGCAGGGGCTCGCTGCTTCCGGGCACATGGTCCGCGCGGAACCGGGTGCCCTTCGGCAGGCGCGTCTGCCGGGCCTGGGCGACCGTCTGGATGTCCCGGTGATTGAGCGTGGGTTCGCGCGCCTCGAGGTAGAGCTGGTCGACGCCGAAGCCGTGCAGCTCGACGATGAGCGCGGTCAGGGACTTGTTCCGGGCGCGTTCCTGCTTCCGCTTGGGCACCGGGGTGCCGATGACCACGACATGGAGCCGCTTTGGGCGGCCACGAGCTGGGCCGCGTCGCGCCGCTGCCTGCGGTCCATCTCGGTCCAGTGGGACTTGCTGGTGTCGCGGGGGCCTTTGAGGCTGCGGATCGCCGCGCGCGCGTCACTGGCGGTCGTGGGATCGATGATGGAGGCGGCGACGATGTAGAAGCCGTTCTCGCTGTTCTCCTGGAAGGACTCATCCAGCCACGCCGGCTTCTGCTCGCCCGTGCCGTGGCTGGCCCCCTGGGTCTGGCTGATCTGTTCACCCCTTGGTTCGGGAAGGGCTGCTTACGGCGCTCTTCTTCGCAGCGGGGCCTTCCCCCGAGAAGGTGGACACGCGGTTAGTGATCACGCGGCGAGGGTGAGTCTAGCGGCGTGGTGTCGGCGTTCGTATGCGTCGGGGCTGAGGTGGCCGTTGGCGGAGTGCCGGCGGCGGGTGTTGTAGCGGGTCAGCCACGGGTGTTGTAGCGGGTCAGCCAGGCGAAGACGGTCCGGCGGCAGCTGCTGGCATCGCCGTAGTCGGGGTCTCCTTGGAGGGTCTCGCGTTGGAGGCGTGGAAGCTTGCGCAGGCCGCGTTGTCGGCGCTGGTGCCGACCGCGCCCATCGAACGGGTCACCCCGAACCGGTCGCAGAGCTCGGCGTAGGCTCGGGAACCGTATTGGGCTCCGTGGTCCGAGTGGAATACGGAGCCGTCCAGGCTGCCGCGGGTCGAGCCGGCCATCCGCAGGGCGTCGGCGACCAGGCTGGTGCGCATGTGGTCGGTGATGGACCACCCCACGACCTTGCGGCTGAAGCAGTCCAGCACGGTCGCGAGTGCTGGCGGGATGATCTCCGCCTACGAAAATCCTGCCAGAGCCACTTAGACCGTGTCCTATGTGGTGAGGCGGACGTTGAGGTCTTCATGGGGCGGGGTACGTGGAGTTGGATTGTTCCGGACGGGCTGTGGGAGATCGCGAAGCCGCTGATCCCGCCGTCGAGGGTGCGGCCGCAGGGCGGCGGGACGCAGGACACGCCTGATGAGACGCTGTTCGCCGCGATCATCTACGTGCTGGTGTCCGGCTGCGCCTGGCGGGCTCTGCCGCCGTGCTTCGGGATATCGAAGTCCACGGCCCACCGTCGGTTCCTGATCTGGTCGCGGGCCGGAGTGTGGGGCCGGTTGCACGAGGAGATTCTGCACCGCCTCGACGACGCCGGCCTGCTCGATCTGTCGCGCGTGGTCCTCGACTCCGCCCACGTGAGGGCGAAAAAGGGGGCGAACTCACTGGTCCGAGCCCCGTGGACCGGGGCAAGCCGGGTTCCAAGATGCATGTCCTGTCGGACGCGAACGGACTGCCCCTCGTCGTCGGTGTCACCGCGGCCAACACCCATGACAGCCAGGCCCTGAAGCCCATGGTGCTCGGTCACCAAACGAGACACGACCCCCATCGCGGCCGACACTTCAAGCCCCAGCGTCTGCATGCCGACAAGGCCTACGACATACCTGAGCTGCGGAAATGGCTCCGCGGGAAACGCATCGGCGTCCGCATCGCGCGCAAGGGCACCGAGTCCTCCGAACGACTTGGCCGCCGCAGGTGGGTGATCGAGCGGACCATGTCCTGGCTGACCGGCTACCGCCGGCTCAACCACCGCTACGAGCGACATCCTCGCAACTACCTGGCCTTCCTCGGCCTCGCTGCAGCCATCTGCTGCTACAAGCGACTCGTCCGCCTCACCACATAGGACACGGTCTTAGTGAGCGTTTTGCTTGTGCTCATGCTGGTTTGATGCGTTTCTGAATCGTCGGCCTCGTAGGGCGACCGCGCCTTATTTGCCGGAATATGTCTGTTCTCGAAGACAGAGGGCCAGGGAATCAGCTCGGTCTGCCCCAGAACATCCTGTCTCGATTACACAAGCACCACTTCGCGGCATACCCTGGCGCATACCAACGCTCCCAATACCCCCGCACACGCCCTCCCCGGCAGGCACCAGCGCCAGTAACCCCACATCATGCGACCGCCTCGCCCCTACCCCAGCGACCTGTCCGACGCGCGATGGGAACTGATCCGCCCCACCCTCGAAACCTGGCGCCAGGCCCGCGCCGGAATCCGCCGGCCCCACCACGACCTGCGGGCCCTGATGAACGCGATCCTCTACGTCGACCGCACCGGCATCCCCTGGCGCTACCTGCCCCACGACTTCCCACCCTGGCAGAGCGTCTACGGCTACTTCGCCCACTGGCAGAACGACGGCATCTTCGACCAGCTCAACGGCCTCCTGCGAAGCCTGCTCCGCCAGGCCGAAGGCCGCGAACCAGAACCCACCGCCTGCCTGCTCGACTCCCAGAGCATCAAGACCTCCGCCAACGTCCACCTCGCCGACCAGGGCATCGACCCCGCGAAAAAGATCATCGGCCGCAAACGGCACATCGCCACCGACACCCTCGGCCTCCTCCTGGCCGTTCTCGTCACCGCCGCCAGCGTCCACGACTCCGCCGCCGGCACCCGCCTCATCGACGACCTCTCCGCCCGCCACCCCACCATCACCAAAGCCTGGGCCGACAACGGCTACAAGAACAAAACCATCGAGCACGCAGCCACCCGCGGCATCGACCTCGAGGTCGTCCAACGCGACCCCCACACCCGCGGCTTCACCGTCCAACCCCGCCGCTGGGTCGTCGAAAGAACCCTCGGCTGGCTCATGCACCACCGCCGCCTGGCCCGCGACTACGAAACCCACCCACACCGATCAGAAGCCATGATCCAAATCGCCGCCATCAGCCTCATGACCCGCCGCCTCACCCACCAGAACACCCCCAACGGGCGCGACACCTGACCACAAAAGAAATAGACAATCGAGAATCAAACGCTCACTTAGAGGTCCTAACAGAAGCTGTTGATCATGTGACTGTCGGCTTGGTTGCTCGTTGCTCCGTTCGTGGCGAAGAGGAACTCCCGGCCGTGGATCGTCTCGGACGAACTGTGGTCGCTGATCGAGCCGTTGCTACCGGTCCCGGCGCCGAAGCTGGTGGCGGGCCGTCCGCGGGTGCCCGACCGGCAGGCTCTGTGCGGGATCCTGTTCGTACTGCACACCGGCATCCAGTGGGAGTACCTACCCCAGGAACTCGGCTTCGGCTCCGGCATGACCTGCTGGCGACGGCTCGCCGCATGGAACAAGGCCGGCGTGTGGAACCAGCTGCACCTGGTCCTGCTCAAGAAGCTGCGCTCGGCCAAGCAGCTCGACTGGTCGCGGGCGGTGATCGACTCCAGCCACGTCCGGGCCGCCCGACGCGGCCCAAAAGCGGTCCCAGCCCGGTCGACCGCGCACGTCCGGGCAGCAAGCACCACGTCCTCGTCGACGGACAGGGCATCCCACTCGCCGTGTCCCTGACCGGCGGAAACCGCAACGACGTCACCCAGCTGATACCCCTGCTCGCCAAGATCCCGTCCGTCGCCGGCCTGGTCGGCCGGCCCAGGCGACGACCGGACACGCTGCTTGCCGACCGCGGCTACGACCACGACAAATACCGCCGCCTCGTCTGGGCTCAGGGGATCAAACCGGTGATCGCCCGACGCGGAGTCCCGCACGGCTCCGGCCTCGGCGTCCACCGCTGGGTAGTTGAACGCACCATCGCCTGGCTGCACGGCTTCCGGCGTCTCCGCGTCCGCTGGGAACGACGCGACGACATCCACGAAGCCTTCCTCGGCCTCGCCACCTGCCTCATCACCCACCGACATCTCCAACGCCTTTGTTAGGACCTCTTAGGGACCGCGACCACATAGCCGACGCCGAGTTCCTCGAGCAGGCGGCGGAACTTCCACTCCTGACCGTAAGCCTCGTCCGCTGTCACCCAGTCCGCGGGCAGCCCCGCGGCCAGGGACGTGGGATAGGTGGCGAACACCCCGATCGGACAGTTGTCGATCTTTCCCGAGGTGCCCGTGTACTGCCAGCCCACTCCGGCCGAGGTGGTGCCTTTCTTGATGAATCCGGTGTCGTCGATGATCAGCACACCGCCCGGTCCGAGTCGTTCGGCGACATGCTCCCGCACGTCGTCACGGACCGCGTCCGTGTTCCAGACGCTTGAGGTCAGCAGTCTATGGAACCCGTCGGGGGTGCGGTGACCTGCGTATTCGGGCAGCTGCCAGCCGTTCTTCCGTGCCACCGGCGCCAGCAGGCCCCGCAGATCGTCACGCATCCGCCACCGCAGATCCGCTCGCGCGAACCGGCCCGCCACCCGCGCGAACACCGACTCCAACTCCGCGGCCCACACCTGGGCCTCAGTCATCCCCACCACGACCTGACAACGACAACAACCAGCTCAGGACACGATCCGCCGCTGGAGTACTAGTACCCCGGGTCGCGTCAGTCGGTGGCGTGTTGTAGGTGTAGGGGCGGCCGGTGGGGGTGGAGTTGTCGATGTCGGCGCCCGGGC
>NZ_JBIVLV010000026.1:0-5758 GCF_044752725.1 Streptomyces sp. NPDC088707 | reverse complement strand
GGGCGGGGCGCGGCGCGCGGTCCGCCCCACCGCGACCGGGGGGGGCCCCCCCCGGGGGGGGGGGGGCCCGGGGGCGGGGGGGGGGGGGGGGGGGGGGCGGGGGGGGCCCCCCCCCGCCCCGGGTGGGGAGGGGATCAGACGGCCGCGCCGTACTGGCCGTCCTTCATGAGGAAGGTCGCCAGCGGCTTGCCGTCGCCGTTCGACATGGCCGAGAAGGTGACGCCCAGCGTGGACGCCGCCTTGCGGGCCAGCTTGATGTCGTCGGAGGCGGTGACCTGGCCGCGCGGGATGATGAAGCGGTAGGTGACGGCGGTCGTGCCACCGGCCTTGACGTCGGTGAACTCCAGGCCGAGGGCGCGGGCGTCGGCGTGCGGACGCTCGGCGATCTCGTACTTGAAGGTCTCCGCCGACGCGGACGGCTCGGGCTCGACCTTGCCGCCGCCCATGAAGAACGGCAGCGTGTCCTCGTTGAACTGGAGCATGGAGAACTTCAGCGAGAGGTCACGGGCCGAGTAGATGTAGTGGATCGGGGAGACCGACTGCCACGAGTCGATGGCCTCCAGCTTGTCCTTCTTGGAGAAGGTCACGCCGTCGCCCGTGGTGAAGCCGAGGTCGGTCCAGCCGCTCCAGTCGGCGGAGCCCTCGCCGGCGCCGAACGCCGGGACGGCGGTGCCGACCTTGGCCACGTAGAGCTTGCCGATGCCGGCGACGCGGATCTCGGCCGAGTTGTTTCCTGCCATGGTGTGTTTCTCCTTGGTGAGAGGGCTGCCGCCCGGACGTCGGTCCGGGTACGGCAAAGGCCCCGCCGGACGGCGAGGCCTGGTCTGTGGGGGCGTCGGGAGACGCCGGGGAGGCGAGCGTCTAGAAGACGTTCAGCGAGAGCTGGATGACGCAGAGGTAGCGGTTGGCGCCCCGGTAGAGGTAGTCGGGCATCCAGCGCGGCCCGTCCTGCTCCTCGACGTCGCTGACGAAGTGGGCGCCGATCTGCTTGCCGATGGTGGCGAGCAGGGCCCGGCGGGCGGCGTTGGCGAGGACGTGGGCCGCGCTCTTCGTCGGCGCGTACACCTCGAACTCGATCAGCGGCTTGTCGACGTGCAGGTCGCCGATCCAGGCGCCGCCGCGGCGGTTCACCAGGACGGCGTTCTGCGTGCCGTCGAAGCCGGCCGGCGCCTGTGCGGCGATCGTGACGCCGGCCAGTGCCGGGTCGGCCTTGAGGACGTCGACGACCAGCTTCTCGACGTCCGGGAACGCACTCGGGGGAGTGGTCATGACGGTGCTCCTCGAAGGGCTCGGAAGAGGGAGGCGGTGCGGGCGCCGCCCGGGCCGCTCCGCGGGAGGGGGCGGGGCGCGGCAGCGCGCCCGGACGGCGAACGGCGAAGCCGCCGCCCGTCGTCCGGGCGCAGCTCCGCCGCTGCACCAACTGTGACAGAGAGCGTGCGCGCACGCAACTAGTTCGGTGTGGTCTTCCGTAGCCCCTGCCGCGACCCCCGCGCCCTCCGTCCTCCCGCAGGGGCCCGCACAGGCGCCCGATAGGTTGGCGGCCACCGACCGAGGAGCCGCCCCGTGCCCGCCGCCCGCCCCCGCCTCCTGTACGTCACCGACCTCGCCTACCCGGCCCGCGGACGGCGCTACTGCGACGAGGACATCGACCTCACCGCCCGGCTGCGCGCCTCCTTCGACCTGGCGCTCTGCCACCCGCTCGACGCCGCCGCCCTCATGGACGCCTTCGACGCCGTCGTCGTCCGCAACAGCGGCCCGGTCATCGGCTACCAGAAGGAGTACGACACCTTCCGCGAGCGCGCCCTGGCCGGGGGCACCCGCGTCTACAACCCCCTCCACGGCCGCGGCGACATGGCCGGCAAGCAGTACCTGCTCGACCTGACCGCCGCCGGGTACCCGGTCATCCCCACCGTCGACCGGTCCGAGGACCTCCACCGGCTGCCCGCCGCCGCCGAGTACGCGGTCAAGCCCAAGACCGGGGCCGACTCGATAGGCCTGCGCTTCCTCGCACCCGAGGAGCTCGCCGGCCTCACGTACGACGGCCTCCTCGTCCAGCCGCGCATCGACTTCCGGTACGAGGTCTCCTTCTACTTCGTCGACGACCTCTTCCAGTACGCCCTGCACGCCCCGGACCCCGCACGCCGCTGGGTCCTGGAGCCGTACGAGCCCACCGGGGACGACCTCGACTTCGCCCGCCGCTTCGTCGACTGGAACACCCTCGACCACGGCATCCAGCGCGTGGACGCCTGCCGCGCCCCCGGCGGCGAACTGCTCCTCGTCGAACTGGAGGACCTCAACCCCTATCTCTCCCTGGACCGCGTCCCCGGGGAGACCCGCGACCGCTTCGTCACCGCCTTCGCGGACTCGCTCCACCGCTTCCTGGCGGCATGAGGCCCGGCACGAGGCGCGGCACGCGAAAGCGCCCCCCGTCCTTCACGGACGGGGGGCGCTTCTCGTACGACGGGGAGTCGGGCGGGGAGTCAGGCGGTACGGGGGCGGCGGCGGGCCACGCGCTCGGCGGCGAACACGTCCTCCAGGCGGAAGAGCTGCGCCCGGCCCGCCTTCCCGGCGGCCCGCAGATGGCCGAGCTGGACCCACTTGCGGATGGTCGCGGGGGCGACCCCGGCCTCCTCGGCGGCGAGCGGTCCCGGGATCAGGGCCGGCAGTGCGGGCGAGCTCAGCACGAGGTCTCCTTCGGGTCGTCGGTCGGCGCGGCGGTCGTGTCCATCGCCGCCCGTATCTCGTCGGTACGGGAACCGGCGGCGGCCGCGAGCTCCGCCCACTCCCGCTCCGGCCACAGGTGCCGGTAGGCGGGGTCGTCCTGGCAGCCGCACGCCTCGTCCACGCACACACACGCCGGGTTCACGCAGAGCACCGCGCGCCGGTCGGGGAAGGCCCGCAGCGACACCGAGTCGCACCAGGGGCAGCGGCCCGACACCCGTACGACCGTCTCCGAGTCGCCGAGCGTCCGGGCGCAGCGCCGGGCCATCCGGCGGATCTCGTCCCGTACGTGCCGGGCGAGGTCAGGGTCGGCGGCGATCGCGTCGAGGAGTCCCACGACCCGGCGGAGCCGGTCGATCACCCCGGCGCGGGGCGGCCGGGGCAGCGCGAGCCGGGCGCACACGGCCTCCTCCAACTCCACCACCCCGTCGGTGATGTCGCGGATCGCGTCGGAGACGTGCAGCCGGATCGGGGCGGCGCCGTGGCCGGGGACGGAGAGGCCGTGCCGCTGCTGGAGGAGCAGCGCCTCGCGGCGCTCCTCGCGGATCTGCTCGTCACGGCCCGCGGGGGAGGGGGCCGGGGCGCTCCCGGCGGGGCCGCGGCGGCCGGGCGCGAGCTCTTCGGCGAGCTCGGGGAACTGGCGTACGAGGGAGGCGGTCCAGAGTGCGATGTCGCGCAGCACGGGCTCGACGGAAGCGGTGGGGGGCGTGCGGTCAGCCACGGCGGCCGCTCCGGGTGGGCGTCGGTGCGAGGGCGACCGCCTTCGCCACGCGGGCCGCGTCCGCCGGGCGCCCGTTGCGCCAGAGGCGGCCCGCGCAGACGCCGTCGAAGTAGCTCTCGGCGGGGGCCACCGCCGCCTCGCACTCGCGGCGGACCGGGCAGCCGGCGCAGGCGCGCAGCGCCGGGGCCGCCTCCCTGGCGCGGCGGGCGAAGACGACGGACGGGGAGAGGTCGGCGCAGGCGGCGTCGGCCTGCCAAGGGGTGGGGTCGGGCTGGAACAAGAGGTTCTCCACGGTCCGGGGCACCCCGAACCCATGGGGCCGATGGGGCCGTTGGGGCTCGGGGGGCCGACGAGTGCGGCGGCGAGCCAGAGTTACATGTTGCGTGCGAGCGCGCAACAAATTTATGGAGCGCCCCCCTGGCGACCTTCATGGTTTCGACACGTTGCGTACCCGAAACCAAGTAATTCTGTGCGCGCAAGCACGCTAGAGTTGAGCGCCTGGAGGAGTGGAGTGAGGAGCTGTACATGACCACTCGTGGGCTGGATGAGTTCGCAGGCTGGGTCGAAGGCCTGATGCGACAGCGCGGCTACGACATCGACAGCCCGCGCGGCGGCGGCAAGTCCCGGATCGCGGACGAGGCCGGCGTGCACCGGGCCGCCGTGACGCGCCTGCTGCAGCGGCAGAGCATGCCCGACCTGGAGACCATGCGCAGGATCGCCCCGCTGCTCGGGGTCTCGGTCCGCGACATGCTGATCCGGTCCGGCCGGGTGAGCCCGGAGGAGCTCCCGATGGCGGCCGATCTGCTGCCGCCGAGCGACTGGCAGCCGTCGATGGAGGACTTCGCGCGCTGGCTGGGCGTCCCCGACGACCGCATGGGCGTCTTCGTCAAGGTCGTGAACCAGTTCCTGGAGCCCGACACCGAGGCGGAGGGGCCGGCCGAGGCTCCCGAACCCCGCCGCACGGCCCGGGACTGACCCCGGCCCGGCCCGGGGCCGCCCCCTGCCCCGCCCGGACCGGCCCCGCTCCGGTGCGATCTTGCCTGGTCCCGGCCTTCCATGGCCGGGACCACGTGCGCGTGGGCATTTGTTTTGACCGGAGTCCATGCGATAGGTACGCTCAAGCCTTGTGCCTGGGGTGTGCCTGGGCTCGCGTGCGTGTCCTCAACCGCAAGGCGAGTCATATATCGGCCACCGTGATCCGCGCTCTCTCCGCCTTGGCGGAGGGGGTCCGCGAGATTCGACACACCCGACCGCGTGGGTCGGCGAATGTTCCAGGTTAGTTTCACCGACGGCACACAGAAACCGGAGAAGTAGTGCCTACGATCCAGCAGCTGGTCCGGAAGGGCCGGCAGGACAAGGTCGAGAAGAACAAGACGCCCGCACTCGAGGGTTCCCCTCAGCGTCGCGGCGTCTGCACGCGTGTGTTCACGACCACCCCGAAGAAGCCGAACTCGGCCCTCCGTAAGGTCGCGCGTGTGCGTCTGACCTCCGGCATCGAGGTCACGGCCTACATCCCGGGTGAGGGTCACAACCTGCAGGAGCACTCCATCGTGCTCGTGCGTGGTGGCCGTGTGAAGGACCTGCCGGGTGTTCGCTACAAGATCATCCGCGGTTCCCTCGACACGCAGGGCGTCAAGAACCGTAAGCAGGCTCGCAGCCGCTACGGCGCCAAGAAGGAGAAGTAAGAATGCCTCGTAAGGGCCCCGCCCCGAAGCGCCCGGTCATCATCGACCCGGTCTACAGCTCTCCTCTTGTCACCTCGCTGATCAACAAGATCCTGCTGGACGGCAAGCGTTCCACCGCCGAGCGCATCGTGTACGGCGCCATGGAGGGTCTTCGCGAGAAGACCGGCCAGGACCCGGTCATCACGCTGAAGCGCGCTCTCGAGAACGTCAAGCCGGCCCTCGAGGTCAAGTCCCGCCGTGTCGGTGGCGCCACCTACCAGGTGCCGATCGAGGTCAAGCCGGGCCGCGCGTCCACGCTGGCCCTCCGCTGGCTCGTCGGTTACTCCCGCGCCCGTCGCGAGAAGACCATGACCGAGCGCCTCATGAACGAGCTCCTCGACGCCTCGAACGGCCTCGGTGCGGCCGTCAAGAAGCGTGAGGACACGCACAAGATGGCCGAGTCCAACAAGGCCTTCGCGCACTACCGCTGGTAGTCGCAACCCACATCGAGACCGAGAGAAGACTGAGCCGATATGGCTACCACTTCGCTTGACCTTGCCAAGGTGCGCAACATCGGCATCATGGCTCACATCGACGCGGGCAAGACGACCACCACCGAGCGGATCCTGTTCTACACCGGTGTCTCGTACAA
>NZ_JBIVLV010000025.1:0-6048 GCF_044752725.1 Streptomyces sp. NPDC088707 | reverse complement strand
CTCCTCGCCACCTACGGCAGCGAACGCGACGGCGACCGACCCCTCATGCTCGGGTCCCTCAAGTCCAACCTCGGACACGCCCAGGCCGCCGCCGGTGTCGGCGGCGTCATCAAGATGGTCATGGCCCTCCAGCACGGCGAGGTGCCCGCCTCCCTCAACGTGAGCAAGCCCAGCGAACTCGTCGACTGGGACTCCGGCGGCGTCGAGGTCCTCACCGAGGCCCGTCCGTGGCCCGCGACGGAAGGCAAGGTCCGGCGCGCCGGTGTCTCCTCCTTCGGCATCAGCGGCACCAACGCCCACGTCATCCTCGCCGAAGCCCCCACGACCGAACCGGTCGTGTCCGGAACCGGCGCCGCGGACGACGGCTCCGCCCCCCTGTGGGTGCTGTCCGGCCGTACCGAGGCGGCGCTGCGCGCCCAGGCCACGGCACTCGTCGACGCCCTCGACGGCTCCGGCGAGGTGTCCGACCGTGACCTCGGCCGCGCCCTGGCCACCACCCGTACCGCGCTCGACCACCGCGCGGCCGTCACCGCCGGGGACCGCTCCGAGGCCGTCGCGGCGCTGGCCGCGCTCGGCCGCGGCGAGCCGCACTCCGCGCTGACGCGCGGCACGGCACGCCCCGACGACGGCCTCGCCTACCTCTTCACCGGGCAGGGCAGCCAACGCGTCGGCATGGGGCGCGAGTTGTACGAGAGCGAGCCGGTCTTCGCCGCCGCTCTCGACGCGGTGTGCGCCGAACTCGACGCCTGTCGCGCCTCCGTGCCCGGCACTCCGCCGATCCGCGAGGTGATGTTCGACGACGCCGAGGCGCTCAACCGGACCGAGAACACCCAGTGCGCCCTCTTCGCCCTCCAGGTGGCACTGTTCCGGCTGCTCGAACACCGGGGCCTGGCTCCGGACGCCGTACTCGGCCACTCCATCGGCGAGTTCGCCGCCGCCCACGTCGCCGGGATCCTCACTCTGCCGGACGCCTGCGCCCTGGTGGCCGCGCGCGGCCGGCTCATGCAGGCGCTTCCGGCCGGTGGAGCGATGCTGGCCGTCCAGGCGTCGCGGGAGGAGGTCCTCCCGCTCCTCGCAGGCCGCGAGCACGAGGTGAGCATCGCCGCCGTCAACGGCCCCCTGGCCGTCGTCGTCTCCGGCGACGTCGAGGCCGTCGAGCAGGTCGCCGAGGCGTTCGCCGCCTCCGGCCGCAAGACGCGCCGGCTCGTCGTCAGCCATGCCTTCCACTCGCACCGCATGGACGGGATGCTCGACGCGTTCGCGGCCGTGACCGCCGGCGTCGCGTACGCGGAGCCGCGTATCGCCATGGTGTCCACCGTCACCGGCGGACCCGTCGACGTCACCGCCGACTACTGGGTGCGGCAGGTGCGCCGGGAAGTGCGGATGTCCGACGGCCTGACGGCGCTCCACGGCCTCGGGATGCGGACCTTCCTCGAACTCGGCCCGGACGGTGTTCTGTCGGCGCTTGGCCAGGACTGCCTCGACGACGACGCGCTGGCGTTCGTCCCCGTGCTGCGCCGCGGCAGGTCCGAGACGCGTACCCTCGCCGCCGCGCTCGGCAGCCTGCACGTCCGCGGCCGAGGACCGGACTGGGGCGCCGTGTTCGGCCCGGGAGCGACGCCGGCGCTGCCCACGTACGCCTTCCAGCGGGAGCGGTACTGGCTGACCGCGCGCGGCACCGAGGGCGCGGCCGGTCACCCGTTGCTCGGCCCCGCCGTGGAACTCGCCGAGTCCGGGCAGGTCGTCCTGACCGCCCGGCTCGGCCGCCGTACCCACCCCTGGCTGGTCGACCACGCCGTCCTCGGTTCGGTCCTGCTGCCCGGCACCGCCTTCCTCGAACTCGCCGCCCGCGCCGGGGCGGAGGCCGGCGCGCCACGGGTCGCCGAACTCACCCTGCTCGCGCCGCTGGTGATCCCCGAGGAGGGCCGTACCGAGGTGCAGCTCGTCGTGGCCGCACCCGGTGACGCCGGACAGCGGGGGCTGACCGTGCACGCCCGCACCGAGACGCCGGACGGCGCCGTCGAGCCGTGGACCCTGCACGCCACCGGCGCCCTCGCCCCGCAGGACGGCGCCCCCGCGGGCGCGGCGGGCCTGCCCACCGCCGAGGGCGAGCCGCTGACCGTCGACGGCTGCTACGACGGGCTGGCCACCGCGGGGTACGCCTACGGTCCCGTCTTCCAGGGCCTGCGCGCCGCATGGCGGCACGGCGCGGACCTCGTCGCCGAGGTCGCGCTGCCGCCGTCCGTCACCGACGCCGCCTCGTACGGGCTGCACCCGGCGCTGCTGGACGCGGCTCTGCACCCGATCGTCATGACGGCGCTGGACGACGGCAACCGCCGCCTGCTGCCCTTCTCCTGGCACGGGGTGACGATCCGTCAGTCGGGCGCCCGTACCGCCCGCGTGGTCATCACCACGACCGGGCCGGACACGGTGTCGCTGACCCTGCTCGACGAGGCCCGCGCGGTCGTCGCCGAGGTCGAGGAACTGGTCCTGCGTCCGGTGAGCGACGAGGTGGCCGTCCCGCGGTCCCTCCACCGGCTGGACTGGATCCCGGCCACGGTGGACCGCGAACCGTCGCCGTCGGCCGCCGCGCTCGGCGTCGCCGACCTGGGCGTCGGTGCGCCCCACGCCGATCTCGCTGCCCTGGGCCGGGCCCTCGACGCGGGGCTTCCCGCTCCCGCGGTCGTCTTCGCGCCGCTCGCGGACCTCGGGGACTCCGGTGCCGGCGCCGGGCTCGGTGAGCGCGCCGGCGGGGCGGGGGAAGGCTCCCGGACCGCCGTGCACCGTGCGCTCGCCCTGCTCCAGGAGTGGCTGGCCGACGACCGGCTCGCCGACTCCAGGCTGGTGCTCGTCACCCGGGCCGCCGTGGCCACGACGGCGGACGCCGATGTGAACCCCGACCTCGCCGCCGTATGGGGTCTGGCCCGCTCGGCGCAGACCGAGAACCCCGGGCGCGTCGGTCTCCTCGACGTGGAGTCGGCCGCCGACTGCCGTACCGCCCTGCCGCTCATCGACGCCGAGCACCAACTCGCCGTGCGAGGCGACGAGTTGCTTGTCCCGATGCTCGGCCGGGCAACGGCCGACGGCTCCCTGGTCCCCCCGGCCGGAGTCTCGGCCTGGCGGCTCGGGGTCCGCGACCGCGGGACCCTGGACCACTTGGCGCTCGAACCCTGCCCGGAGGCCCTGGCCCCGCTGGCCGACGGCACGGTACGCATCGCCGTGCGCGCTGCGGGCGTCAACTTCCGCGACGTCCTCAACACCCTCGGTCTCTACCCCGGCGACCCCGGTCTGCTCGGGCTCGAAGGGGCCGGTGTGGTCACCGAGGTCGGACCCGGTGTCACCGGTCTCGACGTCGGCGACCGGGTCATGGGTCTGTTCTCCGGGGCGTTCGGGCCGGTCGTCGTCGCCGACCACCGGCGGGTCGCCGTCATGCCCGCCGACTGGACCTTCGCCCAGGCCGCGTCCGCACCCATCGTGTTCCTCACCGCCTACCACGCCCTGGTCGACCTCGCCGGCCTGACCGCGGGCGAGCGCGTCCTGATCCACGCCGCCGCCGGCGGTGTCGGGATGGCCGCCGTCCAGCTCGCCCGGCACCTCGGGGCCGAGGTGTACGGCACGGCGGGCCCCGGCAAGTGGGACGCCCTGCGTGCCCTCGGCCTGGAAGGCGCGAACCTGGCGTCGTCCCGCACCCTGGACTTCGAGTCCGCGTTCGACGCGGCCACCGGGGGACGCGGCATGGACGTCGTACTGAACTCGCTCGCCGGTGAGTTCATCGACGCCTCCCTGAGGCTGCTGCCGCACGGCGGCCGCTTCGTGGAGATGGGCAAGACCGATCTGCGCGACCCGGAACAGGTCGCGGCCGACCACCCCGGCGTGGACTACGGCTTCTTCGACCTGCTGCAGGAACCGACGGAGCGGATCGCCGGACTCCTCACGGACGTCCTGCGGCTGCTGTCCTCGGGGGCGCTCACTCCGCTGCCCCTGAGCACCTGGGACGTGCGCCGGGCACCGGAGGCGTTCCGGCACGTCAGCCAGGCACGGCACATCGGCAAGGTGGTCCTCACCCTGCCGGCGGCGCTCGACCCGGACGGTACGGTCCTGGTCACCGGTGCCACCGGAGCCCTGGGCGGACTCGTCTCGCGGCACCTGGTGACCGAGCACGGCGTCCGCCGTCTGCTCCTCGTCAGCCGCCGCGGGCCCGACGCCCCGGACGCCCTGGAACTGGCCGCCGAACTCACCGAGTCGGGCGCGCAGGTGACGCTCGCCGCCTGCGACACCGCCGACCGCGACGCGCTCGCGCGGTTGCTCTCCGGCGTACGGCTCACCGCCGTCGTCCACGCGGCGGGAGTGCTCGACGACGGTGTGATCACCGCACTGAGCCCGGAGCGCCTCGACACGGTGCTCGCCCCCAAGGCCGCCGCGGCCCGCAATCTGCACGAGCTGACCGCGGACCACGACCTCGCGGCCTTCGTCCTCTTCTCCTCCGTCATGGGTGTCATCGGTGGCGCCGGCCAGGGCAACTACGCCGCGGCCAACACCTACCTCGACGCCCTGGCCCAGCACCGCAGGGCCCAGCGCCTCCCCGCGCTCTCCCTGGCCTGGGGCATGTGGGCGGACACCGCGGGACGACCGGGCTCCGCCGGAATGGCGGGGTCCCTGTCCGAGGCCGACCGGGGCCGCATCGCCCGCACCGGCCTCGCGCCCATCGACCGGGCGGAGGGCCTGGCCCTGCTCGACGCGGCACTGCGCATGGACACCGCCGCGCTCGTCCCCGCTCCGCTCGACCGCGCCACTCTCAGCGGGCTGGGCACGCAACTGCCCACTGTGCTGTGGGGCCTGGCGCCGGCCGCACCGCGACCGGCCCAGGCGGCGGCCACCGCCGCGGCTCCGGCGACCGCCGCACTGCGCGACCGGCTCGCCGCACTGGCCCCGGCCGAGCGGGAGGAACTGCTCCTGGACCTCGTCCGGGTGCAGACCGCCGCCGTGCTCGGCCGTTCGTCCGCGTCCGGCATTCCCGCCGACCGGTCCTTCAAGGACATGGGCTGCGATTCGCTGACGCTCGTGGAGCTCCGCAACAGGCTGCAGACCAGCGCCGATCTGCGACTGCCCGCCACCTTCCTCTTCAACTACCCCACGCCGAGCGCGGTCGTGGCCCATCTGATCACCGAACTGGCCCCGGCCGAGACGGAGTCCGTCGCCTCCGGCGACTCGGTGGGCGTACCCGGGCTGGTCGAACTCGACGGCCTCGAAGCGGCGCTCGCCGACCTGCCGGACGACACCCAGGACGAGGTCAGGGACGAGATCGTCCAACGACTCCAGGCCCTCGCGGCCCGCGTACCGGCTCAGCGGACCCGGGCCGACGACAGGGATCTGGCCGCACGGGTCGAGTCGGCCTCGGTCGACGAGCTCCTCGCGTTCATCGACTCCGAACTCTGACCCCGAGCCCCACTCCGACCACAACTCCACCCGCGCATCGCACGGTTCCGGACCTCGGTCCGCCCGTCCTGTTCGCCGCGCGCGGCACACCCGGGCTCATCCCACGGGCGTGCCGCGCCCGCACCGCGCACACGCACAGCTTCACGACGCCTACGGGGGCATCATCGCCATGACAACACCGGACAACGACAAACTCGTCGAATACCTCAAGCGCCTCACCGTCGACCTCCACCAGTCCCGTCAGCGGGTCCGGGAGCTGGAGGCCGGCACCAACGATCCGATCGTGATCGTCGGCATGGGCTGCCGCTTCCCGGGCGGGGTGGACTCCCCCGAGGCGCTGTGGCAGGTCGTCGCCCAGCAGCGCGACGTGATCTCCGGCCTCCCCACCGACCGGGGCTGGGACCTCGACGGTCTCTACCACCCGGACCCGGACCACGCCGGCACGTCCTATGTGCGCGACGGTGGATTCCTGAGCGGAGCAGGCGAGTTCGACCCCGAGTTCTTCGGGATCGCCCCCCGTGAGGCGCTGGCGATGGACCCGCAGCAGCGGCTGCTCCTCGAAGTGTCGTGGGAGGCCCTGGAGCGGGCGGGAATCGCACCCGGAACGCTGCA
>NZ_JBIVLV010000024.1:0-20195 GCF_044752725.1 Streptomyces sp. NPDC088707 | reverse complement strand
CCGGGTCCTCGTCGCCCGCCCCCGCCTCTACCTCTTCGACGACTCCTTCTCCGCCCTCGACCCCCGGACCGACGCCCGGCTCCGCGCCGCCCTGAGGGCGGAGACGGCCGACGCCACCGTCGTCATCGTCGCCCAGCGGGTCTCCACCATCCGGCAGGCCGACCGGATCGTCGTCCTCGACCGGGGGCGGAACGTCGGCACCGGCACCCACACGTCCCTGATGCGGGACAACCCCACCTACCGGGAGATCGTCCTCTCCCAGCTCACCGAGGAGGAAGCCGCATGAGTACGGCCACGGCGAGCCCCGCCACGAAGGACGCGCCCACCGGACCCGATGAAGGGCCCCGCGCCGTCCCCGCCCGCTCCGGCCCCTCCTCCCCGCAGCGCGGCCCCGGCCTCCCCACCGCGCCCGGTCTCGAACGCTCCCTCTCCTTCCGCGCCTCCGGCCTCCGTCTGCTCCGCACCCTCGCCCCCGACCGGGCCCGGCTCGTCGGCGTCCTCGCCGCCGGCGCCACGGCCGTCGCCCTCTCCGTCCTCGGCCCGCTCCTCCTCGGCCGCGCCACCGACCTCGTCGTCACCGGCGCCACCGGCCCGGCCGGGGTCGACTTCGCGGCCGTCGGCCGGGTCCTCGCCCTCTCCGTCCTGGTCGTCGCCGGCTCGTCCCTCCTCACCTGGGTCCAGCTGCGGATCGCCACCACCGTGGTCCAGCGGGCCGGCCACCGGCTCCGCGAACGGGCCCAGCACAAGCTGGCGAAGCTGCCCCTCGGCTACTTCGACCGGCAGCCGCGCGGCGAGGTCCTCTCCCGCACCACCAACGACATCGACAACATCACCCAGACCCTCCAGCAGGCCTTCAGCCAGATGACCCGCGCCCTGCTCAGCCTGGTCGGCGTCCTCGCGATGATGTTCTGGATCTCCCCGGTGCTCGCCCTCGTCGCCCTCGCCACCGTGCCCGTCTCGGTCGCTGTCGCGGCCTTCGTCGGCCGCCGCGCCCAGCCGCAGTTCGTGAAGCAGTGGGCGGTCACCGGCCGGCTCGGCAGCCACGTCGAGGAGATGATCACCGGCCACACCGAGGTCGTCGCCTTCGGCCGGCGCGCCGAGGCCGTCCGGCGCTTCGACGAGCTGGGCGAGGAGCTGTACCGGGCGAGCTTCCGGGCCCAGTTCGTGTCCGGGTTCATCCAGCCCGCGCTGACCTTCGTCGGCAATCTGAACTACGTGGTCATCGCCGTGGTGGGCGGACTGCGGGTGGCGAGCGGCACGCTGTCCGTCGGCGACGTCCAGGCCTTCATCCAGTACTCGTACGACTTCAACGGCCCGATCACCCAGGTCGCCGCCATGGCCAACCTGCTCCAGTCCGGAGTGGCCTCCGCCGAGCGGGTCTTCGACCTCCTCGACGCCGAGGAGGAGGACCCGGACCCGGCCGACCCGAAGAGGCCGGAGGCGCTCCGCGGCCGGGTCTCCTTCGAGAAGGTCGCCTTCCGCTACGAGCCGGGCAAGCCGCTCATCGAGGACCTGTCCCTCACCGTGGAGCCGGGCCGGACCGTCGCCATCGTCGGCCCCACCGGGGCGGGCAAGACGACCCTGGTCAACCTGCTCCTCAGGTTCCACGAGGTGACCGGCGGCCGGATCACCCTGGACGGCGTCGACACGGCGGCGATGACCCGGGAGGAACTGCGCTCCGGCATCGGCATGGTCCTCCAGGACACCTGGCTCTTCGGCGGCACCATCGCCGACAACATCGCGTACGGGGTGCCCGGCGAGGTCTCCCGGGAGCGGATCGTCGAGGCGGCGAGAGCAGCGCACGCCGACCGGTTCGTCCGCACCCTGCCCGCCGGGTACGACACCGTCCTCGACGAGGACGGCGGCGGCCTCAGCGCCGGCGAGAAGCAGCTCGTCACCCTCGCCCGCGCCTTCCTCTCGGACCCGGTCATCCTCGTCCTGGACGAGGCCACCAGCTCCGTCGACACCCGGACCGAACTCCTCGTCCAGGAGGCGATGGCCTCCCTCAGGGCGGGCCGCACGAGCTTCGTCGTCGCCCACCGGCTCTCCACGATCCGGGACGCGGACACCATCCTGGTGATGGACGGCGGCTCGATCGCCGAGCAGGGCAGCCACGAGGAACTCCTCGCCGCCGGGGGAGCGTACGCCCGGCTGCACGCGGCCCAGTTCGCCCGTACGGTGGAGACGTGATCGTCACCGTCCGCACCACCACCGACGCGCGCGCCAAGGCCGATGCCCTGGCGCGCGGCGCCGTCGAGGCCCGGCTCGCCGCCTGCGCGCAGATCTCGGGGCCCGTCACGTCCGTCTACCACTGGCAGGGCGCGATCGAGACCACCGAGGAGTGGGAGGTGGTGTTCAAGACCACCGAGGCCCGCTACCCGGCCCTGGAGGCCCACCTCCTCGCCGCCCACGACTACGAGACGCCCGAGATCATCGCCACCCGGGTGACCCGCGTGAGCGAGGAGTACGCCCGCTGGGTGGAGCGCGAGACCTCCGCCGCCCTGGAGATCGAGGGCCCGGCCCACGACGAGCGGCCGTTCTTCGTGTACGGGACGCTGCGCCCGGGCGCGTACAACCACGACCGGTTCCTCGCCGGCCGGATCGGCACCGAGGCGGACGCCGTGCTGCACGGCGCGGTCCTGTACGACGGGCCCGGCTATCCGTACGTCGTCCCGGCGGACGGGGGCCGGGTGGTCGGCACCCTGCTCACGCCCGCGCCCGGCGCCTACGGCGAGCTGTTCGGGCTGCTCGACCGCCTGGAGCTGCCCGTCGGGTACGAGCGGGTCGCGATGGACGTCGTCCGGGCACGGGACGGCGCGCGGGTGTCCGCGTGGGTGTTCCTGGCGGCGCCGGACGCGCCGCTCGGCGAGGTCATCGAGAGCGGCGACTGGTTCAACCGGCCGTAGGGTGCGCGCCGAGCGGGCCGGATCAGCGGACCGTGCGGCGGACGGGAGGCTCCAGGGGCTCAGCGGGCCGGGCTCACCAGCCCCGACTCGTAGGCGATGATGACCAGCTGGGCCCGGTCCCGGGCGGACAGCTTTCCCATGATCCGGCTGACATGGGTCTTCGCCGTGAGGGGCGACAGGCCCAGCGTCTGAGCGATCTCGGTGTTGTTCAGGCCCCGGCCCGTCAGCGTCAGCACCTGGCGCTCCCGGTCCGAGAGCCCCTCGGGTCCGACCGTCGCCAGGGGTTCCGGCGCGGCCAGCGCCCGGGCGATCAGCCGGGACGTCGGGCCCGGCGACAGCAGGGCCTCGCCCGCCGCGACCGTACGGATCGCGGCGAGGAGTTCCGCCGGGAGGATGTCCTTGACGACGAAGCCCGACGCGCCCGCCCGCAGCGCCTCCATCACGTGCTCGTCGGTGTCGTACGTGGTGAGGACCAGCACCTTGACCCCGGCCAGGTCCTCGTCGGCGGCGATCAGCCGGGTCGCGCCGATCCCGTCGAGCTCGGGCATCCGGACGTCCATGACCACCAGGTCGGCCCGCGACGAACGGGCCAGCTCGACCGCCTCCCGGCCGTTGGCCGCCTGGCCCACGACCTCCATGTCCGGCGCCGAGTCGACCAGCATCGCGAACGACGCCCGGACGAGCGTCTGATCGTCCGCGAGCAGCACCCGGATCACACCGCCACCTCACTCATCTCACCGAGAGCGGCAGCGCCGCCTCGACCTCGAAGCCCCCGCCGTCGCGCGGGCCCGCGCTCAGTGTGCCGCCCACGCTCCTCGCCCGCTCCCGCATCCCCGGGATCCCGTAGCCGGAGCCGCCCGTTCCGCCCCCTGTGCCCCGGGGAGCCGCGCCGCCGTTGGTCACCCGCACCGTCAACACCTCCTTCTCGAGGCCGACATCGACCCGCACGTCCGCGCCCGGACCGCCGTGCCGTACGGCGTTGGTCAGGGACTCCTGCACGATCCGGTACGCCGCCGCGCCCACGGCCGCCGGGATCCTCGCCGCCGCCGTCCGCACCGAAAGGGCCGCGCCCGAGGACCGTACGAGATCGGGCAGCGAGGCCAGGTCGGGCAGCGGGCCCTCCGGCGCGGCCCGCAGCACGTCCAGCGTGGTGCGCACCTCGGCCCGGGCCCCCCGGCAGGTCTCGGCGATGCCGTCGAGCGCCTGGACGAGCGCCTCCCGGTCGAGCCGGTCGGGGTCGGCGACCAGGACATGCGCGGCGACCGACGTCTGCACCCCGATGAGGGTGATCGAGTGGGCGAGGAGGTCGTGCAGGTCCCTGGCGATGCGCAGCCGCTCCTCGGTCACCTTCCGCTCGGCCTCGTGCTCCGCCCGCTCCACCACGCCCGCCACCAGCTGCCGGTGGAGCCGGATGCTCGCGCCGAACACCAGCATCGCGATCACCCAGCCGGAGACCCGCAGCAGTTCCACCACCTCGTGCGGGTTGACGAAGAGCTGCATGGTGAGGGTGACGGAGGTGACCGAGAGCCCCACGATCACCGTGCGCATCGGCCGGCCGGTGGAGGCGACGGTGTAGAGCGCGGTCATCGAGGCCGGAATCGGCGCCAGATGCATGTAGTCGAGCCCGTGGTACGGGGCGACGACGGCCACGACGGCGAGCAGCACCGGCAGGGGAGCCCGGCGCCGCCAGGCCAGCGGGACGTGCGCGGCGAGCAGCAGGGCCCAGCCGAGGGCGTCCGGATGGCGGCCGTCGTCGACGGTGAGCGCGAGCACCGCGGCGAGCACCGCGAAGACGGCGGCGGCCGCCGCGTCGCGCCGTACCGGGTCCGCCGCCGCCCGGGGGTCGCCGGTGAAGGCCGCTGTGAAGTCCATGGTGTCCATCCTCCCTGCGGGAAGGGGCTCCTGACAGTGTGTGGAGCCCCCTCGGCCGCTCGTGATCAGACCCGTACGGGCTCCCGCCCGGGCTCCGGACGCGCCGTCGGTACCGGCTTCCTGGCCAACGGGCCCGGCCACCACACCTTCCGGCCCAGCAGCACGCTCGCGCTCGTGACGAGATAGGTGCGGACGAGGAAGGTGTCGAGCAGGACACCGACCGCGATCACGAAGCCCAGCTCCGCCAGTTGCACCATCGGCATGTTGACGAGCACCGCAAAGGTCGCGGCGAGGACGAGTCCCGCCGAGGCGATCACCGCGCCGGTCGTCCGCAGGGCCGTGAGGGCCGCGGCACCCGGCTCCGCTCCGCTCAGGCACTCCTCACGCATCCGGTGCATCAGGAAGATCCCGTAGTCGACGCCGAGGGCCACGAGGAAGACGAAGGAGAGCAGGGCGAGCCCCGGGTCGGTGCCCCCGAAGCCGAAGAGGCCCTCGAAGACGAGACCGCCGACACCGAGGGACGCGCCCCAGACGGCGACCACGGCGGCGATCAGGATCAGCGGCGCGACGAGGCTGCGCAGCAGCACGATCAGCACGATCAGGACGACGACGAGGACGAGCGGGACCACGATGTTCCGGTCGCGGGCGCTGGTGCCGGCCATGTCGAGCTGTTCCGCACTGGGCCCGCCGACGTACACCCCGTCGCCGAGCGCGGTCCGCAGCACCTCGATGGTCGCCGTCTCGGCCGCGGACTGCGGCGGATGTGCGGCGATGACGGAGATCTCCGTCCAGCCGTCGCCGCTGCGGCCGCGTTCGGCCTTCGCGACGCCGTCGGTCGCCAGCGCGGTCCGCAGCGCCTCGGGGGCCCGGCCCGTCGGGGCGACCACGGTGACGGGCTGGGTTCCCGTCTCCGGGTACGCGGCGGCCAGCGTCTTCATCGCGGCGACCGCCTCGGGGGTGGAGCTGAAGGTGTCCTCCTGCTTGAGGGCTCCGGGCAGGTTCAGCGCACCGAGCGCCAGAGCGGCCAGGGCGGCGGCTCCGGCGAGGAGGACGGCGAGCGGGCGCCGTCCGGCGGAGGAGCCCATGGCGGCGAAGAGCGAACGGCGCGCGGCCTTCGGCTCGCTTCCGTACGCCGGGATCAGGGGCCAGAACACCCGGCGCCCGAGGACGACGAGCAGGGCCGGGAGCAGCGTCATCATCGCGATGAGCGCGCACAGGACACCCACGGCGGCCGTGGGCCCCATGCCCCGGCTGCTGTTCATGTCGGCGGCGAGCAGGCAGAGCATGCCGAGGGCGACGGTCCCGGAGGACGCGAGGACGGCGGGGCCGCAGCCGCGCAGCGCGGCGGCCATGGCGTCGTACGGGCGGGGGACGCGGCGCAGTTCCTCGCGGTAGCGGGAGACGAGGAGCAGCGCGTAGTCGGTGCCCGCGCCGAAGACGAGGATCGTCATGACGCCCGTGCTCTGGCCGGAGACGCTGATGTCGAAGCCCTGGTGCAGGGCGTAGGTGACGGCCATCGAGAGGAAGTCGGCGACGCCGGCGACGGCGAGCGGGACGAGCCAGAGGAACGCGCTGCGGTAGATGACGATGAGGAGGATCGCGACGACGGCGACCGTCGTGTAGAGGAGCGGGCCGTCGAGGGAGCCGTAGACCTCGCCCGCGTCCGTGGCGAGTGCGCCGGGGCCGCCGACCTCGCCGCTCACGGTCGCGCGGACATCGTGGACGAAGGCGTCCCTGGCCACCTCGTCCGTGCCGGGCTCCGCGCTCGACACGGCGTACAGGAGGGTGGTGCCGTCCTCCGAGGGGACGGCCCGCGGCGGTGAGCCGAGCGGATGCTCGGCGGCGACCTGCCGCACCTCCCGGGCTGCGGTGGCCCTGTCGGCGGCGGTCAGTCCGCCGTCACGGTGGTAGACGAGCACGAGGTCGGTGGAGCCGCCGCCCGGCATCTGCTCCATGACGGTCGCGACCCGGGTCGAGTCGGCGCTCGCGGGCAGGTAGTCGACGGCGCGGTCGCGCTGTACGTCGCCGAGCCTTCCGGCGAGCGGTGCGGCGAGGGCGAGCACGATCACCCACAGGGCCAGCACCCCCCAGCCGACGATCCTCTTTCGGCCCTCCATCGGGCCCCCCTTCATCGGTCCTCTTCGGGTCGATCCCAGAGTCCCGCCGGGCGGAGGGCGTTTCGTCGCGCTGACGGCCGAGTCGGGGGTACCCCCGGGGGCGGTGTCCCGCGGCGACTACTCCCGCGGGAGTACGGGCGTGTACACCGCGTCCGGAGCGCCGTGCCCGGCCCGCGGGGCCGGCGGCGCGCCTCCGGGCGAGAGGTCCTGGGCGTCGTTCCCGGCGCGTTCCAGACGGACCGCGCACACCTTGAACTCGGGCATCCGGGAGACCGGGTCGAGCGCCGGGTTCACCAGGGTGTTGGCCCGGCCCTCGCCCGCCCAGTGGAACGGCATGAAGACGGTGTCCGGCCGGATGGCCGTGGTGATCCGGGCCGGTGCCACGGCCCGGCCGCGTCGCGAGACCACCGCGACGCGCTCGCCCTCGGCCACCCCGAGCCGTTCGGCGACCCGGGGATGGAGCTCCACGAACGGGCCGGGGGCCGCCGCGTTCAGCTCGTCGACCCGCCGGGTCTGCGCGCCCGACTGGTACTGGGACACGACCCGGCCGGTGGTGAGGACGACGGGGTACTCGGCGTCCGTCTCCTCGGCCGCGGCCCGGTGCACCACCGGCACGAACCGGGCGCGCCCGTCGGGTGTCGCGAACCGGTCGAGGAAGAGCCTCGGGGTGCCCGCGTGGTCGGACTCGCCCACGCCGGTCTCGGGGCAGGGCCAGAACACGCCCTGCTCCTCCTCGATCCGGCCGTAGCTGATGCCCGAGTAGTCGGCCGGGCCGCCGGCCGAGGCCCGGCGCAGTTCGTCGAAGACCTCCTCGGGTTCGGCGGGGAATCCCTTCTCCCAGCCCAGGAGCCCGGCGAGCGCGTGCAGCACCTCCAGGTCGCTCCGTACCCCCGCGGGCGGGGTGAGGGCGCGCCGGCGGAGCAGCACCCGCCCCTCCAGGTTGGTCATGGTGCCGGTCTCCTCCGCCCACTGGGTGACGGGCAGCACGACATCGGCGAGCGCGGCGGTCTCGGAGAGCACCACGTCGGCGACGGCGAGGAAGTCGAGCGAGCGCAGCCGGCCCTCGACGTGGGCGGCGCGGGGCGCGGAGACGACCGGGTTGGAGCCCATGAGGAGCAGGGCCTTCACATCGCCGCCGAGCGCGTCGAGGAGCTCGTACGCACTGCGTCCCGGCCCCGGCAGCGACTCGGGGGGCACGCCCCAGACCCCGGCCACGTGCGCGCGTGCGGCCGGGTCGTCGAGCCTGCGGTAGCCGGGGAGCTGGTCGGCCTTCTGGCCGTGCTCGCGGCCGCCCTGGCCGTTGCCCTGGCCGGTGAGGCAGCCGTAGCCGCTGAGGGGCCGGCCCGCCTTCCCGGTGGCCAGGCAGAGGTTGATCCAGGCGCCGACGGTGTCGGTGCCCTTGGACTGCTGCTCGGGGCCGCGGGCGGTGAGGACCATGCCGGTGGTGGCGCCGCCGAACAGCGCGACGGCCTCCCGGAGCAGCGGCAGCGGCACGCCCGTGATGCGCTCGACCTGCTCGGGCCAGTGGGACATGGCCCCGGCGCGCGCGGCCTCCCAGCCGGAGGTGCGCGTCGCCACGAACTCCTCGTCGACGCGCCCCTCGGCCACCACGAGGTGGAGCATGCCGAGGGCGAGCGCGAGGTCGGTGCCGGGGCGGGGCGCGAGGTGGAGGTCGGCCTGCTCGGCGGTGCGGGTGCGGCGCGGATCGACGACGATCAGCTTTCCGCCGTTCTCCTTCAGCTCGGTGAGGTAGCGGAGGGCGGGCGGCATGGTCTCGGCCAGGTTGGAGCCGACGAGGATCACGCAGCCGGTCCTCGGGATGTCCTCCAGGGGGAAGGGAAGCCCCCGGTCGAGCCCGAAGGCCCTGCCGTGCGCGGCGGCCGCCGACGACATGCAGAAGCGCCCGTTGTAGTCGATCTGCGAGGTGCCGAGCACCAGCCGGGCGAACTTCCCCAGCGTGTACGCCTTCTCGTTGGTGAGACCGCCGCCGCCGAAGACCCCCACGGCATCGGGACCGTGGTCGGCGCGGGTCCGGCGCAGCCCGTCGGCGACGGCGGCGAGGGCCTCCTCCCAGGACGCGGGCGCCAGGGCCCCGGTGTCAGGGCGTCGGACCAGGGGCCCGGTGAGCCGGACCCGGGAGGAGAGCACGGCGGGGGCGGTGCGGCCCTTGCCGCACAGCGCGCCCCGGTTGACGGGGAAGTCGGTCCGGTCGACCACCTCGGCGGGCAGCTCCGGGGCGCCGGTGGGGCGGAGCGACATGCCGCACTGAAGGGCGCAGTAGGGGCAGTGGGTGGGTACGGCGGTGGCCTCGGACATGCGGCCAGCGTGGGTCAGGCGTGTTACGCGGGGCGGCACCGCTGATTACGGGCGCGGTGCCATGCTCTCCGCCCGCTACGGCTTCCGAGGTGAGGCCAGCGCCTCGGTGACGCCGTTCTCCTCCGGGCCGAGGAAGTGCGGGTCGGGCCGGAGCGCGGCGTCGAGGGAGGCCTTGCCGGCGGCGAAGACCTCCCGGGTGGTGCCGTAGTACCAGGTGCGGTCGTGGGGTTCGGGGACCCCGACGCCGTACGCGTCGACGCCGGCCCGCCCGCACAGCGCGACGGCCCGCTTGATGTGGAAGTCCTGGGTGACGAGCACGGCCCGGTCGACGCCGAAGACCTTCCGGGCCCGGACACAGGAGTCCCAGGTGTCGAAGCCCGCGTAGTCGCTGACGATCCGGCCGTCCGGCACCCCGCGCGCGGTGAGGTACGCGCGCATGGCGCTGGGTTCGTCGTACGCGGTCCTGCTGTTGTCGCCGGTGACGAGCAGGACCCGGACCTTCCCCGTCCGGTAGAGCTCGGCGGCCGTGTCGAGCCGGTGCGCGAGGTACGGGGTGGGGCGCCCCTTCCACAGTCCGGCGCCGAAGACGACGGCGACGTCCCGGGCGGGCACGTCGGCGGTGGTACGGAGCTTCCCGGCGGCGGCGGTGTGCATCCAGGTGACCGGGGTGAGCGCGAGGACGGCGCCCAGCATCACGGCCTGCACGGTACGGCGGCGGGCCCGTGTCGTGCGCGGGATCAACCGGGTGAGCCGTGCCGGCATGCGGGAACCTCCGTGGCGGGTGGTCTCGGTGTCGCTCTGTCACCCCGTCCGACGCGCTTCGGCGGGATTCGGTTCGGCGGCGGCGTCACGTGTTCCGTACAACACACCGGCCAGGGCCATCCCGAGCAGCATGCCGAGCAGCTGGGCGGCGGCGAAGGCGGGCACCGAACCGGGCGCGATCCCGGTGAAGGAGTCGGAGAACGCGCGGCCGACGGTGGCGGCCGGATTGGCGAAGGACCCGGAGGAGGTGAACCAGATCGCCGCGCCGATGTAGCCGGCGACCGCGACCGGGGCGAGCCCGGGGCGGCCGATGTGGCGCAGACCCCGGACGACGAGGACGAGCCCGGCGGTGGCGACGGCCTCGCCGAGCAGCAGGTGGAGATCGGAGCGCGACTCGGTGGCCCAGGCGCCGGGCACCCGCCCGAACATCGCCTCGGCGAGCAGTGCGCCCGTCACGGCCCCGGCGAGCTGGGCGGCGATGTAGGCGAGGACCTCGCGCGGGCCGCCCGTACCGCGTCGGGCCCACCACTCGGAGAGGGTGACGACGGGGTTGAAGTGGGCGCCGGAGAGCGGCCCGATGAGCGCGATCAGCAGCCCGAGGCCGATGGCGGACGCGGCGGCGTTGGCGAGCAGGCGGACGCCGATGTCCTGGCTCAGGGTGTCGGCGCGGATTCCGGAGCCGACGATGACGGCGACGAGGGCGCCGGTTCCGATGAACTCGGCGGCGACGCGCCGGGGGAGAGCGGGCGGGGACATTCTCATGGTGGAAAAGATATTCCGTGATTCGGAATCGGGAAAGGGGGCAGGAGAGGTGCGGGGACCCGCGCCGGGCGTGCCTGACATCCGCCGGGGCACGCGCGTGAGGTCGCGGAAAACAGTCGTGACCCCGGTGCAACGGGCAGGCAACCTGCGCCCCGCAGGATCGGTGCATGACGGAGCCGGACAGCACGTACGCCACCGCCGCCGAGCTGCTCGGCAGGATCACCCGGCAGCTCGGCGAGCAGCTCGGCCACCTGCGTCCGTACGGCCGCCGGCCGCGGAAGGACGAGCAGGAGGTATCCCCGCCCATGAACACCCCAGGCCGTGCCACGCCCGTCCCCACCGAGCCCGCCCTCGCGGGAATCGGCCGACTCCGCGCCGTCCCCGCGGGAGCGGCCCCGCCCGTCCTCGTCGCCGTCGGCCACGGCAGCCGGGACCCCCGCGCCCGCGCCACCCTCGGCCGCCTCCTCGAACGGGTCGGGGAACTGCGCCCCGGCCTCGACGTACGCCTCGCGCACATCGAGCTGAACACCCCGCTCCTCGACGCCACCCTCGCGGAGCTCGCCGCCGAGGGCCGCGACGCCGTCCTCGTCCCCCTGCTCCTCGCCCCCGGGCACCACGTCACCCACGACCTCCCCGCCGCCCTCGCCGCCGTGCCCGGACTCCACGCCCGCGTGGCCGGGCCGCTCGGCGCGCACCCGCTGCTCGTCGAGGCCCTCGCCGACCGGCTCGCGCACGCCGGCTGGACCCCCGAGGACGGCGCCTCGGGGGCCGCCGGCGTCGTCCTCGCCTCCGCCGGATCCCGCGACCCCCGCTCCGGCGCCGAGCTCCGCCGGATCGCCGTCCTGCTCGGCGAGCGGCTCGGCGGCGTCCCCGTCGTCCCCGCGTACGCCTCCGCCGCCGCGCCCACCGTGCCCGAGGCCGTCCGGGCGCTCGCCGCCCGGGGCCGCCACCGGGTCGCCGTCGCCTCCTGCTTCACCGCCCCCGGCCTCTTCGCCACCCGCGCCGCCGCACACGCCCCCTGGATCGCCTCCGCGCCGCTCGGCGCCCACCCGGCCCTCGCCCGGCTGGTCCTGCACCGCTACGACGGGGCACTCCGCGCGACCACCCGGGAGCGGGAACTCGCCACCGTCTGAGCGCTTCTGTCGGTCCCTCCGGTTACCTTCGATGCATGGAAGGCATCACAGACGGCACAGACAGCGCAGACACCAAGGGCAGCCCGGACCTCACCGGCACCGTCGACATCGCCGGCGCCACCGACACCCCCGGCTACGACGCCGACGCCACCGATCGCTGGGCCGCCGAGCCCGACAAACGCCCCGGCCGCACCGCCTTCCAACGCGACCGCGCCCGCGTGCTGCACTCCGCCGCGCTCCGCAGGCTCGCCGGCAAGACCCAGGTCGTCACCCCCGGCACCCGGGGCCACGCCTGGGACGCCAGCCCCCGCACCCGGCTCACCCACTCCCTGGAGTGCGCCCAGGTCGGCCGGGAGCTCGGCGCCGCCCTCGGCTGCGACCCCGACCTCGTCGAGGCCGCCTGCCTCTCCCACGACATGGGCCACCCGCCCTTCGGGCACAACGGCGAGCAGGCGCTCAACGACGTCGCCAAGGACTGCGGCGGCTTCGAGGGGAACGCCCAGTCGCTCCGCCTGCTCACCCGGATCGAGCCCAAGCGCTTCGTGAAGGACGCCGAAGGCGAGCTCGTCAGCGTCGGGCTCAACCTCACCCGCGCCGCGCTCGACGCCGCCACCAAGTACCCGTGGCCGCGCGGCGGCCACCCCGACGACCCCGGCTCGTCCAAGTTCGGCGTGTACGAGGACGACCTGCCGGTCTTCGCGTGGATCCGGCAGGGCGCCCCCGGCCACCGCAAGTGCTTCGAGGCCCAGGTCATGGACTGGTCCGACGACGTGGCCTACTCGGTCCACGACTTCGAGGACGGCCTGCACGCCGGGCACATCGACCCCAACCTCCTCCTCGCCGAGCCCGAGCGCGCCGACATCGCCGCCGTCGCCATCGGCCGCTACGTCCCCGAGGACACCGACCCGCAGGAACTCGCCGACGCCCTCGACCGGCTCGTCGACCAGGAGTGGTGGCCGCACGGCTACGACGGCTCGGCCGTCGCCCAGGCCCGCCTCAAGGACGCCACCAGCCAGCTCATCGGCCGGTTCGCGCTCGCCGCCGAGGGCGCCACCCGCCAGGCGTACGGCTCGGGCCGCCTCACCCGCTACGGGGCCGAACTCGTCGTCCCGCGGGAGGCCCGTAACGAGTGCGCCGTCCTCAAGGCCGTCGCCGACCGGTATGTGATGCAGCGCCCCCAGCAGGAGGCCCTCCGGGCCGACCAGCGCATCGTCGTCGCCGAACTCGCCGAGGCCCTCGTCGCCCGCGCCCCCGACGGACTCGAACCCCAGTTCCGGTCGCTGTTCGACCAGGCGCGCGACGACCGGGCCCGCAAGCGCGTCATCGTCGACCAGATCGCCTCCCTCACCGACGCCTCCGCCCGCGCCCTGCACACGCGTCTCCGTCCGCACCACGGCTGAGCCCCCGCCAGGCCCCCCAGGAGCCCGCCCTCTTCCGTCACCACCCTCCGTGCGGGACGCTCGCATGCACGGCCCGAGGCGGTACGGCCCGACGAACGCCCGGGGGCGTAGGTTGGAAGCGGTCGCAAAGAGGAGGAAACGACGTGGTCGACGCAGATCAGACCTTTGTCATCGTCGGCGGGGGCCTGGCAGGGGCCAAAGCGGCGGAGACCCTGCGTGCCGAGGGGTTCAACGGCCGGGTGATCCTCATCGGCGACGAACGCGACCACCCCTACGAGCGCCCACCCCTGTCCAAGGGGTACCTGACCGGCGCGAAGGAACGCGACAGCGCCTTCGTCCACGAGGCCGCCTGGTACGCGGGCCACGACATCGAGCTGCACCTCGGGCAGTCCGTCACCGCCGTCGACCGCGAGGCCCACACCGTGCGCCTCGGCGACGGCACCGTCATCCGCTACGACAAGCTGCTCCTCGCCACCGGCGCCGAGCCCCGCCGCCTCGACGTCCCCGGCACCGAGCTCGCCGGCGTCCACCATCTGCGCCGGCTCGCCCACGCCGACCGGCTCCGCCAGGTCCTCGGCTCCCTCGGCCGCGACAACGGCCACCTGGTGATCGCCGGCGCCGGCTGGATCGGCCTGGAGGTCGCCGCCGCAGCCCGCGGCTACGGCGCCGAGGTCACCGTCGTCGAGTCCGACCCCACCCCGCTGCACCGGGTCCTCGGACCCGAGCTCGGCCAGCTCTTCGCCGACCTGCACACCGACCACGGCGTCCGCTTCCACTTCGGCGCCCGGCTCACCGAGATCGTCGGCCAGGACGGCATGGTCCTCGCCGTCCGCACCGACGACGGCGAGGAGCACCCGGCGCACGCCGTGCTCGCCGCGATCGGCGCCGCCCCCCGCACCGCCCTCGCCGAGAACTCCGGGCTCGCCCTCGTCGACCGCGCCGACGGCGGCGGCATCGCCGTCGACGAGGCGCTGCGCACCTCCGACCCCGACGTCTACGCCGCCGGCGACGTGGCCGCCGCCCACCACCCGCTGCTCCACACCCGGCTCCGCGTCGAGCACTGGGCCAACGCCCTCAACGGCGGCCCGGCCGCCGCCCGCGCCATGCTCGGGCAGCGCGTCTCCTACGACCGCGTCCCCTACTTCTTCTCCGACCAGTACGACCTGGGCATGGAGTACTCCGGCTGGGCGCCCCCCGGCACGTACGACCAGGTCGTGGTCCGCGGCGACACGGGCAAGCGCGAGTTCATCGCCTTCTGGCTCAAGGAGGGCCGGGTCCTCGCCGGGATGAACGTGAACGTGTGGGACGTCACAGACCCCGTCCAGCAGCTCATCCGCTCCCGTACGGCCGTGGACCCCGACGCCCTCGCCGACCCCTCCGTACCCCTGGAGAGCCTGATCTGATCGGGATGAGCCACCCGAGCCCCACGTCTCCCGGGGGCGCCCCCCGGACCCCCGTACACTTCATGCGTGGCAGGCAGGATCAACGATGACGACGTGAAGGCGGTCCGGGACGCGGTCCCGATCGACGCCGTCGTGTCCGAGTACCTCCAGCTCCGCAACGCGGGCGGCGGAAACCTCAAGGGTCTCTGCCCCTTCCACGACGAGAAGTCGCCCTCCTTCCAGGTCAGCCCCAGCAAGGGACTCTTCCACTGCTTCGGCTGCCAGGAGGGCGGCGACACCATCGCCTTCGTGATGAAGATCGACCACCTCTCCTTCTCGGAGACGGTCGAGCGCCTCGCCGCCAAGGCGGGCATCACCCTGCGGTACGAGGAGGGCGGCTACAACCCCGGCCACCAGCGCGGGGAGCGCATCCGCCTGGTCGAGGCGCACAAGGTCGCCGCCCAGTTCTACGTCGACCGACTCGACTCGCCCGAGGCCGAGATCGGCCGCAAGTTCCTCGCCGAGCGCGGCTTCGACCAGGCCGCCGCCGCCCACTTCGGCGTCGGCTACTCCCCGGCCGGCTGGGACCACCTCACCCGCTACCTGCGCGGCAAGGGCTTCTCCGACAAGGAGCTGATCCTCTCCGGGCTCTCCCAGGACGGCCGCCGCGGCCCCATCGACCGCTTCCGCGGCCGCCTCATGTGGCCGATCAAGGACGTCGGCGGCGAGATCGTCGGCTTCGGCGCGCGCAAGCTCCGCGACGACGACAACGGCCCCAAGTACCTCAACACGCCCGAGACCCCGATCTACAAGAAGTCCCAGGTGCTCTACGGCATCGACCTGGCCAAGAAGGACATCGCCAAGGTCAGCCGGGCCGTCGTCGTCGAGGGCTACACCGACGTCATGGCCTGCCACCTCGCCGGCGTCACCACCGCCATCGCCACCTGCGGCACCGCCTTCGGCGGCGACCACATCAAGATCCTCCGCCGGCTCCTCATGGACAACGGCTCGGCCCGCGTCATCTTCACCTTCGACGGCGACGCCGCCGGCCAGAAGGCAGCTCTGCGCGCCTTCGAGGACGACCAGAAGTTCGCCGCCGAGACCTACATCGCCATCGCCCCCGACGGCATGGACCCCTGCGACCTGCGGCTCGCGAAGGGCGACGAGGCCGTCGCCGACCTCGTCCAGCCCCGCACCCCGCTCTTCGAGTTCGCCCTCCGCCAGATCGTGAAGCGGTACGACCTGGAGACCCCGGCCGGCCGCGCCGCCGCCCTCGACGAGGCCGCGCCCGTCGTCGCCCGGATCAAGAACATCGGCGCCCAGCACGAGGTCGCCGTCCAGCTCGCCGGCATGCTCGGCATCCTCGACACCCAGTTCGTCGTCAAGCGGGTCGCCCAGCTCGCCCGCTGGGCCCGCGACCGCGGCGGCAAGGGACCCGCACAGCAGCAGAACCCGCAGCGCGGCTACGACACCGCCGCCCCGGCCGCCGCCTCCTCCGGCCCCGCGCTCAACCTGCGCAGCCCCGCCCACCGCACCGAGCGCGAACTCCTCAAGCTCGCCCTCCAGCGCCCCGAGCTCGTCTCCCCGGCCTTCGACGCCTACGGCGCCGACGAGTTCACCGCCCCGCCCTACGCGGCCGTCCGCCAGTGCGTCCAGGACGCCGGAGGCGCCACCGGAGCCCCCTCCGACTACCTCGACACCGTCCGCGAGGCCGCGCCCAACGACACCGTGCGCGCCCTCGTCACCGAACTCGCCGTCGAGACGATCTTCGCCAAGACCGTCGACGAGGCCTACGCCGGCGACCAGCTCGTCACGGTCCGGCTCCGCGCCGTCGACCGCCGCATCCGCGAGGTCCAGGGCACCCTGGCCCGCCTCGGCCCGCAGGGCGACCCCGAGCGGCTCGCCGCCGTCCAGAACGAGCTGTGGGTCCTCACCCAGTACGGCCAGTCCCTGCGGAACAACGGCGCCGCCGCCCTCTGACGCACGGTCAGTCACGCCCCGGTCTCAAAAAGTCACCGCACGCCCCTCGTGGGCTCACTGTGTCGTACCCCACACTGGGTGACGGTGTCGTCCCGCTGCCCTACGCCCCCGGACCGGCAGCGATCACCCCCCTGGAGGTCGCCCGCCGTGCAGACCCGGATCGTGTCCCAGGAACCGCCCGCCGCCGCACCGGACGAGCAGCCGGAGACACCACCCCAACGACGCCGCCCCGACCCCGGCGGCAACGGGCCCTCCTCCGACCTCTTCCGCCAGTACCTCCGCGAGATCGGCCGCATCCCGCTGCTCACCGCCGAGGAGGAGGTCGACCTCGCCCGCCGCGTCGAGGCGGGTCTGTTCGCGGAGGAGAAACTCGCCAACACCCCGGACCTGGACTCCCGGTTGGCGAGCGACCTGGACCGGCTCGTCGTCCTCGGCAGGATCGCCAAACGCAAGCTCATCGAGGCCAACCTCCGCCTCGTCGTCTCCGTCGCCAAACGGTACGTGGGCCGCGGCCTGACCATGCTGGACCTCGTCCAGGAGGGCAACCTCGGCCTCATCAGGGCCGTCGAGAAGTTCGACTACGCGCGCGGCTACAAGTTCTCCACGTACGCCACCTGGTGGATCCGCCAGGCGATGTCCCGGGCCCTCGCCGACCAGGCCCGGACCATCCGCGTCCCCGTGCACGTCGTCGAACTGATCAACCGAGTCATCCGCGTCCAGCGCCGCATGCTCCAGGAACGCGGCTACGAACCCACCGCCGAGGAGGTCGCCGCCCAGCTGGACGTGGCCCCCGAGCGGGTCGGCGAGGTGCTCCGCCTCGCCCAGGAACCCGTCTCCCTGCACGCCCCCGTCGGAGAGGAGGACGACGTCGCCCTCGGCGACCTCATCGAGGACGGCGACGCCGCCTCACCCGTCGAGTCCGCCGCCTTCCTGCTGCTCCGCCGCCACCTGGAGGACGTGCTCTCCACCCTCGGCGAGCGCGAACGGAAGGTCGTCCAGCTCCGCTACGGCCTCGACGACGGCAGGCCCCGCACCCTGGAGGAGATCGGCCGGATCTTCGGCGTGACCCGCGAACGCATCCGCCAGATCGAGTCCAAGACCCTCAACAAACTCCGGGACCACGCCTACGCGGACCAACTGCGGGGCTACCTCGACTGATCGGCCGCCCACCCCGCCGTCTCGCGGAGGGTGAGGGGCCGGGGCCGTCCGCCCGCGGGAGCAGCAGCAGAGCGCCCGGGGGGACCGGCGGCGCCCGCACGCGTCCGGCGCCGGCCCGCAGTGCGACCGGCGGCACCCAGGAACCCCGGGAGTCGTGACCCGTGCCGCACACCATGCGGCACGGGTCACCGCCCCGTCAGTCGACCTCGGCGACCGCCTGCGCGAACTGCGCCGCGTACAACCGGGCGTACGCCCCGCCGGACGACAACAGCTCCTCGTGCGTGCCCTGTTCGACGATGGCGCCGTTCTCCATCACCAGGATCACGTCCGCGTCCCTGATCGTGGAGAGCCGGTGCGCGATCACGAACGACGTGCGTCCGTGGGCCAGTCGCGCCATCGCCTTCTGGATCAGGACCTCGGTCCGGGTGTCGACCGAGCTGGTGGCCTCGTCGAGGACGAGGATCACCGGGTCGGACAGGAACGCCCGCGCGATGGTGATCAGCTGCTTCTCGCCCGCGCTGACCCCCGCCCCGTCGTCGTCGATGACCGTGTCGTACCCCTCGGGCAGCGTGCGGACGAACCGGTCGGCGTGCGCGGCCCGCGCCGCCTCCTCGATCTCCGCCCGGGTCACCGCGCGCGTGGCGCCGTACGCGATGTTGTCGGCGATGGTCCCGCCGAACAGCCAGGTGTCCTGGAGGACCATGCCGATCCCGGCCCGCAGCTGCTCCCGGGACATCGCGGCGATGTCCACCCCGTCGAGGGTGATGCGGCCGCCCGTGACCTCGTAGAACCGCATGAGCAGGTTCACCAGGGTCGTCTTGCCGGCGCCGGTCGGGCCGACGATCGCGACCGTCTGGCCCGGCTCCACCGTGAGCGACAGGTCCTCGATGAGCGGCTTGTCGGCCTCGTAGCGGAAGGAGACGCCCTCCAGGGCGACCTTCCCCTTGAGATCCGCGGGCTGCGAACCGGTCGGCGCGTCCGGCTCCTGCTCCTCCGCGTCGAGCAGCTCGAAGATCCGCTCGGCGGAGGCCACGCCCGACTGCACCAGGTTCGCCATCGACGCGACCTGCGTCAGCGGCATCGAGAACTGGCGCGAGTACTGGATGAAGGCCTGCACGTCGCCGATGGAGAGCGTGCCGCTCGCCACCCGCAGACCGCCGACCACGGCCACCAGGACGTAGTTGATGTTCGAGACGAAGAACATCACCGGCTGCATCACACCGCTGTTGAACTGCGCCCTGAACCCGGCCTCGTACAGCGCCTCGTTCTGCTCGCGGAAGTCCTCCGCGGACTCCGCCTGCCGCCCGAAGACCTTCACCAGGGCGTGCCCGCTGTACATCTCCTCCACGTGCGCGTTGAGCGCGCCCGTGGTCTTCCACTGCTGCACGAAGTGCGGTTGCGAGCGCTTGCCGATCTTCGCCGCGACGAAGACCGAGACCGGCACCGTGATCAGCGCCACGAGCGCGAGCAGCGGCGAGATCCAGAACATCATCGCGAGCACGCCGACGATCGTGAGCAGCGAGTTGATCAGCTGGCCCATCGACTGCTGGAGGGTCTGCGAGATGTTGTCGATGTCGTTGGTCGCCCGCGACAGCACCTCGCCGCGCTTGGCCTTGTCGAAGTACGACAGGGGGAGCCGCGCCAGCTTCGTCTGGACGTCCTCCCGCATCCGGTAGACCGTCCGGTTGATCACCTTGATCGACATCCGGGTGGAGACCAGCATCAGCAGGCCCGCCGCCACGTACACGCCGAGGACCACGAGGAGGACCTCGCCGACGGCGGAGAAGTCGATCCCCTGACCCGGCGTGAAGTCGACCCCGCTCAGCATGTCCGCCATGCCGGAGTCGCCCGAGGCGCGCAGCCGCTCGATCGCCTCCGCCTTCGTGCCGCCCTCGATCTGCCGCCCGACGACACCCGCGAAGACGAGGTCGGTCGCCTTGCCGAGGATCTTCGGGCCGACCACGGAGGCCGCCACCGACAGCACACCGGCGATCAGCATCACCCAGAGCGCACCGCGCTCGGGCGCCAGCTGCCTGAGCAGCCGCCTGCCCGAGCCCTTGAAGTCCATCGACCGCTGGTCGGGGCCGCCACCGGCCATCATGCGTCCGCCAGGACCGGCCATCAGGCTGCCTCCGCCTCGGTGAGCTGGGAGAGCACGATCTCCCGGTACGTCTCGTTGTCCGCCATCAGCTCCTGGTGCCGTCCGGTGCCGACGACCCGGCCCTCGTCGAGGACGACGATCCGGTCGGCGTCCCGGATGGTGGAGACCCGCTGGGCGACGATGACGACGGTCGAGTCGGCCGTCTCCCGGGCGAGCGCGGCCCGGAGCAGGGCGTCCGTCTCGTAGTCGAGCGCGGAGAACGAGTCGTCGAAGAGGTAGATCTCCGGCCGCTGCACGAGCGTCCGC
>NZ_JBIVLV010000023.1:0-38934 GCF_044752725.1 Streptomyces sp. NPDC088707 | reverse complement strand
CCCGTCGAGCGCATGATGCGCGACGCCAAGATCACCCAGATCTACGAGGGCACCAACCAGGTCCAGCGCATCGTCATGGCCCGCAACCTCCCGTAGGGAGACACGGGAAGGGCGCCCCTCCCGGCCGGGGAGGGGCGCCCTTCGTCGTACGCGCGGGCGGGTCAGGGGTTCGCCTCGACGGTGACCTTCTCGTCGTTCTGGATCTGCTGCACCAGCTGCTTCACCTTCGGCATGTCCCACTTGAGGGAGTTCTGCGGCGCCCGGCCCGAGATCGGGATGTTCATGGACTTGCCGTCACCGCTGTTGATGCCCTTCATGGCGAAGAACATCTTGCCGAGGTCGTACAGCGACATGTCCTTGTCCACGATCAGCGTGTCCAGACCGGCGCCCAGCGTCGGGTACAGCGCGAACGGGTTGAGGATGGTGCCCGGCGTCGCCGCCTGGTTGGCCAGGGCGGAGAGGAACTTCTGCTGGTTCTTCGTCCGCTGGAGGTCCGACTGGGCGAAGGCGTACCGGGTACGGACGAAGGCCAGGGCCTGCTCGCCGTCGAGGGTCTGCGTACCGGCCTGGAAGTTCGCGCCGGACTTCTTGTCCTTGAAGCCCTTCTCGATGTTCAGCTCGACACCGCCGAGCGCGTCGACGATGTTCGCGAAGCCGGCGAAGCCGATCTCGGCGTAGTGGTCGATGCGCAGACCGGTGTTGAACTCGACGGTACGGACGAGCAGCTCGGGGCCGTCCATCGCGTACGCGGCGTTCAGCTTGGACCCGCCCCGCGCCGGATACGTCTTGCCCGACTCGGAGCCGACGAAGGTGGGGATCGTCACCCAGGAGTCACGGGGGAGCGAGACCATCGTGTTCCCGCTGGAGCAGGCCGCGAGGATCATCATCGAGTCGGTCCGCTTGCCCTCGGCGGAGCCGGTGTGGAGCTTCTTCTTCTCCTCGGCGGACATGCCCTCACGGCTGTCGGAACCGACGATCAGATACGTCGTGCAGTCGCCCTCGGCCGGACGCTCGATGACCTTGGACAGGTCGACCTCGTTGCGCATCTGCGAGCTGGCCCAGGCGTAGGTGCCGATGCCCCAGGCGACGACGGCGACGACCAGGACGATCGAGCCGACCTTGATGCGCTTGCGCCAGTCCGGGGCGGGACGCCCGGGACCGCCCGCGCCGGGGCCCGGCGCGTACTGCGGAGGCACGGTGCCGCGGCCGCCGCCCTGCGGGCCGCCGTAGACCTGGCCCGAGCTGTAACCGGAGTCGTAGCCCGCGCCCTGCGCCTGGGTGAAGTTCGGGTTGCTGCCCTGGTTGTAGCCCTGGTCGTGCCGAGGCGGCTGCTGCGGAACCTGCGGACGCTGCACATGGCTCATCCGGCGAGGTCCCTCGGGCTGGGAGTTCGCGCTGCCACGGCCGTAGCCGCCGTCTTCGGGCCAGTCATTCATGCGGACCAGTGTGCCGGGCATGCCTTTACGCGCGACAGGCCGGGTGGAGGATCGGATCGGTGCTGTTGCCAAGCTGATGCAAAGGGGACCGAACGGCGACGGCCGCGGGACCCGGCATATGGTGGAGGGCATGACAGATCAGGGCGATATTCCGGGCAAGCCCACCTCGGCCTCCCGCACCACCCTCAGCCACATCATGACCAGCCACGACACCAACCTCCTCGGTACGGTGCACGGCGGCGTGATCATGAAGCTGGTGGACGACGCGGCGGGCGCCGTCGCGGGCCGGCACTCGGGCGGACCGGCGGTCACCGCCTCGATGGACGAGATGGTCTTCCTGGAGCCGGTGCGGGTCGGTGACCTGCTGCATGTGAAGGCCCAGGTGAACTGGACGGGCCGGTCGTCGATGGAGGTCGGCGTACGGGTCCTCGCGGAGCGCTGGAACGAGTCCACGCCCGCGACCCAGGTCGGCTCCGCGTACCTGGTCTTCGCCGCGGTCGACGCGGACGGCAAGCCGCGCCCGGTCCCCCAGGTACTCCCCGAGACGGAGCAGGACAAGCGCCGCAACCAGGAGGCGCAGATCCGCCGCACCCACCGGCTCGCCCGCCGCCAGGCGATCAAGGAACTCCGCGAGCGCCGCGCGGCCGAGGGCTACCAGGACTGACCGCGGGGCCCCCGGACGGTCACGGACAGACCACCCGGTCCCCGGTGACCGCCTCGAACGGCCCCGCCCTCCCCGAGTCCTCCGCCCGAACCGCCGTGACCCCCCGGTAGTCCGCCCCCACCGTCACCCGCAGCGTCCCGCCCCGGCCCGTCACGGCCCGCAGCTCCGCCCCCGGCAGCGCCGCCGCGAGGGTCTTCGCCGAGCGGTCCCAGCGGGGGTCGTACTCCACGAGGGTCCGCGCCCGCTCCTTCCCGGTCCCGGTCTTCGGCGTCCGGGTGGTGTCGAAGCCGGTCCCGCGCAGCGCGTCGTCGACCTTCCGGCCGAGCCCGTCCGTCCGGGTCCCGTTGTAGACCTGCACCCGCACGGTCCGCGGCGCCACGTCCACGACCACGGCCTTCGGCGCCTTCGCCGAGGACGAGGACGAGGACGACGCACCCGGCTTGGACGCGGCCAGGGGCCGGTCCTCCCGCAGCGCCTGGAACAGCCGCTGCGCCTTCGCCGCGTCCCACTTCACCGTCGACCCGATCCCCTTCACGGGAAAGCTCATGTCCCCGATCGGCACGGACACGAACTCCGACGACGCCGGTGTGAAGCCCCGCATCGCCTTGGAGAGGGCGAGCAGCTGATCCGTACCGAAGTCCTGGTCGGCCCGGACGGAGCTCAGCATCGTGGTGGCGACCTCGCGGAACCGCACCGGGTTGAACAGCACCCCGCCGCTCGTGATCCGCTCGACCAGCGCCGCCAGGAACCGCTGCTGCCGCTGCATCCGCCCGATGTCCGCGGCCCCGTCGATGTGCCGGGAGCGCACGTACTGCAGCGCCTGCCCGCCGTCCAGCTCGTGGGTGCCGGCCGGCAGGTCGAGTCCGGTGTACGCGTCCCTGACCGGCCGGGTCGTACAGATCTGCACCCCGCCGACGGCGTCCACCGTCCGCATGAAACTGGTGAAGTCGACCTCCAGATAGTGGTCGATCTTGACGCCGGTCATCGACTCGACGGTCCGCACGGTCAGCGAGGGCCCGCCCTCCGCGTACGCGGCGTTCAGCTTCACCGGATGCGCGTGATGCTTCCTGCCGCTGGTGAGATCGGTGTGCTCGGGCATCTCGGCGTACGAGTCACGGGGCAGGCTCACCACGCTCGCCCGCTCCCGGTCCTCCGAGATGTGGACGAGCATCACCGTGTCGGTGCAGCGGCAGGGCGCGCCGCCGAGCCGGTACTTCGCCTTCTCCTCGGGGGTGATCCGGTCCCGGCCGTCGGTGCCGACGACGAGGACGTTCATCCCGTGCCCGGCCTGCGGCCGGTTCTTCATGTCCTTGAAGGGGTCGACCCGGGTGATCCCGGTGTCGAGCCCGGTGACCAGCGCATGTCCGATGCCGCCCGCCGCGAGCACCGTCACGGAGAGCGCCGTCGCCATCCGCATCCCCCACCGGGGGCGCCTCCGCCGCCGGCGGACCGGCGCGGAACGGGCGGCGGGCCGGGGACGGGGCGTGCGGGGCGGTGCGGGCACGGACGGACACCTCCGCGGGTGTGACAAAGGGAACCGTGAGCACGGTAGGCCCATACGATCAGCGCAAGGCAGCACCACCCGGGCGGCACGCCCGCTGTCCCCCGTTCGCGGTAACGTGGCGGGCCGATCCGCCGTCTTCCGGGGGCCGCCCCCGAACCCCGAGGAACCATGCTGCCCCCCGTCTCCGTGATCATGCCGGTCCTCAACGAGGAGCGGTACCTGCGCACCTCGGTTCGCCACATCCTGGAGCAGGAGTACGACGGTGAGATGGAGGTGGTGATCGCGCTCGGGCCGTCCACGGACCGCACCGACGAGATCGCCGCCGAACTCGTCGCCGAGACCGCGTCCGATCCCCGGGCCCGCGTCACGACCGTCCCGAACCCCACGGGCCGGACGCCCGCCGCGCTCAACGCGGCGATCGAGGCCTCGCGTCACCCGATCGTGGTGCGGGTGGACGGCCACGGCATGCTCTCCCCGAACTACATCGCCACGGCCGTCCGGCTCCTTGCGGAGACCGGCGCGCAGAACGTCGGCGGAGTCATGCACGCCGAGGGCGAGAACGCCTGGGAGGACGCGGTCGCCGCCGCGATGACCTCGAAGATCGGCGTCGGCAATGCCGCCTTCCACACGGGCGGGGAAGCGGGTCCCGCCGAGACCGTCTACCTGGGTGTGTTCCGGCGCGAGGCGCTGGAGCAGCAGGGCGGCTACAACGTGGAGTTCATCCGCGCCCAGGACTGGGAGCTGAACTTCCGCATCCGCGAGGCCGGCGGCCTGATCTGGTTCTCGCCGGAGCTGCGCGTCCAGTACCGCCCGCGGCCCAGCGTCCGCGCGCTCGCCAAGCAGTACAAGGACTACGGCCGCTGGCGCCACGTCGTCGCCCGCTACCACCAGGGCTCGATCAACCTGCGCTACCTCGCCCCGCCGACCGCCGTGTGCGCGATCGCCGCGGGCCTGGTCGTGGGCGCCGTCCTCACCCCGCTCGGCTTCGTGATCCCGGCCGGCTACCTGGCGGCGATCACGGCCGGGTCGCTCCCCGCGGGCAAGGGCCTGCCGCTCAGGGCCCGGCTGCGGATCCCGGTGGCGCTGGCGACGATGCACATGTCCTGGGGCTACGGCTTCCTGACGAGCCCGCGCTCGCTGGCGAGGAAGGTCATCGCGAGCCGCCGCCCGGCGGTCCTGGCCGGGGAGCCCGAGACGGTCTGACGCCCCGCCCTCCGCGCCGCCTGCTCCCGCAGCGGACGCCCCGCCCTCCGCGCCGCCTGCTCGCGCAACGGGCTTCCCCCGCAACGGGCTTCCCTCGCAACGGCTGACGGCCGGGACCCTCACGGGTCCCGGCCGTCAGCCGTACGGGGTCACGCGCACGCGGGGAGGGTCAGCTCTTCCCGTCCCACTTGTAGACCGAGTAGATGTCCATGCAGGTCGCCTTGTCGTCGGCGCCCTGGGGCAGGTCGCCCGCCTCCGCCGCCGGCTTCTTGTAGGCGGTGCCCTCGCGCCAGTCCGCCCCGACGATCAGCGTGATGTCCGCCGCCTTGGCGTCTGCCCTGACCTTGGCCTCCGGCAGCCCGAGCGCCTTCGCCACCGACACGGCGTTCGCCCTGCCCTGGTCCCCGGCGTCCTTCGGGTAGAGGACGACCGTGTCCTCACGGGGCTGCGGCTCCTTGGAGGAGTCGGCCTGCGTGAAGCCCTTCTCCGTGAGCGCCCCGGTGATCGCCTTCGCGCGGCCCTCGACGGGCGCCTCGTCGGTGCCCGCGGTGCCGTTGGCGACGGTGACCGGGAAGGAGTCCGGTGCCTCGGGGGCCGCCTTCGGCTTCCCGGGCGTGCCCGGCTTCGGCTTGGCCGTGGCCGGCTTGCCGTTCTTGTCGAAGGCGATGTCGTCGCGGAGCATCGCCCACATCTTGTCGGCGGACGACTTGACCATCTGGAGCTTGTTCTTGTCCTGCGACCACTCGGTGGTCGGGACGGTCGCCGTCGTGAGGCGGTTCATCTTCACGTTCTTGAGCTGCATCGACAGGTCGAAGAGCTTCTTGACCGACTTGAGTTCGTCGGAGACCTGGAGTGCCTGGGTGGCCGTCTCGGCCAGCCCCATCAGCTGACCGGTGTCGCTCCAGGCGTTCTGCTTCTGGAGCTTCTCGACCATGCCGTTGAGGTACATGTGCTGGGCCTTGGCCCGGCCCTGGTCGTTGCCGAAGGCGTGCCGGGTACGCAGCCACTGGAGGGCCTGCTTGCCCTCGATCTCGTGGGTGCCCTCGGGCAGCTTCAGGCCCGAGCCGCCCTTCACCAGCCGGGTCGGCTTGTCCCAGACTCCGGTCTTCACACAGACGGGGACGCCGCCGACCTCGTCGGCCATCGCCACCACGCCCGCGAAGTCGATCATCATCCAGTGGTCGATGTAGACCCCGGTGAGGCTCTCCCAGGTGGTCAGCGTGCAGCCGGGACCCCCGCGTCCCAGCGTCTCGTTGATGGGAGAGGTGGTCGTCGCCGCGTACGTGGCGCCGTCCTTGCCCGTGCACTTCGGGATGGGCACGATGGTGTCGCGCGGGATGGAGACGATGGAGGCGTTCTGCCGGTCGGCGGAGACGTGGAGCAGCATCTGCACGTCCGCGAGCGGAGCCGCATCACGCAGGTTCTTGCCGCCGCCGAGCGCCACGTTCTTGGCGTCGGCCCGGCTGTCGGAGCCGATCAGCAGGATGTTGAGCGGGGTGTCGCCGAGGGCGTTCGGCGCGGCCTTCTGGACGCCGCTGTCGCCGCCCGCGCGCGAGCCGCCGCGGATGTTGCCGTTGAGGTGCTCGTAGTACAGGTATCCGGCGCCGGCCGTGCCGAGTATCAGCACCGCGAGCGTGATCGCGACCCAGCGCAGCACCTTGCGCTTGCCGGCCTTCTTGGCGCGGCGGCGCGAGCCGCCGCGGCGGCGACTCGACCGTCCGTCGGCACCGCCGCCGCCGCTCCCGGCGCCACGCCGGCGCTCGGCGCGGGTCGTCGTCGTGTCCGAGGCGGCCGCCGTGTCCGTCTCGTCGGGAGCGTCGGCCGGATCGGCGCCGGTGGCCGCACCGGCGTCGTACAGCTCGTCGTCCCAGCCCAGTTCTCGGGCGCGCGGAACGCGTCCGCGCGTTCCCTCCCCACGCACGCTGTTCTGTCCCACCCCAGGTCCCCTCGTCAGTCAGGAGCGTGCCAAGTGCCGGTGTTTCCGGACTACTTGGCGCACACCTGCTTGTCAGCTTGTACCTTCTCGACGTCCGGCGCCTTTACCGGACCGTTGATGGGCACCCCCGCGCCCTTGAAGTCGGCACCGAGAACGAGCGTCATGGGCTCGCGTTCCGCGGCGTCCTGTGTGCCCGGCTTGAGCGCCGTGGCGGCCAGACCCATCATGTCCGCGAGCTTGCGGGCCTGATCGGCCTGGTTCGGTGCATAGGTGAGCGTCGTCTTCGCCGCCTTCTCGGGGGCGTTGCTCTGGTTGGTGGAGCGGGTGACGCCCTCTTCGTTCTGCAGCCAGTTGATGGTCGACTGGGCCGCGCCCTGGATGCCGCTGCCGTTGAAGACGTCGACGCGTACGTCGACGGCCTCGGCGCGCGCACCCTGGAGGAGCTTCGCCTGGGCCTGCGCCTGGGCGTTCTTGGCGTCCTGCTGCTTCTTCTTCACCTCGGTGAGCGAGGTGTCGGCCTGCATCGCGGCGAAGAGCTGCGGTGCCTGCGTCGGGTGCGGCACCACGGTGATCGGCTTGGGCTCGTCCGGGTTGTCGACGACCGGGAGGGTCGCGAACGCGATGTTCTTCGTGTCGATCCCGGAGAGTTCCCCCGCCAGGTCCTGGAGCTTGCCGAGGGACCCTATGCCCTTGTCGACGGTGAGCGCGTCCGTCGCCGCCTGGGCGAGGTCGTACAGCTTCGTCGGGCTGGTGAGCGTCTCGTTCGACTTCATCTGCCGGATCATCGAGCCGAGGAACTGCTGCTGGATCTTGATCCGGTCCAGGTCGCTCTTGTTGCCGAAGCTGGAGCGGGTACGGACGAAGGCGAGTGCCTTCTCCCCCTCGATGACCGACTCGCCGGCCGGCAGCTTGAGGTGCGACTTGGGGTCGTCGACGGCCTTCTCGACGCAGACCTTCACGCCGCCGACGGCCGAGGTCAGCTCCTTCACGGCGTTGAAGTCGACCATCATGAAGTGGTCGACGGTCAGGCCGGTCAGCTCCTTGACCGTGCGCATGGTGCAGCCGGGGTCGCGGCCGTCCTGGCCGAGGCTCACGTTGAAGCGGGCCTGCTGCTGGCCGGGGATCGTGAGGATCCGGCCGTCGGGCTGCCGCGTCTGGCACTCGGGGATCGTCGTCATCAGGTCACGCGGGATGGAGAGCGCCGTGGCGTTCGTCCGGTCCTTGGAGACGTGGAAGAGGATCGTGGTGTCCGCGTGGCCGGGGCTGTTGTTGTCGCCGTAGCCCGAGTTTCCCTCGCCGGTCCGCTTGTCGGTGCCGATGATCAGGATGTTGAAGGCCTCGCCCTTGCGGAAGCCCTTGCTCTCGACACCCACGGGGTCGACGACGTCGATGTTTCCGTCGAGCTTGTTGTAGAGCAGGTACGCGCCGGTCGCGCCGCCGACGAGGACGAACGCCATCGTGCCGCCGGTCCACAGCAGGACCTTCTTCTTGCGGGACGCGCCCTGCTTGCGCTTGCGGCGGCTCGAGGGCGACTCGGTGCCCCGGCCGCCCTCGGGCTCGGAGACCCGCCGACGGCGCTGGCCGGGCACGGGTGCGTCGACGGACGGATCGGCGGAGGTGTCGCGCGACGCGGGAGCGGGAACGGTGGATCTACGGGCCCCGGACGGCGTCTGCGGCTGCGACTGCCCAGCGGAGTGGTCCAGTCGCAGTTCGTAATTGCCCGTCTGCGGGTTGAGCACCCACTGGTCGGCGGGGTCGATCTCGTCCGCCCGTCCACGGCTGTGCGCGTCCACGGTTACTCGAGTCCTCCGTCGGTGCCACGCGAGGCGCCTCCCCCACAGGGCACCGCTCTCTCGGTCGTTCGATCCTTGGTGAGTGCGACCACGCGGTCGGGGTGCACCGGATCGCGTCACACTATCCGCCCAGTTCAGCGTGGGGCGACGCGCGTGACAAATTCCACGCCCCTTACAACCGGGCAATTTGCTCAAACCTCATCCCTCCCCACCCTCCCCTTGGCGTGCCCTTTACTCACCGCCCCCGCGGCCCCCTCCGGTCTCCGTACTAGGAGCACACCCCTTCCGCGGCGGTGCGCCCCGTGAACGTCGGCGTCACGGAGGGGGCGGGGGTGTCCGCGTCGTCGGGCTTCCCGTCCGGCCCGTTCCCGCCCGTTCCCGTCCCGTCCTTCTTCTCGTCGCCCGGGGTCACCACGACGGCCCGGTCCTCCCGCAGCTGCTTGAAGAGTTGACTCGCCGCCGGCTGCACCAGTTCGTCCCGGTTCGCGTTGTACGTGTAGGGGCGCCGCGGGACCGTGAGGAACAGCACCTTCTCGGTCGGGATGGCCCGCATCGAACGCGCCAGGTCGTACAGGTCCCGCAGCGAGTCGAGCCCCTGGTCGGTGGTGATCGCCTTGGTGGCCGCGTCCAGGACCGGATAGAGCTTGGTCGGGTTCAGCAGCACCCCGTCGCTCTGCACCTTGCTGACCAGGGCGCCGAGGAACTGCTGCTGGCGGTCCATGCGGTCGGTGTCGCTGCCGTTGCCGATCGACTTCCGGGCCCGTACGAAGCCGAGGGCCTGCTCCCCGTGGAGCGTCTGGCGCCCCGCGGGCAGCTTCAGCTTCGCGTCCGGGTCGTTCACCGGCTCCTTGAGGCAGACCTCCACGCCGTCGACGGCGTCCACCATCTTCTTGAAGCCCCGGAAGTCGATCACCATGTGGTGGTCCACCCGGATCCCGGTCAGCTTCTCGACGGTGCGGATCGTGCACGCCGTACCGCCGAACTCGAAGGCCCAGTTGAACTGCGCGAACTGCTCACGGGTCCGCGTCCCGTCCGTCTTGCGGCAGCTCGGGATCGTCACCATCAGGTCGCGGGGGAGCGAGACGGCCGTCGCGCTCTTCTTCCCCGCCGACAGGTGCAGCAGGATCGTCGTGTCCGAGCGCTGGGTGCCCTTGTCCCTGCCGTACTTCCGGTTCCCCTCGCCCGACCGGGTGTCCGAGCCGATGAGCAGGATGTTCCGGGCGGCGGACACGACCGCCGGCGGGCGTTCCCTCTCGTATCTCCGGAGCTCGGCGGCCGCGGTGGTGTCCGTGGTGATGTTGCCGTCGAGCTTGCGGTAGAACCACCAGCCGACCCCGGCCGCGGCCAGCACCACCAGCGAGACGCCGAGCGCCGTCCACCGCAGCCAGTGGCGTCGGCGGCGCGGCTCCTCCGGGGCCCCGGGAGCCGTGCCCTCCGTCGCGGTCCCCTCCGTTGCCGGGGGATCCGGTTCGTCGGGCGTACCAGCACGGTCCGTCACGTCTGAGTCCGTCCTTCATGGCGTCGGCGGCGCGCCGGGCGGCCGCCGGTCGTAGAAGGAGACGGCCGAACCCCACGCATGGTTGTGCGGAAGGAGTCGACTCCCCCCGGCCGATCATGTACCGGACGGGGCGTTGTGACGCGTGGACTCGGCGCGGTGCTAGGCCGAACGAGGGGGTCTCGGTGGCCATCCGGCGCCAGGGTCGGTGGTCATCCGGCGGAGGGGCGGGGTGTGTCCGATGGACGCGGTCAGACCTCGGTGACCGTGACCCGCTCGCTCTCCACGCGCTTGGCCAGGGACTCGGACGACAGCTGGTCCACGTTCCGGCAGAGGACCACGGAGCCGCCCGCCGCGAGCGGGGCGTACAGGCCCGTGGAGAGGCCCCTCCAGTCGCCGTAGCCGAATCCGGAGAGCAGCCGGGCGCCGGGGGTGAGGCCGAGGGCCTCCGCGTCCGCGCGGGCCTGCTCGACGAGCCGCGCCCCACTGCGTTCCGTCCCGTCGACGACGAGCGCGGGAGCCCCCGGGTCGACCGGTGCGAAGGGGGCGAACCGGTCGCCCTGGCTCGGCACCTCCACCGCGTAGTCCGCGTACCCGGCGGGCACGGTGGGGAAGCGGCGGCCCAGCGGGGCGAGGGAGAGCGCGATCCGCTCCCCGGAACAGGCGAGACCCGCCTCGAGCGTGTCCGGCCCCGCGACCACCAGGTCCGCGTCGGCCGGGTCGCCGCCCACCTCCGCGGTCACACCGACGGACGAGCAGGCGAGCAGCCAGACGGCCGTCTGCCAGTGCGCGGGCAGCAGCAGCGCGAGCCGGTCGCCGGGCTCGGCGGACAGCTCGCCCTGGAGCAGGTTCGCGGTCTTGGCCACCCAATTGGCGAAGGTGGCGACGGACAATTCCACCCGCTCACCGGTGGCGTCGTCGTAGAAGGTGACCAAGGGGCGGGCGGGGTCCGCGGCGAGCGCGGATCGCAGCAGGTCGGCGGGGGTGCGGTCGCTGGCGTTCACGCCGGACAGCGTACGCGCGCCGCCCCGCCGGGGTACGCCGTACCGGTGACGCCGTCCACCGGTCGGCCCGACGGGGCGTCGGTTTCCCGGCGGGATCCCGACGCGCGGAACGGCGCCGGGCTACGCACGATCGGCCCATGCGTTGCTCACTCGCCTCCTCGATCGCCGTGACCTGCGCGACGGTCCTCGCCCTGCCGGTCTCTCTCGCCGCACCCGCGGCGGCCGCGGTGCCATCGGCGCTGGGGCTGCCACCGGCGGCCACCGCGCAGCCACCCGCGCCCGAACTGCCCGGCGCCACGCAGTCCCTGCCACTGGAGCCACTCGACGACAGCGACCGCTCGCTGGGCGGCGGGACGGACGACGCCGACGTCCAGGGACTCACCCGACGCGACGTCAGACCCTTCTCACTCGTCGGCGTCGTGTGGGACGACCCGGCGGCCGCCCTGCACGGCGTCGTGCAGGTCCGCACCCGGGCCACCGGCGGCGGCGCCTGGTCGGAGTGGCAGGACGTGGAGACCCACAACGAGGAACACGGCGCCGACCCGGACACCGCGGAGGGCCACGGGCGGACGCTCAAGGGCTCCACGGCCCCGCTGTGGGTGGGTGACTCGGACGGCGTCGAGATCCGGGTACGGGGGGACGAACCGCTCCCCGAAGGGCTGCGGCTGGAACTGGTCGACCCGGGCGAGGCCCCGGGAGAGGCCCCGGCCCAGGACCCCGGCCAGGACCCGGCGACGCCGGCCACCCCCGTGACCGCGGCCACGACGGCCGCGGCGGTGACGGCGGCCGCGTGGTCCCGCACGACGGCGGGCTCGCTGACCCTGGCCGGCCTCACCGCGGCGCAGGCGGCGGTGAGCGGCGTGAACACCCAGCTCGCCCCGTTCGGCTCGGCCTGGATCCCCGCCCTGTCGAAGGAGGCCACGGAGCTCACGCTTCCGTACGTGCCGAGGGTGCCGCAGGCGATGGCCCCACCGGCCGCCCAGGCCGCCCCGGACGAGGCCCAGACCCCGGACGAGGCACAGGCCCCGGACGAGGCACAAGTCCCCGCCGAGGCCCAGGCACCCGAGCAGATGGCCGCCGCGAAGCCGTACATCGGCCCCCGACCCAAGATCATCACCCGCGCCGGCTGGGGCGCCGACGAGCGGATCCGCGAGAAGGGCTTCGTCTACACCAAGACCATCAAGGCCGCCTTCGTGCACCACAGCGCCACCGGCAACAACTACACCTGCGCCCAGGCCCCCTCCGTTCTGCGCAGTATCTACCGCTACCACGTACAGAGCAGTGGATGGCGAGACTTCGGCTACAACTTCGCCGTCGACAAGTGCGGAAACATCTACGAAGGCCGGGCCGGGGGAGTGGCCAAGCCGGTCCTCGGCGCGCACACCCTCGGTTTCAACACCAACAGCATGGGCATCGCCGTCCTCGGCACCTTCACCAAGAGCACCCCGCCGGCCGCCGTCGTGACCGCCGTCGCCCGTCTGACGGCCTGGAAGCTCGGGCTCCACGGGGTGAATCCGAAGGGTTCGGCGTACCTCGTCTCCGGCGGCGGAAACCTGTACAAGAAGGGCAGCACGGTCAAGCTCAACGCCATCGCGGGACACCGCGACGGATTCGCCACGGAGTGCCCCGGAGCACGGCTGTACGGCAAGCTCGGAACGGCCCGCACCAGCTCCGCGAAGTACCAGGGGAGGAGCTGATGGGGTCATCGGGGCAACCATCTGCCTAAACTGACCGGTCATATCGCACGGACGACCGAGACGGGCGAGCCGACCGGCCCCGAACAGGAAGCAGAGACGACAAGGTGACAGAAGCGATCCTCCTGGTCGGTGGCAAGGGAACAAGGCTGCGACCGCTCACGGTCAACACGCCGAAGCCCATGGTTCCGGCGGCCGGCGTCCCCTTCCTGACGCACCAGCTGGCCCGCGCCCGCGCCGCCGGCGTCGAGCACATCGTGCTCGCCACCTCCTACCTGGCCGAGGTCTTCGAGCCGCACTTCGGTGACGGCTCGTCGCTCGGCCTGAGCCTGGAGTACGTCACCGAGGAGGAGCCGCTCGGCACCGGCGGCGCGATACGCAACGTCGCCTCGCGACTGCACTCGGGCCCCGACGACCCGGTCCTGATCTTCAACGGGGACATCCTCACGGGCCTCGACATCCAGGCCCTCGTCGCCACCCACTCCTCCTCCGGCGCGGACGTCTCGCTGCACCTCACCCGGGTCGAGGACCCGCGCGCCTTCGGCCTGGTCCCCACGGACGCCACCGGCCGCGTCACGGCCTTCCTGGAGAAGCCGCAGACGCCCGAGGAGATCGTCACCGACCAGATCAACGCCGGCGCGTACGTGTTCCGGCGCTCGGTCATCGACCGGATCCCCGCCGGCCGCCCCGTCTCGGTCGAACGCGAGACCTTCCCGGAACTCCTCTCCTCCGGAGCCCACCTCCAGGGCATGGTCGACTCCACCTACTGGCTGGACCTCGGCACCCCGCAGGCCTTCGTCCGCGGCTCCGCCGACCTGGTCCTGGGCCGCGCGCCCTCCCCGGCCGTCCCGGGCCGCTGCGGCGACCGCCTGGTCCTGCCGTCGGCCCGCGTCGCCCCCGACGCCAAGCTGACCGGCGGCACGGTCGTCGGCGCGGACGCGGTCGTCGGCGAGGGAGCCCGCATATCGGGCTCCACACTGCTGGCCGGCGCGGTCGTCGAGCCGGGCGCGGTGGTCACCGACTCCCTGATCGGCGCGGGCGCCCGCATCGGCGCGCGCACGGTCCTGGCGGGGGCGGTGATCGGCGACGGCGCGCAGGTGGGCCCGGACAACGAACTCCGCGACGGCATAAGAATCTGGTGCAACGCCACCCTTCCCCCCGCCACGATCCGCTTCTCCTCGGACCAGTGACCCCACCGGCGCCCACCCCGCTGGTGGGCACCGGCGATGGGGGCCCCGGACGAAGCCCGGGGGAGGGTGGGCACAACGAACGGCGCCCCTTGCCGGGCCCAGGCCTCCGCGCCTGAACCCGCACCACGAGGTGCATTGCCCTGTGGGTGCGGGCCCACACGGCGGGTGGCGGGGGCGCGGACGCAGCCCCACGGCGGTCGCGGACGCGGCCCCACGGCGAGGGGCGCTGGCGCAGCCGCGCGGCGCGTGCCCGCACGGCACAGCGACGGCACGGCAGCTCACGCGGCGGTGGCGAGAGCGCGGCGACGAGCACACCCGGCGCCAGCCCGCCCGCCCCACCCACCGGGCTACCCTCGTACCCATGGCCGGCCGCTTCAGACCCCCCACCCGCACCACCCCCACCACGATCCGCGGCGGCCACACCCCCGTACCCACTCCCCCTCACTCGCCCCTGGACATCGGCCTCACCCTCGGCCCCCTCCGCCGCGGCCCCGCCGACCCCACCTTCCGCGTGACCCCCGACGGCTCCGTCTGGCGGGCGAGCCGCACCCCCGACGGCCCCGGCACGATCCGGGTGGCGGTCCGGGACGGGGCGCCCGAGGCCGAGGCATGGGGACCGGGCGCGACCTGGCTCCTGGACAACGCCCCCGCGCTGCTCGGCGCCGAGGACGACCCCGCCGCCTTCGTGCCCCGCCACAAACTGGTCCTGGCGTCCCACCGCCGTCGCCCCGGCCTCCGGCTGACCCGCACGGGCCTGGTCCTGGAGTCGCTGATTCCGACGATCCTGGAGCAGAAGGTCACGGCGACGGAGGCGTACGCCGCCTGGCGTCAGCTCGTACGGAAGTACGGCGATCCCGCTCCGGGCCCGGCCCCCGAGGGCATGTACGTGATGCCGGACGCACGGACGTGGACGCAGATCCCGTCGTGGGAGTGGCACCGCGCGAACGTCGACGGCAAGCGCTCGGCGACGATCGTCCGCGCCGCCAGGGTCGCGGCCCGCCTGGAGGAGGCCGTCCTCATGGACCCGCCGGCGGCCCGCAGGCGTCTGGAACTGATCCCGGGCATCGGCCCGTGGACGAGCGCGGAGACGATCCAGCGCAGCAACGGCGCCCCGGACGAGGTCACCACCGGCGACCTCCACCTGCCCGGCATCGTCGGCTGGGCCCTGGCGGGCGACCGGACGGCCGACGACGAGGCGATGCTCGACCTCCTGGCCCCGTACGCGGGCCAACGCCACCGGGCGGCCCGCCTGATCCTCCTCACCGGCCGGGTCCCACCCCGCCGGGCCCCCCGCATGACACCGGGAGACATCACGCGGATCTAGGCCCTGTCGGGTGTGTCCGCCCGCGCCCTACTCGGAGTCCGGGTGCATCTGCACCCACCGGCCGCCGACGGACTTCATCTCGACGCCGTAGTACGGCTGAGGTCCGGCGGGGGCGGCGGCGCGGACACCGGCGGTGGACGAGGAGGGCGTACGCCCCTGACCGCGCCCGGCCTTCCCGCCCGCGCTCGGCGCGGGAACCTTCTTCGCGGGCTTCGCGGGCTTCGCGGGCTTCGCGGGCTTCGCGGGCTTCACCCCCCGGCCACCGCCCGTCGCACCGGCCTTCCCGCGGCCCTGCTCCGCCGCCTGCCGCGCGTCCCGCCTGCGCAGTTCGTCGATGCGGCGGAGCATCTCGGCCCGGCTCATGGGCTTCGGCGGCTTCGGCTTCCGGGCGGCGGCCGCGGCCGCCGCCTCGGCCGCGACCCGGACGGGCACGCCCGTCACCGGTCGGCAGGCGCGGTGCGCCGGCCGGTTGTCACGGACGAGGACGAGCTTCTTCGGGCTGACCGGCATCGCGCAGACGACGCACCGCCTCAGCCCCGCAGCACTGGATGTGGACACGGCCCCCCTTGTCGCACGCGGCAGGAGGCGAGAGTAGCGACCCGACCCGTCCCGGGTCAGGCCCTTTGCGCACTACGAAGGGCCGGGCCTACCGCACCTCGACGAACTCCGAAGCCACCCGCGCCCCCCGCTCCCTCGGTTCCCCCGCCGCGCGTCCGATCGCCACTGCGCCCAGCGGGTCCCAGTCGGCCGGCAGGTCGAGGACCTCGCGGACGACGTCCCGGCAGAACATCGTCGAGGACACCCACGCCGAGCCGAGCCGCTCACCGGCCAGCGCCACCAGGAAGTTCTGGACGCCGGCGCCGGCCGCCACCACGAACATCTCGCGTTCGGCCGTGTCCCGGCGCGGGTCGCCGTAGTGGTGGGAGCCGTCCATGACGAGGCAGGGCACCGCCAGGTACGGGGCGTTGCGCAGCACGTCCCCGCGCCGGATCCGCTTCGCGATGGACTCCTCGGACCGGCCGTCCCGCCGCAGGTCCGCGATCCACGCGTCCCGCATCGCGTCGAGCAGCCGTACCCGCGACTCCGCCGACTCCAGGAGCACGAACCGCCACGGCGTCGTGTGGTGCGGTGCCGGCGCCGTCAGGGCCGCCGCGACCGCGCGCCGTACCGCTCCCGGATCGACCGGGTCGTCGGTGAACTCCCGTACGGTCCGCCGCAGCGTCACCGCCTCCCGTACGGCCTCCGACGTGCCCAGCCGGAACATGTCGTCGGCGGCGCCGCGCACCAGCGCCCGCGCCCCCGGCTCCTCGTCCCCGGCCACCACGTGCGGAAGACCCCGGACGACGGCGACCGGCAGGCCCGCCGCCTTGCCCTTCACCAGGTCGCCCGCGGCGGCGAGTTCGTCCGCCGTGGCGACGACCGTCGCGCTCAGCGGATTGCCGTGCGCGTCGGTCCCGCCGCGCAGGTCGTCGAGGACCCGCACGCCGGCCGCGCCGATCGCCACGTCGGTGAGCCCGCCGCGCCAGGGCCGCCCGAAGGTGTCCGTGACGACGACGCCCACGTCGACGCCGAGCGCCTCGCGCAGCCCCGAACGGATGCGTCGCGCCGAGGCGTCGGGGTCCTCGGGCAGCAACAGGACCGTCCCGGCGGGGGTGTTGGACGCATCGACCCCGGCGGCGGCCATGACGAGCCCCTGCCGGTTCTCGACGATCCGCAGGGTGCCGCGCCGCGCCACCACCCGTACCGTCTCGGCGTCGATCGCCTCCTCGCGGTCGTCGGCGGCGATCACCCGCCCCTCGGCCTTGCTCACGATCTTGGAGGTGACGAGGAGGACGTCGCCGTCGACGAGTTCCGGCGAGACGGACGCGATCAGCTTGGCCAGGTCGTCCCCGGCCGTCACCTCGGGCAGCCCGGGCAGCGCCCAGACCCGGTACGAGGGAGCCTCATGCGCGGGCCCCGCGGAGCCGAGAGACCCGACACCCCCAGCAGGCCCAGCAGAGCCGGCAGCCTCATCAGAGCCGGCAGCCTCAACAGACCCGGCCGCCTCAGCAGTCGCATCCGTCACCGCAGCTCCTCCGCGAGCGCCAACGCCTCCCGTGCCATCGCGGCCGTCGCGTCGACATCCGTCATCATCAGCGGGACCGCCCGGCAGCGGATGCCCGCCGCCTCGACGTCCTCCACCGCGCCCGCGTCGACGGTGTCGACGAGCCAGCCGCCGAGGAGCTCGGAGCCGTAGTTCCGGGCGACCGCCGCCGCCGTCGACTCCACGCCGACCGCCGCGAGCACCTTGTCGGCCATCCCGCGCACGGGCGCGTCACCGACGATGGGGGAGAGGCCCACGACGGGCGCCCCGGCCGCGACGATCGCCTCACGGATCCCGGGCACGGCCAGGATCGTCCCGACGCTCACCACGGGGTTGGACGGCGGGAAGAGGATGACGTCGGCCTCGGCGATGGCGTCCAGGACGCCCGGCGCGGGCTTCGCGGTCTCCGCGCCGACCGGCACGATGGCCTTGGCGTCGACGGACGCGCGCAGCTTCACCCAGTACTCCTGGAAGTGCACCGCGCGCTGCTCGCCGTCGACCTCGATCGCCACATGCGTCTCGACCCGGTCGTCGGACATGGGGAGGAGGCGTACGCCCGGCTGCCAGCGGGCGCAGAGCGCCTCGGTGACGGCGCTCAGCGGGTAGCCCGCGCCGAGCATCTGCGTGCGGACGATGTGGGTCGCGAAGTCCCGGTCGCCGAGGCCGAACCACTCGGGTCCGACGCCGTACGCCGCGAGTTCCTCCTTGACGGTGAAGGACTCGTCCGTGCGTCCCCAGCCCTGTTCCTCGTTGATGCCACCGCCGAGGGTGTACATCACCGTGTCCAGGTCGGGGCAGACCTTGAGCCCGAAGAGATGGATGTCGTCACCGGTGTTGCCGACGACCGTGATCTCCGCGTCCGGCGCGGCCTGCTTGAGGCCGCGAAGGAAACGGGCACCACCGATACCGCCGGCCAGAACCACAATGCGCATGCGAACAGTCTGTCAGCCGAGGACTGATCGTATGAGGGGTGGTGGCCGGGAAGGGGCGGCCGGGCGACGAGGACGCCCGGGGCGGGGGAGCGGAGCCGGGCGGGCGTCAGACGACGACGGCGCCCGGGGCGAGCGAGGCGGTGACGGGGGCGCACTGCGCCTGGAGCGACTCGTGCATCGGCATCGCGGTGAGGCCGGGGAAGTAGACGTGCAGGCTGACGGCCGGTTCGAGGGAGTCGTTGGCCACCTCGTGGACGTACCCCGGAGCGAACACGCGCTCCGCGCCCGGCGCGAGCACCCGCGTGCCCCGCTCCGTACGCTCCGTCAGTTCGCCCTCCAGGACGGTGAGTACGCCGGAGGAGACGCCGTGGTCGTGGAGTCCGCTGCCCTGGCCGGGAACCCAGGAGAGCAGCCACACCTCGTAGCCGGGGCCGGTGCGCAGCCGGTGGTACCAGCGGGTCGTGGCGTCGTACTCGACGTACGGGGCCCACTGGGCGCGGTCGCCGGCGATCGAGCGGGCCAAGCCGGCGAACTCGGCCACCGTCTCGGGGTGGGCGCGCTCGGGCTGGAGGAGGTGGGGGACCTCGAGGATGTCGCCGGCGATCTGAAGGTCGCTGTCCATGTTCATGGGTGGGGTGGTTCCTCAGCAGAAACAGAAGCGGTGGGGGTCACGGAGAGAAGGTGACGCATAGTGACGCAGGGTGACGCTGGGGGAGAAGCTGGAGCTCTACGGCATCAACAGCTGGGACAGCAACAGCAACAGCGCGCCTGGACAGCGCTGCGGAACCCACGGCTGTGGGTCGCGGAGAGCGCTGCGGTCGCTGGCATGCCACCAAAGGTGGCCGGAACAACACCCGACTGTCAACCCAATGCCCGATTTGGGGGTAATGTTTCACCTCATCCGGTTACTGTGCGCGGAGAAAGGTTTGTTCAGCCGCGGACCAGGACAGATGGCGCTTCAACCGTGCCCGTAAACATGGCGGCGCCCACGTGATCGACCACGCTCGGTCACCACGCGGGTTCCGGCCGGTCCGTGATCGGACTGTGATCCGGATCGCTTCCATGGCTGGATCGCAACAAGATCCAAGTCTCGGACGTCCTCCCTTGTGGAGGGTCGCGCACGGTGGGCCAGGCCGGTGGCATGTGTCTCGTTTTTTGGTGATTTGAACACTTTCCGCATACGCTTGGTTCCGCAGAGTGAATACGAGGCCCAATAGCAGATCTCGGCTTGACTCGCGCAGAGCACGAACTTGTAATTTCACTCGTGTCGTTCGGCCGGGTTCGCAACGGCAACACCACGGGGACGCACAGAACAGACGAGGGGCGCACATGACCGAGTTGTTCCAGGAACTGCTGGTCGAGGACGCGGACGAAGAACTCGGCTGGCAGGAGCGCGCGCTGTGCGCCCAGACCGATCCCGAGTCCTTCTTCCCCGAGAAGGGCGGCTCGACCCGAGAGGCCAAGAAGGTCTGCCTCGCCTGCGAGGTCCGCTCCGAATGCCTCGAATACGCCCTGCAGAACGACGAGCGGTTCGGCATCTGGGGCGGTCTCTCCGAGCGCGAGCGACGCCGCCTGAAGAAGGCCGCGGTCTGAGCCGCCGACCCGAACCGCGCGAAGCTCCCGGGCCCCGCGCGCCGGGGCGCGCGCACCGAGAACACGCGGTCCAGCGAGAACGGTCCGCCACCTGTGGTTCATCCCCAGGAGGCGGACCGTTCCGCGTGTCAGGAGGCGGACGGCCCGCTGCCCGAAGCCGCGCCGCTCCCCGCGTACCGCGGGAAACTCCGCGCGCATCGCAAGAAACCCTTCCTCCCGCTCTGTCCACAGCGGCGGCGGACCGCTCCGCGTGCAGCCGTTAGTGTGGGCCTCCGTCCGAGACGCTTCCCACGCCCCCCGCGGGCGACCCCGGCCGGAGGGCCCGTAGCTCGATGTCCTCAACTCCTGAGTTTCCGCGACACGTCGTCACCGCCGTGCTCGTCACCCACGACGGCGCCCGCTGGCTGCCGGACGCCCTCGCCGGGCTGCTCGCCCAGGAACGCCCCGTGCAGAACGTGGTCGCCGCCGACACCGGCAGCGCCGACGACTCGGCGCAGCTCCTCGCCGACGGCATCGGCGCCGACCGCGTCCTCCACCTCGCCCGCCGCACCGGCTTCGGTGCCGCCGTCGAGGAGGCCGCCCGCACCGCGCCCGTGCTCGGACCCGAGGACCTCCCCTATCTGAAGCGCCCCAGCGGCTGGGACCCGGTCAGCCGGAGCTGGAACGACGAGGCGTACGACCTCCCCGAACTCCCGCACGGCGAACCGGTCCAGTGGCTCTGGCTGCTCCACGACGACTGCGCCCCCGAGCCCGGCGCCCTCGCCGAACTCCTGCGCGTCGCCGACTCCGACGCGGACGCCGCCGTCATCGGCCCCAAACTGCGCGGCTGGTACGACCGGAAGCAGCTGCTCGAGACCGGCGTCTCCATCGCCCGCAGCGGCCGCCGCTGGACCGGACTCGACCGCCGCGAGCAGGACCAGGGCCAGCACGACCAGGTCCGCTCCGTCCTCTCCGTCTCCACCGCCGGCATGCTCGTCCGCCGCGACGTCTTCGAGGAGCTCGGCGGCTTCGACCGCCGCCTGCCCCTCATGCGCGACGACGTCGACCTGTGCTGGCGCGCCCACTCCGCGGGACACCGCGTCCTGATCGCCCCCGACGCCGTCCTCCGGCACGCCGAGGCCTCCGCCCGCGAGCGCCGCACCGTCGACTGCGCCGGACGCACCGCCGCCAACCCGCACCGCGTCGACAAGGCCGGCGCCGTCTACACCCTCCTCGCCAACAGCCGCGGCGCCGCCCTCCCGTACGTCTTCGTCCGGCTGATCGTCAGCACCCTGCTCCGCACCCTCGCCTACCTCGTCGGCAAGGTCCCCGGGCAGGCCGTCGACGAGGTCATGGGCCTCCTCGCGACCCTGCTGCGCCCCGAGAAGATCCTCGCCGCCCGCAAGCGCCGCAAGAACCCCGTCGTCCCGGCGAACGAACTCCGCCCGCTGTTCCCGCCGCCCGGCGCCACCGTCCGCGCCGCCGTCGAACAGTTCACCGCCAACTTCGGCGGATCCGAGGCCGATTCCGGCGGCTCCCGCCACGGAGTCGTCGAGTCCGGACCCGGCGGCGACGACGCCGACTACCTGGAGATCGAGCAGTTCGCCCGGCTCAAGAAGATCGCCCGCAAGCCCGGCCCGGTCCTCTTCGCCCTCCTGCTCCTCATCTCCCTGGTCGCCTCCCGCAACCTCTTCGCCGGCGGCTCGCTGGCCGGCGGCGCCCTGCTGCCCGCGCCCGACACCGTCTCCGAACTCTGGTCGCGGTACGCCGACGGCTGGCACGCCCTCGGCACCGGCGGCACCCAGACCGCCCCGCCGTACCTCGCCGTCCTGGCCGCGCTCTCCGCGCTCTTCCTCGGCTCCACCTCCACCGCGCTGACCCTGCTGCTCGTCTGCTCGGTCCCGCTCGCCGGATTCACCGCGTACTTCGCCGCCCGCGGCATCGTCGAGTCCCGGCTCCTGCGCGCCTGGGGCGCCATCGCCTACGCGTTCCTGCCCGCCGCCACCGGAGCCCTCGCCACCGGCCGGCTCGGCACCGCGGTCCTCGCGATCCTGCTGCCGCTGATGGCCCGCGCCGCCGTCGCCGCCCACGGCTTCAACCGGCCGGACCGGGGCAGCTGGCGCGCCACCTGGGCGTACACCTTCCTGCTGACCTTCGCCACCGCGTTCACCCCGGTCGTCTGGCCGCTCGCCGTCCTCCTCGGCCTCGGCGTGCTCGTCGTCCGCCGCTCCGACATCACCGCCTACGGGCTGCGCTTCCTGGCCACCGTCGGCACCCCGCTCCTCGTCCTCGCCCCCTGGTCGCTGACCCTGCTCACCGACCCGGCCGCGTTCCTGCGGGAGGCAGGACTCGACATCCGTACGGGCACGGCCACCGCGCTCGACCTGCTCGGCACCAGCCCCGGCGGCCCCGGCACCACCGGCGGCCTCCTGCTGGCCGGCCTCGTCCTCGCAGGCCTGGCCGGGCTGCTGCGCGAGGAGCGGCAGCTCGCCGTCCGCGCCGCCTGGGTCGCCGGCCTCGCCGGCCTCCTCCTCGCCGCCCTGTCCAACGGCGCGGGGGGCACCGGCTGGGCCGGCCCCGCCACCCTCGTCTACGGCGCCGCCCTCATCGCCGCCGGCATGATCGGCGCCGAGGGCGGCCGTACCCGCGTCGCCGCCCACGGCTTCGGCTGGCGCCAGCCCGTCGCCGCCCTGATCGCCCTCGCCTGCGCCGTCGGCCCCGCCGTCGCCGCCGTCGGCTGGATGATCGCCGGCGCCGACGGCCCGCTGACCCGGCGCGACCCGGTCCAGGTCCCGGCGTTCGTCGCCGAGGAGTCCGGCACCCGCGACCAGCCCCGCACCCTCGTCCTCGGCGGCACCTCGCCCGGCGAGGTCACGTACACCCTGGTCCGCGGCTCCGGCGCCCGCCTCGGCGACGCCGAACTCAACGCGGCCGCCGAGGACGACCCCCGTCTCGACGACGTCGTCGCCCACCTGGTCGCCGGCTCCGGCGCCGACCAGACCGAGCAGCTCAGCGGCTACGCGATCCGCTACGTCCTGGTACGGGACGGGGCACCGCGCCAGATGAGCCGCGTCCTCGACTCCACCCCCGGACTCAGCCGCCTCAGCCAGCTCGACGGCAGCGCGCTCTGGCGCGTGGACCGCGAGATCGCCCGCGTCATGATCGTCCCGCCCGCGGCGAAGACCGCGGACGGCGCGGCGCAGGGGACCGCGGACTCCGCCAAGGCGCCGGCCGCCCCGGTCGCCGTCGCCGCCGGCCCCGTCGAGGCGCACACCGAGATCCCGGCCGGCCCCGCCGGCCGCGTCCTGCGCCTCGCCGACCGTGCCGACGAGGGCTGGACCGCCACCCTCGACGGCAAGGAGCTGCCCCGCACCACCGTCGACGGCTGGGCCCAAGGCTTCGAACTCCCCGCCCAGGCCGGCCGCCTCGACCTCACGTACGACCAGCCCCTCACCCACACCGCGTGGATCTGGGCCCAGATCGGCCTCGCCGTCGTCCTCCTCGTCCTGGCCCTGCCCGGCCGGCGCCGCGAGATCGACGACGACCTGCCAGAGGAGGAGCTCGCCATCCCCGCCCAGGCGACCGAGGGCGACGGCCGCCGCGCCCGCCGGCTGCGCGCCGCGGCGGAGGCCGAGGCGGAGGGCGAGACCGCCGGGACCGGCGGCCAGGACCCGGCGTCCGAGACCACCGCGATCCCGGAGCAGCAGACCCAGGAGCCCCAGGAGTGGGACGGCGGCTACGACCCCGCCTACGCCCAGGCCCAGGAACAGCCGCAGGGCGGCCACCAGGAGCAGCCCCAGCCGCAGGCGTACGCCGAGCAGGGCTACTACCAGGAGTACGCGGCCGACCCGTACCAGCAGCAGCCCTACACGTACCCCCAACAGGGCTACGAGCAGCAGCCGCAGCAGTACGACCCGCAGCAGCCGTACACCGACCAGGGTTACGACCCGCAGCAGTACGACCCCCAGCAGGCGCAGTACGGCAGCCAGGGCTACGAGCAGCAACAGCAGCAGTACGACCCGCAGCAGTACGACCCGTACACCTACGGCTACGGGCACCCCCAGGGCCACGAGACCGAGCAGCGTCCCGACGGGAGCAGCAACCAGTGAAGCGCACGACCCTCTCCCTGATCGCGGGCGCCACGGCGCTCGCCGCCGTCACCGGCTTCGCGTCCCTCTCCGCCCCGGACGGCGCCGCCGCCCCCCGGGCCAAGGCGCCCACCCGACTGCCGGTCGAGCGCGCGGGCCTGGCCTGCCCGGTGCCCAGCACCTCCGAGGTGGCCGAGACCCTCTACACCTCGTACACGCCGCTCAGCGGCGGTGGTACGGCCCCGGCGAAGGGCGGCACGGGAGGCACGGGCGGTTCCGGCGCGGCCGACAAGCCCGCCGCCACCGCCCAGCTGCGGCCCGCCGCGAGCACGACGACCTCCGGCGGCGCCACGAAGGGCGGCAAGAAGGCGAAGCCCCCGAAGGCCCCGGCCACCGTCACCGCCCCCGGCAAGCCCGTCACCGCCGAGGCGAACGGCCCCGCCGCCCCCGCCCTCACCGGCGCGGCGACCGGCTCCCTCGCCCCCGGCTGGACCGTCCAGCAGACCACCGTGGTCCCGGCGGGCGGCGCCCGCGGACTCCTCGGCCTCAGCTGCGGCGCACCCGACACCGACTTCTGGTTCCCCGCGGCCTCCACCGCCAAGGAACGCCAGGACTACGTCCACCTCACCAACCCGGACGACACGGCCGCCGTCGCCGACATCGAGCTGTACGGCCCCGAGGGCGTCCTCAAGTCCCAGTTCACCGAGGGCATCCCGGTCCCCGCCCACTCCACGGTCCCCGTCCTGCTCTCCACCCTCACGGGCGAGGCCGCGCAGCAGTCCGTCACCGTCCACGTCACCACCCGCAGCGGCCGGGTCGGCGCGGCCATCGGCTCCGCCGACGAGAAGCTCGGCAGCGACTGGCTCGCGGCCTCGGCCGACCCGGCGAGCACCGCCGTGCTCCCCGGCATCCCGGCCGACGCCACCTCCGTACGCCTGGTGGCGTTCGTCCCGGGCGAGGACGACGCCGACCTGAAGATCCAGCTGGTCACCCGGAGCGGCACGATCGTCCCGGCGAGCGCCCGCTCCCTGCACGTGAAGTCGGGGATGACGGCCGCCGTCGAGCTGCCGGACCTCACCCGCGGCGAGGTGGGCTCGCTGATGCTGAGCCCGAGCGACCCGAAGAAGGCAACCCCGGTCGTCGCCGCCCTCCGGGTGGTCCGCGGCAAGGGCGACGACACCGAGGTCGCCTTCGTACCGGCGACCGGGGCGATCTCCGCCCGCGCGACGGTCGCCGACAACCGGGCCAAGGGGACCACGCTGGCCCTGACCGCCGTCGGCGCGGCGGCGCAGGTGAAGGTCACCGCCTCGGCGGGTTCCGGCGGGGGTACGCCCGTGACGAAGACGGTCACGGTCAAGGAGGGCACGACCACGGCCGTGACCGATCTGGTTCCCGAAGGCCTCAAGGGCTCCTACGCGCTGACCGTCGAACCGGTCTCGGGCGGCAAGGTGTACGCGTCGAGGACGCTGGCGGTGCCGCTGGACGGCACGCCGATGTTCACGGTCCAGACCTTCGTCGACGACCGGGGCACGGTCGAGGTCCCGTCGGCCCGCCAGGACCTGGGGGTCCTGGACTAGAAGCAGGCGCGGACGGTACGGGCGGGGGACCGCGGCCACGGACCGGAGCGAGCCGGCGGGCCGGCCCTTCCCCCGTACGGGGGAAGGGCGGCGCGGAGGAGACGGCCCCGAGGGGCCGTGGAGCGGAGCGGCAGCCGAGCGGGGGCCTGCGGGGGTCCTAAGGGGGTTCTACGGGGGTCGGGTCAGTCCTGCCCGTACCGCGGATCGACCGACTCGGGGGAGAGCCCGAGCAGCTCGGCGACCTGCTCCACGACGACCTCGTGGACGAGGAGCGCCCGCTCGTCCCGGCTCTTGGAGCGGATCTCGACCGGCCGCCGGTAGACGACCACCCGGGCGGGATCGCTCTTCTCGGCGGGCGCAGAGCCGCCCAGCGGCACCGTCTCGCCCGGCACCGTCGGCGGCACCTCCATCACGAGGAACTCGACGTCGGCGAGCTGCGGCCAGCGCCGCTCCAGACGCTCCACCGAGTCGAGGACGAGGTCGCGGAAGGTGTCGGCCCGGCTCGCGGAGAGCGGCACCTGGGGAGGGGCGACCGGTCCCCGCATCCCGCGGCCGTGCCGGTCGCGGCGACGCGCCCGGGGCTCCGCCGGGGGCTCCGTGGAGTGGTGCGGGGGGCTCGGCGGCACAGGACTGTCCATCACTGACGCAGCGTAACCCTCATCGGTGCCCGCGCACCGTGGCGCGTCCTCGCCACCTTCCCGGGGTCCCGGCGGCACCACTGCACGCCCTGTCGAAACCTGAACGTTCCGGCCAACCGGCCGTGCGATTCGGGGGCCACTCGCGATCGGCCATCTGGCCGTGGTTGACCGGATCCTTACCTCGGAGTGTCCGGATCGGCTCCCGGCGCCACCCCCTTGTGCCCCCTCCCGCGCAGGTCGGAGCGGCCGCCACCCGAAGGGGGGTGGCGGAGGTCACAGCGCGACACGGTGGAGTGACCTGAGGGAGAGTCGTCGCGGCCCGCTCAAGAGTGCGGTACCGTCCAACGTCGTGAGCCCTGTACGTCGCTGTTCGCGCACTGCGTGCGGCCGCCCTGCCGTCGCGACACTGACGTACGTCTATGCCGACTCGACTGCGGTCCTCGGCCCGCTCGCCACCTACGCCGAGCCCCACTGCTACGACCTGTGCGCCCAGCACAGCGAGCGCCTGACCGCCCCACGCGGGTGGGAGGTCGTGCGGCTCACCGACGGTTCCGCCCCGCCCCGCCCCAGCGGCGACGACCTCGAAGCCCTGGCCAACGCGGTACGGGAGGCGGCCCGCCCCCAGGAACGCGCGGCCGAGGCCGGCGGCAAGGGCGGCGGAGGGCGCGGCGGAGACCCCATGGAGGTCGGCCGCAGAGGGCACCTGAGAGTGCTCCGTTCCCCCGACAACTGAGCCCGACCGGCCACCGTCCGCGTACCCCCTCCCCACTGCGGGTAGTTTTGGCGTTCCGTACACGCGCCGCACACGCGTGCCGAGAACTCAGGAGGGTGGATCCGTGACTGCCGATCTGTCGCAGATCGTGAAGGCGTACGACGTCCGCGGAGTGGTACCCGACCAGTGGGACGAATCGCTCGCCGAGCTCTTCGGTGCCGCCTTCGTACGGGTGACGGACGCGGACGCGATCGTCATCGGCCACGACATGCGCCCCTCGTCGCCCGGCCTGGCCGACGCCTTCGCGCGCGGCGCGGCCCGCCTCGGCGCCGACGTCACCCTGATCGGACTCTGCTCCACCGATCAGCTGTACTTCGCCTCCGGCAGCTTCGACCTGCCCGGCGCGATGTTCACCGCCTCGCACAACCCGGCCCAGTACAACGGCATCAAGATGTGCCGCGCGGGCGCCGCCCCGGTGGGCCAGGACACCGGCCTGGCGGAGATCCGGGAACTCGCGGAGGACTGGTCGGAGACCGGCGCGCCGGAAGCGGCGGGGACCCCGGGCACCATCACCCACCGCGACACCCTCAAGGACTACGCGGAGTACCTGAAGTCCCTGGTGGACCTCACGGCGATCCGCCCCCTCAAGGTCGTGGTGGACGCGGGCAACGGCATGGGCGGCCACACGGTCCCCACGGTCTTCGAAGGCCTGCCGCTGGACGTGGTCCCGATGTACTTCGAGCTGGACGGCACGTTCCCCAACCACGAGGCGAACCCGCTGGACCCGAAGAACATCGTCGACCTCCAGGCCCGCGTCCTGGCCGAGGGCGCCGACCTCGGGCTCGCCTTCGACGGCGACGCCGACCGCTGCTTCGTCGTGGACGAGCGCGGCGAGCCGGTCTCGCCGTCGGCGATCACGGCCCTGGTGGCGGCCCGCGAACTCGCGAAGCACCCCGGCGGAACGATCATCCACAACCTGATCACCTCGTGGTCGGTGCCGGAGGTCGTCCGCGAGCAGGGCGGCGAGCCCGTCCGCACGCGGGTCGGCCACTCCTTCATCAAGGAGGAGATGGCGAAGACCGGCGCGATCTTCGGCGGCGAGCACTCGGCGCACTACTACTTCAAGGACTTCTGGAACGCGGACACGGGCATGCTGGCCGCCCTCCACGTCCTGGCGGCCCTGGGCGGCCAGGAGGGCACCCTGTCGGCCCTGGTCGCCGCGTACGACCGCTACGCCTCCTCGGGCGAGATCAACTCGACGGTGGCGGACCAGAAGGCGAGCGCGGCCAAGGTCAAGGCCGCGTACGAGAACGAGGACGTCACCCTCGACACCCTGGACGGCCTGACGGTGACGGCACGGGACTGGTGGTTCAACCTCCGCGCCTCCAACACCGAGCCGCTGCTCCGCCTCAACGTCGAGGCCCGCGACGAGGCGACGATGACGAGGATCCGCGACGAGGTCCTGGCACTGGTCCGCACCACGGCCTGACCTCCCCGCACCCACCGCCGGGGAACGGGTCACCCCCCGTCCCCCGGCGGTAGGCTGACCTGGCCCGAAACCGCTTGTTCGAAGGGACACCCCATGCCGCTCGAAGCCGGCCTCCTGGAGATCCTGGCCTGCCCCGCGTGCCACGCTCCACTGAACGACCGCACGGCGGACGAGACCCCCGAACTCATCTGCACGAGCCCCGACTGCGGCCTCGCCTACCCGGTCCGCGACAACATCCCGGTCCTCCTGACGGACGAGGCCCGCCGCCCGTAAGCAGACCCGGCGAGCCGGAGGGGCGGAGCGAAGCCGCCCTCCGGCGGCGACACGGCCCCGTACGCGCGCCAGCCCCCACCGCAAGGCACTCGACGAGCGTCACACGGGAACGGGACGCGACAGCACGGCCCGGCAGGGTCCCCACGGCATGACTCCGGGCCGGCAGCGGCCCAGCAGACACACGCACCACGCGGCGCGGAGCCGGTCCGTGGGGCTTGGTTGCGCGCTGACGGCGCCCGGGGCGGAACGTGACGGCACGGCCCGGGCTCGCGGGACCTCGTCCGTGGGGCTTGGTTGCGTGCTCATGGCGTGGGGGTCGGAACGTGGCAGTACGGCTCAGGCGCGGGGCACGGGGCCGGTCCGTGGGGCTTGGTTGCGTGCTGACGGCGCCCGGGGCCGGAACGTGGCGGCACGTCCCGGCTCGTACCGCGTGGTGCGAGGCCCGGTCCGTAGGGCACGGTTTCGGACTCATGCGCACAGGGACGGGACTCGGCGGCACGGCACAGGCTCGCACCGGTACGGCATGGTTCGGGCTCATGCGGCGAAGGACGTCGCGCCCCCGGCTCGCACGGCACGGCACTGGCCCCGGCCAGGTCCGCTCCGCACGGCAAGGGCCCGGCACGCGCCACACGGCCCGGGCCTCGGCCCACGCCGAGTCGGCCGCCCGAGCGATACGGCCCGGGCCTCGGCTCACGTGGAGGGGGCCGACCGAGCGATAGGGCTTTAGCCTCGGCTCGTGCCGCGTTGCCCGACCGAGCGATATGGCTTGGGCCTCGGCTCACGTCGAGCGGGCCGACCGAGCCACACGGCACGGGGGTGCCCGCCGCCCGCGTGGCCTCCGATGCCCCGACCGACCCTGCCCGCTCCCACCGCCAGCCCAGCCCCACCTCCACCGACCTCCAGAACGCCGCCCCACCCCTCGCCCTTCCCGGAGGGGCCCGCTTCCCTCTCTCCGGAGGGGCCACCTCTTCGGAGGGTCACCTTTCCGGAGGTCCCTCCTCCCCGGGGGCCTCCTCCCCGGAGGGGCTTCCTCTCCGGAGGTTCCTCCTCTCCGGAGGGGCTTCCTCTCCGGAGGGGCTTCCTCTCCGGAGGGGCCTCCTCCCCGGAGGGGCCACTCCCCGGAGGTCCCACCTCTCCGGGGGCCACTTCCCCGGAGGGTCCGCCGCCAACGGCGAGCACTCCCCACGGGAAAGCCCGCACCTCTGCCCTCCCACCCGCACGGGTGGTGCGGGTGGGAACCGACAAGCCCGGCCGAAGGCAGGGCGCACCACAAACACCCCACAACCCCGCACCAGCACCGCAGACCCCGCACCATAGAGGTGCACGCACCACAAGGCACCACAGGCACCGCAGCAGCCCGCCAAGGGCCCCGCGACGACGACGCGACCGGAGGCACCCGCCCCATGCTCGACGAGACCCTCCTCGACGCCCCGGACGACCTCGCCCTGGCAGACCGCCGCGGCCTCCTCCGCGGCGCCGCCGAAGCCGGCGCCCGGGTGAGGACGGCGGCGAGGCACGCCGCCGAGGCCGGCATCGCGGACCTCCACCCCGAGGGCCGCCCCCGCGCAGTACTCGTCGCCGGCCCGGGCACCGCCGCCGCGGCCGTCGCCGACCTGATCGGCGCTCTGGCAGGAGCCTCGGCACCCGTCGTACGCCTCCAGCCGACCGGCGTCGCCCCCGCCGCGGGCGCCCTGCGCTGGGCGCTGCCCGGCTGGGCGGGTTCCGTGGACCTCCTGCTGCTGCCGACGACGGACGGCTCCGAACCGGGCCTGGCGCTCCTCGCGGAGCAGGCGTACCGCCGGGGGATCACCGTCGTCGCCGTGGCCCCCAAGGCCTCGCCCCTCACCGAGACGGTCAGCGGCTCGCGCGGTCTGTTCGTGCCGATGGCCAGCGCCCCGAACGAGGCCCCGAACGAGTACGCCGAGAACATCGCGGCGAGCCCCGGCACCCTGTGGGCCCTGTTCACCCCGCTGCTCATGCTGCTCGACCGGGTCGGTCTCCTGGAGGCCCCGCCCGAGGCCCTGGAGAAGGTAGCCGACCGGCTGGACCGTACGGCGGAGCGCTGCGGCCCGGCCATCGCCACGTACAGCAATCCAGCGAAGACGCTCGCCGCCGAGCTCGCGGACTCGCTGCCACTGATCTGGACGGAGGGCGCGGCCGCGGGCCCGGCGGGCCGCAGGTTCGCCGCGGTCCTGGCGGAGCTCGCGGGTCTGCCCGCGCTCGCGGCGGAACTCCCGGAGGCCCTTCCGGCCCACGGTGTCCTCCTCGCGGGGGACTACGCGGCGGGAGCGGACCCCGAGGACTTCTTCCGCGACCGGGTGGACGAGCCGCAGGCGCTCCGCGCGCGGGTAGTCCTGTTGAGGGACCGTCCGTCGGACGGCCTGACCGCCGCGCACGCGGCACGCGAGCTGGCGCTGAGTCACGAGACGGCGATCAGCGAGCTGGAACCGGAGGAAGGCGGTGACCTGGAGACCCTGGCGGAACTGCTCGCGGTGACCGACTTCGCGGCGGTCTACCTCTCCCTGGCGACCCCGGGCCGCACGGCGCTCTGAGAGCACCCCGCGAACAAGCCCACCCCTCACAACCCACAGGCCCAACCCCCCGGACGAACCAAACCCCCGTCCACCACCCCACCCACCCCATCCACTCCGCCCGCCCCACTCCCCCCGGCCCCGTCCCCCCCCGGCCCCATCCACCCCCCGCCCCATCCACCCCCCCCGCCCCATCCACCCCCCCGCCCCATCCACCCCCCCCGCCCCATCCACCCCCCCGCCCCATCCACCCCCCCCGCCCCATCCACCCCCCCGCCCCATCCACCCCCCCGCCCCATCCACCACCCCGTAACCCACCCGTCATCCGCCCCCTGTCACCTGTCACCCGACACCCCTCATTCACCATCCGTCACCACCCCGAGGAGCTGGCAGGCACCATGGACCGCCTCGTCAACACCGTTCGCCCCTACGCCTGGGGATCCACGACGGCCATCCCGGAGCTGCTCGGTATCGCCCCGACCGGCGAGCCCCAGGCCGAGATGTGGATGGGCGCCCACCCCGGCGCCCCCTCCCGCACCGATCGCGGCTCGCTGAACGCGCTGATCGACGCCGATCCCGTGGGCGAACTCGGGGAGCGTTCCGTCGACAAGTTCGGCCCGCGGCTGCCGTTCCTGCTGAAGGTGCTCGCCGCCGGCGCCCCGCTCTCCCTCCAGGCCCACCCCGACCTCGCCCAGGCGCAGGCCGGTCACGCGGCAGAGGAGGCCGCGGGCATCCCGGTCGACGCCCCGCACCGCACGTACAAGGACGCCAACCACAAGCCCGAGCTGATCTGCGCGCTCACCCCCTTCGAGGGCCTGTGCGGATTCCGTGCGCCGGCCGAGGCCGCGGACCTGATCGCCGCACTCGGTGTCGACTCGCTCAAGCCGTACGTCGACCTCCTGCACGCCCACCCCGAAGAGGCCGCGCTCCGCGAGGTCCTGACGGCGCTGCTGACCGCGGACACGGCGGAGATGGCGCACACCGTGACGGAGGCGGCTGCGGCCGCGGACCGTCTCGGCGGCGAGCACGCTCCGTACGCGAGCCTCGCCCACCACTACCCGAGCGACCCGGGCGTCATCGCCGCGATGCTCCTCAACCGGATCACGCTCCAGCCCGGCGAGGCCCTCTACCTGGGCGCGGGCGTCCCGCACGCCTACCTCTCGGGCCTCGGCGTCGAGATCATGGCCAACTCCGACAACGTGCTGCGCTGTGGGCTCACCCCCAAGCACATCGACGTCCCCGAACTCCTGCGCGTGGTCCGCTTCGAGCCGACCGACCCGGCCGTCCTGCGCCCCGAGGCCTCGCCGTCCGGGGAGGAGGTCTACGACACCCCGATCGACGAGTTCCGCCTCTCCCGTTTCGTACGGCCGGAGGGCGCGGTCCCGACCGACCTGACGAGCCCCACCCCGCAGATCCTGCTCGCCGTCGCGGGCAGCCCGAAGGCGGGCGACGTGACCCTGGCCGCCGGCGAATCCGTCTTCGTTCCCGCGGGCGAGAAGACCGAACTCTCCGGTACGGGGACGGTCTTTCGCGCCACCGTCGTGGCCTGATGCAACAATGACCGGCCGAACCGCGGCGACAGAGCCGGTGCATCGACGAAGGGACCACGTACACCCATGAGCGCGTCAGGCGGAACCAAGGCGATCGTGGCGGCACTCGCCGCCAACCTGGCGATCGCCGTAGCCAAGTTCGTGGCGTTCCTCTTCAGTGGTTCGTCGTCGATGCTCGCGGAGAGCGTCCACTCCCTCGCCGACTCCGGCAACCAGGGCCTGCTGCTCCTCGGCGGCAAGAAGGCGCAGCGCGAGGCGACTCCGCAGCACCCCTTCGGCTACGGCCGCGAGCGGTACATCTACGCCTTCCTCGTCTCCATCGTGCTCTTCTCCGTCGGTGGCATGTTCGCCATCTACGAGGGCTACGAGAAGATCAAGCACCCGCACCCGATCGAGGCCTGGTACTGGCCGGTCGGCGTCCTCGTCTTCGCGATCATCGCCGAGTCCTTCTCCTTCCGTACGGCCATCAAGGAATCGAACCTGATCCGCGGCGGCCTCACCTGGACGCAGTTCGTCCGCCGGGCCAAGGCCCCCGAGCTGCCCGTCGTCCTCCTGGAGGACCTGGGCGCGCTCGTCGGCCTCATCCTCGCGCTCGGCGGCGTCGGTCTCGCGCTGCTGACCGGCGACGGCGTCTGGGACGGCATCGGCACCCTCTGCATCGGCGTCCTGCTGATCGCCATCGCGATCGTGCTGGCCGCCGAGACCAAGTCGCTGCTGCTCGGTGAGTCCGCGGGCATCGAGGACGTCAAGAAGATCGAGGCGGCGGTGGTGGACGGCGAGACCGTCACCCGGCTCATCCACATGCGGACGCTCCACCTCGGCCCGGAGGAACTCCTCGTCGCCGCCAAGATCGCCGTCCAGCACGACGACTCGGCCGCCGAGGTCGCGAACGCCATCAACGCCGCCGAGGAGCGCATCCGCGCCGCCGTCCCGATCGCCCGGGTCATCTACCTGGAGCCGGACATCTACAAGGAGGCGGCCGCTCCGACCGCCACCGACCTGACGAAGACCCCGGACGCCGACGACCACTGACGCCGTCGGTGGCCCCCGACGCGGATGGCCCCCGCTCCGCCCCGCCCCTTCACGAGACCCCCGAGACCCCCTGGTCCCGGGGGTCTCGTGCGTATGTACGGCCTTCCGATCCCGTCCCGCGGCCCGATGCGGACTGTGGCCCGCCCCGCCGTCCGGTGTAGATTCGTGACCAGCCAGACGTCGCTGCTGATGGCGGTCGGGCGGTCCTCGCGGACCGGCCGAGGGAGAGAGGGCCTCCGACGACGGCACCGTGGAAAGCCCGGGCATTCGTGTGTCCGGGGAGCGTCCGTGGTGCCCGGCGCCCCAACCGACCCTCGCACGCACACACGAGGAGCAGCCCAGTCATGACGACTGCCGCCCATCAGGACTTCAAGGTCGCCGACCTCTCCCTGGCCACCTTCGGCCGCAAGGAGATCACCCTCGCCGAGCACGAGATGCCCGGCCTCATGTCGATCCGCCGCGAGTACGCCGAGCAGCAGCCCCTCGCCGGCGCCCGCGTCACCGGCTCCCTGCACATGACCGTGCAGACCGCCGTCCTCATCGAGACCCTGGTCGCCCTCGGCGCCGAGGTCCGCTGGGCCTCCTGCAACATCTTCTCCACCCAGGACCACGCCGCCGCGGCCATCGCCGTCGGCCCGAACGGCACCCCGGAGAACCCGCAGGGCGTCCCGGTCTTCGCCTGGAAGGGCGAGACCCTTGAGGAGTACTGGTGGTGCACCGAGCAGGCGCTGACCTGGCCGAACACGCCCACCGGCGGCCCGAACATGATCCTCGACGACGGTGGTGACGCCACCCTCCTCGTCCACAAGGGCGTCGAGTTCGAGAAGGCCGGCTCGGCCCCGGACCCGTCCACCGCGGACAGCGAGGAGTACGGCCACATCCTCCGTCTCCTCAACCGCACCCTCGGCGAGAACCCGCAGAAGTGGACCCAGCTGGCGTCCGAGATCCGCGGCGTCACCGAGGAGACCACCACCGGTGTCCACCGCCTGTACGAGATGCAGCAGGCCGGCGAGCTCCTCTTCCCGGCGATCAACGTGAACGACGCCGTGACGAAGTCGAAGTTCGACAACAAGTACGGCTGCCGCCACTCCCTCATCGACGGCATCAACCGCGCCACCGACGTCCTCATCGGCGGCAAGACCGTCGTCGTCTGCGGCTACGGCGACGTCGGCAAGGGCTGCGCCGAGTCCCTGCGCGGCCAGGGCGCCCGCGTGATCGTCACGGAGATCGACCCGATCTGCGCGCTCCAGGCGGCGATGGACGGCTACCAGGTCACGACCCTGGACGACGTCGTGGAGAAGGCCGACATCTTCATCACCACGACCGGCAACAAGGACATCATCATGGCCGCGGACATGGCCAAGATGAAGCACCAGGCGATCGTCGGCAACATCGGCCACTTCGACAACGAGATCGACATGGCCGGCCTCGCCAAGGTCCCCGGCATCGTCAAGGACGAGGTCAAGCCGCAGGTCCACACCTGGACGTACCCCGACGGCAAGGTCCTCATCGTGCTGTCCGAGGGCCGCCTCCTCAACCTGGGCAACGCGACCGGCCACCCCTCCTTCGTCATGTCGAACTCGTTCGCGGACCAGACCCTGGCCCAGATCGAGCTCTACACGAAGCCGCAGGAGTACCCGACCGACGTGTACGTGCTGCCCAAGCACCTGGACGAGAAGGTCGCCCGTCTCCACCTCGACGCCCTCGGCGTCAAGCTGACGACCCTCCGCCCCGAGCAGGCCGCGTACATCGGCGTCGAGGTCGAGGGCCCGTTCAAGCCGGACCACTACCGCTACTGATGCCCCGGCCGGCGGCGCCCGCGCGCTGACGCGACGCCGTCCCGGACGGCCGTAGAGGAAACAGGCAGGCCCCCCGCACCCCCGTGCCGGGGGGCCTGCCTCGTCCCAGGGCCTGCCGGCAGAGACCAGAGCCGGACCGGCCCCACCCCAGAGCAGGACAGCCCCACCCCAGGCCGGACAAGCCTGCCTGCGAGGCGGACAGCCCCACCCCAGGCCGGACAAGCCCGCCTCAGAGCCGGACCGGCCCTACCCCCACGCCCGGAAGCCCCCGTCCCGAGGACCCGCCCCATGCCCCGCGGCCGATATTCGCTCCATGACCCGCACGACCACACCCCCCTCGGCGACGAACACTTCCACTGCGCGCCCGGCCCCTCAGGCTGGCGCTACGTCTCACAGGTCACCACCCCCTCGGGCGACCATCAGGGCTCCGTCGACCTGGCCGTCGACGAACTCGGCCGCCCCATCCGACTCGAACTCCACGCCGCCGGCTGGCAGGTCCGCGGCGCGGCCCTCGACGGCGTCACCTGGGTCCGCACGGACCCCACCGGAACCCACGCCACCGAAGGCAATGTGCGCGCCCACGCCTTCACCGGCATGTCCCCTGCGTTCCTCGTCGCGCTCACGCGACTCCTGCGTCTCACCCCCGATTCCCCCGAGACCCGTGTCAGGCTCGTCGCCTTCACGGACCCGGTGCTCGCCCCCCTCACGGTCGACCAGTCCTGGGCCCTGATGAAGAGTGAAGCGCACGCCACTGACAACGGCCCCCTGATGGTGGACGAATACCAGGTCAGCGCCTTGGACACGGGTGAAAGGCACACCGTTCACATCGCCGGCGACGTGGTCCTCGCAGCCCCCGGCATCGAACTCGAAGCCCTGGAGACCCCGCCGTCGGTCTTCCCCTGACGATCAGGCGGGCGGAGCGAACCCGGTAGCGGGCGCCGTGGGCTCCCGGCCGTCGGCCACGGGGGAGGCGACGACCGGCGCGGCAGCCGGAGGGGCCACCGTCGAAGGCGCGACGGGAGGAGCGAAGCCCGGCGCCGGCATTCCCACGGCCCCGACCGCCCCACCCACCCCTGGCACCCCGGCCACGCCCGGCATCCCCGCCACGCCCGCGGAGCCGAAGGCCCGCCGGGCCTCCCGCGTCTGCCGCTCGGCGACCACCCCCGCCAGATACGCGTCGGCCGGTACTCCGGGCGGCGGAGGCGTCCCGGTCCGCGCCACCAGCTCGTCGGCCAGCCGCTCCGCGAGCCGCCGCCCCACGGCAGGGTCCAGGTCACGCGCCCGCGTGAGGTACTGCCGTATCTCCAGCCACAGGGACTCGGGCACCGCCGACAGATCCAGCCCGGCGAAACGCCCCACCAGCCACGGCGGCGGCGGGGGCACGACGAGCGCCCGCGCCGCGGGTATCCGCTCCCGTACGACAAGCGTCCCCGCGAAGACGTCCCCGAGCCGTCGCCCCCGCTCCGACACGAGCGACGCGACACAGGCGACGACCCCGAACGTCATCAGGATCTCGACGACCCCCATCGCCCCCCGCACGAGCGCGTGCCGGAACCGGATCGGCCCCCCGTCGTCCCGCACCACGCGAAGCCCGCAGGCCAGCTTCCCCAGCGACCGCCCGTGCGACAGCGTCTCCACCGCGATCGGCGCCCCCACGAGGATCAACAGGAAGGAGGCGATCGACACCGCCATCACCGCCGCCTCGTCGAGCGACGCGGTGGCGACCGCGAGTCCGAGGGAGACCAGCAGATACGCGGCCAAGACCACCACCAGGTCGATGAGCACCGACAAAGCCCGGCTCGGGAGCCGTGCGGGCTGCAACCCCAGTACGACGGCATCCCCGGTCACCACGTCACTCACGGCACCCACCCTTCTCCGACCTTCCCGACCCCTCCGAACGCCAGTCTGCCAAGCTGACCCGCAGCGCGCCGCAGCAGTACGGAACCGTCCGCAGCCGATGCCTGGAGCAGCAGCCGATCATGGACCTCGACGTCTACGTCACCGCCCACCGCTCCGAGTGGGAACGCCTCGACCACCTCCTGCGCCGGGGCGGCAAGCTCACCGGAGCCGAGGCGGACGAACTCGTGTCCCTGTACCAGCGCACGGCCACCCATCTCTCGCTCGTCCAGTCGAGCGCCCCCGACCCCATGCTCACGGCCCGGCTCACCCAGCTCGTGGCCCGCGCCCGCGCCACGGTCACCGGCACCCGCCGCGCCTCGTGGCGCGACGCGGCCCGCTTCCTGTCCGCCGGCTTCCCCGCGGCCGTCTACCGCTCCCGCCACTGGTGGGTCCCCACCGCTGTCCTCTCCACCCTGCTCGCCGTGATCATCGGCTGGTGGATCGGTACGCACCCGGAGGTCCAGGCCGCGATCGGCGCCCCCGCCGACCTCCGCGAGATGACCCGCCCCGGCGGCCAGTACGAGACGTACTACTCCAGTAACCCGGCGGCGTCCTTCGCCGCCCAGGTCTGGACGAACAACGCCCAGGCTGCGGCCATGTGCCTGGTCCTGGGCGCCTTCCTGGGCATCCCTGTGCTCTGGATCCTCTTCCTGAACATGCTGAACCTCGGTGTCGGCATCGGCCTGATGTCGTCCGCGGGCCGCCTCGACGTCTTCCTGGGCCTGATCCTTCCCCACGGCCTGCTCGAACTGACCGCCGTCTTCGTCGCCGCAGGCACGGGCCTCCGCCTCGGCTGGACGGTCATCGACCCCGGCCCCACCACCCGCCGCGCGGCCCTCGCGGAACGCGGCCGCGCCGCCGTCGGCATGGCCGTCGGCCTGGCCCTGGTCCTCTTCGTCTCGGGCCTGATCGAAGGCTTCGTCACCCCGTCCGGCCTGCCCACCTGGGCCCGCATCACCATCGGCGTCGCCGCTGAGCTGCTCTTCCTCGTCTACGTCCATGTCCTCGGCGGCCGAGCCGCCCGGGCCGGCGACCAGGGCGACGTCGAGGAGCACGACCGCAGCGCGCAGCTCCCCGTCGCCGCCTGATGTGCGTACGGCCCCGCTGACCTGCTAGTGTCCTCCGGTGCCCACAAAAGCCATTGACATGGCGGCTGTGGGGAGGTAGATTCAAACGGTTGCCTGGAACTGGACAGTTCGGCAGCGATCAAGTAGAATCTCATTCACTCCGGTCGGGAACTCGATTCCACGGAGTCACCCCGATTCTTATCCGAATCAAGAAAGCCACCGATTAGGTCGGCCCAAATGATTCTGATAAAGTCGGAAACGCCGAAAGGCCCCCGGAGTGAAAACAAAAGGGACCGGAAAGCACCGAGGAAATCGGGTCGAAAAGATCTGATAGAGTCGGAAACGCAAGACCGGAGGGAAGCCCGGAGGAAAGCCCGAGAGGGTGAGTACAAAGGAAGCGTCCGTTCCTTGAGAACTCAACAGCGTGCCAAAAATCAACGCCAGATTAG
>NZ_JBIVLV010000022.1:0-40256 GCF_044752725.1 Streptomyces sp. NPDC088707 | reverse complement strand
GTCCCCCAACAGTGGATCCAAAGGGGGCGGTAACGGGTTGGTCTTCTGACCAGCGCAAACGACGGCCCCGGCTCTCTCCCCCAAGAGAGCCGGGGCCATCGGTGTATCGGTGAGCGTGTAGCCCCTCGCCCGGACTCGAACCGGGGTCTCCGCCGCGGCAGGTGCTTGGACGAAACGGTTGCCGCGGGTGGGCTCTTCCTGACTGAGCTACGAGGGGCGCGGAGGTACCCGGCTTGCCCGCGGTCCGGCGAGACCGCAGACGCGCAGAGTTTGTGGAATCTGCGACTCCGATACGGCCGGACTCTATCCGTGATGCGACCGTTTGGGTACTGACTCAAGATCGCCCGCAGCTCAGCGTGGGCAACGTGCCAGCTCGCCGAACTCCCCTGCCTGAATCCGTCTTGCTCCGTCGCGCCGCCCTCGGCGACCGGATGCGCGAGCTACGCACGGCGGCCGGCCTTTCTCAAGACCAGCTGGCGGACCTGATCGGCATGGAGCGGCGCAGCATCCAACGGTACGAAAGCGGGGAGCGTGACCCCCGCTACACGGAGCTGCTCCTCATCGCAGACGCCCTCAGCGTCCCCGTCGCGGAGCTGGTGAGGTAGCCCCGACGGCCACAGGCTGACCCCGTTTCCTACAGCGGCATGCCCGCAAGGTTCGACAGGCGCAGCAGCTCCGGGTTGCTCCGTCGGTGCAACGAGGACAGGACCCGGAGCACCTCCCGGGCCGTGGGATGGATCCGCGCCATCTGCGGTGCGACCTCCCATGCCGCGGAAAGGTTGGTGAGAGCCGCCTCGCGGTCTCCGACATCGAGGTGTGCGCGGGCGACGTTCAGACGCGACGGTGCGACGCGAGTAGCTGGCAGGCCGTCGAGAACGGTGTCGAGGTTCTCCGCGACGGCCAGGGCTTCTTGCGGGCGGCCGAGGTCGAGCCGGGTCGCGAGGACGTGTGTGGTCGTATTCTGTGGCCCGAAGATCATCGAGTGCCGATTCGCGTCCCCGCCACTGAACCACTCGTCGGCTGCGCGCTCGGCAGATGCGATGTGTCGCTCGGCCTCGCGGGCCCCCTCCGTCTTGTCCTCCAGGCGGCCGGCCAGCGTCATCCCGCGCAGGTTCAGCACTCCCACCGCAAACGCGCGTTCTTGCCCGGACAGGGCTGCCTCTGCTCGCGCAATGGCTCGGTCGACGATCACGAGACCGCCGTCGGCATCCCCGCCGTTGAGGTAAGCGCCGGCCCGATCCCGGGCGGCGATCGCCTCTCCGAGTGGACTCGCCCGTTGTTCGACGGCCCACCGCTGCCGGGTCACCGCCAGCTCGGCCATGTCCATCCATCGATGCCGTGCCGCGAGCCAGTAGACGGAGCTGTACACCTCGGCCAGGAGCATCCATGCTTCGGCCGTGTCCTGCGCGTGTGCGTAGGTGGTGGAGTTGCGCAGGAGTTCCGGCAGCCGGGCAAGAACCTGATGCACTCGGGCTGCGTCGCGGGCCGTGCGTACAGCGCCCACGGCGTCCAGAACGGCCCCTTCCTCGGCTTGCGCGCGACCGGGTAGGTCGTAGTCCCGGATTGCCGACCGCAGGGCCGTGAGTCGAGCCTCGTCGACCTCCTCGACTCGCGCGCGGCCAAGCACCTCGGCCATGGAAAGCCCGAGTGCTTTGCCGATCGTTGCGGCGACCGTAGGCGTGAGAGCCCGGTCGCCTACCTCGACCTTGGACAGCAGTGACACGGAGATGTTGGCCATGCGCGCCAGCTGCACCTGAGACAGGCCGCGCTCCTTCCGGATGAGGGCGAGATTCGTCCCCGGTGCTGCGTCGCTTGCTGTGCCCATGTGCCAGTCCTACCCCGTCGAGGTCAGATCAGTGTCTCCATGCTCACAGGCGCGGGCGGGCAGTGCATGGCCTTGTGCAAGACCTGTGCAAGTTCGTATGCACACAGCGTCGTTAACTAATCACTCCAGGCAGCAGCCCGTCAGGAAGTGAGCAGCCGACCATGACCACCCCGACGACCGCACCGCCCACCCGCCCCACCACCGAGGCCGAGGCCGCCGAGGTGTTCCGTAGGCTCCAGGCCGCCATGGAAGGCGCCGGACTTCCGACGAACGGCCTCTACCGCGATGTGCAGCGCGGCCAGAACGGGGACCTCCACGTCTTCGGCCTCGGCCGCGTGACCGTGGCCGGCGCCGAACGGCTGACGGCGATTCTCCGAGCCGCCCGGCGCCAGCCGTGATGTATCGCGAGGGCGACATCGTCACGGATGCCACGCGGGCCCTCGTAGGGCAGGTGCGTGCCGTCGACGGGGCTCTGCTCACCCTTGTACGCCCGGGAGGGTACGAGTGGACCGCGCCCCGCGAAACCTGTTGGCCCGCCAGTCCCGACGAGCGGGCCGCCCTCACCCCGCGCGGCGCCGTCCGCGTCATCACCACTGCGCCGACGCCCGGGTCGCCCTCTTCCTCATCGCCGTAGCTGTCGGCGCGTATGGAGCCGCTCTGTGGCTCAGCATCCCGTGAATCGCCGCCTTGCCGACGTCTACCCCCGTGCTCGGCAAGGCGGCACCCCCTCGTAGCTCAGTCAGGAAGAGCCCGAGCAGGCCGTTTCGTCTACACACCTGCTCGGAGACCCCGGTTCGAGTCCGGGCGAGGGGACTGTCCCGCTCCCATGGGTCTCTTGGTCGAGTGCCAGGGGGCGGGGCTCAGCAAGTGCACCACTTCCACCATCGAGTGAAGGAGCACGCACATGATCAACATGAACCGTTGGGCCACTGTCCAGGGCGACGAGGACCAGGGCAACAAGGACATTGAGACGGGCGACGGCGGCGGCAGCAACCCGACCCAGGGCTGCGGCGACAACTAGCTCACCCCGGCACGTCGCGGGCCCCGCTCTGGCAGGATCGGAGCGGGGTTCCGCACGCGAGGAGAGGCGCCATGGCACGCGAGATCAGCGGTACAGGCAGGGTGACACTGTTTCCCCTGCTTCACATGTGGCCGGACGTCTACGGCGTCGCCGCGTACGCGACCACCGGTCATTTCGGGATCACCGCGGCCGTCGGGTACATCCCGATTCCCGAGGTACCCGACATGAGCCTCCTGGACGTCGGCGCACGGCACAGCAGCACCAACGCCAGCCGAGAGACGCACGCGGAATGGGTTCTGTGCACGGCCTGGAGCGCCCGCACCGTCCTCAAGCCGGGCTCGATGGACGTCGCCTCGGCCGAGTGGTCCCTCGAACCGGACTCGAAGGCCGAGCCGAAGGGCAATGGGGGCAACATGTACGGCCACTCGGAGCTGTACGTCGGACGCTTCACCCTGGTTGACGAGGTGCTGATGAAGCAGGCTCGCGAGCTGCTTCCCGAACTCGCACGGCGGTAGCTGCTCCGAAACAACGAAACCGCCCCCTCCGACGCCAGAGCAGGCGTAGGAGGGGGCGTTGGTGTTCAGCGGGCGGCGAGTTGCCACAGAGACAGGCCGAGGCCGCTCAACCCGACGACAGCGGCGATCGACGGCAGCGGCCACCGGCCCCGTTCGAGGGTGTCGAGGCGGGCCTCGTGGTCGGCGAGCTGTCGATCAGTTTGGTCGCCGCGCTGGACGAGCAGGGCGAGCGAGCCGTCGACCTTGGCAAAGCCCGTCTCCATCGTGCCTCGCAGCCGCTCCAGCTCGACGGCGACCGCTGCCGGGTCGGACGGGGTCGGAATCGTCACCGGCCGCCTCCGTCGGGGCCGTCGATCAGGCCGAGGCCGACGCGGTCGAGGAGGGCCTCGACCGCGGGCAGGGCCATGACGCGGGCGAGGCCGCCCGCGACCGCGAGGGCGCCGGCGACCCACGGCAGGGCCGCGGGGATACCGGACGCGGCGACGATCGCGGGGAGCGCGAGTGCCAGGGCAACGGTGGTCTGGAGCACGGTGCGAACGGTGCGCTTCGTGGCGGGGGACATGCGGGTACCTCCGGGGTAGTGATGCTCGAGCAATGGTTCAAGGTTCAACGAAACCTCGAGGTTTTCAGGGGGCGACGGTGAACCCGCGCTTCTTCGCGAGCTTCTCCAGCGACGCCGGGCCCGGCTTGCCGTCGGCGTCGCCGCCCTTGTAGCCGCACCGGCGCTGCCACGCCGCGTACGCCAGCACGGTCGCCGTGCCGTAGTGCCCATCTGCGACCTCGCGCGCGAGCAGGCCCTCGGCCACGAGTGCCGACTCGACCGTCTTCACGCCGTAGTACGACACCGGAGTACCGCGCTTCGGTGGGTCGGCCTTCGCCGCGGCAATGAGCCGCGACAGGTCCACGACCGGCTTCCCGCCAGAGCCGGAGCCCGAGGCCGGCGGCGGAGGCGTCACCGCCGGCCGCGGGGCTCCGCGCTGCACCCAGTCGTACAGAGCGTCCCCCGGGCAGGAAGTGGGGTGGCCGTCCTTGTGGCCGCCGACCCACTTCCCCGCGCCGCCGTGCTCGCGCAGCTCCTCGATCGCGTCGCGGATGCCGTGCAGCATGTCGTCGGAGGGCTTGGTCAGCCCGGACGAGCCGAGCAGCGCACAGACGGCGTAGTCCTGCGTGTTGAGGGCGGCGGTGCCGTTGGCGCCGGTCCGCTTGTGGACTCCGCGGCCCTCGAAGACCCCGCGGTGCTCGCAGACGAGGAAGTTGTACGCCACGTCGACGTACCCCTCCTTGCGGTTTGCGAGGTGGGAGGCGCGGATCTGGCGGACGTACGCGGCGCACTGCTCGTGCGGCCGGCTGGTGTACGCGGTGCCGAGGTAGTGCACCTTCACTCCGCGAGTGGACCCGATATACGATGCCGGGCTCGATACGGGCGCGCCCCACTGGGCGCGACGGATGATCGCCATGGCGACTCCTGACATGAGAAAAGCCCCGGCCATTTCGGCGCGAGGCAGCGTGTGAATGAGGCGGATCGCTTAGACCGGAGCGTCCACGTGCAAGCCGTCCAAGAGAATTCCGGACGTCGTGTTCGGGCCCGCAGCGGGGAGGCCCACCTGGAAAAGCCCGGCAGGGCTGACGGTGACGCGGATTCCATAGAAGCCGGTGCTGCCACCGGCGAGCTGGAATCCATGCTCGAAAGCAGGTCGGTACCCTGAGTTGAAAGTGAAAGCCGTGACGTTCGCGTTCGGCCCGATGGTGGTGGACGCCACCGCAATACGGCCCTTGTACTCCCAGCGCTCCGCACCCAGAATTCTGACCTTGCGAATCATGGGGGTGAGGGGTGCTGCCGAGAATCCGGACGAGAATGAACCAACCGAAGTCCACGGTGTCCATTCCATAAGTTCTTCAATCAGAGCAGAGTTGAGCTTTCCGGCGGTAAGGATCTGACCCGCCAGGAATGGCGTATAAACCGCCATGGCGCCTCCTACGGGGCGATAACGAGGGGCTGAGCAAGGCGGACAGCGGCGCCGGCCGAGTGGGCTTTGGATATGCCGTTGACGGAGCGGACGACGTTTGCGGTCTGCGTGAGGGTCGTGCCGGTGATGGCGGTCACGCGCACCTGCTCCCCGCCGATGACCACGAGGAACGGGAACTCCGCCGGGAAGGCAGCGGAGTCAATCCAGCGGGGACCGGGCGAGGACACGAAGGTCAGGCTTGTGGCCGTCGCGGAGACATCGGACCCGAGCGTGCAGCCGTCAGTGTCGAGACGGCCGAGGAGCGGGTCGTCGAGCACGCCCACCGTCCACGGAGCGCCCGGCGAGCACGTCAGGATGACGTCCCACGTGAACGTCTTGATGTCCTCGCTGATGCGCTGGACGATGAGATCCACCGGCCCGGGTGGCTGCCAGGGCGGCGTGTCGGTGATCTGCACCCGGTCGCCGATTTTGAGCGTGGAGACGACCGGAATCAGCTCCGGATGCGCGTGAAGCATGATCCGGACCTGCGGATAGCGGGCCTCGTCCCACGTGCCCATATGCAGCCGCCATGAGGCCTGTTGCATGGTCTGGGCGTCCTGGTACAGGGAGAGCGGTACGGCCTCGTCGTAGACGCCGATGGCGGCGACAGACAGCGGGCCGGTTTCCTGCGTCATCCGGGCCGATGATCCGTCGATCCGTTCGACCGTGATGTCGTTGCGGAGCCGGAGGTCACTGTCGGCCGGCTCGAACGGAGTTGTGAGTGCTCCGTACGGAATGACGACGGGCGCCTGATTCTGGAGGCTCGTACGGTCGCGGTACGCCAGCGCCACCCGCTGTGTCTCCTCCGCCAGGATTCCGCCGTCGGAGTCTGCACACTCCTGGAGGAGATCGAGGAGCGCGCCCGGACGCTGCGGTCCCATCAGCTCCGACGTCCGAGCCGGGTCGCCCTGCCACGAGGACAGGGTCACCGTCTGGGCCTCCTCGGCAGCGAGGCGCTCCAGGCGAGTGATCGCCGTCTCGCCCGCCCACGCCGTCTCTGCGCCGAGGAACGGGCCGTTCGGGCCCGAGGAACCCGAGCCGGAACCGACGTTGAGAACGGTCACGTGCCCGACGGACAGTCCGGTGAAAGCGCCGAACACGGTGCTGATCTGCGTTACCGCGCCAGCGCCGTCGGACAGTGACCCGGACAGGCCACCGGTCGTGCCGCCGATGTTGGTCCACCAGATCGCCCAGTTCAGCAAGTTGGGGTTGACCTGGTCCCGACTGGCCTGAACCGTGAGCCGCTGCCACCCCTCGAACGCGTCGGCGCCGATGCCGACCGGCTGGTTGATGCGCGCCGTGCCGTCGAGGTCGAAGGCCTGGAGCGTGGCCACACCGGACCGGAGAAGCACCCGCCAGCGCTTGAGGCTGCCGTCAGTACGCCACCCGAGGATCTCGGCGTCGGCGCCCGGGGCGCTGTCCACCTTGTAGAACACATGGACAGACCACTCCGGCCAGTCCAGTGGATGCCCCGCAGGCAGCGGGACGGTTCCGGTCATCGTGCCGCCGGCCTCGACCGCGGGCAGCGCCGAGGAGGAGGCGAGGGAGGTCTCGGAGCCGAACGTCCAGCGGGTGACCTGGAGCGGGGTGACGCCCTTGATCGGAGAGGCCGCCTGTGTGGCGTTCGGGCCGTCCTCGCACGGCCAGTACGCCAGAGGGGCGTACGAGGGGACCCGGCGCCGGAGAGTGGAGTCGAGCGACTTGCGGCCCTGGCCGAGGCGGCGCAGGACGCCCGCGGTTTCGATGGCAGCGCGGACATCGTGGCCCGAGCGGTGCCATGTGGCCGGCCACGTCGGGACCGCATGAACGACCCGGATGCGACGATCGCTGATCGTCGCGGTGTCCTGCATCGTCCACGTACGGCCCGTGCTGTCGACGAACGAAGTCGCGCCTGCGGCCTGCTGGTCGAACCGCGGAGCCGCTACGACCGTGCCGCCGATGCCGCTCCGCACCTCGGCCGCGAAGATCTCGCCGACAGGGGCGAGGAAGGACAGGTTGGCGATGTCGCCGACCTCCAGCGGCAACGTGTTCCCGTTGAGGCTGGTCGTGCCTGCGGTCACGACAGGCGGGCCGAGGGGTGTCCAGGGTCCGGCGATGGTGGGCGCGGTGTAGAACGTGGCGGTGTGGCCGCCGGCCCCGTTGTCGACGTCGAGCGTGGCCCGGACCGCGATGCGGCGCGAGGGCCCGACCGGGACGACGGTGGAGACGCGCTGGAAGAAGTTGGCGCCGTTCGTCGACCAGCTGAGCTGAATCCTGTTGTTGAACGTGGCGAGGAACCAGGAGGCGGCGCCGTTGGCCCACTTCCCCATGAGGAAGCTCGATGGGGAAGTGGACCAGCTGTCGAGGCGGGCATCGATTCGTACGTCGATGTCGCCGAGGATGTTGAGAGAGGAGTGGTGGGGGGTGGAAGCCCGGTCGCCGACATCATCGGCGATCCGAAGGAAGCGTTCCCCCGCCGTGCACGAGACGCGGAGCGGCGTGTTGCGAGGCAGCTTCTCGTAGTACGGCGAGTTCGGGTTGCGATTGGAGTACAGCCCGCCCGGGGACAGGAGCGTCAGGCTGCCTGTCCCCGGGTCCACGGGGCGGCCCTCGTCGGACCGGCCGTGTGAGAGCTGGATGCCCGTGGACTCGACGACGTGATCGGTGACGTCCGTCCAGGTACCGCCGATCTGGAGTTCCACGCGGGCGTCAGGGACCGGCATCGGGTCCTCCTTCCTACGGCTGACCGAAGGCGAGTTGGACATCACCTCGGCCGTTGGCCTGCACGATTCGGGTGATGGTGTCCTTGAGCCCGTCGCCGTGCAGTTCGATGACGATCGGCTGCTGAGAGGCCTGTGCGCCCGCGTACGAGCCGCCGGCCATGACCTGCGGGCCCATGCCGGGCAGAGATGCGGTGAGGCCCTGGAGCTGCTGCCGAAGGGCAGGCACCTGCGACCGGATACCGGCCTGGAATCCCTCGATCACGCTGCGGCCCGCAGGGGTCAGGAGCGTGGCGTCGGTCTCCGGCGGGCCCTTCCAGTCAGGGATGCTGGCCGTCACGCCGCCGAGAGTGGAGCGCAGCTCGCCGAGCATCGACCGGACACCGCTGATCAGGCCCCCGATGATGTCGCGTCCTGCCTGGTAGAGGGTGCCTCCGAGGTTGCCGAGGGCCCGGACGATCCGGCTCGGCAGACCACCGAACACCTGGTCCAGCTCACGCAGCGCGGACCGCACGTTCTTCACGAGGTTCTGTCCGGTCTCGCGGCCCAGACGGGACGCGGTCTGGCTGAGCTGGGACAGAGCGCCCGACGCCCGGTCTCGCATCGAGAGCAGGCTCTTGACGAGGTCATCCGCGAAGTTCCGCGCGATGGTCTTCCCGTAGGACAGGGCCCCGGAAAAGTCGCCTCGCAGAAGCGCCACGATGGCCCGCACTGCGGGAATCACGTACCGCTGGATCATATCGGCCAGGGCCTTGAAAGCCCCGCTCGTCAGCTTCGTCATGAGGCCGATCAGAGGAACGATGATCGGCATCAGCTGATCGAGCATTGCAATCGAGAGTTCCAGCATTTCCACGATCACCGGAGCCAGCTCGACAAGCAGATCAGCGAAGGCCACCCCCAGGTCGGTGAGACTCGGAGTCAGGCCAACGATGGCTTCGGTGAGGAGGGGAAACACCTTTCGGATCAGCTCGATCATCGGCGGCAGGAGCTTCGGGAGTACCTGCGTGGCCAGCGCCGACAGGATCGGCATCAGCATGTCGCTGGCGGCCTTCGCCAGCGCGGCCACGAGCGGAGCCGCGGCCTTGATCTGCTCCCCGAGCAGCTTGAAGATCGGCGCCAGGATCGGCAGCGCGCCCGCGATCAGGTCGGCCGCGAGGTCGACCAGCGGGAGCGCCATGACGACCAGCTCGCCGAAGGCCTTCGCGAGTTCGACCATGACGGGCCCGAGCGCATCCGCGATCTTGAGCAGGCCCGTGCCGAGGTGCTTCACCAGCTGCTCGACAGGCGGGCCCAGCGCCGAAAAGACCTGACCGAGGCTACGGACCAGGCTCACGAGGACCGGGGCAACCGAACGTGCCACCTGCGCCATGACACCGAACAGACTCTTAAGACCGTTCTGCACCTCAGGCGAAGCAAAGGCTGCTTCGAGGGCCCCCGTGATCTCTTTCAGCACCCCGAGCATGCCGCCGCCAGACACCTCAGCCGCCTTGAAGACGTTGCCGAGGATGCCGAAGACGTTGCCGACGATTTCGGCAAGATCGCCGATCAGGTCGATCGCGTGCTCGATGGCCTTCTGGAGGGCGCCCGACTCGAACGACTTCGCCAGCTTGGCCATCAGCCGGTCGAACGCTTTGCCGCCGGCCTTGGTCAGCCGCTCGAAGCTCGGCCCGGCCGCCGCGGCGAGCGTGCCGAGCGCCGTTACCATCTGCCCCGGCATCCGGGACAGGTTGTGCAGCCCCTTCGTGGCCGAGCCCATAGCCCGCCCCAGCACGCCGTTTTCCGCCAGCCCACGGGCCGCGCCCAGCACGCCCTTACCCATGGCGTTGAGAGCGTCAGCCGAGCCCACGAGGCCCTTCCGCAGGACCGGCAGCACGCTGCCAGCCGTACGGGTCAGCTCGCCCGCGAGGCCCTTGAACAGGTGCTCCTGAACATCGAGGCGCAGCGCGTTCCACGCGGGCTTGAGCGCGATCACCGCGCGGACGAAAGCCTGCGCGGCCGGTGCGAGCTTGGCCATGGCCTCCGCGAACGGATCCACACCGCCCCCGCCGCCCCCGCCGCCGGCCGGTTTCATCGCGTCGTTGAGGGCCTCCTGAGCGCGGCGCACCTGCTCGATGCCGTCGGCCGCCGTACGGGCGGCCTCCTTGCGCGCGTCCGCGAGGTCTTCCTCACGGTCCTTCACAGTCTTCTGCGTGTCCGCGATGCGCTCTTGCGCCCGTCGAACCGCATCCGAGCCCTCGACGCCGGCCCGGTTCGCCGCCGCCGTCTCCTCGCGGAGACGCGCGGTCTCCGTCTGCTGCCTACGGAGCCCGAGCACCGCCCGGTCATACGCAAGCTGCGCCCGCTCGATGTCGCGCGGGTTGCCCTTCTTCCGGGCCTCGGCCAGCTCCTTCTCAGCGTCGGTCACATCGTTGACCGCGCCACGGAGGTCCAGCTCCGCGCCTGCAAGCTCGCTGTTCAGGTCTTCCAGCTCGCGGGCACCTTCGGCCCGAGCGTCGTTGAGGGCGAGCTGAGCGGCACGGGCTTCCTTCTGCGCGTCAACGAGGTCTTCCTCGGCCTCGGTGACCTGCTCGACCGCCCGCTCGGTCGCCTCCGCAGCGTTCTTAACCGCGTCTTTCAGCGCCGTCTGGGCCGCTGCGACTGCCTTGGTGTTGTCCGCTGCACCGCCCGCTGCACCGCCGACGCTCTTGAAGCTCGCGCCAATCGCCGCGCCCACACCGGACATACCGATCTTGAGCGCGCCACCGGCCTGCGCCAGCGCAAACACTGCAGTGGCGGCAACCGCGGCTGCCGGAGCGATGTTCGCCAGGGCCGCCGCGGCTCCAGCCGCGACCGGGATGATCGCGCCGACCCGAGCAGCCATGAGGCCAGCCGAGCCCGCCACCCCGCCCATCGTGCGCGCGGCCGAGACGACCCGGTCCATGGACAGAGACGCCCGTCGGCCCTCGCGGTCGACGGTCCGCAGGCTGCTCCCCGCGCTGTCTCCCAGACGGATGAACCGGCCGCGGGCGTCCCGCATCGGGCCCGCGGTGCGCTGAACGCTGGCGGCTGTCGCGTCGCCAAGCTGCGTGACCTGCTCGGTTGCGTTCTGCAGCGGTTCGTCCAGGCGGCGCACGGACTCCGCAGCCTCGGTGCCGAGCCGGGCGAAACGACCGGAGGCATCCCGCAGCGGCCCTTCCATCTGGCGCACGGACTCCGCCGCTGCGCTTCCCGCACTGGCGAAGCGTCCCCGGGCGTCCCGCAGCGGGCCGTCCATCCGCTGTACGGTCTCGGCGACCTCAGCGCCGAGGCGGGCGAACCGCCCGCGCACGTCCCGGAGTCGGCCGTCCACGTCGCGGGAGAAGCCCCGCATCTGGAGTTCGGCAGCGGTGAGCCCCCGGCGCAGTCCGGTGTCGTCCACGTGGATGTTCGCGACCAGCTCGCCCACGGTGAGCGTCATGAATCAGACCTCCCGTCGGTCAGGTGGATCTCAGGGCGGCCCGGATCTCGTCGGGGTCGTCGATGATCGAGATCTCGTCTCCGGCCATGCGCCGCCACATGGACTCGGGGGAGAGGCCGGAGACGAGGGCGTAGAACCGGCGCCGGGTCAGGTGCGCGATCGCTTGCGCTTCGATCCCGTACTCCCGTTGGAAGTCCGCTTCGAGAGCCCACCAGTGCCGCTCGATCGCTCGCGCCGTGCGGCTCGGTTCGGCTGCGCTTTTCCCGCCTTGGCGCCCTCGCCGTTCTGGACGACGTCGTACGCCTCGGCGAACGTGAGCGGCTTGCCGGCGGCATGCGCCAGGCCCCACGTGAGGACGGTCTGAAACTCGGTGAGGCCCATGCCGTTCTCGCGCCACTGCTCCATGCAGTCGATGCCGAAGATCAGGGAGACCAGCTCGGCGACGTCGTCCTCTTCGGCGGAGTCCTGGAGTTCCTGGACGCGGCGGTCGACGATGAGGGGGATGTCGGTCGGGACCGCGATCGTGACGCCGCGGATGGTCTCGGTGTCGCCACGGGAGACCTCGGCCCAGAACGCGTCCCACGACTCGTTCACGCGGGCGGTCATGCCTTGGCCGCCGTGGTCGAGTCGCCGGAACGGGTCACCGTGGCGGACCAAGACACCTTGTCGTTGTTGCCGCCGCCCTGGTCACCCATCTGCCACGTCGCCTGCCACACCTCCCACGTGGTGTCACCGGGCGCGGCGAACCGGAAGCCACACAGGCTGTCGTTGCCGAGGCGGCGGGCCTGCGCCTCGGCGAGGGCCATCGCGGGATCGAGCGCACCGGTGGCGGGGTCCTTGAGCCGGAAGCCTTCGAGGCTGAGGGACATGCCTTCCTGCATGTTCTGGGTCTCGGCGCGGCCCTGGGAACCGAACGTGGTGGTGTCGGTGGACTCGTAGTCGTAGCTTCGGGAGAACGTGTTGATGCCGCCCTCGCCGCTGCCGGCCTCGGCGGTGCGGAAGGCAACCCACGTGCCGGGGTTGAGGAGATCCTCGATCTCGAACTCGCAGTCGCGAGCGTTGTACTTGCGGGGTGCCATGGCTCCTCCTGGGCATGACGAAGAGCCCGCGGCCGGGTGGGCAGCGGGCTCGGAAGCGGGTGGGTCAGGCGCGGTGCGCCGTGGGGGAGTGGATCTCCGTGCGGAAGTTCGCGACGTGCTCGTGCCGGCGGTTCTCGTCCGCGCCCATGTGGGCGGCGTCGCCCTGGAGGCAGACCGAGAGGATCAGCTCGGTTCCGTCCGGGAGCGTGACCGGGCCGAGGCCGTGCAGCGCGGAGCGGATCGCCCGGCAGCGGCGGCGGGATACGCGCGGGTCGAGGGTGCCGCGTACGCGGACCTGAACGCGCGGTTCGTCGTACGCGAGCAGGGAGTCGGGCTCGGACCGGTCGTCGTAGACGGTCAGGACGACCGCCTCATCCGGTGCGGAGGGCATCTGCTCGATGAAGCAGTCACCGGCCATGCCGTCCGGGTCGTAGGTGACGAGGCCCCGTTCGTTGAGGTAGCGGGCGAGGCCGTCGAGGAGGTCGGGGTCACCGGCCACGGAACCACCTCCGCAGGTCGACCGCCATGAGCCGTAGGACGACGTCCCGTTCGCGGTTCATGGGAATTTCCAGGTACTTCGCGGACCGTCCGGGCAGGTGCCGCCAGGTCAGCTCTTCGTGCTGGCGGACTGCATAGACCGTGTCGAAGGTGACGGCGCCGTTCAGGCCATCCCGGACAACGCGGCCCGAGCGTTCGAGGGTGCCCTCTTCGAGAGGCACGATCTTCCGCGCCTCGAAGAGCACATGTTCGAGGCCCTTCTGTAGGCCCTCGCCTGCGAGCCGTCGGCCTCGCGACGTCCACTGACGGCTGGCGTTGCCGGGCGTGAACCGCGTGTACTGCGGGCTCACAGGAGGTGCACCTCGACGTGATCCGGGGTCGGCATGCCCCCGCCTGACCGGTCGAGACGCGCAATCGCTCGGGTGACGCGGCCGTCTGGCAGGGTCACGCGCGATTCGGCCGGGCACACCAGGCCCGGCCGGGCGTAGACCGTCGAGGAAGAGGTGACCTCCTGACCGGACGGGGCGCGCACGGTTCGCGTCTCCTCGTCGAGGAAGCAGCGGACCGTGACGGGCGGCCCGAACTTTGGGCCGTACGCACCGGCCCCGAGGTACGGCTCGACCGTCACCCAGTGTCCGAGCATGAACGCGGGCAGAACCGTCAGCACGTGCTCACCGCCCCTACATCGAGCAGGTCCGGAGTCAGGTCCGGGGACCGGAGCGCATCCCAGACGGCCGGGGCAATCTGCCTGCCGGGCGCCTCGTCGCCGCTGGTCGCGGTCACGGACCGGCTCAGTTCAACCGTTCCGATCCTGACGTCCCCCCAACCGACCGCAGCCGCGCCCGTCACGTCGCCGACGTCGACCCCCCATTCCGCCTGCGCGCAGACGGCCTCCGCGAATGCCTCGGAGACGAGAGGGGCGGCGGGGAGGCCGCCCTCGTCGACCGCGTACACGCACAGCCGGAACACCTTGCTGTCGAGGAACTTCGAGGCCCGCCTGAGCCGGGTCTCGATGTCCGCCGGCGCCGGAGCGACGCCGGTGAACTCCTCGTACTGGGTGACGGTCGCGTAGACGCGAGCCATGGCGACCACCCCCTCTACGCGCTGGAGCCGATGACGACGATGTCGTACGAGACGGGTGTCCCGCCCGAGCTGTTGGCGACCTTGAGGAGGTCACCGGTTCCCGCGGCGACGGCGTAGGTGGTGGCATCGGCAGCACCGGTCATGACGGCCAGCGTGGCGCCAGGGCGCAGCGTGATCGTGCCGGTCGCGTTGAGCAGGGTCGCCCACGGTGTTCCGGCTGCCGCTCCGATGACCACGTTGTTGGTGTTGGCCGCGGCGGCGGAGATGATCAGGCCCTTCACACGGACGAAGGTGAGCGCAGCCCCGAAAGCGTCCGTCAGGACGCCGGCGAGGTCGAGATCCTCCGTCGCGGACGCGGCGAGCGTCCGCGTGTCGGTGAACCGGAGGTCCGCCTTGCCGGCGCCGGTGCCCGACTCCAGGTGCAGACCCCGCCGCCACGCCAGCCGGTCAGCCGGCGTGGACAGGTCCGCGGCCTTCGTGAGGGTCCCCGAGACGGAGACGCCGAGATCACTCACCAGCCCCATCGGGCTCACCTCCGTACACCTTGATCAGGTCGTCCTTCGTGACGGCCTCGGCCTCGGCCTGCTCGGCGCCCTGGAGGACCGCGAAGGCCACCCACTCCGCCTTCGCTGCGCCCTTGGCCGGACGCTCGACGAGAGGCTCCGGCTCGACGGGCGCGACCGGGACGACCGGCTCGATCGGGACGACCGGAGGGTCCGGCTCAACCGGGGCGGGTGGCTCGTCGGCCACCGCGCGCCAGCCCGACGCCGGATCGGCCGCGAGCTGCTCCAGCTCAACGGCCTCGGGGCTCCCCTCCAGGGGGCGCACACTCTCAGCGACGTGCCCGCCGCTCGAACGCTGGTAGATGGTCACGGGCGATCAGACCTTGAGCCCGGTCATGACGGCGTGCGCCTTCTCCGAGCCGTACTTGAGGCCGACCTCGCCGTACAGCTGAACCTTGTCCGAAGCGCCCGTCTTCGCGAGTTCCTCCTCGAAGAACACGCCCTTGCCCGGGATGTTGAGGAACACCGGCATCAGCTGCTCCAGGGACGCCACGGTGAGGACGTCCTGGGGCATGTGCCGGTCCATCATCACGGACAGGGTGCCGAAGTCGGTGACGATCGTGTCGACCGCGACGCCACCGACAGTGCGGGACGTCTCGGTGAACTTGCCGTACGCCTCGGCGAACGCGTTCGACAGAGCCCGCTTCTGCGCCGAGTTCACGATGAACGTGGCGGTCTCCTGCTCCGAGATGCCGCCGTTGTCGTAGGCAAGCTGGAGCAGGTCACCAACGTGGGCCGGGGTGAGAGCGGTCTCCCACGGGTTGGTGTACGCGATACCCGTGGCGGTGCCGAGGGTGATCGCGGCGCCACCGGCGGACGTCGAGACCTTGAAGGTGTTGGCGTCGACCGCGTCCACGAAGTAGATCCGGCCGGCCACGATGCCGGTCGCGGCGCCCGTGGCCGTAAACACGATCTTGTCGCCGTCGACCAGGCCGTGACCAGTCGCGGTGATCGTGTCCGTCGCAGAGGTCGCGCCGGTCGTGGTGACGCCCTTCGCGATCCGGTTCGTGGTGATCGCGGAGAGAAGCCCCCGCGTCTGCCGGGCGGTCGCGTTGGACGTCGGGTTGGCGTGCTGACCGTTGATGAACGACCAGTTCACGTCGAGCGCCATCTGCTTGAGCGCCTGCGTGACCTGCCAGTCCAGCTCATTCGTCACCGGGTTGGACCCGCCGCCGTGGTTGAACGGCGCGGACTGCGGCGACGCGACCTGACCGATCGCGGCCTGCTTCGTGTAGGAGACCGACACGGCCTCCTGGTGGATCTGCACGACGTTCTTCACGTTGCCCCGAACCCGACTCTCAGCGGTCGGCGCGTCGGCGCCCTCCGTTCGGGTGCGCTGCGCCGGGTCGCGCAGGTCGTAGGTCTCCCACTCGAACTCCGTGGCAGTGGTCATGCCGCCGCCGGTGAGGCCGCCGATGGCCGACAGGAGCGGGGTCTCCGTCGGGGTGAGGGCGAACAGCTCGCCCGTGTAGTTGGGGAGGTTGAAGGTCGTGCCCATCCCGGTGATGCTGCCGGCCATGGTGGTGACTCCTTAGCTCTGAGCGGCCTTCTGCCGCTTCAGTCGGATGACCGTCGCGAAGTCCCGCTTGGCGGTGGCCTCGGCGATCTGCTTGTCGATGGAGGGCTGGTCTCCGGAGCCGCCGGAGCCGCCCATGTCGGCGCCGGAGCGCCCGGCGCCGCGCGGGGCGAGCTTGGCGAGCTTCTTCACCGCGGCGGTGATGCCGTCGGTGTCGACCGCGCCGTCGGCCCCGACGAACTTGGTGGTGTCGATGAGGTCGGCGGCCTCGCCAAGGTCGATCCCGGCTCGGGCGACGGCGGTTTCGAACTGCGCCGCAGCGAGCTTGGCGCCGTACTCGGCGGCAGCAGCCGCACGGCCGGTCTTCTCGGCCGCGGTGACCGCCTTCTCCTGCTCGGTCTGGTTCGCGGCCCGGAGTGTCGCGAGTTCGTCGGCCGCGCCCTTGTTGTCCTTGGCGCGCTGCTCCCACTTCCGGGCCTCGGCCTTCCAGTCCGTGCCGTCGCCGTTCGGGGCGGGGGCGGCCGGCGGAGCCGGAGGCGTAGCGGGCGGGGTGCCAGGGCTACCGGCGGGCGGTGTGCCACCGGAGCCGCCTTCGCCCTCGCCGTTGCCACCCGCGATGACGTAGATCGGCGCGCCGTTGCGGCGGTACCCGATCACCGCCCCGGCAGGGTGCGTGGCCTGCGGGTGCTGGAAAGGGGTGCGGTGCATGGTGTTCTCCCGTTTCGGGTGTGCCTGTGGCCGTGCGGCCATGGGGCGGGCGTTCAGCGTTTGGAGCCGATCTGCTCGCGCGCGGGCTTGCGGCGCAGGACGTCGTGGGCGGCCACGTGGGCGCGCTGGGCGGCCTGCCACTTCCGTACGAAGGCCCCGGCGCGGCGCCGTGCGGCGTCGTCCATCGCGGCGGCCTGGACGCGCTTCCAGCGGCGAATGTGCCGCTCGATCTCGCGCTGCCGCTGCGTGTCCTCGTACGTCGTGTTCGGGGTGGGGTGGTGCGGTGGCCGGGTGGTGACGCCCGGCAGGTACGCGCCGAGGCTGTGCCGGCAGTTCGGGTGAAACAGGCCGCTCGCGCGCGCCTCGGCCAGGCTCCCCGCGACGTGCACGGCAACCGTTTCGGGCGGCCGGAGCTGCGCCCGGAGCCCGGTCGGCTGGATTGACCTCGCGACGCGAATCGTGTGCGCTCCGGACTCCGGGCCGAGGGTGAGCACCTCGCCCTCCCACGGTCGGCAGAGCGGGCATTCGAGCGGAGAGTCGGAGACGATGACGAGACCGACGCGGATCTCCGCGAGGGCGTCGATGTGGCCCTCGACAGCCGCGCGTGCCGTCACGCTGCGCACCGCCATCTCCGCGTACGAGGCCATCTCCCACCGGCGGCCGGCGGAGTCGACGAACCCGGTGACACCCTGCTGCGCGAACTCGTCGAGGGCGCGCTGAGACGCCTGTCGACGGGTCATACCGGTGAGCAGCTGCGTGCCGGACGCGCGGGCGATGATCCGCCGGTAGGTGTCGACGACGGCCCGGGTGATTCGCTGGTAGACGGGTCGGGTGTCCTCGGCCATCGAGGCGGCGAGCCGGTCGACGGCCGGGGCGTTCGGCAGGGTGTCCCGGGCGACCAGCTCGCGGCCGATGTCGAGCGCCCCGAGCTCGGCGACGGCGGCCTGTCGGCCGCGGTTGTAGGCGGTGACCAGGGCGCGCCGTACGGCACCGGTGGTGTCGGTCTGGAGCGCCTCGGAGACCTGCTCGACGGCGGCCCGTAGGTTGCCGATCGAGGCGAGCTTGAGTTCGGCCCACCGGGGCGACTCGATGTCCTCCTCCAGGGCGCGGGCGAGCAGCTCCAGGAGCGCGCCCTCCGCGTCCCGGTAGAGGGCGCCTACCTCATGGGCGAGGTCCTCCGCCATCGCTGGGGAAACCGGCATCGGCGTCTCCCTCCGCTCCGGTCAGGGTCGGGTCGGCGGTCGGGCCGCGCCCGTTCTCGTCGAGGATCAGGGCGACCTCGGCGGCGACCTGCTTGTCGTCCCAGTCGGGGTGGTTGAGCCTCACGAGGGTGTCGGTCGACGCGGCCTCGGCGCGGCGGAGCAGCTCCGAAGTGGTCGCCAGCTCGCCCGCGGACTCGCTGATCGAGTCCTCGAACTCGACCTTCGGCGGCTCGGACAGGTCGAGGCCGTTGACGCGGAACCGGAACCCGGCCTCGACCGCCAGGAGCGCGGCCGTGACGTCGGAGATAGCCGGGGCGGCGTACAGGGACTTACGGGACCGGGTGATCAGGGTGCGACGCTGCCGCGCCCGGATCTCCGTAGCGGTCACCGCACTGCCCTCGGACGCCTCGCCGAACGTGCTCGCGGAGTATCCGGCCTGGCGGGCGGCCTCGTTGACGAGGGCGGCGCAGGTGTCGGAGTGCTCCTTGACGCGGATGGCGAACTGTACGACGTCCAGCGGCTTACGGGTGCCGCTCATGTCGGGTGGCATGTTGAGGCCGCTGTAGACCCGCTTTTCCTCCTGCCACGAAGCACCCTTGCCGGGGCCCTCGGACCTGAGCAGCGAGTCGGCGACGACGATGCGGCCCTTACCGTTCTGGATGTCCCTCATCCACGAAGACCAGGACTCGTCGAGGGAGTCGAGGATGCCCTCGATGCCCTGGAAGTCGGACTGCCCCCAGTAGGCCGCGGTCGGAATGTGGCGCCAGCTGCGCGCGGGGCGCACGTTGGGCATGTACGAGGCGGTCAGGTGGTCGGGTGCGCCGGTGTCGAGGCCGCCGAACGCGTCGACCTGCGACGCGAGAGGCTCGGTGGCCTGATGGTCGGCAAGCGGCCGGACAGCGCCGAGCGTGGTGCCGGTGCCCTCGTACAGGCCGTGGTAGATGCGGCCCTTCTCGTGTCGCTCCAGGTGCCGGAACACGCGGCGGTCGTCGATGCCGTCCGGGCCCGGGAGAACGGTCCAGAACGTCACCGCGGACAGGCGGCCGTACCGGAACTCGGGGACCGCGCGGTCAGCTGCGACCGTGTCGATCCACGGCCGGTCAGAGACGTCCTCGTCCCAGACGACGCGGAAGAACACCCCGCCGAGCGCGGCGCACAGTTCGCCGCCCTCCAGGAGGGTCGGGTGCAGCCCCTTCTTCACGAGGTCGTCGAGGCGTGCCTGGGTGGTGGTGTCGCCGCTGATCAGCTTCGGCGGCTCGGAGAACAGAAGCCCGGACGACGTCCGAGCGATGTCGCCAGCGAGGGGGATGTGAAGCTTGTCGCGCTTCTCGCCGTCGGGTGTCGGTGCGCCCCAGAACCAGCGGGCGACACGGCCCCGGACTCCGCCGGCGTACTGCGACGGGCGGTTGGGCGTGCCGACGGTGCCGCGCTGGGCGTACCGCTGCTCCAGGCGGTCAGGCTCGGCGGAGTACCAGGCGTCCCAGTCGGCGAGGTCGGACTGCACGATGGGGTCGATGGGCGGCCATGTGGTGCCGGAGTCAGGAAGCGGCATCGCTGCTCACCTCCGGCTCGTCGAGGTTGTCGACGTACTCGACGGCGGCCGTGGCCGCGTAGAGCTCGAACTCGACGCGGGGTGGGGCGTCGTATTCGTGGTGGGTGGTGACGGCGCGGACGCCGTGCAGCTCGCAGCCGTCGAGGAAGACTCGGGCGCGCCGTGTCCCCTTCTCCATCAGGACGCGGACGTCGTGGCGAGGCATCATGCGACCTCCCTTCCGGTGAGGGCGCGCCACAGGGCCCATGCGCGGGCGCGGTAGGTGATGCGGGCGGAGAGGATGACGTGCATCTCCCGGCGGCCGTCGCCGAGGACGGCGGGCAGCGGGCGAGGGGTGCTGATGACGATGTGGGCGCCGGTCCAGCGGGGGAACGGCGGCAGTGGTGCGCGCGTGGGCACGGGCGGCCTCCTTACGCGGCGAGGGTGAGCAGGTGCCGCCACTCGTGGGCGGTGGAGTGCACGGCGTAGCGGAGCGCATCGACAGAGTGGTCAGCGACCTTGACGGGCTTGTCCTCGCCCTTCTCGGCGGCCTTCTCGTCCCACACGTAGCCGGGCATCTCCTCGATGAGGCCAGTGCAGGAGCGGTGGACGCGGAGCAGGCCTGAGGCGAGGAGCGAGGCCACGGAGCGGATGCCGTCGACGACCTCGTTGTGGGCGCGGGCCAAGTTGGGGAGGGACCGGTCGTCGAAGGCCTGCGCGATGAAGCTGGCGGCGGACGGGTCGACGAACGACCACTCGGGGACGATGCCGCGGTCTCGCAGCCATGTGCCGATGGCCTCGGAGTACTGCGCATCGGTCATCTGCCTCATGGCCTTGCGGGAGTCGTGTCGCCACTCCGCGCAGGCGTACAGGCGGCCGTCGACGCCGAGGCCGAGGAGGATCACGGACGTCGGGTTGACCGTGCCATAGTCCATGCCGAGCCAGTACCGCGTCATGGCCGGCAGGGTGTCGACGACGTGCTCCGCCTCGTCCCATGCCTCGTAGATCGCGCCCTCGGCCATGACCCAGAGCCCGAGAATGTTCCGCTTGTAGAACAGGCCGCGGTACGACGCCTTGGTCCGCGCCTTGTACGCCTCGGACAGGCCCGGGTTGTCGTCCATCTGGAAGTGCCACGACTTGAGCCGGGTCTCACGCGGGCGGAGGAGGTACTCCTGCTTGGCCCAGTGCTGCGGGTTGTCGGGGTTGGTTGTCCCGAAGATCTTCGAGCCCTCGACCGAGCATCGAGCGTTGAGCTGGTCGTAGAACGTCCTCGGGAGGGTGGTCAGTTCGTCAACGTAGGCCCCGGCGCAGGTGAGTCCGCGGACCTTGGGTTCGGCCTGGGCGTCGTTGGCGCCGAGGCAGTGCACGACGCGGCCGAGGACGGACGCGGTGGGCGCGCCGTTGGTGTAGTGGATGTCCCGGGTGAGCGTGCCGAAGATCGTGGAGTCGGTGAGTGGCCCGAACACGTTGCGGGCGAGGGAGTCGCGGGTGCGGCCGACCATGACCAGCTCGCCGCCGGCGGGCCGGTTGCACACGAAGTCGAGCCACGCGATGAGGGACGCGATCGTCTTCCCGGATCGGACCGAGCCTTCCCAGATGTTCTGGAAGGCGATGGCCTCGATGATCGAATCGATCTGTTTACGGGACAGGGGAAGGGGCGTCCGCATCGGGGCCTCCTTCCTCGCCGGGCTCTGGCTCTTCCGGCTCTGGCGGGGGGCCGCCGTGGTGCTCGATGTAGTCGCGGAGGAGCGCGGCACGCAGGTCGCCGATCACCGAGCGGGATTCGGCGGCGCCGTCGTCCTTCGGGGGGACCAACTTGAGGGAGCGGTCGAGGGCGGCCGAGGCGGTCGCCATCATGGTGCGCCGGTCGGCCGGTGTCGGCTCGGGCTGCCAACGCTCGTCGTACTTGTGGTCCTTGCCGCCCCACTCGAAGTAGAGGTGGGGAAGCACCATCTTTGAGATCTCGCGTTCGGCTACGTCCTGGAGCGTCTCGGCCATGGCGGCGCGGCGGGCGGCGAGGTCGGCCTTGCGGGCGGTGGTCGCCGCGGCGACCTCGGGGGCCCGCTCGAAAGACAAGCCCATGTCGGTCGCGAGCTTGGACACGGTCGAGGGGGAGCGGCTGATCTTGCGGGCGATGTCGTTGCGGGACATGCCCTCGGCGTGGAGTGCGCGGACCTGCTTCCGGTCCTTCTCGGTGATGGGTCGGGCGGCCACGACTCACCTCCTCGCCGAGGGCGGTCTCTGGGAGCGCCCTCGGGCGCTACTGCGCCGCCTCGACCTTGTGACGTACGGCCTCGGCGGCGAGCTTCCACCCGTTCTGCACGGGGGTGCCGATGTTGTCCCAGTCAGGCAGCTCGGTCCCGGCGACGCTCTTCCCGTCGACGCTGTTGCGGTACGCCTCGTAAGCGGCCTTGCCGATCTCGTTGGACGTAGGGCGGAACTGCATCGGCGCTCCTCAGGGCTTCACGGCGGCCTCCTGGGCGCGCGCGGGCATGCGAACGCCCCGCCATCGGGTGGGGTGATGGCGGGGCGTAGGGCGGCATCCGTTTCTGGGCACGCCGGGGTCGCCCCCGATTAGATCACGGAACGGTAACGGCGTCCATCGCGGGCGCGACTGCCCCGGCGACCGGACGCGGCCGGGCGCGACCGGGTCACTTCACGGGGCCGCGTACGCCGTCGCCGAACATGCCGTCGGTGAAGGTGACGTAGGCGGGGGTGATCTTGCCCTTGACGGTGATGATGCCGGTGGCCTTCTCGCCCTTCGTGAGGTCGAGGAGGTCCATCTGGTGTTTGTCCATGCCCAGCTCGGCGGCGTGCTTGGCGCCGGTGCTGTCGGTGACCGTGAAGTACAGCGGGTTGGTGCTGATGGTCTCGTTGCTGCGGTTGGTGATGGTGACGGTGACGCTGGTGTATGCGCCGCCGTCGTGCAGGACGGACGGGGTGAACTCGGCCTGTGCGGCGGCGATGGTGACGGGGGCGTCGTCGGCCGGCTGCTCCTTCGGTGCCTCGCTCTTCGGGGCGGCGGCGCTCTTCTTCGGGGCCGGTGCGGCGGTCGTGGTGCGGGCGGGCGCGTCATCGCTGCTTGCCGTGGTGTCGTCGCCGAGGAGCGCGCCGAGGATGCCGAGGAGGACGATCACGCCCACGATGCTGCCGAGGACGATGGCGATGATGGCGCCGGCGCCCATGCCTTTCTTCGGCGGGGGAGGGCCGTACGGTCCGGGGTGTCCGGGCGGGGGCGCCCATCCGGGCGGCGGGGGCTGCGGGGGTCCGTACTGGGGCGGTTGAGACATGGCGCGCTCCGGTGTGGTTCGTGTGACGACACGGTGAACGTACCGGGCGGAGGCTGGTCGCGGAGGCGGTATGGGAAAGCCCCGGCGCGCGGGTGCGGGCCGGGGCTTTCGGGGTCGGTCATTCTGCGGGGGGTGCCTCGGTGGCGAGCTGCTCCAGCCCGCGCAGCCATGCGGCGCGGCGGCGGTCGGCGGCGGCGTGGATGGCGCGCACGAGTGGCGCGGGGAGTTCGCCAGTCTGCTTGTCGGCGAGGACGTTGAGGTCCTGAACGAGCGTCCGGGGCAGGTTGAAATGGATGGGCGGCGCGGTGGGGTCTCCGCTGGTCGGGGCGGGTGGCGCAGGGTCGGGCGCCACGGGTGCGGCCAGGTCGTTCGCCACGGTGCGGTGGTGGATACGCAGTTCGCGGGCGATGGCGCGGTTGGAGTATCCAGCGGCGTTCAGCTGGCGCGCGCGGGCGCGCCGCTCGGCGATGGGTAGGGTGGGCGTAGCCATGACGGGGGTTGCTCCTGTCGTGGTCAGGGCCCGCCTTGGCCGTCAGGAAGCCGGGGCGGGCCTGCTCTGTGTCTGGGTTACTGGCTGTCGTGCGGCGGCGTGCCCTTTACCTCTGCGACGGCGGCGCGGAGCCCGTTGAGGAACTGCTCTGCCGCCTCGCGGTGCTCTTCGGGGACGCCGGCGAGGGCGGTCTCGTAGCGGTCCAGGGCGGCTCGGGGGTCGTTCCCGACGAGCCGGTCGGCGTTCACTCCGGCCATGATCCATTCCTGGGCGCGGGCCCGACGCTCTTCGCGGACGATCGTGTAGACGCGAGAGGTGGTGAGGCCCAGCTCGGCGGCGATCTGCGGGATCTTCTTTCGCCCGAGTTCGTCCATGATGGCGCGGGGCGTGATGGATGTGGCCGCCTCGCCTGCGAGGCGCAGGGCGCGGATGTCGGCGAGGGACAGGCTGTCGGCGAGGTCGTTGAGGACGATCTCCTCGGTGGTCTCGTCGGCGTCGTTGAGGGCTTCGTAGGAGTCGGCGATCTGCCGTACGACCTCGAAGGGGTCTCGGTCCTCGTCGGGGTCGCCGCCGCGCGCCAGGATCTCGGTGCGTCGGGCCTCCTCGTACTCGTCCAGGATGCGCAGCATGTTCGCCTGAAACTCGCCGAGGGCGGTGTTGGCGGTCGCGCGGGCGAGGGCGCGGCGGTTGTGGTCGGCGAGGGCCGGACGACCGGCGGGAAAGAGGTCGGGGGAGGTGAATTCAAGCCCGACAGATGTGGCGAGCCCTTCGGCGGTGGCCTCCTTCTGGACGTCGGCGCTGGGCTCGACCGGCTGCTCACGGTCCGGGGTGGTGTCCATTCGTGCTGCTCCTGGCTGAAGTGGGGCCCGCCCCGGTTCGGGGCGGGCCGGGTGTGGTCAGGTGGTCGGGTGGTCGCCGATCCAGTTGCCGCGCCACGTGCCGTCCGTTGCTTCGGCCTCCGTGACCAGCTCGGCGGCCTGGCGGGCCTCGGTGTCGCGGATGTCCTCGGCTGCGGCGTTCTCGTCGGCGGTGGTGTACCGCTGCGGGGTGTCGGGGATCTTGGCGGCGAGGAGTTCGCGCTCCCACTCGGTGAGCTGCGCGGGGGTCTGGTCGAGGGCGGCGCGGAGTCGTTCGGTGGCGCGGGCGCGGTAGAGGTCGGTCTCGGCGGCCTGCTGGTCGCTGGGGTCGGGGCGGGTCTTGCTGGTGTCCATGGGGGTTGCTCCCTTGGGTGGTGGGTGCCGGGTCAGGTCCGGCGGGGTGTCGGGTCAGGACCGACCTATCGAATGTAGCCCCTTGCGTAATGGCTACACAAGGGGCTACACAAGTGGCTTCACTCGAACGGGTTTACCCGCCCGGCCGCGCCGCGTACAACGCCAGCCACAACTCGGTGAGGTCGGCACCCCGCCACACGCGCCGGCCCCGATCGAGGGCGACAGGCGCGGTGCACGGCTCGCCGGTGTCGCAGGTGACGGACGGCTCGCCGCCGGGCACGGTGCGGGCGAGGAGCGTGCCGCGGCACCACGGGCACGGGTCGACGAGGTCGGTGCGGCGTCCGGCGCGGGCGAGGGCCTGCTCGACGCGGCGCCGGGCGGTTCGGGTGACGGCGGCGAGGTCGGCGAGGGTGTCGTCACCGACAGGGGTGAACAGGTCGTCGGCCTGCTCGCCGAGGGCGCGTGCCTCCAGCCAGACGGCGGCCCAGTGCAGCCCGTAGCGGCGGGACCCGGGCCGAAACACGGCGGCGGCCTGCTGGGTCGCCGGGGTCCAGCGGTTCGGGTCGTCGCTGTCGGCCGGGTCGGGCTCGTAGCGGTACCGGCCCCGGCGTCCGCTGTCGATGAACCGTACGGACCGCTGGTACCGGGCGGCGACGTCGTCGCACGCGGCGAAGATCGCCCGCTCGACGTCGAGGGCAGTGTCGAGGGCGTCGAGGTTGGCCGGCGCGGGGTGCTGGCGGAGGGTCAGAGGGATGCGGCCGACGGACGGCTCGTCCTCGGCGGCCTGGAGGTGCTCGCGGATGTTGTCGACAGGCGGCCACTGGTCGGCGGGGCGCTGCTCGATGGCGTCGAGGAGGTCGCCCCACTGCTCGCGGATGGCGCGGAGGTCGGCGGCGGCGGTGAGGGCGGTGTCAGGGAGCGCCAGGGTGGTCACGGGGTGGGCTCCGTTCCGCCGTCCACCGGCAGGTCGTAGCGGATCGTCTGGTCGACGGGTGCGGCGGCCAGTTCGTGGGCGGCCTGCTCGGCCTTGGCGCGGGCTCGGGCCTCGGTGCGGGCGAACCCGGAGCGTGATCCCTTCCAGGTGATGCGGACGTACCAGAACCAGCGGCCGAAGAGCAGTGCCTCGACCGGGGCGTCGTCCTTCCTGGTGATGCTGATGTGGGCGGTGGTCATGGGGTGGGCTCCTGTTGGGTGATGGCGCGGAAGTACTCGCCGACGAGCTCGCGGGCCTCGTACTGGCCGATACGGGGGCCGACCATGGCGTCAAGGAGCGCGTACATGGGGTGGTCGGACCCGACAGGCTGCGGGGTGCGGATGGCGGCGAGGGTGGCTTTGGCCTTGTCTGCGCGACGGCGGGCGCTGCGCCATGCGGTGTGATGGCGGTCGGCGCGCTGCCGGTGGGCGAGGACGAGATCATCAGCCTCGCGGGCCCACGCGTCGAGCTTGGCCTCGGCCTGCTTGGCGCGGACAAGCGCGGCGTTCAGCAGTCCGCGGGTTTCGCGGGCCTCGGCGCGGGCGTGGCGCTCGCTGTCGCGGGCAGCGTCTCGCTCGGTCATGACGCGTGCGGCGCCGTGGGCGCGGCCAAGGTCGACGGCGTCGAGGATTCCGATGCGGTGCTCGGCCTGCGCGAGCTGCTCGCGCGCCTGGTCCCGCTCGGCCTCAACCTCGACGATCGCGCGCTCGGCGGCGGTCAGGCTGCGCTGTAGGCGGTCGCGGGCGCGGTCGAGACCACGGCGGGAGTGGGCTTGCTCGTCGGCCTCGGTAAGCACGACGAGGGTGTACTCGCGGAGGAGGGCGGCCTCGGCGGGTGAGAGGCGGTCGACGCGGCCGAGGAGTACGAGCAGGGTTTCGCGGGCGGCGGCCCGGTCGCGGGCGCGCTCGATGCGCTCGGGGGAGCGGGTGTTGGTGGTCATCGGTCGTCGTCCTCCTGGTCGCCGGGGAGCGGGTAGCCGGCGGCGCGCAGCCGGTCGGCGAGGTCGTTGCAGTCGAGGCCGCCGACGTCGTTGGACTCGACGACGTACTCCTCGACGATGCGCAGCACGTCAGCGCGCTCCCGCTCGGCGCGCTCGCGGAACTGGTGCGGGGTGGTACCGATGCGCCGCTGAATGGTGACGGTGTACGAGTCGCGCGGGTCGGGTCCGTGCCGCAGGTCCATGGACACGCACGGGCCGGTCATCTCCGTCTCGACGTAGTTCTCGGCGCCGTACCCGTCGAGGACGCCTCGCATCGACGCCACGAAGATCTTGAGGATCTCGGTGGCCTGCTCCAGCTCCAGAGTGGCGACGCCGTCTTTGATGGTGAGGGCTCGCATCATCGTGCCGTCGGCGAGGATTTCGGCGGCCAGGTCCCCGAGTTCGTCCATGGCGTACGCCGCGGCGCGCTCGAAGTCGAAGGCGGGGCGGCGCAGGAGTCCGGGGCGGGTGATCCAGTCCTCGGCGGACTCTCGCAGGCTGCGCTCGATGGCGGTCTGGGCCTGCTGGCGGCGGGTGGCGCGCTGCGCCTCGGTCAGCTCGGTCATCGGGGGTCCTTCGGGCGGTTGTAGCGGGCGGGGTGGCCGAGGGGCACGGCCGCGCACAGGCTCACGAGGAGCACGTACGCGACCGTGACCAGGAAGCCGGTCATCAGCCGGTCGGCTCGTCGGCCGCGGCGAGCGTCTCGGCGGCCTGGTCCTCGGGGGACAGCGGCCGGCTGTTTCCGGCGGCCTGGATGAGGCACTGGAAGAACTCGGCGGCCTCGTCCGGGTAGTGGTCCTGGCCGTCGTCCTCGCCGCACTGGAGGGCCTTGTGCTGGTCGTAGTCGAAGTCGGTGAGCCACGCGCGGAGAGCGGCCTCGACGTGGGCGACGGTGACGGTCTGGGGCTCCTCTGCGGTGGCGAGGGCCTTGATCGTGTCGTCGGCGATGCGGTCGCGCTGCTCGATCAGCGTGGCGCGCTCGGCGCGGAGCCGGGCGGCCTCGGCCTTCGCGTCCTCCAGCTCGATGGCGGTGCGGGCGTAGAGGCGGACGGCGTGGTCGGCGCGGGCCTCCCACGTGAGCCCGAGGGGCTGTTCGGCGGTGGTGTAGTGGTCGGCGAGGCGGCGGAGATCCTGGGAGGCGCGGTGGAGGGCGCACTCGGCGCACCCGAGGCAACCGCAGGTGTTCGGCCCGGGGTCGGCGAGGGCGTTGGCGGCGTCGAGGTAGGCGCTGCGACGGATGGCGGCCTCGGTGAAGACGTCGCCGGTCGGCGCCGGGGCCGACGCGGTGTCGTCCTCGGGCTCGGCCGGCGGGGTCTTGTCGCCGACGCGGTGCCACTCGACGACGGGCACAGACACCTCCTCGACCTCGGTCAGTTCGATCGCACGCTCGTCGTTCCATACGTCGTGGTCGTACTGCGTTTCGGTGAGGCCGCGGAAGTAGGTCACTCGGTACGTGCGGCCGTCGTCGGGGGCGCGGAACACGAGGTCGTTCTCGGACGCCCAACGGCGGCGGCCGGTGTCCTCGGCGCGGTGGAACTCGACGGCGAGGCTGGGGTGGTTCGGGTCGTCGGCGGGGTCGGCAAGGTCGTTGGGGAGGCCCCAGTCGGCGGCCTGCTCGCGGGTGATGGTGCGGGTGCTCACTGGTCGGTGTCCTTCACGTAGCAGGGCGCGTCGGCGCGGTGGACGGCGGTCGTGTCGGTCGGGACTCCGCAGGTGCAGGTGGCGGGGCGGGCCGCGGCGTGCTGCTCCAGCTCGGTCGCGGCGGTGCGCAGCTTGGCGGCCTCGGCGGATCGGGTCTGGCAGACAGGGCAGAGGCCGAGGATTCCGGGGACGGTGCAGCCGTTGTTCCGGGACTCGATGTCGTCGGCGGCCTCGCGGAGTACCTGCGCCTTGGCCCGGAGGCGCTGCCCGTTGGCGTCCGAGGTGTTGGCCGGGGGCGCGGGCGCCTCGGCGGCCTCGCGTACGATCGCGCGGCGCTGCGCATCGCGGATGGCGATGGCGTCGGCCATGGACCGCAGGCCCTCGACGCCGTGCGCGGGGTCCATGCCTCGGGCGCGCCCAACGACGTCGAGGGTGGTGGCGGTGTCCGGGCGGACGATGGCGTACGTGACGCCGTCGAGGGAGTCGAGCAGGGCGACGGCGCGGGCGACGATGTCGGCCGGGGACTCGGGGGCGGGCTCCGGGATGTCGAGGGCGTACGACTTCCGGAACACCGACTCCGCCAGGGCACTGTGTGTGGTGCTCGGGAGGCCGCGGTAGCCGACGGTGGCGATGTCGTAGGCGATGGTCTGCTCGCTCTGGCCGTCCGGCGTCCACACTCGGGTGACGGTGGCGCGGTCCTCGGACAGGCGGGCCTGGTTGTACTCGGTCGGCCGGTACGTCTGGCCGACCTCGATCGGCTTCACGGTGGTCGGCGCCTTGTGGCCGAGGGCCTCGCGGATCTCGCGCATCGTCATGGCGGGGCGGACGGGGCGGTCGGTGCTCATCGGGTCTGCTCCTGGTGGGCGGCGGTACGGGCCTGGTGGACGTCGTGGAAGCGGGTACGGGTGCCGCTGTGCGAGGTGCACAGGGCATCGGGCGCCGCCCCGCACGTCGGACATGCGACGGCAAGCGCGGGCAGGCGGGCCGCCATGGGGGAATCGCCCGGAAGGGGCGTGGCCTGGCTCACGACAGAACCGCGGCAGCAAGGGACACCAGCGCGGCCACGATGACGACGGTGTCGAGAGCGGCGCTCTTTACCCACGTATCGGGGAAGGCGTGCCGGGCAACGAAGATGGCGCGGAGGGCGTACACGAGGGCGGTAAACGCCCACAGGGCTGTGGTGGTCATCAGGGGTGCTCCTGGTCTCGGTCAGGTCGAGGTGTTCGCGCGCGCGGCCGACGCGGCGTCCGGTCGGCCGCTGAGAGAGGTCAGAACGGGGGCTCGTTGGTGCTGCCGGTGTTCCACTGGTCGTTCTGGGGGCGCTGCTGGGCGTATCCGCCGGTGTTCTGCTGGCCGCCGCCGTAGCCCTGGTTCTGCTGGGCGCCGCTGTTCTGTCGGCCGTTGGCCTTGGTGATGACGGCGGTGGCGTTCTTGAGGCTGGGGGCGACGTCGTCGGCCTCGACCTCGTAGACGGTGCGCTTGACGCCCTGGCCGTCCTCGTAGGAGCGCTGCTTGAGGACGCCGGTGACGATGACGCGGGTGCCGCGCTGGAGGGACTCGGCGCAGTGTTCGGCGAGGGAGCGCCAGGCGCTCACCGTCATGAACAGGGGGTCGCCGTCCTTCCACTCCTGGGCCTGCTTGTCGAAGGTGCGGGGGGTGGATGCCATGCGGAACTTGGCGACGCCGTGTCCGGCGGGGGTGAACCGCATCTCGGGGTCGTCGACGAGGTTTCCGGCGAGGGTGATGGTGGTTTCTCCGGCCATCAGGCGGCCTGCCTTTCGGTGGTGGGGCGGGTGCGTTCGCAGGTGATGCAGCGGCGGGAGCCGTCGGTGCGTATGCGGGTGTTTTCGGGGGTGAAGGGGTGGCCGTGGATGCACGCGGTTTTGCGGGCGTTGAGCGCGGTGGGGGCCGTCGACCGGAGGGTGTTGGTGCGGTGGTCGACCAGTTCGAGGTGGTCGGGGTTCACGCAGTTGCGGCGGCGGCACCGGTGGTCGATCTCGGCGCCGGCGGGGATGGGGCCGCGGGCCTGTTCGTAGGCGTACTGGTGGGCGCGGACGGTGCGGCCGTTGACGTGGAAGGCGCCGTAGTACTCGCCGAACTGTCCGGCGTCGTGCGGGCGTTTGCTGCGGGCTCCGCCGGTCCAGAGGTGGCAGGGGCCGGGGGCTGCGCGGGTAAGGCTGATGGGGCCGGCGGTGACCTTGGCGGCGAATCGCTCTGCGGGGGTCATGGGCTCTGGCCTCCTGCTCTGGGGGTCTGAGCGCGCGGCGCCCACGGTTCGGTCACACATGCACGGTTCGTGCATGCATGAAACATAGCACCGAGGGGGCGGCGGTGTGGAGTTGCATGCCGCCCCCCTGTGCGGGCCTACGTGTCCGTCTCCGGGGCTGGAGTGTCGTCGATGACTCGCAGCTCCCATCCATCTGCGCGGAGCTTCCTGGCGATGCGCTGAGCGGTCCGTTCGGGTCGGTACAGGAGATCGCCGAGGCCTTCGTCTGCGAGGACGGTGCGGATGACGGCGAGGGCAGCGTCGGGGATCGGCGCGGGGGCGGTCATCGCTGGGCGCCGGTCAGGTGGCGGGCGGCGCGGCGGTAGTCGGGCCGGGCCTCCGGGGGCGCGGTCATGAGGTGACGGGAGGTGTGGCTGAGTTCGGCGGCGATGCGTCGGCGGTGGGCGGCCTGCTTGGCGGCGAGGACCTCGGCGTGGGCGCGGGCCTGCGCGCGGCGGTCCTCGGCGAGGCCCTGCTCGACGAGCCACGTGCGGTGGCGGTCGTCGGCGTCGGGCCGGTATCCGGTCGGAGTGGCCGGCCATCCAGCGGCGAGGGCAGCCTCGGCGGCGCGCTGCTCCGCGACGACCGCGGGGCCGTCCAGCTCGAACCACGTCTCCCACACACCTGTGGGGAGGAGTTCCTCGACGATGACGTATCCGCCCTTGGCCGCCATGCTGCGGGCGACGCGGCGGGCCTCCTTCGGGTCTCGGGTGACCCAGCGGGCGGGCTGGTCGGGGTTGCTGTCCCACGAGCCGGTGATGGTGAATCGCCTGAGGTTGCGGGTGCGGTCGGACTTGTTGCGGCGGCGGTGGCGGGCGCTCATACGGCGGTCTCCTGGGCGTGGCGCTGGGCAGTGGCGGCGTCGAGGCGGGAGGGGTGGGGGCGCGCACGGCGGCGCATGTTGGTGGCCTGGGTGGTGGGGTTGAGGCGCATGTCGCGGCACGGTTCTCCGGTCTCGGCCTTGCACCACGTGCAGGGGACGTCGAGGGCGTCCGGCTGCCCGGCGACGGCGAGGCGTTCACGTTCGGCGCGGACGGGCCGGTAGGGGGCGAGGGCTCCGGCAACGGTGCGGGGGACGTAGCTGCCGAGGGAGGCAAGGCGGGCGGCGCTGGCCTGCTCACGCTGGTCGCGGGTGCCGGTCTCACCGGGCATCAGGGCGCGGGGGGTGGCGATGGCGCGGCCGGTTTCGATGGCGCGGCGCTGGCCGGCGAGGGCGGCCCGATAGGCGGCCTCGTCGTTCGGATCGACGTCGGGTACGGGGTCCTGGTGGCGGCTGAGGATGTCGCGGCGGAAGGCCTGCCACGGACCACCAACGTCCGACGGCTTGATCGGGTAGGGGCTGGAGGCGATGTGGTGGCGGACGGCCTGTGAGGCGTCCCAGTGACGGCCCTCGGGGTGGGGTGCGGTGGCGGCGACCTCGGCAAGCAGGTCGGCCCACTGGGTGAGACGTTCGGCGGCGGCCTCCTTGGTGGTGGGGGCGCGGCTGGGGTCGAGGCGGTCGGTGTACGCGAGCAGGGCGGCGATTTCACGGCGGTCCATGTGGGGACTCCTCAGACGAGGTCGGCGTACCAGTCGGCTGCTTGGGCGGCGCGGCCGGGCTGGGAAGGGCGGGCGCGGTCGAAGGGGACGACGTTCGAGTCGGGGCCGGCGGGGGCGGCGGCGGGGATGGTGCCGGGGGCGGCGGCCGGGGGGAGGGACTGCCAGGCGCGGAGGAAGTACCGGGCGTGGGACACGTCGCGCTTGCTGGCGGCCCGGACGGCGACGGAGGCGAGCATGTCGACGCCGGAACGCTTGATCAGGGCGTCGACGCGGAGCCATTCGCCGGGGGTGAGGCTCCACTGCGGGTAGACCCGTGCGGCAGTGATCCGGCCGACCAACTCGGCGGCGTAGTCGGGAACGACTGCCGACGGCGGGCCGTCTTCCTTCCCTCCTTCACTCATTCCTTCACTGGGTGAGTGATGGGGTCCGGATTCCGGACCACTAGCGGTCTGGATTACGGACCACAACCCGTCTTCGGGGGTGGGGTCTACCGGTCCGGATTCCGGACCACTAGCGGGGGTGTTTGTGGTCTGCGATCCGGACCGCAAACCGTTTGTGGTCCGGATTCCGGACCGCTCTGCCGATGTCGCTTCCGGTCCGGAATCCGGACCACTACGGCGGGTGTAGCCGACCGCTCCGGGGAGGCGGTATCGGGTCGCGCGGGACCCCGCGGTCTCTTGCGCAATGACCATGTCGCCGGACAGGACGGCGTCGGCGAGGGCCTTGACGGCGACCCCCTTACCGACTCCGCCGAGCCGCCGGATGGCCTCGGCGGTGCTGAGACTGGCCTCGGCGTCGGGGCCGGTGGTCTTGTCGGCGACCGCGAGCACGACCAGCCGCGCGTTGCCGCGCGAGCGGGCGTGGCGCCATGCCCAGTCGTATGCGTCGAGGGTCACGGTGTGGTGCTCCTGTCGGGTGGGGCGCCCGGGGCGAGGGGATCAGGTCCGGCCTCGCCCCGGGGCGTTGCGGGGCTACTGCGGGGTGGTAAGCGGGCGGCCGCAAGTACAGGCGAGACCGCTGTCGGCGCGGCGGGGGTGCCGCCACCGGTGGAACGGACACGGCTCGAACAGGCCGCCCCCGGGCGGGTGCTGAACGATGCCGACCCGCGAGGCGTACGGGCCGCCCATTGCCCGGACGGGGTGGGTGTCCCGGCAGGCGAGGCACAGGCCGGCCGTGCCGCCCGGGAGTAGCGCGTACAGGTCGGTCCGGGAGGCGGGGCAGTGTCGGGGCGGGGTCAGGCCGCGCGGCCCGAACATCAGCGGCGGGCGCCCGGGGGCCTGATCGTCCTGCCCGGCACCGACCGCGCGGCCGTCGCACGTCCCGCACACCGGCAGACTGTCCGGGACGACGTCCGCGGTCCGCATCGGCTGAGCGGCGCGCAGGCCCCCGACCGTCTGCCCACACCACACGGTGTAGACGGTGCGGCCGTCCGACCAGCGGATACCGGCCCGAGGGCGGTGCCAACGGCTCATTCCGCCCGTCCGGACGTACCGGGGGCCAGACGTGAGCGGCTCGGCGTCGATGCGGCCGATGCCGTACGTGATCGGCGGGCAGAGTGCGACGGTCACGACACCTCCGGACGCGGGCGGGGAACGGGCTTGTGGACCTCGCACCGCCACCCGCACGGGTACGGGCGGGCCGGGACGGCGCCACACCGGGGGCTGCCGGTGTCGCACGTCAGCCGGGGCCGGTCGAGGGCGAGCTGTCCAGGAACGGAGGCCGGCGGCGCGGTGTCGAGCATGCGACGGGCGCGGGCGAGCCGCTCGCGGCCGGTCACGCGGCGGCCCGGCGGGCGTCGTGGGCAAGGGCTACGCAGGCGCCGCAGTACGGGTGTCCGTCCGGGAGGTACCGGCGGTGCGTGGCGGTCTCGTGGCCCCGGCCGCACTCGGTGAGGCTGAGATCGAGGCCCATGAGCGAGGCCAGTTGAGCGCGGAGCTGAGTTCGGGACGGCTCGTCAGCGACGTGGGCGGGCGCGACGCACCCCTCGAACTCGCACTCCGCGGTGACGTACCCCCGGGGGTCCCGGCCCCGGGCGATGCGGAAGGCAACGGAGCGGGCGGTGAGTGTCCGGGCGTTGTAGCTGAACACGGGCGTACGTCCGATCTTGACCCGACGGCCGGTCCATTCCATGTGGCCGCCGTCGACCTGTCGGGCGAAGCTGTGGAATCGCTCCTCGACGCTGTCCGTGCGGCAGGAGCGCGGCGGCCGAGGCGCGGCCGGGATGCCGAGTGCGGCGCGGTAACGGGCGGGGGTTCCCTTGTCGAGGCCCAACTCGGCGGCGATGGCGCGGTTGGTGGCTCCTGCTTCGAGCATCGTGGTGACCTGCTCGCGGAGGGACGCGGGGAGCGGTCGGCCGATCGGGTTGGTCTGTTCCATGGTGGTGCTCCTGGTCGAGGGGCCCGCCCGATCGGGGGACGGGGCGGGCCGTCGTACGGGAGGGTCAGGCCTGCTCGGGAGCGAGGGCGGGCAGCACGTGAGCGGCCAACTCGCCCTTGCGCCACGCGCGGGCGACCAGTTCGCGGCCGGTGAGCGCCTCGGCCTTCGACGTGCGGGTGTAGGTCATCTGGTGCGTGGCGGCCCGGGACGGGCGGATTTCGACGCCGGGCACGTCGTGCACCTCGCCGGTCTCCGCGTCGACGTACCGGGCCGTCCCGGCGGCGGTCGCCTCGGCGAGCACCTTCGCGGCGAACCCCGGCTGAACGCGGGTCTCCAGGCGCATCGGGATCATCTCGACCACGAACTCGCTGGGGTAGGTGTCGCGCACCCAAGCCATGAACTCGGCGTCGTCGGTGATTTCGGCGGCGCGCTCGCCGCCCCGCCGGGAGATGCTGGCGACCTTCGTCCCGTTCGGGAGGACGGCGTCGGTCTTCGAGGTGCCGGTCGCCCGGTACTGCGCTTCGAGGAGCTGTTCGGCGTCGGCGCGGGCTTCCTTGTGGGCTTGCTTGATCTGGTCGAACAGGGCGCCGAGGACGGCGACGCGGGTTACGGCGTCCCGGATTTCGGCCGGGGCCGGGGCCGGGACGGCGGCGGTCGGTTCGGTCACTGGGCGGCCCTCTCGATCATCGAGCGGAACGCGTGCAGCGTGGCCGGGTCGGACTGGCCGATCGTGCGGCCGTGGGCGCGCTCGAAATCGGCGTCGAGCGTCTGGAATCCGGCGCGGGAGGCGGCGAGGCGGAGGGCCTCCTCGGCGGCGGCACCGGTCTGCGCCTCGGTGATGGTGGCGTCCGGGGACGGCGCGGGTCGGGCGGGGCGAGACTGCTGCGGGGCGCGCGTGTCCGCGCGCTTCCCGTCCGCGATGGCGTCGAGCGTCGCGAGGTACTCCGCCGGGGCGCCGGCCTCGACGGCGGCGGCCCGAACCGCGGTGAACTGCTCCTCGCTCGTCGCATTCTCGGCCTCGGCCTTGAAGTCCCGGCGCGGCTGCTCCGGCTGGGACCGAGGCCCGGAAGCGGGCCGCTGTCCCCGGCTCGGCTGCTGGTTCTGGCGAGGCGCGCGCTGCTGCTGGCGGCGCTGCTGCTCCTGACGCTCGGCACGGTGCTCCGGCGGCGTCTCCGGGTGGTGCCGGTCGCCATCGTCGATGCTGCGACCGTCCACGGGCAGCATGAACAGGGTGAAGAGCAGATACTTGAGAGCTGCGCTCTGTGCCTTGTTGGTGGCCTTGTCGGCGAAGTCCGAGGCCTCGCCCGGAACATCCGCGATCAGACAGTCACCGGCCGGGCCGTAGATCCGATACCGCATCCGGATCACTACGTGCGTCATCTTCTCGCCGCGCCGCTCGGCCTTGTGGCTGGCGATGCTGGGGAGGATGAACACTCCGTGGGCGCGCAGCGGGCCAGCCATGGCCGACATGACGTCGTCGATGCCCCGGAACTTGTAGTTCTGCTGGTTGTTCGTCTGGTTCTTCCCGACGGGCATCGCGTCCCGCATTACGGAGTTGATCGCGGCGAACACGCGGGGGGCATCGGCGGGTGCGCCGCTCGGCGCGGGCTCGTACGTGACATCGGCCGGACCGGTCACGGGCGGCGTCGAGGGCTGGCCGGTGGGGGCGAAGGGCAGGGCGGTGACGGTCACGAGCGGTTCTCCTGTGCGGTGGTGCGGTGGCGGATGTGGGCGGCCTGCTTCGTGAGCGCGGTCGCCAGACTGATCGCGTCGTCCGGCCCGAGGACGTCGTCGAGACGCTCGGCCGACTCCAGACCGCCGAGCAGCGCCTCACGGGTCCCGTCGGCCTCGGCCGCGCGCATCGCCCGCTCCCAGTCCGGCGTGTCGTCCGAAACGACCGCGTGATCGAGGGAGAGGACGGCGGCGGCGTGCCCGGCGAGCAGCCGGCCGACCATGTCCGGGTCGTCGGCGTAGGCGATGGCGAGTTCGTCGAGCAGGGGGGTGATGGCCGCGGCGACGGGCAGGCGTACGGCCGTTCCGTCGGCGGTGATCGTCGGGCGGATCACGCGGTCACCGCCGGCGCGGTGTCGATGCCGAGCTCGGCCGGCGCCTCGGGCACGTTGACGGACAGCACGCCGTACCCGGCGTTGTAGATCTGCGGGAGGCTCCAGTCGGCGCCCGGGAACGCGTCGAGGACCAGGAGCCGGGCGGCGCGGTGCGCGCCGAGCGGCGCGGTGACGGCGAAGCCGGTGGAGTCGTACAGCGACACGAGCGTCTGACGGCGGACCTCGCCGCCCATGTCGGTCACGACCGGCGTCAGGTGGACGCGGGCGATACCGGGGTGGATGGCGTGCAGCTGCGTCGCGAGGGAGTCGCGGAACGCGCACTGACGGCGGTAGGCACGGGCTCCGTTGATGGCCTCGACGGCGCGGAGGGGGCGGGTACCCTGGGTCTGCATGTTGGTTCCTTTCGGGGGATCAGCGGGGCCGTCTGGGCGCAATCCAGGCGGCCCTTCGCGGTTTCAGGCGGCGATCGGCCGGGGGGTGGCCTGTTCGTGCTGCTCGCGTTCGAGGCGGCGGAGGAGCTGTTCCGTCGCGGGGTCGAGTCGGCCGGCGGCGCGGTCGCGGTCGCGGCGGTCGCGGGCGGCGTCGAGGACGCGGCGGAAGTTCCGAAGGGCCTGCTCGCGGGGGATGACGGGGGCGGTCATGCCGACGCCTTCCGGATCAGGAGGTGGCGGGCCTTGACGCCGTAGTGCCGCTCGACGGCGGCGACGACGGGCCCGCTCGGCGCGGTCACGCCGTTGAGCAGGCGCCAGGCGGTGTTGGGCGGGACGCCGAGACGGCGGCCGACGGCGGCGGCGGAGACGCGGCCCCGACGGGTGTCGCCCTTGCGCTCAGCGGCGGTAACGAGCTGTGTGCGGTCGTACATGGCGCGTTCCTTTCATGGACGTTCCGTTCGTCCATGCATGGAACAGTAGCACTTCGTTCACACGTGCACCATCGATACGGCTGTGAAACGTGATGGACTTTGTGCAGAGTGTGAGATTCCGTTGACAGCGGCGTGCTGACTGATAAGAATCGTGCGTACGTTCGAAGTGGCCCGACCAGCGATGTTCTGGCCTCAGGGGGTGCATGCTGTGAAGAATCCGGCCAGACTCGCGGCATCTAGTGCCGTGATCGTTTTGTGCGCGGTATCGTCCATGCATGGACGAAACGAAGCGCCCCACCTTCGGGCAGTGGCTACTAGACCGCGCCCGACGCGCCGGATATCAGATCCCAGATAGAGGCGAGCAAGCACGGCTCGCCCGCGACAGCGGAATCGTGTCACCGACCCTGACGCGACTCCTCGCAGACTCCGGCACCCCAAGCATCGACTCCTTGCAGGCGCTCGCCGCCTTCTTCGGCGACCCCCTAAGCGAGATCCTCATCCACGCCGGATGGCTCACACACGACGACGTCGACCGAGTCCGCACCCGCCCCGCCGTCGCCCGCCCGATCACACCCGACGAAGCACTCGACGAACTCGGCATTACCGACCCCGGCGACCGCAGGATCGTCGAGGCCGTCATCGACACCGTCAAACGGAACCGCGCCACCGGCGACGCCTCGGACGAGAGGACCGCCGACTAGCAAGGAGAAACACGGATGATCTACCGCCGCACCGTCTCTGCCCTCACTGCCGGCCTCTTCGCGACGTCCCTTACCGCGGGCGTCACCGGATGGGTCACCAGCACCGCCCCCCTCACGGATGCTGGACTCCTCGGGCTCCTCGCGGCGGTACCCGTCATGTACTGGGTCATGATCACCCGCACCCACGAGACCTCTGCCGAACAACTCGACCAGGCCCGGAAAGAGGGCTACGTGAAAGCGCTGGACCACGTCGGCCGAGGAATCATCGACGTTCCGCGCCCGCCGTCCCCTGGACTGTGCGAGGTATGCGGACGCGATGAATCCCCGGCCGACGTGATCAGCCTCAACGCACGCCGTCGGCCGGACGCCAACACCACCACCGAGGAGAATCGAGCCGTACCGTGAGCAGCCTGTACGTACCACGGCAGAACCAGGGAAGGCCGCCAGACGATGACCTTCCCTGGGTCGGCTACATCCGGGTCAGCACATGGAAAGAGGAGCTGATCAGCCCGGAGCTTCAAGAGAGCGCGATCCGGCAGTGGGCGGCCCGCACCGGCCGCCGTCTCGCCGAGCCGATGGTCGTCGACCTCGACGCCACAGGCCGGAACTTCCGGCGCAAGATCATGCGGTGTATCGAGCGTGTTGAGCAGCGTGAGGCGCGCGGCATCGCCGTGTGGCGCTACAGCCGATTCGGCCGCAACCGAACCGGGACCGCGGCCAACCTCGCCCGCCTGGAAGCGGTCGGCGGCGAGCTGGAATCGGCTACCGAGTTCGTGGACGTCACCACGGCGCTCGGTGAGTTGCAAAGAGAGATGATCTTCGCTTTCGGCAACTACGAGTCGAACCGTGCGGGCGAGGCATGGCGCGAGGCCCACGCCTTCCGGATCAAGAACCAACTCCCCGCCACCGGACGCCCCCGCTTCGGGTACGTCTGGCACCCCCGCCGCGTCCCCGACGCCACCCTGCCCGGCGGATGGCGCCTCCAGGAAGAGCGGTACACCCTCCACCCCGACTTCGCGTCCATCGTCGAGGAGATGTACGACCGGAAGCTCGCGACGCCCACCCCTCAGGGCTTCACACAGATCGCCTACTGGCTGAACGAGGAAGTCGGCATCCCATCGATGACCGGCGGCGTCTGGTACACGAGCAACATCAGCCGCTACCTCGACTCCGGATTCGCCGCCGGCCTCCTCCGCGTCCACGACCGGGAGTGCCGCTGCGGGTACGGCAAGAACGCCGAACTGGGCAAGTGCACCGCCGATCGCATGCTCTCCCTGCCCGGAGCACAGCCGAAGATCATCGACCCGGACCGGTGGGAGGAGTACAAGGAGCATCGCGAGCGCACCAAGAAGACACCGCCCCGTGCGCGAGTGGCTGCCTACACCCTGAGCGGCATCGGGCGTCACGGACGGTGTCGAGCACACCTCAGCCACGCCTCGTACAGCACCGACAAGAAGGAGCAGGTCAAGGGCTATTGGCTCGTCTGCGGGCTCCGCAAGGGCGCCGGTAAGAGCGCCTGCGACGGAATCAACGTGAAGCGCGAGCAAGTCGAAGACGCGGTGCGCGACTGGATCAGAGACGAATTCGCCGAAGAGGTGGACGCGCTGCCCCCTGGAGAGCGCAAGGCCGCTCCGACGGAAGACCCCGACGCAGCGCTGTTGCGCGAGCGAGGACGGCTCACCGCCGACGTGAAGCGGGTCGATGCCGCCATGGACCGGCTCGTCATGGACAACGCCATGGACCCCCAGAAGTACCCTGCCGACTCCTTCGCCCGCGTACGGGACCAACTCGCAGCCGACAGGGCCAAGCTGATCGCACGGCTTGACGCACTGGGCAAGGCGGAAGCGAGCCCGCCCAAGGAGCAGTACAAGGCGCTCATGATCGGCCTCCTCGCCGAATGGAAGTCCTTCCTTCCGATCGAGCGCAACGCCATGTTGAGGCAGGTCGTCCGGCGGGTCGCCTGCTACGACATCCGAGCCGCCGACGGAACGCTGCTCTCCGTCCGCACCGAAGTCCATCCCTTGTGGAAGCCCGACCCGTGGGCGACCCCCACCATCTGCCTCGGCCCCTTCCAGGCCCGGCCGGACTGGAGCCCCGAAGACCTGCGGGCCCGCCCCGCAGACGTCGTCCCGCTCCGCTGAATGGGCCCCTCTGCCCCTTTAGGAGCACTGTCCCCCAAC
>NZ_JBIVLV010000021.1:0-49863 GCF_044752725.1 Streptomyces sp. NPDC088707 | reverse complement strand
TGACGGGCCGAACAGAGGTAGGAGAGGGTGCGGGTAGGCGATCCGGGTGCGTGCTTCAAAGATAGCAGCTAGCTTAAGACTGGAATGGTTCCGCACCACCCTTGACCAGGAAAAACCGGGCTGCGGATTACTTCTGAGGTGTGGTGTGCGAGAAATAGAGAAAGGCCGGACAATTAGTGAATGGCAGCTCCAGAATAGAGCGCCGGAAATAGGGAGTAATTCGACCGGATACGCTCTGCGGTGATTAACCGGGATGGTGTAGATGAGAGCTGTGAGCCTGCAGGATCTGCGGGGCGAGGAGGCCCGCCGTCTCGTGAGGCTGGGGCGGCCTGGCGGGCGGATCGACGGAGCTGCGGGTGGCCGGCCCTCACGCGCGCGAGGGGGTGGCTGGAGCCCACTGATAGGTGCGTATAGAGGGAACACGCATCGTCGCAGGTCAGAGGCCATGTGATGTATCAATCGAGGCTATTCGAGTAGCAGATCGGGACGCACCTTTCCCCTGGAGGGGAAACGCTCAGTGGTCCGGATCGGGCGCCGGTCGGCGTGGCGGGTTCCCCTGGAGGGGAAATGCTCGCTACGGTCAGGCCGCGTACATCGTTCCCCTCTAGGGGAAATCCCAAGGTGAGGAGCGGTATGAGCCGGGCAAGGCCAGCGGTGAACACCAGCACGGGCGAGTACGTCCAGCTGGAGCTGCTGAAGGAGGACGACAAGCCGTACGACTGGAGTGGCGGCGGTCGGCACGTCAACGCCAGCAAGAAGCTGGGCGCCGCGCTGTGGAAGAAGGGCAGCGGCTACACCAAGAACGACAAGCTGGTCTACGGCTACTACCTGTTCAACGCGCCGTCCGGGGACGAGCCGCTGCGCAGGAGCTTCCGCGAAATCGGCAACGACCTGGAGTTGCGTCCGAACGCGGTGAGCAGGTCCGTGGGTAACCTCAACAGGGGAGGCTTCCTCCTGGAGGCCGAGCAGGTGGGCCGGGTGAAGTTCTACAAGCTGAACTCCCGGGCCGCCTTCGACGGCTCCTCGGGGCAGCAGCGCTGGGCTACGCAGCACGCCCGACACCCTGTAACCCCGTGCCCGCCGGAGAAGAAGGAGAGGGAGGCGTCATGACGTCGCCGATCGCCGAGCCGTTCGCGCCGCGCTTCATGGAGGCCGGCGAGCTCAACGACCTCCTGCTGCGGTCGAAGCTCAAGCAGGGCGCGGACCTGAAGGTCCTCATGTACTACGCCACCGCGGTCCCGGTCGGGGAGCCCGTGCGCAGCACCGCCACGGACATCGGGAAGCTGGTCGGCCTGAGCACCACCAGCGCCTCGCGCAGCATCGGCCGGCTCGCCGAGAACGGCTGGCTGGCGCTCGCCTACACGGCCGTCGGCGTGAAGTTCTACCGCCTGGGCTCCAAGGCCACCGGTCAGCCGGCACCCACCGAGCCCGAGGACGACGACGCGCCCCTGGCAACCGTCCGGCAGCTCCACGCCTCGTAGCCACACCGCCCGCACTGCGGCGCCGCACCCCACGGTGCGGCGCCGTTTCTGCGTGCGCCGAGGGCGATACATCGTTCCCCTGGGCGGGAAACCAGCAGGTCGGTGACCAGCTCAGGGCGGGAGTTTGTCCCCGCACGGGTGGCCAAAGGGGCCGAATTTGTCCACGCAGAGGTGGAACAACGTTCCCCTGGAGGGGAAAACCGCAGGTGGGGAGCCGCCCGCGTTGTGTCGGCAGGAACACTGCCTTCGGGCCCTGGGCAGCTGACGAGGCTGTTGCGGGGCCTCGTGAACATCGTTCCCCTGGGGGGGAAGGCCGGGCCAAAGGCCGGGAGCTCCACCGCTTCCCGCACGCGGGACGCGTATGTCAGATACGCGCACACGGTTCCCGCAGGCGGGAAACGCGCAGGTCGCGGCCCCGCGAAAAGAATCATGAGCGACCCTCTTGCGCCTCCCTCCTGTATGAACTTCAATACATGTATTGAAGTTCATACAGGGGAGGAACCCACCGTGTTAGTCACCCTCGTCACCGCCGCCCTCGCCATCGTCGGCACGCTGCTCGGCTCGATCGTCAGCGGGCGTTTCCAGGAGCGCGCCGCCGAACGGTCCGTCCGCGTCACCCACGGCGAGGCGATCCGCCGCGACCGGCTGGAGGCCGTCACCGCGCTGGCCTGCGCCGTCAGCGACCACCGCCGGGCGATGTGGATGCGCGGCGACGCCGTCCTCAAGCAGGCCGGCTCCGAGCGGATCGAGGCCCTGCGCGGCGAGAGCCACATGACCCGGTCCGCCGTCACCCGCCCGCTGGTCGCGCTGCGGGTGCTCATCGAGGACCAGGCGGTGCGCGCCGCGGCCGACGAGATGGTCACGCTGACGTACGCGCTGCGCGACGCCTACGCCAGCACCGAGGCCCTGACCGCCGCCCGCGAGGCCGCGAAGGTCGCCCACGACACCTTCGTCGACGTCGCCGCCGGCTACCTCAGCCGGACCGCCTGACCCCCCGCCAGCCGAGAGGAGAGCCCGTCATGGAGCACACGTCCACGGAGATCGTGAAGGCCGCCGACATCACCGCCATCGAGACCAGCGCCGACCGGGGCGGCGTCGACAGCGAGCTGGCGTACCTGGCCCCGGCGGCGGCCGCCGCGCTCGGGCTGCTCGCCGACGCCATCAAGCGGGGCACCGCCGACCGCGAGTCCGTGCTCCAGGCCCTGAAGGAGGCGGCCGTCCACGAGCGGTTCGCCGACGTCCTGGCGGCCGCGTCCGAGGACGTCATGGACGAGACGGAGGACCCGTTCGACTTCGACGCCCGCCTGGACGCCGACAACCTCTCGGGCGCGGCCTCCGAGGTCCGCGACCTCTTCCGCTGGCTGTAGACCACCCGCCCGCTGACCCCGCCGCTCGACACCCACGAGGGAGACACCGTGTTCAACGGAACCGCTGAGGAACTCCGCGCCCGCCAGGCGCAGGCCCGCGAGCTCGCGGAGCAGGCCGCCGCGCTGTTGAACGAGATCGACGCGCTGGGCCTGGGCGCGGGCGGCGGGCAGCTGCACACCCCCGGCGGCATCATCCGTATCCGGCCCGGCGAGGGCTGGACCGTCGCCGACCGCTGACCGATCCACCCGAGGAAGGAGACCGCGGTGAGCACCGACCCCGCGTCCGACAACCACCGCCAGGAGCAGCTCCTGGTCCCGCTCGCCGCCGAGGACGTCGCCGCGCTCGGCAGCGACGGCGAGCAGCTGGCCGCGCTGTTGGCCGCCGCGCTGCACGGCCTGGCGCTGCTGCGTACGGGCGGTGCGAGCGCCGCGGAGCTCGCGGCCGCCATCGAGGGCGCCACCGGGCTGCTGGAGCGCCTGGAGGCCGTCCGGGACGCCTCGCTGCGTCAGCCGGCGGCCAAGGAGGTCTCGCACGCCGACCTGGCGAAGGCGATGCACCTGGAGAGCCGTGCGACCGCGCAGTCCCGCCGTCGCACCCTGCTGAAGAAGCCGGTGAGCGACCTGGAGCGGTGGGCCACCGGCACCGCCGACTGAGGGTCGCAGCACGCCGTGCAGCAGCCGAACGACCGTTTGCTGCACGGCGTGCTGCCCCCGGTGCAGCACGGCCTGCTACCCGAGCAGCACCCGTGCGGCGCCCGGGGCCGGCCTTCGAAATGTCATCGCTCTCCGGCACCCCCGACCACCAGCAGCAGCAACCGAGCAGCAGACACAGCAGCGCCCCGGACCCAAGCGGATCCGGGGCGCTGCTGCATGTCGATCAGGCTTCGACGTACGCGACGATCGTGATCTGCCGAAGGGCCGTGACGTAGTAGATGACGCGGACCCCGTCGACGTCGTCGACGTAGTCGCGCAGCAGGGTGTCGGGCACCGGGGTGCCCAGCTCGGGGTTGACGCTGATCGCGACGATCGCGCGGTCCAGGCGGTGCGTCTCGCGCGCCGTGAGCTTCGCCAGCTGGCTCAGCGCGGGCTCCACCAGGACGACCTGGGAGCGGCGCGGGGCGTGGTCAGGCGACACGGGGCTGCTCACCGGCGAGGCGGTCCAGGTGGGCGTCGCGGGCTTCCTCCCACAGCACGCCCGTCTCCGGGGACGGGTAGCCGTTGGCGGCAATGTCCTCGAGGACCGAGGCGAGGACGTCGACTCGGGCGCGCTGGTCGGCCGCGTACGCGCGGGCGGAAGCGGCGGCGTGCTCATCGAGGGGCTGGCGGTCGGGCACGAGGGCCGGCTGCTCGCTCATCCGGGGGCTCCTGGCTGTCATCTGGCGTGTGTCACCACGGTATCGCCGGGCCGGGCCACCGGACCCCGGTACGGACGAACCGGACCGGTGAGGGCGCTGCAGGGCGCGGGGCCGGCGCTTCCGGCCCGCTGCCGACCGACACGGACCGTGATCACCGGCCGGTGGGGTGTCACGCTGTCGCGCCTGTCACGCGGAAACGGCCCGGAGGGGGGTTTCCGGGCCGCATCCACGCCTGTATGTCCGAATTGAAGGGCTTTCGGGCGTGTGCTGTCACGCGGTCTTCCGGCAACGTGACAGGGGGCGTGACAACCGACTATCACTCTCGGTGAGCGTGACAACTGGTTGTCAGGTCTGGAGCGGGGGCCAGACGTGCGGGCCGGTGCACTGCCCGCAAGCGGCGCAGCCGGCGCACTCCATGCAGAGCTGGCGCGGGACGCGCGGACACGAGCAGATCGGGTTGTAGTCGGGGTCGTCGTCACCCTCGAACCAGGGCTCCCCCAGCGGTGGCGTGTAGTCGACGTGGACCTGGCCGCCGGCCGTCAGCACTTCATGGCGGGTGCCGCAGCCGGTCGACTGCGCCCACGTGGCGACCACGCGGTCGGCGGCGCTCACCGGCTGCTCCGGGCGGGGGTCCCGATCCACGCGGCGAGCGCGAGGACGGCGTCCGGGTCCGCCTGCGCCAGGCGGACCGCGTGGCCCACGTCGAAGCTCTCCAGCCCCCCGGCCCGCGCCATAGCTCGGAGGAGCGCGCTGTGCGCCCGCACGGACGCTGGCACGGCGTCCGGGTCCCTGGGAGGGGCCATGCCACGGCCCTCCAGGATGCGGAACATCTCGTAGAACTCGCCGTACTCGTTCAGGTAGTCGAGCGCGTCCGTGTCCTCGGGTTCGTGCAGCACGAGCGGGCCTTCGGCGCCGTAGTGCGCACCGGTCGTGCCGAGGAGGCCGGCCTTCTCCAGGGCCATCAGCATGTGGGCGCGTTCGGGCAGCCCGTTGGAGTGCAGCCACTCCTGCCGCTGCTGCTCCATCTCCAGGTCGCGGAGTTCGGCCTCCGCTTCGGCGGCCGCCGCGGCTTCGGCGGCGAGCTCGTCCAGGACGACGGTGTCGGCCTTCGGGTCGTACGTTCCGCCGGTTGCGGCGAGCAGCTGCGCGACGCGTTCCCACTCCGCGACTTCGGCGGGGCCGCGTTCATCGTCGGCCAGGTCCTCACGATCACGGTCGATGTGCTGCTGCAGCCGGGCGTCCTCGAGCGCGGCCGCGGCCTCGGTAGCGGTCATGCCAGTGGCGCGTCGGCGGACCGAGCTGCGGCCGATCTTCGCTTGGTCGACCGGCGGGCGGGGCGCGGACGCGCCGGGCGCGGGTACGCGGGGACGTCGGCGGGAGCGGGGCGCAGGGGTGCTCACACGAGCCTCTCAATCGTCACGGGGAAAAGGGCGGGATATCGAGCCGTTGCGCACGGGCGCGTCAGCTCAACACAGGTTTATCGCAGCCGTTAATTCCGCGCTGCTAGAACGCGATTTTCAACCACTCCACGTCCGCGAATTCCACCTCCAGGCCCGCACGGCCGCCACCGCCTTGACGGAAATAGGCGTCCGCGATGGCCTCCGCAACCACGTCGTGCAGGTCGCTGTCCGTCGCACCATCCTCCTGTGCGGCGATGATGGCGGCCGCGTGGGAGGGGCTGACGGCCACGCTGATGTCCCGCACCCGGCCCGCGTCCGAGGTGCCCTCCGAACCGAATCCGAAGGACGCCCGGCAGGAGATGACCAGCCCGCCCGAGGACGCCGCGCGCTGCCTGGCCTGTGCCCTGACCTGCGGTTGCCACTCCGACTCGGTCTCCTGCACTAGCGCCTCCTTGAGGCGCTTGTTCGGCTTGGTGGACTCGCCCGAGAGGTAGCGCTGCACCGTCTTGCGGGAGACGCCCAGCCGCTCCGCGAGGCTCTTGGTGGAGCCCTTCTCCCGCGTGCGAAGGAATTTCATCTGCGCTCGCGGCGATTTCGGCGCGGGCCGGGTGAACAGCTTCCGCTCCGCACGGGCGAAGCCCTCCATGATCTTGGCGCGCGTCCTGGCCGCCTGCGCCGCCTTCTTTGCCTTCTCTTCCTCAGTCATGGAGGTAGCTCACAGCCGCGGACCTGTGGACAGAGGCCGACGACGATGGGGCACCCTGCGGCTGATCGCCACTCCTCCGGGTAACGCGCCCTGGTGAGCGCCGCCGCCAGGCCGCTACGTTCCCTGGGACTTGATGATCGAGGGGGAGGGCCAAGGGATGAGCGAGCGCGGCGCGTTACGGGGTCTGCGGGTCTTGATGTGGGTGGTCATCGCGATCGAGGTGCCGGTGTACCTGGTGTGGCTGGTCCAGGTCGGCTACCTCACCGGGCAGGAGCTGCCCCGCGGCGACGTCGCGCGGTGGGCGCCGCCCGTGCTGCTGCCGCCGGCGGCCGTCCTGTTCTGCGTGATGGCGGGCTGGACCTGGTGGCTGAGCGTGGTGGCCGGCACCCGGTCTTCGCTGCGGGAGCGGTGGATCGTCGCCTCGCTGGTGTTCGTCGCCGCCTTCTCGGTGTTCTGCGGGGTGGCCTCGGTCGACGACCCGTCGGTGTCGGTGGGCCTGCTGAGCGCCGCCGTGACCGGACTCGGCATGACCGGGCTGTTCTTCATCCCGGCCGCCGCCTCCCGCCAGCTGCCCGACGTCATCCGCCGACGTTCTTGTCGTACGGCGGCCGCGCCGGGCGAGGCGGACCCGGAGCCCCAGTAGCCGGGCCGTCCGATTGCCCGGGGCGCCGCGCGGCAGGCATGCTGCGCGTTCCGGAGGAGAAGGGGAGAGCGTGTCCGAACACGACGATGCGAGCGCGGCGAAAGCGGCGCTCAGGACGGCCGTGGAGCAGCTGAGCAGCGACGGGCCGGGCGACGGCAGCGAGGCCGCCCAGGAGGCCGTCCAGGCGCTTGCTGACGGCTCTGGGAAGGCATGGACGCCCGAGCAGGAGACGCAGATCAGGGCCATGGTGGAGCAGATCCGCAAGCTGCGGGATCTGAACCGGCCGGGCGGTGGCTGGTGGCGTCGGCGCCGGGAGTGGCGGGCCCGGGAGCGGCTGGTCGACATGATGGAGGCTGGCGGCCCGGAGCTCCTGAACGAGGCGGAACTGCGGCACTGGAAGAGCCTGGCCATGGTGGAGCTGATGCTGGAGTTCGCGGGCAGCTCGATGAAGCAGGACGACGTGGTGAAGGTGCTCGCCCAGAGGGAGGCGGTGAACGCCGTGACGTACGAGGACTACCAGCGGGCCAAGAAGGCGCTCGCCGAGAAGAAGGCCGCCGCCGGCTGACACGGCGACGGCATATGGGAGGGGCCCCGAACCGGCGCGCGGTTCGGGGCCCCTGCCGTGGGCGGTGATCACAGCTCGATGTCGAGCCGCTCCACGTCGGTGAACTCCACGCCCAGGCCGTGGGCCCGGGAGTTGTTCGCCCGGAAGTACATCCGGGCCAGGCCGTCGGCGGCGATCTGCCGGAGCTGGTCCTCGCTTTGGCCCTGCTCCCGTGCGGTGAACAGCTTGTCGGCGTACTCGGGCGGCAGGGCCTGGGTGATGTCCCGGATCCGGGCGTCGTCGGTCGTGCCGCCAGCGGCTTCGAACCCGAAGCGGGCGCGGGTGGAGACGACCAGCCCGCCCGTGGACGCCGCCTTCTTCCTCGCCTTCGCGCGGATCTGCGGCTGCCACCTCTTCTTCACCTCGCGCTCCAGGCGACCGCGCAGGTCCTGGCGGGGCCGCTTGAGCTTGCCCGAGACGTACCGCTCCACGGTGCGCTGGGAGATCCCGAGCGCCTGGGCGGCGGCCTTGGTGCCCTTGAGCTGCTTGACGAGGTACTTCATCTGCGCCTGGGCGCTCTGGGGGATGCGGCGGGTGAACGCCCCCTCCAGCGCGCGGTCCAGACTGTCCCCGAGCGAGTCCACCACGGCCTACTCCCCTTCTCCGGCTGTCGGGTCGGCGGTCTTGATGAGGTTGGAGATGTTGAAGACGCCGCCGCGCTCCTCGAACTGCTGCTCCGCCCACAGGACGGTCTGGGTGCCCTGGTGCTTCACCATTCCCGGCGAGACCCCGAGCCGGAACGCGCCGGGCGCCGGCTTGCCCTCGGGCGTGTACGGCAGGCAGTCCAGCGGCGACGGGCCGGGCGACGGGTAGACGATGGCGTCGGTGCCGATCGCGACCGGGTAGAGGTCGGCGGCGGCCGCCGTCTTCATCAGCTTGCGGTGCAGGCCGGTGCGCTGGTTCGCGAGCACGGCGGCCCGGATGTCGGGGCGCCACGTCCACCGGTCCAGCGCCGGGTAGGGCTCGTAGTACGGCACCTGGCCCCGGGAGCGCTGGCGGAGCTTGCCGATCGCGCCCTTCGCCGTGGCCTTGATCGCGGTCTCCAGCAGCGCCATCGTCGGGTCGACCTGCTTGCGCCGCGCCATCGCCTCGAGGAACTCCTGGCCCTGGAGGTCGGTGGTGACGCCCATGTCGGCCATCGTGTCCACGTACGCGTCGCGCAGCCGCTTGTACCAGGAGTCGAGGTAGCGGCCGGTCTGGGTGCGCACGTACGCCTCGATCGGCGCGACGTCGAAGCCGAGCTCCACCGCGTAGGCGACGGTGGGCGTGGCGTACCAGGCCGGGCCCTCGGGGTGGTCGCCCTTCGGCGTGAACGGGGACGGCAGCCGGGAGCCGTCGACCGTGCGGCCGTTGACCCGGCATCGGGACAGGTCGACGTGGCTCAGGTCGACCAGCCACGAGCCGGGCAGCGCCGGATCGAACTTCGGGTTGCCGGTCAGGTGGGTCGGTCCGTTCAGCCCGACCGTGAGCCCGTTCGCCGCCGCGGCGAAGCTCATGTTGATGTCGACGACGACCAGGTACGGGTTGGCGCACTCCTCATCGGTCAGCGGTCGGCACCAGTCGTACGGCTCCTCCATCAGCATCTCTGCCGGGGTGCGGATGTGGTGCCGGGCGAACCCCGCGTCCTTCAGGATCGGGTGCTCGTCGGGCACCTCGCACGGCACGACGTCGTACTTGGCGGTGATCGCGTCATCGTTGAACGCGGGCTTGAACTCCCCGGTGGCCTCGTCCTTCTGCGCGCGGGTCGGCGGGCGCAGCGCGGTCATCAGCTCCAGGCCGGTCGTCGCGGTGGAGCCGCGCGGCGTGATCACCCGAGCCGCGTACAGACCGAGGTACTGGACGAGTTCGGCCGGGTGCATCGTCGGCAGCTGCGGGTCGTCGCGCTTGTCCCACTCGCGGGCGTCCAGGGCGTTCCACGGCAGGATGCACAGCTGGACGCAGCGGCGCCGGGAGCCCTCCGGGTCGCGGTAGACGCGGGCCCACGGGCCGAAGCCGCGCTGGCTCATCTTGAGCCCGGCCCGTTCGATCTGCTTGACCACCTTGTGGCCGGACGGGAGCCGGCCCGCGTGCCGTTCCTCCTCCGACAGGGCGACCGGCAGGCCGAAGCGCTCCAGCGCGGACGCGGTCAGGACGAGGATCGGGTCGGCGTCGCGGCCGTTGCGGTGCAGCCGGGCCTGCCCGAGCTTCGCCTCGGTCAGCGTCCAGTCGACCAGCGCGGGGATCGTCTTGGCGGGCACGTCCAGGACCAGGCCGCCGACGCAGTACGCCGACACCTGCCCGTCGGCGTCGGCGTCGATCACCGCGAGCGGACCGTTCTCGAAGCGCGGGTCGACGGCGGCCGCCGATGCCGTGGTCTTCTTCGGCGCCGCCTTCTTCGCACCCGGGCGCCGCGACGACGAGGCGGGCTTCGCGGCGGGCGCCGGGCGTACGGCAGCAGCCGGGGGCGCCGGCGCTTCGGCCGCCGGGGCCTCGTCCAGCGGCGGCGGGATGGGCGGCAGGGACGGCAGGACGAAGGGCCTCGGGTCCGCCTTCGCCCTGGCCTCCATCTCCAGGTGCTCCGCGAACGTGGGGGTCGGTGACGGAACGTACGACCCGTCAGTGTTGGTCGCCGGGGCGGGGAAGCGGGCGGCGAGGCCCTCCAGGAGCCGGGCGTACGCGGCGCGCTTCGGCGGCCGCGGCTCGGTCTTGCCGGTCTCCCAGTTCCCCACCGCCTCCCGGCGGGCGTCCAGCGCCTTCGCGATCTGCGCCTGGCTCAGGCCCGCCGCCTCCCGCAGGCGCTTACGCTCCGCAGGGGCCGGCAGGTCGTCCTGTGCGACTTGCTCCAGCAGCGCATCGACAGCGCTGAACAGCTCGTTCTCAGTGGACACAGAGGTCACCTCCAATAGACATCATAGCGGATCGCGCATTGATTCGCTCACCCAATCGCGCATGAATCGCGCGATTGGCGAGATTGCAACACGTGGGCGGGTAAGCGGCGCAATAGGCGTTTGTGCAGGTCAGGGCTGCAACGCGGTGTGTTGCAGCCCTCTGTTGCAGCGCGTGTTGCACTGCGCGTTGCACTTACAGCGGCGGAAGGCGATGGCGACGTTGCAGAACGGGAGCCGGCTGAGCGAGTCCGGCCCCCGGCTCACCCCCGGCGTCGGCCTCCTCTGCGCGCGGGCCGGGCGGGAAGCGGCGGCGCGACGGTCGGGCCCCGCGTCGCGCGCCCCCAGGGGAGGAAGAGGGCCAGCGCGGCCAGGACCTGGCCAAGGCCGGGAAGGATGTGCGGTAAGTCCTCGGGCCGCGCCTTCGCCACGACCGCCCGCGCGACGATGGCGACCACGGTGAGCAGCACGACGATGACCGCGAGCGCGGCGAGCAGGACGTAGGCGGGTACGGCGGAAGCGAGTTCCGTCACGGGGACCTCCGGATATAGGGAGAGCCCCGGCGGCTGCCGGGGCTCTCGGACACGGGACGAGCAGGGCTGGGTTGGGGCGGGGGCATACAAAGAGACCCGCGCCCGGAGAGTCCGGGCGCGGGTGTGCCTTCGAGCGGGTGGAGCCAGCGAGGGATTTGGTGGAGCTATCAACCTTCGCCTTGGTGCTTGCACCGTACGTGAGAGAGCTCGGCTGCGACCTCGAACGTTCAGTGCCTCTGTATGCGGTTGTGGGGCGGCATCGTTGCAGCGTCGGTGACGTCCGGTCAAACCGGGTGGTCACGGGCCCGCGCCGAATGCACGACGGGACGGATTGGTGCCGGCGGTGAGGGAGTTGGAAGAGCCTCTGAAACCTCTGCCGTGGTGCGGGGCGCCATCCTACGCGGTCTTGGCGAAGCTCTGGGACACCGTCGTGCCGGACGCTACGCCCGCCCGCTCGGCTCGCGCCCGGCGCAGTGCAGCGGCATGGGAGGCGTCGGCCGCTCGCCGCCGCTCGGCACGTGCGTCCTCGAGGGGAGTCGGGCCGCCGTCCGGGGCCGGCTCGGGCTCGGGGAAGGCGCGGCGGCTGAGTTCGCGCATCGCCCGGTTCTGCCGCTCGATCGCCTCGGTGACGCCCGAGCTGACGTGCTGGACGCGCGGGACGGCCTGGTGGGCGGTGAGCGCGCGGTGGAAGCCGGGTGCGGCCATGTCGCGAGTCTTCACCGGCGCCTCGGGCGCGGCCGCCGCCGACGTCGCGGTGACCGCCTCGCGGGCCGGGGCGGCCGGGGCGCCCACGGCCAGGACCCGGACGGTGCGGATCGCCTGGGTGCCGACCGCGTCGTTCGCCGCGGCGACGATCCGGGAGCTGATCAGGCGCAGCTGCGTGGCGTACGCGGACGAGTCGGGGCGCAGGTCCAGCTGGCCGGTCTCCGCGTGGAAGGCGACCGCCGTCACGTGCGAGGCCAGCTTCGGGGAGAGCGCGGCCGCGATGGCCGGCCACTGGTCCAGGATGCTTCCGCCGGCGGCCGGGATGTCCCAGGCCCGGTCGGCCATCAGGCCCTGGAGCACGGCGGCGAACCCGCTCGGCTCCCGGCCGTCACGCCGCACCGTCGTCCGCAGGGGGCGCTTCGCCTTGCGGGTGCCGCCCTCGCCGCGGGTCTTGGCGGCCTCGCGGGCCTGGTGCAGCGCGACCCGGGCCAGGTCGACGCCCGACAGCTCCGGGGCCGGCTGCTCGCTGCTGGTGGTGGTGTTCAGGGTCTCGGTCATCACGGCCTCCTACCGGCGTCCGATGTTCATCAGCGAGCTGCCGCTCGCCAGCTTGCGGGCGCGCTGCACCAGGTCAGCGCCGAAGATGTGCACGGCGGCGGCCGGGCCGAGGGCGTCGTAGGTGCTCATGACGAGCGTGGTGTCGCCCGCCATGAACTCGCCCCAGCCCGTGGCCCGCATGTCCGCCACGTCCTGCTCGCTCAGGTCCTCGACACCGCCCAGCTCGGGCAGCGACTCGTACTGGTCGGAGGGCTGCGCCTGCGGGGCGAACGCCTCAGCGACCATGCGACGGACCGCCATGCTGCGCGGGGCCTGCCAGTCGCCCTCCCACTCCTGGTGGCGGGCCTTCTCCGCGCGGCGGGAGTCCCGGTACGCCTGGACGGCCCGCTCCCGGCCTTCCTCGGTCGGCCACAGCGCCACCGCCCCCTTCAGCCGCCCGGCGAGGAACCCGGACGGCCGGTGGACGATGCCCGGGGCGTCGCCGCAGTCCAGGAAGGCGATCACCTGGTCGGCCGTCCAGCCCGCGTCCGAGACCTCCTTGAGGATCCAGGCGATCCGGGGCACCGCAGCGCGGCCCATCCACGGCACCTGGCGGATCAGCTCCGAGGCCAGCTGGAAACGGCGCCCGACGCTGTTGAGCTTCCGGCGGCCGCGCTTGACCTTCTTCGGGGTGGGGGACTTGCTCTGCCCGCTTGCGAGCTTGCTCTCAGGGGGGAAGGAAGTAGTTCCCGCAGAAGAAACACTGCGGGAACTACCCCCCATTGGGGTGCAACGGACCTCATCCGAAACAGCCGTCACAGCGCCCTGGTCAGCACCCTTCCGGGCACCCTTCGACGGGGCCTTCGAGGACGACTTCGCGCGCCGCTTACGGGCCTTGCGGGCCGCCTTCTTGGCCAGCGCCGCCATCAGCTCCCGGCCGGCCTCCGCGATCCCGGTCATCCGCCGCCCGGTGCCCTCACCGGCCGTACGGACGCCCAGCGCCACGTCGAACTCCACCGGCACCATCCGCGCGAACTCCGACGCCTGCGCGGCCGCACCGCGGACCCGGGTGCCCCGCACGACGTACGCGAGCAGCCCGGCCTCCCGCAGCATCCCCAGGTGGTACTCCACCGACCGCTCCGACAGCCCGGTGCGCCGCACCAGGTACTCGATCCCCGGACGGCACGGGAACAGCTCCGCGAGCTCCTGGGCGACGCGCACCGTCGTCGGCCCGAACGAGCGCGGCCCGTGCGACCGGTAGCGGCGCGGCTCGTACAGCCCGGACCCGGCGACCCAGTGGACCGCCTGCATCCAGGAGTAGCCGTCCAGCGCGATCCGGCCCGTCGACGTCGTCAGCCACTGGGACGCCTCCGGCACGTACAGCGTCGCGGGCAGCACCGAGACCGCGTCGACGTCGACCGACGGACGCGGGGCAGGAATCAGCGCGACGGCCGGTGCCGCCGTGCTGCTCATCGGCCCACCGTCCCGGCCGGTGCGATGGAGATCGCCTGTGTCGTCATCAGGCTGGTGTACACGCCAAAGCGGACACCCCCCTCAGCAGGCAAAACGCGTGCTTCGTGATCCATCCGACGACCCTGCACGAGTCGGCCTGTGGACAAAGTCCGCGGAGCCCGGATCACCCCCCGCGCTCCCGCACGGCGGGCAACAACTTCAGATCGCGTCCCGCCACACGGGACGCCGTCCTCGAGGACGCTCCCGTCGACGGAGTTGTGGACGACGTCGACGAGCGGGTGCACGAGCCGGACGGCCGGCGTCGCGATCGGACCCGGCGAGACCGCTCCGAAAGCCCCGCGCTTGTAGCTTCCTACCGGAAGACCCTCTTCCTGTACGAACAGGAAAAGAGGGGAGGAACCGTACGCCGATCCCGTCACACGGGACGACCGCCGCGCCTGAACCGGCATGAAACGGACAAGGTCAAGCTGACAGGGGGACACCACTTCGGGCACTATGAGAACGACCCACCTTCCATATAGCTGAACCGAACCGAGCCCCTCGGGGCTGGACGGCCAGATGTGCGGATGTGTTGGGACCGCCCCCTTCGTGAGAAGCGGGCGGACCTGGATTGGGTGGGGGGAGATTTCTCCTCCCCTCCCGCTCCTGGTGAACCGCAGGGCCCCCGTCACAGGGCCCCGCGGATCGGTAGGGCATCGACCGTTGTCAGCGGCCGGGTCTTGCTGGTGAAGAAGGCCCTTGTCAAAGGGGCCGACCCGCTTGTCAAGGCGGGGTTTTGCGAGAGAAGTGGCTCGATGAGCCGAAGCTCAGGACCGGCGTCAACCGGAACTGAGCAGCCGCACTGAGGTGTCATGCCCCAGTCGGTGCGAAGGGTCGCGCTGGCCGAAGCGGATTGTCAGTCCGCAAGGTGGCCGCGCGGCCGGTGGCGGCTACGTCACCCCGACCCCCTTGAATCCGAGGCTGGCGTCGGCGTGCCCTCATCCGCCTTCGCGGCCTCGGGGAAGCGTTCCGCGAGGCCCTTGAGGAGACGCAAGTAGTTCTCGCGGTGCGGGCGCCGAGGGCTGGTCTGACCCAGCTCCCAGCGCGTGACCGCGACCCTCTTCACGCCCACGGCGTCCGCGACGTCCTGCTGAGTGAGGCCGGCCGCGAGGCGCAGCTTCGCGCGCACGCGCGGAGACGGCAGAGCCTCGGGCAGGCCGTTCAGCAGAGCGTCCACCCGCTGCGAGCGGTCCGAGTCGGACATAGCCACGCCTTCCATGATCGTTGTAACTACGAAAGATACACGATCTGATCTCCAGTGGGGGCGCGGCGCTACTGCGGGGGGCGAGACGTTCACTGGGATCCTTCCTCGCCCAGGCCCGGCAGGTGCGAGTTGGTCGCCTTCGCGGCCGCCGCCAACTCGGGCAGTTCCACCACAACCACTCCGGCCTCCACCAGCTGCTCGTAGCCGACGCAGTCGTCGACGAACAGGCTCGGCTCGCGCCATGCGATGACGACGCGCGGGATGCCGGCCTCGAGGATCCGCCGCGCGCAGGGAGTACGGGAGGCGCTGCGCTGGGAGCAGGGCTCCAGCGTGCTGTAGATCGTCGCCCCGGCGAGCCGCGGGTCGCCCTGGGGGAGTTGGGCGAGGGCGACTTCCTCCGCGTGCTCGCGGGGGCCGGTCGCGCGGGAGTAGCCGGACGCCAGCTCGGTGCCGTCCTCGCCGACGATGACCGCCCCGACCGAGTAGGCGCCGGCGGCCGGAGGGCACAGCGCGGCAAGGTCGATCGCACGCTGTATCCAGCGCAGGTCCTGGGCTCGGTCGGGGGCGTACATCAGGCGGTGCGCTCCTTCGGGGAGTAGCGGACGAAGACGACGTCGTCGATCGCCCGGATCTCCAGCACCTTCATCCGGGCCGTCGATCCGCCGGGGTAGTCGGCGGCGCCCAGGAAGCGTGCCGCCTCCGGCTGACCCACCAGCAGGGGCGCGATGGCAAGGTGCACTTCGTCGGCGAGGTCCGCGGCCATGAGCTGGGTGTGGATGGTGCCGCCGCCCTCCACCATGAGCCGGCCGACGCCACGGCGCCCCAGCTCATCGAGGACCAGGCCCCAGTCGAGCTCCGGGCCGACGCTGACGACGTCGGCAAGGCCACCGAGGGTGGCGCGCACCTTCTCCACTGCGTCGTCGACGGTGACGACCAGCTTCTCGCCGCCGTGGTGCCAGAAGTTGAGGTCGGCGGAGAGGTCTCCGGTCCGGGTGACCGTGACCTTGAGCGGATAGGCCGGCTTGCCCTCGGCAACGCGCTGAGCCCGGCGTTCCTCGCTGTTGACCAGGAGGCGCGGGTTGTCCTTCCGCATGGTCGTCGCGCCGATCAGGATGGCGTCGGACTCCGCGCGGACCTGGTCGACGCGGTCGAAGTCGGCCGCGTTGGACAGGCGCAGCCGCTCGGGGCTGGCGTCGTCCAGGTAGCCGTCGACCGACATGGCGGCGGAGAGGATGACGTACGGACGCGTGGTCATAGGTGGTGTGATCCGTTCTGCTCAGGATTCGTGGGCGAGTGTGCCGTCGAAGTGCGCGCGGAACTCTGCGACCTCGGGCTGGCGCTGCCAGGGCACCAGCGCCTTGTCGAGACGCGCGAGCTCCCGGACGATCCGGCCCGAGCCCGTGTCGTTGGCGATGGTCAGGGCCTGGAGGCCGACTGCGGCGGCCTGGTCGGGCGCGCCGGCACCGGCGTGGGCAACGGCGGCCCGAGCCATGTAGACGCCGCGGTCGCGGTGGTAGCCGTCGGGCAGTGCCTTGATGGCGCTGGTGAAGACCTCTGCGGCCTCCGCGTGCTTGCCCAGCACCTCCAGGCCCTGCGCGCGGTGCACCTCCACGTACTGCTCGTTCAGCCACACACCCCAGGGGGTCGTGTCTCCGGAGACGCGATCGAGAGCGTTGCGTACGTCGTCGATCGCGCGCTCGCTGTCGGTCGACTCACCGCGCAGCGCGTGCCCGTACGACTCGTAGGTCCGGGCGACGGCGGCCAGTCGGCTGCGGGGCCGGGCCATGCGCTGCGCGGCTTCGGCGAGGTCGACGACGTCGACCAGGTCGCGCATCTCGCCGGCGAGCTGTGCCTTGCGGGCCATCACGTACGAGGTCAGGTCACCGTCCCCGACGGTGTGGCTCCACTGGAACGCCCGGTCGAGCCAGAACTGCGCGCTGTCGAAGTCGCCCAGGTCCTGGTAGAGCCAGGAGGCGAATTCCGCGTACTGGGTCTGGAGCTCCATGAGGGCGTGGCGATCAGCGCCCTTTGCGTCCTGGCGCAGCTGCTTGATGTCCTCGATGTGCTGACGCGCGGCCGCGACGGCTCGGCCGGGGCCGAGGAGGTTGTCGCTGTCGATCAGCAGACGACGCGCACGCTGGAAGTGCTCCACCGGCGTACCGCTGTAGGCGGAAGCCGATCGGGCAGGCCGTGTCAGCCCCGGCAGAGAGCTGGCGGCCGCCGGCGTCCCCGCGCCCAGCGCAGCAGCTGCGCCGAGCCCCATCCCGCCACGCAGCATCGCGCGTCGATCCAGCGCCACGAAAACCACCGATCCATCCCGTAGACGAGCGGGGACAAAGATCCCCTCATCGTCCGACGTTGCCCGCTGGGATGCGGCCATGGCCAGGTCCACCGATGATTCGGACACATGGAGCCCTGAAACGGACACATGGCCCCGCGGGGAATCATCCGCGCCGATGCGCTCCCACAACTCGATCAGCAGGCCCTGGGCGTTGAGTACGCGGTCCAGCTCTTCGACCTCGGAGCGGTACTTCGGAGCGCGCTTCGCGTTTTCCCATTTCCACAGCTTGGAGTACGAGCAGAAGGTGGCTTCCGCAAGCCCTCGCAGGCTGAGGCCGCGCCGCTCGCGGAGGTCCCGAACCGTGTAGCCGAAGCGGTCCAGGGGCGATGCCTCCGGGGTCAGAACGTTCGGCTTCTGCCCCACGCTGATCCCCCTCCATGTCTCCTATCGGTGTGTCCAGGCGCTGGACACATGTCAGACCTAGAACCAGCTCCGTGGTCGGGCCTACAACTTTGCTAACGAAGTTGGACCGGCCAGGGAGGGACGAACATGCGCAACGGGACGCGAGGAAGGACGTCAGTCGCTTCGGCCCTTCTCGATCCTTTCGAGTCGTGCGGCGAGGTCGGCGACCTGCTCCTCAAGTGCTCGGAGAGCGCGGGCAGTCGAGTCCTCGCTGGACTCGGAGGCGGTCTCCGTGACGAAGGAGCCGCGCCCCTGGTGCGAGTAGATGAGCCCAGCCGTGCGCAGCTCGGTCAGGGCTCGCTGGACGGTGCCGGCCGCGACGCCGTACTCCTCTGCCAGCTCGCCGATGCTCGGCAGTTTCGTCCCGGCGGTCCAGCGGCCGGAGCGGATCTTGTCGCGGACATCCTGAACGATTCGCTGGTACGGCTGAACGGCCTCGTTGCTCATGAGCGACATCGTAGGTCGACCCCCTCGCCTTAGCTAGCTTCCATAGCTTCCTCAATCAAGTGCTTGACACGCCCCCGACTCTATCAGCTAAGTTAGCTATGCCGACAAGGTGAGCGGGGCGGCAAAGGCCCCCACCTGCCACTTCCTGGGATCACGTACAGCCCGAACTCGAAGGGAGCACCACCCCATGAACACCACCAGCCGCCCCACCGCCAGCCTCGCCACCGAGAACTTCGACGCTGAGACGCTCGCCCTCCTGGAGGCGGTGGAGGTGCCGCTCCCCGAGTTCGGCGGCCTGGACCTGGACGTCGCCTTCGGGATGCCGCTGGAGATGTTCGAGGCCGGCGCCCTTCCCCACGAGCGGCTGGACGGCCTGGACATCACCGCCGCCGTCGCCGCGATCGAGGCCCGCGAGAACCGGATGCTCGCCGCCCGCGACATCCTCGCCACCGACCCGACCGCCACCGAGCTGGTGCGCGAGCGCCTGGTCGACGTGCTCCTCCCCTACGCCGCGCAGCTGCGCATCACGCGGCCGGCCGCCGCGGCGCCCCTGCCGCTCGCGGCCTGACCAAGTCCCTCCGGCTCTGACGGCTCCCATCGTCGCCACCTTGAGTGGCGGCGGTCGAAGCGGCCAGATTCACCGACCGCCTAGCCCCCGGAGAAGGCCACGTTGCGACTGGCGTCGCGGCCGGACCGGGGAGTGACCGTTCCTTGAAAACCGAAGACGCTACGCCGGGTGACGACTACCGCCCCTGACCAGGCAACTGGCCGGGTGTTGTGGCAAGGGTGACCGGACTCCAGTCCTTGCGGGGCTGTCGGATGCGTCAGAAGGGCACGACCGGAGCCAGAATCCCGGTCACCGTGAACGGCGGTACGAGGCGGGGAAGTGAGAGCGACCCTTCTTCGTGCCACGGAGCGGCAGCAAGGCAGACCACGGTCTGTTTCGGCTGCCGCGTGGGCCGAGCGATCACCCTCCCCCGCAGAACCTTGCGGCGGTAGCGCGACGACAGCCCCCAGCCGGTAAGCGGAACATCGCACGACCCGGCGGGTGAGCCAGTGGTCGCGGGCACTCCACCTCCCGGTCGAAAGGTGGTCAGCGCGGAAGGCAGCAGGCCGTGCACCGCAACACCCCAAGCACTTCGCAGCCCCGCGCTGCCCAGTCGTCCACCGCCGGCCTTCGGGTCGTTCGGTGGGCGGTGGAGAGCGCGGTGGACACCGGCTCTACCAACGGCGACAGCCCCAGGGATCGGACCCCCGGGGCTGTCCAGGACCTGTATGGAGGCCCCGATGCAGATCAGCATCGCACGGAACAACGGCGACTCCGACACCGACATGGACGAGGCCCTGCGCCGCGTCCGGCAGGGGAAGTGACCCCGGTGGACTGGCGACACAACGCGGTCTGCCGCGAAGAGGACCCCGAGCTGTTCTTCCCGATCGGCAACACCGGCCCGGCGCTCCTGCAGATCGAGGAGGCCAAGGCGGTCTGCCGCCGCTGCCCGGTCATGGAGCAGTGCCTCCAGTGGGCGCTGGAGGCCGGCCAGGACGACGGCGTCTGGGGCGGCCTGTCCGAGGACGAGCGCCGCGCCATGAAGCGCCGCGCCGCCCGCAACCGGGCCCGCTCCGCTGCCTGACCATCCAACTCCCCCTGGAAGAAGGCGACATGCGGTTCATCTACCTGCTCGGCATGGCCGGGCCGTTCATCGTCATCGCCGCGGTCCTCCTGGCCCGCTGACCCCGCTGCGCTTCCTGCGTTGCCCAGTCGCCACCGGCCCGCCCCTGCGCGGTCCGGTGGCGGTGGAGAGCGAAGGAGCACCCGCCCCTCAGCTCGGTTCGGCCCTCGTGGCTGGAGAGCACTTCCCCGACTCCCCGTCCTTGGAGGACCTCGTGATTGCACTGCCCCTCTTCCTGCTCGCCGGTGGCGCCACCTGGCTGTTCTGGCGCGCCGACATGCGAGCGGGCGTCCTGATCGCCGCGCTGGTCTGCGGCTACGCCCTGGCGACGTCGCCGCTCTCGAACGCGATCGACGGCATCGGCACCGGCATCGGCGCCGCGGTCTCCAGCGCCAACGACAGCGCCGCCACCAGCAAGTGACCTTGCCGCTTGCCCGTGGCTCCGCACCGCGAGGTGCGGGCCCGCGGGGAGGTGACAGCCCCCGACCCGTCCGCACGACCCCCGACCTGGAAGGAACCCACCCCGACATGAGCGACAGCAGCGACAGCGGCGAGAAGCTCGGCTCGAACCTCTCGGAGCTCATCAAGCAGCTGGAGAAGATCGAGTTCACGAGCGACCGCGACCTCTACCAGTACGCCCGGATCCTGCGGGCGATCGGCCTGGAGCTCCACATGCGGATCGGCATGGACGCGGACATGGTCGGCGCCATCCTCGCCCAGTACAAGGGCAAGTGGTGGACCTTCGGTGCCCAGTCCAAGATCCGCGCGAAGCTCGTGTCCGCCCACCTCAAGGGCGGCGCGTCCGCCGCGAAGGTCCTCGGGCTGAGCGGCGTGAAGATGTACGCCTCCTTCGTCAAGCACTTCATCCAGCCCGAGATCGAGGCTGAGCGGAAGGCGCGCGAGGGCAAGGGCTCGAAGAAGCCCGGATTCTCCATCGGTGACAAGCCCAAGGGCGCCGCCGGGCGTCCGGGCGAGGCCGGAAGGGCAGCGTGATGGCTCGCCGTATCTCCTCCCGTTCGAAGAAGATCGACACCCGTACCGAAGAGGAGCAGGAGTCCTCGAGGAAGGCATGGGTCACCTACGGCGGGCCGTGGGGCATCAACATCGGCGGCTGCATCGTCGCCGAGACCGCCCACGTGCTGCTCGCCACCACCCCGGCCTCCCTGGCGCTCGCCGCGCTCGGTCTGGCCGGCACCGGCGCGGCCCTGGCCAAGTTCATCAACCACATGGACCACAAGGCCAAGCGCGACAAGGACGTGCGCTACCTCCACCAGGTCAACGCCGTCGCCACCACGGCCGGGGTCACCTTGGGCACCGTGGTGGGCCTGGAGTCCGGCGCCACGATGGGCACCTGGATGCTCGCCGGGTCCGGCCTGTGCATCGCCAACCACCTCTGGTCGGCGCTGTACAAGAAGGGCTCGGGCGAGAAGGCCGGCGGCAAGTGGGCCAAGCTCGAATCCGAGATCGGACTGGCCAAGCACGAGCTCCAGGAGGCCAAGTCCAACGGCAAGGGCACGGTCGTCGCCAAGATCGAGGCGAAGGACGGGGCTACGGCGGACGAGTTCGCCCGCCGTATCCCCGCCATGACCTCCGCGCTCAAGCTCGGGCAGGGCCGCATCACCCACACCGTCGACGACGACGACGCCTCGCTGATCACCATGCGGGTCCAGGTGGCCGACCTCCTCAAGGACGGCTTCGCCTGGCCCGGCCCGAGCGCGTTCGGCGCCGGGTTCGGTGACCTGCCGATCAGCCTCGGTCGGTACGAGGACGGCGAGACGCTCAAGCTCAACCTGCCCGGCGTCCTCAACGACTTCCAGGAGGTCGAAGGCGGGCAGAACGTCGAGCACTGCGTCGCCCAGGGCGTCAACGGCGCGGGCAAGACGGTCGGCAACTCGATCATCGTGACCGAGGCCGCCACCCGCACCGAGGTGTCCGTCATCGTCATCAACTGCTCGAAGTTCATGCAGGACTACGGGCACGTCCGGCACGCCGCCGACATGGTGATCACCAACGAGAAGGACGCCCGCCGGTTCTTCAAGCAGATGCACACCGTCATCAAGGCCCGCGGCGACTACCTCGCCGCCAAGGGCCTGGCCAAGTGGAAGCCGGGCTGCGGCCTGAACTTCCTGGTGATCATCGGTGAGGAGGCCGCCGACTTCGCCGACGGCGACGAGTACGCCAAGGTGCTGCGCACCCTGCGCTCCACCGGCGGCTGGTTCCTCTCCTCCATCCAGCGCGCCACGCACGACCAGATGAACACCACGGCGCGCTCCAACCACCCCGCCGGTATGGCCTACGGCCTGTCCGACGGCGCGGAGGCCCAGTACGTCCTGCCGCCCGAGGCGATCGACGCCGGCGCCTTCCCCGGCTGGGCGAACAGGAAGCCCGGCTACCTGTACGCGGCCGGGATGGGCATCCCCGAGGACCGCTGGGCGGTCACCGCCCGCACCTACAACGCCGACCGCCCGACCCTGGCGGCCGCCGTCACCGCGGGCGTGAACGTGCGCACGCCCATGGACGCCACGACCGCTGAGGCGTTCGGCGCGCTGTGGACGAACCGCACCTTCTACACCACCCCGCTCCTGGAGGGCGACGCCGACGGATCCGGCGCCTTCCCCCAGCAGTCGGCCGCCCCCGCCGCCCCGGCGGCGGACCCGGCCTCCGAGTACGACGCCGACGACGAGTACGAGGAGGACGAGGACGTGGAGATCGACCCGGACCTGCTCGCGAAGGAGACCGAGGACTTGGACGAGGAACTGCGCCGGATCCTGGAGGCCGACCCCGAGCCCGGCGCGTACGACCACCTCAGCGTCGAGACCGAGATCGAGGCGCCGGCCGACGACGCCCCGGTCTTCCAGCTGCCCGGCGCGGTGGCCGACGAGGACAAGCTCTCCCCCGAGGACACCAAGGCCGCCATCTTTGCTCGCCTGGATTCCTGGGTGCGCGAAGGCAAAGACAGCTTCGAGCCCAAGGAGCTCAACGACCTGTGGATGCGGGTCAACAAGAAGGGCGCCCGCGACTGGTGGAACCGCCTGAAGAAGCAGCTCCTGGACGACGGCGTCATCGCCAAGGACGAGTCCGAGGAGGGCTACGGATCGTACGACCTGATCCGTTCCCCGCTCGAAAACGGCAACTGACAGTAACCGACCCCGGGAGGGGCCGCACAGCGCACACCGCACTGTGCGGCCCCTCCCTCCCCCTAGGGACTTTCCAGTGTGCAGGCCCGCACACAGGTGATTGATCCCGGTTTGCACCCTGTGCAGTGTGCGCCGCACACTCCCCCCGCACACTACGGAAGGTAGCCAGAATGAGCGCCCCGACCGTGCCCCGGCCGAAGCAGGCCGGGCCGCCCAAGACCCCTCTCCCGCCCCCTCCGGTCAGCGAGGCAGACGCCGCCAAGGCCCGGAAGTCCATCGCCAAGCTGGACGAGGTCCTGGCCATGGTCACCAAGGCGCTGCTCACCCTCGGGGGCGGCGCTTTGATCTTCACTTGTGTGAATGTGACCCTGTTCGGCATCTCCCACGAGATCCCCTGGTTCATCGCCTGGATGCTGGACCCGCTGGCCAGCCTCGCCCTGATCACCGTCCTGTACGTCGACGGTGTCCTCGCGGAGCACGGCGGTGACTACAAGCCCGGCGGCTGGCCGTTCCTGCTGCGCTGGACCGCCGGCCTCTCCACCTGGGTGATGAACTGCTGGACGTCGCTCTACCCGGACGGCCACTTCCACTTCGTCCCGCAGAAGCCGGACGCGGGCGGCATCCTGCTCCACTCCGTCGCCCCCGCGCTGCTGATCCTGCTCGCGGAAGCTGCTACCGGCTACCGCAAGTACGCGACCCGGCGGCGCGGCGAACTGACCGCGATCATCGCGCGGTTCGAGAGCGCGAAGGTCGCGGAACGCGAGGCCGCCGAAAAGCGAGCCCGCGAGGAGGCAGAACGCGAGGCCGCTGCGAAGCGCGAGGAGGCGGAACGCGAGGCTGCCGCGAAGCGCGAGGCGGCAGAACGCGAGGCCGCCCGGCGCGAACGCGAGGAAATCGCGAGGCTCGAAAACGAGCGGCGGCAGGCAGAAATCGAGGCGGCCGACCGTACCCGTCGCGCAGAAATCGAGGCAGAACGCGAGCGGCTCGCCCTGACCGAGCGCACCGCAGAAATCGAGGCGAACCGCCGCAAGGCCGAGGCCGAGATCGAGGACCGCCGCCGCCGTGAGGAGTGGGAGCGGGAGCAGGCCGAGCGGGACCGTGAGGCCGCCCGCCAGGCCGAGATCGTTAAGGCAGAAGCGCAGGCAGAGGCGCTGCGCAAGGAAGCCGAAGCCCAGGCGGAGGCGCTGCGCAAGGAGGCCGAAGCCGCCGCTGAGGCTGAGCGGATCAGGGCTGAGGCTGAGGCCCGCGCCCTGGAGGAAGCCGAGAAGCTGAAGCGTCAGCGCGCCCTGGAGCGGGCCGCCGCCAAGGCTCGCGGAACCTCGGAAAGTGCAGGAGCCCGCGCCTCGATTTCTGCGGGCCGCTCCTCGGAAAGTGGGGTCGCGCTCAGCGCGGTGCCCGCCCTGACCGCCTCGGAAAACGGCGGCCGGATCCCTCGCGAAGTGCGCGAGAAGCAGCGTGACGAAGCCGAGCGGTACATCGCGAAGTGCTCGCTGTCCGGCATCGCGCCGGACCTGGAGCGCCTCGGAAACCAGTACGGCAAGGGCGAGACGTGGGTCGGAGACCGCGTCCGCGCCGCCAAGCGCCGCCTCGCGGAAGAGGACGGATTCGAGGAGTCGGTCATCGCCGACGCCCTGGACGTCTTCGAGGACGACGACAGCGACAGCGCCGGTGCGGCATGACCCACCGGCCCGAAGAAGAGGAAGAGGACACCGTGGACACGGACTTCGAGTTCGACTTCACCCACCTGGGCACCGAGCCGGTCGCCCTGCTCCCCAAGGCCGGCCCCGAGCACCCGCCCACGATCCTGCTGCGCCGGGACGCGCTGCTGCCCACGCGGTGGCGCCAGCTCACCGACTGACGCGCGCTTCGACGGCTCCACTGGCCCCCGAGATGTTGTAGCCACCTCGGGGGCCGGTGAAGAGGCCGAAGCCTCCCCCGGACCTCACACGCCAGCGATCCGTCCGGGCTCCCCATCGAGGAGAGGACCCATCATGCCGTCTCACGGCGAGCAGCCCCAGCCCACCTACTACCCGACGCCGCTGCCGCCCCAGTACGGGCAGCCGCCCGCCCCGCAGTACGGGCAGCACGTCGTCCCGCTCCCCCAGGGCGCGGTCGTCTACCCGCCGACCGCCGGCCTGGACGGTGTCGTGATGATGCCGGGCCCGAACGGCCACCCGGTCGCCTACTACATGCCGCCGCCCGCCCCGGCCCCGCAGCCCTACGTCTCCCCGCTCCTGGTGAAGGCCGCGCTGGTCGCGTTCATCGTCGGCATCGCCGGGGTCGGCGTCTACTTCCTGGCCGCCGCCATCCTCGAGCTCGCCAAGGCGCTCGCCATCATCGCGGGCGTCGCCCTGGTCGGCTTCGTCCTGCTCAAGATGCTCGTCACCGGCCCCGGCAGCGGCCGCTCGATCAACGTCAACGCCCGCGGCCGCGCCAAGGTCCAGGTCCACACCGGCCGCGGGCACAACCGTGGCCGCCGCCGCTGAACCCGCGTCCCCGCCGGCCGTCCGGGACGTCGACGTCTACGCCGACCCCACCGGCGCCCTCCCCGTCTACCGCTGGAGGCAAGCCCCCCAAGGGCTCGCCACCCGGCGGCAGCTGCGGGAGCGGCGCTTACGGCCCGGCGGCCAGGACCCGGTCGCCGTCATCGAATGCCGGGGCGGCAAGCGCAAGGCGTGGCTGTACGAGATCAAGAAGGCCAAGCCGATACGGCCGATGACCTTCGCCAAGGAGCTCGCGCTCGACAAGGCGATGGCGGCCCGGCAGACCTGCCCGACCTGTTCGAGGCGGTACTACCACTGCCTGCCTCTGCGCACCCTCGGGTCGTGTTTGGAGTGCTACGACGGCACCCCGGCCGCGCCCGGCAGCTACATGCGCCCGCCCGGCGAGCACCTCGCCGCCGCGGCCTGAATCCCTCTCCCGCGTCTGCCGGTTGCCTGATCCACCCGCCCATCCGGCGGGTGGTGAAGGGGAGTCGGTGAGCCCGGCCCGCCCACGTACCGCACCACCTCATCCCGCAGCCGTCGACCACCGTGAAGGAGAACCCGGTGAGCGAGCCCGACAAGCCCCGCGAGCCCGAGCCCAGCGTCCCGCCGCTGGAGACCATCGACGACAGCCAGCGTGTCCCGCCGCCTCGCAGGCCGGCCCCGCCCCGGCCGCGCCCGATCAAGGCCGCCGACGACGTCCCGCCCGGCGTCATCGTCGCGTTCGGCGTCGTCGGCCTGGTCGCCCTGGTCCTCGTCCTCAAGTGGGGCATCCCCAAGGGCATCGACTGGTACCACCACCAGGACTGGGCGTGGTTCACCCAGTGGACCGCCACCGTCGCCGACCCCGTCCACGCCTACCTGAGCGCGCACACGGTCGGCCTGCCCCTGACGGCGACCAGCGCGTTCGTCATCTGGCAGGGCGTCGGCATCGTCTCCCTGGCCCTGTCCTGGATCACCGGCGCCGTCGGCGCCCGGCTGACCTGGACGGCACACGGCGCCTGCTCGGTGTTCATGGTGTGGGACGCCGCCCCCGCCGCCGGCCGCCCCGTCGCCGCCGCCCTCGCGGTCCTGGCCTGGACGATCGGCAGCTTCTTCGCCCTGCGCGGCCTGTCCCTGCGCCCGCTGATCCACCTGCACAACCACAACCACAACCATCCGGCTCGCTGATCTGACGGCTGCCTGATCCACCCGCCCCGCACACGCGGGCCGGGTGGTGACGGGGAGCCGGACAGCCCGGCCCGGATGGGAGTCGCACGTGACCACCGCCCCCCTCACCATCAGCGGCGACCGGAACCTGGACGCCGCCTGCACCACCGTGAGCGGCGAGATCGCCCGCACCGACAGCAAGGCCAGCCTGCTGCTCGCCTTCGACGGCGCGGTCCTCGCGGGTCTGGCCAGCGTCGCCGACAAGGACCTGCCCGTCTTCACGAAGGTCGTCGGCGCCCTGGCCGTCCTCGCCCTCGCCGCCGCGGCGGTCTTACTCCTCCTGGTCGTCCGGCCCTGCCTGAACGTGCCCGGCCGCCCCGCGCCGGGCACCTTCCCGCAGTGGGCGCACCTGGAGGAGAACGAGCTCCAGGAGGCGATGGACCAGGACCACCGCCCCGCCCGCATCAAGGCGCTGTCGATCCTCGCGGTCCGCAAGTTCCGCCGCCTGGCCCTCGCGGTCGACGTCATCCTCGCCGCGCTCGCCCTGCTGACCGTCGCCGCGATCGGGGTGCTGGTGTGAGCACCGCCGCCAGTTTCGTCATCAGCTACGCCAGCATCACCGGCGCGCTCGCCATCCCGTTCGTGATCGCCGCCGCCCGCCGCACCGCCGCCCGCATCCACGCCCAGGCCGACCAGAAGGAGCAGTAACCATGTCCCTCGCCCTGTTCGCCCGCCGCCCCGAGCCCGTCGAAGCGCCGGCCCCCGAGCCGTGGCCCGAGATCGGCGAGACCTGGAAGCCCGAGGGCGTCACCATCGCCCAGCGGTACTACAACCAGGCGCACGCGGTCGTCCTCGTCTACACCACCGACGATGGCCCGCACGGCACCTACTACTCCGTCGCCTGCCTCGGCTGCCACTACGCCACCGCGAAGGACGGGAAGCGCACCTACAACACGCGCTACGGCCTCGCCGACGCCGCGACGGTGGCCAACGAGCACGCCACGACCTGCCGGGCGCTTCCCCGCGACATCCCCGCCCGCCCGGACGACGACACCGTCCGCGAGCAGCTGCACGCCTGGGTCCGCAGGTCCCGCCGCCGGGACGGGGACACGCAGGTGTGGGTGTCCGACCTGGACCTGATCCGCCTCACCCTCCAGCGCACCAACGACTGGATCGTGGCCGTGCTCAACCAGCTGGTCGTCGACGAGCCGGAGATCATGCGCGTCGAGCGCAGCGAGTACAGCGACTACGTCTCCTACTACGCACGCCGCCTCCCGGAGAACTGACCGGCGCTCTCCGCGCGTCCCCGCCCGCCGCCCGACGGCGGCCGGGGACGACGCGGTGTCCGCCCGGTCAGCCGAGACCGGACGACCGGCCCTCCCCCGGAGGTCACCGTGTCCCTCGCCCGCCGCTCCCTCATGGAGGCCGCCGCCGCCCGCTTCGGCTGGCGCCGCGCCTACGGCACCACCACGCAGGTCGACGCGCTGCTCACCGAGCAGACCGAGACCGCGTACACCGAGGCCGCCGACCACGCGGCCCTGGCGACCGCGAAGAACGACGACGTCCTCGCCGTGCAGCCCGGCGTCCTGGACGTCCGCGGCCGCGTCCTCGCCGACGTCCTCTACCTCGAGGGCGTCCTGGCCGGCGCCCGCAACCGCGGCCTGCCCGGCGAGCTCATCGAGCGCCTGGAGGACGCCGTCGACCACGGCCACGAGCTGACCGTGCTGCTCGCCGACACCGTCCGCACCACCGCCGCGCTCCACGCGGCCAGCTGAGCGCCCGGGGCGGCCGCAGGCATCGAACCCGGCCGCCCCGGAGCAACGCCCCCTCCCCCACCAGAGCGCATCCGACAGAAGAAGGAGCCCCACCATCATGAACCGAGCTGTTCGCCGCGCCACCCTCACCGTCGCCGACGCCGCGACCGAGGGCCTGGACATGGTCACCGTCGTGATCGGCGGCGCCATCGGCGCCTGGGCGGGCTACACCTACTCGCCCGACACCTGGTCCGGCGACTGGCGCCTGGCCTTCGCCGGCGGCGTCGCGGTCGTGGCCGCCGTCGCCGTCAACTCCCTGGCCGAGCTGTTCCTGACCCCGCTGCGCCGCCTGCTCACCAAGGCCCGCAGCACCGCCCAGCCGACCACCACGCGCAGGCGCACCGCCCCGGCCGCGCCGGCCACCCTGTCCGAGGGCCTGGCGCAGGTCGCCACCGCCACCGAGAACGACGCCGCCTCCCGCGCCGCCTCCGACGCATGGGAGCTCGACCAGGGCGACGGCTTCCTCCGGACCGAGGACCGGTGGCGCGGCTACGAGGACGCCACGGCGTCCTTCTTCCTCGCCCCCGGCGTCTGGCTGCACTACCGCACCGAGAAGAACGAGTACGGCCGCAACGCGGCGCGCTTCACGCTGCTGACCGGTGACGGCGACCAGCCGGTGCCGATCACCCGCATGGAGCAGATCCGCCACCGCCTCGCCGCCCGCGCCGCCGGCCTCCCCGCCGTCCCGGCGACCGGCGACACCGAGGACACGGTCGCGGACACGATCGCCGAACTCGACAACCACCTCAAGGCCCTCGAAGCCTGACGGGCTACCCGTTCCGCCCCGGCCCTTCCCGGCCGGGGCGGTGCGGTGGCCAATCAGCCCACCCGACCGAGCCGGAAGGCCCCTGATGCCGAAGTCCACGTCCAACCAGATCTCGATCATCCGCGACGGCCTCTTCACCTCGCGCCGCCTGACCGCCGACATCGCCGACACCGTGCCCACCGCCCAGAAGCTGGTGAAGGAGCACTTCGGCCGCCGCCCGCTGAGCGCCGTGGAGGTGGTGATCACCTCCCCCAAGAAGATCCCCGCCCTCGCCGCCATGGCGCAGGGCGCAGCCGCGGGCATCCCGGAGAAGGTCTACGCGGAGAAGCTCCTCAGCGTCACCGCCAAGCCCAACGACCTGTACTCGCTGACCGTGATCGCCCCGAAGAACACGATCCGCGTCCTGATCAACGCCAAGCGGCTGCGACGCCGCCCTCGCGAGATCGGCGCGACGCTGGTCTGGGCGTTCGTGGAGATCGACCAGCTGACCCGCAAGGGCGCGCTGGAGCGGCGTATCGCCCTGACCCGGCACGAGATGGGCACCCACGTCCTGTCCAAGGGCAAGGCCCGCAGCCTGTACCGGGTCGAAGCCGAGATGGAGACCGAAGCCGCGAAGGTCACCGGGCAGATCGTCGGCAAGGTCATCCAGCAGAACCGGAAGGCCGAAGCCGCCGCCCGTGAAGAGGCCGCCGCCGCCACCGCCGCGCAGAACGCCGCCGCCTGACCGCGCACCGTGCCGCCCCGCCCCGACCCCGGCCGGGACGGCGCGGTGCCCCGTCAGCCGTCGACCCTGCAAGGAGGCCCCGTGCCCCGTCCTGCCGCGCACGCCCCCGAACGCTTCATCGCGATCGTCGGGCAGATCGTCGGAAGCCAGTGGAGTGCGCCCAGCGCCCCCAACTGGCCGGTGAACTTCACCCGCACCGCCGCCGACCTCGCCCTCACCGTCTACCCGGACCGCAAGAACAGCCGGATCATCTTCACCACCGCGTCCCTGGCCGCTCCCGACCGGCGGTGCCACGCGAAGTACACCCCCGACCTGGCGGGCCACGACGACATCGACGCCTGGCTCGCCGACGGCGACCTGGACGCTGTCGCCGACGCCCTCGGTGTCGTCGTACGCAGGCTGGTCGACCAGCCGCTGCCCGAGCCCGTCGCCCCACACCCCGACCCCGTCGGCCGGGAGCTGGACCAGCTCGCCCAGCGCGCCCAGGAGTTGGCCCGGCTCACCGCACAGTTCGCCGCCGGCCTCATCCGCGGCGAGCCCGTCGCCGACAAGGCCGGCCGCATCACCCACCTCGCCCAGCTGACCGAGCAGTCCGCCACGCGCGTGGACGAACTGCGCGGCCCGGCCCCCGCCAGCACCGCCGGACGGCTCTGAACCCACCCACCGCACGTCCCGACCTGGAGGAATCCTCATGGCACGCAGCGCCCGGCCCGTCGTCCACTACATGGCGACCCGGCCTGACGGCACCGTCCCGCCCACCGACAACTACCTCGCCCGCTACTACAGCGGCCTGGGCGAGACCATCCCGACCGTGAACCTCGCCGACCACATCGGCCAGGTCATCGACCACCCCAGCCCCGGCCAGAAGTGGTACACGGACAAGCCGTTCTCGTACTTCCACATGTACACCCGGCCCGGCGAGATCCTGGAGCGCATCGAGGAGGGCTGGCCGGTCCGGCTCTGGATCGTGGAGCCGCTCGGTGAGACCGGCAACTGGGGCGGGGACTTCTACCCGTACTGGCTGATGTCCCAGCAGATCCGCGTCGTCGAGGAGACCGACGCCTGGAAGGCGTTCGGGCACCGCGGCGCGCAGACCCTGGCCGTCATCGCCCAGCTGCCCGACCTCGCCCGGCAGTGGGCCACGGAGTGGGCCGCCGACCCCGAGGGCACGCGCCGTACCTACGCCGCGTGGAACGAGCGGGTGAACGACACCCACGCCCTGGACTGGTGGGCGCACTACCGGGCGCAGTACTCCCGGCGGGAGGCCGGCCTCAAGGCGGCCGACCAGCTCGCCGACACCGCCGCCGCCCAGGCCGCGACCGACGCCGGCGCCGACCCCGAGGCACTGGCCGCGATCCGCCTGCGGGCCCGCTGCCTGGTCGCCGGTCAGCTCATGTTCGACCGGATCCGCAACGGCGAGTACGAGCAGTCGATCCGCGGCCTGCTGCTCGGTACCGGGCTCGACACCCCGGCCCCCGTCCCGGCCTGACCGCCCCGCACTCCCTCCAGGCCACCCCGCCCGGGGCGGCCTGCTCCACCCTCTTCGAGACCAGGAGACATCTGGTGATCACCGACACTACCGACGAGACGATCCGCTACACCGCCGACGTGGTCCTGTTCGCCGACCGGCACGTCCTTCTGATCGAGCGGGGCTGGGACCCGTTCAAGTCCCGGTGGGCGCTGCCCGGCGGACACGTGGACAAGGGCGAGAGCAGCCTGGACGCCTCCGCGCGCGAGCTGGAGGAGGAGACCGGCATCACCGTCCCCACCGCCGACCTCCGGCAGGTCGGTGCCTTCGACGCCGTCGGCCGTGACCCGCGCGGCCGGTACGTCAGCGTCGCCTACACCGCCACCCTGCCCGAGCTGGTCGAACCGACCGCCGGGGACGACGCCACCGCCGCCCGATGGTGGCCCCTGGCCGCCCTCCCCGACCTCGCGTTCGACCACGCCGAGATCGTCGCGGAGGCCGTGAGGCGCTGACCTCGTCCGCGTGGACGCGGCGTTCCTCCGTGCCGCCCCGGCTTCACCGGCCGGGGCGGTCGCGGTGTTCCGCCACGACCAGCGACAGGAAGGAGCGGCAGCCATGCAGCGAACGGAGTTCTACGAGGTCGACGTCCCCATACACACCCCCGACCGGACGCTGCACGGCGTGCACGTCTTCACCGGCAAGGCGACCTCGGTCGACGAGGCCCTGACCCGCGCCCACCAGGTCTACGACGCCGCGTTCGCCGCGCGGCAGGCCGGGCTCGAGGTCCCCTGGCAGCAGGACGGCGGCTGGGGAGCGCGCGGGGTCCGCGACGGCTGGGAGCTGGACTGGGCGGCGGCGAAGGCCGGCCGCTGGTCCAACCCGAACGACTGGACCCGCAAAACGCCCTACGAGCTGTAGATACGCCCCGAGGCAGGCGCACCAGGTCTGGAAACCGTCGCCTGCCTCGGGCCACCCATCCCGTACAAGACGAGAGGGAGAGACCAGTATGGCCTCCACCGCGCGCGTACAGGCCCCTTCGGGAAATCGCGCCCTGCTCATCACCACGCTCGCCGTGCCGCTGACCGGCTGGACCGTGCACGCGGTCAGCCTGCACCGCAAGCTCGCCGCCGCCCGCCGCGACCCGCTCACCGGGCTGCTCGGACGCGACGGATACACGGCCAAGGCCCGGCAGATCACCGACCGGTACGGCGACGCCGCCCTGGTCGTCCTGGTGGACCTGGACCACTTCAAGCAGATCAACGACGGGCCCGGCGGGCACGCCGCCGGCGACCGCGTCCTGGCCGCCACCGCGACCCGGCTCACCGCCTGGGCGGGCAGCCGCGGGGCGGTCGGCAGGCTCGGGGGCGATGAGTTCGCCGTCGCGGTCCGGATCGGCCCGGCCCGCCGCGAACTCCGTCTCGCCCAGCTCGTCACCCTGCTCGCGCAGCCGGTGGAGGTCGAGGACGGCGTCCTGGTCGACGTCGCCGCGTCGATCGGCGCGGCCTCCCCCGACGTCCTCGGCACGACGGACCTGTCCGTGCTCCAGCGGGCCGCCGACGCCGCGATGTACGCGGGCAAGCACACCGGCCGGGCGGTCCTCGCCGGGCCGCAGCACGCCACGGTCCCGTCCATCAACGGCCGCCGCGCCGGACGGCCGGGCACCAACTCCCTGGGGCGGGCGGCATGAGCGAGTCCACCGCCGTCGACCCGGGCACCTGGATCCGGGGCATCACGATCCGCCAGCCCTGGACGAGCTGCATTCTCGCCGGGAAGGACGTGGAGAACCGCCCGGCTCCCTGGTCCTGGCGCGGCTGGCTGCTGCTGCACGCCGGGCAGGCCACCGAGCGGGCCCCGATGCGTGACCCGCTGGTCGCCACCGCGATCCGCGGCCGCGCCCTGCCCACCCGGGCCGTCATCGGCGTCGCCCGCCTCACCGACTGCCACCAGGACGCCGCCGGTACCGCCCCGTGCTCGAAGTGGGCGCAGGCCGACGCGTTCCACCTGGTCCTCGCCGACGTCCAGGAGCTCGCGCTGCCCATCCCGTGGCTGCACGGGCAGCTCGGGCCGTGGCGCCCGCCGCAGGACCTCGTGGACCAGGTCCTCCTCCAGTTCCCCCACCTCGCTCCGGAGGCCACCTCATGAGCGGCAACCGCACCGGCGTCGCCAACGCGCCGGCCATCGTTCTCGCTGACGACCGGATCCCCTTCCCCGACACCGACCAGACTCTGCGCTGCCGTACGAGCCCGGCCCTATTCCAGATCGAGGACATCCCCAACACCGACCAGGACCCCCGCGCCCGCGAGAAGGCGCTCGCCAAGGCCAAGCACGCCTGCTCCGGCTGCCCGATCGTCAAGGACTGCCTGAAGTGGGCGCTGGCCAACCCCGCCCTGACGAAGACCGGCGTGTGGGCGGCGACCACCAAGCGCGACCGCACGCAGCTGCGCAAACAGCTCGTGGCCCGGCTCGGTGAGGACTGGGTCGGCGTGGTCGCCGAACAGGACCGGCTCCGCAGGGAGCGGGCGCGCGCGGCTCGCGCCGTGCCCCCGACCGCCCGCGAACTCGCCCTCGCCCGCCTGGAGCTGGAGTCCATCCCCACCCGGCCCGCGCCGTACAACCGCTGGAAGGAACCGATCACCCCCCAGCGCGCGGCGTCGAACCTGCGCGTGCTGGCGCTGGTCGCCAGCGGCAAGGCCGCGTGATGTTCACCGACTGGACCGAGGCCCTCGAAGCCGAGTCGCTGCCCCTGGACCCGAACCCGGCGCAGCAGCTCGCCGCCGCGGCCCGGGTCACCGCCCGCCGCTCCCGCGACAAGGACGACCTCGGGCTGCTCCTGGACGTCCTCGGGCTGCCCACCGACACCGACACCCTCACCGCCCTGCTCCCCCTCATCCCGGAAACCGGAGACGCACCCACCATGACGAACACCCCCGCCCCCGCCCCGGCCCTCTCCGCGTTCGAGGCCATGGCGATCTCCATGCACAACAACGGCGACTCCGAGCAGGCGATCCGCGAGGCCACCGGCCTGAGCGAGACCGAGCTCAGCGACCTCATCGCCGACCAGGTCCTCGGACTGCCCCGCGCGGCCGCCGACGCGTCGGCCATCGACGTCCCCGTCGTCGCGCTGCCCGTCTCCAACGCGCTCCAGGAGCTGATCGACTGGGCGGCCGCGCACCCGACCGCCTCGGTCCGCAGCCGCGCCGCCCGCATCACCGCCGACCTCTCCGAGCTGTCCGAGCGCCGCAACAGCGAGGCCGCGCAGCGCGAGGCGGAGGAGAAGGTCGCCAAGGCCCGCGCCGAACTGGAGAAGGCGCAGGAGGAGCTGCGCACCGTCAAGGCCGGCACCCGCACCACCACGGCGGCCGCCTCCGCGCCCACCCCGATCCGGGCGGGCCTGGGCAGCGGCCGCACCCGCGAGGAGCTCGCCGCCGTACGGGCGTGGGCGCGCGAGAACGGCCACCAGGTCGCCGACGCCGGGATGGTGCCCAAGCGGATCCTCGAGGCGTACGACGCCGCACACCGGGCGCCGGTCCGGAAGGCCGGCTGACCGTGGCCGCCGACGACGCGATAGCCCTGGACGGCTTCCTGGACGAGGAGACCGTGCCCGGCGACCTGCACGGGTCGACGGCGCGGTTCCGCCTCACCGTCTCCCCGACGGACGAGCGCACGGACGAGATGATTCTGCCCTGCAGCGTCGCCGACCCGGCGCTGGCGCACGCGGTCATCCACGACCTGGTCCCCGGCGACAAGCTCCGCGTCACCGGCTACCTCCGGCTGCCCCGCACGCCGGATGAGCCGATGTGGCTGGTCGTCACCACGCTCGCCGTGCTGGAGACCGCGCCGGAGCTGTCCGACCCGGCCGCCGTCGCCACGGCCGTCATCGAGCGCTACGGGCCGTACGTCTGCTGGTTCGACGCCGACACCACCGACGTGGAGGTGTTCACCGAGGGCGGCACGTGGGTCGGCACTGCGCCCGAGCCGAACGACCTGGGCGAGCTGCTCGAAGCCTTCGAGCACCGCCAGGCCGCCGGCGGCGAGTAGCGGAGCCGCCGTGCCCATCCGTCCCGAGAATCTGCACCGCTACCCGCGCGACTGGAACGAGATCAGCGCGCGGATCCGGTTCGAGCGGGCGGGCGGCCGCTGCGAGTGCACGGGCCACTGCGGTCTGGCGCACCCCGGCGGCCGCTGCCCCGCCGTCCATGAGGAGATCCACCCGGACACCGGGTCCGTGGTCGGCCTCACCACCGCCCACCTCAACCACACACCCGAAGACGTGCGAGACGAGAACCTGCTCGCCGCCTGCCAGCTCTGCCACCTGCGCATCGACCACGGCCACCACCGGGTCACCCGCTCGCTCACCCTGGCCGCCCGCGCGGCCGCCGCCGGACAGCTCGGACTCCTCCCCGAGACCGCGCTCGTCCGTACCGAGCCGCCCACCCCGCCGCGCCCCACCCGGGGCCGCGCCCCGGTGGCCGCGCTTCACCAGCTGCCCTTCCCCGAGCCCGAACAGGAGACGAAGCCCATGGCTCGCATCAGCGTGAAGATCGCCCCGCTCCACCCGGACGGCACCGAATGCACCCACGCGGTCAGCCCCTCCGGCAAGCCCCGCGACCCGGACGCCGGATGCGCGGGCCGCCGCAACTACGCCGTGGTGTGCAGCTCCTGCGGCCGGGTCGGCGAGCCGCACGGCCTGCGCGTCCTCGCCGAACCGGCGCAGAGCGCGCACCGCGACAGCCACAAGGCCGCGCTCACCCCGGCTTCCCGCTGACCCCCGCCCGCCCGGCCGCCGGGACCACCACGGTCCCGGCGGCCCCGTCGAATGTGAGGGCAGATGCCCACCACCGTCTTCGACCAGTTCACCCGCCGCACGGCCGACGTCACCGCCCAGCTCGCCACCCTGGGTATCCCGCTCACCGCGCCGGCCCCGCCGCCCGCCGACCCCGACCCGGCCGACCCGTGGGCCAGCAGCTACGCCGTCCCGGTCGACCGCTCCAGCCTCGCCTGGTGCACCGCCGTGACGATGCTCGCCGACCACCACGGCACCGGCATCGACCGCCAGGTCCTCGCCGCCGACGCCCTGCTGCGCGAGCTCGGAGTCCGCGGCCTCGCCCAGCTCCACTCCGACCTCCACGCGGGCGCGCCCGTCGACTACCGCTTCACCCGCTGCCCGTACTGCTCCGGCATCGGCGAGGACCCCACCCAGCCGGACTGCAGGGAGGTCGGCTGCGCGTCGTGGCTTGAGTTCGCCGGACACGATCACGTGTGCCCGGTCTGCCACGGTGAGGACTACCAGCCCCAGTGGTTCGCCGAGGAGCAGATGACCGAGCTCGAGGAACTGCTCGCCGATGCCATCGAGGAGCGCGAGGAGCGCGCCTCCCTCCGCTACCGGATCCGGGCGCGGCTGTACCGCCGGACGGTGCGCTCGTGACGGCCCGCGTGGTTGACGGCAAGCCCTGGACCGGGCGCATGCGCACCGCGGCGCTCCGGCGGGGCCTGGTCCGGCCTGCCGAGTTCTCCACGTGGGCCGGTGCTCGCCGGTATCACGAGCGGCACGGCCGGGACCGCCAGGCGCTGGAGAAGCTGCGGGCCTCGATCCCCAAGGACGGGATCCGGGAGCCGCTCCTGCTGGGCGTCCGCGCAGCCGACCGGCTCGTCTTCGTCTTCGAGGGGCACCACCGGGCCGTCGTCGCCCTCGAACTGGGGGTGCGCTCCTTCCCCTTCCGGTGGTTCTGGGACCCGGACGTGCAGGTCGTGGAGCACGAGCCGTTCCCGCACCACGCCCTGGGGCCGGACGGGCAGGAGTGGCTGTGCCACCAGGAGGCGCGCTCATGACCGCCCGCTTCCGCAGATGCGGACACGGCAGCGGACCGATGCACCCCGGCGACCAGAAGGCCGTCGCTGAGTTCACCGCCCTGCTCGCCGCCCGCCAGCGGCCGGTCCCGTGGACCGGCCGCGGTGACGCCGCCATACGCATCGGGGAGCGCGGCCTGGAGCGCGGGCGCCCGCTCCCCGAGCAGCCGGCCGACACCGACCCCGTCGCCCTGGTCCTCATCCACCCCGACACCGAGACCGCCCTCACCGGCACCCTTCACTGCGCCAGGGCACGAATCCACAGCGCGTGGACCGGGCCCTACCGACTCCTCACCCACGCCCTCGCCGGACGCGACCTCCCCGGCGACATCGACCTGCGCACCTGAGCACACGAAGCGGCCCCCGCCGTCCGGACCTTCGCGGTCCGAGCGGCGGGGGCCGCTTTTCGTGTTTCTGGAGCCGTCAGGCCGCCGACGACTCCGCGGCGGGCGCCTTGATCTCTACCTCTATGCCGACTGAAGCCGACAGCGCCTCGATCAGCTCGCGCACCATCGTGCGGGTGCCCTCGGGGTTGCGCTCCATCGCGGCCTGGAGGGTGTCCGCGTCCAACTTCTTGGTGGCCCGGGTCAGCGCCTTGTACGGGTCCCTGGCCGCCGGGAGCTCGGTCTTGCCCTCGATACTCGCCAGGTATGCGAGCACGGCTTCCTCGGTGGCCTTCTTCTTCCCGGCCGCCGCCGGGGGCAGGCTCCCCGCCGCGCCCTTCACCAGGTTCGCCGTGACGCCCATACCCTTCACCTGGATCAAGGCGAGGTACAGCAGGGCGGCCGCGTCGACGCTGTGCTCTTCGGCCAGGGCGACCAGCTCCCACGCCTGCCCGAAGCCCAGCTTCTTGGAAAGAATTCTTTCCAAGTCGTTCGATTTCCCGCCGACCATTTCGAACAGCTTCTCTGCGATCTTCCAGGACCGGATCAGCTGGTTCGCGTACTGCCGGCTGATGTCCCATTGCTCCTGGCAGTAGTCCTCGAAGTTGTCGTGGGTCGCCCGGTACAGCCGACCGTCCCTGATGACCTGGAGAGCCTTGCCCGCTGCCCAGTAGGCGACCCGCAGGTTCTCCAGCGCCGCCTCGCAGCGCACCAGCAGCTGCTGCTCCTGGGCGATGAGGACAGGCGTGTCCGCGAGCTGCTTCGTCGGCAGCTGGTCGATCGACCGCGCCAACGCCACCGCCGTGTCCGGCTTCCCCGGCCCCTGTGGTGCGCCGTTGATGTTGATCTGTCGTCCCATCAGAGCATCTGCTCCATCGTCAGGGCGACGCGCATGAAGTCCTCGCGGGCGTTCAGCGCGGTGCCGCTCATCTTGTACTCGGTGACGAGCGTGCCGTTCTCGTAGGCGTGCTCATGGATCGTGTACCTGCGGATCGGGTCGGAGACGCGCGGGTAGTTCCGCTGGTCGATCCAGACCTTCACCTTGTTCAGCTGCTTCTCTTCGCGGTCCTTGCCCGGGTCGTGCATGTTGATCACGACCAGGAAAGGGATCCCGCGCGGCTTGAGAACACGCTCGATCGTGAACTCGCACTCGTCCCAGGTGATTTTCGACGGGGTGATCGGCACGATCGCCAGGTCTGCCATCTCCAGGACCTCGCGCAGGGCGTCGGCCGTACGGCTGTCGCCCAGCGGGTCCGCGCCCCACTCCGCGTCCGGGTCGACGTCCAGGAAGCCCGGGGTGTCGATGATGACCCGGCGGCGGTCAGGGTCCTGCACTATGCCGGGGAGGATGCCGGTCTTGCTCTTGGTGACGACGTAGTCGAACGGCAGCGACGCCTCCCGCACGCCCGCACACCACTTCTCCAGGGTCCCCTGGACGTCGATGCCAGCGGCGACGACGGGCGCACCGGTGTCCTCGTCCGCGTTCGACAGGACCGCCGATCGGCCGGCGCACGCCGCCGTGTTGACCGCGATCGTGGACTTGCCCGCGCCGCCCTTCTGCTGAATGACGACGATCACCTTCGCCGCCCGACCAGTCCGGGCTGCTGTCTCGGTGGCATGTTGCACGGCTGTGGATGTGGTCATCCGATGGCCTCTCAGTCGTCCGTTGATTTCACCGCCCAGTGCGGCTACTCGGACGCGCCACAGCTTGCCAGACACGAAAGATCCAGCGCAGCCGCCCCGCCCGCTCAACGGGATGAACGCACCACACGGGGGAGAGGTACCGGGGCCGCCCGCTCGGAAGTATCCCGGGCGGGGCACTTCCGAGCGGCCAGGGGTCGGTCCAGGATGCTGTGGGTCCCGATCCGGTGCCACACGATGTGGGGGAGTCCGGCGACCACCACCCGGCCGTACGACCACGTCGCGCGCCCGTCCGGCGCCCAGGTGAGTTCGTAGACGCCCGGCGCGCAGCGCACGCCCTTGACCCGTAAGCCGGGGCGGAACTGGCGGCCGGTGCGCAGGTCGGGGACGAAGGCGTCCAGGACGACGCGGCGGAAGCGCCGGCGCTGCGCGGGGGTGAGGTGCTGGAGGTCGGCGGTGAAGCGGGGGCAGGTCTCGAAGGTCGGCACGGTGGGTTCCTCCGGGCAGCACGACGAAGCCCCCGACGGATGCCGGGGGCTGCTGTAGGCGGTGCTTCCTTGGCGGTGCTCGTCTTTTGGCGCGTGGTGATGCTCAGTGGTGCTTGTTGGTGTCGTTCGGGTCGTGGTGTGCGTGCTGCCGGAGAGCGATGACATTCGCGTCCGGCCCGGCGCCGCTTCCCGCCCGGCGGGCACCTGAGAAGAAAGTTCGGCCTCTCCTCCCGCCTGGCGGGACGCCGGGCTGATCGGCCTTTCCTTGCAGGTCAGAGCCGTGTGGCGTGGCCTGCATGACAGTCGACATCAGGGTCATCCGGGCCGGTCAGATGTACCGCTACTACCTGCGCGAGACCGTCGTCGGCGACGGCCGCCGCCCGGCCCGCACACCGCTGCGCGCCGCCCAGGACCAAGCTGGCGTCCCGGCCGGGCGCTGGATGGGCCGGGGACTCGCCGCGCTCGGGCTTGCGCCGGGTGAGGAGGTCACCGAGGCGCAGCTGCGGAACCTCTTCGGCGAGCGGGGCCGCCACCCGTACGCGGACCGGATCGAGGCCGACCGGCTCGCCGGGGGCGACTCGGCGAAGAAGGCGTTCAAGGCCGGCGCCCTCGGACGCCGGGTCACGGTCACGGGCGTGGACTTCGTGTTCCGGCCGCAGCCGACGATCTACCTCCTGTGGGCGTTCGGGGATGAGGAGACCCGTCTGGCGATCGAGGCCGCGCACGAGCGGGCGATCGAGCGGGTGCTGGAGTGGATCGAGGACGAGGTCGCCGTGATCCGGTACGGCAAGGACGGCATCTACCGGGTGAGGCCGCCCGGCGGTCTGGTCGCCGCCCGCTTCCGCCACTTCGAGGCTCGCTCCGGCCGGCCGTTGCTGCATGACCATCTTTTGCTGTCGGTGAAGGGGCAGCGCCTGGACGGGAAGTGGGGCTCGATCCACACCACGGCCCTGCACGAGAACACGGTGGCGGCCTCCGCGCTCTACAACGAGCTGGTCGCCTCCGAGGTCTGCGAGGCCCTGGGGCTGGCGACCGAGCCGCGAATCGTCACCCCTGGGCGCCGGCCGGTGATGGAGATTGCCGGGGTGCCGCACGAGCTGATCCGCTGGACCGCCCGGCGCAGCGACCAGATCGCCGCCTGCCTGGCCGAGCTGGAGCACGAGTACGTCACCGCCGTCGACGACGACGGCGAGCCGCGGTTCCTGCCCGTGGTCTCCGAGCGGGCCCGCGCCAAGATGAACCAGATCGCCGCCCGCAAGACCCGCCCGCCCAAGCGGAAGACCCAGCCGCTCGCGCAACTGCGCGTCTGGTGGAAGGTGAGCGCGATCCTCACCTCCAAGGTCGCCGCCGACGTCATCAACTCCCTCCTCGAGCACGCCCGCGCCGCGGCCGCCGCGATCCGGGCCCGCGTCGCGGCCGTGGTCGACATGGCGCTGGCGGCCGTCGACGTCACCGCGACGGTGTTCGTGATGAACGAGGGCGGCCGTTTCCACCGCCGGCACCTGCTCGCCGAAGCCCGCCGCCATCTCGCCCTGGTCCTGCGCGGCCGCCGCCGCGACCCCGGCCTGGACGAGGAGATCGTGGCCACCGCCATCTCCACCCACTGCCTGGACATCAGCGAGCCGAAGACCACCGTCGGCCTGCTGGCGGACTACCGCCTCTACACCGCCCGGTGGGACCTGGCCGACCTCCCCGCCCGCCGCCGCCCACCGGCCCCCGCGCCCGAACCGGACCGGCAGCCCCCGGCCGATCCCGGCGAGCCGGCCGCGCTCCGGCCGCCGGGACAGGACGCGGGGGAGTGGGAGATCCCGCGTATCCCGCTCCAGTACGACCGTGCCGTCCTCGCCGGTGCGGTGGTGCGGGAGAAGCTGCGCACCACCACGACCGCCGCCGTGCGGGGCCGGGCGTACGACGTCGTCGCCCACCAGCAGGCGGCGATGCCCGAGCAGCTGCTCGCGCCCGAGCCGGCCGACCCCGAGCACGGCGACCAGGAGCCGGAGGCCGGTCGCGGGGATGCGATCGACATGACGGCGCTGCGGGCCTGGCGGAAGTCCCGCACGGACGTGGAAGCACTCGATCTCACCGCCGACCGGCTGCGCCGCATCCGGGAGGCGGGGACCAAGATGGTCAACGACTCCCGCGCCCGCGCGGACCGCCACACCGCACCAGCCGACGCCGACGCGGTGCGCCCGGTGCGCCCGGACGACCAGCAGGCGCACCGCCCACAGCAACCCGGACCGCACCGTGGCCGGGAGGCCGGCCACTGAGTGGACCCGATGGTGCGCACCCGGTGCGGTGGTGCGCACCGACGACGCCCGGCTCCACTCCACTGAGTGGAGTCCACCGTCCGGGAGTGGACGCCACCGTGCTCGGCATCCACTTCACCGAGTGGAGCCCACCGGGTGGAAGTGGACGTCATCGACGGGAGTGGGGCCGCGCATCCACCCGGTGCGTTTCTCCTTGACCTTGGCTCAGGTCAAGGAGAAATGCGCCGCCTCCACCGTCTCCACTCGGGCCCACTCACCGCACCGAGTCCACCCGGTGCGCACCACTCCCGCGCGCCGGCCGCACCGGTGCGCGCACCGCCCACTGAGTGGAGCGCACCGGATGGACGGTGGTGCGCATCGTGGTGCGCACCGGATGGGTCCGCCACCGCACCAGTACGCACCGGGTGGGTGCGCTCCACCGCACCGGTGCGCATCGACGTGGCTACGGCCGCGCGGTCATGGACTGCACGGCGCGGGCCCACTCCAGGTGTTCGTCGCGCATGGTCTCCAGGGTGGCTCGGGTGTCTCCGTGGTCGTCGGGGTCGGGGATGACGTTCTCGACGAAGCGGATGATGCTGCGGGCGATGCCCAGCACGGCCGTGGTGGGGGAGTCGCGCGTCCAGTCCCGCAGGGCGGACAGCAAGATGCATCCGACCTCGTCCAGGGCGAAGGAGTCCGCGTGCGGCTCCCCGTCGCCCAGGACTCCCGTGACGGGGAAGACGATGTTTTCGGCGAGCCGCAGCAGCAGGAAGGCCAGCTCTGGAGAGGCCGGCGTGCGGCCGGAGACGTAGTTCCCGCCGCCCATCTGGAGCGCCAGGAGGTAGTCGAAGCCCTGCTCCACCTGGTCGGGCGTCAGCGGCGTGCGGGACGGGAACGGGTACAGCATCAAGCTCTCCTCACGATGGGCCGCCGCGCGACTCGCGGCGTGCTCATCGCATGGTTGGCGGGCGGGCCTGTGGACAGAGACCAGAGATTTCTCCCTGCTCAAGAGAAACCGGCAAATCGGGGCTGCAAGGGCCAAACCGGGCCCCCTTGTCCAGGGTGGTCGGCCCGACCTCGAATCCGGCTCTGACCCCTTGTCCACCTCTGCTACCGCCCGCTCGCCGCCGTGTTTCTCCTTGACCTGGCCACCGTTAGACCGCGGACAAGGGGGTCCCCTGCACGCTGCTCCTTCGCCCCGACCACCCCGGCCGGGGCAGCGAAGGAGAGCAGACGATGACGACCACCCACCCGAGGGCCGGGCAGCGGCGCCGCGCGGGCCGATCGGACGTGAAGGCCGGCCCGGACTGGGCAAGCCCAAGGGGCGTCCCTGGGTGCCCCCTTTGGAGGGCCCTTGGGATCCCCCTTTGGTGCCCGGCACCCCAGGCCGGAGGAAAACCCCTTGTCAGCGCGGGAATGGGCGCGAAAACTGCGCCGTCACAACCCTCTTCTCTCCTCTATATGTCCGTAGTGGAGGAGAGCATCGGGTTCCGGGGGGCCCGGACGCCCTCCCAGGCCGGGCGCGGCCAGCGCCAGCAGCGGCGCCGGTCGGCCGGCGGCCGGTCGCGAGCAACGAGGGAGCAGAGCTGATGGCGGGGAAGCGGAAGAACAACCCGGCGGGGTCGACGAACACCTACCGCGGCGACGTGCTGCGCGTGCTCGGAGCGCTGAAGGTCGCGACGACGGATCAGATCCAGCGGATCGGCGCTCCGCACCTGACCTTCCGGCACGCCGACAAGGAGACCCCGTCGAAGCGCAAGCAGGCCCGCACCGCCTCGCACACCGCCGCGCTCTCCGACATGCGGGGGCACGGCCTGTCCGAGAACGGCGGCTCCACCGAGACGGGTGACGCCCTGCGGAACCTGACCCCCAAGGGACTGCAAGCCGCCTCCTACGAGCTGAACCGGCCGGTGACGGAGATGGGCTCCACCGCGCGCGGCGCGGGCTCCAGTGGCGCCTCCCACCCGATGGCCGTCAACGAGACCGTGATCGCGATGCTGCGCCCGAAGCCGAACATGGCCAGGCTCGCCAAGGACTCGGCCGAAGTCCGGGCCGCCGCCCAGGCCGCCGTCGACTCACCGGACGGCATCGGCACCATCGCCTCGTACTGGACCGAGGTCCCGCTCCCGGCGACCGGCACGTGGAACGCGCCCGGCAAGGGCGGCGCCCAGGCCGACATCGTGCTCACCGCCCCGCAGGACGGTGTGCCGCTGCTGTTCATCGAGGTCGACAACTGCCACGAGACCGCCGAGGAACTCGCCGACAAGCTGGAGAAGTACGCCCGCTTCTTCAAGCGGAAGGTGAAGGACACCGACGGCAAGGAGCGCCCGATGTGGCGTACGCGCTGGACGGTCCCCGAGGGCCGACCCGGCGATGTGCCGCATCCGCCCGTGCTGCTGGTGTTCAACCGCATCGGCGAGCGCAACCCCAACCGCACCGTCCCGCGCCTGATGGAGCTGACCCGGCACCTGTGGCAGGGGCAGCGGCTGCCCGGCGGCCACCACCTTTACGACCGGAAGATCCCCATCATCGCGGTCGGGCTGAACCAGCTGCGTGAGCACGGTCCGGCCGGGCCGGTGTTTGCCCGCTTCGGACGCAGCGGCCCGCAGACCCTGCTGGAGGCGATCGGCAACCCGCGCCGCGAGGCCGCCGACGCCCGCGAGCAAGAGAAGGCCAAGGCCCGCGCGGCGGCGTACCAGGCAGAGATGCGGCGGGCAGCCCAGGAGCATGCCGCGAAGCAGGCAGCCGAGCGCGAGGCACGCCGTCCCGTCTGCACCGGCTGCGGGGCGAAGTTCACCGACACCCGCTGGGAGGCGGTACAGCCGAAGGACTGGGGAGCCACGAAGGACTCCCACCCGCACCTGTGCGACGACTGCAAGGCCGGCGCCGTCGTCAGCCCAGCGGCTGGCACGAAGGAGCGCCAGGAGCCGATACGCGGTGAGGCCGGGTCGGACGACTTCTGGCCCGACCCCCAGCGCCCCGTCTGCACCGAGTGCGGTGCCGCGTTCACCGATGAACGATGGAAGGCGACCAAGTCCGTCGGCTGGACTGCTTCCCCGGCGAAGCGTCCGTCTCTGTGCGGGGACTGCGACCAGAGGTTCGAGGCCGACCTGGACCGGGCCTGGGGTGTGAGCCCCTGGCAGGAGGAGCGCGACCAGGAGCAGGAGCCGGCCGTGCCCGAGCAGAAGACCGGCTGGCTCTCGCGCCTGCGCCGCTGAGCCGAGCACGCCGCTGGCGGCCGGGCGACGGGTACATGTACCGGTCCGCCCGGCCGCCGGTGGTGGGGGAGACTGAGGGCCACCATTCCAGCGGCGAGGGGCGAGAACATGGCGAAGACGGATCCGGCGCAGTTGGTGCGTCAGGCCCGAGACCTGATCGAAGAGTTCAACCGCGTGGTGCTGGACGACGCGCAGGAGCTGTCCGCGCCCGCGCTGTCGGAGGCCACCCAGGTGCTGAAGTCGTTGGTCGAGCGCCTCCCGCAGGCGTTCGAGCAGACCGCCGACGTCCTGGAGCTCCTGGCCAAGAGCGACAAGGTCACGGTCGAGCAGGGGGACGTGAAGACCGAGGTGGCCACAACCGCCGCGGAACTCCGGACGGTCGCGGCCGACAGCGAGCGGCTGGGCAAGAGCCTCGCCAACCCGGCATCGGCCCTGTTCCTCATGGGCGGCCGCTGACCATGACCGACCTGCCCTCGCCCGAAGAGGTCGAAGCCGCCCGCACGCCCGCCGGCGGCTGGAAGCGAGACCAGCTCGCCGCCTGGGGCGTTCCGTGGCCTCCGCCGAAGGGCTGGAAGGACGAGCTGGCCGAACGCTGGGAGGCCGCCCGCCCGGACGGACCGCCGGCGCCCCCGCCCACCCCAGCCCCGGCCGACTTTGCCCAGGACACGCTCGACTTCGGCTGACCCGACGACAGCGGGGCCGGACAGGATCACCCTGCCCGGCCCCGCTGCTCGTTCCCGGCTGCTCACCGGCTGAGGCGGATGCGCGGCCCCCACGCGAACTCGAGGTCGTCCAGGAAGACGGTCTCCAGCTGCTTCTCCCACTGGCCGCGCAGGAGGAACGGCGCGGCCTCCATCCGCTCCAGGATGACCAGGGTCTCGGGCTGTCCGATCAGCGCGTACCGGCCGTGCGAGGCGGGCCTGCTGCCCGGCCCGTACGCGCGCAGCAGCTCCTCCAGGCGGTCGCGGTGCTCCTCCACGAACGCCTCCAGGCGCTCGATGTACCCCGCGCGTTCCTCGTTGGCCACCGCGCTCAGCGCGGCATCCAGGAAGTCCGACCCGTCCGGCCAGTGGCGCGTCCCCGGCGCGGCCACGGCCCACGGGAAGCGTTCCGCGGCCGCCAGGACGTCCTTCGCGTCCAGCTCCACGGCCGGGGCCGGGTCTTCCGCCGGGGTGGGGGAGTGCGGCTGCTGGAGGTGGGCGAGGAGCATGGCGCTGGAGGCGGCACGGCCGCGCCCCGCGTGGGCGGTGGTGTCGGCGATGCGCAGCAGGTAGCTGGCGACGTCGCGGACACCGGCGAACCAGCCGTCCTCGAACCGCTGCTCCGATCCGTGCGGGGGGCTGCTCTCGGAGATCCAGGTGTGGGCGCCGGCCACCGCCCCGGCCTCCAGCTTCGCCACGATGTCGTCGGCCTGCTCGTGCCCGATGCCGACGGCGGTCAGGGCCTGGAAGACCGTGAACCGCGCGTCGGTGGCCTCGTGCTGGTGGTGGCTGATGCGGGCCAGCTCCTGGCCGTACGCGTCGGCGTCGTGCTGCTCGGGGCTCACGCGGTGCCTCCCTGGTCGGTGCGGGTGCGGTTGGCGACCCAGTCCGGATCGCGTACGGGCACCGGTGCTCGGGTCTCGGTGGCCGGGGTGCGCATGATGCGCCAGCTGGTGCGTGGCGCGGTGACGGCGTGGGCCAGGACGACGACGGCCTGGCGGGCGGCACCGCCCCGGACCCACGTGCCGGTGAAGCGGACCTGATCGGCCGCCCAGTCGCCCAGCCGCTGCCACGGGCGCAGCCGCCCGAGCAGATAGCCGGCCGCGAGCGCGGCGGCCGCGGTGACGACGACGCCCACCATCAGGACCACCGCATCCCGATCGCGGACAGCAGCTCCATCCGCTCCGGCGTCAGCGTCGCCGCTCGGGAGCGCTGATTCCCGATCCAGGCCCCCAGCTTGTGCTCCCGCTCCTCCTGGTCCTCGCCGACGATCCGCTCGACGTGCTTCCTGGGGACCTGAAGGTGCCCCTCGCGCTCGTAGAACTGGCGGGCGGCCGCGTAGTTCATCGCCCACTTGTCGGCCTGCGTACGGCGCTTGGGCTTCTCGTCCTCGGTCGCGGGCTCGATCCCGAGGACCTGCTCGCACATCCACTGCTGCACGGCCGTGAGCTGGTCCCAGCCGAGCCGCACCGACTGCACCCACCGCCCCAGATCCTCGCCCTGGCGCACGACGTCGCCCGCCTCGGTGGGCAGCGCCTCACCGGCGTCCAGGTGCATCCGCACCAGGTGGAAGCACCGCTGCCACGTCACCGGCCAGCTCGGGCACCAGGACGCGTCGATCTCCTCCAGCTGCTCGCGCCGCTCGTCCGACAGCGCCCCGGCCGACGACTCCACCGGCAGCCCCTCGGCACGCCGCTGCTCGATCTCCTGTGCCTTCCGGGCGGCGGCCCGCGCGTTCTTCAGGAAGATGCCCACCCGGTAGCCCTGGAACGTGGCGTCCAGCGGGGCCAGGAGGTGCCCGTGCTCGGCCGCCCACCCGCGCGCGGCGGACAGGCCCTCCTCCCACGCGACGTCGAAGTGCGACCAGATCATGCCGAGCTTCTCCAGCTGCGCGACGCGGTCCTCGTCCATGTCACCGCGGGCGTAGAACCGGCGAGCGTCGGCGGTCCACTGCCCCAGCGGGAACCCGGCGAGCGAGGCCGGCCACACCGCACCTTCCTCCCCCTGCTCCTGGTCGTCGACGGCAGGCACCCGGAACGTGAACGGCACACGCAGGTCGCCGTGCTCGCGGGCGTAGATGACGGCGGCCTCCACACCGCGCCGCCAGTGCTCGTGCTCCGGGTTGAGGACCCGCAGGTTGATGAACGCGGCGAGGGCGGCCGGGTCGCGGGGCGTGGAGAACTTCAGCAGGGCCTTGGCGGGGGCGCTGACGCCTCCGGAGCCCTCGCCGCTCCCGCCCGTGCTCTTGCCGCTGTCGTCCTTGCTGACGGGCTTGTAGCGGCTCGGGGCCTGCTGCTCCGCGAGGCTCTCCACGATCCGCGCGTCGTGCGCCCGCAGCGCCTCCAGGAGCTTCGCCAGCCCGCCGAACGCCCGGCTCGTGAGCATGTTGTCCGCGGTCTCGCCCGGCCCGAGCAGCACCGGGACCACGAGCGAGGCGACCTTGCCCTCGCCGGGCTGCATCCGCAGGGCGCGCCCCACGGCCTGGACGAGGTCGGGCATCGAGCCGCGCACGTCGGCCCAGTACACGGAGTCGCAGTTCTTGGTGTCGACCCCTTCCCCGAGCACCTTCACCGAGCACAGGAAGCACTTCTCCACGACGGTGCCGTCCGTGGCGATCCCGGCCGCGAACTCCCCGAGGAGGCGGCGGCGGTGGAGCGGCTTGTGGTCGCCGCACAGCCAGTCCGCCCAGATCGTCTTGGGGTACAGCTCGGGGTCGGATGCGTGCAGCTGGGCGGCGACGTCGGGGAGGCCGGCCGCGAACGCTTCGGCTTCCTTGACGACGTGGTGGAAGACGAGCGTGCGCCGGAAGTTCTCCTCCGCGGACGCCTTCACCAGGGCGGTCTGGAGCGCGGCGAGCCGGGCTCCGCGGACTTCTGCCGAGCGGCTTTCGGCGCCCAGGAGCTGCGCGGCCTGGAGCTGTGTGTCGGTGACGTCCACGCATACGACCTGGTAGGGGGCACAGATTCCCCTGTCGATGGCGTCCGAGAGGGTCAGGGTGAAGCAGCGGCTGCCGAAGGGGCCCTCGGGGTCGTCTTCCATGCTCGCGACCAGCTCGCCGGGGGCGCCGGCCGCATCGTCGTCCCCGAGCTGCCACAGCCGGGGCGTGGCCGTCATGTAGAGGCGGCGCAGGGACGGGATCTTCTGGTTGTCGTGGACGACCGCCCACGGCTTCCCGATCCGGCCCGAAACGCGGTGGGCCTCGTCCACGACGATCAGGTCCCAGGCCGCGAGGCCCGCGGTGTGCGCCCGCTCCAGCGTGCCCAGACCGAGGCTGGCGTACGTGGCGTACACGGTGACCTTGTCCAGGCCCCGCGTCCACTCCACCAGCTCGTCCACGTCCGTGGTGTTGGGGAAGGACACCTCCTCACCCCGCAGCGAGGACACCCCGATCATCGGCCCCCGGCGGCCTCCCTCGCGCCACGCGGACTCGGTCTGGGCGAGCAGGTCCAGCGAAGGCACGAGCACCAGCACACGGCCCGCGTGGAGCTCCTCCGCGCTGCGGACCGCTACCCGGGTCTTCCCGGACCCGGTCGCCATGATCACCTGCGTTCGAAGGCCCCGTTCCGGCACAAGTGATCTTGCAGGCAATTCGAGGGCGCGCACGACCGCGTCAACGGCTTCTCGCTGGGCTGCCTCGCGCTGGTCAACGCGGTCTGTGCTCGACATATCGCCTGCCTTCTCCTGGGATGCCGCCCGGTCGATTCGAGCGGCGGGAAACGGGAAACCTGCACGTGAGGGAGCCGCAAGGGCTACGGTTGGACTGACGCGATCGGCTGGTTGCTCTGCCTCACCGGAGCACCAGCAAGGCCGTGGGATGGATCTCGATAGCCCTTCGGAGCGGTCCGGGGTGGTGTGCTCTGAGTCCATAGCTTATCTCGGCTCCAAAAATGAAGCACACAGAATCGCGAGATTCCCTCTAACGTGGCCGAAAGCTGCTAGTCTTGCCTTATCGCAAGCCAATCCAGCACTTTGACACCCCCTCAACTTGTCCCCTTTCCAGGGATGGCCGGCCCCCGCGCCCCCGTCG
>NZ_JBIVLV010000020.1:0-51677 GCF_044752725.1 Streptomyces sp. NPDC088707 | reverse complement strand
GGGCTTCAGGCCCCGCTGGTCACTCCCGGTGGGTGGGGTTGGGTCAGGCGTGGACAACTGCGCGCTACTCCGAGTAACACTCCCCGGATTAAGCCTCATAAGGGGCGAATCACCATTATCGGGCGATGAAAGTGCAAGAAACTCACGCCGACCACTCCTCACCACCCACCGGGAGTGACCAGCGGGGCCTGAAGCCCAGCCAACCGGCTACCGCGACTCGCCAAGCCGAGCCGGGCCGCCCCATTCAACGACCGCGCACCCCGAACCGACCGACGGAAGCCCACCCCGCCCCGCCACAAACCAAGCCCCCACCCACCGACCGTCAGACGCAAGCGGCGAGCGGCCACTGCCCGGGCCCCCGCGTGGCCACGCCCCTCGGCCGCCCTCCGAGTGTGAAAAGGCGGCCTCCGCCGCCGGGTCAAGGGTGGGCGCAGCCCATCGGCGAAGCCGACGCGACGCAGGAGCGCCCTTGACGCGGTGGTGGAGGCCGCCACACTCGGAAAGAGGGCGGCCGCACCAGAAGCCCACAAGCGCACTCGCCCCAGAAACCCCCAGACCCCAACCCCCTGGACCCAGGTCGATCAATGGCCCGTCAGCACCGGCGCCCGCAGAAGCCGAAGCCTCCCTTCCCCCTGCCCCACGCCCACGAGTCCTGGACCGCCCAGGTGCTCGTGACCGCAGGCGAGGGTTTCTCCGAGATCCCTTCGGCCCCCCGTCCCTTCCCCCGTTAAGGTCATCCCAAGGGCGGGGTCGTAGCACAGAGGTAGTGCGCCGCGATGACATCTCGGAGGACGCCGGTTCGAATCCGGTCGCCCCGCCCCCTTACCCCTCGGAGGCGGCGTCCGTGCGCCGGCGGACAGCCCACGCCCTGGCTCTGCTCTCCACCGCGCCGCTGCTCCTCGTCCCTGGCCGGCCGCCCCCACCCTGCCCGACCCTGCCCCAGCCCCCTCAGGACCCGCTCGGCATCGCCGACACCGCCGCCGCCGAGATCTTCCTGGCCTCCTCCTCGCACGTCTCCGCCGGGTGGCGCTTCCCGCCCAAGGACACCACCACCTTCAGGTTTCCTGCGCGGACGTACAGCGTGCACGTCGTGTCACCGCTGCGCGGAGCGCTCCAGAAGGCCTCGTCTGCGAAGGCGATGCCCGTTTCCGGGCGTTCGCCCTTCGCCTCGTCGGCGAACTCCTGCTCCTGGCGCCGTGTGCCGTTCTCTTTCGTGCCCGCGCTGCGGCGCAGTTCCCAGCGGACCACCGCGTGCGCGTAGTAGTTCCAGCCGTCCGGCTGCGGCTCGTCCTTGTCGTTCCAGGAACACCTGGTCTCCGCGCGGTCCGAGTAGTCGATGTACTGGTCCTGGTCGGGGCGTCGTTCCCCCGGCACCGGCAGGGCCGCGGCCACCTCCGAGCAGACCGGCATGGCGATGAAGCGGTCCGGCGGTCCGGCGCCGAGGACATCGTCCTTCAGGTACCACCAGGTCCCGCCGCCCACGACCGCCAGAGCCACCCCGGCGGCGACGAACCTGCCGGTCCTGCGGGGGCGGCGGGCCGGTGCCGCGTCCACCCGGGTGGCCACGGCGGTCGGTGCGGCCGCCCCGCCGCCCGGTGGCAGGATCACCGTCCGCTCCCCGGCCCGGTCGTCGTCCGCGCCGGCCAGTAGCCGGTCGACGCTCCGCCGCTGTTCCCCGATCGCCGCGTGCACCGCGGGCGGCCACTGCCGTGCCGCCGGCGCCGCCGGCCCCAGTCGTGCGAGGAGCTGTGCGGGCGTCGGGCGGGCCCCCGGGTCCTTCGCCAGGCACCACGTCACGAGCGGGCGCAGGTCGGCCGGTACGGCGGTGAGGTCCGGCTCCGTGTGGACGACGTTGTACAGGGCCTGGAAGGTCGAGGGTCCGGCGAAGGGGCTCGCCCCGGTCGACGCGAGCGTCAGGACCGAGCCGAGCGAGAACACGTCGCTCGCCGGGCCGAGTTCCTTCCCCTCGGCCTGCTCGGGCGACATGAACGCGGGTGATCCGACCACCAGTCCCGTCCCCGTCAGCTCGGTGACGTGCCCGGCTCCCGCCTCCGCCGCCCGTGCGATCCCGAAGTCGATGACCCGGGCCCCGTCCTCCGCCAGCAGCACGTTCTCGGGCTTCAGATCGCGGTGTACGAGCCCCGCCCGGTGGATCTCCTCCAGCGCCGTCGCCAGTTGCACGGCGAGTCGCCGTACCGTCTCCACGGGCAGCGTCCCGGTCCGCTCGACCGCCGCGCCGAGCGACGGCCCGGCGACGAACACCGACGCGAGCCAGGGCGTGGCGGCCTCGGTGTCGGCGTCCATCACGGCCGCCGTGCACGCGCCGGACACCCTCCGCGAGGCCGCGACCTCGCGCCGGAACCGGGCGCGGAAGTCCTCGTCGGCGGCGAGGCGCGCGTGTACCTGCTTCACGGCGGCGAGCCGTCCGTCCGGCGCGGCGCCGAGGAACACGCGTCCCATGCCGCCGCGGCCGAGCTCGGACAGCAGCCGGTACGGGCCGGCGGTGCGCGGGTCGGTGGGTCCCAGGGGCCGCATCACCGGGCGCCCTGCGCCTGCGCCTGGGCCTTCGCATGGGCTTTAGCCTTCAGCGCGGCCATGGCCTGCTTCCCGAGGTCCTCCGTCACGGCCTCACACGTCCCCACGGGGTAGTTCGTGCCCTTGACCAGGACGAACAGCTCGGCGTTCACGTCCCGGCCGTACAGCACGCAGTACTTGCCGTCCGGCTTGTACCAGAGGGCCTCCTGCACGAAGCCGAGCGTGGAGACGCGCAGGGTCTTGCCGCGTATGTACATCCCCTCGTAGTGGGACTTCGACTGCTCGGCTCCGGTGAGCCCGCCGTTCTTCGACCGGTAGACGCTCCAGATGACGACGATCTCGTCGCCCGAGCGGGTGTTCCAGGTGCACTGGTTCTGCTGTCCGTCCGCCGAGGTGGTCGGCGGCCCGCCGCCCTTGACCGGGAACGGGGTGAAGCCGGCGGGCCGCTTCATCGCCGTCCCGGCCTCCGCGCAGCTCGGGATCGTGCCCTTGTAGGTGTCGGCCACCTGGTTCAGCGGTACGTTCCCCGGCGTCGGTACGGGTTCCGGCACGACCATGTAGTACATCTCGGCCGCCCAGCCCGTCGCGGCGAACACCGCCCCGGTGACGGCGAGGGACCCGGCGGCCACGGCGGCGGCGATCCACCGGCGCTGCCGTCGGGAACGCCGTACGGGCACGGGCACGGGTACGGTCGCGGCCGGTCCCGCCTGTGCCGGGACCGTGCTCACCAGCCGCTCGACCTCCGCCGCCTGCTCCGCGATCCGCCGCTGTACGCCCTCCGGCCACGGCTGCCGCAGCGGAGCCACCGGGCCGATCATGGCGAGGACGTCCTGCGGCGAGGGCCGCAGGGCCGGGTCCTTGGCCAGGCAGGCCGCGACGATCCCGCGCAGGCCCGGCGGCACGCCGTCGAGGGCGGGTTCGGCGTGGGCGATGGAGTGCATGAGGGCGGGGACCGAGGTGCCGCTGAACGGTGTGGTCCCCGTGCAGGCGACCACCAGCGTGGCGCCGAGCGCGAACACGTCCGTGGCGGGCGTCGGGGCCTCGCCCCTGACCTGCTCGGGTGCCATGAAGGCGGGGGAGCCGATGAGCGCGCCCGTGTGGGTCAGCTTGGTCATCTGGTCGGTGGCGCGGGCGATGCCGAAGTCGATGACGCGGACCCCGTCGTCGGTCAGCAGCACGTTGGACGGTTTGAGGTCGCGGTGGACGAGTCCGGCCCGGTGGATGTCGGCGAGGGCCTGCGCGAGGCCTGCGGCGAGCCGCCGTACGGCCTCCTCGGGCAGGCCTGCCGACGCGGGCGCCGCCGTGGACGCCGGTACCGCTGCCGCGCCCGCCCCCGACGCGGCCACCGCCTCGCTCAGCGAGGGCCCCGGCAGGAACAGCGACGCCAGCCAGGGCGTCTCCGCCTCGGGGTCGGCCTCGACCACCGGTGCCGTGTAGGCGCCCGACACCCGGCGCGAGGCGTCGACCTCCCGCCGGAACCGCGACCGGAACCCGGCGTCGTCGGCCAGGTCGGCGTGCACCTGCTTGACGGCGACGAGCTGTCCGTTCGCCGCCGTCCCGAGCAGGACCCGGCCCATCCCGCCCTGCCCGAGCACCGCGACCGTACGGAACGGCCCCACCTGCGACGGATCGTTCGGCCCGCGTGGCTGCATGCTGTCGTCACCCTCCCCCGAGAACGCCTGGGGAGTCTAAGGGCTGTACGGGTGCGCCGACTTGGGCGCCCCTCCCGCGCGATCCGTCCCTGCGGTCACGTCCTAGTTGAGCCGTGCCCGCGCCGCCTGCGCCCGGCGCCGGACCGTGGTCGCCGACTCCGGGTCCACCGCGTCCATGACCTGCGCGTACGCCTCCATCTCCGCCGCTCCGGTCAGGAAGTCCCCGCGCTGGACGAGCAGCTCGGCGCGCTCGTAGCGGAGTCTCGCCGGGTGGGAGGGGAGGAGCAGGGAGAGTTCCACCGCCCACAGGGCCACGTCGGAGCGCTCCGGGCGGGGGGCCGCCCAGGCGCGGATGTTGTTGAGGACGCGCAGCACGATCGCGCCGGGCTCGGCGGGCCGGAGCATCGAGCGGTCGAGGGCCTCGCCCGTCGCGCTCGTCACCAGGAGCTCGGCGTCCGGGCCCGTCATGGCGCGACCGCCCGCGAACGGGTCGGCGAGGTTCAGGTCGGCGGGGTCGCCGAAGCCCACGACGAAGTGGCCGGGCAGTCCGAGCCCGTACACGGGGGCGCCGGCCCGCCGTGCGACCTCCATCCAGACCACGGAGAGCAGGATGGGCAGGCCGCGGCGGCGTCGGAGCACCTCGTGCAGGAGCGAGGACTCCAGACGCTGGTAGTCGGCGGGCACGCCCTCGAAGCCCTCCCGGGTGCCGAGGAGGTCGGCGAGGGCGGTGGCCCAGTCGCCGACGATCCGGGTGGCGTACGGGACGAGCCCGGCGAGGCGGTCGAGTTCGATCTCGGCCTCGTTCAGGACGTGCCGGGTGACGGTGGGGTCGGCCACCGCTCCGATCAGCAGGCAGAGCCGGGCGAGGTCCGGCCGCTCCGACCGCGCCTCCTCCGCGAACTCCCGCCGCCAGTCGGGCGGCTCCGGGCTCTCGCGGGCGTCCTCGCCCGCTGCCCCGTCCCGCCGTGGTGCTCCGTCCTCCGGTCCGTTCTCCGGCCCGTCCTCCGGTGGTGGTACGTCCTCCGTCACGCCTCCGTCACGCCTCCGCCCATCGGTAGTGGTGGTAGTGGTGGTGCGGCGTGAAGCCCATCCCGTCGTACATCGTCCGCGCGCCGTCGTTGTCCGCCTCCACCTGGAGCCAGGCCGCCGACGCGCCCTCGTCGAGGGCCTGCCGGGCGAGCGCCGTCATGACGGACGTCGCCAGGCCCCGGCGCCGCTGTCCGGGGTCCACCTCGACGGCCATGAAGCCGGCCCAGCGTCCGTCGACCACGCACCGTCCGATCGCCGCAGGTACCTCTCCCGTGCCCGCCACGGATGCGAACCACACACTCGGGCCGGACGTCAGCACCGACCGTACAGCCGGGCCCGGTTCGCCGAAGCGCTGATAGCGGCGGAGCCACGACTCGTCGACGGTCCGGGAGAGGCGTACGGCGGAGATGTCGGCGTCCAGGTCGCCGATCGGGGCCAGTGCCGCGATCCGCACCTCGGCGGAGACCTCGCGCCGCCAGCCGTGCCGGTCGAGGGCCGCGCAGAGCAGCTCCTGGGTGCCTTCGGCGCCGGTGGCGGTCTGGACGTACGCGGGGAGCCCCCGGGCCTCGTACCACGCGCGTACGTGCGTCAGGGCGTCGGCGACCGGCAGCCCCGGGTCACCGAGCGGGAGCACCGAGTTGGCCCGCCGGGTGAAGCCGTCGGAGGCCCGCAGGGTCCACTCGCCGAGCATCTCGCTCTCGACCGGCCGCCACGCGCGCGCGGTGGCGCGGGCCAGCTCGGGAAAGGTGGCGGAGGGGCCGCGCCGGCGGGCCGGGGCGGCCGGGACGATCTTCCCGGCGACCAGGGTGGATTCCGCGATCCGGACGCTCTCGCCGCTCTTTCGTGTGATCAGCAGCACAGAGTTGTCCCATGATGTGAGAACGCCGACCGCGTCGGTGAACTTCTCACCCGCGGCCGGTGAGTCCGTCACGTACCGAACGGAGACACGTTTTCCCACGTCAGCGCCGGTAATTCGGACCTCAAGGCGTCCTCCGCCGGTGAATTCCACAGCTTCTCCGCCCCTCCTGTTCGGATCGCCCCCGAGAACGGAGATACTAGGTGCGGGCATCGACGACGCCGCGCTCCCGCGCAGACCAGCCCTATCGAGGAGGAACGACAGCGTGACCTACGTCATCGCGCAGCCTTGTGTCGACGTGAAGGACAAGGCGTGCATCGAGGAGTGCCCCGTCGACTGCATCTACGAGGGCAAGCGGTCCTTGTACATCCACCCGGACGAATGCGTCGACTGCGGGGCCTGTGAGCCGGTCTGCCCGGTCGAGGCGATCTTCTACGAGGACGACACCCCGGAGGAGTGGAAGGACTACTACAAGGCGAACGTCGAGTTCTTCGACGAGCTCGGCTCGCCCGGTGGTGCCTCCAAGCTCGGCGAGATCGAGCGCGACCACCCCTTCATCGCCGCCCTGCCGCCGCAGAACGGCTGATCGACCGCTTCAGGTCGCACCCGGTCCCGTACGGCGTCGGCCGCCGTACGGGGCCGAGGCGTTTCCCGACGCCTCACCCGCGCACGTACAGGAAGTGAGAGCCAACCCGTGAGCGCAGTCTCTTCGCGCCTGCCCGTCTTCCCCTGGGACAAGCTGGAGCCGTACAAGAAGACGGCCGTGGCGCACCCCGACGGAATCGTGGACCTCTCGGTCGGCACGCCCGTCGACCCGGTCCCCGCACTGATCCAGGAGGCACTGGTCGCGGCGGCGGACTCGCCGGGCTATCCGACGGTGTGGGGGACGAAGGAGCTGCGGGACGCGCTGACCGGCTGGTGCGAGCGGCGGCTGGGCGCGGTGGACTTCGCCCACGAGAACGTGCTGCCGGTGGTGGGCTCCAAGGAGCTGGTGGCCTGGCTGCCGACGCAGCTGGGTCTCGGCGCGGGCGACCGGGTGGCGTACCCCCGGCTCGCGTACCCGACGTACGAGGTCGGCGCGCGGCTCTGCGGTGCGACGCCCGTGGTCTACGACGACCCGACGCTGCTGGACCCGGCGGGGCTCAAGCTGCTCTGGCTCAACTCCCCGTCCAACCCGACCGGCAAGGTCCTCTCCAAGGACGAGCTGACCCGGATCGTGGCCTGGGCGCGCGAGCACGGCGTCCTCGTCTTCTCCGACGAGTGCTACCTGGAGCTGGGCTGGGAGGCCGACCCGGTCTCCGTGCTGCACCCGGACGTCTGCGGCGGCTCGTACGAGGGCATCGTCGCCGTCCACTCGCTGTCCAAGCGCTCCAACCTGGCCGGCTACCGGGCCGCGTTCGCCGCGGGCGACGCGGCCGTGCTCGGTGAGCTGCTCCAGATCCGCAAGCACGGCGGCATGATGACGGCGGCGCCGGTGCAGGCGGCGACGGTCGCGGCGCTCGGCGACGACGCGCACGTGGCCGAGCAGCGGGAGCGGTACGCGGCCCGCCGGGCGGCGCTGCGGGCCGCCCTGGAGGCGCACGGCTTCCGGATCGAGCACAGCGAGGCGAGCCTGTACCTGTGGGCGACCCGGGACGAGCCGTGCTGGGAGACCGTGGCGTACCTGGCGGAGAAGGGCGTTCTCGTGGCGCCGGGCGACTTCTACGGCGAGGCGGGGGAGCGGTTCGTGCGCGTCGCGTTCACGGCGACGGACGAGCGGGTCGCGGCGGCGGTCAAGCGGCTCGGCTGACCGGCCACGGCCGTCCACGGCATACGGAAGGGCCCGGGGGAGCATCCGCTCCCCGGGCCCTTCCGCGTGACGGTTCCCGGTCGGATCAGCCGCCGACGGGCAGGCCGCCGAGCGTCTGGCCGGTCGGCAGGCCGCCGAGGCCGCCGCCCAGGGCGCCGCCGGTCGGGCCCTCCGCGCTCTCGGTGGCGGCGCCGGCGGTCTTGCCGACGACCTCGCCCGCGCTGCCGGCGGTCTCACCGGCGACCTGCTGGGCGGCCGGGGTGGCGGTCTTGCCCGCCGCGCCGACCGTCTTGCCGGCGGCGGGGACGGCCGTGCCGACGGCCTGGCTGCCGGTGGCGCCGACGACGCCGGTGGCGGTCTGCGAGGCGCTGTCGACGGCGGTGCCCGCACCGGCGGCGTCCAGGGCGGTGACGCCGCCGAGGGCGCCGGTCGGCGCGAGGCTGTGGTCCAGGGCGCTCGCGGAGCCGGCCGCACCGACCACGGGGGCTGCTCCGGCCGCGATGAGGAGGGCGGCGCGGGCGATCCGACGGGTCAGGGGGAGGGACATGGTGCTCCTTCGACGAGGTGCGAGGTGTGGTTCGGACGCAGTGACAACCGGCTCTGGGGCGGGTTGGGTTGCGGCGGTCGAAGGTAAAGACTTGGCAATGCGTCGTATTGTCGGGTGGGGAGGAAAACGGACGAACGCGTCATTGTGTGGCTGCCTGCCGAACCGTCACTTCCCTTGCCCTGCAAGGGGATTGAGAGGGTGGGGCGCGACGCGCGAAAGGCGGCGCGGAAGGGTCGCGAATCTCTCCGGACACGCACCGGTGTCATGCCACGGGCGAGTGAATCGCCGTACGGGTGATCGGCTGCCGACCGACCTCAATCGAACGGGACGGGCCGGAGTGCCGGAGACCGGTCCGAGAATCCCGGGAACCGGCAAGGGACGGGCCGGAGGCCGGCCCGAGATCGAGTGCCGGAGGCCGAGGGCCGAGCGGCTACTGGGCGAGTCGCATGCGGACGGACCCCGCGCCGGAGGCGGGCGCGCCCAGGGTTCCGCCGGACCCCGACGCCCCCGCGACCTTCGCCCAGCCGCCCCGGGCCTCACCCGCGCGCCACACCCGGTCCCCGTACACGACCTCCGTGATGCGCAGCGTCTCCGCCCGCGCCACGGCCCACTGCGCCAGCTCCCAGCCGCGCCGCGCCTCCGCGGAGGCGTCCCGGGACCCGGCCGCCGACCGGACCGGCACCACGAGCACCGGCGGCTCGGCCGCCGACCGGCCCGCGCTCGGTCCGCCCGTCACGGCCGTCGGCGCCGCCTTCTCGCCGAAGGCGCGTACCAGCTCCGCGCGCACCTTCTCGGGATCGCCCGGACGGCCCTCGGCGTCGCTCGCCGTACAGGAGAGGGCGGCCGGGGACCGGCCCGTCAGCGCCGCCGAAAGCAGCGTGGCGTCCGGCTCGTGCTTCGCGTACGCCTGCGGGAAGCCGCTCTTCTGCACCTTCTGCGCCGCCACCGTCAGCGGCAGCCGCGAATAGCCCGGGACCTTCTCGAGACCGTCGTAGAACTTCCCCGACGCGTACACCGGGTCCATGATCTGCGCCGGCGTCCCCCAGCCCATCGAGGGCCGCTGCTGGAAGAGGCCGAGGGAGTCCCGGTCGCCGTGCTCGATGTTCCGCAGCGCCGACTCCTGGAGCGCCGTCGCGAGGGCGATGGTCACCGCCCGCTCCGGCAGGCCCCGGGTGGTGCCCGCAGCGGAGATCATCGCGGCGTTCGACGCCTGCTCCGGGGTGAACTCGTACCGGTTGTCCCCGGTGCCGACACTGCACCGGGGCGTACCGGTACTCCCCGTCATCTGGTGGAAAGCCACATACGAGGCAAGGCCGAGGAGCGCGGCGAAGGCGGCCGCGGAACGGGCGAGGCGGCCGCGACGGCGGGGGCGGATGGGCTCGGACACGGGGCCCACCGTACTGGAGGCCGCGTTAGGGTCGGCACATGGCTGACATCACCCCGCTCGACACGCCCCTCGACCTGTCCCAGGACGGGGCCGCGCTCACCGCCGCCCTCGTCGACTTCCCGTCCGTCAGCGGGACCGAGCAGCCGCTCGCGGACGCCATCGAGCAGGCGCTGCGCGCCCTGCCGCACCTCACGGTCGACCGGTACGGGAACAACGTCGTGGCCCGTACGAGCCTCGGCCGTGGCGAGCGGGTCGTGCTCGCCGGCCACATCGACACCGTGCCGATCGCCGACAACGTGCCCTCGCGGCTCGACGAGGACGGCATCCTGTGGGGCTGCGGCACCTCCGACATGAAGTCCGGGGTCGCCGTCCAGCTGCGGATCGCCGCCACCGTCCCCGAGCCCAACCGCGACCTCACGTTCGTCTTCTACGACAACGAGGAGGTCGCCGCCCACCTCAACGGCCTCGGGAAGATCGCCGACGCGCACCCCGACTGGCTGGAGGGCGACTTCGCCGTCCTCCTGGAGCCCTCCGACGCCCAGGTCGAGGGCGGCTGCCAGGGCACGCTGCGCGTCATCCTGCACACCGCCGGTGAGCGGGCCCACTCCGCGCGCTCCTGGATGGGCTCCAACGCCATCCACTCCGCCGCCCCCATCCTGGCCCGCCTCGCCGCGTACGAACCGCGCAAGCCCGTCATCGACGGCCTGGAGTACCACGAGGGCCTCAACGCCGTCGCGATCCAGGGCGGCGTCGCCACCAACGTCATCCCCGACGCGTGCACGGTCACGGTCAACTACCGCTACGCCCCCGACCGCTCGCCGGCCGAGGCGCTGGCGTACGTCCGCGAGTTCTTCGCCGACTGCGACATCGCCGACCTCGTGGTCGACGACGAGAGCCCCGGCGCCCTGCCCGGCCTCTCCCACCCGGCGGCGGAGGCCTTCATGAAGGCCGTCGGCGGCAGCGCCCAGCCCAAGTTCGGCTGGACCGACGTGGCCCGCTTCAGCGCCCTCGGGGTGCCCGCGGTCAACTACGGCCCCGGCGACCCGATCTACGCGCACAAGCGGGACGAGCACGTGCCCGTCGACCGGATCCACCACTGCGAGGCACGGCTCCGTGACTGGCTGACCGCCTGACCGCCCGACTTCCCTCGTCCCGACTCCCGTAATTTCGCGTTTCGTCACCTCTGTGGTCCTACGCTGACCGGACCAGAAGATCGTTGGATCGACGGAGGGAGCAGGCCATGGGTATCCCTGAAGGGGAGACGAAGCCGGAGGAGCAGCGGCTCGGGCCGGTGCTCAGGCGCAGGGACCAGGTCCAGCCGGGCACCACGGACCAGCGGCTGCTCGACACCGAGGGCGACTCGGAATGGGTGCACACCGACCCCTGGCGGGTCATGCGCATCCAGTCCGAGTTCGTCGAGGGCTTCGGTGCCCTCGCCGAACTGCCGAGCGCGATCAGCGTCTTCGGCTCGGCCCGCACGAAGCCGGACTCGCCGGAGTACGAGGCGGGCGTACGGATCGGCACGGCGCTCGTCGAGGCCGGCTTCGCGGTCATCACGGGCGGCGGCCCCGGCGCCATGGAGGCGGCCAACAAGGGGGCCCGGGAGGCCAAGGGCGTCTCGGTGGGCCTCGGCATCGAGCTCCCCTTCGAGCAGGGGCTCAACCCGCACGTCGACATCGGCGTGAACTTCCGCTACTTCTTCGTCCGCAAGACGATGTTCGTGAAGTACGCGCAGGGCTTCGTGGTCCTGCCCGGCGGCCTCGGCACCCTCGACGAGCTCTTCGAGGCGCTGACCCTGGTCCAGACCCGCAAGGTGACCCGCTTCCCGATCGTCCTCTTCGGCACCGCGTACTGGAAGGGCCTGGTGGACTGGCTCCGCGACTCGGTCGTCGCGGGCGGCAAGGCCTCCGAGCGGGACCTGCTCCTCTTCCACGTCACGGACGACGTGGACGAGGCGGTGGCGCTGGTGACGAAGGAGACGGGCAAGTAGCGGTCCCGGGGCGGGGGCGACGGTCTCCCGTCGCCCCCGCCCCGTTCCCTTCCGCCCCGTCCGGCCCGCCGGGTTCCGCCCCGCGCCCGGCTACGCCAGCCCGCGCCGCGCCACGGCCGGCGCCCGGTGCCCTGCGATGGACGCCACCATGTCGAGCACCTGACGCGTCTCGGCGACCTCGTGCACCCGGTACACCCGCGCCCCCAACCAGGCGGACACGGCGGTCGTCGCCAGGGTCCCGAGGACCCGCTCCTTCACCGGCCGGTCCAGCGTCTCGCCGACGAAGTCCTTGTTGGACAGGGACACGAGCACCGGCCAGCCGGTCTCCGTCATCTCCCCGAGCCGCCGCGTCGCCTCCAGGCTGTGCCGGGTGTTCTTCCCGAAGTCGTGGCCCGGGTCGATCATGATCGCGTCCCGCCGCACCCCGAGCGCGACCGCCCGCTCCGCGAGCCCCACGGTCACGCGCAGGATGTCGGCCATCACGTCCTCGTACTCCACGCGGTGCGGCCGCGTCCGCGGCTCCGCGCCGCCCGCGTGCGTGCACACGAGCCCCGCCCCGTACTTCGCGGCGACCTCGGCGAGTCCGGGGTCGACCCCGCCCCACGCGTCGTTCAGGACGTCCGCACCGGCCTCGCAGACCGCCGCGCCGACGTCCGCCCGCCAGGTGTCCACGCTGATGACGACATCGGGATGGCGGCGGCGGACCTCGGCGACGAAGCCGACCGTGCGCCGCGCCTCCTCCTCGGCCGTGACCTCCTCGCCGGGGCCCGCCTTCACCCCGCCGATGTCGATGATCGCCGCTCCCTCGGCCACGGCCTGCTCGACGCGGGCGAGCGCCGGCTCGTCCCGGAAGGTGGCGCCCTGGTCGTAGAAGGAGTCCGGGGTCCGGTTCACGATCGCCATGATCACCGGCTCGTGCGGCCCGAATTCACGCCGTCCCAAGCGCAGCATCCCTTTTGTCCTCCCTCGTGTCCGTTCGCCTGTGACCCTAGCTGTCGGTGGCACATGGCACGATCGGCACGGGACGTTTTCCACTCCGGGGAGAGGCACGCAGGTGTTCTGGTTTCTGCTCATCACGATGGTCGTGGTCGTGGCCGCGGTGACCCTGGCCGTGGTCGGCGGCGGCGACAGTGAGGTGCTGCCCGACGTGGCGCCCGAGGAGCTCGTCGACCCGCTCCCGGCCGCCCGGCCGGTCGACCGCGCGGACGTCGAGGCGCTCCGTCTCCCCGTCGCGGTCCGCGGCTACCGGATGGCGGACGTGGACGACGTGCTGGTCCGCCTCGGCGCCGAGCTGGCCGAGCGGGACGCCCGGATCTCCGAGCTGGAGGAGGCGCTCGCGGGAGCGGCCGCCGCCGGTGACGGAGAGGACGGGCGGGCGTGACGGCCGGCGGGGCGGTGCCGGGCCCGGACGGGCGGCTGCGCTGCCCCTGGGGCCTGTCGACCGAGGACTACGTGGCTTACCACGACGAGGAGTGGGGCCGCGCGGTCCACGGCGACGACGCGCTGTTCGAGCGGCTCTGCCTGGAGGCGTTCCAGTCGGGTCTGTCGTGGATCACGATCCTGCGCCGCCGCGAGGGATTCAGGGCGGCGTTCGCCGGTTTCCGGATCGCCTCGGTCGCCGAGTTCGGCGAGGCGGACCGCGAGCGGCTCCTCGTGGACGAGGGCATCATCCGCAACCGCGCCAAGATCGACGCGACCCTGGCCAACGCGAAGCTGCTGGCCGACTGGGCCCCGGGCGAACTGGACGAGCTGATCTGGTCGTACGCCCCCGATCCGAGGACCCGCCCCGTCCCGCGTACGTTCGCGGACGTCCCGGCGGTCACGGACGAGTCCACGGCCCTGTCGAAGGCCCTCAAGAAGCGAGGCCTCCGCTTCATCGGCCCGACGACGGCCTACGCCCTGATGCAGGCGTGCGGGCTGGTCGACGACCATGTGAAGGGCTGCGTGGCCCGGGGCGGGACGTAGCCCCGGGCCGTTGTGCCCGTCAGGTCAGAAGACGTGGACGGAGTCCGAGGTGGTGTCGTAGCCCGTCTCGAACTCCGGGGTGCGCAGGCCACCGGAGCCGTTGTTCGCGTACACGTACAGCGAGGAGCTCTCGATCGTCCTGATGATGTCGCCGAGGCCGTCTCCGGTCACATCGCCGGTGGCGATGAGCAGGGTGTCCGACGGCCAGGCGTACGGCAGCCTGACGCGGGCGCCGAAGGACCCCCGGCCGTTCCCCGGGTAGAGCCAGAGGGTGCGGGAGCCGTCGCGGGCGACCAGGTCGGACCTGCCGTCCCGGTTCATGTCGCCGGGCGCCGCGAGCGCGTTCATGGCACCCCAGCCGCCGCCGACCTTTGTGCGGGCACCGAACCCGCCGCGGCCGTTGCCCGGGTACGTCCAGAGGACACCGGCGGTGTCCCGGGCGACAAGGTCGCGGCGGCCGTCGCCGGTGATGTCCCCGACGGCCTCGATCTCCTTCATGGTGTTCCAGCCGCCGCCGACCTTGAGGCGGGGCTTGAACCAGCCCTTGCCGTTGCCCGGGTAGAGCCACAGCACGCCGGCCCGGTCGCGGGCGTAGACGTCCTCGTTGCCGTCGCCGTCGTGGTCGCCGTGGCGGACGAGCGCGTTCATGGCGCCCCAGCCGCCGCCGACCAGGACGCCCTTGGTCCTCCCGTCGGCGTCGCGTACGCCGTCGAGGAACCAGAGCCGGCCGGCTCCGTCGCGTTCGAGCAGGTCGGCGGTGCCGTCGTTGTCGAGGTCGCCGAACCTGGACTGGGCCGGGAGTCCGTCCGGGCGTGGAGTGGTGCTCGTGTCCCAGTCGATCCATGCCTGACCGGTCTCGGCCTCCCACTGGGTGTCCGCCATCCGGATCGAGCTGATCGAGTTGTCCAGCTCGGACCAGGACTCCCAGCTGAGGTCGGAGCCGACGGGCTGACGGGGGCCGATGACCAGGCTGTTGTTGCCGCCGTAGTGGGCGTCCTGGTGGGCGACCGCCCATCTGTTGCTGCGGTTGATGTAGGACGAGATCGTGTTGTTCCAGGTGCCCAGGGTGGGCTGACTGACCGAGACGATCTTCATCTGGCCGCCGAAGCGGGGGTACTGGAAGACGCAGAAGCTGCCCGCGGGGCAGCGGTACTCGTCGGCCGACGCGGCGGGCGCGGAGGCCAGCATCGTCGCGAGGGTGGCCGCGGTGGTCACGGCGGCGGCGACGGCGCGCCGGATTCCAGAGGTGCGCGTCATGGCACGGGATCCGTTCCTGGTCGGAGGAAGGTCAGAAGACGAAGCTGCTGCTGCGAAGCTGGCCGAAGGACAGCGGGGCACGGAGACGTCCGTCGCCGGTGCCTGGGTAGACCAGCAGGTAGGTGTGGCCGTCCCAGCCGAACGGGGCGCCCGAGGCGTGTGCGACCAGGTCGGGCCGGCCGTCGCCGGTGATGTCGCCGAGGCCCGCGAGCTCCTTGTGGCCGTTCCAGCCGCCGCTGCCGATCAGCTTGCGGGCGCCGAACCAGCCGTGGCCGTTGCCGGGGTAGAGCCAGAGCTTGCCCGCTGTGTCGCGGGCGATCAGGTCGGCCTTCTTGTCGGAGTTCATGTCCCCGGCGCCGACGAGCTCGTTGATCGCCTTCCAGCCGCCGCCGACCTTCGTGCGGGCGCCGAACCAGCCCTTGCCATTGCCCGGGTACGTCCACAGGACTCCGGTCGTGTCGACGGCGAGCAGGTCGCCCTTGCCGTCGCCCGTCAGGTCGCCCGCCGCGGTCAGGTCCCGCAGGGAGTTCCAGCCGCCGCCGATGAGGCGGCGGGGCTTGAAGGCGCGCTTGCCGTCGCCGGGGTAGAGCCACAGGGAGCCGGCACCGTCGCGGGCGTAGACGTCCTCGTTGCCGTCGCCGTCCTGGTCGCCGTGCCGGGTCAGCATCGTCATGGCGTTCCAGCCGCCGCCCAGGAGTCGGCCGGTACTGGGACTGTGCGGGACCGAGCCGTGTACGGACCACAGCCGGCCGAAGGAGTCGCGACTGAGGACGTCGGCGTATCCGTCGCGGTCGATGTCGCCGAAGGCGCCCGTCGCGGGCAGCGGCGTGGGCCGGGGCTCCAGGGCTTCGGAGAGGGTCGGGTAGCGGCTCTCCCAGCCGCAGAAGTCGTCCGACTCGGGGCCGATGTCGATGGAGCTGATCGTCTTGTCGAGCTCGGGGTTCTGGCTCTCGTCGAAGGAAGTCGAGTTGTAGAGCCAGACGGAGCCCTCGGGGGCGAGACCGGGCTCCGGGTAGAAGCACACGGCGTAGACGCCGTCGTGGTTGTTGACGAAGGACCGGATGCGGTTGTCCCAGGCGCCCAGGGACAGCATCGGCGTCCTGATGACGAGCATGTCGCCCTGGTACAGCGGCTGGCTGAAGACGCAGAGAGAGCCCTGCGGACAGCGCTCGGCGCCGCCGGCCGCCTGCGCGGTCGAGGACAGGACGGTGGCGGACAGGCCCAGGGCCAGACCCGCCGTCAGCGCGCCGCGAAGAAGGCGCGCCGAAGGAGAAGGACGCACGGAACCCCCCAGGTAAGTGCGTACGAACGGTGAGCGGATCTTATAGACGCGCCCACCACCCGTACGAACCGGTTCCGGGGTCTGTCAGCGGCCCAGGTACTTCGGCTTCTCCTTGGCGATGAACGCGCGGACCGCGATCGTGTGGTCCTCGGAGGCGCCCGCGCGGTTCTGGAGCTCCTCCTCCATGTCCAGGGCCTCGGACAGGGAGTGGTCGGCGCCGTAGGCGAGGGACTTCTTCAGGGCCGCGTACGCCACCGTCGGGCCCTCCGCCAGCTTGCGGGCCACCTTCTGGGCCTCGGCGGGGAGGTCGGCGGCCGGGACCACGCGGTTCGCGATGCCCAGCTCGTACGCCTCCTGGGCGGTGATCGAGCGCGGGAAGAGCAGCAGGTCGGCGGCGCGGCTCGGGCCGATCACCCGGGGGAGCGTCCAGGACATGCCCGAGTCGGCGGTCAACGCGACCCCCGCGAAGGAGGTGTTGAACGAGGCGGTGTCCGCGACCACCCGGTAGTCGGCCGCGAGCGCGAAGCCGAAGCCGGCCCCGGCCGCGACACCGTTCACCCCGGCCACGACGGGCTTCCGCATGCCCGCGAGCGCCCTGGTGATCGGGTTGTAGTGGTCCCGGACCGTGTTCATGGTCTCCTGGGTGCCGTTCTCGTGGTCCGACACGAGCAGACCCACGTGTTCCTTCAGGTCCTGACCGACGCAGAACGCCCGCTCGCCCGCCGCGGTGAGCAGCACCGCCCTTACGGCGGGGTCCGCCGCGGCCGTCTCGGCCGCGTCGCGGAGGGCGACTTTCGCCGCGACGTTCATCGCGTTCATGGCCTCGGGGCGGTTGAGCGTGATGGTGGCGAGCCCGTCGCTCACCTCGTACAGCACCGTGTCGGCCATGGGGTTCCCTTCGCCTCTTTGCGTGGTTGACCTGCACAGCATGGCGGACATCACCCGCCCCGCCCATGTGAGCTGCGTCAAAGATTTGAAGGGCTCGGCCGGACGCCGAGCGGCGAAGTATCGCAGGCCGATCGCCGAAATGTGGGGTTTTGAGAGAGCGCGTTGCGCAAGCGATGCCATTCGATGTTGGTCATCGGGTCCTGCCATGCGGGATAATGACCTGGAAGCAATGTGTTCGAAGCCGGTGACGCGTGCTCCAGGTCATGGAGCTGCCCGGCTGACAATGAGCTGGTTTCAGGAAGGGGAACAAGCATGGCGGCCATGAAGCCGCGGACGGGTGATGGCCCGCTCGAGGTGACCAAGGAGGGGCGGGGCATCGTCATGCGCGTTCCGCTCGAAGGCGGCGGTCGGCTTGTCGTCGAGCTGACTCCCGACGAGGCCGAGGCGCTGGGCGACGCCCTGAAGAAGGTCGTCGGCTGACCTTCCCTCGCATCCTGAGCACTGCCCCGGCACGGTACGCCCGTGCCGGGGCAGTGGTGTGTCCGGGGGAGGGGGCAGGGCGGAGGCGGGAAGGCCGTCGCGGCCGGAGACGGAAAGCCGTCGCGGCGGCGCGGGCGTCGGGGCGGTGCGGCGGGTCCGGGCCTCTCAGCCGCGGCGGACCGCGCACAGCAGGCCGTCGCCCACCGGCAGCAGGGAGGGGATGAGCTCCTGGCTCTCCCGCACCGTGCGCAGCAGCTCGCGGACGCGCTGGACCTCGGCCGGCTGCGCCGACGAGTCGACCGTGCGGCCGTCCGCGAAGACGCCCTCGAAGCAGACGAGCCCGCCGGGCCGCAGCAGGCGCAACGATTCAGCGAGGTAGTCCAGGTACTCGAGCCGGTCGCCGTCGCAGAACACGAGGTCGTATCCGCCGTCCGCGAGCCGGGGCAGGACGTCCAGTGCCCGGCCGGGGATGAACCGCGCCCGGTTGCCCGCGAAGCCCGCCGCGCGGAACGCCGTCTTGGCGAGCTGCTGCCGCTCCGGCTGGAGGTCCACCGTGGTCAGGACGCCGTCCGGCCGCATGCCGAGCAGCAGATAGATGCCCGACACCCCGGTGCCCGTGCCGATCTCCGCCACCGCCTTCGCGTCCGCCGTGGCCGCGAGCAGGCGCAGCGCCCCACCGGTGCCCGGCGACACCGAGGGCAGCCCTGCCTCCCGGGCCCGCTCCCGGGCCCAGCGCAGAGCTTCGTCCTCGGCGACGAAGGCGTCGGCGAACGACCAGCTCGTCTGCCGGTTGGCGGTAATGGCCCTCTCCTGTCCCCGTAGTTGACGCAACGGTGACTGTATCCGCTGTCAGCGGGAACCCGCAGATGGGACCGGGCGTTCACCAGGGGAAGGACGCGGCAGGAGGAAGCCGGGGGACCCGGCTCCAAATTCGCGTAAAGATTCTTATCCGGAGCTAACGGGCGAGGTGGCTATGGTAGGGGCTCCACTGGACACCACCAGAGCCGACAGGGGAGGTGCGGCTGCGCCTGGGGATCGGGGAGGAGTGCTTCGGCGTCTTCTCAGGTCGGCGGGTGAGCCGAAATCCGTGACCGACACCGCTGACCGAATCCGCACCGCCGACTCCGCTCCCACCACCGCGACCTTCGCATCGGATGCGGAATCGCAGGCGTGGACTCCACCCACCTGGGAGGAGATCGTCAGCACGCACAGCGGCCGGGTGTACCGCCTCGCCTACCGGCTGACCGGCAACCAGCACGACGCCGAGGACCTGACCCAGGAGGTCTTCGTCCGCGTCTTCCGCTCGCTGTCGACGTACACGCCGGGCACCTTCGAGGGGTGGCTCCACCGCATCACCACCAACCTCTTCCTCGACATGGTCCGCCGCAAGCAGCGCATCCGCTTCGACGCGCTCGCCGACGACGCCGCCGAGCGGCTGCCCAGCCGTGAGCCCTCGCCGCAGCAGGTGTTCAACGACACCCACTTCGACGCCGACGTGCAGCAGGCCCTCGACACCCTCGCGCCCGAGTTCCGCGCCGCGGTCGTCCTCTGCGACATCGAAGGACTGTCGTACGAGGAGATCGCCGCGACCCTCGGTGTCAAGCTCGGCACCGTCCGCAGCCGCATCCACCGGGGGCGCTCCCACCTGCGCAAGGCCCTCAAGCACCGCTCGCCCGAGGCACGGGCGGAGCGTGCCCTGGCCTCCGTCGGATGGGAGGCAGGGACAGCGTGAGCGGCACACGTCCCTCGTCACCGACCCCGGCGGAGCACCACCTCGGGGACCGGCTGGCCGCGCTGGTCGACGGCGAGCTCGGCCATGACGCCCGCGAGCGGGTCCTCGCCCACCTCGCGACCTGCGCCCGCTGCAAGGCGGAGGCCGACGCGCAGCGCACCCTCAAGAGCGTGTTCGCCTCGGCGGCTCCTCCGCCGCCCTCGGAGGGATTCCTCGCCCGGCTGCAGGGGCTACCCGGGGGCCCCGGTGAGCCGGGAGGCCCCGGCGGACCGAGAGGCCCCCTCGAAGAACTCCTCGGCGCGGGCGGCATGAGGTCCGACGGCTTCGCCACGGCGGCCGTCGTCACCCCGCACCCCGGACACTCCGCCCCGCAGACCGGCTTCCGCATCCACGAGGTCGGCGACCGCGGGACGTCCTGGCGCGGTCGGCGCTTCGCCTTCGCGGCGGCCAGCGCCGTCTCGTTCGCGGCCATCGCCCTCGGCGGCACCCTGCCGCTGGAGTCCTCGGTGAACGCGAGCGGGCGCGGCGGCCAGGGCACCGGTACGGCGGTCACTCCGCTGCGTGCCACTGCGACGGGCCCCGGCGGCGGCACGGCCGTCTCCCGGGGTACGCGCTCCGGCGAGCGCGGTGCCCAGTCCGTTGACGGCTCGCCGGTGGCGTCGGGGGCTCCGCTGACTCCCGGGACCCCGCAGGCGCTGCCGCACGGGCCGGTGTCGCCGGTCGGTCCGGGCACCGTCCCGGCGGGCGCGGTCCCGCCCGACGCGGTGCGTTCCCCGGCCATGCCGCTGGTGGCGGTGCGGCTCCGGGACCCGGCCACGCAGTCGTTCCTGGCCCTCTCGCCGTTCATACGACCGACGGGGCCGGCGCTCCGACTGGCCTTCGGGCCCGGACCCGGTCCGGCGCCCAGCCCGACCACCGCGCCGCTCGGCTCCCACCGCTGACCCGCGACCTGGTTGAATCCAGGGACAGGGGCGCCCGCCCAAGGGGGCGCGGACGGGTCAGCGGGTTGCGGGGAGAGCATGAACAACGGGAAGCCGAACTGGTGGAGCCGGCCGTCGAGCGCACCGGAGGCGGCACGGATACCCTCGCCGCCTCCGGCCGACGACCTCACGGAGGGCGTCACGGCCGTCGCCGCGGATGACGCCGACGGCGACTTTCCGCTGCCCGCGCCGCAGCCGTCGACCGAAGCGCCCGAGGCACCGGACGCCGGCACCGGCGTGGCCGATGTGACGGATGTGGCCGCGGCCGAGGCGGGGGACACCGCGGTGATACCCCGGGCCGCCGGCGCGCCCGCGCCCGCCGATGCCCCCACCGGCGCCCCCGCCGTGCTGCTGACCAAGAGCGAGGCTCCCGCTCCGGTGGACACGGTCCCGGCGGACGCGGCCCCGACCGAGGCCCTCCCGGTGACCGGCGCGCAGCTGACCGCGGCTCAGGCGACCGAGACCCTCCCGGTGACCGACGGATCCGCGACCGGCGCATCCGCGACCAACGTATCCGCGCCCGACGGATCGGCGGGCGAGGCCTCTCCGGCCGCGGCCGGCCCGGCGCCCGCCGCACCCGCCCCGACGCCCCTGCACGCGCCCGACGAGTACCGGACGCCGCCCTACGGCGAGCCCGGCCCGTGGGCGCCCGCGCCGCCCGTACAGCGCCCCCCGGCGCCCGTAGCGCCGCAGCAGGCCCCCGTACCCCCCGTACCGCCGCAGTCCCAGCCGCACGCGCTGCCGCACCCTCAGCCGCACCCCCAGCCCCCGCTGCACGCGCAGGGTGGCGGCGTGCCGCCGCAGGCCGGCGCTCCCTGGGTGCAGTACGACCCCTGGGGGGCCGGCGGGGCCGGGCTGCCGCCGCTGCCCGCGAGGAAGTCCCGCAAGGGGCTCGCCATCGCCGGGGCGCTCGTCTTCGCCCTCGTCACCGGAGTCATCGGCGGCGGCATCGGCGCGTACGTCGAGCGGAACGGCGGGATCACCACCGTCGAACTGCCGCAGGCGGACGGCGGTGACACCGACCGGGCCCCGGACAGCGTGGCCGGCATCGCGGCCAGCGCCCTGCCCGGCGTCGTCACCCTGCACGTCAAGGGCGGCGGTTCGTCCGGCACCGGCACCGGCTTCGTCCTCGACACCAAGGGCCACATCCTCACCAACAACCACGTCGTCGACGGGGCCCAGTCCTCCCGCGACATCTCGGTGACCTTCTCCAGCGGCGAGACCGCCCGCGCCAAGGTCGTCGGCAAGGACACCGGCTACGACCTCGCCGTCGTCCAGGTCACCGGCGTCTCCGGCCTCAAGCCGCTGCCGCTCGGCAACTCCGACAACGTCCGTGTCGGCGACCCCGTCGTCGCCATCGGCGCCCCGTTCGACCTCTCCAACACGGTCACCTCCGGCATCATCAGCGCCATGGAGCGGCCGATCACCGCCGGCGGCGAGAAGGGCGACGGCAGCGACATCAGCTACGTCGACGCCCTCCAGACCGACGCGCCCATCAACCCGGGCAACTCCGGCGGCCCGCTCCTCGACTCCAAGGGCCGGGTCATCGGCATCAACAGCGCCATCCGCGCGGCCGGCGGCGGCTCGGGAGAGGGCGAGGGCGGCAGCGCCTCCCAGCCCGGCTCCATCGGCCTCGGCTTCGCCATACCGATCAACCAGGGCAAGCGCGTCGCCGAGGAGCTCATCAACACCGGCAAGGCCACCCACCCCGTCATCGGTGTGAGCCTCGACATGCAGTTCAACGGCGACGGCGCCCGGGTCGGCGAGAAGGGCAAGGACGGCTCCGCCTCCGTCACGCCCGGCGGCCCGGCCGCGACGGCGGGGCTCCGCCCCGGCGACGTCATCACCAAGGTCGACGGCCAGCGCGTGCACAACGGCGAGGAGCTGATCGTGAAGATCCGCGCCCACCGCCCCGGCGACCGGCTGGAGCTCACCCTGACCCGGGACGGCAAAGAGCTGACAAAGACGTTGACGCTCGGCTCGTCCACGGGCACCTGAGCGCCATGCGGCCGACACCGGGAGGTACCCGTCCGGCAGTTTCGGCGGGTACCGTGGACCGGGCCCTTGACCGGCATGAAGGAGCTACTAGGTGTTCAGCGACATAGGCGCACTCGAGCTGGTGACGCTCGTCGTCCTCGCCGTGCTCGTCTTCGGGCCGGACAAGCTCCCGAAGGTCATCCAGGACGTCTCGCGCTTCATCAGGAAGGTCCGTGAGTTCTCGGACAGCGCGAAGGAGGACATCCGCAGCGAGCTGGGGCCGGAGTTCAAGGACTTCGAGTTCGAGGACCTCAACCCGAAGACGTTCCTCCGCAAGCAGATGGAGCAGAACGAAGACCTCCGGGATCTCAAGGAGCTGCGCGGCAGCTTCGACCTCAAGAAGGAGATGAACGACGTCGCCGACGCGGTCCACGGCCGTGAGCCGCAGCCCTCGGCCGTCAACGGCTCCCCGTCGGCCGGTGCTTCCTCCGGCGCCGTCACCTCCGCCAACGGCACTCCCGACCTGCTGAAGAAGCAGGACAAGCGAGACGATCCGGGCACTGCGGAGCGTCCTCCGTACGACTCCGACGCGACCTGACGACGGGCTGTCACCAACCCGACGCGTCCAGGTGGCTATCCTCCCTCTGTTGACGGAACGAGGAGGCGGCCGAGATGGAGACCACGAGTCGGGTGGAGGGCGTACCCCTGGCCCGGCGGACCGCCGAGGGCTATCTGCGCGCGTCGTTCGCCTGGTACGGCCTGGACGAGGCGTTCACCGGGCCGCGCTGGCTGATGCAGGTGGGCACGGCGGCGGACGGCAGCGTGCAGCACGGTTCGACCGGGCACGGTGAGACGCCGTCGATAAAGACGGACGCGAGCGGCGCGGAGAAGGAGCGGTTCGCGGTCGTCGTGACGGTGGCCGCGAGCCCGGTCCGGCGGACCGGGGACGGCACGGGCGTCCTCGACGCCACCACCGTGTCCTCGGCGGCCTGGCTGGCAGGCTCGGGGCTGCTCGTCCACACCTGGCCCCCCTCGCTCGACCACGCGACGCGGGACAACTGGCTGGACCAGCAGACCGAGACGGCGTTCGAGCTGGCCGACGACCTCGACGGGGCGGAGTGGACGACGCTGTCCCTTCCGGTGGACGGGGTGCCGATGCCGTTCCACTACCGCGAGTCGGAGTTCGGGTGGGTCCTCGCGGGGTCCGCCGCCGGGGTGCACATCGGGGCGTACGGGCGGGGGATGAGCGCGTACGGGCTCGGGTTCGCCCAGATCAAGGACCTGGACGCGTACGCCTGACGGCCTGACGGCCTGACGGTCGTGAGGGCCTGACGGCCTGGCGGCCCTGACGGCATGAAGAAGGGCGCCCCCTCGGGGGCGCCCTTCTTCACGAGCTCAGAACTTGTTGCGCGGCGTGATGCCCAGGCTCATGCCCGAGAGGCCTCGCTGGCGGCCGCCGAGCTTGCCGGCGATCGAGCGGAGGGCCGCGCCCGCCGGGGAGTCCGGGTCGGAGAGGACGACCGGCCTACCCTCGTCGCCGCCCTCGCGGAGCCGTACGTCGATCGGGATCGAGCCGAGGACCGGGACCGTCGCGCCCGTGGTCTGCGTCAGACCGTCGGCGACCCGCTGGCCGCCGCCCGTGCCGAACACGTCGACCATCTCGTCGCAGTGCGGGCACGGCAGGCCCGCCATGTTCTCGACGACACCGACGATCTTCTGGTGGGTCTGGACGGCGATGGAGCCGGCCCGCTCGGCGACCTCGGCCGCGGCCTGCTGCGGGGTGGTGACGACCAGGATCTCCGCGTTCGGCACGAGCTGCGCGACCGAGATCGCGATGTCGCCCGTGCCCGGGGGCAGGTCGAGCAGGAGGACGTCCAGGTCGCCCCAGTACACGTCCGCGAGGAACTGCTGGAGCGCGCGGTGCAGCATCGGGCCGCGCCACACCACCGGCGCGTTGCCCGGGGTGAACATGCCGATGGAGATGACCTTCACGCCGTTCGCCGACGGCGGCATGATCATGTTCTCGACCTGGGTCGGACGGCCGTCCGCGCCCAGCATCCGCGGCACGCTGTGGCCGTAGATGTCGGCGTCGACGACGCCGACCTTCAGACCGTCGGCGGCCATCGCCGCGGCCAGGTTCACGGTGACGGACGACTTGCCGACGCCACCCTTGCCGGAGGCGACCGCGTACACCCGGGTCAGCGAGCCGGGCTTCGCGAACGGCACCTCGCGCTCGGCGGTCGTGCCGCGCAGCGCCGCCGCGAGCTCCTTGCGCTGCTCGTCGCTCATCACGTCCAGCGAGACGTCGACGCCGGTGACGCCCTCGACGCCTGAGACCGCGTCGGTCACCCGCTGGGTGATGGTCTCGCGCATCGGGCAGCCGGAGACGGTCAGGTAGACCGTGACGGCGACCTTGCCGTCCGGTTCGATCTCCACCGACTTGACCATGCCGAGCTCAGTGATCGGTTTGTTGATCTCGGGGTCGTTCACCGTCGCCAGTGCTTCGAGCACCGCGTCTTCCATAGCCATACCGACGATGGTACGGCGCCGACCACCGCCCCATGAAAGGCCTGTCAACGGTCGGGTACGTCACTTCCCCGGGTGTCGGCCGACGGGAATAGATCCCGGCGCTCCTCCAGCTCCTTGATCAGGTCCTGGAGCTCCGAGCGGATCCAGTCGCGGGTGGCCACCTCGCCGAGGCCCATCCGCAGCGCCGCGATCTCCCGGGTGAGGTACTCGGTGTCCGCGATCGACCGCTCGTTCTGCTTCCGGTCCTGTTCGAGGTTGACCCGGTCCCGGTCGTCCTGCCGGTTCTGCGCGAGCAGGATCAGCGGGGCCGCGTACGAGGCCTGGAGGGACAGCGCGAGCGTCAGGAAGATGAAGGGGTACTCGTCGAACTTCAGCGGGCCCGGCGCGAAGATGTTCCAGACGACCCAGACGATGATCGTCAGGGTCATCCAGACGAGGAACCGCCCGGTCCCCAGGAAGCGGGCGATCCGCTCCGAGAGCCGCCCGAACGCCTCGGGGTCGTACTCCGGGAGGAGTTTGGCCCGCCGCTCGCGCGGCAGGTCGAGCCGGATGCGGGGCCCCGGCCGGTCGCGCTCCCGGTCCCGGTCACGGTCCCGCTCGCGGTCCTGCGTGCGCTCAGCCGCCATGCCCGGCTCCCTCCTCGTGGAACTCGGTCTCGCGCCAGTCCTCCGGCAGCAGATGGTCGAGCACGTCGTCGACGGTGACCGCGCCGAGCAGCGACCCGCTCTCGTCGACCACGGGCGCCGCGACCATGTTGTACGCGGCGAGATAGCTGGTGACGGCCGGCAGCGGGGTGGCCGGGCCGAGCGGCGGCAGATCGCTGTCCACGAGCGAGCTGACCAGCGTGAACGGCGGATCGCGGAGGAGCCGCTGGAAGTGCACCGTGCCCAGGTACTTGCCCGTCGGCGTCTCGTCGGGCGGCCGGCACACGTACACCTGCGCCGCCAGCGCCGGCGACAGGTCCTGCTGCCGGACCCGGGCCAGCGCGTCCGCGACCGTGGCGTCCGGCCGCAGCACGATCGGCTCGGTCGTCATCAGACCGCCCGCCGTGCGCTCCTCGTACGCCAGGAGCCGGCGGACGTCCGCCGCGTCGTCCGGCTGCATCAGCGTCAGCAGCCGCTCCTTGTCCTCCTCCGGCAGCTCGGACAGCAGGTCGGCCGCGTCGTCCGGGTCCATCGCCTCCAGGACGTCGGCCGCGCGCTCCTCCTTCAGCTTGCCGAGGATCTCGATCTGGTCGTCCTCCGGCAGCTCTTCGAGGACGTCGGCGAGCCGGTCGTCGTCGAGTGCGGCGGCGACCTCGACACGCCGCTTGGCCGGGAGGTGGTGCAGGGCGTTGGCGAGGTCGGCGGGGCGCAGCTTCTCGAAGGTGGCGACCAGGCTCTCGGCGCCCTGGCCGTGCTCCTCCAGGGAGAAGCCGGTGACGCCCGACCACTCGACCGTCAGCGTCTCGCCCTTGCGGCTCAGCACCCCGCCCTTCCCCTTGCGGACGAAGACCTTGTCGATCTCCCAGTCGCGGCGGGCGGGCAGCTGCTGGATGGCGACGTCGAGGACGGTGACCTCCTCGCCCTCCTGCCCGCCGGGCCCCACGAGGCGGACGCGCCGGTCGAGGAGCTCGCCGAGGACGAGGCGCTCGGTGGGGCGCGGTTCGAACCGGCGCATGTTGACGACGCCGGTCGTGATGACCTGGCCGGACTCCACACCGGTGATCCGGGTCATCGGCACGAACACCCGGCGGCGGCTGAGGACCTCCACGACCATGCCGAGCAGCCGCGGCGGCCTGCGGCCGACCCGCAGCATGGCGACCAGGTCGCTGACCCGGCCGACCTGGTCGCCGACCGGGTCGAAGACCGGGACTCCGGCGAGGTGGGAGACGAAGATCCGGGGGGCGCCTGCCGCCATGCCACGCGCCTCCTCGGTGCCGCACGATTCGAGTCACTGCCGAGCTATGCCTGGTTCAGGCTAGCCCGTGCCGTTCCGCCCCGCCCCGGCAGTGCCTCCGTACGGCTGCTGCCGGGCACGTCACCCGGCCCGGGTACGCTGCGGACTGCCGTCCCCACCGGCACGCCGGCCCTCCCGCCCGGCAGAACCCCCAGAACAGAAGACCGCCGCCCGGGTCCCCCCCCGTACGGGCCGCGGTCCGTGTCCCCCACGACATGAGAGGCAGCGCTGATGGCCGTTCGTGCCGCGTCGTCGCGTATCCACCGGGCCGTCGTGCCGCTCGCGCTCTGCGCCGGCCTGACCGTGGCGCTCACCGCCTGCGCCGCCGATCCGGACGAGGGGACCAACGGGGTCGGGAAGCTCTCCGCGGCCGAGATCGAGGGCAAGGCGCGGACCGCCGCGGACACCGCGACGGCGGTACGGCTCTCCGGCAGCCTGGTCAGCAAGGGCGACACCTTCAAGCTGAACATGCGCCTCAAGCAGGACGGCGCCACCGGCTCGGTGACGACGAAGAACAGCACCTTCGAGCTGCTGCGGGTCGGTGAGGCGCTCTATCTGAAGGCGGACGCGGACTTCTGGTCCCACGAGACCACGGGCGGTGACGAGCCCACGGAGGCCGACGCCGAGGCCGCCGACAAGCTCGACGACAAGTACGTGAAGGTGCCGCAGGGCGACCCCGCGTACAAGCAGCTGCGCGGCTTCACCGACATGGACCTGCTGCTCGCCGGGCTGACCGGGCTGCACGGGGAGAAGGTCAAGGGCGACCGGGACCAGATCGGCGGGATCCGCACGGTCAAGGTCAAGGGCGGCGCGGACGGCGAGGGCGGCACCCTCGACGTGGCGCTGCAGGGCGACCCGTACCCGCTGCGGTTCGCGCGGGGCGGGGGAGCGGGCCTGGTGGTCCTCTCCGAGTGGAACAAGGACTTCCCGCTCGCCGAGCCGTCGAAGGAGGAGATCCTCGACTACGGCAAGCAGCTGCCCAGGACCTGAGCCCGGGGCGGGGCCGGGGCTGGTTCAGCGTCGCTTGACCGGGCCCGGGCCGGGTTCAGCGTCGCTTGACCGGGCCCGGGCCGGGTTCAGCGCCGCTTGCGGCGCTTGAGCAGCAGTTTCGGGAGGCCGGACGGCACCGGGTCGCGGGTCGTGGCCGCCGAGGGCAGCGGTACGGCCGCCAGGGAGCCGTCCGGCAGCTCCGTGGTCGAGGACCGGGGGTCGAGCCGCAGGACCCGGCACTCCCGCCCCCAGCGGCCCGTCATGGCCTCGCCGTCGGGTGCGTTGAGGCGCTTGCCCTTCAGCTCGGCGACCGCCGCGTCCCACTCCTCGGTACCGGGCGGGACCTCGCGCACGGCGGCCGTCCATGCGACGAGCCGGCCGCCCTTGTCCTTGCTGCGGACCGTGACCTCGGCCGTGCCGCCGTCCACCAGGCCCGGCAGCGGCTGCTCACCGGGGCCGTCGCCGACGACGAACGCGGCGCCGTCGGACCAGACGTGCCAGAGCGCGCGGGCCGGGCCGGTGCCGCGGACCCACACCAGGCCGGACTTCTTGGTGGCCTCCTCGACGAGGGCGGACCCGAGCAGCTCTTCAGTCATGGCCCGAAGCCTAGGGGATGTCCCCCGGCGGCCGAGCGGTCACAGCCAGCCGTTGCGCTTCAGCGTGCGGTGGATGGTGAAGCAGATCGCGACGATGCCGGTCAGCACCATCGGGTAGCCGTACTTCCAGTGCAGCTCGGGCATGTGGTCGAAGTTCATGCCGTACACGCCGCAGACCGCCGTGGGGACGGCGACGATCGCCGCCCACGAGGTGATCTTGCGCATGTCCTCGTTCTGCGCGACGGTCGCCTGCGCCAGGTTGGCCTGGAGGATCGAGTTGAGCAGTTCGTCGAAGCCGACGACCTGCTCCTGCACCCGTGCGAGGTGGTCGGCGACGTCCCGGAAGTACTTCTGGATGTCGGGGTCGACCAGCCGCATGGGCCGCTCGGAGAGCAGCTGCATCGGGCGGAGCAGCGGCGTGACGGCCCGCTTGAACTCCAGTACCTCACGCTTCAGCTGGTAGATCCGGCCGGTGTCCGTGCCGCGCGTCGAGCCCTTCGCGGCCGGCGAGAAGACGTCGATCTCCAGCTGGTCGATGTCGAGTTCGACGGCGTCTGCGACCGCGATGTAGCCGTCGACGACATGGTCGGAGAGGGCGTGCAGCACCGCGGAGGGCCCTTTGGCGAGCAGCTCGGGCTCGCCCTGGAGGCGGTGCCGGAGGTTGCGCAGGGAGCCCTGGCCGCCGTGCCGGACGGTGATGACGAAGTCGGGTCCGGTGAAGCACATGACCTCGCCGGTCTCGACGACCTCGCTGGTCGCGGTGAGTTCGGTGTGCTCGACGTAGTGGATCGTCTTGAACACGGTGAAGAGGGTGTCGTCGTACCGCTCCAGCTTGGGCCGCTGGTGGGCGTGGACGGCGTCCTCGACGGCGAGCGGGTGCAGCCCGAACTCGGCGGCGATACCGGCGAATTCGGCCTCGGTCGGCTCGTGCAGACCGATCCAGGCGAAGCCGCCGTTCTCCCGCACGCGGCTCATGGCGCCGCGCGGGGTGAGGCACTCGCGGTCGTCGACGCGGCGTCCGTCGCGGTAGACGGCGCAGTCGACCACGGCGCTGGAGGCCGTGTGGTCGCGGGTGGGGTCGTACGAGGTGTACGTGGTGGGGGTCTTGCGCAGGGGGTGCCGCAGGCTCGGACGGACGGCGGCGCGCAGGTCACGGATCATCGACATGGGCATGCTCCTTCACGGAGAAGCCGTCGGCGATCGTGGAACAGCCCGGAATGGGGACGTGGAGCTACGTCGTCCACAAAGCGGGCGGCACCGGGAGGTCGCGGTGACGGCGTTCGCTACAGACAGGCAAAGGCGAGATGCTCTTCCGTCGTGCGAGATGCCGGAGAGGCGGGTCCGTACGGATACGGGCCGGGAATCACCGGAAGTACGTACGCACCGGGCTCGGGTGCGGGGCGGAAGAGCGGCTGGTACTGCCCGACCGACTTCGGTCCATCGCAGCCCCACCTCCTCCGGCCGGTCCCTCGTGAGGGATGACGTGTGACGAGTAGTCGGGAGTTCGGGACTCCCGACCAGCGGCCAAGACTATCAGCCGACTGAGGGTCAATCCCTTCCTTTGCCCGTTCCGTACGCGCTTTATGCTCAAGACATGGGAGAAGTTCTTGCTCTGGTCGAGGCCCGGTTGCGGACGGCGCTCGGAGAACCGGACGCGCGGGCCGCGGTGACGTTCCTCGGCACGGACCGGATCGAGGTGCTCCGCTTCATTGACGGCGACCTCGTGCGGTACGCGACCCTCGGCATGTCCGCACAGCCGATGGCCGACCCGACCGCCGCGCTCGCCGACCCGGTCAAGGGGCCGCGCGCCGAGCTCGTCCTGACCGTACGGGCCGGCCTCGCCGACACCGACAAGGTGCTGCGCCCGCTCGCGGTCCTCGCCGCGACCCCGCAGGTCGAGGGCGTCATCGTGGCCGCGGGCGCCTCGCTCGACGTCGGCGATCCGCTCTGGCCCGGCGCCGCCTTCAGCTCGGTCCTGGTCGCGGAGTCCGGCGGGCTGGTCGAGGACCTGGAGCTGGACGAGCCCATGGACCCGGTGCGGTTCCTGCCGCTGCTCCCGATGACCTCGAACGAGGCGGCGTGGAAGCGGGTCCACGGGGCGCAGGCTCTGGAGGAGCGCTGGCTGACGCAGGGGACGGACCTGCGCGATCCACTGCGCAGGTCCGTGAATCTGGACTGACGGAACACCGGGCCCGTCGCTGCGGACGGTGCGGACGGTGCGAACGGGGTGGACGGGGCCGGCCGCTGCGGACGGTGCGGCTGGTGCGGCGGATGCCCGGAAGGCGTTCCGTCCACCGGGCACTCCGGTTCAGGTCCGGGCGGCGGTCCTGCTGGCGACGAGATTGGCGATCGCCACGTAGACCACTGCGGGGATGCCGTAGTCGAGCAGCACCTGAACGGTGTGGTTGGAGACGTCGAACAGCCCGATCGACCAGCCCGCGAGCCAGTCGGCGGCGCTGTGGAACCAGCCGACGACGGTGTTCGCGCGGTTGGCGTCGAGCAGGTCCAGGGCGATCCACACGACCAGGATGCCCACGAGGACGTGGGCGACGGTTCTTATGACGGAGTCGATGCCTCTCATGGGCTCCGTCTTGCCCGAGCCCCCCGGCGCAAACCGGCCGCGGCGGGTCCGTCCCGTCCGGCGGCCGGTCCGTGGTGCGGTCAGCCGGCGAAGACCCCGACGCCGTCCTCCGTGGCGTGCTTCGGCGCCAGGTCCTCGGCCTCGTGGGTGAGGGCCGCGCGGCGGACCCGGACGACCACGGCGCCGAGCACCGCGGCCACGCCCGCCACCACGAAGGGCATGTGGACGTCGCTCCACTCCTCGATCTTCGGGGCGAAGTACGGGGCGGCCGCCGCGGCGAACCAGCGGACGAAGTTGTAGCCCGCGCTGGCCACCGGGCGCGGGGCGTCGGAGACGCCGAGGGCGAGCTCGGTGAAGACGGTGTTGTTGACGCCGATGAACGCGCCCGACAGGACCGTGCAGACGACCGCGGTCGTGTGGTCGCCGTATCCGAGCACCACCACGTCGGCCGCGAGCAGCAGCAGGGAGCCGACGAGGACGGTGAGCGAGCCGAAGCGCCGCTGGAGCCGGGGTGCGACCAGGACCGAGAAGACGGCGAGCAGCACACCCCAGGCGAAGAACACCGCGCCGGACTTGTACGGCGTCATGTCCAGCACGAACGGGGTGAAGGCGAGCACCGTGAAGAAGGCGTAGTTGTAGAAGAACGCGGCCGCCGCGGCCGAGGCGAGTCCGCCGTGGCCCAGCGCCCGGATCGGGTCGAGCAGCGAGGTCCGGCGGGCCGGCTTCGGCTGCTCCTTGAGGAAGACCGCGATGCACAGGAAGCCGATCGCCATCAGCGCGGCCGTGCCGAAGAAGGGGTAGCGCCAGCTCGCGTCGCCGAGCACGGCGCCGAGCAGCGGCCCGCAGGCCATGCCGAGGCCGAGTGCCGACTCGTAGAGCAGGATCGCGGCCGCGCTGCCGCCGGCCGCCGCGCCGACGATCACGGCCAGCGAGGTCGAGACGAAGAGCGCGTTGCCGAGTCCCCAGCCGGCCCGGAAGCCGACGAGTTCGCCGACGGAGTCCGAGGTACCGGCGAGGGCCGCGAAGACGACGACCAGTGCGAGTCCGGCGAGCAGGGTCCGGCGTCCCCCGATGCGGCTGGAGACGACGCCGGTCACCAGCATCGCGACGGCGGTGATGAGGAAGTACGAGGTGAAGAGCAGCGACACCTGGCTGGGTGTCGCGTCCAGGCCCTGGGCGATCGACGGCAGGATCGGGTCGACGAGGCCGATGCCCATGAAGGCGACGACGGACGCGCCGGCGGTGGCCCAGACGGCCGGCGGCTGACGCAGGATGCTGCCCCCGCCCGCGTTCTCTTCTGCTCTCTCCATGGGTGCGCTCCTCCGCGTCGAGATGGCTGCGATATACACAGAATAAGTTAGAGGAACTAATGAGTGCAAGTTACATCTATATCCGCGGGCGGCAGGGGGTGAACGCCACGGGCCGGACGGGTGATCGTCGGTTGATCGTCCTTGACGCGGGGCTCCGGTGGTAGGACCGTTGAGCCCTATGAGGGGCGAACCCAGTTGTCCGAAGTGCGGTGGCCGGGTCAGGGCGCCCGGGCTGTTCGCCGACTCCTGGCAGTGCGACGTGCACGGCGCGGTGCACCCGCTCCAGCCCGTGATCCCGCCCAGCGTCGAGGCCCTCGGCGTGGTGGTGCACCGGTCCCACGTGCCGGTGTGGATGCCGTGGCCCCTGCCCGTCGGCTGGCTGTTCACCGGAGTCGCGTACGCCGGTGACGACCGCAGCGGTGGACGCGCGACCGCCGTCGCCTGCTCGGGACCCGGACCCCTCGGCGGCATCGGTGAGCTGCTCCTGGTCGCCGAGGAGCTCGGCGTCGGTCTGGGCGCCCGGTACGCCGGCATCGACGGCCCCGACCCCGGCGCGGGCATGGCGATCGACAGGCCCCCGCAGACGAAGGTGCTCGCCGCCGGCCGCCCGACCCCGCTCTGGCACGTCAACGGCGCTCCGCAGGACCGCGCGGTCTTCGCGGGCGAGGCGCGCGGACTCTGGCTGTGGGCGATCGTCTGGCCCGAGCAGTCCGGCCTCCTGATGTACGACGAGCTGGTCCTGACGGACCTGCGCGACGCGGGCGCCGAGGTCGAACTCCTGCCGTGCGGAGCGCTGACGCCGAGGCTGCTGAGCTGACGCGCGCCCGGGTGGTCCGGGCGGCTTCTCCCGTACGGGCGTGTTCGATTCGCCCGTTATGCTGGAGCGTCCCTCGTCCGTGCCGAAGTCCTGGAGTACCGCGTCGTGCGCATCGACCTGCACACCCACTCCACGGCCTCCGACGGTACGGACTCGCCGGCCGAGCTCGTCCGCAACGCGGCCGCCGCCGGGCTCGACGTCGTCGCGCTGACGGACCACGACACCACTCGCGGCCACGCCGAGGCGATCGCGGCACTGCCGGAGGGGCTGACCCTCGTCACCGGGGCCGAGCTGTCCTGCCGGGTCGACGGCATCGGCCTGCACATGCTCGCGTACCTCTTCGACCCCGAGGAGCCCGCGCTCCTCGCCGAGCGGGAGCTCGTCCGCGACGACCGGGTCCCGCGCGCGCGTGCCATGGTCGGCAAGCTCCAGGAGCTCGGCGTCCCCGTCACCTGGGAGCAGGTCGCCCGGATCGCCGGCGACGGCTCCCTGGGCCGACCGCACATCGCCGAGGCGCTCGTCGAGCTCGGGGTCGTACCGGACGTGTCCGGGGCGTTCACGCCCGAGTGGCTCGCCGACGGCGGCCGGGCGTACGTCGAGAAGCACGAGCTCGACCCGATCGAGGCCATCCGCCTGGTCAAGGCGGCCGGCGGCGTCACCGTGTTCGCGCACCCGCTCGCCGTCAAGCGCGGCCAGGTGCTTCCCGAGGCCTCGATAGCCCGGCTCGCCGAGGCCGGACTCGACGGCATCGAGGTCGACCACATGGACCACGACGAGGCGACGCGGGCACGGCTGCGCGGGCTCGCGAAGGAGCTGGGTCTGCTGACCACCGGCTCCAGCGACTACCACGGCAGCCGCAAGACCTGCCGCCTCGGCGAGTACACGACCGACCCCGAGATCTACGGCGAGATCACCCGCCGTGCCGCGGGGGCCTTCCCGGTCCCCGGCGCGGGGGGACCCACCGCCTAGCCTCCGGCTGCCGGGCTCCACGGGGTCCGGACCCTTCCGCGGGACCCGTCTCCCGGCCGGTTCGGCCGGGAGGTCCGGCGCGCTCCGTGCCCTGCCTCGTGTCCGGTGCGGGTCGTGCGGCCCGTCCCCGGTCTGCCCGGTGGCCTGCCCTCTTCTGGTCCGCCCCCTCACGGCTCCCTGCCGTGACGCGGGGTGGCGCTCTTCCTGCCCTGCCTTCGGAATCCCGCATTCCGCCCCGCCGGGCCACACCCCACCGTTCGACCTCTCCCGCAAGGCACCCCACCGTGTTCGACGTCGCCGTCTTCGGCTCGCTGTTCCTGACCCTCTTCGTGATCATGGATCCCCCCGGGATCACCCCGATCTTCCTCGCCCTCACCTCCGGCCGCGCGGCCAAGGTGCAGCGCCGGATGGCCTGGCAGGCCGTCGCCGTGGCCTTCGGTGTCATCACCGTCTTCGGTCTGCTCGGCCAGCAGATCCTCGACTACCTGCATGTCTCCGTCCCCGCGCTGATGATCGCGGGCGGCCTCCTGCTGCTGCTCATCGCGCTCGACCTGCTCACCGGCAAGACCGACGAGCCCAAGCAGACCAAGGACGTCAACGTCGCCCTGGTGCCGCTCGGCATGCCGCTGCTCGCCGGCCCCGGCGCGATCGTCTCGGTCATCCTGGCCGTCCAGAACGCCGACGGCGCGGCCGCGCAGGTCTCCGTCTGGGCCGCCATCGTCGCCATGCACGTCGTGCTCTGGCTGACCATGCGGTACTCGCTGCTGATCATCCGGGTCATCAAGGACGGCGGCGTCGTCCTGGTCACCCGGCTCGCCGGCATGATGCTCTCCGCCATCGCGGTGCAGCAGATCATCAACGGCATCACGCAGGTGATCCAGAACGCCTGACGCGCCGGGGGCGCGCCCACCGGCGCGCCGGGCCCCGGACACCACTGCGCCCCCGTACGGATTCCGCTCTTGCGAAGTCCGTGCGGGGGCGCGGTGCGTGGTGTGGACCGGGCCTGTTACGAGGCCGAGGTCTCGGCGGGGCGGATCCAGATGCGCTGGCCGATCGAGGCGGCCTGCTGCACGATCCGGTTGACGGAGGCGGCGTCCACGACGGTCCGGTCGACGGGCGTGCCGTCGATGTCGTCGAGTCGCAGGATTTCGAAGCGCACAGGCTTCTCCCTTCGTCTGAGTTGATCCTCCTGATGGAGAACTGCGTTACGTACGGGTCCAACGACATGCATCCTGCAAACATTCCTTACGCTAAGGAAAATTTTCGGATGTCTAACTACTGACGGGTAGGAGGGTGTGGCGGCCGGGCCCGGGGCGGCGGACAATGAGCCCCGTATGAACGACGCAGACACCACTCAGGTGACCGAGACCGACGCCCGCCTGCGCGCCCTCGACGGGCGCCTGGAGCGCACCAATGAGCTCCTCCAGCGGATGCTGGCCGAGGTCGCCAAGACTCCCTCCACCCACGCCATCTTCGTCGACGCGGGTTACGTCCATGCTGCGGCCGGGTTGCTGGTGACGGGAACCGAGGACCGGCGCTCCTTCGACCTCGACGCCGAGGGCCTCATCGAGGCCTTCATCGACAAGGCCCGCACGATCTTCGCCGACAGCAGACTGCTCCGCGTCTACTGGTACGACGGCGCCAGACGCCGCATCCACACCCCCGAGCAGCAGGCCATCGCCGAGCTGCCCGACGTCAAGGTGCGCCTCGGCAACCTCAACGCCAACAACCAGCAGAAGGGCGTCGACTCCCTGATCCGCACCGATCTGGAGTCCCTCGCCCGCCACCGCGCCATCAGCGACGCCGCCCTCGTCGGCGGCGACGAGGACCTCGTCTCGGCCGTCGAGGCCGCCCAGGGCTACGGAGCCCGCGTCCACCTCTGGGGCATCGAGGCGGCCGAGGGCCGCAACCAGGCCGAGGCGCTCCTCTGGGAGGTCGACAGCCAGCGCACCTTCGAGCTCGACTTCTGCCGCCCGTACGTCACCCGCCGCCCCGTCACCACCTACGAGAACGAGGGCGAGCCGCCGCCGTCCCGCGAGGAGGTGCGGTTCGTCGGCGCCCAGATCGCGGCGACCTGGCTCGGCGAACGCGGCCGGGACCGGCTCGCCGAACTCCTGCCGGGCGCGCCCTATCTGCCCGGGTCCGTCGACCAGGACCTGCTCGTCGAGGCGGAGCGCCTCCTCAGCCGGTCCCTGCGCGGCCACGCCGCACTCCGGCGGGCCCTGCGGGACGGCTTCTGGCAGCACCTCAAGGGGCAGTTCTGACGGCTGCCCGCGGGTTCGGGGTCAGCGGGCGGTGCTGCGGGCCCCGGTGGGGGCCGCCGTCCGCTCCCAGAAGCCGGTGAGGCGGTCCGTCAGCTCCTGCGGGTGCGACACGTTGGGGGAGTGGCCGGCACCCGCCACCACCGTGTGGTGCGCGCCCGTGCGGGCGGCCGTCGCCGCGAGCGCGGCCGTCGGCCAGACCATCTCGTCCGCCCCGTACGCGATGTGCAGCGGCATCCGCAGCGCGGCCAGCTCAGCCGTCCCGTCCTGACGGCTGAGCAGCAGCCGCCCCGCACCCGCCAGTTGTGCGATCCGGGTCCGCATCCAGCGCCGCCGCAGGAAGCCCGCGAGCTGCGGCGCGTCGTCCGTGTCCGGCTCCTCGCCCCGGCTGTCGAGCCAGCACATCGCCTGCCACACCCGCTCCTTCGGCAGGAACGCGAGGGCGACGCGCAGCACCCGCACCCGGACGCGCTGCGGCCTGGCGACCCGGCCCGGGCCCGAGGAGAGCAGGGTGAGGGAGCGGAAGGCGGCAGGGGCGAGCGAGGCGGCGGCGCGGGCCACCAGGCCGCCGAACGAGTGGCCGAGCAGATGGACCGGGCCGTCGCCGAGCGCCGAGGCCTGCGCCACCGCGTCGAGCGCGAGCGCCCTGCGGCGGTAGCCAGCCCGCCCGCGGGGGCCCGGGGACTGGTACTGACCGCGCCCGTCCACCGCCACGGCCCGGTACCCGGCCTCGCTCAGCGGGCCGAGCAGGGCCAGGAAGTCCTCCTTGCTGCCGGTGTACCCCGGCAGCAGCAGCACCGTCCCGCGCCGCTCGCCCTGGGGCTCCGTGTCGAGCACGGCGAAGTCGCCCCGCGCGGTCACGAGGTGGCGGGCGCGGGTGCCGGGCGGCAGGACGAGGGACCGGGGCTTGCTCATGTCTGGACTGTAACCGCGCGCACCGAGGACGGCCCGTGCCCCTGCCCGTTCGACGCCCGCCGACGACCGTCCCTGATCACACGGCCGCGACCGTCCCTGATCACACGACCGCGGCCCGGCCCCTGGAGAGGGGCCGGGCCGCGGTCACGAGGGCGGGCGGGATCAGCTCTCGGGCTGAGCGGCCGCCGCCTTCTTGGTGGTGCGACGGCGCGGGGCCTTCGGGGCCTCGGCCTCGGCGGCCTCGGCGACCGGCTCCGCGGCGGCCTTCTTCGTCGTACGGCGACGGGTCGGCGTCTTCGGCTCCGAGGCGTCGGGCGCCTCGGCGACGACGGCCTTCTTGGCCGCGCGGCGACGGGGAGCCTTCGGGGCCTCCTCGGCGGCCGGAGCCTCGACGGCGGCGGTCTCGGCGACCGGCTCCGCCACGGCCTTCTTGGCGGTACGGCGGCGGGGAGCCTTCTTCGGCTCCTCGGCCGGGGCCTCGACGGGCGGGGCCTCGGCGACGGGCGCCTCGACGACCGGCTCGGCCTTGACGACCGGCGCCTCGACGACGGCCGTGGCCGCCTTGGCGACCGGGGTCGTGACGATCACGGTCGCGGCCGCGGTCGACGTGGCCGGCGAACCGGCGGCCTTGCGGACCACACGGCGACGGGCGGGCTTCTTCGGCTCCTCCTCGACGACCGGCGCGGGCGCCGGCTCGACGACGGGCTCGGCGACCGGGGTGGAGGTCACCGGCGAACCGGCGGCCTTCCGCACCACACGGCGACGACGCGGCGCGGGAACCTCGGCCGTGACCGCCGCGGCGGCCTCGACCACGGGGGCGACGGGCGCGACGACCGCCGCGACCGGCTCGACCACCACGGGAGCGGCGGCGACGGTCTCGGCGACCGGCTCCGTGACGGCCTTCTTGGCGGTACGGCGACGGGGGGCCTTCTTCGGCTCCTCGGCCGGGGCCTCGACGGCCGGCGCCTGGACGACCGGCGCCGCGGCGACGGACGCCTCGACGACCGGCGCGGCCTTCGCTGCGCGCAGGGCGGCCGCGGCCGTCTCGACCGTCTGGAACGACACGGTGTCCTCGACCGGGCGGGCGATGCGGGGACGACGGCGGCGCGGGGCCGGGGTCGCCTCCTGGGCCACGGGGGCCGGGGCGGCGGGCGCGGTGCGCACGGCCTCCGGACGGCCGGCGGTACGGCTGCGGCGGCGCGGGGCCTTCGGCTCGGCGGCCGGGGCCTCGACCACGGCGGCCTCGACCACGACGGCCTCGGTCACGGGCGCCGGAGCGGCGTCCTCGACCACGGTGCGGGCGGCCGGAGCCTTCCGCTCGGCCTGGGCGACCGTCGTGGGCGCGGCCTGGGCGGCCGGAGCCGCCGGGGCGGCCTGGCTCACCGGCGCGGAGCCGGGGGCGCCGACGCGGGTGCGACGGCGGCGGCGCGGGGTGCGCGGGCCGGACTCGGCCTGCGCCTCGTCCGTCACCGGCACGGTCTCGACGGCCGGGGCCGCGGCGGCCTCGGACGCCGTGGCGTCGAGCTCGCCGCCACGGGTACGCCGGCGCTGACGCGGGGTCCGCGTCCGCTCCGGGCGCTCCTCGGTCCGCTCGGTCCGGTCGTTCTTCGGGCCGCGCGCACGGCGTCCGCCGGGCTCGCCCAGGTCCTCCAGCTCCTCCGCGCCCAGACCCGCGCGGGTCCGCTCGGCGCGGGGCAGGATGCCCTTGGTGCCCGCCGGGATGTCCAGCTCCTCGAAGAGGTGCGGGGACGAGGAGTACGTCTCGACCGGGTCGTGGAAGTCCAGCTCGAGGGCCTTGTTGATGAGCTGCCAGCGCGGGATGTCGTCCCAGTCGACCAGCGTCACCGCGGTGCCCTTGTTGCCCGCGCGGCCGGTGCGGCCGACGCGGTGCAGGAAGGTCTTCTCGTCCTCGGGGGACTGGTAGTTGATGACGTGGGTGACGCCCTCGACGTCGATGCCGCGGGCGGCGACGTCGGTGCAGACGAGCACGTCGACCTTGCCGTTGCGGAAGGCGCGCAGCGCCTGCTCGCGGGCGCCCTGGCCGAGGTCGCCGTGGACCGCGCCGGACGCGAAGCCGCGGCGCTCCAGCTGCTCGGCGATGTCGGCCGCCGTGCGCTTGGTGCGGCAGAAGATCATCGCGAGCCCGCGGCCGTTGGCCTGCAGGATGCGGGAGACCATCTCCGGCTTGTCCATGTTGTGCGCGCGGTAGACGTGCTGCTTGATGTTGGCGACGGTCGCGCCCTCGCCGTCGGGCGAGGTGGCGCGGATGTGCGTCGGCTGCGACATGTAGCGGCGGGCGAGGCCGATGACCGCGCCCGGCATGGTCGCCGAGAACAGCATGGTCTGGCGCTTCGCCGGAAGCATGTTGATGATCTTCTCGACGTCGGGCAGGAAGCCCAGGTCGAGCATCTCGTCGGCCTCGTCCAGGACGAGGACCTTGACGTGGGACAGGTCGAGCTTGCGCTGGCCGGCCAGGTCGAGCAGGCGGCCGGGGGTGCCGACGATCACGTCGACGCCCTTCCTCAGCGCCTCGACCTGGGGCTCGTACGCCCGGCCGCCGTAGATGGCGAGCACGCGGACGTTGCGCACCTTGCCGGCGGTGAGCAGGTCGTTGGTGACCTGCTGGCACAGCTCGCGGGTGGGGACGACGACGAGCGCCTGCGGGGCGTCGGTCAGCTGCTCGGGCTTCGCCCGGCCCGCCTCGACGTCCATGGGGACGGTGACGCGCTCCAGGATCGGCAGGCCGAACCCGAGGGTCTTGCCGGTGCCGGTCTTGGCCTGGCCGATGACATCGGTGCCGGTCAGGGCGACCGGGAGAGTCATCTCCTGGATGGGGAAGGGGGTGACGATGCCGACCGCCTCAAGGGCTTCGGCCGTCTCGGGAAGGATTCCGAGGTCTCGGAAAGTCGTAGTCAGGGTGCTGCCTCTTCTGTGGACGCGGTGCGAGGCGAACGAAGGGGGTCGTACCGTGCCGGGAACTGCCGGCGCGATCGGGGGATCGCTGCCGGGTGGCACGGGACCACTGCCGTCGCTCGAGCGTCGTACCGCTGAGGTGACCCTTCCGCGGGTCCGCCGGAAGGGCTGTCGGGCCGGAGCCGATCGGGCCACCGACCGGGCATCCTCATTCATGAGTCGGCCCACCGGATACGTCCGAACGTGCGAAAGCATGTCCGCATACTCAGCAGGCGCCTTATCACTGTACCCCGGAATCGCGCATGTGTGTTGGGAGAAATGGTGATGAGGGCACGGTCACACTGACTGACCAGCGCCTTCCCCCCGTGCCCGAGCGGGCTATTGTGCGCTCCATGGAGACGCCTGACAACGCCACACCCACCGGGATCGCAGCCAAGGACTGGGCGACGGCTTCCGCCGAGCCGCAGTACCGCGCCGCCGTGATCGACCTCCTCGGCGCCCTCGCCTACGGAGAGCTCGCGGCCTTCGAACGGCTCGCCGAGGACGCCAAGCTGGCGCCGACCCTCGCGGACAAGGCGGAGCTGGCGAAGATGGCCTCCGCCGAGTTCCACCACTTCGAGCGGCTGCGCGACCGCCTCGCCGCCGTCGACGCCGAGCCGACCGCGGCCATGGAGCCCTTCGCGAAGGCGCTCGACGACTTCCACCGCCAGACCGCGCCGTCGGACTGGCTGGAAGGCCTGGTCAAGGCGTACGTCGGCGACTCGATCGCCAGTGACTTCTACCGCGAGGTCGCGGCCCGCCTCGACTCCGACACCCGCGGACTCGTCGTCTCCGTGCTCGACGACACGGGCCACGGCAACTTCGCCGTCGAGAAGGTCCGCGCCGCGATCGACGCCGACCCGCGCGTCGGCGGCCGGCTCGCGCTCTGGGCGCGCCGCCTGATGGGCGAGGCGCTCTCGCAGGCGCAGCGGGTGGTCGCCGAGCGCGACGCGCTGTCGACCATGCTGGTCGGCGGTGTCGCGGACGGCTTCGACCTCGCGGAGGTCGGCCGGATGTTCTCCCGGATCACCGAGGCCCACACCAAGCGCATGGCCGCGCTCGGTCTGGCCGCCTGAGCGTCACCCGTACGAAGACGTTCCCGTACGAGGAGCTCCCGCAGGAGGAGTTCCCGTACGGAGGCGCTCCCAGCGCACGGGAAGAGGGCGCGCGGCGCTGTTCACGCCGCCGCTGATCGTCGCAGCCTGCGCGAGGCCGGCCGGATCAGCAGCGAGAGCAGCACCGCCGCCACCGCCACCGCACCGATCAGGGTGGCGAGGAAATGGCCGGGGCCGAGGGCGCCGTGGGTGACGAGCGCGCCGAAGACGCCGCCCAGCGCTCCGGTGGCGAGGACGATCACCCGGACGGGGAGGCGGTCGGGCAGCCGGTGCACGGCGGCCCAGGCCAGGGCGAAACCGAGCAGGGCGGAGCCGAGGGCTTCCAGGAACACAGCGAATCACCTCGCGAGGGGTGCGGGGCGGGTGGTGCGGTCGAGATCCCTCCTACCCCAGCGCTCCGGAACGCAATCCTCCCGTACCCCCATGACGTGGTCATTCGGACATCCGAGGGCATGGCGGGACGGCACCCGCGCCCGCATGCCGAAGGGCCCGGCGGACCGTGACGGTCCACCGGGCCCTTCCCGCAGATCCTGGGCTCAGAGCGCGCCGAAACCCACGCGGCGCACGGCGGGCTCGCCGAGTTCCAAGTACGCGATCTTCTCGGCCGGGATGAGGATCTTGCGGCCCTTCTCGTCCGAGAGGCTGAGCAGCTGCGCCTTGCCGGCCAGCGCGTCGGCCACGGCGCGCTCCACCTCCTCGGCGGACTGCCCGCTCTCCAGAACGATCTCCCGGGGTGCGTGCTGCACGCCGATCTTGACCTCCACGGCTATGTCCCTCCGAACGGTCAGCGTTGCGCGAATACCGCGCCGTACGCTGCACACATTAGCCCGGTGAGGGGACGCGTACGGCTCAGCCGCCGCACGCCAGGAGCGAACAGCCCGCGGGAATGCTCAGTGACCCTCGGCGCTCAGCTGGCCGTCCACCGCGTGCAGCGGGAAGCCGGCGATGCCGCGCCAGGCGAGCGAGGTGAGCAGTCCGACCGCCTTGTCGCGCGGGATCGCGGACCCGCTCGACAGCCAGTAGCGGGCGACGACCTGGGAGACGCCGCCGAGCCCCACGGCCAGCAGCATCGACTCGTCCTTGGAGAGGCCGGTGTCCTCGGCGATGACGTCGGAGATCGCCTCGGCGCACTGCAGGCTCACCCGGTCCACGCGCTCGCGTACCGCGGGCTCGTTGGTCAGGTCGGACTCGAAGACGAGCCGGAAGGCGCCGCCCTCGTCCTCGACGTAGGCGAAGTAGGCGTCCATCGTGGCCGCGACGCGCAGCTTGTTGTCGGTGGTGGAGGCGAGGGCCGTCCGCACAGCGAGGAGGAGGGACTCGCAGTGCTGGTCGAGCAGGGCCAGGTAGAGCTCCAGCTTCCCGGGAAAGTGCTGGTAGAGCACCGGCTTGCTGACGCCGGCACGCTCGGCGATGTCGTCCATCGCGGCCGAGTGGTACCCCTGGGCGACGAAGACCTCCTGGGCGGCGCCGAGGAGCTGGTTCCGTCGGGCACGTCGCGGCAGGCGCGTGCCCCGAGGGCGTGCTGCCTCTGTCTGCTCGATGGCGCTCACGCGGCCTCCCAAAAATCGATCCATGCACGCTGTCGCGCGCGCCGCCATCGTACTTTTGGGTAACCCGGCTGTGCGCGGTGCGGACGCAGAATTTCACGGACCGGACGTCCGGGTCGACAGTCGATTCAAAAGTAAACCGAACAAATCGGCGGTAGTCGTCCGATCAGCGGTAGTCGTCCTCGTCCAGGGTGACGACCCGTGCCTGTTCGGACGAGTCCGCCTCGTTCGCCGAGTCGCGCTCGACATGGGTGAGCGGTTCGTCCTCGCGTTGCTGCAGTTCGGTGTGCTGCTCGGCAGCGTCGGCCTCCGGGATCTCCTGGTCCAGCACGACGTCCTCTTCCTCGGTGAATGTGTCCGGGTCGGTCGGATCGACGGTCATGAGGTTCCTTCCGGAGCTGCGGGGTCGCGGTCCTCTCCGATGGCCCTCTCTCCGAGCGTAGGAGCACACGCGGCTCGCCGCACACGCACCTGTGACGGCACCCACACGTCTCCGCGCGTGATCGTCTCGTAATATTGCGGCCATGTCGTCGACCGAGCTGCCGGAAACCCGGACCGCCGCCGCGCCCGCCGCGTCGCGCCCCGCGCGCGCCGTACGGGTCGCCGACGGCGAGGAGCTCCGCTCCGTCTCGCTGCCCGGGCTCACCCTCACCGTGCGTGCCCGGCCGGGCGCCGAGCCCGGTCTGCCGCCCGCGCTGTACGTCCACGGCCTCGGGGGCTCCTCGCAGAACTGGTCCGCCCTGATGCCGCTGCTCGCGGACCTCGTCGACGGCGAGGCGGTCGACCTGCCCGGCTTCGGCGACTCGCCGCCGCCCGACGACGGCAACTACTCGGTCACCGGGCACGCGCGCGCCGTCATCCGGCTCCTCGACTCCACGCGGCGCGGACCGGTGCACCTCTTCGGCAACTCGCTGGGCGGCGCCGTCGCCACCCGGGTCGCCGCGGCCCGCCCCGACCTGGTCCGCACCCTCACCCTCATCTCGCCGGCGCTGCCCGAGCTGCGCGCCCAGCGCACGGCCTGGCCCACGGCGCTGCTCGCGGTGCCCGGCGTCGCCTCGGCCTTCGCGAAGCTCACCAAGGGCTGGACGGCCGAGCAGCGCGTCCGCGGCGTCCTCGCGCTCTGTTACGGGGACCCGGGCCAGGTCACGGACGAGGGGCTGCGCCACGCCGTGGAGGAGATGGAGCGGCGCCTTGAACTCCCCTACTTCTGGGACGTCATGGCCCGCTCCTCGCGCGGCATCGTCGACGCGTACACCCTCGGTGGCCAGCACGGACTGTGGAGGCAGGCCGAACGGGTTCTCGCGCCGACCCTCCTCGTCTACGGTGGGCGCGACCAGCTCGTCTCGTACCGGATGGCCCGGAAGGCGGTCGCGGCCTTCCGCGGCTCGCGTCTGCTGACCCTTCCCGAGGCGGGGCACGTGGCGATGATGGAGTACCCCGAGACGGTCGCGCAGGCCGCCCGGGACCTGATCGCCGATCACGGCGGGAGCTGATCCGGGGCGTGGGACGACATAGTCGCAAGGGCTCCGCGCCCTCGGTGGCCGACACCGGACAGCAGGCGGCGGCCCCACAGGCGCAGCCGGCGGCCGGGGCAGCGGGCGCGCAGGCGGGCCGTCCGCCGCAGGGCGGCACGGGACGCCGCCGCAGGACCGCGGGCGGCGGAGGCCAGGACCCGGCGGGGACTCCGGCGCACGGCACCCCGATGTACGGGACTCCGGCGCACGGCACGCCGATGTACGGCACCCCCGCGCACGGGACTCCCGCCTCCGGCGGTCCCGGGTACGGCGGTGGGGGCTACGACACCGGGGCGCACGCGGCCCTCGGGACCCCCGCGCACGGCGTCCCCGTCTACGGAAGCTCCGTACGGGGCGGGCATCCGCCGCACGCGGAGGGCGCCGCGCCCCGGCCGTACGCCCGACGGCACGGCGCGCCGCGCGCCGAGGAGACCGAACAGGCCGCTCCGCAGGCGCCGTTCATCCCCGGCCCGCGCCGCGAGACCCTCCCCGAGGCCGACGAGCCGGCCGCCAGGGGCGGCCTCGGCCGCACCCTGACCGGCGTCGCGGCCGCCGCCGTCGCCACCGTCCTCGCCGTCGTCGTCACCGGACAGGTCGCCGACCAGGACGGGGCACCGGGCGCGGCCCATGCCGCCGGGCAGCCGGACGAGCGGGCCTCGGACGACACCTCCGCCTCCCGTTCCGACGAGCGTGCCACCCCGTCGAGCCCGGCCGCGGCCGCTCCGACCGCCGCGCCGCCGCCGACGTACGAGCAGCTGATCGCCCGCCAGTACCCGATCGACCCGAAGCTCAAGGGCTCCGGCAAGTTCGCGGCCGTGCCCGGCTTCCAGAAGGCGCCCGGCAAGGGGAATCTGGTCCGCTACCGGATCGACGTCGAGGAGGGTCTCGGTCTCGATCAGAACCTCTTCGCCACGGCCGTGTTCAAGACGCTCAACGACCGCCGCAGTTGGGCCGGCAACGGCGAGATGACCTTCGAGCGCATCTCCAGTGGCGAGCCGCAGTTCGTCATCACGCTGGCCAGCCCCGGCACCACCGGCGTCTGGTGCGAGAAGTCCGGGCTCGACACCCTGGCCGAGAACGTGTCCTGCGACTCGGCGCAGACGGACCGCGTGATGATCAACGCGTACCGCTGGGCGCAGGGCTCGGACACCTTCGGGCCCAAGGCGATGTTCGCCTATCGCCAGATGCTCATCAACCACGAGGTCGGACACCGGCTCGGGTACGGCCATGTGAACTGCGCCACTCCCGGCGCGCTCGCGCCGGTGATGCAGCAGCAGACGAAGTCCCTGAACATCGGCGGAATCAAGTGCCGTCCCAACCCCTGGGTACACCCCGCGAGTTGAGATCCGACCCGTTCCTCCGGTGATCACATCCTGAGACGTGCGTCTCAGGAATCATGCGAACCGCGTTGACATCGTTCGCGCGTTCGTTCATATTTCTCGGCATGTCGCACCGTCACGTCGTCTCCGATAGAGCCGCCTTCGAGCTGGCGCTCATCGGCGTGGCCGGACATTCCGTCGCCGACATTCTCTGTAGCTGACTCCCCCCGGGCCTGGCGGCCCGGGCGGACCCCCGGCCCGAGCGCCCCGTCGGCCCTGCCTTCCCGCATTACCGACGATTCTCCGCGCCCGGTGTCTCCTCCCCGCAGGCGCGGCATTCTCCTCTGATTTCCCAGGCCCGGTCATTCCCCTCGGATACCGCCGCTCGCCGCTGCCTGCGTGGAATTCCCTTTCCCGTACCCGCAGTCCTCCGAGAGGTTTTCTCCGATGCGTCAATCGTCCGTCGTTTCGCGCCGCGTGGCAGCGACCGCCGTCAGTCTCGTCCTGACCCTGGGCGTCGCCGCCTGCGCGGGCCCCGAGGACACCGGCGCCAAGGGCGGCACCTCCGGCAAGGCCGCGGGCGCCCCGCAGAAGGGCGGCACGCTGACCGTCCTCAACACCGAGGCCCAGACCGACTTCGACCCCGCCCGGCTCTACACCTCCGGCGGCGGCAACGTCCCCTCCCTCGTCTTCCGTACGCTCACCACCCGCAACCGCGAGGCGGGCGCCGCCGGCACCCAGGTCGTCCCCGACCTCGCCACCGACACCGGCCGCCCCAACAAGGACGCCACGGAGTGGACGTACACGCTGAAGGAGGGCCTGAAGTTCGAGGACGGCACGCCCATCACCAGCGCCGACATCAAGTACGGCATCGAGCGCTCCTTCGCCGCCGAACTCTCCGGCGGAGCGCCGTACCTGCGTGACTGGCTCGTCGGCGGCGACACCTACCAGGGCCCGTACAAGGCTGCGTCCGACGGAAAGAAGGGGAAGGGCCTCGCGTCCATCGTCACCCCCGACGCCCGGACCATCGTCTTCAAGCTGAAGAAGCCCGAGGGCGAGTTCCCCTTCGTCGCCACCCAGACCCAGTTCGCCCCGGTCCCGAAGGCCAAGGACACCGGTGCGAAGTACGAGGAGCACCCCGTCTCCTCCGGCCCGTACAAGGTCGTCAAGAACGAGAACGACGGCGAGCGCCTCACCCTGGAGCGCAACGAGCACTGGGACCCCAAGACCGACGAGGAGCGCAAGGCCTACCCGGACAAGATCGACGTCCGGTCCGGTCTCGACGAGGCCGTGATCAACCAGCGCCTCGCCACCTCCACCGGGGCCGACGCCTCCGCGATCACCACCGACACCAACCTCGGCCCGGCCGAGCTCGCCCAGGTGGGCTCCGACAAGGCCCTCGCCGCCCGCGTCGGCACCGGCCACTTCGGCTTCACCAACTACATCGCCTTCAACCCCAAGGTGAAGCCCTTCGACAACCCGAAGGTCCGCCAGGCGATCTCGTACGCGATCAACCGCACCAGCGTCGTCAACGCGGCCGGCGGCTCCGCGCTCGCCGAGCCCGCCACCACCTTCCTGCCCGAGCAGAAGGCCTTCGGCTTCACGCCGTACGACCACTTCCCTGCCGGGAAGACGGGCGACCCGGAGAAGGCCAAGCAGCTCCTGAAGGAGGCCGGCCACCCGAACGGGCTCACCATCACCCTGCTCCACTCCACCGCCCAGAACCGCACCACGAGCCCCGAGATCGCCACCGCCGTCCAGGAGGCACTCGGCAAGGCCGGCATCACCGTCAAGCTCGACGGCCAGCAGCCCAACTCCTTCAACGAGAAGCGCTGGAGCGTCAAGGACGCGCCCGGCTTCTTCCTCTCCCGCTGGGGTGCCGACTGGCCGGCCGGCGGCCCGTTCCTCGCGCCGATCTTCGACGGACGGCAGATCGTCACCAACGGCTCCAACTACAACCACGCGCAGCTGAACGACCCGGCGGTCAACAAGGAGATCGACGAGATCAACAAGCTGACCGACCTCAAGGCCGCCGCCGCCCGCTGGGGAGCCCTCGACAAGAAGATCGGCGAGCAGGCGCTCGACGTGCCGCTCTTCCACCCCGTCTACAAGCGGCTCGTCGGCAAGAACGTCAAGAACGTCGTCATCAGCGACTGGACCGGCGTCCTCGACATCTCGCAGGTCTCGGTCAAGTGACCGCTCTGACCGACACGACGGCGCCCGTGGCGGGCCTCCCCGCCACGGGCGCCGCCCGGCAGGTGTGGCGACGGCTCCGCACCCGCCCCACCGCCCTCGTCTCCGCCGCCGTCCTCCTCCTGCTCGTCCTCCTCGCCCTCGGCGCGCCGCTGTTCGCCGCCCTGGAGGGCCAGGACGCCAACACGTACCACGACGACCTCGTCGACTCGGCCCGCGGCGGCGTCCCGTACGGCGCCTTCGGCGGCGCGGGCGCCGACCACTGGCTCGGCGTCGAGCCCGGCACCGGCCGCGACCTGTTCGTCCGCCTCCTCTACGGCGCCCGGATCTCCCTGCTGGTCGCCGTCGGCGCCACCGCCGTCCAGATCCTCATCGGCGTCCTCGTCGGACTCGCCGCCGGACTCGGCGGCCGCTGGATCGACGGCGTCCTCGGCAGGATCACCGACGTCCTCGTCGCCCTGCCGATGCTCGTCCTCGCCGTCGCGCTGACCGCCGTCGTCCCCCGCGGCTTCCCCCGGCCCCTGCTGCTGATCCTCGTCATCGGCTTCCTCGGCTGGGCCGGCACCTCCCGCATCGTGCGCGCCCAGACCCTCACCCTCAGGAGCCTCGACTTCGTCGCGGCCTCCCGGCTCGCGGGCTCCAAGCCGTGGCGGACCGCCCGCCGCGAACTGCTGCCCTCGCTCGCCGCGCCCGTCATCACCTACGCGGCGATCCTCGTCCCCACCAACATCGTCGTCGAGGCGTCGCTGTCCTTCCTCGGCGTGGGCGTCACCCCGCCCACCCCGTCCTGGGGACAGATGCTGTCGACCGCGCAGACCTGGTTCCGGGCCGACCCCGCGTACGTCCTGCTGCCCGCCGGACTGCTCTTCGTCACCGTGCTCGCCTTCACCGTCCTCGGCGACGCGGTCCGCACGGCCCTCGACCCGCGCGAGGCGAGCCGCCTGCGCGTGGGCACCCGCAAGGAGGCCTCCTGATGACCCGCTTCGTCCTCAAGCGGCTCGCGGCTGCCGTGCTCGTCCTGCTGGCCCTCTCGGTCCTCGTGTACTCGCTCTTCTACCTGGCGCCCGGCGACCCCGCGCGGCTCGCCTGCGGCGAGCGCTGCAACCCGCAGCAGATCGCCCAGGTCCGTGAGCAACTCGGCCTGAACGACAGCATGTCCGTCCAGTACCTGCACTTCCTCCAGGGCGTCTTCGTCGGCCGCGACTACTCCACCGGCATCTCCCTCGTGCACTGCGACGCGCCCTGCCTCGGGCTCTCGTACCAGAGCGACCAGCAGGTCACCCAGCTCGTCCTGGAACGGCTCCCCGCCACCGCGTCCCTCGTCGTCGGCGCGCTCGTCGTCTGGCTGGTCGTCGGCGTCGGCACCGGGCTGCTCTCCGCGCTCCGCCGGGGCGGCCCCACCGAGCGGATCCTGACCCTGCTCACCCTCGCCGGGAGCGGCACCCCCGTCTTCATCCTCGGGCTGCTGCTCCTCATGGCCGTCTGCGCCTACCTCCAGTGGCTGCCCTTCCCCAGCTACGTGCCGTTCGGCGAGAACCCCGAGCAGTGGGGCTGGAACCTGCTCCTTCCCTGGCTCACCCTCGGCCTCTTCGAATCCGCCAAGTACGCCCGGCTCACCCGGAGCGCCACCCTGGAGACCCTCGCCGAGGACCACATCCGCACCTTCCGCGCCTACGGCGTGGGGGAGCGGTCCGTCGTCACCCGCCACGCGCTGCGCGGCGCCGTCCCGCCGGTCATCGCGATCAGCGCCGTCGACCTCGGCTCGATGTTCGGCGGGGCCGTCCTCACCGAGTCCCTCTTCGGGATCCCCGGGCTCGGCAAGACCCTCATCGACGGGGTGAAGGCGATCGACCTGCCCGTGGTGGTGGGCGTGGTCATGGTGACGGGCACGTTCGTCGTCCTCGCCAACGTCCTCGCGGACCTGCTGTACGCGGCCGCCGACCGAAGGGTGGTCCTGACGTGACCCCGATCGTCGAAGTGACGGACCTCACCGTCGAGTTCGCCCGGTCCGGCGATCCCGTACGGGCCGTCGACGGCCTCTCCTTCACCCTCGGCGAGGGCCGTGCCCTCGCCCTCGTCGGCGAGTCCGGCAGCGGCAAGTCCACCGTCGCCGGCGCCCTCCTCGGCCTCCACCGGGGAACGGGCGCGCGGGTCGGCGGGACCGTACGGGTCGGCGGCATCGACGTCGGTACGGCGGGCCCCGGCGAGCTGCGGCGGCTGCGCGGCGGAGTCGCCGCCATGGTCTTCCAGGACCCGCTGTCCGCCCTCGACCCCTACTACGCCGTCGGCGACCAGATCGCTGAGGTGTACCGCGTCCACGCCGGCGGCTCACGGCGGGCCGCCCGCGCCCGCGCCGTCGAGGTCCTCGACCGGGTCGGCATCCCCGACGCGGCCCGCCGCTCCCGCTCCCGCCCGCACGAGTTCAGCGGCGGCATGCGGCAGCGGGCCCTGCTCGCGATGGCGCTCGCCTGCGAGCCCCGGCTCGTCGTCGCCGACGAACCGACCACCGCCCTCGACGTCACCGTGCAGGCCCAGATCCTCGACCTGCTGCACGAGCTGCGGCGCGAGACGGGCACGGCCCTGCTGCTCGTCACCCACGACGTGGGCGTCGCCGCCGAGAGCGTCGACGAGGTGCTCGTCATGCAGGACGGCAGAGAGGTCGAACGCGGCCCCGTGGGCGAGGTGTTGGGCGCGCCGGCGGAGCCGTACACGAAGCGGCTGCTCGCGGCCGTGCCCCGGCTCGACGGACCCGTGCGCGAGCCCGCGGAGAAGGGGCAGCCGCTGCTCGAAGTCCACGACCTGCGGCGGGTGTTCGGGCGGGGATCCACGGCGGTGACCGCGGTCGAAGGCGCCTCGCTCACCCTCCACGCGGGCGAGACCCTCGGCATCGTCGGGGAGTCCGGCAGCGGCAAGACCACCCTCGGCCGCATGCTGGTGCGGCTCCTCGACCCGACCGGCGGCGAACTCCGCTACGGGGGACAGGAGATCGGCGCCCTGTCAGATCGGGAACTGCGCCCGTACCGCCACGAACTCCAGATGGTCTTCCAGGACCCGGTCGCCTCGCTCAACCCGCGCCGCTCCGTCGGCGAGTCGATCGCCGACCCGCTGCGGGTGGCGGGGCAGCGGGACGAGACCCGGATACGGGGCCGGGTGCGGGAGCTGCTCGACCGGGTCGGGCTCGACCCCGACCGGTACGAGGCCTACCCGCACGAGTTCAGCGGCGGGCAGCGCCAGCGCGTCGGCATCGCCCGCGCGCTCGCCGCCGAACCCCGGATCGTCGTCTGCGACGAACCCGTCTCCGCCCTCGACGTCACCACCCAGGCCCAGGTGACCGCGCTGCTCGCCGAACTCCAGGCCGAACTCGGGCTCGGACTCGTCTTCATCGCCCACGACCTCGCCGTCGTCCGGCAGGTCAGCGACCGGGTCGCCGTCATGCGCGCGGGCCGGATCGTCGAGCAGGGCACGGTCGCCGAGGTGTACGGCGCGCCCCGGGACCCGTACACCCGGCAACTGCTCGCCGCCGTCCCCTCGCTCGACCCGGTCCGTGCGACGGAACGCCGGGAACTGCGCCGTGAGGGACGCCAGGAACTGGCCGTCGCCTGACCCTCCGTGACCGTTCTGGCGCGTACCGCGACAGAACGCCATCGGGGTGGGAAAGTTACGTGCATTCACCCCTTCCGGTGGTGGGGGGGGGCACCCACCCGGGCCCCCACCGGCTAAGCGGGGAAGGTGGTGCCCGGGCGAGGGGGCGGGCCCCCCGCGGCGCGCCGGGAGGGGGGGCGGGG
>NZ_JBIVLV010000019.1:0-75684 GCF_044752725.1 Streptomyces sp. NPDC088707 | reverse complement strand
GCCCGGTTACATTCCGAACCCGGAAGCTAAGCCTTTCAGCGCCGATGGTACTGCAGGGGGGACCCTGTGGGAGAGTAGGACGCCGCCGAACAATCATTGTGGGAAAGCCCCGCACCTTATGGTGCGGGGCTTTTCTGCGTTCCGGGGCCTTTTCGACGGGCCCGTTCAGGCCGGCGCGACGAGTTGGGTGTCGTACGCCAGGATCACCGCCTGGACGCGGTCACGGGCGCCCGTCTTCGCCAGGATGCGGCCGACGTGGGTCTTCACCGTCGACTCCGCGAGGTGCAGGCGCTCGGCGATCTCCGTGTTCGTCCAGCCCTGGCCGATGACCGTGAGGATCTCGCGTTCCCGGTCCGTGAGAGCCGCGAGGCGCGGGTCCTCCGGTCTCGGTTCAGCCGTGGGGGACGAGGTCGGCAGGTGGTGGATGTAGGCGTCCAGGAGGCGGCGGGTGAGGCTCGGGGCGACGACCGCGTCGCCGCTCGCGACCGCGCGGATGCCGGCAAGGAGTTCCTCCGGCTGGGCGTCCTTCACCAGGAAGCCGCTGGCGCCGGCGCGGAGGCCGTCGTACGCGTACTCGTCGAGGTCGAAGGTCGTGACGATCAGGATCCGAGTGCGGTCGCCCGTGGAGACGATGCGGCGGGTCGCCTCGATGCCGTCCAGGCCGGGCATCCGGATGTCCATCAGGACGACATCGGGGTGGTGACGGTCGACCAGCCGGATCGCCTCGGTGCCGTTGGAGGCCTCTCCGACGACGGTCAAGTCGTCCTGGCTCTCGAGGAGCATGCGGAAGCCGAAACGTTGCATCGGCTGGTCGTCCGCGATGAGAACGGTCGTCACGAGGGAGAGCCCTCCCGGGGGAGTCGGAGTCTGACGTGCCAGCCGCCGGTCGGCAGCGGGCCGGTATCGAGTGTGCCGTCGTAGAGGGCCGCGCGCTCCCGCATCCCGGTAAGTCCCTGGCCCTGACCGGACGGTGGGGGCGCTGGGACGGCCGGGCCCGTGTTCGTGATCTCCGCCCGTACCTCCTGGGGAGCGTGGGTGAGGAGGACGGTCGCCTTCGCGCCCTCGCCCGCGTGCTTCAGGACGTTCGTCAGGGCTTCCTGGACCACCCGGTAGACCGTCAGCTGGGCGCCCGGGGTGAGCGGGTGGTCGGCGGAGCCGTCCCGGTCGAGCCGGACCGGCAGGCCCGCCTTCCGTACGCCGGTGATCAGGGTGTCGAGGTCGGCGAGGGTGGGCTGGGGGTCCCGCGCCGCCGCCTGATCGTCGTCGCTCAGGACGCCGAGCAGGCGGCGGAGTTCGGCGAGGGCCTCGCGGCTCGTCGTGCCGATGGCGTCGAGGGCCTGGGCGGCGCGCTCGGGGTTCTTCGCGGCCGCGTACCGGCCGCCGTCCGCGAGGCCCGTGATGACCGAGAGGTTGTGGCCGATGATGTCGTGCATCTCGCGGGCGATCCGGGTCCGTTCGGCCGCCGCCGCGAGCCGTACCTCCTGGTCGCGTTCGATCTCCAGGCGGCGGGCCCGGTCGACGAGCGCCGCCGTGTGGTCCTTGCGGGAGCGGACCGCGACGCCGAGGAGGGCGACGAGCGCGTACGCCCACAGGGTGGGGACGACGTGCTGGTCCCAGCTCCCGCGGGGGAAGCGGACCGCCCCCGTCAGGAGGGGCGGCACGAGCAGGGCGGAGGCCCACAGGAGGGCGCGGGGCGGGCGGGTGAGGGCGATGTGGAAGAGCGGGATCAGCTGGAGGTAGCCGGCCTGGAGGAAGGCGCCCGAGGCGGCGCTGACCAGCGCCGCGCAGGCCATCACGGCGAGGACGGCCAGGGGGTTCCGGCGGCGCCGGTACAGCGGCAGGGAGAGGCCGAGGCTCAGGGTGACCACGAGCCACGCGGGGACGGACGGGTCGGGGGCGGTGTTCCGCCAGCCGCCCCCCGCGTCCACCAGGGCCGCCGCCGTCCAGAGGAGCGTCAGCGTGGCGTCCCACAGCCGGGGTCGGCGGGCGTCGAACGCCCGGGCTCGTGCGAGCAGTCGCTGGAGGGAGCGGCTGAGGCCCGTCGTCGCGGTCGCTTCCGTGGTCACCCGGTCATCATCCTCATACGTCCCGGCGCTTGAGCAGCACGGTCGGGACGGCGAGCGTCGCGGCCGCCCACAGGAGCAGGGCGAGGAGGGCGGCGCCGGGGGAGGCCGCGCCCGGGAGCGGGGTGGCCGAGCCGAGGGCGCCGGCGGCCTGGGTGGGGAAGTACCGGACGGCCGTCTCCATCGCCTCGTACGGGAGCATCCCGATGACCTCGGGCAGGATCATCACCCCGCCGACGAAGGCGCCGATCGCGCCGGGTACGGAGCGGAGGGTCGCGCCGAGGCCGAGGGCGATCAGGCCGAGGAGGGTGATCCCGGCGGCGTTGCCCGCGAGGGCGGCGAGGACGCCGTCGTCGGTGAGGGAGGCGGCCTGGTCGGTGTCGGAGAGGAGGACCTGGGCGGTGAGGAAGGTCAGCAGGTTGGTGACGAGGGTGAGGGTGAGGACCACGCCGGTGTAGACGGCGGCTTTGGCCCCCAGGACGGGGATGCGGCCGGGGACGGCGGTGAGGGAGGCGCGGATCATGCCCGTCGCGTACTCGCCGGCCGTGACCAGGATGCCGAGGACGGCGAGGGCGACGGCGCCGAGCTGGCTGCCGTAGAGGGTGAGGACGACGGTGTCGACGTCGGAGTCGCCGCCGTCGGAGGTGTAGGTGGCGCCCATGAGGATGCCGACGCCGAGGACGAGCGCCGTGGCGGTGAGGACGGTGATCCAGGTCGAGCGGACGGTCCACAGTTTGTGCCACTCGGAGCGGAGTACGCGCGCGTGGGTGAGTCGCGGGGTGACGGCCGGGGTGACGGTCCGGGGGATGGTCGGGGTGCTCATGCGGGGGCTCCCTGGTATTCGACGGAGTCGTGGGTGAGGGCCATGAACGCCTGCTCCAGGGAGGCGGCCTGAGGGGTCAGTTCATGGAGGGGGAGGCCGTGGGCGGCGGCCGTGCGGCCGATCTCCGGTGCGTCCGGGCCGGTGACGAGGAGGGTGTCGGGGGCCTCCAGGGTGATGGCCGCGCAGGGGAGCAGGTTCCGTAGCCGGGCGGCCTCCGGGGTGACGACCTTGACGGAGGCTCCGCCGGAGGTGCGGACGAGTTCGTCGACGGTGGTGTCGGCGAGGAGCCGGCCCTTGCCGATGACGATCAGGTGGTCGGCGGTGAGGGCCATCTCGCTCATCAGGTGGGAGGAGACGAGGACGGTACGGCCTTCGGCGGCGAGGGACTTGAGGAGGGTGCGGATCCAGAGCACGCCTTCGGGGTCGAGGCCGTTGACCGGTTCGTCGAGGACGACGGCGGCCGGGTCGCCGAGGAGCGCGGCGGCGATGCCGAGGCGCTGGCCCATGCCGAGGGAGAAGCCCTTCACGCGCTTGTCGGCCACATGGGTGAGGCCGGTGACGGTGAGGACGTGGTCGACGCGGGGGCGCGGGATGCCGTGGGTGAGGGCGAGGGCCGTGAGGTGGTGGCGGGCGGAGCGGCCGGGGTGCACGGAGCGGGCTTCGAGGAGGGCGCCGACGCGGGTGAGCGGGGCGCCGTGCCGGGCGTACGGGCGGCCGTCGACGGTGGCGTGGCCGCGGGTGGGGGCGTCGAGGCCGAGGATCATGCGGAGAGTGGTGGACTTTCCGGCGCCGTTGGGGCCGAGGAAGCCGGTGACGGCGCCCGGCCGGACGGTGAAGCTGAGGTCCTGGACGACGGTGGTGTCCCCGTACCGCTTGGTGAGGTTCTCTGCTCGGATCATGCCGACGACGCTAGGGAGCGGGCGGCGGGCGTTCGTCCGACCTGGGGCGGGAGGTGGGGCGGCGGCGTAGTACCGGGGTACGACGGGAGCGAAAAGCCCTTGTCAGGGGTGTGTGGTCGCCCGGAGGATCGGGCTCATGGACTTTTCGATACGTGTCATCCGCGCGGACGAGTGGGAGCGGGCTCGCGAGCTCCGTCTCGCTGCCCTGCGCGACCCGGTCGCCCATCTCGCGTTCCTCGAGACGTACGAGGCCTCCGTGCAGCGCCCGGACTCGTTCTGGCAGGAGCGTGCCGAGGGGGCGTCCGAGGCGGGCGGCGGGAACGTGCGGCAGTTCGTGGCCGAGGCACCGGACGGGACGTGGGTCGGCACGATCACGCTCCTGGTGGAGCGGCCGTCGGACGAGGTGCGCTTCGGTGAGCCGGCGAAGGTCGACCAGACCCACATCGTGGGTGTCTACGTACGGCCCGAGGTGCGGGGGAAGGGTGTGATCGACGCGCTGTTCCGTGCGGGCGTCGAGTGGTCGTGGTCGCTCGCGGAGCCGGTCGAGCGGGTGCGGCTCTACGTCCACGAGGACAACGCGCGGGCCGCGGCCTTCTACCGCCGGTTCGGCTTCGTGCCGACGGGGGACCGGGTGGCCGTTCCGGGGCATGCCACGGCGATGGAGGTCGAGTACGAGGTGCGGCGGGCTTCCTAGGCCGTCGGTGGCGGGGCCGGGATCACGGCGGGGGTCAGCGCGGGGACCACGGCGGGTCAGGGGTGGGCGGGGGCCGGTTCGGGCCGCGCCCGCGTCCGGGCGGTGGCCGTGACGGTGCGGCCCGCGAGGCGGCAGCCGAGGCAGTCGGGGTGGCCGTGGCGGGCACCGGCGTCGCGGACCCGCCAGTCCCACTGGGCGGCGGGGCGGGGGCCGGAGGGCTTGCCCCAGCCGGCCAGGTGGAGGGCCCAGGTCACGGCGGCGGCGAGGACGGCCAGGGCCGCGCCGAGCCACAGGGCCCAGGTGCGGTCCAGGCAGATTCCGGCTCCGGCGACGGCGGAGCCCAGTCCGGCGAGGGTGGTTCCGGTCCAGCCGGCCAGGGTGTGGCCGAGGTCGACGTGGCCGTGGGCACTCATGGATGCTCCCTGTGGGGGTGTCGGGGCAGGCAGGATGAAGGCATCGGTGGGATGGTTTATCTCACGAGCTAAGTAACTTAGATGCTAAGGAGTCTTCGCGTGGAGGGCAAGAGCCGTCCCCCGGCCACCGTCGGCGAGGCGATTCATCGGATGGACGCGTACGTGGCCCTGGGCCTCATCGGCCAGCAGGAGGTCGCCCAGGCCCTCGGCCTCAACGTGACCGACCTGACCTGTCTCGGGCACGTGCTCGGCGCCGGCGAGGACCCGCTGTCGGCCGGGGACCTGGCGGAGCGCGCCAACCTCACCACGGGGGCCGTGACCGGTGTGCTCAACCGGCTGGAGAAGGCCGGATACGCCCGCCGGGCCCCGGACCCGGCCGACCGGCGGCGGGTACGGGTGGTCGCGGACCCGGACGCGGCCGCACGGGTCGTCGCGCTGTACCAGCCGTTCTACGCCCGCCTGGAGGAGGTCTTCGCCCGGTACACCCCGGAGGAGACCGCGGTCATCGCCGACTGGTTCACCCATGCCGCCGAGGCCGCCCGCGCGCATCTGCACTCCCTGCGCGGCCGCGCCCTCTGAACTCGGGGTGCCCTCTGATCCGGGGCCGCGCCCTCTGACGCGCGGGCGGGCCCTCTGACCCGGGAGCGGGCCGGGGCCCTCAGCGGCTCAGGGAGGTTTCCGGCCACCTGGTGCGGGCCTGCTCGGGCGAGCGCATCAGGGCCAGGGTCGGGAGGCCCAGGGTGTGGCCGGCGGCGAGGAGCTCCGGGAGCTGGGGGAGCGGGGCCACCGCGGCGACGTCGTCCAGGACGAGGGTCATTGGTGGGTCGAGCCGACCGTCGGATGACCGTGCGGCCATGCGGCGGCCGTGCTCGACCACGCTTGCGGCGAGCGCCGTCAGGAGCGGCATCGCGCCGGGGTGGGTGCGGGGATCCTCGATCGGTTCCCCCACCACGTAGAGGGTGCCCCCTTCGGGGAGGAAAGATGCCAGCGCCAGCGAATCCGTTCGATTCGGGGTGCAGGTCTCCCGGATGTGGACCGAGGAGAGGGACGCCAGCGCACGGGCCGTCAGTTCCTGTGCCATACGGCGGCTTTCCGGGTGCGCGGTGAGCGCCGATTCGAGCAGTCCCGCGTGGCCGGAGGCCGCCTTCGGGTGGCTCCGGAGGATCCGTACCGGCTCGTGGGCGCCCGTGCCCTGCGCCCAGCGGTGGACCTGACGGAACGGGCGTCCGTCCACGGCGGCCGCGTGCAGCCAGCAGCGCAGGAGCGTTTCCGCGGTGTCCGCGGTGGCCGCGTCCAGCCGGGAGTGCGGACGGACCGGCGCCAGCAGGGCGACCGCCCGCTCGGCGGCCACGGCCGGGTCCTCGCAGCGCTCGGACGGCGACCAGTGGAGCCGCGCGGGCGTGTCGCACAGATGGCCGGGGTCGTGGACGAGGACCGGGCCGAGCTTGCCGCGCGCGTCCTTGGTCGCGGACCAGAGGGCGGGGTCGGAGGTGACGACCAGGACCGGGCCCTCGGCGTCCTGGACGGCCTGGACGGCTGCGGGACGGCGGGCGTCCGGGGGGCCGTAGAACGTACGGCCGGGGCCCGCGGGGGCGGGGACGGGGGCCGTCGCCGGGACGGGTGCCGCGGCCGGGGCGGGGACGGGGGCCGGCGGCGCCGGGGCCGTGGGCGGGATCGGGGCCGTCGGCGGCTCCGGTACGTGCGTCGCGGCCGGGCGGCGGGGGGCCGGGGGAGCGGGGTCGCGTACGGGCTCGTCAGGGGCGGGCGCACCCCGTACGGGCTTCTCGTGGACGGGCTCGTCGTACGCGTGCTTTCCGTACGGGGGCTCGTCGTACGCCGACTTCTCGTACGCCGACTTCTCGTACGCCGGCTCGCGGGTGCCCCGTACCGGCTCCCCGTCCCTCCCGTACACCCCCGCCCTCTTGTTGGCGCGCACCGCTCGCCAGCGGGCCAGGGTGCCCAGAGCGAAGATCGCGAGGACGAAGAGGATCATCGCCTCGCCGATCAGCAGGCCCCAGAACAGGCCGTACCCGGAGAGCTCGCCCTGCGGGGTGGCCGGCCAGGCCGCCGCGAGGTCCGTCGGGGCCGTGACCAGGGAGCGCACGGCCGAGGGCGTGCCCGTGAAGGCGACGCCCTGCGGCCAGGCGCCGTGGGAGAGGAGACCGGCAAGGCCGGTCGCCGTCCACACCAGGACCGTGAGGCACAGAAGGAGGCCGAACAGGCTGAGCAGCAGCCCGTCGGAGACCCCTCCCCCGCCCTTCCGCACCGTCTCCACCTATGCCACCGTCGACTGCGAAGTGCCGTTCATCTGCTGCTCGATGAGGATCGCGCGCTGCTCCGTCTCCCATTCGAGGTCCGGGTCACCCGACGGGGCCGAGGCCTCCGTCATGGCGCGGTCCGTGTAGACCAGCGGGCGTTCTCGTTCGGTGATGAGGTGTTTGACCACCTGCACGTTGCCGTTGACGTCCCAGACCGCGATGCCGGGCGTGAGGGTCGGGATGATCTCGACCGCCCAGCGGGGCAGGCCGAGGACCCGGCCCGTGTTGCGTGCCTCGTCGGCCTTCTGGGCGTAGATCGTCCGGGTGGAGGCCATCTTGAGGATCGCCGCCGCCTCCTTCGCCGCCGCTCCGTCGACGACGTCGGAGAGGTGGTGGACGACGGCGACGAAGGACAGGCCGAGACGGCGGCCGAACTTGAGCAGCCGCTGGAACAGCTGCGCCACGAAGGGGCTGTTGATGATGTGCCAGGCCTCCTCGACGAGGAAGATGCGCTTCTTCCGGTCGGGGCGGATCCAGGTGTGCTCCAGCCAGACGCCGACGATCGCCATGAGGATCGGCATGGCGATGGAGTTGCGGTCGATGTGGGAGAGGTCGAAGACGATCAGGGGCGCGTCGAGGTCGATGCCGACGGTCGTCGGTCCGTCGAACATGCCCCGCAGGTCACCGTCGACCAGCCGGTCGAGGACGAGCGCGACGTCCAGGCCCCAGGCCCGTACATCGTCTATGTCGACGTTCATCGCCTCGGCGGATTCCGCCTCGGGGTGGCGGAGCCGCTCCACGATGTCGGTGAGGATCGGCTGGCGGTGGGTGGTGTGCTCGACGACGTGCGCGTGGGCGACCTTGAGCGCGAAGCCGGAGCGCTCGTCGAGGCCGTGCCCCATCGCCACCTCGATGATCGTCCGGAGCAGGGCGAGCTGGCCGGTCGTGGTGATCGACGGGTCGAGCGGGTTGAGGCGGATCCCGGAGTCGTTGGCGACCATGGGGTCCAGGCGGATGGGGGTTATCCCCAGCTCCTGCGCGATGAGGTTCCATTCGCCGACGCCGTCCTCGCCCTGCGCGTCGAGGACGACGACCTGCCGGTCGCGGAAGCGCAGCTGGCGGAGCACGTACGTCTTCTCCAGCGCCGACTTGCCGTTGCCGGACTCGCCGAGGACCAGCCAGTGGGGGGCGGGGAGCTGCTGCCCGTACAGCTGGAAGGGGTCGTAGATGTACCCCTTGCCGCTGTAGACCTCGCGGCCGATGATGACGCCGGAGTCGCCGAGGCCGGGGGCGGCGGTCGGCAGGTAGACGGCCTGGGCCTGCCCGGTGGAGGTGCGGACGGGCAGACGGGTCGTCTCCACCTTGCCGAAGACGAAGGCGGTGAAGGCGTCGGTGAGGACGGACAGCGGATCTCGCATGGGTCTGTGCCCCTTCGGCCCTAGCGGCGGATGCCGGTCGCGAACGGCAAGGTGTTCACAAAGGCCCGGTGGTGCTCGCGGTCGCACCACTCCAGCTTCAGATACGACTTGCCGGCGGAGGCCCTGATCGTGCGCTTGTCCCGGGCCAGGGCCTCGGGTGAACGCGACGACACCGTGATGTACCCGACGAGGTTCACTCCGGCCGCGCCACTGGCGAGATCTTCACCCCGCTGGTCGAGCCGGCCGTGGGCGGCGATGTCGCGCGGGTCGACCGTGCGGTTCATCTTGGCGGCGCGGGAGGCGTCGGCCTCGTCGTTGGTCTTCTCGGTGAGCATCCGCTCGATGGCGACCTCGGTGGGCTCGAGATCCATGGTCACGGCGACCGTACGGATCACGTCCGGGGTGTGGACGAGCAGCGGGGCGAGGAAGTTGACGCCGACGGGGGTCATCGGCCACTCCTTCACCCAGGCGGTGGCATGGCACCAGGGGGCCCGGGTGGAGGACTCGCGGGTCTTCGCCTGGAGGTACGTCGGCTCCATCGCGTCCAGTTCGGCGGGCCAAGCGTTTCGTTTCGTCATGGCCTGGATGTGGTCGATGGGGTGGTCCGGGTCGTACATGGAGTGCACGAGGGAGGCGAGCCGGGACTGGCCGAGGGGCTGGCGGACGCGGATGTCGGCCTCGGCGAGGCGGGCGCAGATGTCGGTGAGCTCGCGGGCCATGACGACGGCGAGGCCGGCGTCGCGGTCGAGCTTGCGGGCGCCTGAGGCGTGCCTGGCGGCGCGGGCCATGGCGTTGGCCTCGGCGGCGAGCTCGCGCGTGTAGTGCATGCAGGCGACGAGGTAGGCGCGGTGCTGCTCGCTGGAGGTGGAGACCATCGACTGGAGCTGGTCGTACGACTCCATGAGCCACGTCGGCGCGTTCGGGTCGCCGCGCTGGCCGACGTCCTTGGCGTGGGCGTCCGGGTCGGCGGGGAGGGTGCGGGCCAGCATCTGGAGGCGGGTCACGAAGCCGTCGCCGTTGGCGACGTGCTTGAGGAGGGTGCCGAAGCGGTCGACCAGGGCCTCCTGGTCCTCGCTGTCGCGCAGGCCGACGCCGGGGCCCTCGATCTCGATGGCGGCGGTGACGGTGCGGCGGTCGGCGTGCAGGAGGACGGCGATCTCGTCGGGGCCGAAGGGGGCGGCGAGCCAGCCGACGCGGCCGATGCCGGGCGGCGGGCCGACCTCGACCTCGCGGCCGTCGAGGTGGGTGCCGGCCTCGGTGACGACGGAGCGGTAGGCCGTGCCGCGCTTGAGCATCCGCTTGTAGCTGCGGTTGATCTCGAACCACTTGTAGAACGTGCGGTGCTTGTACGGAAGGTACACGGCGGCGATCGCGAGCATCGGGAGGCCGGCGAGGAGCGCGATCCGCAGGGGGAGGAGGGGGACGAGGAGTCCGCTCATCATGCCGAGGAAGGCGCCGACGATGATCAGGGCGATCTCGCCCGTCTCACGGTTCTTGCCGACGATCGCGTTCGGCCGGGCACGGCCCACGAGATACGTACGGCGGGGCGCGACCGGCTGGGACTGGGTCGTCAACGCCCTGCACCTCCAGAGTTCTTGCGGCTACTGTGCGGGGTTCCCGCGGTGGGACTGCTGCTGCGGGGCGGGGGCGGAGGAGTCGCGCCGCCGCCGCCGCTTCCGCCGCGGCTGCTGTGGGCGGCCATGCCGCCGGACATCGGGTTGGCGGGGCGGGCGGGCTGGCCGCCCTGGCCGCCGCCGTCGCCGCGGGAGCTGTGGGTCTTGATGCCCTGGGAGACGAGCGACGCGGGGGACGAGATGACGGCCGCGGCCGCGTTCTCGCCGGCGCGGTGGAGTCGGTTGTTGCGGGAGGCGGCGATCTCGTCGCCGAAGCCGGGGACGAAGCGGTAGATCATCGCGGAGGCGAAGATCGCGAGCAGGATGATCGCGAGGCCCGAGACGACGGCGGAGAACGAGTCGGGGCCGGTGCCGGAGGAGAGGGCGCCGGCCAGGCCCAGGACGATGACGATCACCGGCTTGACCAGGATGATCGCGATCATGATGCCGGCCCAGCGGCGGACGTGGCCCCACATGTTCTTGTCGACGAGGCCGGAGTAGACGACGACGCCGAGGAGGGCGCCGACGTACAGCATCACGGCGCGGAGGAAGAGCTCCAGGTAGAGCACGCCGGCGGCGATCACGGTCACCAGGGACACGATGATCAGCATGATGGGGCCGCCGCCGATGCTGTCGCCCTTCTGCAGGGCCTCCTTGAAGCTGCCGAAGAAGACGTCGGTCTGCTTGCCGGTGCCGGAGGCGATGACCTCGGTGACGGCGTCGGTGGCGTTGACGACGGTGTAGAGGATCAGGGGGGTGAAGGCGGAGGCGAGGACCGTCAGCCAGAGGAAGCCGATGGCTTCGGAGAGCGCGGTGGTGAGGGGGACGCCGCGGACGGCGCGCTTGGCGACGGCGAGGAGCCAGAGGAGGAGGGTGAGGACGGTGGAGGCGGCGAAGACGATGGCGTACCGGCCGAGGAACTCCGTGTTGGTGAAGTCGACGTCGGCGGTTTCTTTGACGGCCTTGGAGAGGTAGTCGATGGTGGCGATGGCGGCGTCGGAGAAGCCGCGGGCGAGGGAGCTGAGGGGGTCGACGGCGGAGGTGGGGTCGGTGACGGGGGCGCCGCCGCCGCCTCCGGTCTGGCCTTGCTCGCACAGATCCCTGGCCTGGCCCACGATGAGATCGCAGCGCGAGTCCGAGGCGCTCGGGGACGGGGTGGGCGCGGTCGGCGTCGGGGTGGGCGCGGCCTGGGCGGTCGAGAGCGAAAGGAAGGGCGCGGCGAGGAACGCGGCGGTGAGCGTGGCCGACAGGCGGCCCGCCAGGCTGCTAGCGGGCATAGGTGAAGCCTCCGTATCCCTCGACGGCCTCGGCGATGTCGTCGGCGACGGAGGCGCGGTTGTCGCCGTTGACCGGGGTGGGGCCCTCGCTCTGGGTGGACGACGCGATGCGCCAGTCGCCGTCGACCCAGGTGAGCTTCTGGGTGAGCGTGAACCAGGTGGACGTGACGGGCTTGGTCGAGCCCGCGCCGGCGAGGCCGACGAGTCCGGTGCACCAGACGTCGACCGTCGCGGAGGTGTCCGTGTAGTCGCGGACCTTGGCGCCGACCGGGACGGTGCGGGACACGAAGGTGAGGCCGGTGGGCGCGACGCCGTTCGCGTCGAGTCCGATGCCGGTCAGGAACTCGGCTGTGTAGGAGGCGTCCAGACGCTTCAGCAGGTCGTCCGCGACGGCCGGGTCGTGGGTGGCGCGGACGAGGTCCGCGCGGGGGCCGTCCTGGAACATGCCGACCGAACCCAGCGCCACCGCGTAGTTCGTCGCCGCGCTCTGCGCCCCCTGCTCGTCCTGGGCGTAGCCCGTGGGGATCTGGCCGTTCTTGCCGGTGACCGGGCGGACGCCCGTCGCCGCCGTGGGGGCCGTCTTGCCGGGGGTGTCGGAGGAGGGGCCCGCCGCGTCCGCCGGGTCGCCGCCGCCGCGGTTGGCGAAGGCGATGGCGGCGACGAGGAGGACCACCACGCCGACGACGGTGATGAGGGAGCGGGAGCTGCGGACGGGGCGGCGGGCGCCGCCGTACACGTCGCCGCTGTTGCCCTCCGGCAGGCGGGTCCGGGTCTGGCCCGAGCCGCCCACGCCGCCGAAGCTGTCGTGCTCGTCACCGGGACTCATGCCGGGAACGCCCCCTCACTGGTTCGCGGTACGGGCAGTACGTCTTGCTGGACATCTGAGGAACGCATTCTCAGGGGAGTGGTGTCCGACGGGGGGTCAGACGGCCATCCCGTACACGATGGTGAACAGCGTCCCCAGGGATCCGATGATGAAGACGCCGGTCAGGCCGGCCACGATGAGGCCCTTGCCCTGTTCCGCGCTGAACGTGTCGCGGAGGGCGGTCGCGCCGATGCGCTGCTTGGCCGCTCCCCAGATGGCGATGCCGAGGCAGAGCAGGATGGCCACGGCCATCACCACCTCGATCATGATCTTCGCCTCGGCGCCCAGGCTGCCGAAGGGGCCCCAGTTCGGGGCGATTCCACCGATGATGGTGGTGATGTCGCCTTTTTCTGCCGCCAGGTACATGTAACTCACCGCCCCTGTATGGGTAGTTAGTCGCCCCTGCCGGACGGCATGGGTCATCGCCCTATCTTCGCTGATGAAACCGCCCGCGTGTGACGGCTTGACGGCTCTCTTTACCCGATCCCCGCACATCTGACCGACTTGACCGTCTTGACCTGCGGTGGTCTGGCCGGTTTCTATGCAAAGACGCGTATGGTCACTCTGTGTATCACGGAGAGTGACTCCGGGCAATGATTGTCGTTGTTGCACTCTTGGGGCGGTGTCGGCGGCCCACCGCCTAGACTCGTCCCCGGGGGCGTACTGCCATGAGCCGAGGGGTGGTTGACGGTGCGTAGGGCCGGCAAGGCGTGGCTGGTGGCCGGTGGGGCCTTCGGGGTCTGTCTGAGCTTCGTCGCGCTGCTCGTCGTCGGTACGTACTCGGCGGCGGCGGGTCTCGCCGGCGGGAGGGGCGGCGCGAGCGGCCCCGTGTCGCTGGCCAAGGGTGCGGTCCCGGCGCTCTACCAGGGGCTCGTGCAGCGATGGGGGAACCTCTGCCCCGCCATCAACCCGGCCCTGCTCGCCGCCCAGCTCTACCAGGAGAGCGGCTGGAACCCGCGGGCCGTCTCCTCGGCCGACGCCCGGGGCATCGCCCAGTTCATCCCCGGCACGTGGGCCGGTCACGGGGTGGACGGCGACGGCGACGGCGACCGGGACATCTGGGACCCCGAGGACGCGATCCCCTCGGCCGCCTCGTACGACTGCGAGCTCGCCGGCTATGTGAAGAACGTGCCCGGGGACCCGGCGAGCAACATGCTGGCCGCCTACAACGCGGGCGCGTACCGGGTGATCAAGCACGGCGGGGTGCCGCCCATCAGCGAGACCCGGAACTATGTGCGCATCATCAAGTCCCTGGAGAAGAGCTTCGCCCAGCCCGTCGGCCGTGTCGATCCGTCCCGGCAGGCGGCCGGTGCGATCCACTACGCGCAGGGGAAGCTCGGCACCCCGTACCTCTGGGGCGGTACGGGCACGGCCGCGCAGAACGGCCGGTTCGACTGCTCCGGGCTCACCCAGGCCGCGTACGAGAGCGTCGGCATCCGGCTGCCGCGCGTCGCCAACGACCAGTACAACGCCGGTCCGCACCCCTCGCGCGAGGAGCTGCTCCCCGGGGACCTGGTCTTCTTCTCCGACGACCTGACCAACTCGCGGGCCATCCGGCACGTCGGCATCTACGTCGGCGGCGGATACATGATCGACGCACCGCGCACCGGGGCGGTGATCCGTTTCGACCGGATCGACACCCCGGACTACTTCGGTGCGACCCGGGTCACCGCGGAGGGCGCGGCGGCGCTGCCCACCCATCTCCCGCAGACCTGACCGGAGCAGACGGGCCGTCGGCCGTCGCGCGCCTTCCGGTCGTACCGGACATGGCCGGAACTCTCCGTCATGCACAGGCCCTGAGCTGCGGTGAACCGTCACTCTTCGATAACGTCGTCATGATCCACCGGAGAGATCGGAACGTGCGCCTCAGGCGGTTCGTTCCTTGGTCCGACCGCTCTGACCACGGGGGTTGGAAAACACAGACACGAGAGCAAGGGGCCTCAGCAGATGGCTGGACTCGCATCGGACGGTTCGAACCCCGATGTCAGCCTGCTCTACGACATCAACGGGCTGGCCAAGGCCGCCCCGCCGTGGTTCGACCGCGTCATGGAGTTCGTCGGCGAGTACGGGATCATGCTCGCGATGACCCTCGTCGTCCTGTGGTGCTGGTGGAGCGTGCGCCGCCGCGGCACCCCGGCCGACTCCGTCTCGGCCGTCGCCGGGCTCGTCTGGGCCCCGCTGGCCGCCGGCGTCGCCCTCCTGGTGAACATCCCCATCCGCGGCTTCGTCGAGCGTCCCCGGCCCTTCAGGGACCACCAGGGGCTCGAGGTCCTCGTCGCCGGGAAGACCGACTTCTCCTTCGTCAGTGATCACGCCACGCTGGCGATGGCCCTCGGCGTCGGTGTCTTCGTCGCCCACCGCAGGTTCGGGCTCGTCGCGATCGGCCTCGCTCTCGCCGAGGGCTTCGCGCGGGTCTACATGGGCGTCCACTACCCGACCGACGTGATCGGCGGCTTCGCCCTCGGTACGGCGGTGGCGCTGCTCCTGGCCCCGCTCGCCCTCGCGCTGCTCACCCCGGTGATCTCCGCCGTCGCCCGCTCGGGCCGCTGCGCGGGCCTTGTCCGCTCCCGCCGGGCCGAGCCGGCGCGGCACCCGGAGGCGGTCGGCATCCCCGAGCCCCGCATCGGGGGCCCGGCCCCCGGCCCCGGCCACAACGACCTCGCCGCCTAGGGGAGGTCTTGCCGGTCAGGCCGGGCTCGCGACGCCCGTGATCCGGCCTGACCGACAAGACACCCCTTAGCTCTCCGTGCCCTCCGCGGTGCGGACGTGGTCCGCCGCATCCGTGCGGGCCCGGTCGCGGGATCGTCGGGCCGGGCCCGTCCAGCCGCAACTGCAGCGTGCCAGCGCGAACGAGCCGCGCTCCGACGTGGTGGTGGTGTGGGGGGAGGACTGCGCGTACACCTCACCACCGTACTGCGCGTGACGGCACGCCTCGACCGTCGTTATGCGGATCGGGCGTCCCCAGGGCCCGCGGGCCCGGGGAAGGGCGGGCCGGGCAAACAGCGGTGAGGCGTTGGGGGTTGGCAGGCGATGGTGGTGCAGCTGCGATACGGCCGTCCGGGCACACGCGGGAGCGGGGCGTTCGCCGTCACCGCCGTCCTGGTCGGCTCCCTCGTCGGGACCGCCGCGGTCTCGGGGTGCGCCGCCCCCGAGGACCCCAGGCCGCAGGTCGACCCCACCCTGGCCGTACGGAACGCCCCCGACGCGCTCACGAAGGCCGGCACCTCCAAGGCGAGCACCTCCATGGAGATGGCCGCCGGCGGGACGCGGGTCACCATCCGGGGCGAGGGCGGCTACGACTTCCGGCGCCGTACCGGCCGGCTCCAGGTGGTGCTGCCCAAGGACGCGGCCGGGACCAGCGAGCACCGGCCGATCACCGAGCTCCTCACCCCCGGCGCCCTCTACATGAAGAACCGGGGGGCCGGGGTGCCCGCCGACAAGTGGGTACGGGTCGACACCACCACCCTCGATGACGGGAACCTCGTCACGGGCGGGGCCACCGATCCGGCCGCCGCGGCGGAGCTGCTCCGGGGCGCCCGGCAGGTCACGTACGTCGGAGAGGTCGATCTGGCAGGGGTGAAAGTCAGCCACTACCGGGGGGTCGCGGACATCGCGCACGCCGCCCGGGTCGCCGCGCCGCAACTCAGGGGAGCGCTCGCCGCGGCGGCGAAAGGGTTCACCACGGACACCGTGCCCTTCGACGCCTACCTCGACGGGGAGGGGCGGCTGCGGAAGGTGCGCCACCAGTTCAGCTTCAGCAACCAGGGCCGTACGGTCGCGGTCGCGTCGACGACCCTGCTGTACGGCTTCGGGGTCCCCGTCCAGGTGGCGCTGCCGGACCGCCGGGACATCTACGCCGGGAAGATCAAGGCCTGAACGGCCTGACCTGGCCCGGTACTGGCGTGGACCATCGGCAAATGGTCCGGACGTGTCATGCGCGGTGCGTGGCGCCGTCCCTACGCTGGGAGACCGCAGGGGAGACCGACGCCGGCAGGAAGAGGTGGATGCGCGTGGCCCCGCCCGGTACAGCAACCGTGACCGCAGACCCCGACTGCGTCGCCCTCGCCGAGATCGAACTCTGCGGCGAGCTGATCATCGCAGCGTCGGCCGCGGACGAGGAACGGCTCAGCGCCGACCGGATCGACGAGGTGCTGAGGGTGGCGGTGGAGCGGGCCGTGAAGGATTTCTGACGGGCCGGCCCGGCTCACCACCGCGTACGGGAGGAGCGGGAGGGAGGCATCAGGTCCGCATCATGCGGGCGATGGCCTTCGTGGCTTCCTCGACCTTGGCGTCGATGCCGTCGCCGCCCTTGGTCGCCGCCTCCGCGACGCAGTGCCGCAGGTGCTCCTCGAGGAGCTGGAGGGCGAACGACTGGAGCGCCTTCGTCGAGGCGGAGACCTGCGTGAGTATGTCGATGCAGTAGACGTCCTCGTCGACCATCCGCTGGAGACCGCGGATCTGGCCCTCGATCCGGCGGAGCCGCTTGAGGTGCTCGTCCTTCTGCTTGTGGTAACCGTGCACGCCGTGCTCGTGGTCGGCCGGCCCGACGGCCTCGACGGCCTCGGGGGTGACCTGGTCCGCCTCGGTGGTCGTCATGGCGTCCTCCCGTTGTCCAATAAGGGGGTGTATACCCCTCGTGGGTATATGGTACCGATCCCCGCCGATCGGGGCGGGGGCCCGTGCTGTTCACTGTGCCTGATGGGCGACACTGAGAGACGCCGGTTAGCCGTGGCCGGATGATGCGCCTAGCATCAGCCTGACCGAAACCCAGCACCCCGAGGACCTCACGTGCGATTTCGTCTGACCCCCAGGGAGACGAGCTTCTACGACATGTTCGCCGCGTCCGCGGACAACATCGTCACGGGCTCGAAACTCCTGATGGAACTGCTCGGAGCGGAGCCTTCCGCCCGGGCCGAGATCGCGGAGCGGATGCGGGCAGCGGAGCACGCCGGCGACGACGCGACCCATGCCATCTTCCACCAGCTGAACTCCTCGTTCATCACGCCGTTCGACCGTGAGGACATCTACAACCTCGCGTCCTCCCTCGACGACATCATGGACTTCATGGAGGAGGCCGTCGACCTGGTCGTCCTCTACAACGTCGAGGAGCTCCCCAAGGGCGTCGAGCAGCAGATCGAGGTGCTGGCGCGGGCGGCGGAGCTGACCGCCGAGGCGATGCCGAACCTGCGGACGATGGCCAACCTCACCGAGTACTGGATCGAGGTCAACCGGCTGGAGAACCAGGCGGACCAGATCCACCGCAAGCTGCTCGCGACGCTCTTCAACGGCAAGTACGACGCCATCGAGGTGCTCAAGCTCAAGCAGATCGTCGACGTGCTGGAAGAGGCGGCCGACGCGTTCGAGCACGTGGCCAACACGGTGGAGACCATCGCGGTCAAGGAGTCCTGAGGCTTCGTGGACACCTTTGCTCTGATCGTGACCATCGGTGTCGCGCTCGGCTTCACCTATACGAACGGCTTCCACGACTCGGCCAACGCCATCGCCACCTCGGTGTCGACGCGTGCGCTGACCCCCCGTGCGGCCCTGGCCATGGCCGCCGTCATGAACCTCGCAGGCGCCTTCATGGGCAGCGGGGTCGCCAAGACGGTCAGCGAGGGCCTGATCGAGACGCCGCACGGCGACAAGGGGATGGGAATCCTCTTCGCCGCGCTGGTCGGCGCGATCATCTGGAACCTGGTGACCTGGTACTTCGGTCTGCCGTCCTCCTCCTCGCACGCCCTGTTCGGCGGCATGGTGGGTGCGGCACTCGCCGGCGGTACGGAGGTCATCTGGGGCGGCGTCCTCGACAAGGTCGTCATCCCGATGTTCATCTCGCCGGTGGTCGGCCTCGTGGCCGGTTACCTGGTGATGTGCGCGATCATGTGGATGTTCCGCAAGGCCAACCCGCACAAGGCCAAGCGCGGTTTCCGCATCGCGCAGACGGTGTCGGCGGCCGGCATGGCGCTCGGCCACGGTCTGCAGGACGCGCAGAAGACGATGGGCATCGTGGTGATGGCCCTCGTCATCGCCGACGTGCAGGACTCCGGCGACGACATCCCGGTGTGGGTGAAGATCGCGTGCGCCGTGATGCTCTCGCTGGGTACGTACGCGGGTGGCTGGCGCATCATGCGGACGCTCGGCCGGAAGATCATCGAGCTGGACCCGCCGCAGGGCTTCGCGGCGGAGACCACGGGCGCGTCGATCATGTTCGGCTCGGCGTTCCTCTTCCACGCGCCGATCTCGACGACGCACGTCATCACCTCCGCGATCATGGGCGTGGGCGCGACGAAGCGGGTCAACGCGGTGCGGTGGGGCGTCGCCAAGAACATCATCCTGGGCTGGTTCATCACGATGCCGGCGGCGGCGCTCGTCGCTGCGGCCAGTTTCTATGTGGTGCAGCTGTTCTTCGGCTGACGGTGATGCAGCTGTTCTTCGGCTGAGGCCGAGGGTGGCTTGAAATGGTCGGGCCCGGCTCCCCTGTGGGGGAGCCGGGCCCTTCGTCTTACGGTGGCACCGCCATGCAGCACCGTAGACGAGTCTCTATCCGAAGCGGCCGGAGATGTAGTCCTCGGTCGCCTGGACGCTCGGGTTGGAGAAGATGCGCTCGGTGTCGTCCAGCTCGATCAGCTTGCCGGGCTGGCCGACGGCCGCCAGGTTGAAGAAGGCCGTGCGGTCCGAGACGCGGGCGGCCTGCTGCATGTTGTGCGTCACGATGACGATCGTGAAGCGCTCCTTCAGCTCGCCGATGAGGTCCTCGATCGCCAGCGTCGAGATCGGGTCGAGGGCCGAGCAGGGCTCGTCCATCAGCAGGACGTCGGGCTCGACCGCGATGGCGCGGGCGATGCACAGACGCTGCTGCTGACCGCCGGAGAGGCCGGAGCCCGGCTTGTTCAGGCGGTCCTTGACCTCGTTCCAGAGGTTGGCGCCCTTGAGGGACTTCTCGACGATCTCGTTGAGCTGCGACTTCCTGTACTTGCCGTTGAGCCGCAGGCCCGCCGCCACGTTGTCGAAGATCGACATGGTGGGGAAGGGGTTCGGGCGCTGGAAGACCATGCCGACCGTGCGGCGGACGGCGACCGGGTCGACGTTCGAGCCGTACAGGTTCTCGTCGTCCAGCATCACCTTGCCCTCGACGCGGCCACCGGGAGTGACCTCGTGCATGCGGTTCAGGGTGCGCAGGAAGGTGGACTTGCCGCAGCCGGACGGGCCGATGAAGGCCGTCACGGAGCGGGGCTCGACGGTCATGGAGATGTCGTCGATCGCCTTGTGGGCGCCGTAGTACGCGGAGAGGCCGCTGACGTCGATTCGCTTGGCCATATCAGTTCACTTCCAGAGGTGGTCGCTGGTCAGCGGCCGGTCTTGGGGGCCTTCCAGCGGGCGATGCCGCGGGCCACCAGGTTGAGGATCATGACGAAGGCGATCAGGACGAGCGCTGCGGCCCATGCGCGGGACACGGCTGCGTCGGTGCCGACCGCGTACTGCTCGTACACGTAGAGCGGCAGGGAGGACTGAGCGCCTTCGAAGGGGTTCGGGTTGATGAGCTTCGTACCGAACACGAGGAGCAGGACCGGGGCCGTCTCACCGGTGATGCGGGCGACCGCGAGCATGACGCCCGTGGTGATGCCGCCGATCGCGGTGGGGAGGACCACCTTCAGGATGGTGCGCCACTTGGGGATGCCGAGGGCGAGGGAGGCCTCGCGGAGCTCGTTCGGGACGAGCTTGAGCATCTCCTCGGTGGAGCGGACCACGACCGGCATCATCAGGATGGCGAGGGCCATCGCGCCGGCGAAACCGGAGGGGCCGAAGCCCAGCATCAGGTTCCAGGTGGCGAGGATGAAGAGGCCGGCGACGATCGACGGGATGCCCGTCATGACGTCGACGAAGAAGGTGACGGCCTGGGCCAGTTTGCCGCCGCCGTACTCGACGAGGTAGACGGCGGTGAGGAGGCCGATCGGGGCGGCGATCACGGTCGCGATGGCGACCTGCTCGATGGTGCCGAGCAGCGCGTGGTAGACACCGCCGCCGGCCTCGGCGTCGAGGACGCCGTTCATCGAGTGGCTCAGGAAGTACGGGTCGAGCACTTCCATGCCCTTGCTGATCGTGACCCAGGCGAGGGAGAGCAGCGGGACGACGGCCAGGATGAAGCAGACCCAGACGAGGCTGGTGGCGACGCGGTCCTTGGCCTGGCGGCTGCCCTCGACCTTGGTGGTGAGCACGTACGTGGTGAGCACGAAGAGCAGCGCGGCGATCATGCCCCACTGGACCTTGCTGTGCCAGCCGGCGGCGATGCCGATGCCGATGCCCGCGGCGACGGAGCCGGCGGCGATGGCGATCGGGCTCCAGCGGGGGAGGCGGGCGCTGGAGAGCGAACTGGCGCGCTTGACCGTCGCGACCGGACGGTCCTGTATGGCGTGGCTCATGCCGCTGCCCCCGAGTACTCCTTGCGGCGGCCGATGATCCAGCGGGCCGCGCCGTTGACCAGCAGGGTGATGGCGAAGAGGACGAGACCGGACGCGATCAGCGCGTCCCGGCCGAACTCGTTGGCCTCGTTGAACTTGGCGGCGATGTTCTGCGCGAACGTGCCGCCACCCGGGTCGAGAAGGTGGCCCGAGATGAGGAAGCTGGGGGAGAGGACCACGGCGACGGCCATGGTCTCGCCGAGTGCGCGGCCGAGGCCCAGCATGGAGGCGGAGATGATGCCGGAGCGGCCGAAGGGCAGCACCGACATGCGGATGACCTCCCAGCGCGTGGCGCCGAGGGCGAGGGCGGCTTCCTCGTGCATCTTCGGGGCCTGGAGGAAGACCTCACGGGAGACGTTGGTGATGATCGGAAGGATCATGATCGCCAGCAGGATGCCCACGGTGAAGAGGTTGCGGGCCGGGCCCTCGTTGGCCTTGTCGAAGATGTACGTCCAGCCGAAGTACTCGTTCAGCCACTTGTTGAGGCCGTCCAGGTACGGGACGAGGAAGATCGCGCCCCAGAGGCCGTAGATGATGCTGGGCACGGCGGCGAGCAGGTCGACGACGTACGCGAGCGGCTTGGCCAGCTTGCGCGGGGCGTAGTGCGAGATGAAGAGCGCGATGCCGATCGCGACGGGCACGGCGATCGCCATGGCGATGACCGACGAGACGACCGTGCCGAAGGCGAGGACGGCGATGCCGAAGACCGGCGGGTCGCCGGCCGGGTTCCACTCGAAGGTGGTGAAGAAGTTCGTGCTGTCCTTCGAGATCGCGAGGACGGCGCGGTAGGTGAGGAAGCCGGCGATCGCGGCCATGATCACGAGGAGGGTGATGCCGGAGCCTCGGGACAGACCGCTGAAGATGCGGTCCCCGGGGCGGGAGGCGCTCTTGGCGCTCCGGCTCCTCTTTATGTCTGGTGTGGTGGTAGCCATCTGCTTCTCCGGTCTGCGGGGCCCCTACGGACGTACGGGCTCCTGGCGGCGGTGCACCGGATGCCGGGTCCGGCCCCCCGGAGCGGGGGGCCGGACCCGGCCGGGGGTCAGGACAGGGTGGGGACGATCGCGCGGACCTTCGCGGCGATCTCGGCCGGGAGCGGGGCGTAGCCGGCGTCGGCGAGGACCTTCTGGCCCTCCTCGCTCACGGTGTAGTTGAGGAACGCCTTCAGGGTCGGCAGGGTCTCCGCCTTGTTGCCCTTGTCGCAGGCGATCTCGTAGGTGACGAGGACGATCGGGTAGGCACCCTCGGCCTTCGTCGCGTAGTCGAGGGAGAGGGCGACGTCGCTGCCCGTGCCCTTGACCTTGGCGGCGGCGATGGCCTTGGACGCGTTCTCCGAGGAGGCGGCGACCGGGGCGGCGGCACCGGTGTTGATGCTGACGGTGGAGATCTTGTTCGCGGTGGCGTACGAGAGCTCGAAGTAGCCGATGGAGCCCTCGGCGTCCTTGACGGAGGTGGCGACACCGGAGGAGCCGTTGGCGGCCTGGCCACCCTGGGCGGGCCACGACTTCGACTTCGGGTCGTGCTTCCAGTCGGCGGCGGCCGCGGTGGAGAGGTACTTGCCCAGGTTCTGGGTGGTGCCCGACTCGTCCGAGCGGTGGAAGGCCTGGATCGTGCTGTCGGGAAGCTTGGCGCCCGGGTTCAGCTTGGCGATCGCCGGGTCGTTCCACTTGGTGATCTTGTTGTCGAAGATCTTGGCGATGGTGGAGGCGTCGAGGACCAGGTTGTCGACGCCGTCCAGCTTGTAACCGATGGCGATGGGGCCGCCGACCATGGGCAGGTTGACGCCCTTGCCGGTCTTGCAGATCTTCGCCGACTCGGCGACCTCTTCGTCCTTCAGGGCGGAGTCGGAGCCCGCGAAGGCGACCTGGCCCTGGTTGAACTTGGTGATACCGCCACCGGAGCCGATGGCCTGGTAGTTGATCTCGACACCGGAGCAAGCGGCCTGGAAGTTCTTGACCCAGAGGTCCATCGCGTTCTTCTGCGCGCTGGAACCGGCGGCGAGGAGCTGGCCCTTGGCGCCCTCACAGGCGATGTCCGAGGCGGCGGCGGAGGTCTTCGTGCCGCCTTCCTTGGCCGGCGTCTCCGTGTTGTTGTCCGAGCCACACGCCGAGAGGACGAGCGCACCGGAGACGACGAGGGCACCGATCGCGGAGGCGCGAAGCCCGTTCTTGCGCGAAAGCTTCACTTTCGGGTGTTCCTTCCAGAAGCCGCCCTGTCGCGGACCGAGTGTCCTGAACGTTCTACGGCGGCGTGTGTCGGTGGGTGGTGCATCGCTGTGCTCTTGCACCGTGTAAGGCCGAAATTAGGCAGAACAGGTGAAGCGGTCGACGGAACAGAGTGAACGGAAAGTGAACCGTGCCGTAAGGCCGGGTGCGGGTCGTGGGGGCGGGGGTGAGGCTGGGCGGGGCGGACGCGTGCCCTTCCGGTGCTACTGGCCGTCGTCGTGTCGACCGCGATGCAGGAAGGCGACATGCGCATGCTCGACACGCGTGACCCTGAGCGACCGTCCAGGACCTTCTCCCGCTGTTTCGTCGCCCCCGCGCTCCAGGCGTGGCTCGACGGGGGCGGGACCGTGGAGGGCTGGTTGCACGGACGTACACCCTTGATCTCGTACGCACGGATCTCCGCAGACCGACTGGACGGGGACTCCGTCGGTGTCACGCGTCAGCACCGCGGCAACACCAGGAGTGCGGCGGCTCTCGGGTGTGCCGTGGTCCTGCACTACGAGGACAACAATCTGACGGCTGCCAAGGAGGAGACGCCGAGGCCGGCGTTCCGGCGCATGTGCCAGGACATCGCTCACGGCTCCGAGAGGGAGACGGGTGTTCCGGTCCGGGGGTGCGTCAGCGTCGAGCGGGAGAGGGTCTACCGCCTCTCCCGTGACTTCGTCGCTTTCCAGGACGCCTTTGCCATGGCCGGTGGTGGGGTCTTCGTCGAGGGGGCCGTGGCGGTTGATCTCACCGAGGCGGACGCGCCGTCGGGACCGGGCGAAGTCGACCGAGTGCGGGCCCGTACAGCCAGGCGCCGAGCCGACCGTGCAGAGGAAGGCGGGGTTCACGCCGGGCCGCGTCGGTTCGGCTGGTTGGGGGCTTCCACGGACCCTCACCGGATCGGGAACAAACACAGGAACGACGAGGAGTGGCCCCACCTGCTGAGCATGATCAAGGCGCGGGCGGCCGGCGGGTCATGGCGGGGGATCGCCGCCGACCTGAACCGGAGGGGGGTCAGGACGGCGAGGGAGGGTCGCTGGTCGGAGCAGGGAGTGAGGGGGCTGGTGACCCATCCCGCTTGGTGGGGCGGCCGTGTCCTGGACGGTGCACTTGTACGGGATCCCGCCACCGGCGAACCGGTGATCGGCCGGTGGGACCACGCCGACGAGGCTCGGGACGGCGTCGGCTGCGCGACATGGATCGGCATCATGAACGAGGTGCGGGCCGGGCGCGCGCGACGAGGCCTGGCGCTGGGACGTGCCGCGGCCCCGGAAGCCATCGCGCGGGCTCCCCGGGTCTACCTGTTCTCGGGCGTACTCCGGTGCGGGCGTCTCAACGACCTGGGGCAGATCTGCCGGTCCCGGCTCTGCGGAAACAGGGCCACCGGGCGCAACGCGAAGTACGGCGACTACTACCGCTGCGGGGACCCCAACTGCAGAGGTGTGGGCCGGAGGGTGGCTCCCGTGGACGCGTTTCTGGAAGGGCTGGTGATCGGCCATCTCGAGGAACACGCCACGGACGGTGCTCCTGACACGGCCGCGTGGCGCGGCGAGGAGAAGCTGGCCGAGCTGCGAGCAGCGCGAGGCGGAATCGAGTCGTCGCTCGTCAGCGGTGAGGTGGCCTGGGACGACGTCCGGGATCTGCTGATGAGGCTCGGGCGGCACATCGAGAGTCTGGAGTCGGAACGGCGGGAGCACGCCGAGGAGCAGGCGGAGGAGAAGCTGCTGCGCGCGTGGAGTCCGGAGAAGTGGGCCCGCACGACCGTGCACGAGAAGCGCGCGGTGATCACACGCATCCTCGCGTCGGTCCTCGTCCTGCCTGTCCCGGAGGGCATCAGCGACAAGGCGCCGTTCGACCCCGCCCTGCTCATCCCCGAGTGGCGCCGGGAGACGACTTCCGGGCGCCGCGCCCCCTGAGGAACACGCCGATCAAGTGCTTGTCCCTCTCCTGGGTGAGGCAGGCGCGGGCGGCTTCAGGGGCGAGCCACAGCAGACGTGTCACTTCCCGGTTCGGTTCGAACGAGCCGCCCGTGGCCTCGGCCGCCCAGTAGCGGACCTCCTTGGGACGGCCCTGGACCTGGTAGCGGACGGTGGGCAACTCGACGCCCAGCACACACGTCATGCCTGTCTCCTCTCGAACCTCGCGGACCGCGGCCGCTCGGGCCTCTTCTCCGGACTTGAGCTTGCCCTTGGGGTGGGACCAGTCGGACCACTTCGGTCGGAAGACGAGGGCGATCTCGATGCCGTGGCCGGAACGCGCCGGGCGCCAGAGGAGGCAGCCGGCGGCGAGGATCGGGGGCTCGGGGGCGGGGACGCTCACGGGACGGAGGCCGTCGTTCTCCGCCAGGCGTGTTGGAAGGCGAAGCGGGAGGCCTCGACCTCGTGGCGCTGGTCGGCGTGGAGGACGCCCAGGGCGTACGCGGTCACCGGGGCGATCCGGGGGGTGCGGGCCGCCGCGGCGGCGGCCGCCGCGGCCTCGGCGGCGTCCCGGTGCCGGTCGAGGGCGCGGGCGGCCTCGAACAGGACGGCGTCGGGTTCGCCCCCGGTGTGCACGGCCTCGGTGGCGTAGCGGTGCAGTCGGAGCAGGAGCCGTGTGTGGTGCCAGGGGGCGTCCTGGCTCTCCCCGGCGGCCAGCGCGAGGGCGTCCGCGTTGTACGGGTGGGCCGCCCGCGTCAGCGGCAGGGCGGCCACCGCGTCCAGGAGGCGCCGTTCGGCGACCTCGGCGGGGCCGTCCAGGACCTCGACGGCGGGGGCGCTGCCGGCGGGGCCGAGCGGGACCTCGGAGGCGAGGAGCGCGACGGCGTCGGCGACGGCGTGGAATCGGGCCGAGCCCAGTGCCTGGAGCGACGCCGAGTGGGCGCGCGTCCGGGCCAGTGTCAGCTGCCGTTCCAGGAGGGCGCCCGCGCGGGCGGCGCCGACGGTGAGGCCGGCCGCCTCGCTGCCGCGGGCGGCGGGGACGGGGCCGCTGCCGTTCATCCCGCCCGTGCCGCTCGACAGGCGGGACAGCGCGTCCACCAGGCGGACCAGCCGCGAGGTGCAGGCGTGCTCCAGGGCGAGGGTGCCCGAGAGCCAGGCGAGCTCGGTGCGCAGCTGGTCCGCCCAGGCCGTGTCGAGCAGCGGCCGGAAGGTGTGGAGTGTCCCGCTGATGCGGCGGGCGGCACCGCGCAGCGTGCGGGCCGCCTCCTCCGATCCGGCCGTGTCCGAGCCGCTCTCGCCGTGGAGCCGGAGCCCGCGGAGGAAGTCCGCGGCCCGGGCGTGCAGGTAGGGGGCCAGGACCTCGCCCGCCGAGACGTCCTGCGACTGGTCAGGGTTGTGCACGCCGGCGCCTCCGCGCGTCGATGAGCATCTCCTGGACGTGCCGGAGCGGTCGGCCCTCGGGGTCGGTCGCGTGCCGCGTCCAGTTCCCGTCGGGGCCGAGGTGCCAGGAGGAGGTGGTGTCGGACATCCCGGTCTCCAGGAGCCGGGTGAGCGCTGCCCGGTGCGCCGGGTCCGAGACCCGCACGAGGGCCTCGATCCGGCGGTCCAGGTTGCGGTGCATCATGTCGGCGCTGCCGAACCACACCTCGGGTTCGCCGCCGTTGCCGAAGGCGAAGATCCGGGAGTGCTCCAGGAAGCGGCCGAGGATCGAGCGGACCCGGATGTTCTCCGAGAGGCCGGTGACCCCGGGGCGTACGGCGCAGATGCCGCGGACCCAGATGTCGACCGGGACGCCCGCACGCGAGGCCTGGTAGCAGGCGTCGATGACGGCCTCGTCGACCATCGAGTTGACCTTGATCCGGACGTACGCGGGCCGGCCGGCGCGGTGGTGGGCGATCTCCTTGGTGATCCGGGAGACGAGCCCGTCGCGCAGCGACTTCGGGGCCGTGAGCAGCCGGCGGTACGTCTCGCGGCGGGAGTAGCCGGAGAGCCGGTTGAACAGGTCCGAGAGGTCCGCGCCGACCTGCGGGTCGGCGGTCAGCAGGCCCAGGTCCTCGTAGAGGCGGGCCGTCTTCGGGTGGTAGTTGCCGGTGCCGACGTGGGAGTAGCGGCGCAGCAGCTCGCCCTCCTGCCGTACGACGAGCGACAGCTTGCAGTGGGTCTTCAGGCCGACGAGGCCGTACACGACGTGGCAGCCGGCCTCCTCCAGCTTGCGCGCCCACTTGATGTTGGCCTGCTCGTCGAAGCGGGCCTTGATCTCGACGAGGACGAGGACCTGCTTGCCGGACTCGGCGGCGTCGATGAGGGCGTCGACTATCGGCGAGTCGCCCGAGGTCCGGTACAGCGTCTGCTTGATCGCGAGGACGTCGGGGTCGGCCGCCGCCTGCTCCAGGAAGGCCTGCACGGACGTCGAGAACGAGTCGTAGGGGTGGTGGAGGAGGACGTCGCGCTCGCGCAGCGCCGCGAAGATGTCCGGTGCGGACGCGGACTCGACCTCGGCGAGGTCCCGGTGGGTGCCGGCCACGAACGTGGGGAACCTGAGCTCGGGCCGGTCCTGCCCGGCGATGCCGAACAGGCCGGTGAGGTCGAGCGGGCCGGGCAGCGGGTAGACCTCGGCGTCGGAGACCTTCAGCTCGCGGACGAGGAGGTCGAGGACGTACGGGTCGATGGACTCCTCGACCTCCAGGCGCACCGGCGGGCCGAAGCGGCGCCGCATGAGCTCCTTCTCCAGGGCCTGGAGAAGGTTCTCGGCGTCGTCCTCCTCGACCTCCAGGTCCTCGTTCCTGGTCACCCGGAACATGTGGTGCGCGAGCACCTCCATGCCGGGGAAGAGCTCCTCCAGGTGCGCCGCGATGACGTCCTCGAGGGGGACGTAGCGCTGCGGGGAGGCTTCGAGGAAGCGGGCCAGCAGCGGCGGCACCTTCACGCGGGCGAAGTGCCGGTGGCCGCTGACGGGGTTGCGCACGACGACGGCGAGGTTGAGCGAGAGTCCCGAGATGTACGGGAAGGGGTGGGCCGGGTCCACGGCCAGCGGCGTGAGGACCGGGAAGATCTGCTGCCGGAACAGGGTGAAGAGGCGCGCCTGCTCCTTCTCCGTGAGCTCGGGCCAGCGGATCAGGTGGATGCCCTCGTCGGCCAGGGCCGGGGCCACGTCCTGCTGGAAGCAGGCGGCGTGCCGGGCCATGAGCTCGCGCGAGCGCGTCCAGATCAGGTCCAGGACCTCGCGGGGCTGGAGGCCGGAGGCGGAACGGGTGGCGACGCCGGTGGCGATGCGGCGCTTGAGGCCGGCGACCCGGACCATGAAGAACTCGTCGAGGTTCGACGCGAAGATCGCGAGGAAGTTCGCCCGTTCGAGGAGCGGCGTTGTGGGGTCCTCGGCCAGTTCGAGCACGCGCTCGTTGAAGGCGAGCCAGCTGCGCTCCCGGTCGAGGAAACGGCCCTGAGGCAGCTCGTCGCCGAGCGCGCCGTCGTCCTCGTAGGTGTCCGGGTCGGAGTCGAGCTCCGCGTCGAGGTCGGTCACGACGGCACCGTTCACCACGGTCGCGCGGCGCGCGGCTATGGAGTCGGCGGAGGGCGAGGCGGCCGACGGAGCGGACGGCGGAACGGACGGCGTGGCGGAGGACTGGACCGGGACCTCGGCGGGCTGCTGGCTCATGGCCCCATTCTTCCGCGCGAAGGGGTGGTCGGGCGCGTCGGAGCGGGCCGTGGGGGAGGGAAGTCTCCCCTTGGGGAGGGCCGCCCTGCCGGGCGGGGTCACGGAGCGCTTCATTGCGTGAGCGTCGCAAGCGCGTCTGAATGGCCGGTAACGACGACATGTCGTACGGGAATCGGGGGCGGGGCCGTGTGCGGGCCCCGCCTCTGATCGTTCGAATGTTTTACGGGTGCCGGTGCGCCTTACGGGTGTCGGTGCGCCCCTACGGGTGCCGGGTGCGCAGGACGCGGAAGGCGGCGTACAGCGCGAGCGCGCCGAGGGCGAGGCAGATGCCGGTCTCGACGAGCTGGAGAGGCCAGTAGTGCGAGGCCGGGTGGACGTCGATGAACTCGGCGACGCCACCTCGGTCGGTCATGCACTGCCTGGCGTTCTGCGGCCGGGCGACGTAGCAGTCGTCCCAGGAGAGGCGCTCGCCGGACGTGGTGAGCATGCCCGTGCTCAGCTGCCAGACGTCGCCTCGCGGTGACAGCCCGTGGCCGGTCAGCGTCTGGATGGGCCAGAGCCCTTCGCGCAGCCAGGCGAGGGCGGCGATGGCCATTCCGATGACAAGCGCTGCGACCCCCATCGCGACGACCGTACGTCGGACGAGGAGGCCGATGACCGTGCCCAGGGCCAGACCCAGGAGGGTGTGCGCCACCGGCACGATGCCGAAGGAGACGAACATGGCCGGGTCGTACCAGTACGTGGGGAAGTCGTTGGTGGGGCCCGTCGACCATGACCAGTGGAAGACCAGGCTCAGCAGTGTGACGACGGTGAGGGTGAGCGCGGTGGGCACGGCCACCTTGGAGGCGAGCCAGCGGGCCGGGCTGATCGACTGAGTCCATGCCAGCTTGTACGTCCCGGACTCCAGCTCGCGGGCGAGCATCGGGCCCGCGACGAACGCCCCGAGCAGGCCGGGCAGGACGAGCATGCCCATGGAGACGTAGCCAAGGAGATTCCTGGCGAACCACTGGCCGTCGGCGAAGTCGCGGGCGTTCTGGAAGCAGGCCGGGTCCGTGCTGTCGAAGGCGCAGCCTGTCGCACGCAGCCCCTCCACCGCGCTGTCGGACCACAGCCGCGAGGCGGCCATCACCACCACCCCGACGGCGGCGAGTGCGAGCGACCACCAGAGAGCCTTCCGGTGTTGGCGAACCGTCACCCAGTAGGGGCCCTTGAGGACGAGGGTGCTCATACGGAGGCTCCTTCCGATGTGCGCGTGGCACGGAGATGCGCGAGGAGGAGTTCCTCAAGGGATGGTTCGGCGGATTTCCAGGGGCCTTCGATCGGGCCCTCCCGACGGATCAGCGCCGTGAGCTGACGGCCCGTGGTGCGGGAGTCGACGACGGTGTGAGGGGCGAGGTCGGCGACCGGCCCGGTCAGCAGCGTGTGCGCGGCGATCAGCGTGTCGATCGCACCGTCGAGGCGGATCCGGCCGTCCTGCACGAGGAGCAGGTGGTCGCAGGCGCCCTCCAGCTCGGTGAGGATGTGTGACGACATGAGGACGGTCGTGCCGCGTTCGGCGGCGTCGGCCATGAGGGCGCCCATGAGCTCGTGCCGGGCGAGCGGGTCGAGGTCGGCCATCGGCTCGTCGAGGAGCAGGATCTCGGGCCGCTTGCCGAGGGCGAGCGCGAGTGCGAGGCGGGTGCGCTGGCCGCCGGAGAGGGACTGGACCCGGGCGCTCTGGGGCAGGGGCCCAGCCGCGACGACGCGTTCGGCGGTGGCGGGGTCCCAGCGCTCCGGGTTGAGCTCGCGGCCCAGCCTCAGTGTCTCGGCGACGGTGAGCTGTCCGTAGAGAGGCTTGTCCTGGGCGACGTATGCGAGACGGTCCCGCGCGGGTGTCCTGATTCGGCCCTGCGTGGGCCGCAACAGGCCTGCGGCCAGGGTGAGGAGGGTCGACTTGCCTGCCCCGTTGGGGCCGACGACGGCGACGATACGGCCGGCGGGCAGGGCGAAGGTGCAGTCTTTCAGGGCCCAGATCCCGCCGCGCCGTCGGTAGTGCAGGCCGAGATCCTCGGCTTCGATGACCAGGTCGGTCATTCGTCCCCCTCGAAGTGTTCCTTCAGTACGGATGTGAAGAGCGCGGCCACGTCTTCGCGGTCCAGGCCCGCGGTGCGGGCGCGGCGGGCCCAGTCGGCGAGTTCGCCGCGCAGGGGCGAGTCGGCCGGTCCGGTGCCGAGCGTGGCGCGGACGAAGGTGCCGAGGCCGCGGCGGGCCTCGACGAGACCTTCGCGTTCGAGCTCGCGGTAGGCCTTGAGGACCGTGTTGGGATTGATGGCCGTCGCTTCGACGACCTCACGTGCGGTGGGCAGTCGGTCGCCGGGCTCCAGGAGGCCCATCCGGAGGGCCTGTTTCGTCTGGTGGACGATCTGGAGGTAGGTGGCGACGCCACTGCGCCGGTCGATGCGGTACTCGACCACGATCGCTTCCACCACCCTTTCACTAATCAAGTAGTGAAAGGGTGGTGGAAAGAAGGGGGCGGTGTCAACCGCCCCCTGCCGCCTATGTGTTCAGGACGCCGATGTCAGGACTCCGTGCGGTACATCAGGTCCACCTCGTGCGTGACGAAGCCCAGCCGCTCGTACACCGTCACCGCCGCCGTGTTGTCCGCGTCCACGTACAGCATCGCCGTCGGCAGGGCCTGGGCCGCCAGGTGCCGCAGGCCCGTCGCGGTCAGCGCCTTGCCGAGGCCGCCGCCCTGGGCGTCGGGCAGGATGCCGACCACGTACACCTCGCCGAGCTGCTCCTCGGCGTGGGTCTTCGTCCAGTGGAAGCCGACGACCCGGCCGTCCTTCTCGGCGAGGAAGAAGTCCTTCGGGTCGAACCACGGCTCGGCCATCCGGTCGTCCAGGTCCCGCTGGGTGAGCGAGCCCTGCTCCGGGTGGTGCGCGAAGGCCGCGGAGTTGACGGCCAGCCAGGCCGTGTCGTCCTGGCCGGGGACGAAGGTGCGGACGGTGACGCCCTCGGGGAACACCGGCTCCGGGATGTCGAGCGGGGTCAGGGAGCGGCGGAGCTGGCGCAGCTCGCGGAACAGGGTCAGGCCGAGGACCTGGGCGAGGTGCCGGGCGGCGGACTTCCCGCCGTGCGCCCAGACGCGCAGCCGCTTGCCGGAGGCCGCCAGCAGGGCGGTGCCCAGTGCCCGGCCGTGGCCGCGGCCGCGGTGGCCGGGGTGGACCACGAGCTCGGCGGCCGGGGCCTCGATGGGGTCGGTCTCCTCCAGCTGGGCGTAGCCGTAGAGGTGGGGGCCGACGGTGAGGAGGAAGTGCCGCACGCCCTCCCGGCCGCCGTGCCGGAGGTAGAGCCGGCCCTGCTCGGAGACGGCGTGCACGCCGTCGGCCTGGTCCGCGGCCTTCAGCAGGTCCAGTACGTCCTGGATCTGCTCGGGCGTGAGCTCGTCGTAGGTGTGGATCTGCCGTCCGGGTTCGAGGGCCGGCGCCGCGTCGGAAGTCATGGACCCGAGACTACGGTGACGCACGGCCGCCCCGGGGAAAGGCGACGGCAACTGTCTCGTAACCCGCTACCCCCTGTTGCGCTACGCGCGTTGACTCTAGGCTTCGCTGGCACGTCAGCAGTCGAGAGGCGCACCGGAACGGGCGCGGGGACAAGGGGAGCGATGGCAGCGACACCGAAGAAGAAGAGGACAGCCGCGCGGATACTCGCCGTCGGCGCGGGGCTCGCCACCGTCGGCGCACTCGTCGCCGCGCTGCCCGCGGGCGCCTCGGGGACCAAGAGCGGGGGCAGCCACGGGCGGTACGTCGACGTCCAGCTGCTCTCCTTCAACGACCTGCACGGCAACCTGGAGCCGCCGACCGGCTCGGCGGGGCGGCTCACCCGCCTCAAGGAAGACGGCACGACCGAGACCCTCAACGACGTGGGCGGCGTCGAGTACCTGGCCACGCACCTGCGGCAGGCCCGCCAGGGCAACCGGTACTCCGTCACCGCCGCCGCGGGCGACATGATCGGCGCCTCGCCGCTGCTCTCCGGACTGTTCCACGACGAGCCGACCGTCGAGGCGCTCAACAAGCTGAAGCTCGACGTGAGCTCGGTCGGCAACCACGAGTTCGACGAGGGCGCGCGCGAGCTGGCCCGCATCCAGAACGGCGGCTGTCACCCGACCGCCGGCTGCTTCGAGGAGGGCAAGCGGTTCCGGGGCGCGGACTTCCCGTACCTCGCCGCCAACGTGACGAACGAGAAGAGCGGCAAGCCGCTGCTCGACCCGTACTTCATCTGGGAGCGCAACGGAGTCAAGATCGGCTTCATCGGCGTGACCCTGGAGGGCACGGCGAACATCGTCTCCGCCGAGGGCATCAAGGGCCTGAAGTTCGGCGACGAGGTCGAGACGATCAACAAGTACGCCAAGGTGCTGGAGCGCAGGGGCGTGAAGTCGATCGTCGCCCTGCTCCACGAGGGCGGCCTGCCGGCCTCGGGCGCGTACAACTACGACTGTGACAGCCCCGGTCCCGGCAACGGCATCTCCGGCCCGATCGTGGACATCGCGAAGAACGTCAGCCCGCAGGTCGACGCCCTGGTCACGGGCCACACCCACCAGGCGTACGCGTGCACCATCCCGGACCCCGCGGGCAAGCCGCGCACGGTCACCTCGGCGGCCTCCTTCGGCCGGCTCTACACCGACACGACGCTCACCTACGACCGTCGTACGAAGGACATCGTCCGGACGGCCGTCGCCTCCGCGAACCACGTCGTCACCCGTGACGTGCCGAAGGCCGAGGACATGACCCGGCTGATCACCCGCTGGAACGCGCTGGCGGCGCCGATCGCGAGCCGTCCCGTCGGCCACATCTCCGCCGACATCGACAACCCCCTCGACGCGACGGCGTACGAGAAGCCGCTGGGCAACCTGATCGCCGACGCGCAGCTCGAGGGCATGGCCCCGGCCGACAAGGGCGGCGCGCAGCTGGCCCTGATGAACCCGGGCGGTGTCCGCGCGCCGCTGGTCCACAAGGCGTCCGGCGCCGAGGGCGACGGTGTGGTGACCTACGGCGAGGCGTACACGGTCCAGCCGTTCACCAACATGATGACGGCGGTCGACCTGACCGGCGCCCAGCTCATCACCACGCTGCAGCAGCAGGTCAGCGGAGCCAACCAGGCCGCTCCGAAGATCCTCCAGATCTCGAAGGGCTTCACCTACACCCTGGACATGACGAAGATCGGCGCCGACCGGATCGTGGTGTCCTCGGTGAAGTTGAACGGCGAGGCGATCGACCCGTCGAAGACCTACCGGGTCGCGATGAACGAGTTCCTGGCCGGTGGCGGTGACGGCTTCGCCGTCCTGAAGGAGCACAAGAACAAGCTGGTCGGCGCGTCCGACCTGGACGTGTTCACCGCCTACCTGGCGGCGCACTCCACCGCGACCGCCCCGCTGGCCCCGCCGGCGACGGGCCGGATCACGGTCGTGAAGTAACTCCGTACGTCCGAGGGGGCGGCGGACCGTTCGACGGTCCGCCGCCCCTTCGCGTTTCGGGTACGCGGCACTCCGGCGTGTCTACGGGCGCGGCGCTCCGGCGTGTCCAGGGCCGCGGCACCCTGGCGCATGCTGACGCGTGCACGTCATACTCCGCGCATGGACCGTAGAAGCTTTCTCGCGGGAGCCGCGGCAGCCGGTGCCGTCCTCCTGGTCGGCGCCCCCTCCGCACGGGCGGCCACGACCCAGGACTGGATGGCCGGCCACGGCGACCCCACCCCGCTCCAGAAGCTCACCATCCCCGGCACCCACGACTCCGGCGCCCGCTTCGGCGGCCCCTGGTCCGAGTGCCAGAACACCACCATCGCGCAGCAGCTCGCCGCCGGAATCAGATTCCTCGACGTGCGCTGCCGGGTCACCGGCGGCTCCTTCGCCATCCACCACGGCGCCTCGTACCAGAACATGATGTTCGGCGACGTCCTCGTCGCCTGCCGCGACTTCCTGGCCGCCCACCCCTCCGAGACCGTCCTGATGAGGGTCAAGCAGGAGTACTCCTCGGACTCCGACGCCACCTTCGGCGCCGTCTTCACCGACTACCTCGACAACCGGGGCTGGCGTCCGCTGTTCCGCATCGGCGACACCGTCCCCTCCCTGGGCGAGGCCCGCGGCAAGGTCGTCCTCATCGCCGACAACGGCGGACTGCCCGGCCTCAAGTGGTGGGACGGCGGGGCCATCGCGCTCCAGGACGACTGGAACGCCCTGCCCAACGCCAAGTACCCCAAGATCGAGGCCCACTACCGCAAGGCCGTCGAGCAGCCCGGCAAGCTGTACATCAACTTCGTCAGCACGTCCGCTTCGCTGCCGCCGCGGTGGAACTCCGACAACCTCAACCCCCGCGTCCACGGCTTCCTGGACGGCACGGCGAACACCTGGAAGGGCCTCGGCATCACCGTCCTGGACTACCCGAACACCCGCTCAGGCCTCGTCGAGTCCCTCATCCGCCACAACTGACGGCGGCGGGGTCGGCGCCCCCGGCAGACGGAGCGTCGCCACGGTGCCGCCGCCCTCCGCCGGGGTCAGGGCGATCGTGCCGCCCGCGTGGTGGACCGTACGGGCCACGATCGACAGGCCCAGACCCGAGCCCGGGAGGCTGCGGGCCGACGGGGAGCGCCAGAACCGGTCGAAGACGTGCGGGAGCTCGTCCGGGGCGATGCCGGGACCCTGGTCGCGGACGGTCAGCTCGCCGCGCATCAGGGTCACCTCGACCCTGCCCCGGGGCGGTGAGAACTTCACCGCGTTGTCCAGCACGTTCACCAGGGCCCGCTCCAGGCCGGCCGGTTCCGCCCGTACGTACCAGGGCGCCAGATCGGTCACGAAGGCCAGCTCGGGGCCGCGCAGCCGCGCCCGGTCCAGGGCCGCCCGCAGGATCGTGTGGAGCGGGACCACTTCGAGGGGCCCCTGCTGCGCCGCGTCCGGCCGCGCCAGCTCCTGGAGGTCCCCGATGAGCGCCGCCAGCTCCGTCATCTGCGCCTTCACCGAGGCCATCAGCGCCCGCCGGTCGTCCGGCGGGATCGCCCGGCCGGTCTCCTCGCTGCGCGCGAGCAGCTCGACGTTCGTACGGAGCGAGGTCAGCGGCGTGCGGAGCTCGTGCCCGGCGTCCGCGATCAGCTGCGCCTGCCGGTCCCTGGACGTCGCGAGCGCCGCCGTCATCGCGTTGAACGAACGCGAGAGCCGGGCGATCTCGTCCTCGCCCTCGACCGGGATCCGCACGGTCAGGTCCTCGGTCGCGGCCACGTGCTCGACCGCCCCGGTCAGCCGGTTCACCGGCTCCAGACCGGTCCGCGCCACCCACAGACCGGCCGCGCCCGCGCCGACGACGCCGATCCCGGAGACCAGCAGGAGCACCCAGCGCAGGGTGGACATCGAGTTGTCGATCTCGTCGAGGGGGCGGGCGACGGAGACGGCGATCGCGAGCGGGCCCTGCTGCGGGTAGGTGAAGACCCGCATCTCCCGTCCGGCGTCGTCCTTCACCGTGTGCAGGGCGAAATCCAGCTGCCGCCGCGCCACGGCGAGATCCCCGGCCCCGGCCGGGATCCCGGCCTTGCCGGAGGTGCACACGGTGCCGTCGGCGAGGATCACCTGCACCGTGTACGAGCCGCCCAGCGGCGGCGGGTTGGCGCCCTGGCGGCACATGCCGAGCAGGGTCTCCACCGAGGCGGTGTCCAGCCTGCTGTTGCGCAGCGAGGAGTCCAGCTCGGCCTCCAGCTGGGCCCGTGTCACGAACCAGCAGGCCAGCGAGACCGCCGCCACCGCCACGGCCACCGCGAACGCCGTGAGCAGCGCGAGCCGCGACCGCAGCGGCCGCGACCGGAACCAGGCGAGCGGACTTCTCACTCCCCGCCCCCTCCGCGCAGCGCGTATCCCACGCCCCGCACCGTGTGCACGAGGCGCGGCTCGCCGCCCGCCTCCGTCTTGCGTCGCAGGTACATCACGTACACGTCCAGTGAGTTCGAGCTCGGTTCGAAGTCGAAGCCCCATACGGCCTTGAGGATCTGCTCCCGGGTCAGCACCTGCCGCGGGTGCGCCAGGAACATCTCCAGGAGCGTGAACTCCGTCCGCGTCAGCTCCACCGTCCGCCCGCCCCGGGTCACCTCGCGGGTGGCCAGGTCCATCCGCAGGTCCTCGAACGACAGGACGTCGGCGTCGGCCGGGCCGGAGGCCGTCACGGAGGCGTACGAGCTGCGCCGCAGCAGCGCCCTGATCCGGGCGAACAGCTCGTCCAGCTCGAACGGCTTCACGAGGTAGTCGTCCGCGCCCGCGTCGAGCCCGGTGACCCGGTCGCCGACCGTGTCGCGCGCGGTGAGCATCAGGATCGGCACGGTCGAGCCGGACGCCCTGATGCGGCGGGCCGCCGTCAGCCCGTCCATGCGGGGCATCTGGACGTCGAGGACGACGAGATCGGGGGCGTACGACTCCATCCGGGCGAGCGCGTCGAGTCCGTCCACGGCGTCCTGCGTCCCGTACCCCTCGAACGCGAGGCTGCGGCGCAGGGCCTCCCGTACGGCGGGCTCGTCGTCGACGATGAGGATGCGTTCGGGCTCGTGTCGCTGGGCGGTCATGGGCTCAGCGTCGCATGCCGCCCGGTCGCCGGTCAGCTGTCGCCGCCCGCGCGCAGGCGGTCTAGGTCGGCCTTCACCGTGTCGACCGGGATGGCGAATCCGAGACCGACGCTGCCGGCCGTCGAACCGTTCGAAGAACTGGGCGAATACATGGCCGAATTGATTCCGATGATCTCGCCGTTCATATTGATCAGCGCGCCGCCGGAATTCCCCGGATTGAGCGAGGCGTCGGTCTGCAGCGCCTTGTACGTGGTCTTCGACGAACCGGTGTCGCCGTTGAACTGCTGTCCGCCGAACTCGAACGGCCAGCCCTGCCGCGGGTCGTACTGCTGCTGCCCCTGCTGCTGCTCCTGGCCGCCGTCGTCCTTGGCCACGGTCACGTCCCGGTCGAGCGCCGAGACGATGCCGCTGGTGACGGTCCCGGTCAGGCCCTCGGGGGAGCCGATCGCGACGACCTGGTCGCCGACCCGCACCTTGGACGAGTCACCGAGGGTGGCGGTCTTGAGGCCGGAGGCGCCCTGGAGCTTGATGAGGGCGAGGTCCTTGTCGGGGTCGGTGCCGACGACCTCGGCCCGGTAGGACTTGCCGTCGCTGAGCTGCACGGTGATCTCGGACGCCCCGGAGATCACGTGGTTGTTGGTGATGATCTCGCCGTCGGCGGTGATGATCACGCCCGAGCCGGTGGACTTGCCGGAGGTGGAGCTCGCCGAGATCTCCACGATGGAGGGGGAGACGGCCTCGGCGACGCCGGCGACCGTGCCCGTGTTGCCGGTGGAGACGTTGGTGCCGTTCACGTTCGAGGAGGCGGCGGCGACGGGGGCGTCCGAGGTGGCCTGCTGGACCAGCGTCGCCGTACCGCCGCCGATCGCGGCGGCCGCGATGGCCACGGCGGCCATGAGACCGACCCCGCGCTTGGCGCGGCGCCGGGAGCCGGGGCCTCCGGCGGGCGCGGCGGCCGGGGCGCCCAGGGGGGCGACGGGCGGGGCGGGCGGACCCGACGGCGGTACGTGCCCACCCGACGGCCAGACGGTGGTGCCGGGCTCGGTGACGATCGGCTGGGTGGCGGTCTGCTCGGCGCCCACCGGCGGCTGGGCCGGGGCGTAGGGCGGCCTCGGCGGGTGCGGCGGGTAGTAGGGCTGCTGCGGCTGCTGCTCCTGGAAGTCCGTCATGGCAATGACTCTCGGAGCTGTTCATGAGAGCCGTCTGAGGACCGGCTGAGAAGCCCGACAGAAGCCTGTATGCCCGATATAAAGAGCCCTCCCGGAAGGGAGGGCTCTCGGCGGGGCGAACCGCTCAGTCGCCGTCGCAGCCGCAGGAGCGGCGGACCACCAGGGCCGAGGGGAAGAGCTTCACGCGCTCGCGGCGCGAACCCGCCACGCGGAGCGAGTCGTCCAGGACCAGGTCGACCGCCGCACGGGCCATCGCCGGCCGGTCCGAGGAGATCGTGGTCAGCGGCGGGTCGGTGAGCGCCGCCTCCTTCACGTCGTCGAAGCCCGCGACCGCCAGCTCCGCCGGCACCTCGATGCGCAGCTCGCGCGCCGCCCGCAGGACACCGAAGGCCTGGTCGTCGGTCGAGCAGAAGATGGCCGGCGGCCTGTCCGGGCCCGCGAGCAGCTTGAGGGCCACCTGGTAGGCGTCGTAGCGGTTGTACGGGGCCTGGAAGAGCCGGCCTTCGATCGAGCGGCCCGCCTCCAGCATGGCCCGCCGCCAGCCCTCCTCGTGGTCGGCGACCGGGTCGCCGACGGCCGGGGTGTTCGGGATGCCGCCCATGCAGGCCACGTACGCGTGGCCGTGCTCCAGGAGGTGCCGGGTGGCGAGCTGTGCGCCACCGATGTCGTCGGTGACGACGGCCACGTCGTCCAGGGCCTCGGGCCGCTCGTGCAGCAGCACCACGCGCGCGTCCCAGGCCTCGATCTCGCTCGCGGCCCGCTCGCTCATGCCCTGGCTGACCAGGATCAGACCGGAGACCCGCATGCCGAGGAAGGCCCGCAGGTAGTGGACCTCGCGCTCGTCGCGGTAGTCGGAGTTGCCGACCAGGACCATCTTCCCGCGCTCGGCGGCGGCCTGCTCGACCGCGTGCGCCATCTCCGCGAAGAACGGCTGCCGCGCGTCCGGCACGATCATGCCTATGAGATCCGTGCGCCGGGACGCCATCGCCTGGGCGACCCGGTCGGGGCGGTAGCCCAGTTCCTTGATCGCGGCGAGGACACGCTCGCGCGTGGCCGGGGCGACCGGCCGGGGTCCGTTGTTGATGACGTAGCTCACGACCGCGGTCGAAGTACCTGCCAGTCGAGCTACGTCATCCCGCGTCACCTTGGCCACGCGCGGCAGTCTACGCGGGGTGACCTACCTACCGGCAGGTCGCACTGTGGCATCCGCCACGTTCCTGTCCGCCAGGGGGGTGACCTCCCCCGTGGCGTCCTTGACGCGGGCGGTCGCCCGCGCCTCTTCCTGCACACGGGACTCCTCGGCCTTGGCGCGTGCCTCCTCCGCCGCCCGCTCGACCTTCTCGGGGGTGACGAAGCGGTAGCCGACGTTGCGCACGGTGCCGATGAGCGACTCGTGCTCGGGGCCGAGCTTGGCCCGCAGTCGCCGTACGTGGACGTCCACCGTCCGGGTGCCGCCGAAGTAGTCGTACCCCCACACCTCCTGCAGGAGCTGCGCGCGGGTGAAGACCCGGCCCGGGTGCTGAGCCAGGTACTTGAGGAGCTCGAACTCCTTGAAGGTCAGGTCCAGGACCCGGCCCTTGAGCTTGGCGCTGTACGTCGCCTCGTCGACCGACAGGTCGCCGTTGCGGATCTCCATGGGGGAGTCGTCCGCGACGATCTGCTGGCGGCCCATCGCGAGCCGCAGCCGCGCCTCGACCTCGGCGGGCCCCGCCGTGTCGAGGAGGACGTCGTCGATGCCCCAGTCGGCGGTGACGGCCGCGAGACCGCCCTCGGTGACGACGAGGATCAGCGGACAGCCGGGCCCGGTGGACCGGAGCAGCTGGCAGAGCGAGCGGACCTGGGGGAGGTCGCGCCGCCCGTCGACGAGGATCACGTCCGCGCCGGGGGTGTCCACGAGGGCCGGGCCCTCGGCCGGGGCCACCCGGACGTTGTGCAGGAGCAGACCGAGGGCGGGCAGCACCTCGGTGGAAGGCTGGAGAGCGTTGGTCAGGAGCAGCAAGGCGCTCATCGCGCACCACCTGCCGTCCCTGCCGTCGGTCGGTCGTGCTTCGGTCGCTCGCTCATAACGTCGGTTCCTCCTCGGTCCCTGCGAGGACGTGCACTGCTTCGTACAGATCACTGCCGGCTCTCGCGCCCGGAGAGCTTTTGTTCATCCGTCCGTAACAACGGTCGGAAAACGCAAAAGGACCCGGGGGCTGCGTCGCCCGGATCCTCTGCCAAGGAGAATAGCCCACATGAGTTCAGAGGGAGAGGGTCGATTTCATATGGTGGATGTCTCCCTGATCACTTCCGGCTCCCGGCGGGCAATGTTGCGTACGGATGACGATGTCCGGATCGAGGCGGTTTACGAACCCTCTCCGGCAAGTGTCACCGATACGGCGGTCGTCGTCGCCCACGGGTTCACCGGGTCGGCCGACCGCCCGGCCGTCCGCCGCGCCGCACGGGTGTTCGCCCAGCGGGGCGCGGCCGTGATCACCTTCTCCTTCCGGGGCCACGGCGCCTCCGGCGGCCTCTCCACCCTCGGCGACCGGGAGGTCCTCGACCTGGCCGCCGCCGTCCGCTGGGCACGTGAGCTCGGCCACGCGCGCGTGGCGACGGTCGGCTTCTCCATGGGCGGCTCCGTCGTCCTGCGCCACGCGGCCCTCGCCCGGGAGACGGACGGACACGCCGACGCGGTCGCCGCCGTCTCCGCGCCCGCCCGCTGGTACTACCGGGGGACGCAGCCGATGCGCCGCCTGCACTGGATGGTCACCCGGCCGGCGGGGCGCCTCGTCGGGCGGTACGGGCTCCGCACCCGCATCGACAGCCGCGCCTGGGACCCCGTACCCCTCTCCCCCGTGGAGGCGGTGCCGCTGATCGCGCCGACCCCGCTGCTGATCGTGCACGGCGACCGGGACGCGTACTTCCCGCTCGACCACCCCCGGATGCTGGCCGGGGCCGGCGAGGCGGAGCTGTGGCTGGAGCGGGGAATGGGCCACGCCGAGAACGCGGCGGACGAGGAGCTGCTCGCCCGCATCGGGAACTGGCTGACGCGCGCATAGCCCATCATGGGGGGCGGCGCGCACACGAACGAAGGGAGCGCCGCTATGGCAGCGGGAACCATCCGCTACTGGGCCGCGGCCAAGGCCGCCGCCGGTGTCGCGGAGGAGCCGTACACCGCCCAGCACCTCGCCGAGGCCCTCGACGCGGCCCGCGCGAAGCACCCGGGCGAGCTCGTCCAGGTCCTCAGGCGGTGCTCGTTCCTGGTCGACGGCGACCCCGTCGGGACCAGGAGCCATGAGACGGTACGGCTTGCCGAGGGCGGCACGGTCGAGGTGCTCCCCCCGTTCGCAGGAGGGTGAACCCCAGAGCATGAGCAACGACCAGTACTACGGCGGTCAGCAGTACGACCCGTACGCGAACGGGAACGGGACCGGGGACGGTCACCAGGAGCAGCAGAACCCCGCGGACGTCACCCAGACCTGGGAGGGCCAGACCTGGGACACCCAGTTCCAGCCGGCCGTCACGTACGAGCAGGTCCAGGCCGACCGGGCGCAGGCCGCGCAGGCCGCGCACGCACAGCAGGGCTACCAGCAGCCGCACCCGTCGCACCACCAGCCCCAGCAGCAGCAGCAGCCGTACGAGGCGTACGCGTCGAGCCAGGCCCCCTACGAGTCGTACGGGACCCCCGCCGCGTACTACGGGGAGGCGCAGGCGCAGGCGCAGCACCAGCCGCAGCCGTTCGCCGCCGCCGTCACCCCTGCCCCTGCCTCCGCGCCCGTCGCGGAGCCCGTTCCGGCGTCCCCCGCGCCCGCCGCCGAGGCGGGTCCCGGCTGGTCCTCGCCGACCACCTCGGGGAACACCCGCATCACCGACGCCCAGCGCGCCCGTGCCGAGGGCCGCTCGCCGATCATCGAGCCGGGGATGCGGCCCGCCGCGCTGACCGCCGTCCTCGGACTGCTGCTCGCCGGCGGCGCCGCCCTCGGCACGTACGGGCTCCTCGTCCCGCTCGTGCTGCTCCAGGGCCTCACCGCCGCCGGCTGGTTCCGGCTCAACGGCATGTGGCCCGCCCGCCAGGGCATCGCCCTCGCCTTCGCCGGCGGCCTCGCCGCCGACGCGACCCTGCTCGTCACCGGCCGGGAGAACGCGGCCGCCGCGATCTTCGGCACGCTCGGCGTCTGGGTGCTGCTCTGCCTGGTCCTCCAGCTGCGCAGCCACGCCGACCCGGACGAGCGCATGTACGGCCTGATGGCCACCATCGCCTCGGCGGCGCTCACCGTCGTCGCCACCGGACACCTGGGCGCCGACCCTGACGCGGTCGTCGTCGGCGGGGTCGCGGTCGCCGCGGCCGTCCTCGCCCGGGCGCTCCCGCTGCCCGGACCCGTCTCCCTGATCGCCGCGCTGCTGGCCTCGGCGGGCGCGGGCGTCGCGGCCGGCGGTCTGACCGACCTGGGCTCCTCCGGTGCGCTGCTCGGCCTGGGGGCCGGGGTCTGCGCGCTCGTCGGCCTGCGGGTGGCGAGCTACGACTACCCGTCCCGCTTCGTGCACATGACGGCCGGCGTGGCGCTGCCGCTGACGGCCGCCGCACCCGCCGTCTACCTGCTGGGCCGGGCTCTGGTCTGACCCCTCCGGGGGACCAGGAGGGAACCAACCGGCCCCCCGGCACGTCGATCTTCGTGTCGGGGGGCCGGACTTCATCCATTTCCAGGGGGGACGCACAGTCCATGCGAGCACTGCGGATTCTGTTGATCGTGGCCGTCGTGCTGGGCGGGGTCCTGGTGGGGATCGACCGGCTGGCCGTGGCATACGCCGAGGACGAGGCGGCGGGCCGGGTGAAGCTCTCCTCGGCGAAGAGCGAGGCCGTCGAGGTCGACATCAAGGGCTTCCCGTTCCTGACCCAGGTCGCGGACAAGCGGCTCGACGAGGTCGACGTCAGGCTGACCGGCGTCACCGCGACGGCGGGCGACAAGAGCATCCGGGTCGGCGAGCTGAACGTGGCGCTGCGGGACGTGACCGTGACCGGCGACTGGTCGGGTGCGAAGGCGGGTTCCGCGACCGGGACGGCCCTCATCTCGTACGCGGACCTCACGGCCGCGTCCGACCGCGAGGCCGTCGTCGCCTACGGCGGCAACGGCAAGGTGAAGGTGACCGGCGGCGTGAAGGTGATGGGCCGCACCCTGACCCGTACGGTCCTCTCGACGGTGACCGTGGTGAACGGCGACACCATCCGCGTCCGCGCCGACGAGGTGCCCGGCGAGGGCATCCCGGGTATCGAGGACCTGGTCCGCGCGCGCACCGACTTCGACCGGTCGATCGGCGCGATCGCCGGGATGAAGGTGGAGAAGGTCGAACCGAGGCCGGACGGCCTCGCCATCTCGGTGACCGGCAAGGACGTCGTCCTGGCGGGCTGACGGCCCCGGAGGGCCACCCGGCCCCGGAGGGCCACCCGGCCCCGGAGGGCCACCCGGCCCGTCGAGCCGTCCGGCCGTACGGCCTCGGGCGCGTACTCGTTGGTCACATGCTGAGACATTGCTGTCCGACCAGCAGAATCAGAACCGGACGCCCCGGTACGGAGACGTCCGGAGCACTCTCGTACCGTGATCGCGTCTCGCATCTCGGACGATCGCGTCTCAAAATACGACACACCGGTGACACGGCCGCCTGTCCGTCCCTACGATCGAGGGCATGAAGCGACAGGCGGATCTCACGAAGCGGCGGGCAGTAGACCTGTGCCGCGTCGCCGCCATGCTCTGTCGCTCCGTCTGAGCGGGACTCACCACTCCCGTATTCCTCAGGCCCTCCGACCGAGGTCGGGGCCGCCCCGTGTAGCCGTACGCACGTCCGTCACGCACGTCCGCTTGCCCGACACGTCCCTGACACGTCACCCGACGAGCCGCCCGCGACGAGGCGTACCGCACCGCACACCCGCACCACACCGCCGCACACTGCCCCGGAGGAGAACAGCATGGCTCGCAGCGACGTCCTGGTCGACGCGGACTGGGTCGAGGCCAACCTCGACAACCCGCAGGTCGCCATCGTCGAGGTGGACGAGGACACCTCGGCGTACGAGAAGAACCACATCCGCAACGCCATCCGTATCGACTGGACCCAGGACCTGCAGGACCCGGTCCGCCGCGACTTCATCGACCAGGAGGGCTTCGAGAAGCTCCTCTCGGCCAAGGGCATCGCGAACGACACCACGGTCGTCCTCTACGGCGGCAACAACAACTGGTTCGCCTCCTACGCCTACTGGTACTTCAAGCTCTACGGCCACCAGGACGTGAAGCTCCTCGACGGCGGCCGCAAGAAGTGGGAGCTCGACTCCCGCGACCTGGTCGACGGCTCCGCCGTCCCGGCCCGCCCGGCCACCGAGTACAAGGCCAAGGCCCAGGACTCCTCGATCCGCGCCTTCCGCGACGACGTCGTGGCCGCGATCGGCGCCCAGAACCTGGTCGACGTCCGCTCGCCCGACGAGTTCTCCGGCAAGCTGCTCGCCCCGGCGCACCTCCCGCAGGAGCAGTCGCAGCGCCCCGGCCACGTGCCGAGCGCCCGCAACATCCCGTGGTCGAAGAACGCCAACGACGACGGCACGTTCAAGTCGGACGACGAGCTCAAGGCCCTCTACGAGGACGAGCAGGTCGATCTGGCGAAGGACACCATCGCCTACTGCCGCATCGGTGAGCGCTCCGCGCTCACGTGGTTCGTCCTGCACGAGCTGCTCGAGGTCACGAACGTCAAGAACTACGACGGCTCGTGGACCGAGTACGGCTCCCTCGTCGGCGTGCCGATCGAGCTCGGCGCCAACAAGTAACCCCGGACCCTCCCTCCTCCGGACCCCTCGACCGTAAGGACAGAACGACATGTGTGGAGCGCAGCCCGGCGGCCCCGACGCCTCGACGATCAAGCCCGGTGAGACCACCATCCAGGGCTTCGTGACCAAGGACGGCCAGCCCGTCACCGGTTACGTCCGCCTCCTGGACTCGACCGGCGAGTTCACGGCCGAGGTCCCGACCTCCGCCACCGGCCAGTTCCGTTTCTACGCGGCCGAGGGCACCTGGACCGTCCGCGCCCTGGTCCCCGGCGGCACCGCCGACCGTCAGGTCGTGGCGCAGCACGGTGGCCTCGCCGAGGTCGCCATCGCGGTCTGATCCGCGACACCGTACCGGCCGAAGGGCCGTGCCTCCTGGGGGGTTGGACGCCATTGCCAGGACTTGAGGCACGGCCCTTCGGTCGTACCCTGAAGGTGTGTACGCACGACGTCGCCACGTCTATTTCTGGATGATGGGCGCCTGCCTGCTGCTCTTCGTGGGCGCCTGGGCCGTCGTGCGCCTCTTCTCGATGCCGGTGGCCATCGGCATGTGTGTGGTCGCCATGGCCATCCCGCCGGTCGCCGCGATGGTCGCGAACCGGCGGGGCCCGGAGGACCGCTGGTGGGACGACCCCTCGGGCGACCCGAAGTCGGACGAGTGGTGGGACGAGCTGGACGGCAAGAAGCGCCGGGAGCCCTGACCGGGCCTAGTAGACGAGCGCCTGCGTCCCGTCCGCCATCGCCTCCTGGACGAAGAGCTGGGCGCCGGCGATGCGGAAGCCCTCCAGAAGGTCCTTCTCCTCGATGTCACGGCGGGCCGCGCACTGCGTGCAGACCGTGATGCGCCCACCGGCCGCCACGATCCCGTCGATGAGGTCCGGGAGCGGCGCGGCGTGCGGGAGCTCGAACTCGGCGGCGCGGCCGGGGAGGGCGAACCACGAGGACTCGCCGGTCAGCCAGAGCGAGACCTCGACGCCGCTGGCGGCGGCCACGGCGGCCACCGTGAAGGCCTGGGAGCAGCGTTCGGGGGCCTCGGCCCCCGCGGTCACCTTGATCACGAGCTTCTTCGGCATATGCCGAACTGTAATGTGCGCCACCGCAACCCCCGGTGTCCCCCACGTGTCTGGTGGGTGCGCGGATGACGGAATCCGCGCTTCAGGTCTCGTGGGGGGACTCTTGAGCAACGAAGAAAGCACCCGAAATCCGGAAACGGCACCACCGCCGAACCCGGACCCGGGTACGGAAACCGCGCCTCCGGTCGTGTCGCGGGATGCGCCGGAGGATGTGGCTCCGGTCACAGGGCCGGTCGCGTCGGAAGCTGAGCCGGTAGCGGAGTCGGCCGCGCCCGTCGCCGTACGGCCCCGCCGCCGGGTCCTGCGTACCGTCGGGCTGATCGCCGTCGCCGCCGTCATCGGCCTCGTCGGCGGCACCGCCGTCGGATACGGCATCCAGGCGGAACGCGAGCCGACCGCACTGCCCGCCCTGAACCAGCCGGGCCTCGCGTACCCCGCGAAGCCGCTCCCCGAGGGGGAGAAGGCGAAGCCGCTCCCGGCCTCCGAGGATCTCCGGACGAAGGCGGAGGGCGACCTGCGGAAGCTGCTGCTGCCGAAGCCCGCCGGAGCGAAGAAGTCCGAGTTCGCCGACGCCGACGGCTGGATGCCGGTGTCCGCGTTCGCCTCGCAGTTCAACAGGCCGGGCAACGCTCTCGACGACCAGCTGGAGATCGGCATCCGGCGGATCGCGGTCGCGTCCTGGGCGACGGGCGAGTACAAGGAGACCGAGATCCGGCTGGTCCAGTACCGCGCCGGCGACGTCCTCGGAGCGCAGGAGTTCGTCGAGGAGCAGCAGGCCTACATGCCGGAGGAGGACTTCGCCGAGAGCGAGGGCACGGAGCTCAAGGGCTCCGCCAACGGCCGCTACTACGTCTTCCCGGTGCGGAAGAAGGCCGGCTACCTCGACATGTACGAGGCCAGGGCCTACTTCTACCGCGGTGACATCGCGGTGGAGATCTTCGTCATCGACACCAGGAAGATCTCCGCGAAAGACATCCGTTCGCTGGCCGAGCGACAGCTGGGGCGCCTGTGAGTGAGGACCGGAACGACGTGACCGAACCCGTGACCGAACCCGCCGCCCAACCCGCCGCCGAAGCGGGGACCGAAGCCGGGACCGAAGCCGAGCCGGTGGTGAGCCGGGGTGCCCGCCGGGTCCTGCTCCGGGTCGTCCTGCCCTCCGTGCTCGTCCTCGGCCTGATCGGCGGCGGCGTCACCTACACCGCGCTCACCGCCTCCTCCGCCGACCGCACCGCGCCGACGACGGTGTGGGGCGCGGCCGAGGAGTCCGCGCAGGACGAGGACCCGGCCGCCCCGCTGGCGCGTGGCAAGGCCGGAACGCCGCTGAGCAAGCTTCTCCTGCCGCTCCCGGAGGGGTACGAGTTCGGCCCCGACGAGGAGCTGTACGGCAACGACGGCGAGCTCGGCGCCGCGGAGGCCACCGCCCTGATGAAGCAGTCGGGCGAGGGTCTCTCCGGGAAGAAGCGCCGCACCTTCGAGAAGAACGTGGACAAGCTCGGCGTCCAGGGCATCGGCGTCCGCTCCTTCGCGGACCTGAACAACGACGTCGTCGTCTCCGTGGAGCTCGCGCGGATGAAGGACAAGAAGCGGATCAAGGACAGTTACCGGCTGCGCAAGGAGGTCATGGAGTTCCTGGAGTTCCCGAAGGGGCCCAAGGTGAAGGACCACCGGAACGCCGTCTGCTACGTCGCGCCCGTCGACGATTCGCTGGACAAGAAGGAGCGGGCCGCGGCGCTGGAGGAGATGTTCTGCCTCGCGTACGACTCCGAGGTCTTCGTCACCGTCAAGGCGGCGGGCGCCAAGCCGTTCGACAAGGCGCGGGTGGCGAAGCTGCTGACGCAGCAGCTCGACCACATCGCATCCCCGGGGGAGTACGTATGACCGAGCAGACCCTGACCCAGCCCGAGACGGAGGCCCCGCCGCAGGGCCAGGCACCCGCCCCCGCCCCGGTCGCCGGCCCCGCGCCGGGGAAGCCGGGGAAGCCGGAGAAGCCGAAGAAGTCCCGCCGGCCGCTGCTCCGGGGCATCGCCCGCTGGACCGCCGCCGTGCTCGTCCTCGGCGGTGTCGGCACCGGTACGGCCATGGGGATCACCGCCATGGAGCGCACCGACGTACCGGGGCTCGCGACCGAGTCCGACGGTCGCTGGGAGTACCCGAAGCTCACCCTTCCGGCGCTGCCCGAGGGCGCCCTGCGTCCGTACACCGAGGGCAACGACGGCGAGATCCACCACGCCGACCTCCGGCAGCTGCTGCTGCCCGCGCCGGCGGGCGCCACGGTCGACCCGAAGCTCAAGGGCGGCTGGGTCGGCCTCGACACGTACCTGGCGCACTTCCACGCCGACGACCGGGGCGCGGTGAAGGAGGCCCTGGCCGAGTCCGCGCTGCGGCACGTCGCGGCCCGCGGCTGGACGACGCCGGACGGCACGTCCACCCGGGTGTACCTGATGCGGTTCACCTCGGTCGCGTTCGCGGAGGCGTTCAAGGACGACGTCCTGGACACGGGCACGCGCGGCAGCCGGCTCCCGGCCGGCGTCGACGGCGAGACGCTGGACTCCTCCCTGAAGGACGTCCGTCTCCCGTTCCTCTCGCTGTACTCCTTCGACGAACGGAAGCCCTACGGACCCGAGCAGACACGGTGGGCCTACATCCAGGCCGGTGACACGCTCGGCCTGGTCGTCCAGGCCCGCGAGGGCGCGGCGCTCCCCGTCCCGTTCCAGCAGACGGTCACGCTGCAGGCCCAGCTGCTGAGCTGATCATCGGCGAGACCCACCTCACCGAGTGGGCCGGGCCCCCGCCCACTAAGCTGGGGTCCGGCCCGTTCCGCCTTCACTGCTCAGTCGAGGAGCACCCTGTGATCATCTTCTTCGAAATCCTGCTGGTCCTGGTCGCCGTCGGCGTGATCGCCTTCGCCGGTCTGGCCGTGAAGAAGCTGTACCAGGGCCAGCGCTAATCCTTCTCGCCAACCACTTCTAGAGAACGCCAGAGCTGCTCATGATCGAGATCCCGTCCGACCTCAACCCGGACCTCGTCCCCCTCGCGTTCCTGCTCGGCACGTGGGAGGGCGCGGGTGTCTCCGACTTCCCCGGCGCCGAGAAGTGCAACTTCGGGCAGTCCGTGACCTTCAGCCACGACGGCCGGGACTTCCTGGAGTACACGTCCCACTCCTGGGTCCTGGACAACGAGGGCAACAAGGTCCGTCCGCTGGAGAGCGAGAGCGGCTACTGGCGCATCGACAAGGACCGCAAGGTCGAGGTCGTCATGGTCCGTGACCAGGGCATCGTCGAGATCTGGTACGGCGAGCTCGCCGACCAGAAGCCGCAGATCGACCTGGCCACGGACGCTGTCGCCCGCACCGCGGCCTCGGGCCCGTACACCGGTGGCAAGCGCCTCTACGGCTACGTCAAGAGCGACCTCATGTGGGTGGGCGAGAAGGCGACCCCCGAGGTCCCGCTGCGGCCGTACATGTCGGCGCACCTGAAGAAGGTCGTGACCCCGGAAGAGGTCGCGGACATGGCCCGCAACCTCGGCGACCTGCCCGACGACGGCATCGCCTTCTTCCGCTAGAAACCCCCGGGATCCCTCGGGATCCCGCCGGAACCTGGGGCTGAGCGCCGCGCCCTCCTACACTGGGGGGCGTGGTGAGTACCGACTGGAAAAGCGACCTGCGGCAGCGCGGCTATCGGCTGACGCCGCAGCGTCAGCTCGTCCTGGAGGCGGTCGACGCCCTGGAGCACGCGACGCCCGACGACATCCTCGTCGAGGTCCGCAGGACCGCGTCCGGGGTGAACATCTCCACCGTCTACCGGACCCTGGAGCTTCTTGAGGAGCTCGGTCTGGTGAGCCACGCCCATCTGGGGCACGGGGCTCCGACGTACCACCTCGCCGACCGGCACCACCATCTGCACCTGGTCTGCCGGGACTGCTCCGAGGTGATCGAGGCGGACGTCGAGGTGGCCGCCGAGTTCACCGGGAAGCTCCGCGAGACCTTCGGCTTCGAGACCGACATGAAGCACTTCGCCATCTTCGGGCGGTGCGCGGACTGCACGCGGAAGGCGCTGGACAGCGAGTCGTAGGCTTGCCCCATGCAGCGACATTCAACGACCAGCCCTCTGCTGTCCCTGCCCGGCGCCGTCGCCGCGGAAGGCCGCGACGAAGGTGTCGCCGCGCACTACGGCGACCTGTTCCGCGAGCAGCGCTCCCTCGCCGACGGACGCGGTTTCGTCGACCTCTCGCACCGCGGTGTCGTCGCCGTCACCGGTGACGACCGGCTGAGCTGGCTGCACCTGCTCGTCACCCAGCACATGACCGACCTCGCGCCCGGCCAGGCCACCGAGGCGCTGATCCTCTCCGCGAACGGGCACATCGAGCACGCCCTGTACCTCGTCGACGACGGCGAGACGGTGTGGGCGCACGTCGAGCCGGGGACGCGGGAGGAGCTCGTCGCGTACCTGGAGTCGATGAAGTTCTTCTACCGGGTCGAGGTCGCCGACCGTACGGACGACATCGCCGTCGTCCACCTCCCGGCCGGTTCCATCGCCGAGGTGCCCGAGGGAGTCGTCGTACGGGAGACCCCGCACGGCCGCGACCTCTTCCTGCCCCGCGCGGGCCTGGAGTCCTTCGGGGCCTCGCACGGCCCGGCCGCCGGCATCCTCGCGTACGAGGCGCTGCGCGTGGAGGCCCACCGGCCCCGGCTCGGCTTCGAGACCGACCACCGGACCATCCCGCACGAGGTCGGCCTCATCGGGAGCGCCGTCCACCTCCAGAAGGGCTGCTACCGGGGCCAGGAGACCGTCGCCCGGGTGCAGAACCTGGGGAAGCCGCCGCGCCGCCTGGTCTTCCTGCACCTGGACGGCAGCGAGGTGCTGCTGCCCGGGCACGGCACCCCGCTCCGGCTCGCCGCCGACGGCGAGGAGGGCCGCCAGCTCGGCTTCGTGACCAGTTCCGTCCGCCACCACGAGCTGGGGCCGATCGCCCTGGCCCTGGTGAAGCGGAACGTGCCGGTGGACGCCCCGCTGATCGCCGGGACGACGGCGGCCGCGCAGGAGACCGTCGTCGAGCCGTAGCGCCGTCGGGCGTCGCTCGCCCTCCGGCAGCCCTGGCGCTCACCCTCCGTCAGCCGTCAGACCTCCAGCAGCACCGTGAACGGGCCGTGATTCGTGAGCGAGACGCGCATGTCCGCTCCGAACCGGCCCGTCTCCACGTGCGCGCCTAGGTCGCGCAGCCGGGCGACGACCTCGTCCACGAGGGGCTCGGCCACCGGGCCGGGCGCGGCCGCGTTCCAGGTGGGGCGGCGGCCCTTGCGGGCGTCCCCGTAGAGCGTGAACTGGGAGATGACGAGCAGCGGCGCGTTCACGTCCGAGCACGACTTCTCGTCGTCCAGCACCCGGACGGACCAGAGCTTTCTGGCCAATTGGGCGGCCTTCTCCGGGGTGTCGTCGTGGGTCACCCCGACCAGCACGCACAAGCCCTCGCCGGTGATCTCACCGACGGTCTCCCCTGCGACGACGACACTCGCACCGTCCACCCTCTGCACCACTGCACGCATGGGCCCCAACCTACCGAGTGGCCACCAGTCCGACGGATGAGGGGCCGAACGGGTGCAGAGCGCCTGCACGCGCACAGGCATGAGTGGCACGATGCGTGTCAGGCGGTGCGGCTCCGCACCGGTCGAGGGGACGATTCTCATGAGTGCACCTGGCACCGGGCCGACGCCGTCCGGCCCCGTACCGCTGATCCGCGCCGGAACCAGGGGCGGTGGACCGGGCGGAGGCCCGGCCTCGCGCCCACCCGTACAGAGGACCGCCGAACCCGCCCTGCCGGACCGGACCCAGCCCGAGCTCGGTGCGCTGCGGCTGCCCGAGCTGCGCGCCCTGCGCCGGGAGGCGCAGAGCGACGAGGCCGACCTGAGCTACGTGCGCCGGATGCTCCAGGGCCGTATCGACATCCTGCGGGCCGAGCTGGCGCGGCGCACCGACCCGGAGGCCCCGGTCCTCGACCGGCTCTCCGAGATCCTCGCCGACGTGCCCTCGCGGCACCGCTCGTCGGCCCGGCACGTGACGCTGTCGACGCCGCGCAGCGAGGAGTACCGGCGGCTCGCGTCCGAGATGCTGTCGGAGGTCGAGCTGTCGGACCTGACGGCCCGCACGGACGACGAGCTGCACGCGGGGATGGGGCGGCTCGCCGGGTACGAGCAGCAGATCTCCCGCCGCCGCCAGCACCTCCAGCGGACCGCGGACGACTGCAGCGCGGAGATCGCCCGCCGCTACCGGGAGGGCGAGGCGCAGGTCGACGACCTGCTGGCCTGAGCCGGCAGGGGAGGCCCCCGGAAACTCGGGTGCGGGTGGGTCGGGGCCGTGCGTAGGGTCGAAGGATGACTGTCGACGTACGCGCGGTGACGGAGTCCGAGTTCCACGACTGGCAGCGCGCCCTGCGCACCGGCTTCCTCCGCCCGCCGGTCGTGACCGACGCGGAGGTCGCCGACCGGCTGCCGCACGTCGACCTCGCGCGGACCGCCGGGGCCTTCGACGGGGACCGGATCGTCGCCACCTTCCGGTCCTTCCGGCAGGAGGTCAGCACGGTCGGCGGCGGCAGTCTCACCGCCGACGCGATCACCCAGGTCACCGTCTCCCCGACGCACCGCAGGCGCGGACTGCTCAGCCGGATGATGTCCGAGGACCTGGCCGCCGCGAAGGAGCGGGGCGACGCGATCGCCACCCTGATCGCCGCCGAGTACCCGATCTACGGGCGCTTCGGCTTCGGCCCGGCGAGCCACAGCACCGAGTGGAGCGTGGACGTGGCCCGGGCCGGGCTCGACCCGCGGCGCTCGGGCCGCCCGGAGGACGGCGGCCGGATCGATCTGACCGACGCCGACGAGATCCGCAAGATCGGCCCCGAGGTGCACGGCAGGCTCGCCGGCGTCCGCGCCGGGGTCACCGACCGCTCCCCGCGCGACTGGGAGGTCGGCACCGGCCGCAGCGTGCAGAGCGATCCGTGGCGGGAGCCGTACTACGCGGTGTACCGGTCGGAGTCCGGCGAGGTCGAGGGCTTCGTGGCGTACACCTCGGACGACAAGTGGGACGACGGCAAGCAGCCCTTGAACACGGCGAAGGTACGGGACCTGATCGCCGTCACCCCGGCCGCCGAGCGGGCCCTCTGGCACTACCTCTGCTCCGTCGACTGGATCACCACGGTCCGCTCCGGCTACCGGGCGCCCGACGAGCCGCTGCCGCTGCTGCTGCCGGACCCGCGTGCCGCCCGGGTGCTGACCCACGTGGACATGCTGTGGGTGCGGGTCCTCGATGTCGTCCGGGTCCTGGAGAGCCGGACGTACCCGGTGGCGGACGGTCTGGTGCTCGACCTGCGGGACGGGGGCGGGTTCGCCGGCGGGCGCTACCGGCTCGACGCGTCCCCGGACGGCGTCTCCTGCGTCCGTACGGACGAGTCCGCCGATCTCGCCTTCGACATCGCCGAGTTGGGCGTGCTCGCCTTCGGCGACGAGTCGGCGGTACGGCTCACCCGGCTCGGGCGCGTCGAGGAGCTGACGGCCGGCGCGGCCGCCCGCGCCGACCTGCTGTTCCGTACGCCGCTGCGGCCCTTCTCGCCCGACATCTTCTGAGGCGGCGCACGAGGCGGAGCTTCCGGACTGCCTGACGGCGCCGATCCGGGACTGTCCGACGGCGCCGATTCCGGACTGTCCGACGGCTTGATCCGGGACTGCCCTACGGCGTCGACTGCCCGTAGACCAGGGTGAGTTCGGCTCCGATGCGGGCGAGGGCCGTGCGTGCCTCCGGCGGGTCGAGGAGCTCCACGCGGGCGCCGAGTCCGGCCAGTCGGGCGGCGACCACCTCGGGGGAAGGGCCGTCGGCCTCGAACGGCGCCCAGTCGTCGGCGGTGCGTTCCCCGTACCGTATCCGCCCGCCGAGCAGGCCCTCCAGGACCGACTCCGTGCCGGGGGCGGTCCGGGTCCGGGGGTCGGTGTCGGCGTCCGGTCCGGTCAGGAGGAGGAGCGCGCGGATCTCGGGGGCGGTGAGGCCGGTCAGATCGGTACGGGCGCCGCCGACGAGGGACCAGCCGCCGCCCTGGCCCGCCTGCGAGTACACCGGGATCCCGGAGCTCGCGAGAGCTTCGAGATCCCGTCGTGCGGTGCGCTCGGACACGTCGAGTTCCGCGGCCAGTTCGGCGGCGGTGACGCGCTGCCGGGTCTGGAGGAAGAGCAGTGCGGCGACGAGTCGGTCGGCTCTCATGCCGCCATTGTCGCGGGGGACTTCGGCTTCCTCTTCCTCGTGGTCCGCTGCGGCGTTCCCGGTGTTCCCGGTGTTCCCGGCTTTCCGGGGCGGCGCAGGACGGTGAAGGCGAGGGCGAGGGCGGCGAGCAGGAGACCGGCACCGACGGCGAACGCCAGGTGGTAGCCGCCGGTCAGGGCCTCGGCGGCGGGTCGGCCGGCCGCGGTGAGCGACTCGGTGCGGGTGGCGGCCAGGGTGGAGAGGACGGCGATGCCGAGGGCCATGCCGATCTGCTGGGTGGTGTTGAAGAGGCCGGAGGCGAGGCCGGCGTCCTGCTCCTCGGCGCCCGACATGGCGAGTGAGGTGAGGGCGGGGAGCGCCAGGCCGAAGCCGGCGGCGAGCAGCATCACGGGGAGCAGATCGGTGGCGTAGGAGGCGTGGACGGGGACGCGGGCCAGGAGGCCGAGGACGCCGACGAGCAGGACGAGGCCGGTGAGCAGGACGTTCCGCTCGCCGAAGCGGGCGATGAGGCGGGCCGAGACCCCGAGGGAGACGGCGCCGATGACCGCTGCCGCGGGCAGCATCGCGAGACCCGTCTCGGCTGCCCCGTACCCGAGGACCTTCTGCAGGTAGAGCGCGACGAGGATCTGGAAGGAGAAGAGCGCGGCGACCATCAGCATCTGGACGGCGTTGGCGCCGGAGACGCTGCGCGAGCGGAGGATCCGCAGCGGCATGAGCGGGTTCGCGGCCTTCGCCTGGCGGACGAGGAAGCCGGTCAGGAGGGCGAGCGCGAGGGCGCCGAGGCCGAGGGTGTGCGCCGAACCCGCCCCGTACTCCTCGATCTTGACGACCGCGTAGATCCCGGTCATGAGGCCGGTCGTGACGAGGGCCGCGCCGAGGACGTCGGCGCCCGCCCGAAGCCCGAGGCCCTGGTCGGAGGGGAGGGCGCGGAGGGCCACGAGGAGGGTGGCGAAGCCGATGGGCAAGTTGATGAAGAAGATCCAGTTCCAGGCGAGGGCGTCGGTGAGGATGCCGCCGAGGACCTGGCCGAGGGAGGCGCCGGCGGCGCCGGTGAAGCTGAACACGGCGATGGCGCGGGCCCGTTCGCGCGGCACGGTGAAGAGCGTGACGAGGATGCCGAGGCCGACGGCGGAGGACATCGCGCTGCCGACGCCCTGGAGGAAGCGGGCGGTGATGAGGACGCCGGGCGAGGTGGCGACCCCGGCGAGGAGCGAGGCGGCGGTGAAGATCCCGGTGCCCGCGAGGAACATCCGCTTGCGGCCGATCAGGTCGCCGAGGCGGCCGGCGAGGAGGAGGAGCGAGCCGAAGGCGATCAGATAGGCGTTGACGACCCAGCTGAGGCCGACGGGAGTGAAGCCGAGGTCGCTCTGGATGGCGGGCATCGCGACGGTGACGATGCTGCCGTCGAGGATCGTCATGAGCATGCCGGTGGCGAGGACGCCGAGGGCGAGCCTGCGGGAGGGGGTGCGCGGGGGCGTGGGCACGGGAGGCGTGGGCACGGCGATCACTCCTGTTCGGTGGAGCCGACAGGAGTGACGTTAGCAGAAGGTTTTGTTGCAGACTATTTTTTACGGAACGAGTGCGGGGCTTTCGGTGTGGTCCGAGGGCCCCCGGTGTCGCCCCGGTGCCCGACTCAGCCGCGCTGACGGGCCCGACGGGCCGGCCGCGGGCTCTCGATCGGGGTCTCCAGATGGCCGGTGACCAGCAGGTTCAGGGCCTGCAACAGGGCGGCGCGGGCGTCGTCGGGCAGGGAGGCGAGGGCGCTCTCGTGGACGCTGTCGACGATCTTCTGGCTCTCCGCGGCGACCTCGGCCCCTGCCTCGGTCACGGCGATGATCCGCGCGCGCCGGTCGGTGCTCGACGGCCGGCGCTCGGCGAGTCCGGCCTTCTCCAGGGCGTCGACGGTGACGACCATGGTCGTCTTGTCCATGTCCCCGATCTCCGCGAGCTGCGCCTGGGTGCGCTCCTCCTCCAGGGCGTGGACGAGGACGCAGTGCATCCGGGGGGTGAGCCCGATCGCGTCGAGCGCGGCGGTCATCCGGGTCCGCAAGGCGTGGCTGGTGTGATCGAGGAGATAGGAGAGGTCGGGCTCGGTGCGGGTGGGTGCCATGGCTGTCATGACGGCAAGGGTAACGAGGATCGATCCGTCGCGGATTATCGCGAAGTGGACGAACGGCAGGCTGCGGGCGCCGGGCCTGGTGGACGGGCGCGGCTGCGGGCGCCGGGCCGGGGGGACGAACGGAGGCTGTGGGCGCCTGGCCGGGTGGACGGGCGCGGGCACCCGGCCAGGAGGGACCCATGACGACCCCCTGCGCTTCCTGGACGTCTACGGCCCGCTGATCCCCGTCGGGGCGGGCGGGCGGGAGCACCCGCCGCTGGTGATGCCGCGCTGCCCCGCCTGATCGGGGGCCGGGGGCCGCGCCTCAGTCGTGGCCGGGACGCGTGCCGGCCCCGGTCCCGCGGGCCGGCCGCGCCCCCGGCTGCCGGGGCAGGAGGGTCTCGTCGGCGACCCGGGCGCGGTCGCCGGCGCCGGGCGGCGGCGCCAGGGCGATCCCCGCCCCGGTGAGGATGCCGAGGTCCAGCTCCCAGTCGTACCGGGAGCGGTCCTCCCAGACGGCGAACGCGGTCCTGACATGGTCCCGGGCCCGCGGCTCGCTCATCCCGGTGACCTTCACGAGGTGGGCGAACGCCCGGTCCTCGATGCCGCGCACCTGGGCGAGGCCGAAGTGGGTGACGGTGTGGCAGTCGGTGCAGAGGCAGATGAGCCGCTTGAGGGTCTGGACGCGGGTGGTGGCGTCGTAGGTCCATCGTTCATGGGCCTCCAGCCACCGCCGGGCCGCGCGGTCCTCACCCGCCCCGCAGGCCTCGCAGCGCTGCCCGGCCCGACCGGTGATCATCCGGCGGAGCCGTTCCCAGTCGGCCTGGGCCACGCAGGACCGGACGTTGGTGAACCAGCAGGTGCGCGGCACGAGGTCGACGAAGAGCCCGCTGCCGAGGGTGCGGTCCTCGCCGGGCAGCAGGTCGGGGACGGCGTCGGCGGCGGCCCAGCGCGCGAGTTCGGTCATTCCGGCCCGGGGTGCGAACCACCGCTTGGCGGCGGGGTCCCACCGGGCCCCGCCGCGCTTGGCCGCGTCCTTCTCGGCGTACGGCACGTCCAGCCAGACGCGTTCAACCGGCATGCGGAAACCCCCTGTTGGCCTCGGCCCGACGCGGGCACCCCCGCGCCATGGTGGCACGGGCGGCAGAGGCCGGCAGGGGGTTCGGGAAGGTGCGGGGTGCTACGAGGAGCGGGGCTGGGTGAAGCGCAGCATGTTGCCCGCCGGGTCGCGGAAGGCGCAGTCGCGGACGCCGTACGGCTGGTCGACCGGCTCCTGGAGGACTTCGCCGCCGGCCGCCCGGACGTGCTCGAAGGTGGCGTCGACGTCCTCGGTGGAGAAGATCACGCCGCGCAGCATGCCCTTGGCGAGCAGCTCGGCCACCGCCTGCCGGTCGGCGGGGGAGGCGTTGGGGTCGGCGAGCGGCGGTTCGAGGACGATCTCCACGTCCGGCTGCGCGGGGGACCCGACGGTCACCCAGCGCATCCCCTCGAAACCGACGTCGTTCCGTACTTCGAGGCCGAGGGCGTCGCGGTAGAAGGCGAGGGCCTTGTCGTGGTCGTCGACTGCGATGAAGCACTGCGAGAGCTTGACGTTCATGCCTTCGAAGCTACGGCGGACCACAGGATCCCGCTTCTCCGAAACTGATCGATGGGCGGAAGGACCGCGGGACCGCGGCACCGCAAGGCCGCGGGACCAGAGGCGGCTCGGTGGCTCAGGGCCTCCGCACCGGTCGCGTACGGACCTTCGCGACGCACGCGGGGATCGCGGCGCCGTCCTCGTGGCGGCGGGCCCGGTAGGCGGACGGCGTCTCGCCGACGAGATCGGTGAAGCGCGAGCTGAAGGACCCGAGCGAGGTGCATCCGACGGCGAAGCAGACGTCCGTGACGCTCATGTCACCCCGTCGGAGCAGTGCTTTGGCACGCTCGACCCGGCGGGTCATCAGGTAGCTGTACGGCGTCTCGCCGTAGGCGGCGCGGAAGCTGCGGGCGAAGTGCCCGGTCGACATGAGGGCGACGGAGGCGAGTGCGGGTACGTCGAGCGGCTGCGCGTAGTCGCGATCCATCACGTCCCGCGCGCGGCGCAGCCGTACCAGGTCCTCCAGCTCCACGCCCACCAGCATGGCACGGCGGGGCGGGAGGGGCCTCGGTCGACGGTGATGCGTCCCGCGGCCTCAGTCGAGGACCGCGGTGGCCTCGACCTCGACGAGGTGCTCGGGCACGTCGAGCGAGGCGACGCCGATCAGCGTGCCGGGCGGCACGGGGGTGACCCCGAGCGAGGCGGCCGCCCGGGCGATCCCCTCCAGGAGCAGGGGCATCTTGTCGGGGGTCCAGTCGACGACGTACACGGTCAGCTTCGCGACGTCGTCGAAGGAGGCGCCGACGCCGGCGAGGGCGGTGCCGACGTTGAGGTAGCACCGCTCGACCTGCGCGGCGAGGTCACCGGCGCCGACGGTGGCGCCGTCGGCGTCCCAGGCGACCTGGCCGGCGAGGAAGACCAGCTTCGAGCCGGTCGCGACCGACACCTGGCGGTAGACGTCCACGGTGGGGAGTCCGGTGGGGTTCACGAGGGTGATGGGCATGCGGTTCCTCCGTGGCAGAGCGGCGAGCAGGGTCGGTCTCTTGTGGTGACTCGGGAACCGTAAGAGAGTGTGCTCTGACATGGAAGAACGCACTTTTCGGTGACTGGGGAACCTGATGGTGACCAAGCAGTACAGCGGCTCGCCCGAGGACGCGGACCTGAGGCGCGCGGACTCCCTGGCGCGGGAGATCTTCTCCGACCTGGCCAACAAGTGGGCGTTCCTGATCGTCGAACAGCTCGGTGAGCGCACCCTGCGCTTCAGCGAGCTGCGGAACGGGATCGAGGGCATCAGCCACAAGATGCTCACCCAGAACCTGCGCATGCTGGAGCGTTACGGCCTGATCGACCGGACCGTGCACCCCGAGGTCCCGCCCCGCGTCGAGTACACCCTCACGGCGCCGGGCCGCGCGCTCCAGGCGACGATCGGCGGCATGTGCGACTGGACCCACCAGTACCTCGGCGCCATCGAGACGGCCCGCCGCCGCTTCGACACCCCGGCGGCCTGAGGGGCCGGAGGGAACGGAGGGGCGGCGTACGGGTTCCTCAGCTCGCGGAGGCGGACGCGGACACGTGCGCCAGCAGGCGGTCCAGCGGGCGGGGAACGTCGGCGAGGTCGAGGGCGTCGACGAGCGAGCGGGCGTACTGGCTCTTGCGGCCGCTGATGGTGCCCATGAAGCGCCGCAGCTGCCGCTCGACCTCCCGCTCCCGCTGGGCGGGCTGCTTCTGGAAGATGCGGAAGGCCCGCAGGTCGCCCTGGGCGTCGACGACCCGCTGCACCGACTCGGCGCCGAGGGAGCGGATCAGCTCCTCCTCCAGGTCGGCGTCGCACACGTAGAAGCCGAGCGGCTCCATGTCGGCGCGTGCGAGGTCGTGGCCGAGTCCCTCGCGTTCGAGCGCGCGGGAGAAGTGGCCCTCCTCACCTGCGTCGCACAGACCCGCCAGCGTGACGCCGAGCCCCTGAGGCCCGAGCAGGTGCACGAACCTGCCGATGTTGGTCGCCCCGCCGAGCGGAACGACGGCGATGCCCTCGGCGTCGAGGGAGCGGCCGTGCCGGGCCGCGAGCGCGTCGAGCGCGATGTGGTCGCTGACCCCCTCCACGAGCACGGCCGTACGCAGCTCGGTGCCGGCCGCGAGCTCGCGCGCGACCGCGGCGGCCGCCGAAGCCTCCGCGCCATCGGCCGCCCACTCCCTGACCGCCGCCCGGAAGCGCCCCGTCGTCGTCTTCATCGGCTCAGTCTCGCAGCAGCGACAGCGAAGATCACGGGGATTACGGGGGGCTGCCGCAAAGGGGCGACTCTTGCAAGCGGCTGCTTGCAATAGTTAGCAAAGGCTGGCATGGTCGGGGCATGGCATCGCTCAACGTCGGCAATCTCGGTGAGTACCTCCGCGAACAGCGGCGGACCGCGCAGCTGTCCCTGCGGCAGCTCGCCGACGCGGCCGGCGTGTCGAACCCGTACCTGAGTCAGATCGAGCGGGGGCTGCGGAAGCCCAGCGCCGAGGTGTTGCAGCAGGTCGCGAAGGCGCTGCGGATCTCCGCCGAGACGCTCTACGTACGGGCCGGGATCCTCGACGAGAAGGAGCGGGAGGAGCTGGAGACGCGCGCTGTCATCCTCGCCGATCCCTCGATCAACGAGCGGCAGAAGCAGGTGCTGCTCCAGATCTACGACTCCTTCCGCAAGGAGAACGCCGCAGAGGCGGCCGCGGCGGCCACCGGAGCCGGCGTCACCGAGAGCGCCGGAGCCACCGGAGCCGGCCTCACCGAGACCGCCGGAGCCACCGAGACCCCCGCGGGCGTCCCCGCCGCGGCCGCCGCCGAGCGGCCCGCCGACGCGCCCGATGCCTGACCGCCCTGAGCCCAGCGCTCGCTCGTACGTCACCACCGGGAGGACCACCAGCATGGCCATCATCGACGAACTGCGTACCCCTCTCTACTTCGCCGCCGGCACCGCGGACCTCGCCGTGCAGCAGGCCAAGAAGGTTCCCGGCCTGATCGAGCAGATCGCCGCCGAGGCGCCCGCCCGCATCGAGGCCGTACGGAACACCGACCCCAAGGCCGTGCAGGAGAAGGTGACCGCGCAGGCCAAGGAGGCCCAGGCCACCGTGCAGTCGAAGTTCGCCGATGTCGTCGGCGGTCTCGACACGGACCTCAAGAAGCTCGGCGAGACCGCCCAGGACCTCGCCCTGCGCGGCGTCGGCGTCGCCGCCGAGTACGCCGTGAAGGCGCGCGAGAAGTACGAGGAGGTCGCCGCCCACGGCGAGGAGGCCATCAAGGCCTGGCGCGGGGAGGTCGCCGAGGAGATCGTCGAGATCGCCGTCGTCGTCGAGCCGGATGAGACCAAGGCCGAGGAGCCGGTGGAGGCCTCCGCCGAGTCCGCCGCGTCCGAGCCCGCCGAGGCCAAGAAGGCGCCCGCCCGGAAGACCACCGCCCGCAAGGCTCCCGCCAAGAAGGCCGCCGTCGCCGCCGAGAAGGAGTAGTACCGGGCACCAATACGGGTACCTGGTGCGTTGAACCGGGTACCTTGACCGCGAGGCGCTCTTTCCCTCTTCTCTAGGCGGTGCTCAGCATGTTGCGCGCGGGATTCGACTCCCTCCTCTCCCTGGTGATGTTCCTGATCTTCACGGGCTTCGCCGTCGCCGCGCTCGTCTTCGCCGCCATGGCGCGCGAGGACGCCTACCGCGCCGCCGAGAAGCAGACGAAGAAGTTCTGGCTGATCATCCTGGGTATCAACCTCGCCCTGAACCTGCTCTTCCCGATGCTGTTCCTGCAGATCGCGGGCGTGATCGCGGCCATCGTCTTCATGGTCGACGTCCGCCCCGCGCTCCAGCAGGTGTCGGGTGGCGGAGGCGGCCGACGGGGCGGCGGCTCCAGCAGCGACGGACCGTACGGCCCGTACAACGGCGGCCGCTAGCCGCAAGCGGCGACGACAGCAGGGCCCGGGGTCATCCCCGGGCCCTGTCCCTTTCCAGGGCCAGGACGGCGACGTCGTCCGTCAGCTCGCCGCCGTTCAGGGACCGGACCTCCGTCACCGCGGCCTCCAGGAGCTCGTCGCCCCGCAGGCCCGAGGCCAGCTGCCGGTTGATCATGTCGACCATCCCGTCCTGGCCGAGCCGCGGCGAGCCGGGTCCTGCCGAGCGTCCCTCGATCAGTCCGTCCGTGTACATGAGCAGGCTCCACGCCCCGCCGAGCTCGACCTGCCGGCGCGGCCAGCGGGCGCGCGGCAGCAGTCCGAGTGCCGGGCCGCCGTCCTCGTAGGGAAGCAGCCGGGCCACCAGCCCCTGCCGGGCGATCAGCGGCGACGGGTGTCCGGCCAGGCAGAGGCCCGCGCGGCGGCCGTCGGGCGCGATGTCGACGGTGCAGAGGGTCGCGAAGATCTCCTCGCTCTCCCGCTCGTGCTCCAGGACCTGCTGCATCGTGGAGAGCAGCTCGTCCCCGCACAGCCCCGCGAAGGTCAGGGCGCGCCAGGCGATCCGCAGCTCGACGCCGAGCGCGGCCTCGTCGGGGCCGTGGCCGCACACGTCGCCGATCATGGCGTGGACGGTGCCGTCGGGCGTGCGGACCACGTCGTAGAAGTCGCCGCCGAGCAGCGCGCGCGAGCGGCCGGGCCGGTAGTGGGCCGCGAACCGGAGGTCGGAGCCCTCCAGGAGCGGCGTGGGGAGCAGTCCGCGCTCCAGGCGGGCGTTCTCCTGCGCGCGGAGCCGGGACTCGGCGAGCTTCACCTGGACGGCGTCGGCGCGCTTGCGCTCGACCGCGTACCGGATGGCCCGGCTGAGCAGCCGCCCGTCGAGTTCCTCGCGGAAGAGGTGGTCCTGGGCTCCGACGCGTACCGCCTCGGCCGCCAGCTCGGCGTCGGCGGAGGCCGCGAGCGCGAGGACGGCGTGGCGCGGGGCGAGCCGCAGGATGTGCCGCAGCGGGGCGAGCGGGTCGTCGCCCGCGGCGGCGCGGGGGCCGGGCAGGGACAGGTCGACGAGGACGCAGTGGACGTCGTCGGTGAGGAGCCGCTCGGCCTCGGTGAGGTTGCGGGCGGTGCGGATGCGGACCCGGGTGCCGGCGGCGTCGGCCGCGTCGAGCAGTTCGGGTACGGCGAGGGCACCCGCCGGGTCGTCCTCGACGACCAGGAGAGTGAGATCGGTGCGGTCGGTGCCTGTGACTGTGCCTGTCATAGCGGTGGCGTCCATGGCGGTGGCGTCCGTAGTGGCGACGTCGCCGGGTCCCGCAACGGCAGAGACGTTTCTCTGACGCGGTACGGATACGGGCATCGGTCCGGGTTTCCTTCCCTCCCCCCGAGGGTGCGCAGGGCGCCGGGTGGCGTCCCGCCCGTCCCGGACGATAGCGGTAGGGCGGTGCGCAGCGGAATGGCGATCAGCGGGTCGGCGTCCGCGTCGCGATTGGCATATGCCGCGGAAGGGGAGGTACTTGCCCCCGTACGGCGGACGGGGCGCCCCCGAGGCAATGAGAAAGGTCACGCCGGGGAGGCGCCCGCGGTTCCGCCACCGCGCGTGGACTGCGTCACGTCGGGGGGATCGAGGGCATGCGATGCCCGCCGTCGTACCGGCGGACGGTGACCCGTCACGTCGGGCGGACGGCGACCCGTCGTACCGTCGGACGACGAGCCGTCACGTCGGGCGGACGACGCCCAGGATCTCCATCGAGCCCGCGCCCGCGAGCGTCACGTCCCGGCCGGGGCGCGGGGCGTGCACGATCGTGCCGTTTCCGACGTACATCCCGATGTGGCTCGCGTCCTTGAAGTAGACGATCAGATCGCCGGGCCGCATGTCCTTGATGTCCACGCGCGGCAGCAGGCGCCACTGCTCCTGCGAGGTGCGCGGGATCGGCCGGCCCGCCGTGCCCCAGGCGAGCTGGGTCAGTCCCGAGCAGTCGTACGAGTCCGGTCCCTCCGCGCCCCACACGTACGGCTTGCCGATCTGCGCGGTCGCGAACTGGATCGCCTTCTTCGCCGCCGGCGTCGTGTCCCCCTTGAGGCCGGCCAGGACACCGGTGCCGAGCCAGGTCGTCTGGGCCCTGGACAGCTCCAGTTCCTCGAGCCGGCGCAGCCGCTCGCGCTCCTCGGCGGCGAGTTCGGACTCCAGCTTCTTCGCGGCGGCGATCTTGCCGTCGATCTCCTTCTTCGCCTGGGCCTGCCGTACGCGGTTGGCCTCCAGCTTGGTCCAGTTCACCCCCGCGTCCTTGGCGTAGACGTCCAACTGGGCCTGGGTGCGGGTCATTTCACCGAGCAGGTCCGTGGTGGCCTTCGCTCCGGCCTTGAGGCGTCCCGCGTTGTCGAGGAAGAGCTGGGGGTCGTTCGTGAGGACGAGCTGCGCGCCGTCGGGGAGTCCGCCGTTGCGGTACTGGGCGCGGGCGGTGGCGCCGGCCTTGGCCTTGAGGGCCTCGATCTTCTCGCGGCCCTCCACGATCATCACGGCGACCCGGACGATCTCGGCGGACTGCTCCTTCGTCTTCTCCTCCGCGAGGTTGTACGCGTCGGTGGCGACGGCGGCCTGCCGGTACAGGGTGTCTATCTCCTTGCGCACCTCCTCCAGGGTCTTCTTCGGAGGGGGCGGCGGGAGCGGTGCGGCGGCGGCCTGCAGGGTCAGCGCGGGCGAGGCCAGCACGGTCAAGGCGCAGATCATGGTGATCGCGGCGGTGGCGTGGCGGCGTCGGTTCACGAGCTCCCCCTCGAGTGACCAAATCTGATTTACCGTCAGTAACTTGGTGGTGACCTTGGCGATAGTGCCATGCGAAACCGTAAAGCAACAGGGGAAACCGGGGCCTGTCGGGCCTGCTCCCCCCCTCGGGGGACGAGGGATACGCGCGTGGCGTTCCCGGCGTACCGGAAATTCAGCGGCAGTTGGTGAAAGAGAGGTCTCGTTCCCTCACCACCGCGGCGCCAGCGCCTCCCACCGCACCGTCACCTCGCCCTGGCGCCACCGCCGGGGACCGTCCGTCAGCGGCCAGTCCGCCGCCAGGTCGCGGGCCGCGCGGATCCACCTCTGCCGCGCGCCGAGCGAGGCGTACGGGGCCGCCGCCGCCCACGCCCGGTCGAAGTCCCGCAGGAACGCGTGCACCGGCTCGCCCGGCACATTGCGGTGGATCAGCGCCTTCGGCAGCCGCTCCGCCAGGTCCGACGGCCGGTCGAGCGAGCCGAGCCGGGTCGCGAAGGTCACCGTCCGCGGCCCGCCCCCGTCGAGCGCGACCCAGACGTGCCGGCGCCCGATCTCGTCGCAGGTGCCCTCCACGAGCAGTCCGCCCGGGGCGAGCCGCCCGCGCAGCCGCTCCCAGACGGCCGCGACCTGCTCCTCGTCGTACTGGCGCAGCACGTTCGCCGCCCGGATCAGGGCGACCCGGCCGGGTACGGGCACCTCGAAGCCGCCGTGCACGAAGGAGAGGCCCTCGTGCTCGTACGGCTTCGCGGCCTCGACGCGGGCGGGCTCGATCTCGATGCCGTAGAGACGGGTGCGGGGTTCGGCGGTGCGCAGCCGGGCGAGCAGTTCGACGGCGGTCCAGGGGGCGGCCCCGTATCCGAGGTCCACGGCGAGCGGCGGCTCGGGGGAGCGGCGCAGGGCGGGCCCGTGGACGGCGGCGATCCAGCGGTCCATGCGGCGCAGCCGGTTGGGGTTGGTGGTCCCGCGGGTCGGGGTGCCGACGAGCGAAGCGGACTGGGGGTGCCCCCAGGCGGAGCTCCGGGGGCGGGTGGTGCGCGGGGCCATGCCGAAAGGTTACGGGGTGGGGGTGGGGGTGGCGCGCCCCGGCAATGAATTGGCAAAGTGGCGTCGCCGATGGAAATGAAAGGGTCCGTTCCGGTGTTGTCCCGGCCGGAGGGCGCACCACGCCCTCCGGCCGTCATGCCATGGCGCCGAGCTCGGCCGACCCGTCCGGGTCGACCTGCCCGGCCCGACCTGTTCGACTTGTTCAGCCCGACGTGCTCAGCCCGGACGTGTCGGACCCGATACGTTCGCCCCCGAGCGGAAGGACCGCCGACGTGAGCCAGTACGTGTCCCGGTTCGCCGGCACCCGGCACCGGCACCCGGCTCCGGCCCGACTCCGGCTCCCCGGCCGGAGCCGCACCCCGCGCCGCGTGGCCATGCTCAGCGTCCACACCTCCCCGCTGCACCAGCCCGGCACGGGCGACGCGGGCGGCATGAACGTCTACATCGTCGAGCTGGCGAAACGACTCGCCGCCATCGACATCGAGGTCGAGATATTCACCCGGGCCACCACCGGCGGCCTCCCGCCGGTCGTCGAGCTCACCCCCGGTGTCCTCGTCCGGCACGTCGACGCCGGTCCGTACGAGGGTCTGGCCAAGGAGGAGCTGCCCGCCCAGCTCTGTGCCTTCACGCACGGCGTGATGCAGGCATGGGCGGGGCACCGGCCCGGCCACTACGACCTGGTCCACTCCCACTACTGGCTCTCCGGCCACGTCGGCTGGCTGGCCGCCCAGCGCTGGGGTGTCCCGCTCGTCCACGCCATGCACACCATGGCGAAGGTCAAGAACGCGGCGCTCGCCGAGGGCGACACGCCCGAGCCCGCGGCCCGGGTGATCGGCGAGACGCAGATCGTCGACGCCGCCGACCGGCTGATCGCGAACACGGCCGAGGAGGCCGACGAGCTCGCCCGTTTCTACGACGCGGACCCCGGCAAGATCGCGGTCGTCCATCCGGGCGTCAACCTCGACCACTTCCGCCCGGCCGACGGCCGGGCCGCCGCCCGCGCCCGGCTGGGGCTGCCGCAGGACGCCTTCATCCCGGTCTTCGCCGGCCGCATCCAGCCGCTGAAGGCCCCGGACATCCTGCTGCGGGCCGCCGCGGAGCTCCTCGACCGGGACCCCTCGCTGCGCTCGCGCATGGTCGTTCCCGTGGTCGGCGGCCCGAGCGGCAGCGGTCTGGCGAAGCCGGAGGGGCTGCAGAAGCTGGCGGCCCGGCTGGGCATCGCGGACATCGTGCGCTTCCACCCGCCGGTGGGCCAGGACCGGCTCGCCGACTGGTTCCGGGCGGCGAGCGTCCTCGTCATGCCGTCGTACAGCGAGTCCTTCGGTCTGGTCGCGATCGAGGCGCAGGCGGCCGGCACCCCGGTCGTCGCGGCGGCGGTGGGCGGCCTGCCCGTGGCCGTTCGGGACGATGTGACCGGTTTCCTCGTCCAGGGGCACGACCCGGTGGACTACGCCCGGGCGCTCGGCCGCTTCGTGGCGGACCCGTCGCTCTCGGCGCGGATGGGTGCGGCCGCGGCGCTGCACGCCGGCTCGTTCGGCTGGGACACGGCGGCCTCGGGCACCGCGGACGTGTACACGGCCGCCGTGCACGACCATCGGCTGCGCGAGAACCGCCGTCGCGTACGCTCCCACCATGTCTGATCTTGAGGCCGTCCGGCGGACCGTCGAGGACACGTTCAAGGACGCGGAACTGGAGTGGGAGTCCCCGGAGCTGGGCTCCTACGTGGTCAAGCTCCCCGGCACGCGCAAGCTCTTCACCACGCTGTCGCTGCGCGTCGGACGCCATTCGCTCTCCCTCAACGCCTTCGTCATCCGCCACCCCGACGAGAACGAGGCCGGTGTCCACCGCTGGCTTCTGGAGCGCAACCTCAAGCTGTACGGGGTGGGTTACGCGATCGACGGCCTCGGCGACATCTACCTGGCCGGCAAGCTGCCGCTCTCCGCCGTGACGTCCGAGGAGCTGGACCGGCTCCTCGGCTCGGTCCTGGAGGCGGCGGACGGCGACTTCAACACGCTCCTGGAGCTGGGCTTCGCGTCGGCGATCCGGCGTGAGTACGAGTGGCGGGTCTCGCGCGGCGAGTCGACCCGGAACCTCGACGCGTTCAAGAACCTGATCCAGAAATCCGGTAGCTGACCTCTTCCCGCACGGTTCTTCCAGTGCCATGCTCACGCCCGACGCAGATCTGAACACCGTTCATATACATGAAAGGTTCAGGGGTATGGCACTGAGCAGAAGGCAGTTCGTCGGCGGCGCGGTGGCCGTCGCGGGAGCCGCGACCGCGGCACTCGGCACCACCGGCTTCACTGCCCCCACCCGCCCCGCGGGGCTCTGGCGGGAGTTCGAGGCCGCCCCCTGCACCCACCCCCAGATCCCGTACGTGGGCCGGGCCGGCGCCCACGGCGGCGCCCGCCGCGCACCCCGCCCCCGCGTCGTCGCCGACGCCCTCGCCCACGGGGCCACCCCCGACGGCTCGACCGACTCGGCGCCCGCGATCAACCGCGCCCTCGCGGAGGCGGGGGAGCGCGGCGGCGGCACGGTCCTCCTCCCGCCCGGCACGTACCGGATCGACGACTACCTGCGGATCGGCCACAGCGGTGTCGTCCTGCGCGGCGCCGGCTCCGGCCGTACGAGACTGCTCGCCACCCGGCACCTCACCGAACTGATCGGCCCCTACGGCTCCCGCTACGGCGGCGACAAGTCCTCCTGGTCCTGGGCCGGCGGCCTGATCTGGCTCTCCCCGCAGGCCCGGCACGCCTCCCTCGTCGCCGCGATACGGGACCGGGCCTGGCCCTTCGAGGGCTGGACCGGCAACAGGCGCGACGAATGGAGCACCCTCACGACCGTCCGCCCCGCCCGCCGGGGCGACCGCACGATCACGGTCGACGACCCCTCCGCCCTCCGACGAGGCCGACTCGTCATCCTCCGCCTCGCCGACGACGCCGACCACACGCTCCTGGAGCACATGGCGGGCGACGGCGCGGGCCCGCAGGCGTACGTCTGGGACGACAAGACCAAGCTGACCAGCTACGTCCCCTACGAATGGCCCGTGCGGATCACCGCCGTCCGCGGCCGGACGGTCACCCTGGAACGCCCGCTCCCGCTCGACGCCCGACCGGAGTGGGACCCCCGGCTCATCGCGGGGGCGGAGGCGCTCACCGACTCCGGGGTGGTGGGCCTGACCCTGGAGGCGGTCGAGACCCCGCAGTCCCCGCACCTCCTGGACAAGGGCTTCAACGGCGTCACCTTCCAGTGTGCGTACGACTGCTGGGCGGAGGACGTGGTGGTCCGGCACGTCGACAACGGCTTCGGGCTCGTCGCCGCCTCCGCCTGCACCCTGCGCCGCACCCGGGTGGAGGGCCGCGGCTCCCACCACCCGTACTTCTGCCGGGAGGGCGCGCACGACAACCTGGTCGAGGACTTCCGCATCGCGGCCCGTACGGTCCCCGCCCCGGCCGGCACCCAGCTCCACGGCATCAACGTCGAGGGCCTGTCCAGCCACAACGTCTGGTCGCGCGGGGTGATGGAGACGGGCACCTTCGACACCCACCGGGGCATGCCCTTCGCGAACGTACGGACCGAGATCACGGTCGAGAACGACGGCCGGCACGGCGGCGACGCCTCCGCCGGCCCCCTCTACGGGGCCCGGTTCACCCACTGGAACGTGACGGTGACGAACGGCCGGGCCGGTCTGGTGAAGATCGACACCATCGCCCCGTACAGCGCGACCGTCGGCATCAGCGAGGTCCGCGAGTTCGACCAGATCGACGTCCCGGACTTCACCGGCGAGCTCCACGCGCGCGTGGAGGCGTACGGCAGCCCGGGTGCGGTGCGCCCGGCGAACCTGTACGAGGCGCAGCGCGCGCTCAGCCGGCGGTAGCCGCGGCCAGGCCCGCCCGGTACTGCCCCGGTGTCGTGCCGAACTCCCGGCGGAAGGCGTGCGAGAGGGCGTACGGCGTGCTGTAGCCGACGCGGCGGGCGACGGCGGCCAACGGGTCCGGGGTGTCGCGGAGCAGGGCGGCGGCGCGGGTGAGCCGCCACCAGGTGAGGTACGCCATCGGGGGCCGGCCGACGAGCGCGGTGAAGCGGCGGGCCAGGGTGGGCCGGGAGACCCCGGCCTCGGCCGCGAGGAGTTCGATGGTCCAGGGGGCGGCCGGGTCGGTGTGCAGGGCCCGCAGGGCGGCGGCGGTCACCGGATCACCGAGGGCGGCCGGCCAGGTCCCGGCCGTGCCGACCCGCCTCCCCGGGGCGGCGTGCTCGGCCGTCCAGGACCGGATCATGTAGACGAGGAGCAGATCGAGCAGGCTCGGCAGGGCGACCCCGGAGCCGGGAAGCCGCTCGTCCACCTCGTGGCCGAGCAGGGCGATGGCGGAGCGGAGGCCGGGATCGACGCCGGCGGGGGCGCCGGGACCGCAGGTGCCGTCGGTGCCGCCTCGGCTGTCGGAGCTGTCGGAGCTGTCGGAGCGGTCGGTCCGGCCGGCACGGCCGGTGCGGTCGGTCCGGTTCGGCAGATGGAGGAGCGCGGGGAGCTCCGCGAGGAGCGGGTGGACGTGGCTCCGGTCGAGCCGGTACTTGCCGCACAGCATCTCCACCACGGCGCCGTCCCCGGGGCCGGAGGGCTCCGTCCTCCGCGGCCGCGACCCGGTCCCGGCCCGCCACCGCTCGAAGGGAACGGCGCGCGCGAGCCGCGCCGCGTCGGCCGGCCCGTCGGCGATCACGTGCCCGGTCCCGTGCGGCAGCAGGACGGCGTCGCCCGGGCCGAGTTCGATCGCGTCGCCGCCGTCGGGCAGCAGCCAGCAGTGCCCCTCCAGGACGACGTGGAAGCCCGCGCCGTCGTACGCGGCGAGGCGGGTGCACCAGCTCCCGGCGACCCGCACCCGCTGGGAGGAGGGCCGCCCGATCCGCACCGCCGAGATCGCGTCGCTCACCACGTCCATCGCGCCAGCGTAGCCCTGCCCGCCCGGCCGACGGCCTCCACGGTGAGACGTACGCGTATCCGGTGGAGCCGTAGGTGCATTGAGAGGCTCATCGGAGCTCCCTAACGTCGACGGCATGACACAGGAGAGCGCGCAGCGCATGGTGGTGGGGGACGTCGAGGTCATCCGGGTCGTCGAGTGGCAGGGGCCGTTCGCGGCCGCCGGCGAGCTGGTCCCCTCGGCCGGCGAGGAGACCTGGAAGGACAACGAGGACTGGCTGGCGCCTGACCACTGGGACCCGCAGAGCGACCGGGCGGTCATGGCGCTGCAGACATGGGTGCTGCGCAGCGGGGGACGGACGATCCTGGTCGACACCGGGGTGGGCAACGGGCGCGAGCGGCCCGGCTCGCCGCAGTTCCACCACTGGCAGGGGGACTTCCTCGGCCACCTGGAACGGGCCGGGGTCCGCCCCGAGGACGTGGACGTCGTCGTCAACACCCACATCCACGCCGACCACGTCGGCTGGAACACCCGGGCCGCCGACGGCACCGACGGCGGCGGTGACAGCGGCGGCGGGGAGTGGGTGCCGACCTTCCCCCACGCCGAGTACCTCGTACCGGCGGCGGACGACGCCCACTTCGGGCCGGACAACGCCTACGGCGGCGGCCGGAGCCAGAGCGACCGGTTCGTCTACGAGGACAGCGTCGCGCCCCTCCACCGCGCGGGCCGGATCGTGCTCTGGGACGGCCACCACCGCATCGACGAGCACCTCACCCTGGAGTCCGCGCCCGGCCACACGCCCGGATCGGCCGTGCTGAGGCTCGCGTCGGCGGGGGAGCGGGCGGTCTTCGTCGGGGACCTGCTGCACAGTCCCGTACAGATCCTCGACCCCGCGCACAACAGCTGCTTCTGCCTGGACGCGCGAGGGGCGTCGGCGAGCCGCCGCCGCATCCTCGGACGGGCCGCGGACGAGCGGGAGCTGGTCGTGCCCGCGCACTTCGGCGGGTCGGGCATCGCCGAAGTGCGCAGGGAGGGGAGCGGGTTCGGGCTCCTCGGGAGGGAGCCCCGGGTCAGGCGGTGACGGGGGACTTCCCGGCGGGGTCGACGTCGCCGAGGCCCTTGCCGGGCTCGACGACGAGGCCGGGCTCGACGGCGGCGTCGATGACCGCGTCGACGCCGCTGTCGGTGCTGATGCCGCTGTCGGCGTCACGGTCGATGTCGATGTCGTCGTCGAGGGTCTTGCGCAGCCGCACGGTGTAGCCGACGGCGGCCAGGACGCCGATGGCGAAGGTCGCGGCCCAGAGGACGTTCGGGCCGGGGCCGCCGACGATGGCGCCGGCGCCGATCGGGGCGACGAAACCGGCCACGGCCCAGGACATGCCCATGACGCCCTGGTAGCGGCCGCGGGCGTGCTCGGGGGCGAGGCGGGCGGTGGCGGCGGCGTTGGTCGGGACGTGGATCATCTCGCCGACGGTCCAGACGACGACGGTCGCGGCGAAGGCCACCACGGACGAGCCCGCGAGGGCGGTTGCGCCGGTGCCGAGGGCGAAGAGAAGAGAGGAGAGGGTCAGCAGGAGGACGGGGGAGCGCTTGTCGGTCACCTTGTTGACGAGCAGCTGGAAACCGACGATCACGATGCCGTTGACGGCGATGACGACGCCGTAGGACGAGGGCGAGAGGCCCTTGTCCGCCATGGTGAGGGGGAGGCCGATCCAGGGGGCGGTGAAGACGAGGCAGACGAAGAGGTTGAGGAGCACGAGGGTGCGGAACGGCGCGTCGCGCAGCACGGTGAGCATGCTGACCTTGGCCTCGACGACCGGCTTGCCGGCCTTGTCGGTCCGGGCCTCGGGACGGGTCTCGGGGAGGCGGAGGAAGACGATCAGGGCGCACAGCGTGGTGGCGACGGCGTCGACGACGAACAGCGTCCGGTACCCGAGGAAGATCGCGGCGCCGCCGCCGATGGAGGCGATGGCGAAGCCGAGGTTCAGGGCCCAGTAGTTGAGGGCGTAGGCCCGGCGCACGTCGTGGGCGGGGACCATGTCGGCGATCGTGGCGTTGATCGACGGGCGGACGGCCTGCATCGCGACGCCCATGAGGAGCACGACCGTCGCGATGGCCCAGGCGCTGGTGACGACGGCGAGGGCGGCGGCGGACGCGGCGGCCGCGAGGTGCATGGTGACCATGGTGGGGCGGCGGCCCCAGCGGTCGGTGAGCGCGCCGCCGAGCGGGGAGCCGGCGACCCCGCCGAGGCCGTGGAGGGCGACGACGAGTCCGGCGAACCACGCCGAGTGCCCGAGTTCCACCGTCAGATAGAGGGAGAGGAACGTCAGGACGAAAGCCCCGGTCCGATTGACCAGGGTCGACAGCCACAGCCACCAGAAGCCTTGCGGGAGGCCGGAGACGGTCGCGCTGGCTGATCGTCTGAGCGAGTCGATGGACATGTGTGGCCGGCCCCCTGCTATCTGTAAGTCCCTCTTACGGCTCTCGTAACTTACGCATCTCATGTGCCGGACGCCAGCGGATTGACGACGCGCGTCAATCGTCAGAGGTCCATTAGGCTCGTACGCATGGCCGACGCACCGTACAAGCTGATCCTCCTCCGCCATGGCGAGAGCGAGTGGAACGAGAAGAATCTGTTCACCGGTTGGGTGGACGTGAACCTCACCGCGAAGGGTGAGAAGGAGGCGACGCGCGGCGGCGAGCTGCTCAAGGACGCCGGCCTGCTCCCCGACGTACTGCACACCTCCCTCCAGAAGCGCGCCATCCGCACCGCCCAGCTCGCGCTGGAGTCGGCGGACCGCCACTGGATCCCGGTGAACCGCTCGTGGCGCCTCAACGAGCGCCACTACGGCGCCCTCCAGGGCAAGGACAAGGCCCAGACGCTCGCCGAGTTCGGCGAGGAGCAGTTCATGCTGTGGCGCCGCTCGTACGACACCCCGCCGCCGCCGCTCTCGGACGACAGCGAGTTCTCGCAGGCGCACGACGCGCGCTACGCGACGATCCCGCCGGAGCTGCGCCCGGACACCGAGTGCCTGAAGGACGTCGTGGAGCGCATGCTCCCGTACTGGTACGACGCGATCGTCCCGGACCTCCTGTCGGGCCGCACGGTCCTGATCGCGGCCCACGGCAACAGCCTCCGCGCGCTGGTGAAGCACCTCGACGGCATCTCGGACGAGGCCATCGCGGGCCTCAACATCCCGACGGGCATCCCGCTCGCCTACGAGCTGGACGAGAACTTCAAGCCCCTCAACCCGGGCGGCACCTACCTCGACCCGGAGGCCGCGGCAGCGGCGATCGAGGCGGTCAAGAACCAGGGCAAGAAGTAGCCCTACACGCGATCAAGGCCCCCGCCCGCGGTTTCCCCGCGGGTGGGGGCCTTGTTCATGCCCCCGGGTCGGCTGTGTCTCGTCAGAGGGGTGGCGGGGCCTCCTCGGATCCTTCGTCCGGACGGGGCGAGAGCCGGCCGCCTTCGTCGTGCGTGGTGGCGCCCGGAAGGCCGATCAGCGGGAAGGTGTGGGATGCGGCGACGTCACGCGCGTACGGGAACCCGTTCCACCGCAGTGCCCACCGGTCGCCGGCACCCCGCAGCCGCTTCCCGTAACGTTCCGCGCTGCGGCATCCGGACAGTGACAACGCCCCCTTGTCAGAGGGCGGTTGTACGTTCGCGAGCGGCGGTGTCGTGGCGCCGGGCGCCCTGATCGGGAACGCGCAGCGGATGATCGATCTGTCGGTCTCGGACGGATAGCCCTCGTGCGGCGGGGGTGTTCGGCCGGACGGGTGAGGGGGAAACCTTCCGGCGTGCGCTCCCCGCATGGCGGCGGAGGCATGGTGAAAGAGGTGCAGGTGAAACCGCTCCTCCACACCGGAATCGAGAAGAAACGTGCGTCTCCGGCACTCCTTCGCCGCCGCTTGCGGCGCCCTTGCCCTCACCGCCACCCTGGCCACGCCCGCCCACGCCGCGACCGGCGAGTTCCACTACCGGTTCATCGGCATCACCGGAGAGCCGCAGACCGGCACGCTGCTCGATCCGGCGAGCCGAGAGTGCGTCACGATCCCCGAGGCCGCCGACCCCGACGCCTCCGAGCCCGCTTTCGCGCCGCACAACGACACCGACGAGTTCGCGATCGTCTTCACCGAGCCCGACTGCACGGGCGACTCCTGGACCTTGCGCCCCCACGGCCGACCCGCCTCGGAGCGGCTGAAGCTCCGTTCCGTGGTGTTCGGGGGCTAGGCCCCCTGTCGTCACACTCCCGTCTGCCCCGCGACGGGAGTGTGACGACAGGGCCTAGGACGCGGAACGCGAGCGGGCGGCGGCCCGGACCGGGCAGGCCCGCCGCCGCCCCTCGCGCCCGGATCAATCGGCGCGACGACCGCCCACGATTCCGCTACCGTCCGGGCCATGACCACCGCACTCCGCCTGGAGAAGATCACCCCCGCCACCATCGACGCCGCCCTCGCCCTGCGCGTCCACCCCCATCAGGAGCGGAACGTCGCTCCCGTCTCGACCTCCCTCGCCGAGGCCTACGCCTTCGGGGACGTCGTCTGGCCGCGGCTGATCTTCGACGGGGACGAGCTCGTCGGTTTCCTGATGGCCTTCGTCGACATCCAGTGGAACGCGAAGAAGGACCCCGACGACCGGCGCAGCGGCCTCTGGCGGCTCAACATCGCCGCCGACAAGCAGGGCAAGGGATACGGCGGCTTCGCCGTCGAAGCCGTCCGCGACGAGCTGCGCCGGCGCGGCGCCTCGCAGCTGTACGTCACCTGGGAACCCGGCGAGGACGGGCCCGGCGCCTTCTACGACCGTCTCGGCTTCCGTACGACGGGGGAGACCAGCGGCGACCAGACCGTCGGCGTTCTGGACATATAGCGCGAGCGGAGGGGTGGGGTGGGGCCCCCCCCCCCCCCCCCCCCCCCCCCCCCCCAAAACCCCCCCCCCCCCCCCCCCCCCGGGCGCCGTGACGGGTACAAACCGCCAAAGGGGGTTGCC
>NZ_JBIVLV010000018.1:0-129919 GCF_044752725.1 Streptomyces sp. NPDC088707 | reverse complement strand
GGGGCCCCCCCCGCCCCGGTACCTTGTTCGGGGCTCCCGGGGTTTCTAGGGGGTGGTACCCCGGTTGGGGGGGGGGGGGTGGTGGTGTCCCCGGTGGCAACACCTCGACCGCGGCGCACGGGGGACGGAGTTCTCGCAGCCCGCACCGCAACAACATGATGCGTGCACGCCTCTGACCTGCACTTATGTGCGGCGTACCCACCGGTCGCGCACCCGTACCCCGTACCTCTGGCTCCACGTACCCGTACCTCGTACCCCGCGAGGGCGTACCTCGTACCCCGCCCGGCTTGTTGAACAGGCGTACCCGTACCGCGCGGGCTCGCCCCGCAGCCCCAGGGGCGTACCCGTACCCTGCGGCACCCCCTGCCGGCGTACCCGTACCTGTGTGTGTGGCGTACCCCGTGCTCGCGTACCCGAGGGCCCGGGTGAAGGGGTACGGGTACGCCAACACGCGAGGAGGGCGTACCCCGGCGATGGGTACGCCCTCATCCTCGATGGAGTTCAGCGGTTGCCGCTGGCTTGCGCTGCGTCTCGCTGGCTCCGGCGCTCGGCCGCACGCTCAGCGTCCGCAGCCTCTTCCTCTCGCACCAGCTCCAGAAAGCGCTCGGGAAGTTCGTCGGCGAGGCGACGTCGCGCGCGGCTGCGCGGGCTCGGCTCCGGCAGCAGATGGCCCCGGCGGGCAACAAGGCCGGCCACCACGACGAAGAGCAGTTGTGCTTCGTGGTCGGCGCGCGCCCGGAACTGCGCGAGGCGCCGACTGCGGGCGTTCGCTGACTCGTTCGCGGGCGGAAGGAGGTACTTGTCCGGCTGCTTCGCCAGGTCGGCGATCAGACGGCGAGCCTTCTGCGCAAGCTGGGGTGAGCGCAGCGCGTAGGCGGTGACCTTGTCGCGGTCGGCGTCATCGGCGGCGATGAAAGCTGCGAGTTCGGCGCCGAGCTGGCGGTTGGTGAGGGCGTTCAAGGCCTCGACCTTGGTTGCGACTGCTTCGGGGTCAGGATCCGTCCAGCGGCTTCGGCGGGGGGTCTTGCCCTCGGGAGCGTCTTGATGCGTGGCCGCCATCCGGGCTGGTCCTCCTGGACGTGATCGTGGCCGACTGCCGTCGGCGGCTCTGGTGACGGGCAAGGTGGCCGCCCTGCGACCGATCTCCCCGCGGCCGGATCGTCCCGGATAGCGGCCAGTCCCCGGCATCCTGGGCCCCTCGGGAGGGGCGCAGAGTCTTGGGCTTCCCTGCGGTCAACGCTCCGGGCCCAACCAGTGGACGGCCCCGAAAACCCGCAAGGTCGACACCTACGACGGTGAGATCGGCGGCACGGCGGCCACCTACAGCGGATGATACCCGCGCTGCCCCGTGTGGCCGGTCCGTGCGGGCTCTATCTGGCCGCTGGGCGGCTCTTCGGGGTGGTGGCCGACTCGATGGCCGGGGCGATGCCGATGGGCTTCCAGATCAGGTCGTGGGCGCTCTGGGAGACGGCGAGCACGGCCGCGATGGTGGCGAAGGTCGGTACGCCGTGCTGGAACTGCTCGATGCCGCCCTCGTAGGCGACGGTGAAGACGCCGGCGAGCAGCGCCATGACGGCCGCGACGATCTTCTTGGCGCGGACAGACCACTCAGGCCGCTGGACCACGGCGGTGATGAGCGGGGTGAGGCTGCCGACGGCAGAGCCGGCGCCGATGAGCTGAAGGGTGGAAGACATGGGGTTCCCGTCTGTCGGTGGTGCGGACAGACGGGAGAGTGCCGCCCGGCCGGGGCTTCCGTCCCGGGCGGGCGGCCGGTCAGTCGCGGGAGGCGCCTATGACGTCCGCCGCGATCTCCTCGGGCGGCTCGGGGGCGGAGCGGCCGAGCGTCTTCGCGAGCAGGGTGCGCAGGTCGCGGATGTAGTCGAGCGCCGCGGCCTTCCACCGGCGGTCCTGGCGCTGCTCCTCTTGGAGCTGCCGCACCTCGCGCGTCAGCTCCAGCTGTCCGGCCTCCAGCATGGCCACGCGCTCCACAGTCTGGGCGTGCATCGTGCGCTCCTGATCAAGGAGCACCCGCTGCTGATCGAGCATGCCGCGCTGCTGGTCGAGCAGCGATGAGAAGCCCACGGTCACCGTCTTCATCGCCTCGACGTACGTCTGACCTTCGGCGGCCTCGGCGTTCGCCTGCGTCTGGAGCGTGGCGACGCGCTCGTCGGCGTCGCCCTTGCGCTTCACCTGCCGGTAGCTGAACCAGGCGCCCGTGATGACGCCGAGGGCGCCGAACGCGGGAGCGAAGAAGGGCGCCGTGGAAGTCAGCCATTCCATGGCGCCTCCTCGTGATGGGGGTCGGGTCGAATGCGCGGGAGCCGGAGCCCGGAGGCCCGCGGCTCCCCGCAGGGCGTACGGTGCACGACCGCCCCGCTACTGTCCCGGCACGGGCCAGCTACGACACTGGAGGCTCAGCAACGCCGGCGATCAGGTTCCAGGTGCGACGAACGGCGTCGAGGAGCTGGTCGTCGGTGACGGCAGCCTGGGCGCTGTCCGGCTGGCCTTCAACCTGGCCTGCGGCCGCCGCCGCGGAGATGAGGGGGTCGGTGGCGATGGCGGGAGCGTAGCCAGGGCCGGTGAGGTCAGAAGGGTTGAGGGCACCGCGGGCGAGGGCGGACCGCAGGGGGTATCCGGAGATGCTGGGGTTCTCGGCCAGGACCTCGCGGGCGACACGGGAGAAGGCGGCGCGGACGCGGGCGGCGAAGACGGTGCTGCGCATGAGCAGGTCGTGTTCGGCGATGAGGGTGGAGGTGGGCAAGGAGAGTCCTTCCGGTTACTTGGTGTAGGTGACGCGGAGCTGAGGGGGGTAGGTCTGGCCGACGCCTCGGGCGCGCCCGTAGTAGGTGGCGGAGGAGTTGTTGGGGTCGAGTGCGATCCCGCGCCACGATGTGCTGTCGAAGACGCTCGTGATGTCGACCCATTTGCCTTGGTTGCGGGCCCAGGAGACGGCTTTGGACTCGGCGTCGCAGGAGAATGTGCCGGGTCGGGAGGCGTGCTTGTGGGCCTTGATCACGGCGGTGCCGCCGGCGTTGTTGTACCAATGCTCGAAGTAGAGGTAGATCTCGGCCTTGGTGATCGTGGCGCCCGCCAGGTCGGTGGAGAGCGCGGCGGGGAAGCCGACGAGGGCGGATTGCATCCCGTTGGTGGAGGACACGTAGCCCTGGAGCATCTGGTTGCCGTAGTAGGAGTTGTAGCCGGAGCGGTTGGCGTACGAGCCGGACCACGAGGCGGCGTAGGTTTTCGTGTACGTGCGCCTGACCGGCGTGTTCGTGCCGCCGCCCGTGTTGTAGACGCCCGTCTCAGGGATGTAGGGGCCGACGTCCTCGATGTAGTAGATGCCGACGTAACCGGCGGCGCCAAGGAGCCGGACGGTCTGTCCGGCGGGCCCGCCCTGGGCCCAGAAGGAAATGAGTAGGCGGTGGAGCCCCGCGCCGAACGATCCGCCTGACTTGATGGTCTCCAGCCGTACTCGATGCCAGCCGGCCCCAGACAGCGGGGTGGTGGTGGACTGGATCTGAGGCGAGTTGATCGAGGGGGTGGAGGCGCCGCCGTCGCGCAGGACCAGTGCGATCTCGCCGCCGCCGACGCTGGGGTCGGCGTAGCAGTCGAAGACGATCCGGTACATCCGGGTGGGGTCTGCCTCAAATGCCATCTCGACGTACCCGTACTCGGTGCTGCCGGCGGTGACCGAGGTGGCCATGTAGTCGGCGGCGACCAGGCCGCGGGGAAGCGCGTTGAGGAGTTTGGTGAGGGACTCGCCGCCGACTTCAAGGTTGCCGGCGACGGCAAGGTCGCTGAATCCTGCGTTGCCTTGCTGGTCGATGGTGGCGACGGGTACGCCGTTGCTGGACAGAGTGAGGTAGTTGGGGCGGCCGGTGACCAGGGCGACGGCCTCCTCGCCGTCGTCGTCGTAGAGCTGGAGACCGCGCGGGGAGAGTTCAGCACGGGAGCCGGTCACGCCGGAGGCCAGGACGATCCGGCAGGAGACGTTGTCGAAGGTCACGGTGCCCGCGGTGGAGGCTGCGGTGGCGCAGAAGACGCGGACCTGGGTGGTGCCGGCCGGTGCGACGGCGTCCGGTACCCCTGAGAGGCGCTGCCAGGATCCGCGTATGACGGTGCCGCTCGTGGATACGGTGCTGCTGCCCAGGCTCGCGCCGTCGGCGTCCAACCACTGGGCGAAGAAGCTGACCCGGGCGCCGACCCAGTCGGCCGATGCCAGGTAGTCGGTGGCCAGCCACATCTTCTGGCCGGGCTGGGCGGGGACGGTGGTCAGGGGCAGGTTGCGGTCGACGGCTGTGGTGTTGGTCGCGTCGACCCGGAGCGCCTTCGGCGTGTTGTTGCCGGGCGAGACGATCGACCAGTACGGGGAGGTGGCCGCGCGCTGCACGCTGGTCGCGCCTTCGAAGGAGGGGTCGGCGATGAGGTTGCCGTCGGTGCCGATGGAGAGCCGGTCGGCACTGAGGGAGCCGGCCTTGACGTGGGTGGCGTCGATGACTCCGGCGGCGATCTTTGTCGCGGTGACGGAGTTCACGGCGAGCTTGTCCGCCGTGACGGCCAGGGCGTCGATCTTCTCGCTGGTGATGGCGAGGGCTGCGATCTTCTCCGCTGTCACGGCGAGGGCGGTGAGGTGTGCGGTGGTGACCGACCCGGCCAGGATCTTGCCCGCGGTGACCGCGTTGTCCGCGATGGCGCCCTCGGTGACGGCGCCGAGGGCGATTTTCGCCGCGGTGACCGCGTCCTTGGCGATCTTGACCTCGGAGATGATCCCGTCGATCAGGTCCTGGCCGACGGCCTGCCGTGGCGTGCCCTGCACAGCGGCTGAGGGGGCGCCGGTGATCTGCGCCGTGTTCTGCGCGACGAGCCGGGCCCAGACCGGGGTGTAGCCCTCAACGGCCACCGTGACGGTACCGCCGAGCCGCGCGGTGATCGTGGCGACGTGGGTGGCCAGGTCCGGGACGAAGTCAGCGGCGGGGCCGACGTGGACCTGGACGAGAGAGAAGTCGGTGGGGGTGGCGTACGCGTTGTCCCAGGTGCCGTCCCAGCCAATGACGAGGCCGGCGAGGACCGGCTCGACGGTGGGCGGCATCGGCATGGGGGGCGGGTCGGTATTGACCGGGACCAGGGCGACTCCGCCGTCGGGCTGGACTCCCACGGAGCCCTTGAGCTGGCCCTGGTCGTCGTAGATGTCCATCGCGCCGCCCTCGATGGACGTGTGCGACGCCCGAGTGCTGCGCTCCAGCGCCTGGAGGCGCCGGACCACATCGTGCAGGGTTCGCGCGAGGTCCGCGGCGCCTGTGCTCCCCTCAAGGATCTTGACCATGGGCGGACATGGTCCGGGCGGCCGGCCCTAGTGTCGCGTGCTGGGCGGCGGCCTAGTACACGAAGCTGTCCGAGCGGCGCAGGTCGAGGGTGATGATGCCGTTGGCGGAGACTTCGTCGGCGACGACGCGGTGCCAGACGTCGATGTCTCCCACCCACGGCACACGGACCTGGACGCGGATGTCGTCCCCGAGCTGCCAGCTGCCGAACCGGGCGTTGGCGTGGTCGATGACCTGGATTCGTGGGATCTGGAGGGCCTTCGTTCGTCCGGCGAGTTCGGCACGACCGCGCTTCGCCAGCGCTGAGGAGGAGGACAACGTCTTGTCGCTGATGGTGACGACCCGCCGCATTCGCCCGTCATAGGCGGCGACCTGACTCCGCGCCATCTTCCGGCCCTCACCCTTGCCGAGGACTACGGCCTCGTTGGCGTACTCGTCCCCCATGCCCTCGGGCCGGGCGATGGCGATGACGTTCTCGGAGTCGGCGAAGCGCAGGTCGGTACGTCGGCGGCCGAGTCTCGGCCGTCCCAGGCGCAGCCGGTGCGCAATCGCGTTGCCGGACGTCTTCGCCCAGTAGTGCTCTTCTCTCCAGTCGAAGGGCGTCAGGCGTGCCAAGGTGTCGATCGTCTGGCCGCAGTCGGGGTGGTCCCACCAGGCGAGTTCCCACGGGTCCGAGCCGTCCTTCGCTCCGAGGGGTTCGCCCAGGTCGTGGGTGTCGATGACCAGACCGATATTTCCGTAGGGGCGGGTGTTGAGGTCCGACCAGATGCGGCGGACGGCGTCGTAGACGTCGAACCGCGCACCGCCGTACGGCTTCGGCGGCTTCGGGGTGCGCTGCTTGCCCTTTTTGCCGTCGATCCACCCGTCATGGTTCTTATCCCGGCCGGCGTAGGGGTCCTTCGGCGTGATCAGGGGACCGGAGATCATGTGCCCCTCGTAGGGGATGCCGTGCGGGTACGCGGTGAAACCCTCGCACTGGATCGTCGCCTTCTGATTCTCGTACGCGGTGCGCGTCACGATCCCGCCCCAGCGGATCGCCCCGTCGATCTCCAGGAAGATCTTCGTCCCCCACTCCTGGATAAGGGGCTTGCCGTCGGAACCCATCATGCGCTGGTACTCGGGCTCGATCGTGCCCGTCATCGACCCCGGACCGGACAGCTCCCGCCGGGGGTTCGAGGACAGGGCGAGCGGAACGTCCCAGTCGAGAATCGTGCCCCCGAGGGCCCGTTGGGCGATGAAGCGCCACTTCTCCATCTCAGAACCCGCCCTCCATCTCGGGCTCGCCGGCGTCCGGCAGGTCCGGCAGCTCCTCGACGGGCTCCTCGTGGAACGGGGACTCCAGGAAGAACCCGGCCATCGCCACCGCAGGCTCCGGGACTTCGGTGTCCGGGGTCTCGGAGAACTCGACTTCGAGAGTGAGCCACGAACTCTGATCGACCTGCACCTCACCGCTCCCCGCCTGCGTGAGCCGCGTCCACACTTCCAGTTCCTGCGTAGTCGCACGCAGATCGGCGGCGATCGGGAACTCTCCGGACAGCATGATGGTGCGCCGCCGGACTCCTACTCCTTCGTCGTCGTTGAGGGGGACGTCGGGCCCCGGCTGGTTGGCAAACACGAGCCGGATATCGCCCACGACCGGACTGCCAGATACCCGGAAGCCCGACACCGACAGCTTCGCCGTCATCTGTGTCGCCCACACCGGCACGTCGAACCGCCAGGTCGTCAACGCCCCGGGCCACTCCTGCCATGTCCCATCCAAGTAGCTCAGGGCCGTCGCGGCGCCGAGTCGTGCCGTCCGCATCAGCCGTTCCTGACGGGGGTTCGCGATGGCCCTCAGGTCGGTAATCATCTGCTGCGTGATCGACGTCGTGTTCGGCGGGATGTCGATCCGAGCAAGGACGACTGCCGAGTCGTGGGGTGCGATCGTCGGCAGGTCCCGCCCGATGGTCGTCGGCGGCACTCCGGAGATCACCCGCGTGAAGAGGTACGGGCCTGCCTCGGGATCCGCCGGGAGCGACCATCCCTCTCCAGCCGGGTAGGGGTTCTCCACCCGGGCGACGATCAGGTCGCTCCGCGGCTGTACACCAGTGGCCGCGATCGGAATCGTGTCCGTCACGGGGAGGCGTCCGGCGTACGCCTGGTACGTCGCTCCAGCCGCTCGGTTCAAGATCGCGCACGCGCCGGGTGCCACCTGCACGCTCGCATCGGGCTGATCAAGAGCGCGCACCACCAGGTCCCTGGCGCCGACCACGCCCTCGTTGCTGCCGAAAGCGGCGTAGGCCAGCAGCCGCGCCGTCTCGGCGGAATGCAGCGCGCCGCCCTCGGTGAACCAGGGAACTCCGTCCCACATCTGCGTCTCCTTGCTCGTTCGGTCGAAGGCGCGCAGCGTTCCCCAGGGGAACAGCTTGCGTCGCGAGGAGCGCAGAGTCGGGCACGGCTAGATGTGGGCGAAGGCGTCCCGCCACTGGATCGTCATGTAGGCGTAGATGTTCGGCACGCCGGTGTACTTGAGCTCGAAGGTCTGGCGTCCGGGCGGCAGCACCATCTCGTCGAGGCGAGGGGAGCCTCGCCGCATCAGGCCGGCGACTGACGCGCTCCCGCGGGTGACCGTGGCGATCCACGGTCGGGTCTCGATGACGAGCTTCTGGCCCCGCGCGAGGCTGATGTCGAACGTCGCCGTCCACCAGCCCTTGAGGACGACCGAGGGGTTCAGGATCGGCCCGTGGATCGTGATGATCGGCCAGGTGGCCTTGTTCCCGGCGTTGTACACGACCCCCGGAGGGTCGACGGGATTCACCGGCCCGATCGGCGGCGGCTTCGGGAACCCGGCACCGATCGGAGAGGACAGGCCAGGGCCGAAGCCGCCGGGCTTGACGGCGCTCGCCCAGATCAGCGGCACACGCTCGATCTGCTCGACGTCGTCGTACGCGGTGTCGTCGACACACTGGAACTCCGCCACGACCGGGGTGAGTCCCTGCCTGGTCAGTCTCGATCCGGCCGCCGCCCACTTCCGGGGCCGGCCGTAGAACCGGCGGCGGCGGCCGCCCTGCGTCGTCGACAGCACGGCGGAGTGCCCGTAGCGCGCACGCAGCGACTCTGCGTCCCATGCCCGCGCGAACGCGGACAGCCGTCCGAGGCCGGACGCGTGCCGCCCGTGCTGCGTACTGGAGGCACCGACGCCGTCGACGGCGAGCTCAAACGTGATCGTGCTCGCGCTGCGGTAGTCCCGGCCGAACAGGATCCCGTCGCCTCGCGGCAGCACCATGTCGCCGGCCTCGCGACTGCCGAGGTTGATCTCGTATGGCGCGGTGAGGTAGCAGCCGGTACGGAAGGTCCCGAAGGTGAAGTCGGCACCGGGGTGCCACCGGTAGCTCGGGTACCAGAGTCTCCATTCGCCTTCAGCCGGCATGTACTCCTCCAAGTCGGATACGTCGGAACTCGAACATCGCGTCGCTGATCGCTTCGCCAGGCGTCATCGGCTGGCCGGTCATCGTGAGGTTGAAGTCTCCGCCGACGAGTGCGCTGTTCCCCGTGGGAACAGCAGCCCGCCCCACGGGGGCGGCGGAGCTGCTGCCGCGCATGGTGACCGCGCCGTTGGCGAAGGCCCGCAGCGCGCCTCCACCGGGGTAGACGACCATGCCTCCGAAGATGCGGGCGACCTCGTCGAGGATGGCCTTGCTCCGCTTTCGTTTAGATTTCGACAAGGGGAGGTAAGCCTCGCCCCCGGTCTCAGGCTCCGCCCAAAGGCGCCATTCGCCCGGTTTGGCGATCTGGGCGATGTGGCGCTCGGCGCCGTTGGCGAACGCCTTGATCCGGTCGCCAGCTGCACGGATCCCTCCCTCGGCGAACCTGACGATTCCGCCGTTCGCCTGCTGGGTGACCACTGTCGGCTTGCCGACCGAGTGGTACTGGATGTTGACGTGAACGGTCTTGCCGGTCAGGCCGTTGATGCGGTCCTGGATGCTCCGCACCTGGGCGAGCGGCGCCTGGTTCGGCGCCGTGATCTCGATCTTCTTGTCCTTGAGATCCTTGATCTTGTAGCCGAGATCCTTCAGCTCCTGCTGGGCCAGCTTGGTCGGAGCCTCCACCGTCAGCTTCTTGCCCGCAGGCAGGTTCGCGACCTTGTCCCGGATGCCCGTGAGGTCTGTGGCGGCCTGCTTCACCAGGGTCTCCACGGTGACCTTCTTGTTGTTCGGCGCCCGGGACAGGTCGCCGACGAGCGCGGCGAGGTTCTCGCGAGCTGCCTGAGTGGGCGCGGACACCGTGATCTGCTTGCCGCCGGGCAGCTGCGTCACCGTGAATCCGAGGCTCTGGAGCGTGGCGATGGTCGTGGGCGCCGACGGCGTCGCCACGGTGATCGTCTTGTTCACCGGCAGGCTGCTCAGCTGGGTACTCAGGCCGAGGATGTCGGCAGTCATCTTCTCCATGCCGTTGGCCTGGAGGAGGACAGACACCGAAGACGGCATCAGGCCCATCTGGTCGGCGAGTCCAGCGGCCTCGTCCGCGGTGAGGCCCAGGTCCCGCCCGTACGCGATGGCGGCATTCCGGGCCTTGAGCACTTCGCCCTCTGCCGTCTTCATGGCCTCGGGAATGCTCGTGCCCTGGGCCTTGGCCATCTCGATGGCAGCGTTCGCGGCGTCGAGGGAGGAGTCACGCAGTTCGGTGAGGTGCCGGCTGTAGTCCTGGCCGGCTCGGGTCACCGTGCGCAGGCTGCCGTCCTGGTTGATCAGTACCTTGTTGGCGTCCTTCACCTTCGCGGTGTTGGACGCGATGGCGTCGTTCGCCGACAGGACGGCCGCGTTGACCCGCGTCTGGGCGTCATGGAAGCTCTGCGTGCCGCCGCTGAGCTCGTCCAGGGCCCGCTTGAGGTTCTCCACCCGGCTGTCGGCAGTCGAGGTAGCGCTGGACATGCCTTCCACTGCGGCTTTCAGCCGGGTGAAGGAGTCGGTGCCGACGTTGCCGGTGGTGTTGGTGGCGTCGGCCCAGTCCTTGTACTTCTGCTTGCCCTTCTCCAGCTCGCCGCTCATCCCGGACAGGGCGTCGGCAGCGGCCTTGTACGCCTTGCCCTGCTCGGTCATCTCTCGGACCGTGACCTTGCCGCCGGCCCTGTCTTCCCAGCGCATGGTGGCGTCGGCAGCCTTGCGTAGCTTCTCCTCCAGCTGGTCCAGGCTGTCGCCCTCGTCCAGGTAGGCATCCGTGAGCTCGCGCAGGCCGACGTTGGCCTGGCGCATGGAGTCCACGAGCTTGCCCTTGCCGTCCGCCAGTTCGGTGTCCTGGAGGAGCTGCGCCGCCTGTGCCCTCACGTTGGCGTCGATCGCGCCGCCCGAGTCGCGCAGCGCCTGTGCGAGGGAGCTGATGCGTTCCTTGTGTGCCTGGGCGGCTCGCGATGCCTTCTCCTGGCTGCTGGCCCACAGGCCGAGTGCGATGGTGCCGACGGCGAGGGCCGCCGCGAGGGGGCCACCGAGCGCGCCGACCAGTCCGGCAGCTGCGGTGCGCATGCCCCCCGCGGCGACGCGGACGGCGCCCATCGAGCCGGAGAGTCGGCTGCCGCTGGCCGCCGCGGTGGTGTAGGCCGTGCTCATCCGCTGCCACAGCGTCGTCTGGGTGGCGACCCCGGCGGCCGTGGTGGTGGCCACGGTGCCGACGTTGCGGAGCGAGGTGACGAGGCCCTGCACGCCGGTGGAGACGGCGGTGACGACCTTCAGCATGAGCAGCGTGCCGAGGAACGCGCCGATGGCGAACCCGGCCCCGGGGATCACGTTCATCAGCGAGTTGAAGATTTGCAGCAGGCCGTTCAAGGCACTGAGGAGGGTGCCGAGGCCGATGCCTGCGGAGGACAGGGACGCGATGGCGCTCGCGATGTTCGAGATCAGGCCGATGACGGCCGGGCCGATCGTTCCGCCGATGGCGTCGAGGAATCGGCCGATGGCGGGCATCAGCTCGGTGCGGATCTGACGGACCAGGTCGGTGACGCCGTTGTCCTTGGCCATGCGCCCGAGGCCGCGCATGAGGTCGCCGACCAGGGCGTTCAGTTCGTGGAACGTCGGCGCGGCGTCACTGAAGAACTGCTTCATGGACTTCTGGCCAGCACCAGAATTCGCCCAGCGGTTGAACCGCATCATCGAGCCTTCGAGGCCGTCCAGCATGGCGTTGCCCGCGTCCATGCCGGCGCGGCCGACGCCCGCGAGGCCCTTGCCGAGTTCGAGGGTGGTGCGCCCGAGCTGCTTCGCCTTCACCGCGGCGTGGTCGAGGAACCGGGCCAGCGATCCGGTCTCCCGGCCGGCCTGTGCGGAAGCGCGCAGCCACAGGGTGAACCGGTTGCCTGCCGCCGCGACACGCTCGACGAACGGTCCGGACGCCACGAGGAAGTGGCCAGTCGCAGCAGCGAGGTTGGCGACGCCTCCGCTCATGCTGGCGATGACCTTGCTGTTGCTCGCGGCGACCTGCTTGAAGCCCTTCGCGAACGGCCCGGACTGCATCGCCTGGGCGCCGCGCTTCGCGAGGTTGCCCATCTGCCCCGCCGCGCCGCCAAGCGCCGACTTGAGCAGGGGCAGGACCGCGCCGGACAGGGGCTTGATCTCGTTCGAGATCTTCGAGAAGAAGCTCTCCTGCACGGTCTGCTTCATCTTGCCCCAGGCGCCGCTCAGCGAGGCGACGGTCTTCACCGAGGCCCGCGCCGACACCGACAGGCCCTTGAGGGACTGGTCGAGCGCCTGCTGCTGCGCCTTGGTGAGCTTTGCCCCGTCGGCAAGCTGCGCCTGTGCCTTGAGGGTCTGCTTCAGCGCTTCGCCGAACCCGCCGAAGGCGACCTTCGTGGCGATGGCTGCCGTACCCGCAGCGGCGATCAGGCCCGGAACTGCTCCTAGGACACCGACCGCGGGCGCGGCGGCGCCCACCATGGCGGTGAGCCCGGCACCGTACTGGGTGAGTGCCGCGACGGCCGGCTGGAGGACCGAGACGATCGCCCCCATGGCCAGCATGCGGAAGCGGCCGCGTCCGCCCCGGCGTCCACCCATGCTCGGGGTGATGTCCACGGGGACATCGATCGGCTGCGCGTCGGCCTCGCCCTGCGCGCCGCGGAGCAGTCGGCGAATGCGGTCGAGGAACCCGCCCCCGCGGCCGCCTTCATCGTCCGGCCGTACGGGGACGCGCACGTCCGTGTCCGCGACGTCGCGGGCGACTTCGTCCAGCTCGCCACGCAGGCCGTCCCGGTCGACCCGGACGCGCACCGTGGCGGTGACGCCCCTCGACGCCTTCTCGACGGCCTTCTCCAGGCGCTTGCGCAGCCCCTTGGTGGCGAGCTCGACCTTGACCTTCGCGGCCAGGCCCTCGGCGGCGGTCTCCACCTTGGTCCGTAGCTCGGCGGCGAAGCCGTCGAGGCTGGCGACGACCGGGACTTCCAGGCGGCCGGCCTGCATGCCCTCAGTCATGGGGGCGCACCATTCCTCTCCGGGCAGCAGCCGCGAGCATCTTGCGGTGCCCGTTCATAGGGGCGGGCTGCTGCGCCGGTCCGGTGTTCCCCGTGGGAACAGCCTTGGCCGAGGTGTCGTAGGGCCGGTTGATATCCCGGGGGTCCTTGCGACGTCGGTCGGCGGCGAGCAGCGAGACTTCCTCGATGAGCTGCGCCAGGAGTTCGGTGTGCACGGTCCAGCCGCTTATCGGGCCGGAGGTGACGCGGGACTCTTCGGGCAGTCCGTCGATGAGTGAGATCAGTCGTCGGAGTCCGATGAATCCGGGCTGGCCGGGGCGGAGCCAGACGCCTCGGGCGTCGAGTCGGTGGTAGCGGGAGAGGTCGGACTCGACGGCTGCGAATCGCTCGCGGAGGAGCTGCCCGACCTGAAGAGCTTTCCCAGGTCCACCCCGTAGACGGTGACGAGGGCCTTGGTGAGGCGGACGTAGTCGGGGATGGAGGGGCGGGCGGCCTTGAACTCCGCGTACGTCTGCGCGCCGAGGAGCTCGCGATAGATGTCCTTGATCGCTCGGTAGAACAGGGCCGGGAGCTTCGGGCGCTTGAAGAGCACCTCCACGATCTCGCCGGCCGTGGTGGTCGAACTCTCTGCGTTGACGACGTCGCTGAGGAGGCCCATGAGGTCCAGCTCGTCGGAGAACAGCGGATCGAGGCAGTCGGCCGGGACCTCCGCCGGGAAGATGAACTGCTCGCCGTTCAGCAGCACGGGGATGCCGTTCGGGTACTGCACCTCACGCCGCTCGGCGTCGAGGTCGATTGCGAAGGTCATGGCCGGTCCTCCCGGGTCGGGTTGTCGAAGCCCGGGGAAGGTATGGAAGGCGCGCAGCTTGCGTCTCGGGCGCCCGGCACGGTGCGGAGAAGTGTGCGCCGAGCCGGCCTCTCCTATCAACCTTGATAGCACCGGCCGACTAGCGAAGGTGTTCCCGCGGGGAACAGCTGCCGCGTGTTCCCCCCATCTGGACGCAGACCCGGGGGGTCTGGCCGATAGCCTCTACCGGAAAACCATCAGCCAACGATTGAAAGGACATCCGTGGCTGGATCACTGAAGCGCGCCTCCAAGGGAACCAAGGGCGGGGGTGCCGGAGGCGCTTCCCCTTCGGCGGGACCTGCTCAGGTGGTGACACAGGGCTCCCAGTTCTGGGCCGTGCCGCAGAGCGAGGTGAACGGCGAAGGGCTCACCATCGCCGTCGAGGACATCACGGCCAACCCCTACAACGACCGCGACCTGGGCGACCTGACCGGACTCGCAGACAGCATCCGAATTGACGGCCTGGTCCAGGACGTCACCGTGATGCACACCGGGGAGTTCGCCAAGCACTTCCCGGAAGCCGCAGCAGGCATCACCACCAAGTACGTCCTCGCCTTCGGTGAACGCCGCTGGCGCGCTACACAGCTCATCGGACTGGACAAGATCACGGCAGTTCTTCGGAACGATCTCGCGCCGAAGATCCGCCGCATCCTCTTCGCAGAGAACTTTCACCGGAAGCAGCTGTCTCCGGTGGAAGAGGCCCGGACGTTCCACCGCATGCACACTGAGGAGGGCATGAGCTACCGCGAGATCGCCGACGAGCTCAGCCTGAAGACGCCGGCTCATGTCTCCCGCCGCATGGAGCTGCTGAAGCTCCCCGCAGAGCTCCAAGGGATCGTGGGTACCGAAGGCGGCCCTGGCGTTACCGTTGCTCGCGCCATTGGATCCGAGCTCAGCACACCGGAAGAGCAGCTCGCCGCGTGGGAGCTTATGAGCGGTGAGGAGCCGCTGTCGCTGAAGGAGGCCGTCCGGCGCCTGCGGAGTGGGGAAGCTGTTCCCCAGGGGAACAACGTGCCCGAGCCCCGGGCCGCCGGAGACGTCGAGACCTCTCAGGAAGTCGCGGAGACTTCGGAGTTGAACGCCCCGCCCGAGCAGGCAGAGCCAGCCCCCAGCAAGGGCCTCGACGCAGGCGACGCGGAGGGGCCCAAGGAGCAGAAGCTCGTCGCGCCTCAGAAGCCCGCCACTTCGATTGCCAAGCCGGGCGCAGACCGCGAGACGGCACAGCGCCAGCACGCTTCTGCGGACCGGGACCAGACATGCCTGAGCATGATCACTACGGCCGCCGAGCTCAGCCCCGAGCAGTCTGACGCGCTCTTCGCTCGTGCACTGCTGGCGCCCACTCAGCAGGCAGCCGCTCGCAGCCGTGCCCAGAGATGGCTTCGCGAGGCAGGCAAGTCCGGCTTCGAGATCACCGACACCGAGTCGTACTTCGAGGCGGTGCTGTCTTCCGGCAACGCCGACCTGATCAAGACCGTCACCTTCGCCACAGCCCTCGCCGCCTCCGAGATTCGCGCGCGTGATGGGCGCCGCCAGTGGGACCGGCATGACGCCGAGCACGTCCGTCTCCTGATCGACGCGGGCAAGCACGTACCCGAGTCGGAGTGGGAGCGTCGCCAGCTCGCGAAGTACACGATTCCCTTCCCCAACGAAGACGCCGCCGACGCTGACCTCATCGACTGACCGGAGCCCGCATGTCTCTCCAATCACTGCCCCGAAAGCGCGACACACGGCCTGGCGGCCGTAACTGGCCGCTGCTGATCGCCGCACTCATCATCAGCGGCGGAAGCGCCAAGACCAGCAGCATCATCATGCTGGCCGTGACCCTGGCACTGCGCGGCTACAAGGTTCGCGTCTTCGACTTCGACCACCAGCGGAGCGCCAGTCACATCGCCTGCGCGATGGACGAGCTGCCCGCCGGCCAGGGCACCGTCTACGACCTGATGCACGGCGCCCCCCTGGATAGTTGCAGCGTCCCCTACCGCTATCTTGTCGCGCCCGAGCGGCCCGACCCCGACAACGAGGGCCAAATGCTGCCCGCGGAGTACGAGGAGATCCCGAACCTTCAGATCGTGCCCGGCTCCCGGAACGTCAAGAACTTCGACACCGAGAGCACGCAGGACGGGTTCCTCCTCGGCTGGTTCCGCGACCTGTGCGACGACTTTGAGGGCGACGACGACGTCTGGCTGCTCGATCTGCCGGCGTCGCTCAGCAAGCTGGGTGTCTCGGTTCTGACTCCGTTCCAGGAGGACGACGAGATCCTTCCTCCGGTACTCGTCACGAGCAAGGAGGAGACCGACCTGAAGGCCACCTTCGAGGAACTCGCGGAGATGAAGAGGACTCAGAACGCGAACTCCCGTCGCCGCAAGACCGCGCCAACGATCAAGCACGTCATGATGTGTGGGACGCCTACCCCGGGGCGTCCGGATGCCGAAGGCGACATGACCGTGGAGTCCATGACGGCGACGTACAGCGGGCACGTCGAGCTCCACAAGGTTCGCTGGAGCAGCTACATCCGGCAGCAGCACCGTCGGCAAGCCCCGGTGCACGCCTTCGGTCCCCGCAACGCCGCGCCGATCGAGGACTACAACAAGCTCGCTACGGCACTCGGGTTCGTCGACCTGAACCCGTAGGGGCGGTGCGTTCCCCAGGGGAACAGTGAAGGCCCGTACTGATCGTGGAAGTCTGCATCTCCCACGCCCAGTACGGGCCTTGTCGTTGTACCCCGTCAGACTACGGGGCTTCGGAGAAAGCAGGGTCGTTGGTGATCAGGTACCACGCGTCCGCGTCGTCGCCGCCCTGCACGGCCAGGCGCAGCGGCAGCACTGCCTCCTTCGACTTCTGGAGGTCGGTCTGCACGCCCTCCATCTGCATGGCGCGCGGGATGACGTAGCGGTACACCTTGCCGCCGTCGATGACCTCGATGCAGGCGGCGATCTCGGTTCGGCCTCCGATGCGCGGGGGCGCGAACTTGTAGTGCTTGACTCCCACGCCCCCGCCGGCCGGGGTGATCTCGGAGATCGTGCCGCCGCCGAAGACGGCCTTGAAGTTCTTCGCGTTCCACTGCTGGAGGTCGACCTCAATGGTCGCGCTGTCGCTGGTCTGGAAGGTGCGGCTGGGGAAGTCGGTCTGGGCGCTCTTGACCTGCTCGAACTGGGGTTCCTCGTTGAACTTGAGGCTGTCCTCGGTGGTCAGACCCACGGAGTACCACCCCGTCGGCATTTCCACCGTGGCGTCCGCGGGTGCGGTGGTGCCGACGACGCCGAGCCAGAGTCGGGTTCGTGCGGGTACGACGATCTGTGCTGCGTTGGTGATCTCGCCTGCCATGGCGGTGGGCTCCTCGTGGCCGGGGGTTGGGGCCGGGCCACGATGTGGAAGGCGAGGCGCTACCGTCCCGGGCTCACGAGCGGGCGGGCACAGCTGCAAACGGGGTGGGGCAGGGCCACCGCGGCGCGGCCAGCGCCGCCCCCACGAGGATCTTGGCGACGCGCGCCCGCTGAGCGTGCTCACCGATGCGGGTGAGAGCGGCCTCGCATGCAGTGCTCAAGGGCCGCGGGATGGCGTACTTGAAGGCGATTGCGTCCAGGGTCTGGGCTTCGCGGAGCGGCAGGCTTCCGGCGAGGGCCTGGTGGTGGTGTTCGGTCTCGACGTAGCTGATGCTCTCCAGAGGCCGCCAGTTGGCGTTGTCGGTCGGGGCGGTGCCGACGGGGGCGATCATCACGTCGGCCGGGTTCAGGGTGTGGGTGAGCGTCACGGTGTCTCCGGGTTGGGGTGCTGGGCGACGAGCAGCCCCATGACCCATCGGGGCTGGCCTGTTTCCAGGGGCGATTCGAGCAGTACGCCCGACGGCCGGACTCCGGTGATGACGGAGTAGCCGGGGCGGGGTGGCGCGTCGACAACCTCGGTTGCGGCGACGGCACAGACCTTGAGGATCCGGGCGAGCTCGGCGGGGCCCGGCCAGCCGCTGAGGTCGCCATACAGCTCCAGCGACACTTCCGGTTCGGTGCGCCACGTCAGGTTGCCGAGGTCGCCACCGGGGCCGGCTGCGACGCGCAGGTGCGGCCAGGGGGCCTCGCGCTCGCCAGAGACTCGGCCGGGCCCGCCCAGGATCTCGGTTACCCGAGGGTGCTGGGCGAGCCACGCAAGAAGGGCCGCGACCTCGTCCGCGTCGGCGAGGGCGTAGGCGCTGGCCATGGTCAGCCGCGCCCGCGGGCGATGTAGCCGTTGCCGCGGAGCTGGCGGGCGTAGTCAGGAGAGACGTGGACGCTCTCGCCCGGCCGGTAGTCGCGTCCGCCGATCACGAGGTGGTGGGCGAGCACGACCTTCTCCGGGCTCTGTCCCTCACGAAGGGGCGGGCCGGCCACGGCCGTGGCCGGCGCAGTCGCGGTGTCATCGGTGGCTGTCGGGGCGGTGTCGGCGGTGGTCTCGGCTGTCGTGGTGGTCTTACGGGGGTTCGTCATGGAGCGGAAGAGTGCAGGAGCGGGCGGCTTGTGTCGCCCCCTCCCAGCGCGGCTGTTCCCCGGGGGAACACCTCGGCCCGCCGGTGATGGTCGGACAGGGGTGTGCTCCTCGGCGCGGCTGTTCCCCTGGGGAACAGCTACGTGCTTGCGGCGACCGCCGCGGTGGCGCGCGCCATGTAGTAGGTGCCCTTCGCTTCCAGGTTCCCTGGATAGACGGTGCCGATCTCAGCAGGGACGACCCACTCGCCTTCGGCGATGACCTTGACGGTGACGGTCGAACCCACGACGACGGGCGGCAGGGTGCGGATGTTCCGGGAGATGCCGTCGGAGATGCGTTGAGCGTGGCACCGGCAGTTCTTGAGGTTGGCGACGGCTCGGGAGGACTCGTCGCGCGGGGCCTTCATGTACGTGAGAGGGCCCAGGCCGCGGTGCTCGCGGTCCCACTTCATGGAGTTCACCTTGAATCGCAGGTTGTCGGGCACCTCCTGGTTGTGCGCGGCAACGTGCGTGGGGCGGACGCGTTCGTCGGCGACGGTGATCCACTTCTTCGTCGGCGGGGCAAAGACCTTGGCCTGCCTCTCGACGCGCTTCGCGATCTCGTGGATCTGGGGGGCGATGAGTCGGGCGAGCTTCTGCTCAAGGCCTGGCTCGGCATGGAACTTCGCCATCAGGGCACCTCGGGCGGGTTCAGCGCGGCCACGACGGCGATGTAGTCGGCGGCGCCGTATCCCGGCACGCGCTTGAGCAGGGCTGTGCCGACGGTCCAGGTTCGGGTTCCGTCGCTGAGGACGTCGCCGGGCTCCAGTGGCCAGGCTTCGGGGTCCACGCGCAACGTCCATGAGCCGTCGGTCTGCTCGTTGGCGGCGCCGGGCCACGTGCCGCGGGGCGCAGGTCGCGCGTCCGGCGGGGGCGGTACGGCAACCCCGCGCGCGTCACGGCCCCACGGGTGGGTGAGGACGAACGCGGTGAGCTGCCGGTCGGGGAGGACGACGGCCACGGTTCACCACCTGGTGTAGCGCCGGCCCTGGCCGTACGGCCAGGGCTGGGCGGGGACGACGGGCAGGGGGCGCAGGAGCAGCTTCCGGAAGTCGTTGAGGGAGTCGAGCGTGGGGAGGCTGCCGGGCTGTCCTGCGCTGGGGGCGGCCTCGTAGCTGATGGACTGCCCTTCCGCTGAGACGGAGGTGACCCGGCGCCCGCCTCCTGCGGCCGGGTCGTTGCGGAGGGTTTCCGCAGCGTGGGCTACGACGTAGCGGACGATGGGCTTCTCCGCTGCGGCGTCCAGGCCGACCAGGAGGTCGACGTCGTATCGGTCGTCCGCCTTCTCTGTGACGCCGGCGACGGTGACGATGTCGTCCACGCCGTTGAGGGGCCACGCCCTCGCGTCGAGGAGGTCGTAGCCGAAGAGTGGCCGGGCGTCCGTCAGTGTCCGTGGGGTGGGGAGCAGCGGCCGGCCGAGATGTCCCGCGACGTCGCTCTGCGCGTCGGCGATGGCGTCCCGGAAGGCCTCGCGCTGCGCGGCGCTGAGTGGGAGCGGCACGTTCAGCTTGTCGGCGATCTGCTCAGCTGACGCGAGCAGCCCTGTGCCGAGGGGGAAGTCGATCTTGACGGTGCGGTCGGTGGCGGGGTGAGTGTTGGCGCCCGGGGTGAAGGTGACGGTGCACCAGTACCGTCCGTCCGGCAGGTCGGGGAGCGTGAACCGGTAGGTCGCGGCTCGCAGACGTGCCGCCGGGCCGGCCGTGGCCGCTGGAGCTCCGGTGCGCTCCGGTGCGGTGTAGAGGTCGATCCTGGAGACGCTCCCTCCGTTCGAGCCTGGGTCGCACGCAGCGCCGCCGTACACGGGTTGGTAGTCGTACACCGTCACCTGGACGTCTCCTTACTCGGCGGCCGCGAGCTGGGCGTGGAGCCGGGCGACGACCCTCTCCATCTGCTGCCGCTTCAGCTGCGCGCCCACGGGGACGAGCAGGCGGGTGGCGGGCGTGTTGTAGGCGCCCATGCCGACGTGCTCGATGAGGCGAACGGTGCAGCGGAAGGTCGTGCCGTACGGCGGGACGGGCACGAAGACCGCGTCCGGGTCGGTCGGCGGCTGGCCGGTGGCTTCGTCTTCCACTCGGTCGCCGATCGTGGCGGGGAGGAGCTGCTGAGCGGTGGTCAGCAGCTCGGGCTCCGGAATGGGCTCCAGGTCGGTTGGGGGCTCCAGCGGCGCGACGTCCGGGGCCTTGGTCTCCACGGCCTCGGGGATGTTCGTCTCGGTGTCGCCGGGCGCCGCCTTGTCCTCGGTGGCGTCAGCGGGCTCGGTGCCGACGGTGGTGGCCGGGATCTTCTCCTCGGTGTCGGATGTGGTCTTGCGGGTGCGGGGCGTGGGCACAGGGTCCTCCTGGCGTGGATCGGTGTGGAGGGAGAACCCTGGCCCGCGGGTGCCGCTACCGTCTCGGTCAGGCGTAGGTGTAGCCGCCGGTCTTGGTGACGGCCCCGGCCTCGTCGCCGACGACGACGTTGACCGCGCCCGCCGCGCCTGCCGGGCTGGTCACCTGGATCTTCCCGGCGGTCAGCACCTTGAGGTTGGTGCCCGCGGTGCTGCCGAACTTGACGTCGGCGACGCCGTCCAGGTTGGTACCGGTGATGGTGACGACCGTGCCGCCGGCCGCCGGTCCCGTGGCCGGGCTGACGGTGGCGATGGTGGCCGAGGGGAACAGCGCGTCGATCTGGGACTGCCGCACCAGCGCTCCGGCCTTGTACAGGAGGGTGCGGATGGAGCCCTCCGGCACGCTGTCGCGGGTGTCGTTGGGGCGGGTTCCCTCGTCGTGGCGACGGGTGGCGTAGACGTCGGCGGTGACCCGCATCAGCGGGTTCGGGGCTGTGGTCGCCGGGAAGCCAGCCTTGGTGATGCGGGTGCCAGCGGCGTTGTAGATGCCCATGGGGGTCCTCTCAGGTGAGTTCGAAGGGCGCAGCGTGCCGGATCGAGTGAGCTTGAGTCCCGGTCACAGGATGCGTAGGTCGTCCCAGCCATCGGCGGTCACCGAGAAGACGAGCAGACCGGGCTGGGATACCTCGCCGCTGCGCATGGCGTACCAGTCACTGCCGTTGTCCAGCGTCGGGGCTTGCACCCACAGGCGGCCGGCTCCGAGCTGCTGGGCGCGGAAGTGATGGAAGTGGCCGGAGACGAGGATCTTGGCGTCGGCGATGGGCTGTCGGCCGAAGGTCTGGCCTCTCCACCAGTCCGGGGCTTTCTCCGGCCGGGCGTACTGGTGGCCGTGGTTGAGGCCGACGATGGTGCCCGCCATGTCCAGGGAGACGGTGTCTCGCCACGGCTCGGGGGTCACGAAGCTGACGTGCCCGTACGCGTCCGTGTTCTTGGCGTAGGCGTCGGCGATCTGTGACATGACCTCGATACCCCAGTCGTCCTCGGGCGGGCCGATGGCCTCCTTGCCGCGTCGGACTCGGGCGTGGTTCGAGCCGCACGTCGCGGCCACGACCCGGGGGAAAACCGAGGCGAGGCGGTCCAGGCCCTCGAAGGTGAGCCGACGGTGCATGCGGACCATCTGCGTCATGGTCAGGTCGTTCGTGAACGCCTGACTGGCCACGTTCTCCTGGCCCTCGATGCAGTCGCCGGCGTCGAGCCAGTATGCGGAGTCGGGGGCCCGGCCGACCTTGCCGAGGTCGCGAACGTGGTCCTGGAGCCGGTCGAACCGCTCGGCGACTCGGGCGACGAGCTCGCGGGTGCCACCGTCGCGGCCGACTTTCCCGGCCTGCGGGTCGGCGTACACCACGGCGAGGGCGCGGTCGGTGGACGCGGCAGGCGTGCGGGGGGCGCGGCTGCGGCGCATCACGTCGTGGATGAGGCTGTTGAGGTCTTCGGCGGATGCCCAGCCGGGGGCGGATGGCTCGATCAGGTAGCGGCAGCGCCAGACGGGGCGTGTGACGGCGTCCTCGCCCTGGGCGTCGCGGTGCCAGGCGGCAGGATCGTGGCGTGCCTCGACCAGGCGGACGCGGTAGCCGTTGGGGACGACCAGGCCCAGTTCTTCGACGCGGGCTCTCCATCCCGCCTCGTCCTGGGGCGGGGGGTCGGCAGCTGGGGCGGTGACGAGCATGCTGCCGCCGGGCTCGTACCGGACGCCGGGCTCCCAGCCCTTGGGGACCGGGGGTGTCGGGCGGGTGGTCTCCGGCGGGGTCGTCTGTTCTGCGGCGGCGGGCTTGAGCAGCGCGTCGAGGTCGTCTCCAAGGCTCATCGCGGGCACCTGCAACCGTTGGAGCCACCGCGGCGGCGGTGGCGGGCAACGGCCGGCGCCTGGACGCGGTGGCCGCTGCTGGTGAGGGTGTCAGCGATTCGCGTGGCGGTGACGGCAGGGTTGTCCAGCACGATGCGGAACTTCGCGGCGGTGTCGGCGTCCAGGTCGTCGAGGACGGACCCGACGGTGCAACGTGGCCCCCGCGGGGGCTCGGGCTCGTTCAGGAGCTGGGTGAGGGCCGTGCCCAGCTCGTTGGTGTCTGCCACGGCAGTCCTCGCTCTCTCGGTATGTGGTGCGGGGCCGGACCGTACGGTCCGGCCCCGCGTCAGGTCTCCGCATGTAAGGGTCAGCGGGCCCAGGTGCCTACTACGAAACTCTCCGGGCGAGAAACCTCAAGCGCCAGACGTTCGTCGGCTCGGAACGTCAGAACGCCCCGCTCGAAGTTGTCCGAGTTCTCCGAGGAGACAGTGACCGAGACGTTCTCCCGGTCGTAGAGCTGAGCCCCCATCCCGAATGCGCCGAGCAGGTAGTTGTCGTCCGGCATGGCCGTCGACTCAATGACGTTCAGGCGCCAGACGCGCTTCTGCGCGCCGACGGCGACCTGGAGCGCGACGCGGAAGGCGCCGTTGTCGTCGGTCTCGACCTCGACCTGCTCCCACATGGACGGGCTGACCACGAGGCCGCTCGGGTCGTACTCGGCGATCAGGGCCTTGGTCATGGCGCGCCGGACCTGGATGGAGAACTTGTCGGTGTTCGAGCCGGTGTAGGTCTGGATGCCGGGGGTGTTGAAGAGGCCGACGATGGACGTGCCGTCGCTGCCCTGGCTGTGGAGCAGGTCGTAGTCCTCGGCGAACTTGATGCCCTCGATGAGCCGGCTGTTGATGAACTGCTTCAGCCGCGGCTCGTCCGACAGGATGTTCTTGTGGCTGTCGAGCATGTGGGAAATTTCCGAGATCGGAAAATTCACGGTCTCCAGCTTCAGCTTCGACCGCGGGGCCCGGCCGAACACGTCGCTGTCGAGGCCGGTCGGCGCGGAGACGCCGTCGGCCGCCCGGCGCTCAGGCGTCTGAGCCGCGTTGTTCGTCCAGCCGGTCTCGCGGATGCCGATGAGGACCGCGGACTTGGTCTTGGCCTTCGGGAAGAGGTCGCGGATGTGCCACTTGCGCCGCTGGGCCTCGGTGATGCCGAGGTCTTGGGCGGAGCCGAGAGCCTGGACGGTGTGGGTGCCGGCGGAGAGGGAGAAGATGGACTTCCCCTCGATCTCGGCGCGGATGAACGGCCGCTCCTTGAATTCCTTGCCGCGGGCGCGCTGGAAGGCGTCGGACTCCACGAAGTAGTCGCCGAGGCTCTTGACCTCGGGACCGGCGTGCGCGGCGCTGCCGTAGAACTGCCCGGCGGCGGAGGAGCCATCGGGGGCGTCGAGGTAGCCGGTGAGGGTCTCGGCGCCCTGGGCGGCGTCGAGGAGGCCCTTGATCTCCTGGGCGTCGCGTACGGCCTTGACGTACGCGTTGCGCTGCTCGGTGGAGACGACGAAGGCGCCGTTCTCTTCCTTGAAGGTGCCGGCGATGCGCTCGGCCTCCGCCGACTTCTCGGCGAGCTGGCCCTTGAGGGAGCGGATGAGGCCCTTGTCGGTGGCGGTAGCCATGGTGTGCTTGCACTCTCCTGTGCTGGATGGGCGATGGCGTGCGTCGCTCGCCCGGCCAGCACCGGGACGCCTCAACGCGAGGCGCAGTGAAGGAGAGTTCGGGTACTACCGTCTCGGGCTCCCGGGCACGAAAGTTCGTGCCGCCGGGAGCCCGAGGATTGAGCAGGTCAGAGGGTCAGGGATGCGAGGGCGGCCTTGACCTCGTCGGCGTCGAGTCGGACGCGGGCGGCATCGTCCTCGACCGGGTCGCCCGTGCCCATGGCGTCCGGCCCCGAGGTGTTCCCCGTGGGAACAGCCGCGTCGTCCGTCTCCTCGTCGTCGTAGTCCTCGCCCTCGTCGGACTTCTCCTCGGAGGTGTTCCCACGGGGAACAGCCTCGTCGTCGGGGTCGTCGCCCCAGCCGTCGACGACGTCGTACTCGTCGTCCCACAGGTTCAGGGAGGAGCCGGGCGGGACGTTGGTGTCGGTCATGGGGAGGCCCTTCTTCGCGAGAGTGCTGAGAAGTTCGGTGATGTGGGGCTGGAGGGACTGAAGGTGGCTCGGGCCGGCGTCCGAGACTTCGATCAGAGCCGTGGCGTCGTTCAGGACGGCGGCGGCCGGGAGGACGTACCGAGCGTCGATCTCTTCGTCGCCGCCCACGGCGTGGGTGTCGCCGGTGACCGGCAGCGCCACGGTGGTGAGCTCGACTTCGGACGCCGTCCCGAGGTCGATGTCTCGGCCGGCGACCGTGTAGGGGATGGAGTAGGTGGTGGTGATGCCGTCGTTGTGCCGGGTGGCGATGACGTGGTCGGGGTAGGTCGCCTCCACGCACACGTAGCAGTCGCCCATGCTGTCGGCGGACTTCCAGAGCTGGCGGACAGCGTCGCTGAGGCGAATGTGCAGCTGCTCGTACGACAGGGGCATGGGGCGCATGGCGGACTCCGGGAGGGGGACGGACTTCGCTTCCAGGACGATCTGCGCCGCGGACTTCCGTTCGGGCGCTCTGCGGGCCGGACGCAGGGACTTGGCTTCCAGGACGATCTGCGCGGCTGACTTCGCCTCGATCGAGGCCGGCTGGGCTGCGGGGGCCTCCGGCTCGGGCTGGTTGAGGGGGACGCGGTACTGATCACCGCCTCGGACGACGGTGATGTGGTCGAACACCACGGGGGTCGACGGGATGGGTGAGGCGTCGGGCAGGTCGTACCCGAGGGTCACGTGGGGGGTGAAGCCGTGCTTGGTGTCGACCTTGTCGGAGTAGATGGAGCCCCTCAGGGCCTCGGCAACGCGCTGTTGCAGTTCGGCCAGGCCCGGCACGTCGACTGGCACCCAGGTCGCTTCGCCGCTGCCGTGGTCGGGGAACCGGCCGAGGCCGCCGATGATGCCCTTCAGCGGCGTAGCGTCGGCGGCCGCAGGGGCGATGATGTCGCGGAGGTCGTCGGGGTGGCCGCCGAGGGCGGCGGCATCGCCAAGGTAGGCGAGCGTGATGTGTAGATGCTCCGGGGCGGTGCCGTCCGGGTGCGCGATCTGGGCGGCGACGTCGGGCGGGAGGCTGAGTGCCACCATCGCTCCGCGGCCGACCTGCGTTTCGGCGCCCTTCAGCTCGACGGCGGACCAGGTGGCCTTGCGCTCCAGGTCTGTCTCTGCGGTCGTGGCCGCGGCCTTGACTTCCAGGCTGCGCGTCAGGGGGTGGGCTCCGTGGAGGACGGGGCTGATCTCGTAGAGGGTGAGGTCGTGGATGATGCGGACGCCGTCGTGGCGCTTTGAGGCTCCGCCCGGCGGCACCTTGTAGCCGATGGAGAAGGCGGCTTCGCCGTTCTCGTGCCACTGCTTGACCTGCTCGTAGGCGTCGCGGCCGCGGCTGGTCCGCAGGTTGAACTGGACGGATGCGACGAGGGCACCCGCTTCGGTCGGCCAGACCGACCCGCCAGGGATGGTCCTGAAGCGCGGGTCTCCGGGCATCCACTCCTCGATTGTGAGGACCGCGCCGACGGGGTCCTTCCACTCGTGGTGCCAGACCGACTTCACGCGGCGCGTGGCGAGGGTGCGGGTGAAGGCACCCGGAAGGATCAGGTCTTCGACTTCGTCCACGACGCCGGTGACGGCGAAGATCGCGCGGACTACGCCCTTGGTCTGTGGCAGGCGGCCCGTTGTGTTGGGCGGTGGCGGGGTACGGGGCACGGCGGGGTTCCTCCTGGCGGACGTCTCGGGCGGTGTGCACCGTGCCCCTACAGGGGGGTTAGCGTCCTCCGCTGGCCCTGCGCCCCGTCACGCTCCCGAGGGTGCTCACCACGGCTTGCCACCCTTCTTCTTGGGGGTGCCGGTCTCCTCGTCCTCCTCGTCCTCGGGGTTCTCCTCCGCCTCAGGGTCTTCGTCGGCGGCCGCAGGGTCTTCTCCGGCGGGGTCCTCCTCGGCGTCCAGGTCGACGACGTCGTCGGACGCGCCCAGTTCGAGCGGCGGGGCGTCGAGAGCGCTCGGATCTGCCGGGTCGACTGGCGCCGGGGCCTGCCCCGGGGAGTCAGCAGGCTCGCCGCGCGTGCCGCCGGTCTCCTGCATCCCGGCGTCGTCCACGTCGATCGCCCAGGTATCCGGGTCGGAGTACCTCCACACCTGGCCGGTCTCGTCCCTCACCCAGCCCGTGAGGGTGCCGTCCTCTGCCAGATCGAGCCACGCCTGTTCCCCGTTCGGGCCGGACAGGGCGGTGTACGCCTCGGTCGGGTCGGACTCGTCGCCCTCGTCGTACAGATTCCCGGCCCAGGGGCGGGCGTCGTCTTCCTGCGGCGGCCTGAGCTCAGGCGGCGGGGGCGCGTCGGGGACGCCACCGGCGGCCGGGTCGGCAGGCTGGGGCAGGTTCTTCACGGCGTATGCGTAGTCCACGGGCGGCAGAGTCGGGGCCGGGGCAGCTTGCGTCTCGGGCTGATCCCCTGCCGCTCGCGCGAGCGGCTCGCTACCCTCGGACTCATGACTCTCTTGACGGTGTCTGTAGACGACGGCCTGGCGGCCAGCGTGCGAAACGAGGCCGAGCGGCATGCGCTGCCGGTAGATGACTACGTGGCTGCGGTGCTCCGCGCTGCTCAGTCGCCGAGCGGTGACGAGCGTGAGGAGCGCGCTCGTGAGCTGGCGCGCCTTTCCCTTGCGCAGTGGGAGGCCGCTGGCCGCCCCGAGGACGGCGCGATGGACATGGCGGAGGTCTTCGGCCGGTGACCGCCGTTCCTGCGCGGTTCGCGGCCCACGTCGGACGCACGATCCGTGACCTGCCGAACATGGTCCGGGAGGAGCTGCAAGAGGCGGTTGTCCGCGCTTGCGAGGACCCGTGGACGTGGCCGCAGGCCGACAAATACGAGATGGACGAGTCGGTTCGCGTCATCACGACGCGCACCGCGATCGTCCACTACGTCATTCTTCCGGGGCCCGATCCGCACCTCTGGGTCTTCGCCATCACGGTGTGAGGGCCTACCGCCTCGACCCGACGCGATTCCGGATGGCGAAGTACAGTCCGCCGACGGTGAGCAGGTAGACCGCGGCACCTGTGGCGAAGCGCGCCGCGGTGAGCCCGTCTCCGGGAAGCACCACGGCAGCGAAGCCGAGCAGCGCGACACAGGCCGGTACGACTGTTTCGAGCGCGACGTACCGTCTGCCACCCACTGCTGCTCCTCGCGTCGGCCGATGTACCGGCAGCAGCCTAGGACACCTCCACCACTCGCGTGTGAATTCGCAGGAGCGCCAGCACGGCATCGGCGTCGGTGGGCTCCAGCGTGCGCCGGGGACCGAGCGGGCCGAGCAAGACCGGTCGGCCCGTGTGCTGCTCGACCAGGGCCCGCACGCGGCGGGAGCCGGTCACCGGCCGGTCCTCCAGACCGGTGACCTCCACGTCGTAGGCGGCGCCGTCCTCCAGCGTGCCCATGACCCTCATGCTGTCCTCCTTCTATCGGGTGGCGAGCAGTCCGAGCAGGAAAGCCCGCAGGTCGTCGTCCTCGTACCAGTCGCCGGAGAACAGCGTCGCGAGGCCGAGCGGCACCAGGTCCCCGTTCTCGTCGTGGCCGGTGTCGTTGCGGAACAGCCTTGCGAGGAGCCTGTCCAGCGACGTGCGGCGCCGGGCGCCCACGCGGCCGCTGTGGGTGCGAGTGAACTGGAACGTCTCCTGTGCGGCCAGCAAGTCGGGGTAGTGCTGCTGGAGGTGCGCGAGCAGAGCGTGCGCGGCCGTGCGGCGGCCCTCGTCCCCGAGGTCGGCCACCGTCGCAATCCGGCTGCCCGCGTCGTAGCCGCCAGCCGCGCCGCTGCGGGCCCCAATGAATCGGGTCTCCGTCGGAGACAGCCAGTCCCGCGGCACGAACTGGGCAATGCCCGTCAGCGCCCGCACGGCAGCCGGGTCACTGTCCGGGGTGGTCACCAGCGTCGCCGTGGTGCCCGGACCCATCTCGCGGATCTCGCCCAGGGTCTCGCGGACCGCCGCAGGCAGCGCCGCGGCGTATGCCTGGCGAAGGCGGTCGGCCTCCCGTCGGGCGGCCTGTGCTTCCACGCGGGCCGCCGTGATCTCCAGGTCCGCATCCGGAGCGCCGCCGGCGGCCGCAGCCGCGAGGTTCCGCAGGCGCCGCTCAGCGGTGTCGGCGAACGCAGCGGCGTGCCGGACGGTGCCGTGCGGGTCGTCTCCGAGTTCAGGCGCCGCCGCGGTCAGGCGGGCAACCACATCGGCATCCACGTCCTGGCCAGCCGCGCGGAGCGCCGCGAGGTGGCGCAGGGCCTGCGGGCCGGGGCCGCCATCCACGGCCCGGTCCATGGTCCACCGCACTCCGTCCTGGACTTCCGGAAGTGCACCGGCCGCGAGAGAGGAACGGGAGGCCGGCCGGTACCAGCGGGCCCGTCGGGAGACCTGACCGAAGCGGCCCGGAGCGGGCAGCAGCCGCGCCCAGTGAGCGACGCGGTCGCCGAGCGGCATGCCGTCGCCGTGCTGCGGAAGACTTCTTGCGGCGGCGAGGCGGCGCAGGCGGCGGGTATCAGGCCACGAGCGGATGCGCTGCGCCAGTCCTCGGCGGAACCGGACCAGGCGCTCACGCATGCGCCGCAGACCCTCACGGCTGCGCTGCCACGCCTTGGCCAGACCCTTCAGGAACGCGACGACGATGGCGACGATCGTGCGAGCGATGGCGGCGAGCCCGGCCACGATGTGCGGCATGATCCCGGGGCGGCGAGCCGCGGGCAGCCTCTCGGCGATCCGCTGGGCGGTGTCGTTGCGGGTGGCGTCCATCTGCGCGGCAAGCCGCTGCACGATCGCGTTCCGCCGCTCCGGAGTGAGCAGTTCACCGCTGGTGGCGGCCTGGAGCGCTTCGCCCACCGCATCGTCGGCGTGCTGGGTCACCGCGTTGTTCACCTCTGCATCTGTGCTGTCGTCCTCGCTGCGGGCCGGCGGGGTGGCCAGGGCCTCCGGGATCAGGCGGAGCAGCTCCGCTGCACGGCGGGCCATTTCCTCGTCGGACTCGCCGTCCAGGGGCTCGAAGTCGTTGACCGTGCGCAGTGCAGCGCGGACGGCGTCCGTGCGGGCGGTCGCGGCCTTCTTGCGGAGCGACTGCACCAGGTCGTCCCGCTCGCCGCCCTCGATCCCGGCGTCGGTGATCGCGGACAGGGCGCCGTTGCGGGCTCGTCGCATGGCCGTACGCAGCGCTTCAGGCGTGAGCTGTTCGGCGATCTGCTGGCGGAGCTGGTGGATGCTGCCGGGCGTGGTGGTGCCGTCGATGGCGTTGCCGATCACGGCTCGTACGACGGCATCCGCGTAGTCCGAGCGAATTTTGTCCGCGTCCGGAGCCGGGTTGGGGTCGCGCGGCTCTTCGTCAGCAGCGGCAGGGGCCTCCGGCTCCGGCAACTGGTGCAGGGGCGCTGAGGATGCGAAGGTCCGCTCGAAGCGCATGCCGTCCCCGTCCTCGACAGTGAGCACACGCACTCCGCCGGGGGCCTCCTGGACCTGCACGACGCGGTACGTCGTCACGGTGTCCGGGGCGAACTCATCGGGCAGGCCAATCGTGTCGCCCGCGCCCACCGAGCCGATCGTTCCCGGCTCCGGCTGACCGGCGACGGGCTCGTTGCCGGCGGCAGCGTCCAGACGGTCGGCGGCCCGCTGCGCAGCGCGCCCTTCAGGGGTGGACGAGTCGGCCCCTTCCCGCAGTTCCTCGGCGAGGGCGGATGCCTGCGCGGGCGTGACCGGCTGATCGTTGGCGATGCGCGCTGCGCCCTCCTGCGCCTCCGGGCTGCCGGTTGGCACGGGTCCGCGGCCGGTGATGGCCTCTCGCTCCTCGGGAGTGAGCTGTGGGTCCACGGTCTGGCCTGTGACCGGGGTGACGGCCGGGGCCGGCTCGCGGACGACGATCTCGCCGCTGTCGTTCGGGGCGTCCTCCGGGCCCAGCTCGGGCGGGTTTCCGTCGGCGTCGACCGCGCGCTGCATGGTGGTGTCGCTCGTGACCGAGAGCTCGCTCGGCTCGCCTGTGGTGGTGTCCTCCAGGTCGAAGTGGGACTGGTCGCCGTTCTCTTCCCGGCGGGTGACCCGCGCCGTGGTCGGGCCGCTGGGAGTGGGGCGCACGAGGACGTCGCCTTCCTTCACGTCCTTGGCGGGCGTGGGCTGGACGGCGTCAACCTTGTTGGTGCCCTGGTCGTTGGCGGTGTCGCCGATGACGCGGAGCTGTGCGATCGGCTCGTCCTGCACGCCGCTCAGGGTGGCGACCGAGGCGGTGTCGCCGCTGGTCGACTCGACGGTGCCCAGGAAGTTGCCGTCACGGTCGCCGACGACGTTTCCTTCGTCCACGAGGTGCCCGTCCGGGGTCCAGCCGGCGGGCCGGGCGGCGCCGCCGTCGGTGACGTTGAGCGAGGTAGGTGCGTGGTCGTCGTCGGTGCGGTCGTCGCCGAACTGGACGCGGACGCTGTTGGCGCTCGCGCCGGTGATCACGCCCTCGTTGCCGTCGTCGTCGGTGACGAGGGAGCCGGGGAACAGGCCGTTGCCGTTGGCGTCGGTCGGGACCCGTCCCGCGATGCGGCCGGTGAGGACGTCGGAGTCCGCGCCGGTCTGCGGGGAGCCCTGGAACTGGTCGGCTTCGTCGCGGGTGGCGCGCGCGGCCGCAGCGTCCAGCGGTACCCACACGGGTGTGCCGGTGGGGGCGTTCGGCTCGTCGGCGATGAGGACGCGGTACATCTCCCGGGAGCGGCCGTTGCGGACGATCGGCAGCTGCTTCGGGCCTTCGGCCACAACGTACCCGGAGAGCGTCCGAGCCGTCCCCTTGGCCCTGGTTTCACCGTCGATGCGGACCAGGTCGCCGGTCTGGAGAGTGCTGACCTGCACCCACTCGGCGGGCCGGCCACCGACGGCCTCAGGCGCGGTCCGGGGCTCCGCCGCGGTGGCGGGCCCGATCTCCGTCTCCTCTCGGCGCGTGCGGTCGGTGTCGGCGCCGCCGTTGTTCGGCGCTGCCGGGGTGCTGTTCGCCGGCTGCCGCGTCCGGGTGCTGCCGTTCTCGCCGGTCGCAGTCGTGTTCCGGGTGGGTGCCGAAGCAGACGGTGCGCCGGTGCTGTCGCCACCGGTCGCGCTTCCGCGGGCCGGAGTCGCCCCTGTGTCGGGTGCGCTCGGGGTGCTGCTCGGTGCGGCGCCTCGGTCGGCCCCGCCTGTCTGCGTGCTCGGGGTCTCGCCGACTTGCCGTCCGTACTGGTGCTGGTCGAGGGGGAAGTGGACGTCTTCGGCTCGGGCGAGACGGAGAATGGGGCCCTGGCTGTCCGGGATCAGGAAGGTCTGTCCCTCCACCGTGTGCTGGGAGTCCTGGAAGGGATCCTTGGCGACTGCGATCCGGTACCCCTTGTAGCGCACCTTGTCCGCGGTGAACTTGACCTTCTTGGGCTCCCCAACGACGTATCCGAGCCGCCGGCCGGTGGCGCCCGGGTACAGGCCCGTGATGCGGCCTTCGAGGAAGACGACGTCTCCCTCACGCAGGTCTCCTGCCGAGACGCGCTCGGCGGTGTCCTGCCAGTCGGGCGTCTCCAGCTCGCCGAGAACCTGACGCGCGGCGCGGTTCTTGAGTGCCTTGTGGTGCATCGCCCGCGGGTCCTCCGGCCGCAGGACGTCCAGGTACCTGCTGATCTGGTCAGCGAACCAGCCAGGACCGAGGATGTACTTGTCCTTCAGGTTGGCGGGCTGGTGCTTGTAGTGCGTGGCGTCCAGCCAGCGCAGCTCGTCGTAGAGCTGGGCCAGGTCGTCCGCGACGTTGCCGCTCGGCACGACGCCTCGGCCGAGCGCGGCAACCAGCTTGCGCAGCGCCTCGTAGCGTTCCAGGTCGCCCGGGTTGTCGGTCAGCGTCTCCAGACCGCGGAAGTCCTTCGGGAACGCCAGGCCGACATCCACGTTGGCGAGCGTGTTCGCGAGGTCGGGGTGGACGATGCCGAGATCCGGCTCCCCGCGCTCGATGTCGCGCAGCACGAGGTGAGCGAGCGCCGCCTCCCGGGTGCTGAAGTGCGGGCTCTCACCGAACGGAGTGTTGCTCCACCACACCTCGGTGGGGTTCGGGGAGTTCGAGACAGTGTGGGGCGCCGTCAGGGAGCCGATCAGACGGCCATTCCGCCAGACCTGACCCGCGCCTTCATTCGGCAGGACCGGCCCGGGAGCCATGCCCTCGGACGCCAGTGCCCGCATCTCCTCGGGAGACCCGAACAGGGCACGCTCGCCCTCCTCACTGATGATGCGGTCCTCGCCAGCCTCGTACTGGCGCAGTTCGTTCGCCGTGGGGATCCGGCGGCCGTCCACGAATCCAGCACGCTGCTTTTCGGCATCGCGGTAGTGGTTGGCGTTGACGGCGTACCGCGACTGCGAGGCGTCGGCGGCGCCACGCGCCGCTCCCTCCCCGTCTCGGCCAGGCTGGGTGCCGTCCGCACCCTCACGCTGACCGTCGCCCGCCGGCTCCGAGTCGCTGCGGTCGTCTGCGTTGCCGGGAGCAACCGCGCGGCTCTGCTGCTCCCGCTGACCCGTGAAATCGGTAGGCCGCGTACGGATGACGTTCTGGCGGGTCTCCTCGATGGCCAGGCCGAGCGGGTTGCCCTCGGCGTCCATCCAGGTGCGCAGGGCCTCCAGGTCGAGCTCCGGGGCCTCCCAGCCGATCAGGCTGCCGTCGTCGCTCCGCAGGTTCTCGTACTCGCCTGCGAGGCGGCGAGCGCCGTCCCGGCCGCCGATCTGCTCACCGTCCGCTTCCCAGTCGGCCAGGTGCGTTCCGCTGACGGCGTGGCCGAACTGCCAAGTGCGGCCATCGTCGTCGGACCAGGTGATGAGCCGGCCGCCGGGGGAGAGCGCCAGGGTGTCGTTGTTAGCGAGACGCCCCAGGTAGGCAGCGTGCTCCTGCGGATCCGCACCGGACGGCGTGGGGGCGTCGCCGGAGCGGTAGCGGTCCTTCAGGCCGTCGAGAGCGGGCGTGTCTGCATTGCCGGAGCGGTCGCGGTCACGACCGTCGCGTCCCTTGTCCCGGTCGCGGTCCCGGCCGGGGATGCGGGGCCGGCCACCGTTCGGCGCGCCGCCGTCTCGCCCTCCGCCGTTCCGGTCACGGTCGCGATCCCGGCGCCGGCGGCGGTCGCGACGCTCGTCGGTGTCCGCCTCCTCCTCGTCCCGGTCGTCGTCATCGTCGGCGTCACCCTCCGGGTCGGGAGCGTCGCCGCCTCCGTCGCCATTGTTGCCGCCGCTGGTCTCATCGGGCCCGTTGCGGTCGCTGCGGCGGTCGTCACGGTCCCTCCTGCCCGAATCCTCGTCCTCGTCGCCCTCGGAACCTTCCTCACCGTTGGCCTCCGCCGGGCGCTCGGGCGCATCGGCATCGGAGGTCTCGGGGCCCGTGTCGTTCGATGCCGAGTCCTGGCGCTCGATGCGCTCTGCCCATTCGTCGTCGCCGCCGTCGGCGACGTAGGCGTACTCGTTCAGGCCCCTGTTGCCCGGGAAGCGCAGCCGCCAGCCGTCCACCTGCTCGCCGTTGCGCCACATCTGCGCACGCTTCGGCGGCTCCGCCAGGTCCCCTTCTCGCACGTACATGCCGCCCATGAACTCGTTCGACCCTCGGACACGAACTCGCTCTCCTACCTTCAGGGCCGCGATGTCAACGGCATCGCCCTGGGGCCGTCGAGACTGAGACTGAGTGGCTTCCCACTCCTGCTCGTCGCGCTCCAGATCGCGCTTCAGATTGCGGTCGCGGGCCGCCGCCTGGGCGCGCCTACGCAGTCGGGCCTCGGGTGCCGTCAGCTCGACGACCCAGTCGCCCGGGGTCTCGGAGCTGCCGCCGCTGGTGACGCTGGTGGTGCGGAGCCTTCCCTCGAACCCGTCGGCATGCGTGTTGATGACGATGTACGGATGGCTCAGCCCATCGAACGTGCCGCCGTCACGCCGCCGCCCGCTCACCTGGCGGTAGATGCTGCCGGGCCGAAGGGTCTGAAGCCGTGCCCAGCGCATGCCAGCCGGAAGTTCGGCTTCACCGATGATGAGCGGGCCTGCGCCCGTCCGGGGGTCGCCCGCCGGTACGGTCTGGCCGCCGAGGGCCTGAATGCGGGTGTTGAAGTGGTGGTAGCCAGAGAACGACCGGTCGTCGTCCTGCCCTGTCCAGGCACGGAAGCCTGCGTAGTACGACAGGACGTCAACGCGGGCCGAGAGAAGGGATCGCCGCAGCTCCGGGAATGCGCCGGAGAGACCGTTCGCCACCTGGTCCGAGTCGTCTCCGCCCGCGACGCCGGTGAGGAAGTCCTTGATCTGCTGCTCGGTGAGTCCGCTCCGGTCGCCGTCCCGCATGGCCGCAGTTACCTGCTCCGGGACCACCTGGTGGATGCGGTCCATGTCGACCGTCCACCGGGCATTCAACTCCTCGGTGGCATTCGCCATGCCGTCGCGCGTCGCGATGTGCGCAACCATGCTCTTCCGGCTCTCGACGCGGAAGTCGCCCGCGATCTGCTGCGTGGTCTCACGCATCGCCGCTGCCTGGCGAGCGAGGAAATCTCGCTGTTCGCCTTCGTGAGCCGCGAGGAGGTGGCGCGTGTTCTCGTCGAACTGGTCAAGCGGGAACGCGTCACCGGCTGTGCCGATCCACCGGTCTGCCTCTTCCGGCCGGAGCGGCTTGTAGGCGGGGCCGGGCATGTTCGTGACCCGGTCCAGGAGTGCATTCCTCGGCCCGTCAGGGGTCGGGTTCGCCCACACTCCAGCCCAGTCCCGATACCGCTGAACATCCTTGTCGTCGGCTCGGGTGTACTCGCTCAGGTCGATGCCGGGGAGGTCCGGGATCTCCAGCTCGGGCACGGGACCCGGCGCCTGCATCCTCTCCACGTCGTGGCCGGCGGGGACGATGAGAGTGTCCTCGTACACGCCCTCGTCGTGCGGACTGTCCTTGAGCCGAATCGACCAGGACTTGATGGGGGCGTCCCCGCGAAAGCCGGTCCTGTTCGGGGACAGGTACGAGACGTAGCCCTCGTGGGTGGCAGCGTTACCCTCCGCGTCCGGGAGGGTGACACGGATGTACTCGCCGAGCTTCGCCGAGTTGATGTCGACGTGGCCGAGCTCCGGCGCCGCGGGAGTGGCGAGCCGCTGGATCTTCTGATCGGTGCGGATCTTCACCTCGTTGCCGCGCGTGGGCGTCTGGTTGGGGCCGTCGCCGATGTGAAGCACCCAGGCGTCGAAGTTCTCCGCGTTCTGAAGGTGCCCGGTGCCCCTGCGGGGTGTCCCGAGCAGGTAGCCCTCACGGACCTGGGGCTCGCCCCAGCTGGTCTCGGTCTCCAGGCGGACGTAGTCGTTGCGCCGACCCTGCCCGGCGTCGATGACGTCGCCCTCCGTCGAAGCCTCTTCCGCTGAGGTGGGGGAGGGCTGGCGGCCCTGGTCTCGCTCGCTGCCGCCGTCTGCGTCGCGCTTCTCTCGCTCTCCTTCCAGCTCGCTCAGGTTGTTCCGCACCCAAGTAGGCGTAGATGCGTTGTCCGGGAGCTGCGGAGCCTCCTCTGCCAGCCACTTCTTCGACGCGGCGATCCAGTTGTTGAGGTCGGCGTCCTTCAGCGTGCTGGGGTAGTCGGGCGAGCTGAAGCGCGGACTCGGCTTGATGGCCAGCAGAGGAGATGCCTCTGCCAGCGCCTGCGCGGCCGTCTCCTTGCTGGGGTAGACAGTGCCGTCCGGCTTACCGTTCCCGCCGACGACCTGCCAGCGATCGCTCCCGCCAGCAATCTCGCCGGCCAGATTCTTGTCGACGTACACGTCAGCTCGGCCACGCTTGGTGTCAGAGATCCACCAGCGAGGACGCAGCCGCGGGTCCAGGTGAGCGGCCACGATCTGCTCGGCATCGTGCTGGGAAACTGCTCGCCCGCTGTGGAAGTAGGCGTTAGAGCGCTCTTCCCCATTCTCGTGGGATCGAGCGACGGCGAGTGCAGCGTCCCGCGTGGGGTCGGCCGGCTCGTAGGAGCCGCTCTTCCAGAAGTCCGTGTCTCCCACGAACCAGCGGTTGCCGATGGCTCCGTGCTTGTCGTGGTGCGCCCTCCATCCGCCGTTGCCCGAGTCGAGTCGGCCGATGCGCTCTCCGCCCAGGTACACGGCACGGCGAGCGTCGCTGCCAGTGACGTGCAGCTCGCCGACCTCGACGTCCTTGCCGTCGTGCTGGCCGACCTTCTCGCGCGTCTCGTCCGGCCCCTTCCAGCCGAGGGTGTTGGTGTGTTCCTCCTCCTCGCGGGTCTCCGGTACGGGCGGGGCCAGGCGCTCGACGTTCTGCTCTCGCGGAATGGTGACCACGTTCTGCCTCGACGGCTGGTCCCCCTCCTGGCCGAGGTAGAGGCGCCAGGCTTTGATCTTCTCCTTGCTCCGGTGGGCGGTGACCTGCTTCGCGACATCGAGCAGGTAGCCCTCGCGCACGACGGGGTTGCCAGCCGTGTTCTGCGTCTCGACACGTATGTAGTCGCCCATGTTGATGTGCCAGGGGCTGACGCTCTCGGAGGCGTCGATGGCCTCCTGTGCGGCCTCGGGCTCAACTACATCCGTCTGCGACGTCTCCGGGTCGCTCTCCGGCTCGCTGGACTCCTGGCTGTTGTTGTCGGCACGACCGAGGTTCGCCAGGTCGGTGCGGACCCCCTCAGCATCGAGCCTGACGCTGCCCTGAGAGTCGTAGCGGCCCTCGCCGATAGCATCGTCCAGTTCCGCATCGGAGGCGACAGGCAGCAGCGGACGGCCCTCGCCGTTGCGGCGCTGTACCTGGACCGCGCCGATCTCCTGCCGCTTGCCCGCGAGGCCCGGCTCGTCGCTGGTGCTGCGCACGGTGACCTGCGAGCCGTCGATCTCGGAGATGACGCCGATGTTCGGGGTGCCGTCCTCCTCCAGGAAGTCGACCTGGTCGCCCACCTTGAGGTCGGCCGGCTCGAAGTCGCGCCGGTACTCGCCCTTCGGCGGCTGCGTGGGGTCGTCGTCCCTGACGGCCCGAAACACCCAGCCCAGGGAGCCGGGGTCGAGGACTTCGGTGGCCCGGGTCACGGCAACGTACGCGACGCGCAGCGCTTCGTCGCTCGGGGCGCTGTCGGCGTCCCAGTCGAGGGAGCCGCCTTCCTTCTCCTCGGGGCCCTTGAAGTCGTCGGCGATACGGACGCGCGGGGACTCCAAGCCCTTGGCCTTGTGGGCGGTGGTCACGAGCACGTCGTGCGGCTCGTGGTCGGGGACAAGGCGGCCCTTGCCCTCGTCGCCCTCGTCCTGGGGGTACAGGTTTGCAAGGTGGACGTCGATGCGCTGCTGGGCCTCTTCGAGGGAGAGGCGGTTGTCGATCTTGTGGACGCCGGATCGGCCGCGCGCCTTCCACGGCACCTCACGCTTGCCGGGCTCGTAGAAGTAGCGGCGGGTGGCCGGGTCGTACAGGAGCTTGCCGACGCCGTTGTTCTTGGCGTCGCCGAGCCACCGCTTGAGGTCGTTGGCCTTCGGGTCGTTCCAGTCCAGGCGCACCCAGACGCGGTCGCCGACGAGGTCGGTGCCGGCGGGGCGGGAGCCGGAGGACAGCAGGGCCTCGATGTCGTCGCCGTGCTTCTCCAGCAGGTTGAACAGGCTGGAGAGCTGCTGAAGGTCGGGGTCTGCCTTGACCTCTTCCACGATGTCGTCGAACGCCTTGCCGTTGAAGCGGGCCAGCTCGGCATGATCGGTGTCCTCGCCAGCCGCGAGGGCGTTGGCGGCCTGGACGAACTCCTGGAGCGCCTTCACGCCGCCGGACACAGCGACGGTGCGGCCCGCGGTGAGCGCCTGCACGGCGGCCAGCGCGACGCCGGCGTTGGTGCGGGCGATCACCATGGACTCTTCGCCGGGCTGGAGCTGCCCGATGCGGGAGTCCTTGCGGTCGAAGCCCTTCAGGCGCATGCGGGTGCCGAGCAGCCGGAGGAACCGGTTGCCGACGTCGGCGACGGCCGGGCCGAATCGGAAGGACTGCGTGAGGGTGGCGCGGGCGTCCACGGGGAGCTTGGCCAGGGCGTCGGAGGCGCCCCGGAAGCCGTAGATGGCCTGGTTGGAGTCGCCGACGGCCACGACCTGGACGCCCTGGTCAAGGGCGGCACGGACGACGCCCTCCAGGACGGGGTTCACGTCCTGGGCCTCGTCCCAGAACAGGACGTCGGCGTCGAGCTTGTAGCCGCTGAGGGCCCACTGCTTGACGATGTAGTCGAAGTCCATGGGCAGGTCGCGGTCCGAGTCTCCGGCCTCGGGGTCGGAGAGGTTCGCCCACATTCGGTCGGCGAGCGGCTTGACCGCGTTGAACAGCTCGCGGCGCTCGGCCGGGGTGCCGGCCTTGACGTGCTGGGGGCCCACCTCGGCGTCCGCGGACTTCGCCCACTCGCGGATCATGCGCTCGGCAACGGTAGCGGCGCCGCCGGGGGTGAGGTCTCGGTTCCCGGCCCTCACCGTGTTGTGCCAGCGCATCCGGTCGGCGATCTGCTGGGCGTCGAGCTTCTTGAATCCGCCGGCTCGGTTGGACGGCAGGCGGTCGTTCAGGCGCCGGTCGGCGACCCGGGCCGCGTAGGCGTTCGCCGTGGAGGCGAGCATGTTCTTTGCGTACTCGCCGCGGGTCTGCGCCTCGCGGGCTTCGGCGGCGACGGACCGGTTGAAGGCCAGGTAGACGATGTTCCGGTCCGGCATGCGGTGGCTGAGCATCTTGAGCGTGGACGACTTGCCGGTGCCCGCGAGCGCCATGACCGCCATGTTCAGGCGGCGGCGAGCCGCGCCCTCGATGATGATGTTCTGCTCGTCGGTGGGCGGGTAGTCCTCGCGGGCGGAGGCCTCGGCGCTGATGCGCTCCCACTCCTCGTCGGAGTAGGCGCCGTCCTTCGCTGCTGGGAGATTTTCCACGCGCGAGACGAGGCCGTCGGCCTCTGCGTCGTTCAGGTCGTAGCCCGCGAGCCGGTCGCTGACGACGTCGTTGCGGGACGGCTCGACCAGGTTGCCGGAGTCGTCGCGCTGCGGCTCGCGAGTCCAGCGGCGGCGCTCCTCGTTCTCCAGCTCCCACTGACGGTGCTCCAGACGTCGCCGCATGGCGAGGTCCAGCGGGTTGGTGGAGTCGGTGAGCGGGGTGAGCTGATCCTCCAGCGCGTCGATGGACTCGGCAAGCTGGTCGTTGGTCAGGTCCGCCGGTGCAGGCTGCTGCTGCGGCTCGGGCCGGGCCGCCACAGTGCCGCGGTCCTGTTCTCCAGCAGCGCGCGGCGCGCGAGGGCTCGTAGACGAGCGGGAGCTGCCGCTCGACGTGCCTGCGCGGGCAGCACGGCGCTGGGCGACCTCGTCCTGGTCCTCCGTCTGCTCGTTCCCCGACGTGCTGCCCCCAGCGTTGCGCTCGGGGGTCGGCTTCTCCTCTGCGTCTGAGCCGTCCGATTCCGGGTCCGAGGCAGCCGCAGCCGAGCGATCTCCCTCGCTCTCATCCGACTGTGCGGGCTGGGCGCCCGGAGCTGGGGTGGCAGCGCCTCGCTCACCGGGAGCGTCCGCATTCTCCTCGACCGTCTCGGCGGAGTCGGCCTCACGCTCGGACGGGCCAGCAGGGTCGGTGCTCGGGGCCCCACTGGTTTCCCCGTTCTCGGACGCGTCGTCGGCCGTCTCCTCGCTGTCTGGTGCCGTCTCGGGAGCCTCCTCCTCATCCGGCGCATCGTCGTCCGACGTTTCTCCAGAGTCGGGCCTCAGGCTGTCCAGCTCGGAGCGGACCTCTGTCGCGTCGAGCTGGACCTCGGAGGTCTCGTTCTCGCCCGCCCCTTCCGGAGCCGCCTCCTGCTCCTGGCGCTCCGCAGCGGCGGGGGCCGGGGCCTCCGGCTCTTCTGCGGGCTGCGGAACCTGCTCCTCGTCCTGCTCCGGCGTGTCGGCGTCCGATGCCGCAGCCGCTTCGGACGATTCCTCGCGCAGGGAGTCCAGGTCGTTGCGGACCTCCTCGGCATCAAGCGTGGTCTCGCCACGCTCCTCGCGGGCGCGCTGCTGCTTCTCCTTCTTCTTCCGTTCCTTCGCAGCCTTCCGGGCCTCGGCGTCGGGCCACGTGATGCGCGGCCGGCCCTTCTCGTCGGTGCCGATGGACGGCGGCGCTGGGGTGCGGGGGAGCAGGTCGGTGTCCTGGGCTTCGGCTGGATCGTCCACGTCTCCGGCGCTCTCGCCGGCGGCGATGCGGGCTTCGCGAAGCTGGTGTTCCAGAGCCTCCATCCGGTCCCGCTTCGCCTTTGCGGCGTCCTCGCCGGACACGTCGCGGCCCTGCTCGCGGATGACCGCGGCGATCAGCTTCGAGCGGCGCTCGGCAACTTCCAGGTCCGCGGCCTGCTCGAAGGGCCGGTCGACGCGCTCGCGTGCGGTGGCGGCGGAACGTTCCTCCTGTCGGAGGTAGCTCTCCGCCGCGACGATCCGCTTGTCGATGTCGGCGAGCTTGTCCTCGATGCGGGCGATCGGAAGGGTCGTCTCCTGGTCGAGGTACTTCTCGTCGTAGGTGTGCAGGCTCTGGGGCACGTCGGGGATGCGGACGTCGACCAGGTGCACGCGGCCGTGGTTGTCCCACCCGGTCCTGTACTGGGCGGTGATCTCGATGTTGCCGACCTTGCCGAGGACGACCTCGGGGTGGCCGCCCGGCCGGTACTGGTTCTGTATGCCTTGGCGCAGGACGGCCTTCGCCGCGGCACTGAAGGCCTTGGCAGCTTCCTCGCGGTTGGTGAAGTCGGTGGTGCCGATGGTGGCGTTGAAGTCGTCGCCGCGCGTGTTCTTCTTCCGCCGGTTGACATCGCGCAGCTGAGCGACGAGCTCGTCGGTGTACGTGCGCAGGCGCTCGGCGGCGTAGATGGTGGACTTGTAGCCGTCGATCGTGCGGAGGTGGCCCTTGAGCTTGCGTGTGAGAGCGCCGAGGGCGACCTTCACGTTGGCCTGCTCCAGCAGGTAGGGGTTGCCGGTGGAGATGGCTGTGACCTGCTCGGCGTTGAAGACCCCGTCCGGGATGTCCTCGACGGTCCGCTCGGTGAGGCTGCCCTTCATGAGCTGGCGGATGAACTTGGCCTTGCGAGCGACGGTCTGCCACGCGAAGCCGTCGAAGCTGCCCTCTGTGACGTACTGGAAGATGGCGACCTCAGGGTTGGCATTGCCCTGGCGGATGATGCGTCCGTTGCGCTGTTCGAGGTCGGCGGGTCGCCACGGGCAGTCGAGGTGGTGCAGGGCGGTGGCACGCAACTGCACGTTGGTGCCGACGCCCATCTTCGTGGTGGAGCCGAGGAGCACGCTGATCTTGCCGTTACGGGCGTCCGCGAAGAGCTGGGCCTTCTCGGCGTCGTTCTTCGCCTCGTGGATGAAGCGGATCTTCTCGGCCGGCACGCCGCGCTCGATGAGGAGTTCCTTCATCTCCTGGTAGGCGGGGAACTTGGTCTGGCCCAGTTCCTCCATGTCGGCGGCGCCTTCGGCGTTGCCCTTCTTCTTGGACTTGCCCGGCGCGGCCGGGGTGCCCATGTCGAGGAAGACGATCTGGAGGCCGCCGGTCGTGGTGTGCGGGGCGGGGTTGTTCTTGGACGTCGGGTAGACCGCGTCCTTGGTGTCGGTGTAGATCCGGGCGATGTTGTCGGCGGCCGCGGGGAGCTTGGCGCCCTGCTCGTCGATGCCGACCATGCGGGGGTCGAGGGAGACCTTCCGCCCGTCGGAGTTGATCTTGAGCATGTTGTCGACCTTCGGGTCGACGTCGCCGCTCTTCACGGCCCGCGCTCGGGCCGCGATCTGGTCCATGTAGGCCAGGAGCCCGTCGGTGGGCTCGACGGAGATCGTGACGGCCTTCCCGCCGGCCACGTCCGGGGTGTCCAGGTACTCGGCGAGGTCGTCGGAGTTCTTGACGTCTGCGACGGTGCGCCAGATCCGCAGCAGCTCCGGCATGTTCCGGAACGCTGCGAAGCGGCTGACCTCGCGGAAGCCGGAGCCGTCGGCGGCGAGCTCCGTGCCGTTGACGACCTTGCCGTAGGTAGAGGCGAAGTCGTCGAAGTTGCGGATCTTCGCCTTCTCCAGCAGGTCGGGCCGCAGGTAGCGCAGCATCGTGTGCGCTTCGGTGATCGAGTTGGAGATCGGGGTGGCGGTGGCGAAGGTGACGACGCGGCCGGACTTCGTGGTCTTCCGCAGGTACTCCAGCTTCATGTCGAGGTCGGAGGCCCGGTTGGAGCCCTCGATCGCTGCGCCGGGGAGCGTGGAGTTGGTGGACAGGTTCTTGTAGTGGTGGGCCTCGTCCACCACGACGTAGTCGATGCCCGTGTCCTCGAAGTACAGGCCGGCCATGTCCTTCTGGGCTTCCAGCTTGGCTGTGACCTTGGCTTCGAGCTTCTTCAGGCGGTTGCGGATCTCCTTGACCATCCGGGAGTCGGTGCGCTTCCCGGGGTTGGCCGCCTGGTCTTCGAGCTGCTGGCGCTCCAGGGACTTCTCCAGCGCCTCCTTCTCGCGCTTGATGTAGTCGAGCTGCACCTCCGGGCGCATGGGGATCGACTCGAACGCGTTCTGGGTGAGGATGACGGCGTCGTAGTCGCCGGTGGCGACGCGGGCGATGAATTCCCGCCGCTTGCGTCCCTGGAGGTCGTCGCTGGACGCGGCGAGGATGCGGCCGTTGGTCGCAGACTCCGGGTACAGCTCGGCGAACTCGTCGCGGAACTGGTTCAGCATGTGGTTCGGGACGACGATGGCGGCCTTGTTGACCAGGCCGAGGCGCCGCAGCTCCATCACGCCCATGGCCATTTCGGCGGTCTTGCCGGCGCCGACCTCGTGGGCGAGGAGGACGGCCGGCTCACTGACCATGCGGGCGACGGCCGCGTGCTGGTGCGCGTGCGGCTTGAACCATTCGGCCAGGCCGGGCATGGTGCGCCGCTGGCCGTCGTACGACCTGAGCGCCAGGTTGTTGTGCAGGTCGTTGTAGCGCTTCTTGATCTGCTCGGTGCGTTCCTGGGTGGCCCAGAGCCAGTCCTGGAACTCCTCGCGCATCTCGTCGGCTTTGGCCTGCGCCGCGGCGGTGGCGTCCTCGTCGAGGTACGTCTTGCCGTCGTCGCCGCGGTAGGTGACGCGGATCTTGCCGTTGGTGAGGATCGCCTCGGCCAGCTTGAGGGCGTGGAACTCCTGCGTGCCCCAGACCTTCCGGGCTGCTCGGGTGTCCGTGACGTTGCTGGGCGCGTCGACCTTCCACATCGAGCCGCCCTGGAAGCTGACCCGGATCTGGCCGCTGTCGAGCTTCTCGCGGAGGAACGCCTGTATCGGGCCCTTGCCGAGCCACGCGGCGCCCATGGGCGCGTCGATCTCACCGGGGGAGATCTCTTCCGGGAGCACGTCTTCGAGGTGCTTGACGTTGATCTCGAAGCGGGCGTCGTCGGCGGCGAGGGCCTGCGCCTGTGTCAGGCGCTCCCGGACGTTGCCGGACAGGTACTCGGCGGCCGGCACCAGGTTGGCGCCGTCGTGCGGCTCGAAGACCAGCGGGTACTCGTCGCCGGTCTCCGGGTCGACGGAGCGGGCGGCGAGCAGCCGCTCGCGCGCGACCTGCGGGTCGACGCGCATGACTTCGGCGAGTGCGTCGGGGTCGAGGGTGCCGCGCTGCTCAAGGACGATCGCCATGGCGTCTTCGGGGTTGCTGGCGCGCTCGGCGATGGTGCGGTGCCTGGCCTGCCGCTTGGTGAAGATCGCGGCGGGCGTGCTCGTCTTCGTGGGCTCGTCGTACGAGTCCAGGGAGAGGACCACGGCCATGGTCGGGTCCTTGGTGAGGAGTCCGCCCATGGGGGGCCGCTTGCGGAAGGACTTCTTGACCTGCTCGCCGGTGTCCGGGTCGGTGGCCTTCCGGTCGGCCCAGTCGAATCGGTTCAGGGAGCCGAACTTCTGGTGGTAGGCGTCGTAGCGGGTCTTCAGGTCGCCGCGCAGCGTCTCGATGAGGGTTTCGTCGGCGTCCGGGCGGGCTTCCTCGCGGACGAGGGCCTTCAGGGAGTCGCGGATGCCGACGAGCTGGCGGGCTTCCTCGATCTGGGTCTTCGGGACCTCGTACGGGTGGACCATGCCGTCGCGGGCCTGGGTGAACGTGCCGTCCGATTCGAGCTGCACGTGCCCGTCGGGCCGGTCCGACTCCTCGGGCAGCAGCTCGACCTTGCGGCGCTCGCCGGTGTCCGGCTTGTAGGTCAGCCGGGCGTCCTTCGCGCGGCCGACGATCCGCTTGAGGGTGTGGCCCAGCTCCTCGTTCAGGTCGCCGGCGACGTGGACGCGCAGCTCGCCCGGTCCGTACATGCCGTGGCCGACGTGCATGTCGCCGATCACGTTGCGGGGGTTGTCGAGGAAGTACGGGTTGACGCTGACCTTCGGCGCTTCGGCGTCGTCCGGGTCCTGGCCGGGCAGGTCGGTGACCTGGATGGAGTGGACCCAGACCGGCGGGTCGTCCTGCTTGCGGTCTTGCGGCGGCTTCACGTCGCCCTTGCGGGTGCGGCCGGAGGTGAACTCCTTGTCGGTCTCGCGGCGGCGGAAGATGAGCAGGTCGGTGACGACGTCGGTGCCGGCGGTGCGGCGGTGGGCGCCGGTGGGCAGGCGAACGGCGCCGACGAGGTCGGCCTTGCGCGCCATCTCCATGCGCGCGTCCTCGGAGCGCGGCGTGTTCCCGTCCATGGTGAAGCGGGAGGTGACGACGGCGACCAGGCCGCCAGGGCGGGTCAGGGCCAGCGACTTCAGGATGAAGGCGTTGTGGATGTTGTGGTTGCCCTTGTTGTGGCGCAGGTCCACGACTGGGTAGTCGCCGAAGGGGACGTTGCCGACGGTCAGGTCGAACGTGCCGTCCGCGGCGCGGGTCTTCTCGAAGCCCTCGTTGCGGATGTTTGCCTGGGGGTACAGCGCCTTGGCGATCCCGGCGGTGATCGGGTCCAGCTCGACGCCGGTCATGTCGGCGCTCGCGGGCGCGTGCCCGATGAAGTTGCCCGAGCCGCTGCCGGGCTCCAGGACGTTGCCGCCGTCGAAGCCGAGCTCCTGAACGGCCTTCCACATCTCGCGCGCGATGGCCGGGTCGGTGTAGTGGGCGTTGAGGGTGTTGTCCTTCGCGGCCTCGTACTCGTCGTCGCTCAGGAGTTCGCGGAGGCGGCGCTGAAGCGGGGCGAACTCCGGCTTGGGCTCCGGGACGAAGACCTGCGGGGTGGCGCCCCAGCCGGACCAGCGGGCCAGGGTCTCCTGCTCGGCGGCCGTGGCCGGCCGGTTCTCGTCCTCAAGGCCGCGCAGCACCTCGATCGCGGCGATGTTCGCCTTGACGCGGGCGGCGACACCGCTGGGGACGACGCTGCGGCCGTCCTCCGGCGGCTGGTACTGCGGAGCGGTTCGCTCCTGGTCGGAAGAGCCGAAGGCTACTCGGCCGCGATCTTCGGCAGGCTGACCTGCGGCATCTCCTTCTCCTCCGTCCCGGGCTCCTTCGCCAGGCTGTACAGCATCTCGTGCAGTGCCTTCTCCCTGGCCCGCAGCGTCGCCATGTTGATCGACCTCATCGCGTCCCTGAAGTCCGCTCCCGGCTCCGTCTCCTCCCGGAAGTCGTCCCGGTACTCCGCGATCAGATTCTCGATCTCCGCGTTCTGCTGGGCGAAGAACGTCTCCGGAGGCGTCGTCTCCGCCAGCTCCGCCAGCGCCTTGGGCCGGTACGTCTCCCAGAACGCCTTCACCAGCGGCTTGTACCCGCTCACTCTGCTGCTCCTCCTGGTCGGTGCGCTGCTGGCCGTCGGCCGGCTGCGGGGTCATATCTTCGCCCGGGATGCCCGTCTCCGGGGTCTCGGGGGCGGTCTCGGGGTTCTGGCGCTGCTCCTCGGTCAGCTCGTCGCGGCGGCGGCCGAAGCGCGCGGCGGCAGTGTCGTTGGCGCCGCGGTTCCGGTCGAACTGGCCTGCGATCTGCCAGATCGCAGCAGGGGAGCGCTGGCCGTCCTTGTCACGGAGCGACAGCAGCTCGCCATCCACGGCGGGCCCGCCCCAGTCGACGGTCCGGCCGTCGCTGTGGCGCAGGTTGCTGCCGAGGAACAGCGTGAACCGGTTGGCGGTGTCCAGGTCGGCGAAGTTGCCGTAGTCGTGCAGGCCACGCAGTCCGAGCCCGTGCAGGCTGCGGCCGGTGCCGGCGGCGCGCACTGTGAAGCGGAAGTCGTCGTCGCGGGTGGTGTCCTCAACGATGGCGAAGCCGCGGTGGTCGGCGAGGTGCAGCTTGTACTTCGGGTCGCTGGCGAAGCGGCGCAGAACGTCGCGCTGTCGCTCGGGGGTGCCGTCGTTGCCGCCCTGCTTCCAGAGTTCGCGCAGGTCGTCGCTGTCGCGGGGGCGGCCGCGGTTGTCGCCGGACGTCTTCGGCCCGATGTGGCCGACTGCGACGTTCGCGGCCGGGACGCCAGACCGGTCGGCGACTCGCTGGGCAGCAGCCTGGTTCTGCTGGTCCGGGGTGGCAGGTGCGGGCTTGGTGCGGGAGGCGGCGCCATCGCGCTTCTTCGCGGCCCGCTGCTCGAAGCGCTCCCGGGCTTCGGCGGCCAGGACCCCGGCCTTCTTCAGGAACTCGGGGCTGTTGATGCGCTCGAAGGCGTCCGGGGCGTTCCAGTCGATGGCCTCGCCGTCGACCTCGATGTTCTCCAGGGAGTTGGCGAAGTCGAGGGCTTCCTCCTTTCGCGTGGCCAGGGTGAGACGGACGCCCGTCTCGGCGTGCATCACGCCCCAGCCCGAAATGAGTACGCCGTGCTTCTTGGTGCGGACGTTCATCTTGCCGACGACGAAGTGGCCGTTGCGGGAGAGCTGCGGCTTGTCAAGCTGGTCCATCAGCCCGGCTGTGAGCTCGTTGTGGCTGGCCTGTGCCTTCTTGTCCTGGGTGTAAGGGCGGAGCTTGGTGCTGGCCCAGTGGGCGCGGACGTCGTTGAGGGTCTTGAAGCGCCGGTTCGGGTCGCGGCGCTGGCGCTTGGCGGCGGGCTTCTGCTCCGGTTCGTCTTCCGGCTCGTCGTCCTCGGGCTCGGGGCCGGCGCCGTGGTCTTCGCCGTCGATGTCCTCCCCGATGTCATCGCCCTGGTCGTCCTTGTCGTGGGGGTCGTCGGGGGTGTCGCCCTGGTCGCCCGCGTCGTCCGCGTCCGCGCTGCCGGTACCGCGGCGGCCGTCGGCCAGGCGCCGCTCGTCCTCGTTGCGGACCTTGGTCTTGCTCTTGGTCGGGGCTGTGCCGTCGGGGCGGGCGACCATCGTCAGGCGGGAGGCGTGGATGGTGGACTGCTCTTGGGTGGCCAGGTTCTGGACCAGCACGTTTCGGCCGCCGAGGGCGCGCAGGACGCGCGCCATGCCGCCGCCCCAGAGCCTTGCGACGCCTCCGGTCTCGATGAAGCGGCCCTTGGAGTCGCGCGGGTGCAGATCAGGGTTCCAGGGGCGGCGGGCCTTCGTCTCAAGGCTGGTGGCGAGGCGTTCGGCGGCGTTCGTGATCTGCATGCGGCGGACCATGCACAACGGAAGGGCTTAACGTCGCGGGCTCGAAGGCGCCGTTGCTCACGGCCCTCGCGCGGGTCCTACCCGCGCGGGCCGCGAGCGCCGTCTGTCACATCGTCTCGGTGAGGATGTGCATGAGGAACCAGGCGGCGCCGCCGCCCAGGACGACGGTGAAAATGGCTCGGCCGGCTTTCGAGCTGCGGACTCGGAACAGCTTGCGGGTGTTCTCGCTGAGGGTGTCGTCGTCCTTCTTGTTGGCCAGGGCAACGGTCTCATAGATGGCGAAGAACAGGGCCCAGGAGCCCCACAGGAGCGCGCTGGCGTTTCTGCGTACGAATGCGGTGAAGCGGTTCACGGTGACTCCTGGAGCGGGGTGGGAACGGGGCGGGGGCCGGTGCCGTCGTAGGGGGCGGCGCGGCCGGCGTCGATCAGGGCCTGGTTGAGGGCCTGGCCGTCAGCGGTGGTGATGGTGGCGAGGTAGCGGCCGTACTTCTCGCGGCGGTGGGTCTGCACGGTGAGAGCGGGCCCGTGGGTATCGAGCCACTGCTTGACCCAGGCGGAGGTCTCCTTGCCGGCGGGGGTGTCCTTCTCGGCTGTGTTGATGCCTGCGAGTCGTACTCGCTGGGTGATGCGGATGCTGAAGCCGAGGTCGATGTCGAGGTCGACGGTGTCGCCGTCGATCACTCGGCGGACGGTTGCGGGGTAGGTGTTCACTGGTCACCTGCGATGCGGTAGCGCAGACGGCATCGGCAGTTGACGGTGAGGTGGTGCGGGGCGAGCTGGTCGCCCGGGTAGCGCATGGGGTACCCGTCCACGTAGTACGGCTCGGTGACCGGGAGCGTGGTGCCGTCCACGGAGGCGTGGGACGGGCGTACGCGGTCGTCGCCGCGGGTGACCCAGGTGCGGATGATGTCGGGTCCGATCGTGCTGGCGGTGGCGTCGGCAGTGCCGTTGATGGTGGCGACTGCTGTGGACTCGGCGATGGCGGCCGCCGTGCGGGGCCCGATGTCGGCGAACACGGTCTGGACGAGGGCTAGGAGGTCTTCCAGGTCGCTGGTGACGTCCTGGCTCTGGGCGAGGAGTCCGTGGAGGGTGCCGAGGAAGCGGCGTCCGGACTCTTCGGCGGCGTACACCGCGTCGAGCACTGCGGCGGTGACCTTTCCGGCGGCTGCCGGGGGAGGCTCGGGCGCGCCGAGGGCTGCTGCGGTTCGTTGGGAGACTCCGTGCGCGATGCCTGCCAGGACGCGGGCCAGGGTGCTGGAGAGTTCTTCCAGCCACCGGTCGGTGCCGATGACGCGCTCGATGTCCAGTCCGACGTCGCCGCCCCGGGTGTCGGTGGGGCCGTCGGCCTGCCAGAAGCGGGTGCCTTTGCGGCCCTTGGGGGAGCGGAGGCGTGCGGTGATGACGCCTTGCTGCCGGTCGAACAGGGGCGTGAGAGCGGCGGCCACGGTCTGCTGCGCCTGGTCGAAGTCCTCGGTGTCGACCTCGAACCCGGTGCGGGCATTGCCGGAGGTGAGGGCCTTGAGCTCGATGCCGCGTGCGTCGGCTACGGCTGCCGCGGCGTCGCCGGGGGCGGGCGGTTCGCTCTGCCGTGCGGAGGCGACCGCCGCGGCGGCGGCGCCTGGCTGCCCGTCGGGTACAGCTCCGGCGCGGGCTTCGGCGACGGCGGCCGCAGCGAGCCCGCCGTCGACTGTCGGTTCGGCTGGCTGTCCGCCTTCGGCGCGGGCCTGCGCGACGGCCGCGGCGGCTCCGCCGCTCGCGACGTCGCCTGACGGCGGAAGCGGGGCGTTCGGGTCGGCGCCCGGAGGGGGCTGACCGCCAGGTGCGCCGTCGGCCGGACCCTGGATGCCGAGGGCGGCTGCGTCCTCCGGCCGGGCGGGGACGGGAGCCCGCTGCGGCGAGATCCACAAGGCTCGGGTGTGGGGGTTGTTCATGGCGGGCAGGCCGGCGCGGCGCCGGTACTCGTCGATGCTGATGAGGCCCGCTTCCCACTCCTCGCGGGATTCGGCGCGGCGACGGCGGCGTGGCAGTTCGAGCACCTGCACGCTGCTGGTCTTGTAGCGGAGGTCAGCGTGGGGGTGGCTGACGTCTCCGGCGAAGGCCTGGGAGATCATCGCGAGGTGGTCGAGCTCGGTGTGCGACCAGAAGTTGAACTCCTCCTGCTCAGCGTTGTCGAACGTCCGGCCGGACGCGTTGCCGAGGACGGACTCGGGAACACCGAAAGCACCCAGGATCTCGATCTTCGCGTTCTGCGCGGCGTGCTCGTACGCCATCTCGCGGGGCTTCGCGGCCAGGTCGACATAGTTCATGCCGCCAGGGCCGGCGCCGATGACGGAGACGTGCCCGGCGAACTCGCTACCGGGGAGGAAGCGGGACTCCAGGCGGTTCATCTCGCCTTCGCTGAGCGAGGACGTGTCGACGGCGACGATGCCGCCTGGCCGCGCGTCGTTGCGGATGAACGCCACGTTGTAGAGCCGAGAGAGGTAGTCCAGCTCGACGCTGATGCCCGCGGCCTCCAGCGGCGTCATGCCGCTGAAGGGATCGGTCGGGTGTGGGTCCCGGATCCAGCGGACGCGTTCGGGATCCAGCTCCCGCACTTCGCCATGCAGGGTGGTGAACTCGAAGTGAGCGATGTACTCGCCCCGCGGGTCCGGAACGGGGATGACGCGGTTCGGCGGGAGGAGGTCCAGGCGGGTGATCGTGCCGCGGTTCGAGCGGGTGACCTCTACGAACGCCCCGCGCTTGGACAGCAGGATCTGCGCGGAGAGCCGCTTGCGGAACTGCGACCCGGTCTCTACCGGGTTGGCCCGGCCGTTGAGGACGCGCAGGAGTGGGTCGTCCTCGATGACGCGCTCGAACTCGCCGTCCTCGGTGTCGCCGATGCCGATTTCGAGGGGGAGGCGGCCGGCGTGCTTGCCGATCGTCTCGATGGCCTTGTAGACCCAGATGACCCGCTCGTAGCCCTCGGTGACGACTCTGTCGACGTCCCAGCCGTCGGCGCGCCCTTCGGTGGACCACACGTTGGAGGTACCGGCGTAGGTGGTGGAGGCGTAGCCGCCGGTCCAGGTGATGCTCTTCGTTTCGGGCTCGGCCTCACGGCGCGCTGGAATGAGCGAGCGCAGCCCGGGGAGCCATCGGAGCTTGGGCACGTCAGTCCCCCTCGCTGTTCATGCTCAGGTACACGCCGAGCGCGATGACCAAGGCGCAGGGCCAGGTCCATAGGGATAGAGCGAGCGTGGTGGAGGCCAGCAGAGCGATTCCGAGCCCCAGGGCGAAGTAGCCAGCGGTGATGCGGACGGCCTTGCTCAGGGGAGGGACGATGTACAGGACGGCGCCACCGCCGATGCAAAGCACGAGGCCCGCGACGAACTTGGCGGCTTGCGGGTCGGCAGCGTGGAGCGCTCCGAGCAGCCCGAGCACCCCGGAGATGATCAGGAGTAGGCCGAGGAGGTCGCGCAGTACGCGCCGCCGGGGCGACCGGTGGCCGGGGGGTGGGGACTGCTGTGGAGGATTCACGCGGCGGACCGTAGGGGTCCGTCGAGCTTGCGTCCCGGGCCTATTCCGAGTCGAAGACGAAGACCAGCGATGCGCTCCCGATCCAGGTGAGGCCAGCCGCCAGGACGCCCGCGACGCCGGTGTACTGGAGATCGCCGGTGAAGAGGTGGGTGACGCCGGCGGAGATGCCCCCGAGGAGGAGGCCGAGGAGGAAGGTGCGCATGCGGTCTACCGCGCGGGCCGGGAGACGCCGCTGACGTACGCGCCGATGCCACGGCGCTGGATGACAGGGGCAGGCAGCGGGCGGGCGTTGGGGGACGGCGTCGGGATGATGCGCTTCGCGCGGACTGACTGGTCGCCGCCGATCAGGTGCCGGTTGTCGACCTGGGCCTCGCAGTCGGCCCCGGCCACCGATTCGTACGGGCGGCGGCAGTTGCGGCAGTACACCTCCAGGGCGTCCACGCGGGTGTCCGCCGCGGTGGTGAAGCTGCCGCGGAAGTCCGCGAGCTTGGCCAGGCGCTCCTCGACCTTGATCTCGGCCGCGACGATCCAGACGTGCGCGAGTGAGGTCTCGGTGGCGGAAGTGACGGATGGCGGAGCAGCGTCGTCCATCGAGGTCGCGAAGAGGTCGGCGAACGGCGCGAAGACGAGCTGGTCGGTGGTGTCGAGAACGGTCGGCACGGTCAGGTTCCTCCCGGCGGCGGTACATCAGATCGTGGCCGAGGGTCAACGCCTGGCCACTGTATGGACGGAGTGACCGCGGAATGCGTTACACAAAGTGCTGCGCCCCCGAGCCGGGTAGGTCTCGGGGGCGCAGCGGGAAGCTGGATTGGCGCTACAGAGTGGCCGTCCAGCGGTTGCCGGTAAGGGTGGTCTCGCCATCGGGGGTGATGGTGACGCGGGCGCCGTACACGGGCAGCTGTCCGGTCCAGTTGAGGCGGTCGAGGATGTCCTCCAGGGGGTCCCACAGGCGGCGAGGACCGCCCTGATACACGGTGGGGACTTCCCGAGGGCCGGTGGCGTGGGCGCGGGCCCATGAACCGTCGGGGTGGGTCATCCAGACGGTGTGGCTCCGGTCCGGGTGCCACCGGTGGCGGTACTCGACGCCGGGGAGGTCGAGCTGGTACATGGAGCGGATGCTCCATGTCTCCGGGACGAACACGAGGAAGTGGCGGCTGACGCTCGCCTCGCCGTCGCCGTCCTTTGCCTCGTCCCAGACGGACTCCGGGACTGTCTCCTCGTAGTCGTCGCCCTGGCGGGGGCCCATGAAGGAGGCGGGCTCGTAGGAGGTCCAGCCCACAGCGCCGCCATCTGGGGTTTTGTCGGCGTAGAGGATCAGGCCGGTGCCGGTGATCGTGGTAACAAGTCGGCCGTAGGGGCGCAGGGCCTTGATCCATGTGGGCGGGACGGACGGCACGGAGACGGTGGACACGATCCGGTCGTACTCGCCGGGGAGCGGTCCCTGGGTGAGGTCGCAGACGGCAGTCTCGGGGCGCAGCCCGATGGAGTCCAGCCGGTCAGTGGCGGCCTTTACGAGGTAGGGGTCGACGTCGACGCTCGTCACCAGCTCGGAGCCGAGGCGGTGGCAGGCCAGGGCGGTGCCGTATCCGGTGCCGGTGGTCACCAGCGTGCGGCACCCGTCGGTGAAGTCCGCGTGCCGGTACATCCCGACGACCAGGCCCGGCTCCGTCGAGGACGACGTCGACATCCCGGAGGTGACGAGAGTGCCGGGCTCGGCATGATCGGCGTGCAGGCTCCCTACCCGTGTCACGAGTGTGGTGTCGCTGTACGCTGCGGCGAGCCACGCGTCGGGGTCGGCCGCGCCGTCGCGGACCACCCGCCCACCGGCCTCCTGGTCCCGCTCGTACCACCTGGGCACGAACACGTGCCGTGGGGTATCGGCAACGGCGGCCTCCCACGGGGACCCCGGCCGGGCTACCTTCTCGCCCAGACGTTGGGCGTATGTCTCCCAGTCCATGTCAGCTCCTCCTCTTCCTTGGCTGTCTCAGCCCATCGGTCCGCAGGAGCCGCCCCCGCCGGAGCTGTCGTCCGAGGGCGCGCAGTCCGGCCCACACGGGTCCGCCGAGTTCCGCGTCGGAACGCTGGCGCGCGCCTGCTCCCACCCGGGGCTGGCCAAGACCGACGCGAGCGAGGTCTCCTGGACGTTCCCCGTGGCCAGGAAGCGGCCGACCTCGCAGGGTGCCACCCGGCCGTCCGGCAGAACGGCCGCCTTGCCGTTGGCGCATCGCCCGCACAGCGACGACGTGGACGGCAGAAGATCGCCGGCAGCGCGCCCGACAGCGCGGAGCTTGTCGACGGAGGCGGCGACCCCGAGGCCCTCCATCTCGGCGCGGGCCTGCTCCGCCCTCTGGCCGTTCCCGTGGTCGACGATGGCGACCCGAAGCTTCACGTTCCGGCGGACGGCCTCGCCAATGGCGGCGCGCGTCGCGGCGTGGGATCCGGCCCGACCGGTGATTGCGTCGTGCTGAGCGGCTTCGTCGCTGTGGTAGGTGGTCGCCACGCTCACCCGCGGGTCCTCGAAGAGCAACCAGTGTTCGGCGCGGACCTTGTAGAAGTTGGAGTGGACGCGGACGCTCAGGCCAACGCGGAGCGCGTGCTCGACAAGCTGGGTGAAGGACGGGTGCAGGGTGGGCTCGCCGCCGATGAACTGAACGGTGCTCGTGCCGAGGGCGGCGGCCTCGTCAATGAGGCGGTGCCAGTCCTCGGCGGTCATGCTGCCGTGGCCCTGGGTCGGGCCCGCCGAGGCGTAGCACTGGCCGGGGCAGGTGAGCTGGCAGCGGGAGGTGAGTTCCAGCGAGAGGAAGTCGAGCGGAGCGACGGGACGGTCGGTCAGCACGGTCATCGGATGATGCTCCTTCGTCGTTCGGCCCAAGCATGCCTGGCTGGGGCCGGGTTCGTGGGTGGGACGGTCTATTCGGTGGAGCGGTGGTGCAGTCCAGTGGGAACGGGCCGCAGTGACTCGTCTAGCTGCTGGTCAGCATCGGGCGCTGCCTGTTCCGTTCGGCCGCTGCGATCTCAGCTGCTGCGTGCTGTGCCAGCCGGTTCAGGTACGGACCGAGTTCCGTGAAGTCGCCGCGCTCCACGGACTGGAGCAGCAACGCGCACGCAATGAGGATGGCCGCCTGGCCGGCAGCGTGATCGAGGAGCGCCCCGAACTCGCGCCGGATGACGGCCGCGGTTGCCGGGGCGGTCTGCGCGAAGGCGTAGAACAAGGCGGCGTCCCAGCCGTACGGCGCCATGCCCCAGCCCTCCCAGTCGAGGACCGTCGCGCCCGTCGTCACGTTCGCCGGGTGGAAGTCGCCGTGCGCACACGCCCAGTGCGTCACGTGCGGCGCCGGATAACCAGTCATCTCAGGCACGACCCGCTCGATCCACGACTGACGCACCGCGATCCGGTCCGTGTGCTCCTGGCCGACGTAGTACAGGTTCTTCCGCGTCCACGCCCACCACTCCGGGGGCAGGTGCAGGTCCGCGGTGAGCTGCGGCGTCGGCGACAGCAGCGGCTCGTCGACGAACGTCGTCAGTTCCGCCCGGTACGCCCAGCCCCTCTCCCGCATGTCGTGGATCGCGATGACCCCGGGCCGGCGGACTTCCCGGAACCGGCGCACTGTCAGCTCCGTGCCGAACCACTCCGGCGTCGTCCCGGCCCGCTCCGGGGTCTCCTCCATGATCCGCAGCCAGCACGCCCCGTGCCCGGAATCCTGGACTCGCAGCGACAGCGACCGTCCGTGCCATCCCCACTGCCGGGGCCCGGCGGGGAGCACACCGAGCGCGACCCCCGCACGCTTCTGCGCCTCGATCATGCGGCCGGCCTTCTCGCCGTCCGGCTCCTGATACATCGCGTCACTCCTTCAACTCGGCTTGTCGCTGCCTGATGGCACGGTCGGCGAGCAGCAGCGCTAGCGGCCCGCCGGGCAGGAGGTACCGGCCCTCGTCGGCGGCCTGGATGGCGTCGTCCATCGGCCACCAGGCGAGCTTGAAGTCCACTTCGGTGTCCGTGAGCTGCTGCTCGCCGACCGTCAGGTCTTCGGCCAGGTACAGGGAGAGCTGGGCAGGGCCGTTGAGGCTGACCGCGTAGGTGCCGAGGTGCCGCCAGCTCTCGGCGCTCACCCCGGCTTCCTCGGCGAGCTCGCGGCGCGCGCACTCCTCGGCGTTCTCGCCCGGCTCCTGCCGGCCGCCGGGGAGGAACACGTACTCGCCGCCGTACTGGGGGAACGGGGCGCTGAGGATCGCGACGTTCCCGCTGTCGTCTCGGGCTACTACGACCGACGCGTTCGCGTCCGGTCCGTGCTGTGTGGATGCCATGAGGCCGGAGGCTAGCTCCGACTCGCAGGTCGGTGTGACAGTTCGCATTTTCTCGTCACATTTCCAGATGGCTGACGATCAGGTCGGCCAGCTCGTCGGGGGTCCTGTCGTCGGTGTCGACCAGGACGCCGGTGGGGTCCTGGTCGGCGACCGCGTCGAAGTTGGCCCGCAGCAGCTCCAGGCGGCCCGGCACGGTCAGCATGTCGTGGTCGTCTCGGTTGAAGTCCGGCTTCGCGCTCATGCGGGCGTTCAGCGTCTCGTCGCTGCACCGCAGGTAGAACGTGTGATCGGGGTGGACCAGGTAGGGCATGAACGGTTCGAGGAGTCCCCGCACCTGGCCCATGTCGAGCTTGTGGACCGCCGAGTGGTACGCGATCACCGACGAGATGTAGCGGTCCGCGACGACCGGGCCGGCGGGCATGAATCCGCGGATCAGGTCGGTGGAGTGCAGCACCCCGGACAGGTAGAAGGCGAACTGCGACAGCGAGCCGCATTCGGCGTTGATCGCCGCGCACCACGGGTGATGCGGCTCGGGAACGGTGTGCAGGCTCGACGCCCCCAGCCGCTCGGACAGGGTCCGCGCGAGGGTCGACTTCCCGATACCGGAGATCCCTTCCAGGATCACGAACGGGCCTCGACGGTCAACGGCCGGGCCGGGGTCGTACGCCCCGTGAAGAAGACTCACAGCACTCCCTCCGTGAACGCGTCCACGTGCCGTGCCACGGCCTCCGTGAGCTGGTCCATGTCGTCGAGGAGCGGCAGCACGTTCAGCCGCGTGTCGGAGCGCAGGATGCACGGCTGTAACCCGCCGGAGTGGTCCAGGCGCAGCGCCCAGAACCCTTCGATGCAGTTCGGCTTGAGCGCGCACGTGCCGCACTGCCCGACGTGGTGCCGGCCGAGGCCTCGCTCGATGACGTCGATCTCGACGCCGTCGATCCGGAACACCCGCCGGCCTTGCCCCGTACCCGCGATCTCGACGCGCTCCTCGCTGGTCAGCGTCCGCAAGTAGCTGATGATGCCTGCGGCGGAGACCGCCGAGAACCGGTCCTCCTCGTTGAACCCGGTGTCGACGAGCTCGATGAACTGGACCGACAGTCCGCGCTCCAGCGCGTATTCCAGGATGGGGACGATCTCGTGCTCGTTCTGCTTCTGGAGCAGCGTGTTCAGCCCGACCTCAGGCACCAGCTCACGGGCGACGTCGATCCCTTCGAGGACCTTCCCGATCGGCAGCATCGTCTTCGCGATCTGCGCGAACGTCGCGTCGCTGAAGTAGTGGAGGCTGACCTTGATCTTGTCGAGCCGGGCCTGCGTGAGCATGTCGCGCTTCTTCTTCACCGTCAGCCCGTTGGTGATGAGGGTGTAGAAGACATCCGGGGCCCGCTCCGTCAGCCCTGTCAGGACCTCGGCGGCGATCGGCGACGTCAGCGGCTCTCCGCCCGTGAAGTAGATGCGCTTCATGCCGGCCTGCACCAGGGCGGCGATGATCTGGGTGTAGTGCTCGCCGCACAGTTCCTTGGGGCGGACGGCGTGATTGCGCTGCTCGTCGGGCGGGGTGTCGCCCTCGTTGTGGCAGAACCAGCACTTGATGTTGCAGTACGGCGTCAGCGACACGCGCAGCTGGCCGCGCAGAGCTGCGAAGTTGTGCAGCGCCGTCCAGTTCGTGGAGTCGGGGGGCAGTTGCCTGATGGGCAAGACCGAGAACGTCATGGCGAACCCTCCATCTGCTTGGGGGCATCTCGGGTGCTCCCGGCCGGGCGCGACTGCCATGCCGCGCGTGCTGTGGGAGAGCCATCCGTAGGTGTCGGAGATGCGCGCGGTCGCTTGGCCGCGCCCGGCCGGGAAGTTGGAGCCCCGCCCCTCGACCTACACCTTGTGGCGGGTAGGCGCCGGCAGTAGGCCGGGGGCGGGGGGTGTGGGGGAGCTCCCGGCACGCCTCCTCCGGACGTAGGAGGCGTGCCGGGGCGGGGCCGCGCTCAACGCCCGCGGAGTGCGGGGGGCTGCGGGCGGTCGCGGCGTCGTAGGGGAAGGCAGATTGCCTTCCTGGTGCCGCCCCCAGCCCGGTGCTCCGTCAAGGGCATCGGGCCCAGCACCGGGTCTGGGGGCGTCTGGTGGCCGACCTACGTGACCGGGTCGTCCGGGATGGTCTCGATCGCGTCGCGGACGACCCGGAGCCTAGCGGCGGCGAAGGGGTCCTCGGCGACGCCGGCGTTCGCGAAGGCGTCGAAGTCGGACTGCGCCGGGGGACGCTCGGCCATCTGCGACCAGGCGGCCAGCGGGGTGCGGCGAGGCAGGGAGGTCATCACGGGTCCTCACGGGTCGGGGGCGGCGTAGAGCAGCAGTGCCAGGACGAATGCGAACATGGAGAGCACGACCAGGATCTGCGCGACGATCTGCCGCCAGCCGATCCTTCGGTCGCTGAGCCAGCGCAGGGGATTCCTTCAAGTCGGGGCCTCGGGCACAAGCAGGACGGTGACGCCCAAGCTCTCGTGCACGAACCGCAGTTCGTCGATGTACTGCTCACCGTCCCGGCTGATGTGGAACCGGTCGGTGACGATCACGCCGTCGCTGAATCCCTCCCGGATGTGCTTGCGCACCTGGAGCCAGCCGATCGACTGCATGGGGGCCTGCGGACCCTGGTCGTCGTGGAACTCCTGCCCGGCCTGCCAGCCGCGCGTCCTGGCCTCGGCGCGCAGCCGCTCGAAGAATGGCTCAGCGTCGAGGCCGGGCAGGGTTCGCACGTAGAGGCAGACCCGACGGCCGCGGGAGGGTTTGTAGGCGAGGCCGGTCTCGTTGAACGAGTTCCGTAATCGCAGCAGGTGCAGCTCGGGCGAAACCTCTTGGAAGACGGTGTCGGGGTTCCAGGAGCGCCGGAACCTGTTCTCCCTGTCCATCCACTCGGTGCCGCGTCGGGAGGAGGTGCTCTGGCTCATCACAGCCTCGGCTCAGATCGGGGGCGGGCACAGGGCGCAAGCGCGGCCGCCGGCCCTGGCCAAGGGGAAACCCTGGCCGACGGCCACGCTCACAGGGGCCGGGGAGGCACCTGTTCCTGCACCCTCTTCGTTCGGAAGGCATGGTGACTGAGCGCAGCCGACTGCTCGTGAACTGATGCGCAGTCACGTCGCCTTCCGAGAACAGCTTGCTCCTTTTGACGGTCCAAGCGCAAGATGGACGCAGGAATTCTCAAAAGGATCGAACGAGTGCCCCACTGTGCTGAGTTGACGCTGTCTCGGATGCGTCCATGACGCAGGAATCTGCGCCCATGACGCAGACACGACCGAAGACGGCGCCCGGCCAGCGGAAAGCGCCGACCACCAGGGCCACGCCAACGGTCATGCGACGCCGGGTCGGCGTACAGCTCCGACGGTGGCGCGGCACCATGCCATCGGCGGCTGCCGCCAAGCTCATGGGCTGGGACAGCGTCAAACTTGGCCGCATCGAGCGCGCGCTCTACAAGATCAGCGCCGCCGAGGTGCGCACGTACGCCGGCCTACTTGGTGTAACCGACGTTCGGGCGATCGAGGCTGTCGCTCAGGCTGCCGAGGAACCCTTGGCGGCGAGCAACGGAGCCTGGTGGAAGGCGTACGAAGGCCGCGTCAGCCAGGCACTCCTGGACTTCGTCCAGCTCGAAGCCCGCGCCAAGACGGTCAAGGTGCACCACCCCGTGATGATCCCCGGATCCCTGCAATCTCCGGGCTACGCACGCGAGATCATCGCTGCCAGCCCGAGGACCGAAGAGCTCGCCAAGACTGTTGAGCTGCGTATCAACATGCGTCTCGCGCGGCAGGAGATCCTGACACGCTCGGACGACCCCGTGCAGTTCCATGCGCTCATCCCCGAGTCAGCCTTTCACGCCAGGTTCGAGGACCCGACAATCATGCGCGACCAGCTCCGCAAGCTGATCGACGCCTCGAAGCGGCCGAACGTCACCCTCCAGATCATGCCGTTGACGACGCATCCGAGCTTCGGCTCAGACGGACCGGCAACCATTCTGGGCTTCGACTACCCCTGGGTGGCGGTAGGCAGCATCGACAACAGCTTCGGTGGATCACACACCGAGGAACCGGACGAGGTCGCCTTCCTGGAGAAGGGCTTCGACCAGATCTCGTCCATCGCACTGCCCGTGGACCAATCACGGGATCTACTCACCGAGTACCTGGAAGGAACCACCAAGTGACCACGAAGCCGAGCCTGATGGCGACCGAACTCCCCGGTGCCGCCTGGCACAAATCGTCGTACAGCGGCGAGAACGGCCAGTGTGTCGAGGCCGCCGATGTGCGCGCGTCGCACGACGGCGTCGCGATCCGCGACTCGAAGAACCCGACCGGTCCGGCGCTTCTCCTCCCTGCCGAAGCGTTCTCCACCTTCATCGCGGCCGCCGTCGGCGAGCTCTGAGCGACGCGACGGAGGCCCGTCTCCCCCACGGCCTATGAGGGGGAGACGGGCCTCCGTCGTACAGAGGTGCGCACTACATGGGGTCAGCCTAGCGAGGCTGCCTGACAACGCCGCCCTACTGGTGTCCTTCGATGGGCGCAGAGTCCCTGGCGTCCTCGGCCCGTGCTTGCGTGACGGCTGCATGGGCGGGGCCGCCATGCAGCGGAACCCTCCTGAGTGGGTCGTCGGTGCCCAGGCCGTGGGGCCGGTCATAGACGAGGTCGGCGGTGCGCGACCCGTCGGCCCAGCGGCCGGCCTTGTTGCGTGCGGCGAGGGAGACGCCGTGCTTGACCATGTCGGTGTTGGCTCCCGCGCGCCAGGAGTGGGAGGTGACCTTCTTGTTGTCGATGTAAGGCACGCCGGCGCGCTCGGCCAGGAGTTGAAGCCGCTCGTTGAGCGACCCCTCGGCCATCCGGTTGCCGCGCTCGCGATCCGCGGGGTACTTCCGCAGCGTGCCCATCGAGGTCAGGGCGCGGAAGACCGGGTCGGTGGGGGCCAGGGCGTCGAGGTCGCGCAGGACGGAGAGCCAGGCGCGGCCGCGTCGGACGAGCTGTAGGTCGGGCCGGTCCTGGATGAACCGGCCGCTGCCCTTGCCGGCCTGGTCGGTCTTGGATGTGGCGGTGACAACGAACAGGCCCGTGTCGTGGATCTTGAGCCGGGACAGCAGCAGATCGGCGAGTTCCATCTCGCGGTGCAGGTTGGCGTAGGCCAGGGCACACAGGAACGCGTCACGCTTGCCGATGGGGGTGGACTCGTCGATCTTGTCGATGATCCGCAGGTTGTACTCGATGGTGACGGCGGCCGACCGCTGGACTTCGCCGCCGTTCGCGGCCCACTGCTTGCGCCAGGCTCGGAGCCGGCCTCGGAACGTGCTCGGGTCTGGCCGGAAGTCGGTCGGCTGCCAGTTCTTGATCCGGGACATGATCGTGGCCACGCTGTCGGGGACGTACTCGCCTTCCTTCCCGAGGCGGATCAGGTGCAGGCCGTAGGCGGTGTACGTGGCGGTTGTGCACGGGCGGGCGAGCCGCGGCGGTTTCTGGGCGGTGCACCAGGCTTCGAAGGCGCGGACGGACGAGTCGCGGTTGGCCAGAGTGGTGGGGGCAAGGTCGGGCTCCGCGAGGTCGTCCATATCCTCCTGGGACAGCCGGAAGTCGGCGTCGGTCCAGGCGGGCCGGGCATCGGCGCGCGGCGGGAGCTCGCCGGGGCCGAGCATGGTGTGCTGGGTGACCAGGTAGCGGGGCTGGACGACATCGGGAAGGACTTCGTGGCTCTCGACGATCTCGGCGTCGACGACGATGTCCGGCTCGGCAGTCACGGCTCCTCCGGGTAGTCGGGGTGGTCGTGGAAGGGGGCGGCGAACTTCTTCACGACGTCCAGCAGCCGGGCGGCAAGGAGACCGTCAGGGAACTGGTCCAGGAGGTCGAGCAGGTCGTCCTTGGCGTCCAGGTCGTCCAGCGTCCGGCCCGGCTGGTTGCGCAGCACGTGGAAGGTGACCTCCTCGTCGGCGGCGGGGCCGCGTCCGGTGAGGACCGGCGCGATCACCCGGCCGGCTGCCATCACCCCGTAGCGGGCCGTGCCCGGGTCGGATGGCTCCCACCAGCCGTCACCGGACGCCGCGAGCGCGCCACGCCGTTCCTCCTCGACTCGCGCCCGCAGGAAGGTGATCCAGAGGCCCGCTCGGGCATGTCCGTCCGCCGGTCGCTCCAGTCGCTCCCCAGGCAGGGTGCCGTCGTTCACGCCGTCTGGCCCGGCCAGTCGGGGTGGTTCTGCCATCGCTTCGCCTCGTTGCGCATCCACGCCAGCTTGCGCACGGCGCCGACGATGTCCCGGTTCTCAATGCACGCGTCGGCATATCCACGGGCGTAGCCCAGGGACTCATGGAAGAACGGGGTCACGACGGGGGTCTCCGCTGCTCGCGCCTTCACGAAGGTGTAGAGGGCGTCCAGTTGGGTGCTGATGTCCGCGTACGCGTCGATGTCGGGGCGATCGGGCTCGGAGAGCGGGGAGCCGGTGGCGGGGGCCTTGGTCGGCTCGGGTCGGTGACCCTGCGGGCTGTACCCGCCGCGGCGGTTCACGATCGGACCCACTCGTCGGTCGTGGCGGGCGCCTGCACGGCGAACGCCTGTTCATAGTCAGGGTGCTGGTGCCAGGTGCCAGCGATGTAGCGCACCGCCTGCCCGAGGCCGTCGGCGACGCCGGTCGCGTAGTCGGGGCCCTTGTCCTTGAGGTGGGGCAGGATCTCGCTGTAGGAGACGAGCAGGGCCATGGTCCCGGCCGCGAGCTGTTCCGCCGCGCCGTGCATAACCAGCTCACCCACCCGGTCGCTGACGAAGCGGACGAGCCGCTCCTCGGTGCTCGCGGGAGTGAGCGGCTGATCCGGGCCGCACTCGCAGCGCTCGGTCTCGTGGCAGTTGACGCACCAGACAGCAGTGCGGGTGAGCGGGGGCTCGACGGCGCCGGCCGGGACGTCCCAGGTGGTGTCGCAGGCGACGTCGGGTCCGTCGACCGAGGTGCCGCACGCGTCGCAGCTCTTGGTGAACTCGGGCGGGTAGATGGTGCTCACGGTACGGGGTCCTCCTAATACATGCGTGGTCAGAAGCGGGAGAGGCGGATCTCGTAGCAGTCCTCGCACAAGTCGCATGCCCCGCCGGTGAGGGCGAGGTAGCCGGCCGTCTGGCAGTTGTCGCACACGCCCTCGTGGACGGCGCCGCAGTCGAAGCAGAGGTAGGAAAGCGTGTCGGGCGAGGCCGCGGTGGACAGGGGGACGACGGCGTGCTCATGGCACGCCGAGCACGCGGCGAAGTCCTCGCCGCCGTCCTTGATGGTGGTGTACGAGTCCCCGCCGATGTACTCCCATGCCAGCTCGACACCGGTGCCGGGGTAGCTCTTCTCGCAGAAGCGGCACATCAGGTCTGCCGCGGGGCCGTCAGGGAACACGATGGCGTACTGGCCGCAGGAACGGCAGGGGACCGTCCTCGCCTCGTGCCCGCTGAGCTGGTCGGCGACCTCGGCCGTGCGGTGGGCCACGTACTCCGCGAGGTGCTGGGTCTGGGTGTTGATCTTGTCCATCTCCCGCTCGGCCCGCCACGCCCCGTCCGTGTCTGTGACCTGCGGCAGGAGGTCGAGGCGGAGGAAGGTCATGAGCTGGAGCAGGACCGGCAGGGTCCGGGCCCGGACGGCGTCGGTGGTGTCCGTCCAGCCGAAGTGGGTCAGCCGGTTGCGCAGTTCCTCCAGGGCGATGAGCCCTTTGTCCTTCGGGTCGAGGGCGGTTTTCAGCAGCTTGTGCTGGTTCAGGCGCTTGATCGCGTACTCGGCGCCGCAGCTCCTGAAGGCGCCGGCCCGGTGCTGCGCTTCGTCGTACTGCCCCGGTTTCACCCAGACGAGGGTGGGATCGTGCATCTCCAGCCGGACCTTGAGCAGCACCTCGACCGCGGTGTACAGGTGCAGCACGGCGTACTTGAGGTCTCGGGACGCCGGTCCGCCCGAGCGGGCGAGGCTCTTCACGGCGCTGCTCAGGAAGTCCAAGCCGTTGAGGAGAGCGGGGAAGTGGAAGTCGTCCACCCTGACGCGGACGGAGGCCGTCGGCATCGGGATCACGTCGGGCGGGGTGGCCGGGACGGGGTCCGGCGTCTCCGCCGGACCCGACGGGGAGGCGCTGGGGCGCTCGGCCTGGTCGGCTTCGGCGCGCAGTGCGGCGGCCTTCTCCAGCCACATCCGCTCGTCGTCGGTCCGGGGTCCGGCGTCGGCCGGGGGGACGCGGCTGTCCAGCTCGGCGGCGCGGGCCCGGAGCGCGGCCGGATCGGGTGCTCCCGCTCCCTCTGTCCCGCCGCTCGGTTCGGTCGTCTCGTCCATGAAGTCCCCCTCCGAGGCCCCGGCCTGAGCGTTCGTCGCTACGGCATCGTGTCATCCCCTATTCCAGGCAGAATACCGGATAAGGCTTACCTAACTTTGCTAGGCGCGCCTGCCACGAGAGCCGCGCGAAGCAGTCCGGCGAATCTGAGGACGAACTGGAGTCGGACTCAGTATCGTCTCCACTGCAACCCCAATCCGCTCCAGTTCTCTGAAAGGGCCTCAGTGAGCGACGCCTACACCCTGAACATCAGCGGCGCACCCCCCGACTTCTTCGACAAGATGCACGAGCTCCTCGCCCAGCTCCCAGACGGAGCCCTCACCCCCGGCGACACCCCCACCGTCGAGGCCGCGTTCACGCTGTTCGACCGCGTCACCCTGGACGCCAAGCACCTCCTCCGGCTTGCCGTCGAGGGCAACGGTCGTGCGCTGGGCGCAGACTTCCGAGCCCAGTACGGTGAGGCCCGCCTCAACGGCGCCACCACCAGCCTCACCCGTCACCTCCAGTCCCTGACCAAAGCGGGAGACTGGCCCGAGTCCGTGCCGCGAGTGCTCATCTCCACGAAGGCCGGCACGGAGGGCTGGCGCAAGACGCACGCCTTCAGCATGGCCCCCGCCCTTGTGCCGGTCTTCCGCGTCGCCATCCGCCGGTTCGACAAGGGAGCGGGCGACCCGCAAGCCGTCGTCGACCACCTCGTCGCGCTGTTCGAGGAGATGGGACGCCCCACCCGCGACGCACGCGAGTTCGCGCGGGAGTTCCTGGAGCAGCACGCCAACGACCTCGCCGCCTGGCTCGCCCAGCGCACTGGCCCGCAGGACCCCGGCCCCGAGTCGGCCCCGCCCACCGAAGGATGACCCGATGACCCGCCAGACCGCCGAACCCCTCGAACACACCAGCCTGAACCCCTCGTACCAGTCCGCGAAGAACCTCGCCAAGCGCGTCAACGAGGGCGAACTCCTCCTCAAGCTTGACTACCAGCGGGGCTCGGTGTGGACGGAGGACCAGCGCGTCGCCCTGGTGCAGACATGGCTTCGCGGCCTGCCCTCGGGCGTGGTCATCCTCTCTGACCGGTGCACGGACAAGTGGGGGCGTGCGAACAACGGCCACGACCCCTACGAAACCGGCAAAGGACTCTGGGCGTGCGTGGACGGCAAGCAGCGCCTGACGACTGCGGTGATGTGGTTCAACAGCGAGTTCGCAGTCCCGTCCTCCTGGCTGCCGCCGCACTACGTGGAGACCACGGAGGACACCCCCGACGGCCCCTACGTACGGGTCAGCGGACTCACCGAGGTAGGAGTGCGGTTCGTGGAGCGGTACTGCTCGCTCCTGATCGCCGAGACCCGAGACTGCGCCACGGTGGAGGAGGAGGCCGCGTTCTACCTGCTGGTCAACGGCGGCGGCACCCCCCAGACAGACGAGAACATGGCGAACGCCGCGCGCGTCGCCGAGAGGAACTGAGATGCCCGACAGCCAGAGCACCATCCCGTGGCGCTGCGAGAACCCGCAGCACGCCCACACCGACGAGGAGCGCGGTCCGACCTGCCGGCCGGACAGCCTGCTCCACCCCGAGCTGGTCGAGAGCGAGAGCTGACGTGGACGACGACACCCTGAGCCACCACGAGTACGACACCGAGCCGTTCACCGCGGGCGAGCTGGCGGCCATCCTCAACTACCGCAAGGCCATCGAAGGGTTCGAGGACACGTTCAGCGAGACCGAGGCCCAGGACTTCACGACGGTGGGCGTGTTCGGGACAGCCGCGGTACAGGATCACCTCTCCGACCTCGCGAACTGCCTGAACAGCTGGTTCGAGGCACTGGATGCGGCCCTGGCGGAGATGCTGACCTGCACCGCCGAGGTAACCCGCTACAGCACGGCAGCCAGCCGGTTCCTGAAGGCCGAGACGCAGACGTACCACGAGTCCCGGCAGAGGTTCGAGCACGCGGTCACCGTGTTTCTCCTGGGCCGGGACACGGCCCCGCTGCTCGGGAACTACCCGAGGTTCACCACGACCCTGAACCTCGGTCAGCAGTGCCTCGACGGCCCTGCCTGAGCTTCACCCTTCACGTCCAGGCGCACGAGCGAGCGCCAGGACGCCAACGCTCCGAAGAAGGACACGATGAGCCACTACACGGACGACCCGCTGATGGACGAGACCCGGAAGCAGCACCAGCTCCTGCTCGAACCCGTCGGTACGACCACCAACCTGTTCGGGGCCGCGCACCTGCTGTACGCCGCCGGCTGCTCCGCGGGGGACTGGATGGACCCCCGCCAGTACGACCGACAGGCCCACGAAGAGGGCTTCGACCAGCACATGGCCGAGCTCCAGGAGCAGGCCCACGCGGCGCAGACGGAAGCCGGCAGCGCGGCGCAGGATGACCGCCCCGACCAGGAGGCGTGACTGTGGCGTTCCGTATCACCGCGAAGGAGGCCGCGCGGTACCCCGGACTCCGCGCCCGGCTCGCCGCTGCGGCCACGCCGCCGGTGCGGTCGCAGCGGGTCCGGGGCAAGACTGCTCCGAGCACGACGGCGTATGTCCAGTGGGACCCGGATCGGGAGATCGGAGATGCTCGGCGCTGGGTCCTCGACCTGCCCGACACCGAGCTGCTGAACGCGAACGACCGGGGACATTGGAGCCGTCGGCAGCGCCTCACATCGTCCGTCCGCGAGGCGGTGGCGGTCCTGGCCCGGCAGCAGCGCATACCGCAGTTGACCCGGGCCCGGGTGATCTACGTGGTCAAGCCGAAGCTCCGCACCCGGGTGTTCGACCCGGCGAACTGGGCGCCATCAGCGAAGGCGGCGGTGGACGGGCTCCAGGATGCCAGCGTGTTCGAGGACGACAACGCCGCGGTGGTCACAGGCGTCGACCCCAGGGCGGGGGAGCGTCAGGGCGGCGCGAACATCAGGATGTCGCTGGTCATCATCGACCAGGGGGAAGGGACACAGCCTTGACGAATGACCAGATCGCAAGGGCGATCCAGGCCTACGGCGGCGCCGGGCACCTCGATCCCGAGGCGTTCGACCAGCACCTCGCCGAAACCGCTCACGGGGCCGCTCGCGCCCTGCTCTACGACTCCTACCGCCAGCACTTCCCCCATGCTCTGCACGATGAGCTGCTGTCCGCGGTGGCGGCGCTCCGGGCCGCGCTGGGGTTCTCTGCGACCCCGACGGCGACCCAGGTCCGGGACTGGCAGGAGCGCCAGGTCGAGGTCCAGGCGGACGCGCGGGCGAAGTACGTGAACTACCCGGTGGCGTTCGTGGACGGCCCGTATGAGGGCGTGGAGATGACGATCGAGGGTCCGGCCAAGCCGTATCCGGCGGAGGGCGACCCGCTCGGCTACCTCGTCGGGGAGAGCCACGGCTGGAAGGCAGGCCCTCGGGCGTACGAGCCGGTCGAGATCGTGTGGGGGCCCCCGGGGCGGGAGGGTTCCTCCTCCGCTCGGTACAAGCGGGACGACACGCCGCTTCCCGACGGCCGGTGGCAGTACCGGCTCCGTACGGACGACCCGGCGCCGCCAGCAGGCGCGCGCCCGCCCGAGCGGATCCGGCAGACGGTGTAACGAATCCGCGTGCCGCTCCGTCTATCCCGTGTACGGCCCCCTGCGTCGGCGCCCGCCGGCACCTAGTCATGCAGGGGGCCGTCCTCTGGGGAGGACTTGATGAGCACGGCCACTGCCACCCGCACCGACATGCTGCGCGAGGCCTCGCTGACGATCTGTGGCCGCCGCGAGGGGAAGACGCAGTCCTGCAACTCCTGCCTGCGGAAGGCGGACGCCGCGCTGCGGCTGGCCAAGGGGCCGGACCTCGGTACACGACTCCTTCCGCGTGTCGCCGACATCGTCTGTGGCTCGGACGGCAGCCCGTGCGGGAACTGCTGGGACAAGGCCACCACCTTGATCCTGGAGGCTCGCGGATGACGGTGATCAACACCCCGCTCGTTGTTCGAGCCGAGGTGACCGCGGACGGTTTGAAGCACCGCCGCTGCCACCAGGTCCCGCTGCACGGCTTCACCACCGGTGTCCCGGCGGAGGCGTGGCGGACCGCCGTCCGCATGGCGACTCAAGGTCTGTTCGCGAAGGCGCTGATCTGCGATGTCTGCGCTGACCCGCCGGCCGGGGAAGAGTGTCGGGGTCTCGTAGCCGGCTCCCTCCTATCAACCTTGATAGAAGAATCCGGCGGAGGCGGCTGCGCGCCGGTCCGTCTGACTGTTGAAGAGGGGCAGCGGGTGTATCCGCTGACCGAGGATCTGTTGACCGTCTACGGCCCGGGGGACCAGCTTCGGCTGATCGCCACCACCACGGCCCGGCGCCCGCCCTATGCCGCGCTCAACGTCATGGCGCAGCAGTGGACGACGACCGGCCTCTGGTGGCGTCACCGGCTGATGGAGCAGGTGGTGGAGAAGCTGCACATCGGCAAGGACAGGCGTGCGGTCCGGACGTTCATCTGGGACGGGAAGCGGGAGATCCCCTACCGGCACAACTGGACCCGGCCGGCTACTCGGCCTGGCCGGTAGGCTTTCCCCATAACTGCACACCCGGGCGTCAGCCCGGTCGACTGACGGCGCACGAGCGAGCGCCGGAGGTCCAACGCTCCGAACCACAACCAGAAGGGCATCACCATGCCTCGTGCCTCCGCGCACTCCTGCACCGTCTCCTTCCCGCGACGTGACGTGACGTACCCCTGAGCTGGGGTTTCTTCCGCCTTCCACGTCACGTCACTTCCCGGGGAGAGCTGTGCCTCCGATTCCTTCGTCTGACTCGACCCTGGCTCGCGCCGCTCTGGGGGCAGCGAGCACGTTCGGCAAGGTATGCCGCTGGTGCGTGCGCCGACGGTTCGAACTCGCCCCTGCTGCCGCCTCGGCCGGGCTGACGGGGCTGTCCTGGATCCACCACGCAAGCGGCGTCAGTGTCGGCGAACACCTCGTCTACGGGCTGGCGACGACCGCCGCCGGCGCTCTCACTGGGGGCGGGCTCAAGCACAAGCACAAGGGCATCGCCACGGCGGGCGCCGGCAGCATGACGGTGTTGGCGGACGCGTGGATCGGTGCCGCGCTCGGACCGTCCGTCCCGTCCCTGATCGCCTCGGCCGTGGTGACCGGCGGAGCGTACGTCGCGTACGTGCCGTGGCTCGTGAAGTCGCGTCAGCAGCAGCTCGCGCTCCAGGTGAAGGCCGCGAAGTCGGGCGTGACCGCTGCTGGCCTGGGAACGGACACGCAGGCGCCGCGCCTGACCGGCGCGACGCGCGAGGAGTCCGGCCTGATGCAGGCTCTCGTGGCGATGCTGTCGGTGCCTGCGGTGGACGTGACGGCGCTGGAGTACACCAGGTTCGGGTGGCGTGCGGTCGTCGTGCTGCCGCCCGGCCGCGACACCGCACCGCACAAGGTCATCGCGCGCCGCGACCAGCTCGCCACGAACTTGGGGCTGCCGGGGAAGCTCCGCCTGGCGAAGGGGGAGCGGGACAACGAGCTGGTGGCCTACCTGTACGAGTCCGACCCGCTGGCCTCGGCCATCCCCTGGCCGGGCCCGTCGGCCACGACGTGCACGGAGCCGGCGGTTCTCGGAGTGGACGCCTACGGCGAGCCGGTGAAGGTGCCGCTGCTGTACAACCACACGCTGATCGGCGGTGCGACTGACAACGGCAAGTCGGGCATCCAGAGTGTGCTGATCGCCTGGGCCGTCGCCTGCGCCGACGCCGAGGTGCTGCTCATCGACATGAAGCCGGGAGCCGTGGAGTTCGGCCCGTGGCGGGACTGCGCGTTGGCGCTCGCGGACACCCCGAGCCGGGCCATGCAGCTGCTCAAGTGGGTGTGGGCCGAGGTCGAACGCCGCGGCGCCGTCCTTGCCGAGCACGGGGAGAAGAAGTGGATCCCGGGCAAGCACGGGCCCGCGTGGTTCGTGTTCATCGACGAGCTCGCGGAGCTGATCCGGCGTGTGCCCGCGGCCGCGAAGCTGATCGAGTCGCTGCTCCAGGTCGCGCGGTTCGTCGGCATCACGCTGGTGTGCGCCACCCAGTCCCCGAGCAACCGCGTCTTCGGCGGGTCGACGGACGGCCGGCAGCAGTACCAGGTGCGCATCGGCCTGGGCGCGAAGGAGTCCACGACGTCGAACCTCATCTTCGGGCCGGGCGCGTACGGGGACGGCTGGTGCCTGGACGAGCTGGACCTGCCCGGCAAGTTCCTGCGGTGGGACCGCGAGCACCAGGTCCCGGTCGATGCGCGGGCGTTCTGGATGACGGAGGAGGACGTCGCGGCGACGAGTCACCGGTATGCCCGCGAGGAAGCCGAGAGCGGGGCCAGAGAGCACCCGGAGCCGTCTCCCGAGCCCGAGGACGACCCGACGCCTCCAAAGCCGCCTACGCCACCGTCTGGCGGTCCTGGGGGCGGCCGTCCCGTCCTGCGCGCGGTCCCGACTTTCCCGGACGGGTCGGAGATGCCGGACGAGCGGGTCGAGGCGCTGTGGCGGGCGATCGAGAAGGCGGGGGCGAAGGGCGTCACCTACGGCGATCTGGTGGCGCTCGATCTGCCGGACTTCCGGGCTCGCAGCTCGATCGACGTGTACGTGCTGAAGTGGCGCCGCAAGGGCTGGGTGGAGGAGGCCGGGAAGCAGGGGCGGGCGATGGCGTACCGCACTGTCCCGAGACTTCAGGTGCCGTCGGTGCCGGCCGCTGACGATCGGACGGCACCGGTGACTGTCGGCGGATGACGGCTCCGCGGCCGCCGCCCCGTTCAACCGCGGGCGCGGCCGCGCGCCTTCTTGTCCGCCTTCCGATCCGCCTTGGACGGCTTCGGTGCGCTGCGGGGCGCGGGAAGAGACTGCGCCCAGGGCCAGGGCTGCTTGAACAGGCCTCCGATGACGGGTACGCCTGTTGGGCTCATGATGAGCTCCACGTCCGGGTGCAGAGGCGCTACACAGGCTCGCAGGTCGCCGGTCATCTCCCGGAATGCCGAGGCCTGCCTCTCGCTGTCGAGGAAGGCGATGTGCTTGCCCACGGGCCACTCGGGGGCCATTGCGCGGTGGAAGTCACCGAAGCCTCTGTCCTCGTGGAAGAACCACATGGCCAGGCGCCATCCCTTGGCCACCTCGCTGTCGGAGTTGAGCAGGCCGTTGAGAAGCCCTGATGCGATGCGCTGACGCCGGGCGCCGGGGGCCACGGCGATGTGTGAGATCTCCACGATCTGCTCGCACATCTGGATGCCCATGGGGGCAGGCATCTCGGCCAGGGCGCGGCGCGACCACTTCCCGGGCGGGCCAGCGGAGATCAGGCCGACGATCTCTCCCGTGGTGGTCTCTTCGGCGACCAGCGCTACCAGGGCGCTCATCATGTTGGGCCCGCTGGTCAGCTTCTCGTGCAGGCGCCGACGGATCTCGTCTTCGGGCAGGTCGGTGTCCGTGAGCTGGTCGAGCTCCTTCGCCATGGCCCGCAGGCCCTCCTCGCCGGGCTCTGCCCCGGCCGGAGCGGTCATCAGTTCCAGAAGGTACCGATGTGCAGCTTCGCTTTCCGTGCTCCGGCCGGGGTCGGCTTGTGCCATCAGCTCTAGGGCTGCATCGATGTCGGCGGCCCGGAGAGGGCGGATGCGGTAGCGCGAGGTGTCCATGCTGCGCAGGTTAGACACGGACGCCTCCGGTTGGAGGGGGGTTTGCTCACCGTGGCCCGAACGGATGGGCCCGGCGCAGGACCGCGCATGACATCATCGCGCCCATGATCAAGGGGTGGGGAAGGATCACCGTCGCGCTGCTCGCGGTCGTGACGGTCACGGGGGCTGCGGGCTGTTCCGGTGAGGCGGCGCCGAAGCCGGCGGCGAGCACCGCGGCGCCGACGAAGGCCGGGAAGCCGGTGAAGGCGCAGTGGGACGAGTCCATGGAGTGGTGGGCAACCCATGACCTTGGGTGCGTGGACGGGTCGGCCGTCGGCGGGAACCCGGAGGGCTGCGCGGTGCGCGTTCAGGACTACGTGGAGGACGTGCGGAAGATCCGGAAGGCGATGAACGCGGACACCGCTGCGCCCGCGGGGTTCTACTCCGAGGCGTACGTGATCATCGACCGGCTGGAAAAGTTCGCTGGGACGCCGACGGGGGAGAGCGACACGCAGGGCTGGCTCGACGCCCGGCCGCTGATCTGGATGCAGGGTCAGGCGCTCGGAAAGTGGATCGAGGCGCATCCCTTGCAGTAGCGGTGTTGGGCGTCTGTCCTCGACGGATGGGCTCGGCCGCCACTATGTGGGGCATGGGTCGTTGCGCAGCAGGGCGGCTCCCAGCCGGCCCAGTGCTATCAACCTTGATAGAAGGAGTGGAGTTTGTCGGAGGATCAGCCGGAGCACCGGGAGAAGGCTTCGTTCGCGATCGACGTCGAGCACGCGAAGCGGTTCACGGCTCTGCGGAAGGCGCAGCGGTTGGCGATGGCGGTGTGGGTGGCCGAGACCGTGGAGGAGAGCAACGGCGGGATCTCGTGGTGGGAGGCCCGGTTGGAGGCCCGGCGCCGAAGGTCTGAGCTGTGGCCAACGCTGGACCAGATCGTCGAGGCGGCGGTGCGGCAGCGGTTGGCTGAGGAGGATCTGGCCGGGCCGTGGGAGCGGTTGAGTGAAGCAGAGGAGGAGGTGGCGAGCCTCGCTGGCAGGGGTGTCGGGAAGAACTACCCGGGGTTCCTCATCACGCGTACGTACGAGCTGCCCGTGTCGCTGCTGCGGGAGCTGCGCACGACGGCGGTCCGTGTGAGCGCGGAGCCGCTGGAGGAGCTTGAGTCCCGAGGGCTTCTGTACGCCTCTCTGGAGTACAGCTTGGAGGACTACGAGAAGCGCAACGAGCTGGTGGAGGCGGTGATGTCCGCGCCGCGGATCGTGCGCCAGGCGCTGGAGCGGTACGGGCCGTGGCCGCCGGACCAGTATCCGCCGTCCTCTCTGCCGGCCCTCTCCTCAGGGGTGGTGTCACCCGAGCAGGACTGATCCGCTCCAGCCGCGCGAGCGGCATGGAGCACTATCAAGGTTGATAGGAGAGGCCGGCTGGCGCAGCTGCCGGTACGGTGCTTCACCATGAGCGCACGCTACGTCGGTGGCCCCTTTCACGGTGGGGTCAACCCGGACGACTTCATCGATCAGATCGACATGCGGACCCCAGCCGGCTCGGGCCGGTACGTCCTGGATCGCGATGAGCACGACCGGCCGATCTACCGCTGGGAGCCGGAAGTTGCCGTAGGCGAGGGGTGAGTCCGGCGGAACCGGTAGGCTGCGGATCGGTGGGCACGACCACCATCCGCTGATGAGGTTCCTGACCACGCCGGGTCCTCGCCAGAGGCCAAGCCGTCCATCGACGCATCGTGAGCAACCCCGACGTCTGTCTTGGCGCAGCGTGAGCGTGGGGCGCGCTGCTGCATGGAGTCAGACATGTCTACGAGCAAGCCCCGGAAGTCCCGGAAGCGCACCCGCGAGATCCGTGAGCAGAGCCGCGCTGCGGGCGCGAAGTACACCAAGGCGATGCGGGAGAACGACCGCGTGCGCGGCGCCGGCTTCGAGTGGCCCCCGGCTGGTACCCCGCAGTCGCCGCACGCCCACGGCGGTGAGTTCGAAGGCCGCGCGGTTCCCGTGATCCTGTCGACCACGGTCCCGGCTGACGCGGACCCTGACGTCGTCGGACAGGTCGTCGCCGATGCCTGCTCGTACCTCGTGCGCGACAGCGAGGGCTGGTACCGGGCTATGGCGTACGTCTGGACCATTCCGACACGGCAGCCGGACCCCGTGAACCCGGGCTTCGCTCTGGAGTCGCTGTTGGTCTCGGTGGCCGCGCGGCGCCCGTGGTTCCAGGAGGACGGAACGACGACGGAAGGCGAGCTGGAGGCGGTCGTCACCGACGCGCTCGGGGCGATCGGCGCAGCTATCACGGGCCGCTTCCCGTCTGTCGGGGCCGACCCTGCGGCCGTGCTGCCCGTGGACGCGCCCAAAGCCGAGTCCATCATTCGACGGGCGGGAGGCATGGACGCGGCACTCACCACCTCCGACATCCACCAGTCTCTGTACGACGGGGAGTCCGAGGCTGAGGATGAGCCTGAGCCGGACGAGGGCCCGACGTACCGGTTCGTGGACCGGGAGAACCGCGGTTGGCACATCGCGTCGTCGCGTGACGAGCCGGTCCAGTACGCGGTCGACTGGGCAGGTCTTCGCCCCGGCCGACCGGAGGAGCTGCTGTCGCACGAGCAGTTGGAGGCGATGCACGGCCCGCTGCGGCCAGTGGTGCCGAGCGACCCCAGTGACGACTTTCTGCTCCGCGACGCCATTCAGGAAGCCGGGGTGAAGGCGGCGGCGTCCGTGCTCGTCGCTCTGTACCGGACCGCGGTGAAGTTCGCTGAGAACTCATCGCAGGGCAGCAGGGATGGCGGCTCGCTCACCGCGGGCCGCGAAGGTTCCTGGGAGGCAGAAGCGATCGAACGGCTGGCGTGGAGTGTCGGCGGGGATCTGGATGAGAAGCCGGGGCGGTTCGACGCTGAGTGCGTCGAGTCGGTGCAGACGGTTCTGGCGGCGTGGACGCTGAACCCGGACTACTACGTCGAGGTCGCCGAAGGCCTGGCGTACGAGTTCAGCCGGGTGGCCGACGAGCTCGGCGGCTGGGCGAAGGTCGCTGATCGGTGGCTCCGGCATGACGGGAGCGTGCGCGGCTACCTGATGTCGAAGTCGCCCGCGCGGTTTGCCAGCGACGACATCGTGCGGTAGCCCCGGCGGGCATACTGTCCGATGTGGGCCCGGCGCCGTCCCCCCGTCGGTGCCGGGCCCGTCCGTTCCTTCAGCCGGCTTACCGCCGATAGGCTCTGCGCATGAGCACCACCACCACCGCCAACGTCGAGACCGAGAAGTCGCTCACCTGCGGCGCGTGCAAGACGACTGTGCCGAGGCCCGAGCCGGTGAAGTGGAAGCCGTTGTGGGATGCAGGATGGCGGTGGCTGGGCTCTCTGGGCCTGTACTCCTGCCCCGACTGCCCTCCGGTTGTGGTGGTCGACGAGCACGGCAGGCACGTCCGCCCGTAGTTCAACGCTGAGGCGCAGCATGCCGATGGCCCCGGACCGGAGTCTGGGGCCATCGTTCAGATCCTCACCCCGGGAGCCGTCCCAGGCTTTCGAACGCACCGTAGCTGTGCGATGTGCATCCCCACTGACGTGGGTATTTCGACGGGAGAGTGTGTCTCCGATGTCGTTACGATCCATCGCCACCGAAGTAGCGCCACGCCCAGCCCTTTCGAGCTGAGGTGCCCTCACCGTATCAGCGGCCCCGGACAGCGTGGGGTGGTTCGCTGATTCTTCGCCGATCTGGGTGACAAGCAGCCGCTCGCCATGGGGCGCTCAGGCAGATCGGCCACGCAGGACGATGACCTGCTGCACCCCACCCTGCGCTTCCTCGCGCTGGCGGAGCTCGTCCTCGACGGCGCGCCGGAGCGGCTCCAAGCGGGTGGGCATCGGCGTCCACTCCGGCACCGTGTCGCCGACCTGGGGGGCGTTGCGCTCGCGCAGGAGGTCTTCCATCTCCTCGTTCAGGGCCTCGGCTGCGCGGAGGAAGACGCGCTGGACGCCGCGGGGGCGGAGCGGCATACCGGGCGGCTCCTGGACGACGGTGCCGTCGGGCAGGCGCCGGCTGTTGTGCTCCAGGGACACCCACAGGTGGGGGACAGCGTTGTCTTCGTGCTGCCTGTTGCGCTCGAACCGTCTGGTGAGGGTGTCCCGGATGGGGAGGTAGGCGTTGAGGGCGTCGCGGGTGGCCGCGGAGAGGACCCACTCCTCGATGGGTGGCGGCTCGGCCATGCGGCCCTGTCGCGGGCGCTGTATACGGACGGTGGACAGGTCGCGAGCGAGGTGCGCGACGTGCTGGCCGGCGAGGGTGCCGGAGCTGGCGCCGGTGTCGAGGACGATGCCGTACATCGCGAGGAAGCGGATCCGGAACGGCTCGCTGATGCTGCGCGCGACTTGGCCCTTGAAGTGTTCCAGGAGCAGCGCCCGGGTCACCGGCGGGACGACGGGGGCCGGTGCGGGGGCGGGCGGCATCTCGGGGCGGGTGAACGGTGTACGGGTGTGGCTGGCGACGATCTCCATGGCCCGGATGCGGGCACGGATCTGCGCGTTGGACTCGGGCTCGTGCTTCCCGTCGCCGCGGATGAGGCCGCTGACGGCCAGGCGCAGGAACTCATCCACGGAGGCGGGGGCGAGCAGGGATGCGAGGTCGTCGTAGGCATCCGGGACCAAGCCGTGGTTCGTCAGGGCGCGCTCGAAGGCGCCTTGGAGGGCCCGGAGGTGCTTCTTGGTGGAGGTGCCCATCCGCTCCTTGGGGAGCGCGCACAGCTCGTCCACTGCGCGGCCGAGGGCGGCGAGAGACGGTGCGGCGGGCGGATGTGCAGGAGCGAGCATGCCCCCATCATGACCGGTGGGTAGCGAGGGATGGCAGCGTGCGCCCGAATTCGGGCAGAGAGGTGGGGTTGTCGACGTCGGCTACCGACGGTTCGGCCCCGTAAGACCTCGCCACCAACGGCGCGGGAGTTTCATCGTGCAGGGGTCGGTGTAGTTGTCGTTTTTGAAAGCACGGAGACGCCGATATAGGTGCCCGGCTCGTAGATCTGTGCGGATTTCATCCCAGACCGCAGTGAAGGGCCAATGGCCCATTCTGTCCGTCATTCCCTGCTTCCAGTGGGCCCAAGTACCGTCGCTGACCCATCCTGCGGCCCGAACATTGAGCTGCGATTCGCAGAGTCGAAAGTAGGCGCGCACGACCAGCTGATCTTTCTCACTCACCTGAGCAGGAGGAGTCTCTAGGGTGGCCCCACGCAGGCCCTCCAGGCTCAATCGCTCCATCAGCTGCTGGTAGCGCTCTTCAAAGCGGTCCTCAAAACTGAGGATGCGAAGCTTGCTGGCCCGCCTCAGATTGAACAGCCCCAGGATTAGGCCAAGTGCGACGATCGCTTGAGCGATGGCCCCAACAGCAATCCACGTGGTATCCCACTTGGACAGAGCAAGAACGGTCTCGGACATACATCCATCGCACGGCACCCGAGAGCGCCCCGCGACAGCGCATGGGGCATTCGGGCGAACCGCACCCTCGGGGTGCGTAACCAGGCGGGCGGTCAGGCGATCAGGCCGCGTCGGCGGGCGAACGGCTCGTACACGGCGAGGAGGATCCCCTCGGCGCGGTCGGGGCTCTTCATGCCGCGGGCCTTCATCTGCTTCTTCGACTCGACGACGGCGTGGCCGCCGGAGTTGTGACCGAGGTTCGGGGTGGTGAGCTGGATGGCCGCCTCGCGGTCGACGCGGAGCCGGAGCCGGCCGGAGCCGGTGGCCGGGTCGGGCTGAAGCAGGGCGCGGGTCGCGAGCCACATCTCGTCCCTCTTGCGGAAGGGGCGCATCACGGCGCCCGGGTCGTCGCGCTCGGGAGACTCGGACACCATGACGCCGATGATCTCGCTGTTGTGCTTGCCGTTCTCTCCCCAGACTTCCAGCATGCCGACGGCGCCGTGGCCGAGGCCGTTCTTGTCGACCTTGACGTGGACCTTCGCGGTGGAGCCGAGGGCCTGCGCCAGGCGCTCCGCGGCGTGGATCTCCTCCAAGATCCGCTTGGCGACCTTGACCTGGTTGTCGTTGGCGGCGCCGCTGGAGTGGTGGCGGTGCTCGATCGCGTCGCCGACGATCCGGTAGATGGTGAACTCGTCGCCGCCGTCGGCCGCCACGTCCACGCCGAGGCGGACCCAGGAGCCGCGCTTCACGGTGTGCTTGGCGGTCTCGCCCTCCAGGCCGAGGTCGCACGGACGGACCCAGCCGGGGCCGGTCGGGTCCTCGTTCTGCTTGGCGTCCTCAACCCAGGTGACGGGGATGACCTTGCCGCCGCCGCCCTTGGGGAAGCGGGCGTACACCTTGGCGATGACGTACGGGTGATCCTCGCCGTACTCGCGGAGCGTGCGGTCTATCCAGTCCTGGTCGGGGAGGTGGAGGGCGAGGGAGTGGGGGGCGACGGATGGCGGGCAGTCGAGGCAGTTCGGCACCCGCTCGTTGGTGATCGCGGGGCTGTCGAACGTCGCGATAGGGATGGTGACGGTGCCGGGCTCTTCGGGGTCGTCGCCTTCCTCGCAGGTGACCTCGAACCAGCTCCGCGGGTCGTCGGCAGGCGGGTTCCCGATCGCCAGGAGCCGGGCGTCACCGGTGAGGAGGTTGTTCGTACCGGCGCCGATGGTGCGAGCGATACCGCCGGCCTCGTCCACGATGATGAGCAGCTTGGGGTTTCCGTGGATGCCCTGCATCGAGGCCTCGTCGTGGGCCTGGGCGGTGAATCCATAGGCCACGAGCACGTTGTTGCCCCACTGGTCCGGCATCTTCCACTGCACCTCGTCGCAGAAGCCGGGAAGGCTCGCGCGCGAGACGATCTTGCGGATGTGGGGCCAGAGCTGGTTCCGGACCTGCCGGAATCGGGTCGCGGTGGTGACGACGAGCATGGTGCCGACGGGGTTCGTCGCCGCGGCCCAGGCGCAGAGTCTTGCCGCAATGTAAGTTTTGCCGACCCCGAAGCCGGCGGGGACCATGGTCCGCTTGTAGCGGGGGACGGCGTCGACGATCGCCCGCTGCTTCGACCAAATCGATTCCCCCAAGACGTCCTCGATGAAGCCGGAGGGGGTGTCGGCCCACAGGCCGTAGAGGCTGCCGGTCTCTCTCTCGACCTCGGTGAGGATGTAGCCGAGGTCGTGGGTGTCGAGGGTCTTGAGCGCTGCGCGGCGGACGTGGATCGGGGCCCGCAGCAGCATGTCGGCCTCGCCGGAGGCGATGCTGGAGCGGACCCCGGAACGGTTCTCCACGGCGGCGTGCGCGGCCGCCACGGCGGGGGTCGGGGGAGTCGGGGCGGCCATGGCGCGCACGGTGCATGGCCTGCGCCGCTACCGTCCCGGGCGGCCATCTGCTCCTGGCCCGAACAGCGCTGCGCCCCGGCCGGGAAGTCGGACGGGGCGCAGCTGGTCGAGCGGGTCAGCCCTCGACGCCGGTGGGGCCCCCGGTGCCACCGCACTCCGGGTCGAAGATGTTGCAGCCGTCGGTCGGCTCCTGGGTGGGCGGGGGCGTCGTCGGGTTCGGGGCGGTTGTGGGCGGGTTCGTGGTCGGCATCGGCGTGGTCGGTCGCGGTGTCGGGTCGGTGGCCTGCGGCGTGGAGGGGGCCGAAGTCGTCGGGCTCGGCTTCGGCGCCGTCGAGGAGCCGTCCGCCCGGCCCACGAGGAAGCCGAGGGTCGCGGAGGCCACGATGAGTACGGCGATGGTCGCGGCGAACAGGGCGAGCGTCCGGCGTGACCGCGGCTGGCGGCGGGGGCAGGACGTCGGCGTGGAGCAGGAAGTGGGGTCGGACACGGTTGATCCTTCGGTTGGCGAGCAACTGGGCTCGCGGACCGTGCCCTACGCGACGGCCTTGCGTCTCCCGCTCTCCCGCGCGCCTGGGCGGGCGCGGGCGGGCTGTCGGGCGGACTGTGCCGATCGGGTGGCGTTTGCCTGGGTCGCGGAGACGTCGCTGTCACCGCCATTCGAACAGGCGTAGTATTTCGGCCGTGGCTGATACGACACCCTCGCCGTCTTTCCCGGACGACCTGCTTGACCTCCAGAGGTCCCTTCACCAGGCGCAGCGCGACTTCTCCGCGCTCTGCGCGACCCTGCCCTGGTCGGTCGAACCCGATCCTGGCTGGCCCGGCAACAAGAACCCGCACACGGATCAGGTTGTCGGCAGCCGGCCGGCCAGCCCCGGGTGGTCCGAGGAGCAGAAGACCCAGCACGCGCAGCTCCTGGCCCTCGCGGGCACGCTGTCGATCCGGGTCTCGGGACACCCGTTCTGGGCGAAGCTGCCCCAGGACGGCAGCCGGGTCGACGCGCGCGCCCAGCTCAAGAACCACCCTCAGGTCGTCGGGACGTCCTCGACCGACGCGGTCGAGACCGCTGCGGTGTAGGAGCGTCCGCCGTGGAGATAGCCGAGCGCTTGGAGAAGCAGCGCGTCCTCCTGTCCTGGCTGGAGTTCCAGGTGCAGACGACCCGGGAGACGATCCGGCGCCTGGAGCACGAGAAGGCGGAGGAGGCCCGAAGGCAGGAGGTCGCCCGTCGCGAGATGCGGTGGAAGGTCCAGCCCACTCGTACGCCGGAGGGCCAGCCGATGCTTCACCGGGGCAACTGTGGCCTCTATGAACGCGGCGGCGGCCTCCTTGACCGGCAGGAGGTGGTCACCTTCTTCGAGCAGTTCCCTGGCGCGGAGATGTGCGACGTCTGCGCGCCCTGGGGGAGTCTCGGGATCGACAAGCCGGCTGCGCGTGGTGGCCAGGCCGCGACAGGGATCGAGTTCCCGTAGGCAGGGTCAGGCCGACTTGCGCCGCGACGCGGTCTTCTTCGCCGCGGTCTTCTTGGCGGGCGCCTTCTTGGCTGCGGCCTTCTTCTTCGGCATCTCGTGCACCGTCGCCGGGCCACCACCCTCGCCGCGGGACTCCTTCGCCTTCGCCACGGAGGCCTCCAGCGCGGCCATGAGGTCGACGACCGGCGCCGGCTCCTTCTCCTCGCCTCCGGCAGGCTTCGGCGCCCGGTGCTCGGCCTTCGCGTCGATCACCTCGTGCAGCGCCTCGGTGTACCGGTCCGTGAGAGTGTCGCCGATGTCGGCCAGGTGCTCGACGGCCATGGTGTCCATGAGCGTGAGGGCGCCCTTGATCTCCTCCTCGCTCACGTCCGTCTCAGGTGGCGCGAGCGTGGCAGGGGAGCGGACCTCGTCTGCCCAGTGCAAGCCCTGGATGCACAGGGCCTCGCCGACCGGCCGAAGCAGTCCCAGGCGCTCACGGCCGCGGAGGGCGTACTTCACGACGGCTACCTTCTCGGTCCTCGTCAAGGCCTGCCGGAGCAGGGCGTACGGCTTGTGGGAGACATCGCCCTTCGGCTTCGCGTAGTAGTCGCCGGCGCCGTAGGAGACCGGATCGACGCTGTTGGCGTCGATGAAGGCGACGACCTCGACGGCGCGCGCGGTGGGAAGCGGCATGCCGGCGAGGTCTTCCTCGGTGATCGGGATCAAGGTGTCCTTGTCGACCTCGTACGCCTTGCCGATCTGGTCCTCGGTGAGCACCTCGCCATCCAGGTCACAGCGCTTCTGGTTCCGGATGCGGCCGCCGTCCTCAAGGTGGACCTGGCGGAAGTGGACGTCATGCGAATCGGTCGCAGGTTCGAGCGAAATGGGTACGGTGACTAGCCCGAACGAGATTGCGCCGTTCCACATGGTCCTGGGCACTCGCTGCTCCTCCACGACGCCCCCCTAGGGTCTGACCTCAGGCTATGCAGATGGGTGCGGTGATCGCACTGCTACGGGGCCACGGGGACGATGATCACGTCGCTCACGTCGTCCTGCTTCTCCAGGCGTACCTTGCGATCCTCAGCGCTCGGCTTGTCGTAGCTGACCTGGGATTCCCGCTTCCGGCCGTCCTGGGTCCACTGCACCTTGTAGTTCTGCATGGCTGCTCCTGATTCCTGGGGTTGCCCGCCCGGCGGCCGCATCGGCTGGAGGACCGCCGTGCCCGTCAGGGTTCCACGGACCACTGACAGCGGGATCGGCCGTACCCGGGAAAGCGCTGGCCCGGGCGCGTAGCGTTGACGCGAACCTGCTCGGAGGGCGACGTCGCCATTACAGAGCGTTCGCCAGACTGGGGCGGCCCTGGGGAGGGTCGCCGGGGGAGGAATCAGACGGTGGACCACCCGGAGATCCTGAACACCGACCGCAAGGACATGGCGCCGTCGCAGAGTGACGCGCTGTACCACTTCACCGAGCGAGGGATGCGCCCGCATACGAAGGAGGCGCGGGAACGGCTTGTCAACATCGCGCCCACCTATCCGGGCCGGGCTCGGGCTCAGGCCAAACTCCGCAGCATCCTGTGGGACGGGAAGCTGATGGCGACCTATCAGCACGGAGTCCAGGACGGCAACGGCCAACGCTGCGCATGCTTCACCGAGGCCACCGATGCAGACCTGGCGTACCTCATGGGCCCGCGACGCGACTATCAGCCCTACGCGGTCGTCGTGTCCCGATCCGCGGTCCTGTGCAGGGGCGGCGGCTCCGTGATGTACGTGCTGGAGGAGGGCGACGCGCATCTGGGATTGCGGCAGCAGCGCCTTGGTCACCTGGCGGTGCCGACCAACGGGGGCAACGACTGGACCTGGGAACGCGAGTGGCGGATGCCGGCGTTCCGCACCTCCGAGTGGGTGGGGATCTCGACGGTCGTGAAGGCCATCGTGATCGGGGATGCCTCGTGGCGGCCGGTCAACAAGGAGGGTGAACTGCCCCAGCTGTGGCTGAAGTCGCCGATCTGGGTGTGGGACGCGGCAACGAAGACGCTCGACAGGAGCAACACGGCCGGCGCCTGGCTCTGAACGATCAGCAACGTCTTCGGCCCCCGCCCGGTCTCAGTACTTCCGCTGCGGCCACCGGGGGAGGTTGGTGGGAGCGGCGCCTGATTCGGGGACGGGGGCCGGAGTAGGGGGCGGGGCGGCCCCCGGGGGATGTGGGGGCCGCCCCGGGCAGGTTGTGCACCTGCCGGGAGTGAAGGGAGGGCTGAGATTCCCTTCACTGCCTTAGACGGAGTGAGCCGTCCAGGTGTTACACCTTCTGGAGAGGATCTTCAGGAGTTCTCGTCGGCGGCCACGACCCGGGCGACGATCTTGGGGTCGCGGTCGATGGCCTCGGCAATCTGGGACCGCGTCCACTCGTGCGGGGCGCCGTGCATGATGCCGATCATCTCGTTGCGGATCTCGATGGCCGCGGCCTGCCGCGCCTTCGCAGCTTCGTACTCCTGGGCGATCTTGGGGAGCTGCTTGTCGGCGTTCTTGATGAACTTGACGCGGGCGGCGCGGGCGGCGGCCGGCAGCTCGGCCCGCTTGGGGGGATCGGAGTCGCGCGGCAGGCCGAGGGCGCGGGCGAGGATCCGTGTGTGGGAGTTCCGGTTGACGCCGGCGGAGTAGTACACGCCGCGGGCGGTGGTGTACGCGCTGAGGCTGCTCACGGCCGCGTCCCGCTTGGGCAGGAGCTTCGCCATGGTCTCCTCGGCCTGGTCGACGGCGTCGGCCGCGCGCCGCAGCCGCTCCTCGTCGGACGCGTCGAGGCGGTCGAACTCCTCGGCGAGCTCAGTCCGTGCAGCCTGCCGAATGGCCTCGAAGTCGGGGCGTTCCAGAGCGCTCACCGTGACTCGGCCGCCGGCGGTGCGCACGGCGTCGTAGGTGTCTTCGAGCTGGGCGACTGCCGCGTCGCGGCGGGCTTCGGCGGCCTCGTAGCGTGCTGCCACCTGGGCGGCCTGGGCGATGACGTCCGCGGGCGGCTGCGGGATGCCTGCCTTGCGTGCGGCCTTGACGCGGTCCTCGGGCCAGCGGGGCGGGTTGAGGACGTCCTCGCGGTCTTCGAACCCGCCAAGGAGTTCGGCCATGGCCAGCCGGCGGAGCGACAGGCGGCCGATGCCGAATTCCTCGTGGAGGTGGGGGTGGTACTCGTACCAGGCCGCGGCGGCAATGAGCTGCTGGCGCTCGGCCTTGAGGAGCGAGAGTTCCATGTGCGCCTGGTCGCGGATCTCCTCGGCGAGTGCGCGCCGCTCGTGGGGGTCCGTGACCTTGGCGAGTTCTTCGCTGACCTCGGCTTCTGCGGCGGCGCGAAGCGCGTCGTAGTCGATGCTGCTCATGGTGTGTCCCGTTTCCGGGTGCGCGCCGGGTGGCGCTGGTGGCAGGGGCCTCCCCTAGCCGTGTGTCCTTGTCTCGAAACTGTACACCACGTCCTTCGTGCGGGGTCTGGTTCGTCGGCGGTCGCGCGCCGCGAGGAGCACCAGGAGGTCGACGGAGGCCGGCTGACCGGCGTCGAGGCGGACGCGTCGGGGGATGGTCGGGGCGGGCGGCGCCGCGGTGCTCATCGTGTCTCCTTCGGCTGCTTGGCGAGCAGAACGGGCCGGTACTCGGCGATCGAGCACAGGTAGCTGGCGTACAGGGTGCGTGAGGCGAGGGTGATGGTGAGGCCGGACGGCCAGCGGGCGACCCAGCGCACCCACCCGATGCTGATCGGCACCGGGTGGGTGGTGCGGTGGCCGCCGACGGTCCACCGGGGAACTCGCCGGCCGCCGAAGTCGCGGTGCCACGTGCCGGTGGTGTGGAGGGTGTGGGTGGAGCCGAGCTTCGCGAGGCCGATCGTGCCTCCGAAGAGGGTGACGGTGAAGCCGATGGTGCGGGCGCGCTCCTGGTCGTGGTCGTAGGCGCGGACGGGTCCGTAGGCGAACCGGTTGGTGCTGCCGCCCCAGGCGAGCAGGAACCAGGCCAGGGTGAGCTGGCACGTCCAGGTCTTCATCGGGCACCGTCCAGGTGCCGGACGCGAGGGGCCGGGGTGCACACCCGGGTGCGAGTGCCGTCGGGGTAGAGCACGTACTCGTGGTCGTCGGGGTAGCAGACGGTCATCTCGCCGGGGAGCATCGGCCGGCGGACTTTCCAGCCGTGGCCGTAGCTCTCGCGCGGGTGGTCCTCGAACCAGGAGTTGCACGTCGTGCACACCAGGAGGAGGTTGTGGGGCTGGTTGATCCACTCCTCGCGGGCGCCGCCCATGCCTCTGTTGACCCGGTGGTGAATCGTCAGGCTGCTCGGGGTGTTGCAGCGCACGCAACGCCCGCCGTCGCGGTCGTGGACGAGCTGGCGCACCGTGTCGGTGGGGCCCGTGCGGCGTCGTGAGGCCACGGCGACGTTCTCCGTCCTGCTCCTGCGCGCTGGGCCGCCGGGGGCGGCCGCGGCGGAGCGGCAGGGGCGAGGACGGGAACATGCACTTCAGCGGGAGCTACCGTCGCGGCGTCACCCGCGAGGAAGTACCTCGGGTCACCAGTTGGCGGGGTCGACTTCCGGGTCGGCGCCGAGGGTGCGTGTGCGGAAGAGTGCGGAGTCCTTCATCTCCTGGAGCAACGCTTGGGCGCCCTCCTCCGTCAGCCGGCCGCGCAGTGCGGCCAGGAGGTGCATGGGGAGCGCCGCGTGATCGTGCTCCTCGGGCAGGCCGGGCCAGTAGCGGTGCAGGGTCTCGCGGGCGGCGCGGTATGCGTCGGTGACGACGTCGTCGGCTTCGTCGTCAAGGTGCCAAGGCCTGCGGGCCACGACCAGGACGAGGGCGGCGGCGTTGCGCCAGCCGTCCGGGGCGTCGCCGGGTCGGGATCCGACGGGCGGCACGACGTGGACCTCGAAGTACGCCGAGTACGGGTGGCCGTCGCGCTCGACGAAGGCGGCGCTGCGGGCGACGAGGGCGCCGAACAACTCCTCCATGGACGCGGCGTCGTCCAGGCCGTGGTCGCGTCCGATGGGGATTGACGCGTCCAGCAGGAACGCGGTGGAGCCGAGGGTGGGCTCGTTGCTCGTGGTGGTGTCGACGGCGCGGGAGGCGCGGGCTCGGCGAGCTCCGGTGGCCTGCATGTGCGCGCGGGCAGCTCGGTCGCGGGCGCGGTTTCTCGACATCAGCTTCACTCCAGGCCGGTACGCCCCACGCACGTACCGCTCAGAGCGGACGTCTTCTCGCGCGGTGCGTCAGGGACGACTTGCCGGATGTCGAGGACGAGCGTGGGCGAAGTCCTCATCACGGATACCGGGCGGCCGCGCGCCGCCGGGGTCGAGTGTACGTCTGGACCGCCCGAGAGGGTGATGCACGGCTGTACCCGCTGGTAGCCCCGGTAGCGTGACGGCCACTCGCTGAGGAGAAAGGGCTCGGTCATGTCCGACCACCACGCCGCCTGTACCCCGAACTCGCTTCCCGTGAACGGATCCACGCCGCACGGCTATCAGCTCACCGTTCTGGACGAGGGCCTGCACGTGAACGAAGTCGCTGAACTGCCCGACTGGCAGAAGTTCAACGGAGACGAGGCGGACCGGCAGCTGATGAGCATGGGCTACGTGCCGAAGGGCGAGTGGACGGCAGCCGGGCTCGGCCACATGGTGCCTGTTTCCCGGATCGACGAGATGCCGGTGTAGGCGGCAGCACCCCGACCCGAGGCCGTCCCGGACGGGTGAAGGGTTCTCGAACCCATGTCGACCATGCCGGTCCGCAGCTACGATCCGGCTCGTGAAGACCCCAAAGCCGCGCTCTGGGCGCGGTAGTTCATCAGGGAGCGGCGGCGAGTCGTGTGCCATCTGTCGGCTGCCGCGCGGCGGTGCTCCGTGGAAGCTGAGCAAGTCGGGCAAGCCCTGCCACGAGTCCTGTCTGCAAACGGCCACGGAGGCGGGACAGCGCTCGGTAGCGCCGCCCGCGCCGGTCGGCCGACAGCCCCGGAAGCCCAGAGAGCCCCGACAGCCTCGAAAGCCCCGAGAGGCGCGCGAGCCGCGGCAGGTTCGGGAGCCCCGGAAGACCCGGGAGCCGAAGGTCAAGGCGCAGCCGGCCGCCCGGCAGGACGGGCCCGGTACGCCATCGCGGTACGGGGGGCGCTGCCCGATGTGCAACACGCCGTATCCGGCTAAGACGCTGGTGACGAAGGTGTTCGCCGGGTGGGCTCACAGCGACTGCGTCTTTCCTCCCGAGACCCGCCCGGCATCCGGGGCGGCTGGTGCGTTCGAGCGCAACCGTCAGGCGGTGCTGTCGGGGGAGACGTACCGAAGCCAGGCGCCCTCTACCTGGCGTCTCGGCTCCTCTCCATCGTCGGGCGGTGGCCGACGCTCGTGACGAGCGCCGGCCACAGGGTCAGCCGCTCGCGGGCTCTGGCGTCTGGCGCTCGCGGGCGGTGGTGATGGCGTCGAGGAGTTCGGCGGCGTACGGGACCGGTACGTAGCTGATGTGGACCCGGCCTGTGTGGGTGTCGTTGTCGCCGAGGACGACCTCGTACTCGGCGCCGGTCTGCTCGTCGTCGTAGTTGTAGGTGCCGGGGCCCTCGTCCTCCAGCGGGCCCTCGGTCTGGTCGAACCAGCCGATGCCGAAGACGGCGTCGACCGCTTCCGCGATGACGTCGTTGGGGACGTCGTCCAGCTCGATGGTGGCCCGGGTGTCGTCATCGACGCAGATGCGGCCGTCGCCGACCTCACCCGGCTTGTTGATGCTGAGGGTGACCGGGCAGCAGTAGGACGGGGTCGGGTGAGGGCCGAGGCCGGGAAGGGCCAGGCATAGGGCGTTGACGGCGCACTCCTGGAGCTGGTCGGAGGCGTCCTTCCACTCTTCGAGGGCCTGCATCACGGTGGGCTTCATGTGCTCGTTTCCGTTCGTTCGTGCCGAGGAGCCGACGGATTCGGCTGCCCGGCCTGGAGCGGGGGTCGAGCTGGTGAAGGTGCCGGCTGCGAGCGCTAGCGTCTCGGCGTGAGGCCGCTTGTCGGCCGAGTAGGGCTGGTCAGCCCACCAAGAGCCCGCAGCGACCGGATTGGGTTGCCCACCGACAGTTCTTCGTCTTCTTCCTTCGGTTGTGTTGGGTTCTTCTTGTTCTCGTACGCCACAGCGCATGTGACCAGATGCGGCGTAGCGCACGTACCAAGTGCGGTGTAGCGCATGTAGGTCTGCCCACATGCGCTACACCGCACTTGGAAACCCACATGCGCTACACCGCATCTGGTCTAGTTTCCGCAGGTCACGCGCGGTGCGGAACTGCTCGTGCCGATCGCAGGCCGAACCCTTCCGCCAGCAGGCGCCGCAGCTTCCCCCGCCGCGTGCTGCCGATGACGATGACCGGCTCCACCGGCGCCGTGCTCGCCTCGCCGATCGAGCGCACAGCCGACGCGGACTGGAGGACGCCCCCGGTCGCCAGCGGCCGGGCATCGGGCGCAGCATGCGGGGGCCCCGCGGCCTCGACCCTCCGCCTGTCGTCGTCGGCGCGCTTCACGAGCGTGAGCAGGAGCGAGCACTGCCGCTCGTGGTCGTTGGCCACCCAGCCTTGCGCGCCGACCTTGTCCCCGAGGGCCAGCCAGCGGGCGAAGGTCCGGTAGGAGATCCCGGCCCGCTCCGCTGCCTCGACGCGCGTCGCCCCGTCCCGGACGGCGGCCACCAGGATCCGCACCTTCTCGTTCGTGGCGACCGACCGCTGTCGCGGCACGGACGCCTCACCCTGCGCGAGGACCACAGTGGTCCCGGCGGGCCGGGCCGCCTCGACGCGGCCGGCGAGGATCCCGCACAGCCGCTCGTGCTCGGTCCTCGCGCCGCCGTTCGCGTGCACCCTCCGGCCGCGCGCCAGCCACCGGGTGACGCTGCGCCGGTCCACGCCCGCCGTCTTGGCGGCCGCGTCCAGCTGGCCCGCTGCGCACAGCGGTGACACCGCTTCCAGCAGTTGCGGGCTCAGTACGGCCGGGCGGCCGATGGGCGTCTGGCCCACGGGGACCGTCGCACCCAGCTCGTCATCGGACATGATCTTGGCGATGGCCACGCGCTTCCGTTCGGCAGTGTCCATCTCCAGCACCAGGCGCAGCGACAGCAGCTCCTTCCCGGTCGTCGCGCCGCCTCCGTTCTCCCGGAGGCGGCGGCCGGTCCGGACCCACCCCTGGAACGTCGACAGAGGCACACCGATCTGCTCGGCGATCTGCGAGCGGGTCTTGCCCTTCTGGACGGACCGCGCGATGCGGTTGATCGTCGGCAGATCAAGGCGGGTCGGGCGGCCACGAGTCGGCTTAGAGGTCTTCGTCATGGCGCGGAAGGTAGACACACCCCCGAACTAGTGTCCTGGGGTGCGCGCGGGGGCTCCGGCGGCAGAGTCAGATCACGTGTGCCCTGGGCACGACCCGGCGGTACGCGGCCATCAGCTCGGCGATCTCGGGACTGGTGAACCCGTCGGCTTCGTCCAGGGCGGCGACGGGCAGCGGGTCCGCTGGGGAGCAGCCGATCATCGGGCGGCCCGCGAGGTGCGCGCACAGGGCGTCCAGGCGGTCCAGGAGCGCCGCTTGCCGGGCCTGGCCCGGTGCGAGCGACAGAACCCACTCGTACCGCTCCTCGGCGCCCTCGGGGCGCCTGGGCAGTGCCCGGCGGATCGTGTCGGCGCGGTCGGCCAGGGCGTTCCACACGGGCAACCGGAGCGCTGCCGCGAGGGCGGCCGGGTCGGCTTCAACGGTCGATGCGGTCATACGTTCCACGGTCGCACCAGGCACTGACACAGCACTGCGCCCCGCACGAGAGGTTCCCACGTACGGGGGCGCAGCGTTCGGGCGATCGGGTCAGCGACGCTTCGCCGGGACCTTCGCGGGCGACGACGCGGCCGGCCGTCTGCTGCGGGCCGGGGCCGTCGTCTTCTTCGAGCGGTCCCCGTCGATGTCGAGGTCCCCGTCGATGTCGAGGTCCCCGTCGATGTCGAGGTCCACGTCGGCGGCCGGGGCGGGCAAGACCGGCGGAGCGTGCAGCACGCACGGCCGGGCACCGGAGTGCACTATGTCCACCGTGCCGGACCGGGAGGCAGGGCATGTCGGCAAGCCGTCATCGTCCGTGAGCAGGCCCAGCGAGACGAGCACGGCGACCGCACACAGGGCAGCGGCTATCGCGGCCGTCGGACGGCGGTGGCCGATGAGGCGTGTCACGAAGGAGCCTTTCAGCGAGTGTGGCTGGATCAGGGGAGGGGCTGGACGCACGGGTCACCAGCGCGGTGGCGGGGATTGCCGGGGAAGTGGCCCCACTTGTCGGAGACGACGACCTGCCACACCGGGGCGTCCGGGGCGACGCCGGCCAGGCGGCTGGTGTCCTGCACTCGACGCAGCCGGGCCGCGTAGCCGGTCTCCAGGGCGCTGCTGTCCAGCTCCAGGCCTTCGAAGGGCTTGGGGGAGTCCTGGGAGAGCAGGTCGGCGACGTGTCCGATCAGGTTGAGCGTCGGCCACGCTGGCAGCCCGAACACAGCCACCTCGTAGCCGCGACGGCGCTGGTCGGCCAGGCCGAGGGAGTACCCGAACGGCGGCTCATCGCTGTGCGGGGCTTCCACCCAGATGATCTCGCTGTCCATGGGGAAGCTCGGGAACACAGGCTGGGGGAAGCACCTGTTGGTGTTGTCGTTGAAGAGGTCGTAGCTGACGCTCACGCGGTCCTCCGTACGGGGACGGGGCGCAGCCGGGGAGGCGGCGCCTGTGCCGGTTGCGGGGCAGGGGTGTCCAGTATGTGAGAGGACACGTCCGTCATCCAGGCCCGGAACGCGTCCGGTGCCCGGCAGCCGGCCGCCTCCACCAACGGCCACACCTGGGCGGCCGTGGCCATCCCGAGCAGCGCGTTCGGCGCCGGGGGGAGCAGGGGGCCGGGCGGGAACCGCACGCCGAGCGCGGCCGCCACGTCCCGGACGAACCACACGGGTTCACCGCCACGGACGCGCACCCGCACGGGGGCGTGGTCGAGGAGGAAGACCCGGGTGCCGTTCACCCACGTCCTCCGGCGTTCTGCGCGAGGACGAAGCCGAGGGTGAGGGCCACGCCGCGCCCGGTGCCGTCGCTGACGGCGGCCAGACGCTTCGCCTCCGCCCGCGTCCTCTCCACTACCTCCTCCAGGTGTGCGGTCCGGGCCCGGAGGGAGCGCAGGGTGACGTCGTGGCCCTGTACCGCGCAGTGCTCGGCCATCTCCATGGCGCGCACCGCCGACTGTGCGATGTCCCTGCGGATGTCGGCGCTGGAGTTCCCGAGGACCCACAGGAGGTTCCCGCCCGTACTCAGGGGCTGGAACGGGTCGCACGGCACCTCCCCGGCCCGCAGGCGCTTCACCTCCGCCCGCAGCAACGCGTTCTCCGCTTCCAGCTCGGCCGGGCTCCTGCGGACGGCGAAGGACGGGCACCCGGTGCTCAGGACGAACGGGGGCGGGGTGGTGATGGGCATGCCGTGCCTCCAGGACAGGATCGGTTCAAGACGTAGACGGAGTGAGGGGCCGAAACCGTTACACCCCGCTGCCGGGAAGCAGCGGGGCGCAGCTGGTGTCAGCGGCTTGTCGGCGGGAGCGTGAACCCCTCGGACTCCAGCAGCCGCACGAGGTCGCCAAGGTCGGCGCCGTCTCCTGCGGTCGCCTCGTGGACGACGTCGGCGATGATCCGCAGGATCCGCTCGTGCGGCTCGGGCGGGCCGACCGGCCACCACGTCTCGCCGATCGGCTCGCGCACGTACCGGCCGATCAGGACGGCGTGATGGTCCGTGCCGGGCCCGTGCGGCTCCAGGTCGCACGTCACGTCGATGCCTTCTTCCTCCTCGCGGCCCGGGGCGCCGCACACCTTCCGGTCGCTCATGCCCGCGCCCACTTCCCGGACCGCTCGAACTCCCCGGTCCCGAGATCCACGACCAGGTGGTCACCGTGACTCGGCCGGTCCGCGCGGGAGTAGTCCGCCAGCAGATCCCGGAGCTTGCGGTACTGGACGGCCTGTTCCTGGGTGAGATCGTCGTAGTCGACGCGATGGGGCTCGACATGCCCAGAGACGTGAACGTAGATCGCGCGGTCGTGCCAGTACACGCCCTCCGGGTAGTCGTTGTCCGTCACGAACTCGACGTGCGTGACGCGGGGACTGCCGGGCGGGCCCGCGTGCTCGTCACGGAGCAGTTCCAACAGCTCCCCCTCGATGCGGCGGTCCCCTTCGCCCACCAGGACGTTGCCGAGGGCGTACAGCTCGTCCCGGCTCCAGCGCGCGGTCAGCGCGAGGACGCGCTCGCGGTCGGCGAAGAAGTCGGCGTCCAGGCGGACCGTGGGGCCGGTGGCGGAGGAGCCGAACACGAGCCCCTGCACGGCGGCCGGCTGAGGGGCGGCCGGGGCGGGTTGGGGCGTGCGGGTCACGCCGACGTCGATGGAGGGGCCGGGGTACAGGTTCATGCGGGGACCTCTTCGGGGAGTTCGGGCAGGGTGAATCCGGCGGTCTCCAGACGCGCCACGAGGTCGTTGGCGTCCAGGCTGCCGATGTCGTTGGACTCGGTGACGTACTCGGCGACGATCCGCAGGAGTGTGGCCGTCTCGGGGTCGGACCACTTCAGCTCGCGGGGCTTGAAGAAGGGGCCGAAGTACGTGGCGCGGTGCTGCTCCGTGGGACCGTGTGAGGGGCGGGCGCACGTCACGTCCACGCCCGCTTCCTTGTCGCGGCCGGGCGCGCCGCACAGGGCGTCGGGAGGGTTCACGGGTGGGCTCTCCTGGGACGGGCCGGGGCGCAGCGCGGGCGGCGCCCCGGCGGGGCGGGGAAGGTCAGTCGCTCGTCGGCTCGTCGGCGGCCGCCGCAGTCGTCCCGGTGGTGAACGGCGGCGGGACGACGACGCGGAGCGTGTCGTGCGGCTGCGGCTGGTCGAAGTCGTCGATGTCCACCAGGGCGTCAGCCACGCGCGACTTCGCGAAGTCGTCGGGGTACTCCTGGCCGTTCGGGGAGTCGGTGAAGTACGCGGTCGGGTTCGCGGTGTCCCAGGCGGGGCCGTCGTCGTAGTCCAAGGTGACGCCGAAGCTGATCGCGGCCGGGCGGCGCAGCTTGGGCCGGTCGTCGAACCACTCCGCCAGGGCGGCACGCAGGTCTTCCAGAAGCGTGCCGTACGCGTGCGGGGTGTGGTCCTTGGTCCACAGGCGCGGCTTCTCGCACCGCTCGCAGGCCTGGAGGTGCAGCCCGTTGAGCTGCGAGCAGATGCAGCGCCACAGCAGGCCGGTGTGCTGCGCCAGGTCGGTGAGTGCCACCTGCTGGGAGAGGAAGGCGGCGCTCATCAGGTGGTCGATGACGGCGGTGGCCGAGCTGGGCGGGGTGGTCGTGCCGGTCATGAAATGTCCCTTCGGGAGCCGCCGGGGCGTGCCGGGCGACGGGGGTGGAGTCAGGCGGCGGGGGCGAGGGAGTCGAGCAGGGGCTTGACGAAGGTCCGGGCGACGGCCAGCGCCGGGCGGCGCCAGTGCGGAGAGGCGCCGTTGAGGAACTGCCACAGCCCCTCGTTCGCGAGGACGACGTCCCGGCCTTCGGCGCCGGGCACCGTGCCGGGGGCGTGCGCGCCGTTGATGTCGACGTGGAAGCCGTCCGGCCGCATCACGACCAGGTGCACGAGCTGGCAGGTGCACACGTCTTCCACGACCGGCTCGTAGCCGCAGTCGTCGGGGTCGTAGGAGCACTCGTTGTCCACGAGGACCGCCATGGGCCATCCCGTGGCCTCGGACAGGGCGCGGGCCATGGCGTGGCACTGGCCGCTGGTGAACGCCTTTCGGGCCGCGTCGTTCAGTTGGCCCGTGGTGACGGAGTGCTGGGCGTGGAACACGCCGGGCACGGTCATGGTGATGCCGTCGGGGAGCGGGGCCATCTCGCCGAGCTGGAGCATGACCGCGTCGAGGAGGTCGGCCGCATCGTGCGCGGTGGTGGTTCGGCTCTCGTCGTAGTCGGCGCGGTCGTCGTCCATCACGTCGCCGTCAGCGTCGAGGTACTGGCCGAGGGTCTTGCGCCGCGCGTCGGCGAACGTCCAGTAGTCGCGCAGGAGATCGACTACGGGAGCGGCAGGGAGTTCAAGGGTGCTGGTCACAGGGTGGGTCCTTGCGGTGAGGCTCGGGGCCGCGCCCCCTGGCCGGCTGGGGCACCGGGGGCGCGGCAGGGGCGGGTCAGTCGGTGTCCGCGTAGACCGGGGTCACGTCGGGCTGCTCGGCGGCGTAGTCCCGTTCGGCGCGGTGGAGGATGAGCGCGGCTGCGTCGGGCCCGAAGAGGAGCAGGAGGTCCGTGACGAGGTCGCTCGCCTGCCACGCCTCCGGCTCCTCGGCCTCGGCGGGCCCGCAGGTGGCGACGTAAGAGCTCAGCGCGGCCTCGGCTCCCTCGCGGTTCACTCGGCGGCCTCCCGGGCGGTGAGGTCGTCGGCCAGGCCCCCGGAGACGTCCGCGTACCGGGTGAGCGGGCAGCGCGGGTATCCGTGGTTCCACATGTCGCGGATGGCCTGCTTCGCCTCCAGCTCGGCCGCCTCCGCTTCGGTTACGGCCGTACGGGCGAACACGGGCTGCATCTCCGTGAGCCGGGCGTGCACGGCGCGGGCGATGCTCCCGAGGAACGGCCCGGACTGGCCGGTGCGCTCCCGGAATCGGCTGTTGGTCAGGGCCATGAACTGGGAGGTGGGCGAGCCGTCCGGGTAGGTGAGCTGGGCGAGCGCGTGCGGCCGGACGGCGAGCAGGTCGAGGGCCATCTCGCTCACGACCGGGTGAGAGAGCAGGTCGGTCGTGTCGGCAAGCTCGATGACGGCGGGGGCGGCGGCGGTCACGGGGGCTCCGTTCAGAGTGCTGGGGGCGCTATACGTGGGGAGGGAGGGTGGCGGGCGGGAGCGGCTTAGGTCGCGCGCTCCCGCCCGTCGGGGGCCGTCAGGCGGCGGCGAGGCGCGCGGCCTTCTCCTGGTGCGCGGTCCAGCGGGCGCGGGCCCGGCTCAGGGCCTCGCCGTCGCTGGCGGCGCGCACGTGCCAGCCCGTCAGCCCCTGCGTGAGGAGTTCGGCCTTGACCTGGTGCCACGGGCGGCCGAGGCACAGCCGGTCGGCCAGGGAGACCGAGTGGACCGGGAAGCCGTCCTCCGGGTCCGTGTCGGACGAGAACACGACGATCCGCGCGGCGAGGGTCTTGTCCGTGATGACCGGGGCGGGCGAGGCGTGCGCGCCGAGGATGGCCAGCGCCTCCCGGAACGCTTCCTGCGACGTCGCGGGGGTGAGCGTCCCGGCGGCCGCGCGGCGGTCGAGGTAGGCGTACGCCTCGTTGAGGCCATCAGCCGTGGCCCAGTCCCCTTCGGCCAGCCACGCCCCCGGTTCGGCGCCGATGTGCCCCCAGAGGTCCGTAGCGGTGAAGTAGGGGCCGCCCCACCGGATCGTGTCGGAGCCGTTGCCCCGGTGGGTCTCGACCGCGTACCGGGCGGCCGGGTGGAGCGCGGCGAAGAGCTGCGCGGCGTGGAAGCACTGCGGCTCCAGCTCGGCGGCGGTCGGCTTCGCCGGGCGGGCAGGGGCGACGGGCGGGGCCGGGGCAGGCGCGGGGGCCGGGCCCTGTTCCGGCTGGGTGGTTCCGGTGCGGGCCGCGAGCTCGGCGGCGATCCGCTTGCCGACGAGGGTGAGGACGCACCAGTTGAAGCCGCCGTTGGGGTTGTTCACCTCGCGGATGAGGCGGCGGCGCTCTAGGGCGTCCACGGTGCGGCCGTGGACGGTGTAGGGGACGCGGCCGTTCGAGGCGGCGGCGGTGGCCAGGAGGGCGGCGCGGGCGTTGTGGTTGAGCCCGGCGATGATCTCGCGGATACGCGGCGTGGACACAGGTGTCCCCTTCGGGTTGGTTGGGAGCGTTGGTGTTGGCCGCTCGCTCGTGCGGTCCAACAAGCAAAACTGTACACCATGTCCGTCAGGGTTTGGTAGGGGACCCTGCCCCGACGTCCCGCAGATGCTCAGCCACAGACCCCCGCGCCCCGAGCTGGGACGCGGCCATCGACCGCCACCCGCACGAGCACACCGCCTCCGACGCCCCGTCATACGACCGCCCCGACCACAGAGACGACTGCCCCCACCCCTGCGGCCGGGACGTCCGCGTCATGTGCCGGGCCTCCGGCGCGCACAGCAGCCGCAGCCCCGCATCCGCCACGGCCGCCACCCGCGCCGTATCCCACTGCGCCCCCTCCAGCCGCGCCGACAACTCCACCCCGGCCGCCGACGTGACCGTGAGCCGGCCGTCGGGCCACACCCGCACCGACGCCCCGGGCACGCTCCACCCCACCGACCCGTCCGACGCGCGCGGGATCCCGTTGGCGTGCGTCCGGGTCATCCGCGCCACCAGCCGAACGGACTCCGGGGCCGCGCCCGGATTCCGGTGGTCGGCGGCCGCCGGGGCGTGCTCGGCAAGCGCGGACAGCCACGCCCCGGCGTACGGGTACGCGGCCGGGCGCAGCGTCACGAGCGCGGCCCGGTCGCCGTTGCCCGCCCGGACGGCAGCGCGAACGAGCTCCCTGCCGGGCACGCTGCCGTACTTCCGCAGCAGCACGGCGCCGCGCGGCGTACGGAACTCGGTCGTCTCACGGTCGGCAAGCAGGATCAGGCCGGGCACAGGGAGCCTCCAGGGCGACGGCGGGGACGGCCGGGGCCGTCACCCGTTCGAGTCAATCGAGGGGAGCGCAGGCGAGAATCAGGGCCCTGCGTCGTCATGTAGGTGAGCGGCCCGCACGGAGCCGCTCACGAGCGGGTCAGGACGGGCAGGGCTGCGGGTGGACGCGGGCACGGGCCCGCTCCAGGACCGCCGCTCGCCGCTCCGCCGGTATCGGCAGGTGGTGTGCGACGAACACGTACGGGCCGTCCCCAGGCGCGGGCATCCGGTGCACCACGAGTGTTCCCCCGGGGAACACCTCGGTCGGCGCGGTGATGTCGAACCGGACGCGAGTCCGGCCGAGACGGCGCACCCACGCGTACGTCACCCCGCCGTGCTCCGGAACGGAGTGCCGGGCCGGGCCGATGCTCAACCGGTAGCGCGTGCACGCGGTGGGCACGGCCGGGTGGTCATGCTCGCCGGCCCAGTGCTGGCACCGGGCGCAGCACGCCGACCGGGCGGGGCGCTCGCACGGCACGGCGCGGAACACCGGGCCGAGATGCCCCGGGACCATGCCGCCGCTCTGCGGCCACGACAGGGCAACCGTGCCGGTGTCGGGCTCCAGCGCGGCCGCACCGCCGCAGTGGAGCGCGGAGCGGAGCAGCGAACGGACCAGAGCGCCGGACACGGGCGCCGCGGAGCCGGGCCGGTCCGCGTTCGCGAGCAGATACGAGTGCCCCGCAGCTTCGAGCGGTCGAGCGATGGCGTGCGGGATGTCGAGCTGGGGGAGAACGGGCGTCTGCACGGGACGGGTTCCTCTCGGTGTGGCGGGTGGTGAGCGGCGGGCGAGGGTGACAGAGGGGCGGTGCTTGCGGCCCGGGGCGCGGGAGGGCGCGCCCCGGGCCGGCTGCGGTGTCAGCGGGTCAGGCGTAGCGCCGGAGGATGCGGGTGATCGCGGCCGCCGCGTTCGCGTCCTTGGAGTGCGTGTCGCGCTCCCAGAACTCGAACGGGAGGTCGCGCCGCTTCTGGTACTCGCCGAGGTACCCGAGGTCTCCCCACTCGGCCCCGTTCGGGTAGCCGGGCAGGCACGTCCAGCCGTAGCCGTCCAGCGTCTCGGGGTCGATCTCGGTGACGACGAGGTGCCCCCAAGGGGAGTGGTAGACGACGCACGGCGCGTCCTCCGGCCGGGGGCGGGGCGTGCTCGGCTTGAGACGGCGGAGAACGGCGTCGGTCGGGTAGAACGCGTGGCCGCGCAGCTTGCGCTGGTTCTCGAACAGCGGCATGTCGGAGAGCGGGTGGAAGCGCGGGAGGGTCAGGTTCACGGGTGTTCCGTTCTCGGCGTGCGGGGCCGCCGGTGCGCGGCAAGGGGCCGCGCCCCGGGGCGGTTGTCGGGCCGTCAGTGCTTGGTGTTGGTGGTGGCGGTGCCGTTCATGGCGGCGTCCATCACCAGGGCGCGGGCGGCCGGGTTGTCGAGGAGCGCGGACACGGTGAGGTCGCGGATCATCTCGGCGCTGTCCCACGGGCCGAAGGTGCGCCCGGGAAGTCGGGAGTACTCGGAGACGTAGCCGTTGCTCACCGCGCGGACGGTGACCGTGTGGCCGTCCTCCTCGGTCGCCGTGGCGTCGGGGGCCGGGTAGTGGGCAAGGGGGTTGGCCAGCGCGGCAAGGGTGGCGTTGGTGAACATGTCGAGCGCGTTCGCGTCGTCGGTGAACTGTTCGGCGACCGTGCGGCCGCTGGCGATGGCGGCGGCAACTTCCTCGCGGGTGTACATGGGGATGGTCATGGGCGTGCCTTTCTCGACGTGCAGGAAGGGGGGCCTGGGGCGCGGGAGGGCGCGCCCCGGGCCGGCTGGAGTGTCAGGCGGAGACGAGCACGGGCGCGGCGGGCGCCACGGGGAGGGCGTGCGCGAGGCTGGACGTCTCGACGGTGCGGGTGTCCCAGTGGGGGTCACGGGGCCAGTCGACGCGGGCCATCGAGCGGGCGTCGTACCAGTGGCGGCAGAGCTCCATGACGACGCCCGTCGTGGTGGTGTCGTTGTGGCGGGTGACGCGGTCGCCCACGGCGAAGCCGGTCGCCGCACGCTCGCGCTCGACGCGGGTGTGGTCCACGGGCCGGATGCCGGTGTCGGGGATCTCCGCGTTCGGCCAACGGCCGTCCCATGCGATCGAGAGCGCGCCGTCGTCCACGGCCGTGACGGTGCCGCGCTGGAGCATCAGGCGCTTCTCGGGCTGACGTCCCATGTAGTCCAGGGGCGGGGTGTGCACGATGGTGCGTTCCACCCGGTCCCCGACCGCGCACCGGTCGGCGGGCCGGTGCTCGCGCGGGATGACCATGACCATCTCGTCCGGCTCCCAGAAGGGCGTCTGCCCGTCGATGCAGACCGCGCCCCACATTCGGATCGGGAGGGCGACGAACGCGGCGGCGGACTGCATGGCCCAGCGCAGCCGGTTGGGGTTCAGCGGGGCGCTGGTTCCGCCGAGCACGAGGTCTCCGGCGCGGACGTCGGTCGCGGGGACGATGCGCAGCATGGTCATGTCCGTGCCGTGCGGGGCCTGCTGGTAGGGGGATTCGTCGGGCCGGTTGGCGACGATCAGGGGGATGAACGTCACGCTGCACGTGGGCAGGGTCGTGGGCACGGTGGTGCCTTTCTGGTGGGTTCGGAGCGTTGGCGTTGGCCCGCTCGCTCGCGCGGTCCAACAAGTAAAACTGTACACCATGTCCCCCGATGGTGGGAGGGGTGAGGTCACGCGGCCGGCCCGCACACCCGGTTGCCCATCGTCCGGCAGTCCCACCCCGACTCGTCCTCATCCACACGGCCGTCGCCGTTGTCGTCGCCGGGCCCTTCCCGGTCGACGTCGGCAACAACCGTGACCGGCGGGGCCGGGCGCGCCGGGGCGGGCGGAGCGGAGCGTACGGCGCCGACCATGGCGGCGGCAAAGAGCACCAGGAGGGCCAGCAGACCAGCGAGCACGGCGGCGGCACGGCACCGGTCAAGGAACAGACGGGCACGGGACATGACGGGATCTCCATTCGAGGGAAGGGGCGGGGCGCAGCGGGGTGCCACGCCCCCGGGAAGGGCGGGGAACTACGCGGAGACGCGCTGCCAGCCGGCCCGCTCGCGGGCCACCATCGCGCGGGCGCGCTCACGGGCCGTGGCCAAGTCCGGCGCGATCGGCGACAGCAGCCGGTACGTGCGCACGTCCCGGCGGTCCGCCCACAGCTTCCAGCCCTCCACGGTGCGCCACGCGTGCCCGCGCGGGTTCCGGCACGGGTAGGACTCCTGATTCGACGGGTCGATGTTGCGGGGGGCGCACGACGTGCACGGCCACCCCAGCGCGTGAGGGTTGCCCCCGCCGTACGTCCCGTCCTCCTTGACGACGACCGCCAGGAATACCCGCCCGATCGCCCCGGGCGCATTGGAGGGGAGCCGTACGCCCATCAGGCGGGCCGCCTCCAGCTCGGCGAGCGCGGTGAGGAACTCCGTGTGCGCGGCCTCCAGTTCAACGCCCCACGCGCCCCGGTCGTTCATCACGACCAGCGCCGCCCGGTACCGCTCCAGCGCCGCGACCGGGCCGGGGAGGTAGGCCAGCTGTCCGGCGGACGTCACGCACCACTCCTCGTCACCGTCGAGGTCGATGTCCCGCACGGTGAGCACGTGGCCGCACGGGCAGTGAAAGCGGCGGTCCGGCCGTGCGGTGAACGGGTCGGTGCCGCACTGGCCGCACAGGAGGACGGTCACCACGGTGGGCAGGACGGGGGCGGGGCGGTCGAACGCGAGCATGGGCGTCTCCAGTCGGGAGTGGGCAGGGGTGAGCGGTGAGGGTGGCCGGGCGGCCCGTGGAGGGGGAGTGGGGCCGCCCGGCCGGTCATGGGGCGTAGCGGGGGCTACGCGGCGGGGACGTACTCGGCGGTGCGCTTGTACTTGCCGCATCCGGTGGGGAGCGCGGGGTCCGTCAGGCGGTAGATGAAGACCTTGATCCAGCGGCCTTCGGGGTAGCCCTTGCACGGCTTGGTGCGCCTACGGGTCTGGCGCGGCTGGTGGCCGTGGTGCGCGGCCCGGTACTCGGCGGCGACGTGACGGCCGGCCCAGGATCCGTACCGGTCGATCTCCGGCTCGTCCATGCCGAGGATCGTCAGGTAGTCGCTGACCTTGACGCGCTGGGTGAGGTCGCGGTGCTCGCGGGTCTCGACGCGGCGGGCACGCAGCCGGGCGGCGAGAGCACGGCGGTGGGCGCGGCGGGCGGTGGAAGCAGACACAGGGGTCCCCTTGGGTTTGGAGCGTTCGGCGGTGACGGTCGCTCGTCCGCACCGCCGGTCGGTGCAAGCACCACTGTACACGACCACACATGAAAAGTGCACACCGTGTCCAACAATGAATCGGGCACCCCTATAGGGACCGGAACCCAAGGGATGCATGAGCGCAGGGGTGTTGACGAACATCGGACGTGGTGTACAGTTCTCAACGTTGGACGGAACGAGCGACCCGCCCAACACCAACGCTCCACACCCAACCAAAGGGGACACCCATGTCCGTCACCCTCGACAAGCCCAGCGCCCCCGAGCCCCTGTTCATCGCTGTCAGCCGCGAACCGGACGGCCGCATCGCCGACGTCACCGTCTCCCTCGACGCCCCCGACCCCGAGACCGTCTGGACGAGCACGCTCGACACCACCGTGTGGACCACGCCGGCCCCCGACTACGACGGGGACGCCGCACGGGCCGTGAAGGTGCTCGACCTCGCTCTCTCGGCCGACTACCGGGACAGCGACGGCCACACGTGGTCCGAAGGCGAACGCCAGAACCGCGCCTTCCACACCCACAGCCAGGAGCGCGCCACCCTCCGCACGATCGAAGCCCACATCATCCGGGCCGGACTCCTCGACGTCACCACCGGCGTCGCCCAGTGCCAGGGCTACGGGCTCACCGTCATCACCGGCCACTGCCACGGCGGACACCACGTCGTCGTCCAGGGCCCCGACGGGTGGGAGATCGCGATGCAGGACTTCACCGACGACTCCGGGTGGTCCGCCGCCGAAACCATCGCCCCCGCGACCGCGTCCCCGCGCACCGTCGCCACCGCGATCCTCGCCTACGTCTACGACGGCACCGAGACGCGCGGCGAGCTGCGCCCCCTCGCCCGCCTCCGAGTCGCCTACGCCCAGTGGCGCCGTACCCCGCACTGGAAGAACTTCAAGTACCGCGCCGGACTGCTGCGGTGGCGCATCACCCGCCGCGTCACCGTTCGCATCCCCCGCTGACCCGCCGCCCATCGGGGCGCGCCGCACCCACCCGGTGCGCCCCGGCCGGCCCGCGCCCCCCGCACGCGCGTAGGACGGTCTCATCAGTTCCACGAGAGCCCGTTTGCGCTGCTCACAGCCTTGCCCCTCGGTCTCACCGTTGACGCGGTCCGGTCCGGCCAGGGTGCCCCTTCTTCTTCCTTCGCCCTTCCTGGGAGTTCTCCATGTCTGCTGTCCGTGATGACCGGCGGTCCGCCATGTTCCGGCCGTTGACCGACGTGTCCGAGGTGACGTTCGCGGCGTACGCGGTCACCGCTACCCCTGCCTCTGACCTGATCCCCGGCACGCCGAACCCGCGTCCCATGTCCGGTGCGCTGCTGCGGGCCCTGCTGATCAACGCGAAGGAGTGCGGCGGCGCGCTCGCCCTGGACGACCTGTCCAAGACCGTGGGGTTCACCTACGCCGCCGGGATGTTCCACGTGATGGTGCAGGTGGCCCGGCCGCTTCCCACGCCCCGTACGCCGACGTGCGGTGAATGCGGCCAGTGGAAGAGCGAGCACCGCAACCCGAACGCCACCGCGTGCGAGAAGTTCGACGTCGAGCCGCGCCCGGACTCCCCGTCGAACCGGCTGTGCCTGCGGTGCCGTCAGCCGTTCCTGCACCACGGGCGGCCCTACACCGTCGCGTGCCACTCGTTCCACGCCCTCAGGGTCTGACCCGACGGCTGGCCGGGATGCGCTCCTCCGCCACCCCGCTCCGGCTCTCCGCTCCCGCTGCCTCCCGTCTCCGGCCGCGCCGCCCTCTCCGTCGCGGCCGGGTTCAGGGCGCGCCGTAAGCGAGTGCCCCGGGCCATCATCCGCGCCCGCCCCTACCGAACTGTCTGGAGTCGTCATGACCTTGCTGTCCCCGTCCGTGCTGCCGGTGGTCCCCTCCGCGTTCATGCCCGGTGATCGCATCACCGTCGGGTCGTGCACCGTGGTGCGTCTCGCGTCCGGGGTCTGGGAGTGCTCGACGTGCAAGGACGACCCGATCAGCGTGGACGACGCGACGATCCGGGATCTGTTCGTCAGCCCGTCGCGCCTGACTGAACTGGGCCGCGTGCCGATGGTGGCCCCGGCCGAAGTCCCGGCCGACGCGCCCCTTCCCGGGCGGCCGGTGCTCTCGGGGGAGAAGCCGTTCGAGCCGGGTCGGACGTACCTCGTGTGCTCGACCGGCGTCGGAACCGGCCTCGCCGGGGTCCGGGGAGGGTCCGGCCCGTGGGGAGCGGTGCAGGCGGCTCTGGTCCCCGCGCACGGCGGTCCGTCCTGCGGCGAGCACTTCGAGGTGTCGCTAGCCGAGACCGGGACCGTGTTCATGCGCTGCGCGGAGGGCGGCGTGACGTTCGCGTTCATCCCGGCCGAGCAGCCGACGGAGACGGAGTCGCACGCCCTGATGACCTACGCCGCCGTCCTGGCCCTCTGCGACCTGTCGACGTACGTCGTCGTCCTCTGACCTCCTGCCGCGGGGGCGTGCCGTCCGTGCGCGCCCCCGCCGGCCCACCCCCACCTGACCGTGAGCCTCCTGGAGAACTCCGCCGTGACCAACCCCGTTGACTACCGCACGCCCCTCCTGGCCTTCCATGCCGCCATCCGCGCCGTCCGGCAGTCCCCGGGGCTCTCGACCCTCGCGGCGTTGTCCCGGGCCGCCCTGGCGCTGCCCGGCGGCCCCTCGAACGTGGTCCAGGACAGCGAGATGTACGTGTCCCTCCTCCGGGTCCTGGAGCGCGCCGAGGAATCCCAGCTCTTCGGGCGGATCGACCACATGGACGACGCGGTCACCGACCTCACCCGGATGATGCCGAGCTGGACGCCCGCGTACGCGACAGTCGCGATGAGCGATGCCATGCGGCTCCTGTCCCTCTGCCACGAGTACCGGGCCGACATGGAAGAGCACCCGCTCGACCCGTGGTCCCGGGCCGCTGAGGCGGGGACGCGTCTGGTGGGGATCATCCTGCGGCGCACCGACGCCCGGCAGGCCAACGACCAGATGGTGCGCACGTCGACGGAGTTCGCCGACCGGATGCGATCCGCTGTCACGTGGACGGCAGTGATGGCCGCTGCCCACTTCGCCGAGTACGCCGCACGCCGGTACGGCCTGCTCCCCATCGGCCCGCGCATCGCCCGGATGAACGGCGGCCGTGCCGAGTGGACCCGGGTTCTCGGGTCGCAGCGGTGGGTCTTCGAGCTCACGGAGGGCGGCTACCTGGAGGACTTCCCCCACGGACGCGTGATTGTCCGCCTCTCCGGCTCGTACGAGCCCACGCGCACGTTCGCACTGACCGCCCGCACCCGCCGCAAGGCGCTCGCCCGGTTCGTCAGCTCCCTGTGACCCCGCCTTGGTGGGGCGTGCGCTCCGCGCGCCCCGCCGGCTGTCCGCCCCGACTCTCCCCATGAACCCTTGGAGGACTCCCGCATGACCACCGAGACCTACGCCGTGACCGTCACCGATGCGCGAGCCCTGCTGACCGCCGGGCAGAACGCCGTGCGCGCCGTCGAGGAGTACGGATCCCCGGCCACTGTGCGCGGGCTGGACACGGCCCTGTGCGCGTTCCCCCTCATCGACGACCAGGCGCACCGGGCGGTGACCAATGCGCTTCGGGCCGTCAGCCTTGCGAAGGACGCTGAGACGTGGGCCGTGCTCGACAAGGCGGAGCGCGCCGTGTCCTCGTTCATCCACACCCCCGACAGCCGGGAGCTGGGAGACGCCGCGATCCTCGCCGTGGCGGAGCTCGCCGTGCACGCCACCCATCGGAGCAACACCGCGATCGGCGGCTCCGCGGTACGGCGGGCGTGGGACCGGGCGCACCGGGACGGCGCGACGGCCATCCAGGTCATCGTGTCCGCCGTAAGCGGGTCGGCTGACGGCCGGGCGCTCGACGGGGCGATGACCAAGCTGTTCGGCTCCATCCGGCGGGCGGTGCCGTACTTCGCGCTCGTGGAAGTGCGGCTGGCTCTGGTGGAGTTCGCCCGCTCGCACGGTCTGTTCGTCGTCGGCATGCGACAGCCGATGCCCGACGGGGACTGGGAGTACGCCCGCCGGCTCGGGGGCGCGGTGTACCTGTTCCGCGTCGACCCGCCCAGCATCCGTGAGCCGTACGGCGCCGTGGTTGTGCAGCGCATCGCCGAGGACGGCAGCGGGGGCACGGTCCGTTCGTTCGGCCTGTACTCCTTCGGCGAGCGCCGCACCGCGCTCAACGACGCCCTCTCCCGCATCTGAACGTCCGCCCGGCCCGGGGCGCCACTGTCCCGGGCCGCCGGTCCGCTGCTCCCTCCCCTCGGCCGTAGTCGTGACGGCCGTGCGCAGGGCGCACCGTGCCCCGTCGAACCCCACCTCCTGGAGATCCCCCAGTGACCATCACCACCAGGTCCACCCCGACCCCGCGGCCGGCCGTGTTCCCGCCGCCGTCCACCCCGCTCCTCTTCGCCGACGGCGACCGCTACGAGTGGCCCGAGACCGGCGCCGCCTGGACCCGTGTCGACGGTGGGTGGCGGCCGACCCCGGACGACGGGAGCGGCTACCTCACCGACGTCGAGGTGCGCTCCTTCCTGCACCGGGCGGTCGTGCACTGGGACGTGCGGCACCGCTTCGTGCCCGTGGCCCCGGGAGAGATCCTGCCCGGCGCGGCACTGCACGGCCGCCTCGACCTCGGCCACCTTCCCGTGGGCGACTTCCAGTCCTTCGCCCAGTACGTGACGTCCAGCCGTACGGGCGACCTGGTGCCGCTGCGGGACCTGATTGCCGAGTACGACGAGGACATCGCGTACGACTTCAGCCGGACCATCAAGTTCGGGGACACGGCTCACCTCCTGGGCGTGATGCTCACCGAGCAGATCCGCCCCGAGCTGTCCTACGACGCGGCCGCGGGGCGCCTTTACGCGCGGTACGAGAAGTTCGAGGACGGGCGGCGGGACGCGGGCATGCCGCCGGTGAAGTGCCTGCACGTGTTCGTGCTGTCCGGCGCCCCGGCGGAGGCGTAGCCGTGTCGAACACGAAGGAGCGCGGCCGGCTCGGCGACATCCTGACGCGGGAGTTCAACGAGTACGTGGCCGCGCTGATCGAGGCCGGGCACGACTGGGAATCCGTCTGGGCCACCGCCACGTGGCCGCCGGACTCCACCCTGCGGTGGCTGCACGGCCGGTTCCTGCTCGCGCGGGAGTGCGCGGCCATGATCGGTCACCGGTTCCACGACGAGGAGATCGCCCGGCTCGGCCGCGAGCACCTGGAGTACCTGGCGATGTTCCCCGACGGGCCGCCGAGCCTGACCGATGACCGCTGAACGCTCGTGGGCGCGCGCGCAGCTGGCGTTGCGCGCCGATGCCCTGCGCTACGAACTCGCCCGGCGGGTGTGCGGCACCGTCGAGGCTGACGGGGCGGTCGAGACCCGGCGCGTCCGGGTCGACGTGACTGTGGTCCCCGTCCGGGCCGGCGTGGTGCGCGTGACCGTACGGCGCCACGACCGGGCCCGCCCTCCCGTGACGGTCGAGATGCCCGCCGACGGGCTCGACCTCCGTGCCGTAGTCGCCGTCACCCGCGTCGTGTCCCGAACGCCGTGGCGCGCCGTCCTCGGGGCTCTACGGCCCCGCTTCGCTTCCCCCTCACCAGAGACCAGGAGAGATCCCGATGACCCGCACCGAACCGCCCATCGTCGTCCGGTCCGTTGACCTTGCAGCCCGCGTGACGACGCTACTCGCACGTACCTTCCCCGAGTACAGCCCGGGGGAGGGGCACGACGGGTTCCGCGTGGAGTCCATCGACCGGCAGGAGCCGCGCCGCATGTTCGTCCGCTGGCACAACGGCACGCCCGCCCGGCCGGCGTCGGCGCACACCCGCCAGAACATCCAGGACCAGATCATCGAGACCCTGACCCGCGAGGGGTACGCGGTCACGATCGCGCCCGACCGCGAGGACGTGTTCGTGAACGACCGGCCGCACGACACCTCCAGCCCTCGCTTCGCGCCCGCCGCTTCCGACATCCCGTTCTCGGCTCCATGGCTGGTGATGGACCGGTGGACCCGGGTGCACATCGGGACGGCGGCGAGCGAGAGGAAGGCCGCGTCCGGGGCGATGCGTGCCGAACGACGCCACGTGCTCACCGATGCCCGCATGGCCTGTGAGCCGGGGCTGCTCAACTACTTGACGAGCGCCGACAAGGTTCTGGGGGACGGCTTCATGTGGCTCCGCCGGGACCTGGACACGGGCGACGGCCACCCGGAGCCGGTTCAGCGCGAGCGGCTTGACGCGCTGGTCGACGTCGCGAACGCTCTGCGGCACGGTATCGAGCTGGAGCACAGCGGGCCCATGGTGACGTACGTCCCTCGACCGGGGAGCGTCGTGCAGTGGGCGCCGAAGGCCTCCGCCCCGTCCGTCGGCTTCTTCCCCAAGTGGACGCGGACGGCGGACATGGACGCGGCGATCACGCTGCTCGTCGAGGCCGAGCTGCACCCGGTGGTGTACGGGGTGGAACTCGGGGACGGTGGCGTCATGTGCGAGGCGTCCGGGTTCCTCGTCGGCCCGCCGCACGACGGTGAGATCGGGCGCGGCGTGCACCTGTCCGAGATCGGGAGCGAGCACCCGGGCGAGATCGAGCGCGCGGCGGAGGTGCTGCGGGCGGCCGGCTGGACGGTCGAAGCCGACCCGGCGTGGGACGGCTGGTACGAGGCGTTCCCGCCGGCGGAGTGACGGGGGCGCGGACTGTTCCCCGTGGGAACACCTCCGGCACGGGGGCCCGATTTAGCAGGGCCCCCTTCCCCCACCCGATGGACATGGTGTACAGTTTTTCTTGTTGGACCGCACGAGCGAGCGGCCCAACGACAACGCTCCGTATCAACCAGGAAGGCACGCCCGTGTCTCAGACCACCGTCCTCGCCCCCGCGGCCAAAGCGCCCTTCACCACCCTCGCGGTCCTGGAGGCCGCCCGTGGAATCCTGCGTCGCGACTGGATGGCCAGCGCCGCAGGCGTCCTCCGCTCCCACCGCGGACACCGCATCCTCGTCGGCATCCGAGGCGTCGAGGTGCACGCCCGCGCCCTCCTGGACGACGGCACCCACAGGGAAGCGTCCACGCGCGCCGCCACGGAAACGCCCGCCGCCCTCGGCAAGGCCCTCGCCGACATCGTGACCGGCGAGCTGGAGGGCGCTTTCGCCGCCGTCAGCCGCACCCGCCAGACGGCCGCGAAGGTCGCGTGCGTCGCCCCCTCCCGCGCCCGCACCACGTGGTACCACGGCGAGGCCCGCACCCACTGGACGATCCCGGGGACCCGCGCCCAGGTCACGCACAGCACCAAGGTCACCCGGGACAGCTACCACGACGAGACCCCGGACTTCACCGCCTCGCGCGTGGAGTTCCACCACCTGACCGTCGACCAGACGACCACCGTGCTCCGCTCGATCAACACCCACAACCGCGACCCGCGCCTCTCCAACCCGGTATACGGGCCGCTCGCCGAGCAGATCCGGGCGGCCGCACCCGGCCTCCGCGCCGGGGACACCCACAACGTGCACGGCGTCGGCCCCACCACCACGTCGCTGTTCGTGGACGGCGCCGTCGAGGTACAGCTTCACCTGCTCCGCGAGGACGGGCCCGCGACCCTCACGGTGTGGGGCTCGATGGACAACCAGCTCCGCGCCATCGCCGCGCTGTAAGACCCCCCGGTCGCCGCGCGCTTCCCCTGGCGCGGCGGCCGGGCTCCCCCTGAGCCCTTCTGACATGGTGCTCACTTTTCCTTCGTGGATGGGCGCATGGCGCCCGTCCTGGCGCGCCCTGCCGCGCCCTCTGCGGCCCTGCCGCCTCCCTTCTTCCTCGGCCGCGCCCGCCGGCGTGCTGCCCCACTCACACGGAGCTGTCGCGATGACGCCCAACGACTTCGCCCACCTGCCCACTTCCGCCCGCACCTCGGCCCTGCGGACGATGGAGTCCACCCGGGTCAACCTCGCCATCGAGGTCAGCAGCAAGGACCGCGCCGAAGCGCGGGCCGTCATGCACCGGCTGAACCTGGACATCGACCGCGCCCGGACGGCCGTCGCGAAGCTCGACGCCCGCAGCGTTCTCTACCCGCCGTCCCCGGACGCGGCCGAGGAGCGTACGCAGCTCACCGAGGACCTCAAGCGGTGCACCCCCGAGCACCGGTACGCCTCGGCCTGGAGCGCGGCCGCCGACGTCGCCCATGAGTCCGCGAAGCTGGAGCGCGCCTGGCTGGACCGGCCGGACGTGAGCAACGACCAGCGCGTGCGCATGCTCGCGAGCCCCCTGGAGTCCTGCTCGCAGCGCGATGTGACCGCCCCCGGCTACACCGTGACGGTGCTGCATTCCGACCCGCACAGCCCCACCCTGCTCTGGCGGGAGATGCACCACGGCGTCGTTACCCGCAGCCGGGTCCGCTCCATGCTGTCGAAGTGGTTCGAGCGGGAGCAGACCCACGTGCTGCGCGACCCGCACGGCCGGCTGTACGTCGCGGCGCCCGGCCTGCGCATGGAACTGATCCCCACGGACATCGCACCGCCGCAGACCGGCGGCGACGTTCTCCGGGCCGCGCTCGCCGCGTACGGCTTCACCTCCTACCAGGACAGCGAGGGCGGGCACACCTGGCTCGTGGTCCCGCTGGACCCGCGCATCACCGAGGACAGCGACAGCGAGATCGGCATCCACATCCGGATCAACTCGGACGACCGTGTCGACCGCCCCGCCTCCCAGCACGAGCGGTGGAGCGCCGGCGTCCACGACCAAGACGGCGACTACGTCACCACCCTCACTCCCGCGCCCGACGACTCCACGATCGCCGAGGACTCCGCCCACGTCGCCCGCGCCGTCGACAACTTCGCCCGGACCGTCGGCCAGCGCTGACCCGGGGTGCCGCACTGCCCGCCCGCGCTCCTGGCACGGGCGGGGAGGTGCGGAACTCCGGTTCCTGTAACTGTCCACACCAGGGAGAGGCTCACCATGTCCGCCACCGCGCCCTTCGGGGCCGCCATGCCATCACGTCGCCCGCCAGCGCACATCGTCCCCAACCCTGCCGCCCTGGCCTCGTACCTGGCGACCCACCAGATGCCCGGTCAGCGGTCGATGACCGCTATCACCCTGCTCCGCCGCAAGAGAGCCCGGCTGAACGCTCCTGTGCCCACCCCGCGGCCGGTGGAACAGCGGGCGTACGAGCACCTGATGCGGCGCGTCCACACCGAGATCCACCGCCGCGGCGGTGAGACGGAGATCGAGGGGCAGTACGGCACCGCACGCCTGGAACTCACCAACCAGCGTGACGGCCTGGTGCTCGTGCACGCCGAAGGCTGGCGCGCGTACGGCAAGTCCCCCGCCCGGCGGGTGCGGCTGAGCTACCTGTGGGGCCGGGACGACGCCGGATCCGGCCCGTGGGCCGCGCGGGTGCCAGGCAGCGTAACGACGGTCGAGGAGGCCCTCGACTGGCTCACCCCGGCCACGGTGAAGAAGGCCCTGGCCAACGGCCGACGGGTGCGACGCCAGGGCGACGTGTACGCCGTCGAGACGACCAGGGCGTTCGACGGCGGAGGCGTCGGCGAGCTGCCCGAGTCGCACGAGTGGCGTCCCTCCACCCGGGTCCTCGTGCACAAGCCGGAGGACGGCCGCCGCCACCGTCCCGTGCGCCTGCCCTGGCCCGTCCGGTTCGTGCCCCAGACCGCCTACGACATGGGCCGGACCGGATCGCGCACCAACGCCGACTGACCGCCAGCACAAGGCGGGCCCGGCTGTGCGGCGGCCTCCCTGCGCGCCGAGCACCCCGCCCGCTGAGACCCGTTCGCCGGGTTCACCCCGACCCGGCCTGTTCCCCAGGAGCATCATGAATCAGCTGTTCGGGCCACCCATCGATCTCAGTAGCCTGCCGAACTTCGCGCAGGTGGACGTCCGCCCCCGCCGAGTCGCTTTCTGCGGCCGCGTCTCCACCAAGGACAACCAGAACCCTTCCAGCTCTATCCCCCGGCAGGTGGTCCTCGCCTCCCAGGCCCTCCAAGAGGGCGAGAAGTTCGCGGGGCACTTCTGGGACGTCGAATCCGGCATGCTCCCGCCGGAATCCCGGGGCCTCGGTCCTCAGGAGATGTACGACGCGCTGCGCGTCCCGACCCCCCGTGACGGCGGCCTTGCAGACCTGCTTGACCGGGCCGAGTTGATGGGCATCACGCACGTGGTGGCCGAGCGTTCGGACCGTGTCGCGCGCGCCATGCTGACCGGCCTCAACGTGGAGCACGCGCTCCAGAAGGCTGGCGTGGAGGTGGTGTACGCCAACGAGCCCTTGGGCGGCACCGAGTCCGGTCGGCTGCGCTCTCGCCGCTACGGCCAGGTCGAGGCGGAGGTCTACCGCGCCGTCCTGATGGAGATGTCCACGGGCGGGCAGCACCAGCACGCCATCGGCGGCTGGAACCACGGCTACGCGCCCTACCCGTACATCACCGTGGTCGACGAGGACGCGCCGGTCGCAGCCCGGGGCCGGTTCGGAGACCAGCGGCCGAAGAGGAAGCTGGCCCGGCACCCGGACGAACGTCGCTTCGAGGCAGCCGCAGAGCTCCACCGTCTGCGGCGGGCGGAGCACCTCAAGTCGGCCGACATCGTTGCGATCCTGTCGGCCGAGCCGGACCGGTACCCGATCGACGGCAGGTGGACGCACAACCGCGTCGAGGGGCTGCTCGCGAACCCGAAGCTCGCCGGCTACCAGGTCTACAACCGCAAGGCGTCCCGGACCGGGCGGGCGGGCCACTCCGTGTGGAACCCCATCTCTCAGTGGGTCTGGTCGCCGCGGCCCGTGCACGACGCCGTCGTCAGCCTGGAGCAGTGGAAGCAGGCCCAGGAGGTCACCGCCTCGTTGCGGGCGGGAACCAACGGCGGCCCGCTGCTGCGGATCCGCGCGGCGGCCGCCAGGCGGGGGCTCACGGTTACCTCGATCAGCAGCAACGCCGGCCACACGCTCTACCGAATCGGCGACCGGCAGTGGGTTTTGCCCACGCCGGTCCCGGACATGGTCGCCCAGCAGATCATCACGGCCCTGGAGGGTGGGGAATGAGCGACAGCATCAGGGCCACGGCGCTGCGCCTCGGGCGCGAGTGGGTCGTGCAGGTTCCCGAGCACGGCGTCTACAGCCACGGGACGACGTTGAAGCGGGCCCGTGCCAGCGTCGCCGAGGGCCTGGCGCTCGTGGGTGTCACCGCCGAGGTGACGCTCATCGCGGAGTCGCCCGAGCTGGAGAGGCTGCGTGCTGCGGATGCCGCGCGCATGGAGGCCTTGACCGTGGCGGTGAGCGCCTTCCTCCTTCGGCGTACGTCGCTGAGCGACATCGCCCTTGCCACGGGCGAGCCGGTCAGGGTCGTGAAGTCGATCATCGCCGAGCACCGGCTCAAGCCGTCCGCAGAGGATGTGGATGCCGCGCCGAACGAGCCGGCGCAGCTCAGGACTGGCGACCTCGGCACGCAAGCCCCCTGAATGCGGCCTGTGAGCCGGATGCTGTCTGCTCCCGGGCGGACAGCAGACGAGGGGCCACGGTTCATCCGGGGCCCCTCGTATCCGGCTGCGACCGCGTCTTTGGCGGGGGGCCAACCAGGTCAGATGGTCAGGCTTCGGACTTGTTACGTTGCTCTCGGACCTGCGCGAGGTGACGTTCATAGGCCATTCCGAGCGAGAATTTGTCGCCCGGCTTGAGGTTCAGCTTGCGGTAGATCCGGCCGAGCCGATTGGTGACTGTCCTGAGGTCGACGCCCAGCTCGCTCGCGATGGCTTCGTTCGTCCGCCGGGCGAGGAGCCCTCGAAAGATCTTCTCGTCGTCGGATGTGAAGTCGGCGGAGCCCGAGAAGCGCGCGTAGCCACCGGTCCAGGGGTCTGCGCGGTTCCACTGTTCCTGGTAGACGGCGGCAAGTTGAGCGACCATGCCTGGGTTGGTTACAAGCCATCCGGTGTTTCGGCTGAGGTAGCCGGGGCCAGGACGGTGGTCCGAGATGATGGCGCGCCCCTTGAGCCTGGCGCCGGGGTTGCCCTCGACGCCGGCGTCGACGAGGACCATGCGGTGGAAACCTCCGGGAAGGGTGCGTACTTCTGCTCCGCGCTCGGTCACAGCTTCCGCCCACTCCTTCTGGTGTGGTTGATGGCGTGCGCTGTCGAGGTAGATCGTGCGGTAACGGATGCCCCTGGCGAGGTTGTCGAGGTCGCGTTGCTTCGTGGTTTCCATGGTCTCGGGAGTGCGGTCGACGGGTTGGGCGGTCCAGACGGAGGACTTGATGTCGTGCATCGACTCGACGATCGCTGCCCGGCATTCCTCGATGGTGGCGAGGAACTTCATGCCGCCTTCTTCGCTGGAAGTTCGTTGCGGCAGTTCCTCGACGAGTTGGGCCGTGTTCAGGATCCGGGCGACTGTCTCCTGGACGTCTCGCAGCTCCTTCTCGGCCTGACGCCGGAAGACGCTGCCCCTGTCAAGCAGGACGTAGTGCTCTGCCTTCCAGTGATTGGCGAGGATGAGCTCGCGCTCCAACAGTTCGGCCAGGCCGGGGGTGCCGCCCGGGACGTGTTGCAGGCCGTCGGCCATCTGGGTGTACAAGGAGCGAGCCTCGGGCGAGAGCCAGCTCACCCCGACTGACGTTTTGCCCGCTTCTTGCTCTTTCACGTAAGTTTCTCCCCTTACTAGTTCACGCAAGTGCGTGTACGCGCATGCTCCGCAGCTTGATCTTTGAAGCCAGAATCAATCAAGCTCGAACGTAGATGTTCGTCGACTCCAGGTGGCGGCCACCAGCAGGTTTCTGCATGGCCGGGCTGACCGGAGAGGTGAACTCGGCCATGCCTTGCGCGACAACGCGACAGCGCGGAAGCAGTTCTGATACGACCGAGGCTCGCGTGTTCGCACAACCATGAAGAAGGTGGAATCGAATGAAGCATCTGCGTACGGCTCTCGCGGGCCTCACTGGCGCCTTTGCGGCCGCCCTCCTGCTGATAGCCGGCACGGGTGGAGCTTCGGCGGCCCTGGCCGACCCCGAGTGGGGCGTCGTAACGCCGTCGGCCGTCCTGGCGGATCCGGAGTGGGGTAAGGCTCCGGTCGCCCTGATCCAGGACGACCCCGCAGGGAACGCCGAGGCCACGCCGACAGCGAAGCTGGACCCCGAGTGGGGCTGAGCCATACCTAGGGGCAGCGCTGCTCTTAGAGGGCCGTCTGGAGGGTGGGGGGCCTGCCTCCCAGACGGCCCAACTCCAGGAACGGCCCCCACCCGTCCCCGGATACGCACTAGATCGTTACCGAACTCTTGTTCGGTGTGTCTTTTTGGGGGGATTAAAGCCGTGACGACCGGTTCGGCAGAGAACAGCACCACTATGTCCGGTAGGAATGCTGCCGGAATGTCCAGCGCACGAGCGTCTTCATGGCGGGCTCGTTGGCCGGAGGGTTCACGGGGGCGACCCAGCACGGTGGCGGCAGGACTGCCCGTTGCAGCAACGCTTCCTGTCGGCCTGACGATCACTCACCGAAGTCGATTCGTGCTCTCCCGCAATGCGTCTGCGCCTATGCAGGCCTGGACTGTAGTCGGCCGCGTACTGCCGCTGATGCTGAACCGATCCGGAGAGTCGGCGCAGCGCACGGTGCGCCAAGTGCAGGCATGCGTGACGGAGTTGGTGGAGTTCGCCTCTTCTCGAACCGTCGAGGACAGCGTGCTGGGCGAGGTCTGGCTTGACCAGCAACACGTCTTCGTCTCGGTTGAGCACACGCAGCCGCCGTTTGTCGGCAGTCGCCACAGCATGGGAGCGGTCGGAAACATCTCCGACGAGCACGGCACCCACGAGGCACAGAACGCCTACCAGACCTGGGCTGCCATCCGGATCGACTGATCCCGCGGCTGTTCCCACGGGGAACACCGCGACTCAGGCGGCGGCCCATCCCGGAAGTGGGACGGGCTTATAGGGGTCGGACACGTCCCAACCCAGCCATTCCCGATCGACGATCTCTCCGGTCACCAGGCTTACCACGCCCTCAGGGACGATCCTGCGCCGCTCTTCGCGGCGCTTCTCCTTCTTTGCCGACCTCCACAGCCGGTAGTTCCTGCGGTCCCTCGCATGCCGGCGCCGACGGCGTTCCCCGAATCCAGCAGTCCCGCGAGCCTCCGCGGCCAGGCGCAGTGCCGCTTCGGTGGGGTCAAGTCCGGCAGGGCCCGCCAACGAGGGCGCGAGGTAGAACAGGCCTTCTACCTCGACCGCCAGGCCGTCCTCAACCAGCGCACGGGTACGCCGAGCGATGGTCGTACGGTGCAGCCCGGTCAGCCCTTGGAGCGCTGTCGCGCTCAGCCCGTCCACCGGGTCGAGCAGCACGAGAAGGCGAGCACCGCTCGTACCGTGCCCGTATCTGTGGAACGCGTCGTCACCCACCAACCGGGCTAGGGCTTTGGTGTCCGTGTGCACGCCTGGGACACCGTCCCTGCCCCCCCGAAGGCCTGAGGTTGGAGGGTGTCCTGGTCCCGCACCCATGTCACCCTCTTCACGAGGCTGAGTCAGGCGCCACTGAGATCCCTGCTCCGAGCCAGCTCCCGACTTCCTCAGCCGCAGCCAGCCCTTCTCCATCAGCCGTCGATTGCTGTTGGCCGCGGTCTGCTTCGCGCACCCCATCAGCTCGGCCTGCCGGCGAAGCGACAGCTCGTGATCCAGGCCCCCGCCCCGCTCACACTCGGCCAGGCGCACTGTGAGGTTCTTCAGGTCGGTGTCTCCGCCACCCTTGGTCGGCCACTCTGCATCGTCCACGAGGTTGCGGTGCCGCTCTACAGCTTCCCATCCACTTGCGCGACAGGTGATGGCCGGCCGCTGGTCGACGAACTCCCGGGCCTTCAGCAGCATCCCCGTGAGCTTGCCCTCGGCGTACTCCGTGCCCTTGTTCGCACGGAGGCGGCGGGCCCAGCTCCCACCCTCCGTCGGTGCGTACAGAAGGGCGTAGTGGAAGTCGGCAGGCTTCCAGGCTCGGCCGGGCTGGGAGGCGCCGACCGCAAGAGCCATCGTCAGCCTGTAGCCCTCATGACTGTCGTCCCTGCCGGGGTATCGCCCTTCGACGTCGCCGTCGAGCAATAGGTCCGCCATCGCTTGCGACAGACCGCGGCTGACGGTTGCCGCGGTGCGGGGGGAGATAGAGGGACGATGCGGCGATGATGAGCCAGAGATACGGCGACGATCGGTGAATTGTCGGCGCGTCGGCAGGATGGACTGGCCGCGCGCAGGCGCATGGGGCATCATGACTCCGTGCTTCGGGGTTCCGAGCGCACACAAAAGGCCCTCGGTAACGGGGGTTCAGGGATGAACCGGTTAAACCGCACTGGTAATGCGGGGTGCCAACGGGTCCACGCCAGGACCCGAGTAGGAAGCGGCCAGCTCGTCGCCAACGAGTGATCCGCGGACGGAGCTGGACAACGGAAGCCGCTGGTAACGGCGACCGACGATCACAGCCCGTCGGGTAGGGGTTAGGTCACGACGACCTCCACAGGGGGAGAGACGGACGAGCGGATGCCACGATCGCCTGATGCGTAGGGCAGACCTCCGTCGAGGGGGAGACAGCACAGCCCGATCCACCGAAGAACGCACCTAGGCCCACCGGATGCCGGCGCACGACGCGCCGCCCGGTGGGCCTACTCGTTGCGTATCCCCGCCCTCTGGCGGGTACATTGGTGGTCATAGAGACCAGTCCTCTTGCTAGGTCTCCCGAAAGAGCCCCGCCGGGTGCTCTGCTGCGAAGGTTGGGAAGCCTGATTTGCAGCGGAGCGGCGGGGTCTTTTCGGTTGTATGGGCTTGGGGCTACCGCCCGCTCTCCTCGCCGAAGCAAGAAGACACATGATCGCTGACGGTAATCGTGGACACAGACTAGACCTTTCCGTCCCCCGGGCGGGTCATCTTGACGTGCGCGCCGTGTCGGTGAGAGTTAGTCAAGTCGACCGTCCTCGCTTGGCTGCGACCCGGTCGGAAGCCAGGCCGGCTTGGTACTGGGCCAACTCCTTGTCCGGCAGGTAGGCCACGGCCACATCCTCGCGGACGTCCCAGATTGCCCAAGGCAGGGGTCTGCCCTGGTGCATCTGGCCGTCCTGCGCTCGGTGGCGCGCCTCGTAGCGGTCCGGCGGCTGGCGACGGTCGGACAAGGGGCCTGCGGAGGCGAACAGGTCGGAGATCCGCGCCTGCGTCTCCTGTGAGGCGAGCTCAGGCTCGGCCACGGCCGGGCTGTTGCCCTGGGGGAGGGGCCAGTGGTTGCTGTTGACGCCTACAGCGCTCAGCTCTGGCACCGGTGTGCTCGTTGAGCGCGCGAGCCGGTAGACCTGCTGCTCTTCGACCGTGCCCACGCGACGTTCGCCCAGGGCCACGTGGACCTGTTCCAGCTCGACAAGGATGCTCTGGAGGCGGGAGACGTCGCCAACTCTTCGGGCTTCCTCCAGCCGGAAGACGGCGCGATTCCGCCATGCGGTGATGCTTTCCTCCGCCATCTGTTCGTTCCCGAGTCGTCTTGCCGGGCGGGAGAGCACCCGCCCGTGGGGTTGCAGGGGAGCATGCTCGCACTCCCCGTACTCAACTGACATGCCCAACCCGACCATGTTGATAACCGGCCCCATGCCCTTCTTGCGCTGGTGAGTCTTTTCAGCGCGCGAGGAGCAGGCCGCGCTTGCGCGCGGGCACAGAGGAAGGACCGGCCTGGGGCCGGTTATCAAGTTGAATGCAATCCGATCCACCAGGCACCTCACCGTAGTCGAGCGGGCCCATGTTCCAGCCAGTCAGCTTCGCGAGCAGGGCAGTCGGTGCCGGTGCACGCGCATGAACAGTGGCACTTCGCCCTTGCGGTCGACAGTGATCGAGCCCTGTCTGCGGCCGGCACGGACCACCTTCACGGCTTGGTCGACGGGAAGGTCGAAGCAGCGAGCCAACTCTTCGGCGCACAGCCACGTCTCGAACGGAAGCCCGTTGATCCGGTCCGCAACGGGGGTGGCCTCCATGGCTGCCTCCTCCTCACTGGTTGCCCGGGTTGCTCGTCCCCAGGTGTGACCACACACCATAGTGCACACCGCGTCCTGAACGGCTGGGGCGGTGCAATTCGGCCGCATGGACTGAGGGATGAGGGGCAGACGTGACTTGCGGAGGGCCGGTTCCGTAACAGTTTGGCAACTGGCATATGCAGGACGTGGACCCCCGCGGCTGACCGGGGCCGGGGGATTCGCCCGCCTATCTGCGGATCAGAAGCGGGATGAACTGCAACGTACTAGCAGTAGATGATGATTTGCCTCAGCCCATCAGTTTTCGATCTCTCGTGCGAATTGATGGTGGCGGACGTGATCGCGCCTGTCGGAAGATGGCGTTCCTGAGCCCGATCAAGACCGAAGCGAGGCGGTATGCCCTTGACGCCCAGCGCGAGCGCGAACACGTCGTGCAGCGGCGAGTTCGGGCACCCCCTTGAGGCTGCCGCTGCACTCGCTGCCGAGGATCCCAGCAACAAGGCCGCGCTCGCGGAGCTGTTCGATGCCATGTACGAGCCGGTCGTGCGGTTCATGCACGGTCGCATCCAAGACCCCGTCACCGCCGAGGACTTGGCGCAGGAGGTCTTCGTCAAGATCGTGCAGAACATCCACACCTACACCGGAGGCGGAATCTGGGCGTGGGTCTGGACCATCGCTCGAAACGTCTACGTCGACTACTTCCGGCCGATGAAGAACCGTGGATTCGAACAGCCGACCGGTGACTTCTGGCACCTGGACGCTCCCAGCACGGAGATGGGCCCAGAGGAGATTGCCGAGTGGAACGACCTGCGTACGGCGATCAAGGACAAGCTGAACAAACTCCCCGAAGCGCAGCACATGGTGCTCGCCCTCCGCATTACCTGCGGGTACACAACCGCAGAGACCGCGCAGATCATGGGCAAAGCTGTGGGTACGATTCGGGTGTTGCAGTGCCGTGCGCTCGCTAAGCTCCGCCGCCTGATGCCGGATCGTGACAGCAACCTGGCAATGTATCTGCTGTCCGCCTCCGACTTGGAGCGGAAAGTGGGCGAGCGAGCGACGCCCGTCAGGCTGAGGGAGAAGAACGATGTTGGGTCGCAGGGATAGCGCCGTCGCAGCGCAGCTAGACAGCTGCCTGTCCGGCGACGCCGCACCTGAAGACCCCTCGATAGCCGGGATGGTGCTGGCATCAGCCGCGCTCCGCCCGCGGCGCCATCTCAGTGAGGCGGCCCGTCAACGCGCCTTCGACAGCATGATGCGCGAAGTGGACCGCCGGGCCCGGCCCTGCGTGGGCAACCAGGTCGAGGACCTTGCTGACCCCGGCGTGCACGCTCGGGTGGCCGAGGCCGGCCCCGGCATTCGCCTGACCGTCTCGGACATCGAGCCCGTCAGCGACGAGCGCCTGGAGGAGATCGCCGCTCGGCTCGCCGCACGCTTGGGCCAGAACGCGCCGGACCGCAACCAGTGAATCGAGCCTCAAACGAACTTCGTGTCCTCGAAGAGGACATGGGCGGAGACGCGGTCACCTTCGAGAAGAAGGAGGAAGGCGTCACCTACCTGTTCGTCCGCCCCGGGCAGTCCTTCGAGTACGCGGTCAAGAACGTATTGCAGGCCATTGAGGGCATGACGCTGCGGCGGGCACAGGCACTTGTCCGTGACCACTGCCCGAGCATCATCGACATGAACGAAAGGCTCGGCACCGACCAGGTCGTACCTCGCTTCGAGGCCGCTCCTGACGCCGGCGTCGTTCCGGCTGTTCCCATGAAGGAGACCGGACAGCACCGGCGGCCGCGCCCGCCGCGGTGGGCGAAGGTGGCGGCCGTGGCCGCGCCCGCGCTTGCCGGCGGCATGCTCATAGCCCAGTGGCTCAATCCCGACGCGAAGTCCGTTGCCAACGGTGAAGGCACGTCCATCAGCCAGGGCGACAAGGCAGCCGCGCACACCTTCCGCGACCCAGCGTTCCAGAAGATCGCAGAAGGCGGCCGGATGAAGTGCGATCCGGTCGGCGCCTACGAGGCGAAGTGCGTGGATGCCGACGGGCAGGTCATGTACAGCGAGGCTTCAGTCGGCACCTCGACAGCGTTCACGTTCTCTTACGACCGGGAGAAGATCGGCTTCCGTCTGTTCCCAGACGTTGAATCGGCCGAAGCGTGGGCGGCCGAAGAGGCGAACCAGAATCTCTACCAGAACGTGAAGCTGTACGGCCGCGTCGTCCTCTGGGGCACCGATGACGGCCGCCTCAACGAGTGGGGCGACACCCTCTCCCAGCAGACGGCTCAGCCCGGTGCCCCCGGTGGGCCCGGCATGATGTCCATGACCGCCGTTTCGAACCCGTTCGCTGCGTTGCCGGACCGGCTGGCCTTCCTAGCCTTCGGTACCCTCGGCGTCACTCAGGAAGCTATTCACCAGGCCGTTCTCAGTTCTGACTCGAACTCGGAGCAGCTCCTGCGCGCTGTTGAGCTCGTGTTGGGAGGCGCTGGCCGCAGCATGCTCGGTCTCGTCCCGTCCGGCGCGGCCGACGCGGTCGCCATAGTTGCCGACGCTCCGAGCTCCACGGGCAGCGCCACCGAAGTTCACACGGCCACCGATCCGGTACCTGCCCCGCCTCCGGCTACCAACGAAGAGACGGCCCTCCCACCAGCCCCGGAGCGCACGCCGAAGGCTCCCACGGAGTCGAGCCCGCCAACCGATCCTGTGCAGCCGGCTCCCATTGAGTCTGTCCCGGTAGAACCGACGCTCCCGCCGAAAGGGTCGGCACCTGGGCCCGCCCCCGTGCCGACGCCAGCACCCGAGCCCGAACCGGACGCGGTTGTACCGGAGCCTGTTCCTGTCGTCCCTGAGCGCCCTGAAGCACCGCAGCCGCTACCCGAGCCGCCCGTCGAGGCTCGTCCGCCGGAAACGGTTCCGGCTCCCCCTGTGGAGGAGGAGCCGGAAGACGACGGGCTCGGCATGGACACGCTGCCCGTGGAGTGGGCCGCCTAGAACGGCGGTTCCCGCTGCGCTCCGGCCCCGCCTGCCCACTGATCGGGCGCCGGGCCGGACAAACCCCGCTGCACCGACACCTTGGTCACCTTCGCCGTGGCCCTGGATAGAGCCGGTCCGACCTCTTCGACGTCCAGCTCGTAGACGGTCCGCTTCACCCCCTCGCGGTCGTCGTAGGTGCGCTGCTTCAGGCGACCCTGCACGATGACTCGGGTGCCGCGCGTCAGTGACTCGGCGACGTTCTCTGCCGCCTGTCGCCAGACCGAGCAGGACAGGAAGAGCGCGTCGCCGTCCTTCCACTCGTTGGTCTGGCGGTCGAAGGTGCGCGGGGTGGACGCGATGCGGAACTTCGCGACCGCGGAGCCGGACGGGGTGAAACGCAGCTCGGGGTCGTCGACCAGATTGCCGACGATGGTGATGACGGTCTCGCCTGCCACTGATGGGCCTTTCGAGGAGGAGGGGCCGCCGGCCCGCGCGTGCGGGCCGGCGGGGTGGTCAGGAGAAGAGACGCTTCCAGGTGAGCGGGCCGGGCAGCCCGTCGGCGTCGCCTCGCAGATCCTTGTGCGAGCGCTGGAATGCTTGGACGTTCAGCCGGTCGGGATCCCCCCACGTCTCGGACGGGCCGACGCGGTAGTGGCTGCCGAAGCCCTTGGCGACCAGGCGCTCGCCGAGCTGCTTGACGAACCGGTTGGACTTGCCGGGGCCGAACTTGTCGCGGCCGGGGAAGGCGGGGGGAGTCGGCTGGGGCTTCGGCGTGGTCGAGCCCCCGCCGGCCGGCGGCTTCCCGCCACCGTTGAGCTTCGCGACGATCGCCTTGGCCTTCGCCAGGATCCGGGCGAAGGGGATGCTGCCCGGGTCGCCGTGGGCGTTCTCCGGGGCGTGGAGGTGGCCGCAGATGCCCTTGAACGCGGTCCACTCGGCGAAGGTCATGCGTGCCGAAGTGGCGCCGTAGGACGACGGGTAGGCCGGCCACTCCGACGGGCCCCGGAGCGGGATGCCCATGTGGACGTTCATCCAGGCGATCAGCTCGGCGAGGGCGTCGTAGGCCCACTCCGGGGCGTCCGGCCAGTAGATGTAGTCGACGCCGGCGCGGAGTTTGCCCCAGGTCGTCTTGTGCTTCGGGTCGCAGGTGCCGATGAGTTCGAGCTGGATGACGTTGAGGGTGTTGGTCTCGACGCCGCCGGGCTGGTTCACCAGGGCGCGCGCCGAACGGTTCAGCGCGAAGTGCTGGTAGATGTCGAACCGCTTCGTGGTGAAGTTCGGCCGGGCGGTGAGGTTCGGTGCGTCCCGGCCGTCGCGGTAGGAGACGATGCCGGTCCCCTCGGTGGTGTGCAGGGCCAGCACGTTCGGGTCCATCAGGTCGCCCTGGTACGAGTCGCCGTACCAGTGCGAGCCGCGGATCGAGCCCGGGTAGAGGGTGGTAGTCATGGGTGCTTCCTCCGGAGCCAGGGGGCGGTGAGGGAGCACCGTGGGCTCTGGCCGGGGGTAGCGTCCCGGGCTCACTCCGCGCCCGGGTCGTCCAGGTCGTCGCCCTGGTCGTCGTCGGGGTACTGGAGTGCGTGCAGAGTTCCGGCAAGGCGGGTGGCCAGGTCGGCGGCCGGGCCGCTGTGCTCGACGGCGACGGGACCGCCGGCGGCGCCCGTCAGCTCGACCTCCAGGTGGTCGTCCTTGCCGTACTGCTTGCGGTGCTGCCGTTCCAGGTACCAGGCGGCTGCGCGCCAGTCCGGGGGAGTGGTGATGGTCTCCTCCAGCACCTTGCCGGTGTGCGGGTCGAACTTCCGGTGCGTGGTGACGATGCCGCCGCGGCTGGCCCGGCGGATGTCGAGGGCGGCGGAGAGCGCGGCCGCGGCGCGGGCACGCTCCACGGCCTCGTAGAACTCGACGAACCGGTCGAGTTCGGGGTCCGGGTCGGAGCCGGCGGACCGGTCGACGGCCTCGGTGCGGCCGTACGCCATCCAGCGCAGGAAGCTGGCCCGTGAAACCCCTGCCGCCACCGCTGCCAGGTCGACGGCGAGTCCCGCCCGGCTGGCCTCGATCAGGCGCGCCTCGACCTCCGGCGTGAGCAGCCGGGCGCGCGCCGGAGTGGCGGAGCGGCGTTCTTTGCGGCGGGACATGGCGGGGAACGTAGATCGGCGGCCGGACTACCGTCCCGGGCTGAACAGATGGCCGCAGGCGGGGCAGCAGGTGGAGCCCTCGCGCTCGTTGTCGCCGGTGTCGGCGTATCCGTCGTCGGGGAAGTCGTCTGCGCCCATGTCGCGCTCTGGAGTCTCGGTGCCGTCCGGGCCCTGGGGCAGTTGCTCGGGGTCGACCTCGCGCAGCAGCTGCTCCATCTCGTCGTCGGCGATGCACAGCGAGTCGAAGAGGTCGGCGTCCGATGTCGCGAGGTCTTCCAGGATCTCGGCGAGTGCGTGGGAGTCCCATCCGCCGGCGGCGCCGAGCCGGTTGAGGAGGATCAGGACGGCGTGGGCCTGGCGGTCGTTGCCGGAGGCCCAGCCGCGGGTGACGGGGACGAGCCATCCGCCGTCGTCGTCCAGCAGCAGGCCGTCGGGGATCGGCTCGCCGCGGACCTGCATCTCGATCAGGGCTTCGCGGCGGCCGTGCCCGGCGATGACGAGGCTGGTGCGCTCGTCCACGACGGGGGTGTCGATGAACCCGTGGTCCTTGATGGACTGGATGATCCGCTCGACCTCGTGCCGCTTGGGGTTGGCGGGGTCTGCCGGGAGGTCGGTCAGCGGGATGTAGCTGATGTAGCGGGGGGCGGGGAGTCCCACGGGTGCTCCTGGTGCGCGGCTGGGGCCGATGTGTGAGGAGCGGCCGGGTGGTCAGCGAGCCCGCGGACTTCAACCGCGGCGCCCCGGCTCGCTACCGGGGCATGCCGTCATGGCCGGACCGTGCGGCCGCTCCTCGGCCGGCGCCGCCCCACGTGTCCGGACGGGGCGGCGCCGGGGCCCGGTCGGGGAGGTCGGCGGTTGCGCGTCCGCCGGCTCCTGTCGGGGCCGGGAGGAAGGAAGTCATCTGACGCGCGACTATGTCCTGGCGAGCGGATTGGACATGGTGTACAGTTCGAAATTGTGGCCGCACGAGCGAGCAGCCACACCGGGTCTGGTGTAACGAATTCGGGTCTCACTCCGTCCATATGACGGAAGGCCACGAGCGCCAGCCCCTCAACGCTCCAAAGCGGGTCCCTGACCTGCACACCAGAGAGGTACGAAGCGATGCCCGAAGAGGACAACGCAACCACGGTCGCCACGAGCGACCTGGCGCTGAGGGCTGCGGTCGCCTACCGCGTACTGAAGCGAGTCGCGGAGATCTGCGACCCCGTCATCGAAGCCAACGCCGAACGTATCCGGCAGGACAAGGGCTCCCGCAGCAGGACGGCCGAGCTGCCCGCCATCGAGGGAACCGCCCCCCTGCCGCTGGGCACCTTCACCCGCAAGATGGCGAAGCCGAAGTGGGCCGTCACCGACGAGAGTGCGCTCCTCGACTACGCCGACGAGAAGGGCGAGACCGACTACACCGTCCGCCCCTCGTTCCGCACGGCACTCCTCAAGCGTGTGACGCTGGACCCGACGTCGGGCAAGGCCATCGACATCACGGGCGAGATCGTGGAAGGGCTGACGTACATCCCCGGCGGCCTGACGGACACCGTCAGCCCCAGCTGGGACGACGTCGGCATTGCTGCTCTGGACGACCTGCTGGGCTTCGTGGACGTGGCCCTCGAACGCCTTCCCGAGCTGACGGCCGCCGACTTCTCCCTGCCCGTCCTGGAGGCTGCGGAATGAGGCGCACTTCCCAGGTCCCGTGCTCGGCCGTCGACCCGAACTTCTGGTTCCCCGACGCCGCTGACGTACAGGGGATCGCTGACGCCAAGAAGGTCTGCCAGCAGTGCCCCGGCCGGGAGGCGTGCCTTGAGCGTGCACTCTCCGCCGAGGGCCGCGTGGCCGAAGGCATCGCCGGCGGTCTCACCGGGGACGAGCGGCGCGCGCTGATCGAGGAGCGGCAGTTGGGCAAGGCGCTGCCGTACAACGTCGGCCCCATCCCGCCCAAGCGCCAGCGCATCCCGGCCGCCTCCTGAACTTCCGCACTCCCTGCCCGCCCCCGCTGCTCCACGTGCGGGGGCTCGGGCACACCTCCCGCAAGGAACCACTCGTGATCCCCAGCGACACCCGCTTGGCGCTGATCGACCTCGCCACCGATAAGGCCGAGACCGCCCAGCTCAGTGCGGCCACGCTCACCGCCTTCGTGATGCACCTGCGGAGCAAGAACCTCGACCCCCGCGAATGGCACCGCTGCGACGACTTCGCCGCGTCCGTCGGCATCACGCCCCACCAGGCCCGCACGGCGGTTGGCCAGCTCGTGCGCGCCGCGCTGCTGGAGCGGGACATCGTCCCGCGGCGGCGCGGCCAGCAGGATTCCCGCTACGTCGTCTACCGCCTCGCCCCTCAGGACGTCCAGGAAGGAGCGGGCCAGTGACCAGCCAGGAGGTCGGCGAACTCGATGAGCAGTTCGAGGTTGTGGTCGGCCGCAAGGCGCCGTTCTCCATGGTCCCCGACTGGGTGACCCTGTTCCCGGGGAGCAAGAGCCACCCGAAGTACCGGGGCAAGATCCTCTCGCCGACGGCGAAGGCCGTCTACGCCGTGCTGGCCATGCACGTGAACGTCGCCCGCGGGGACAGCACCTGCTGGCCCTCCCGCAAGAGCATCGCCGGGATCCTGGGATTCTCGCGCGAGCAGTCGGTCGACCCGTACCTGAAGGAGCTGGACGCGGCCGACGCGATCGACCGCGAGCCCATGACCCGGCCGAACGGCTGCAAGGGCGTGCGCTACGTCGTCCACCAGATGCCGCCCGCCGGGTACGACGGCGAGGAAACCGTGGGCCAGCACTACAAGAACCGGCGCGACGAGGAGGTGTTGAAGATGTCCGCCGGCCCCGGCCGTCCCCGCAAGGAGCCCGACGCACAGCCGGTTTCCGAGCCGGCCGACGACTCGGTGGAGACCGAAGCCGACGCCGGCGTTCGCGCAGTCGCTGAACGGTGGTGGGCCGAGGCGCAGGAGCTGGTCACGCAGGGGCAGCTCGCCCCGCTCGCGACCGACCGGCAGACGGAGCGTGCGAAGGCCAACCTGACGCAGCGGATCCGGGACGCCTTCGCCGCTGGGCACGACACGCTGCTCATCGAGATGGTGCTCCGCGAGCTCGGTCAGTGGGGCCCGGCGAAGTCCCGGTTCGAGTCCACGCTCAAGCGCATGCAGGGCAAGACGCCCGAGGAGCTCGCGCTCGACAAGCAGGCCCAGCTGGGCGCGAAGAAGTGGTGGGAGGAAGCCGAAAAGCTCGTCGCGGCGAAGAAGATGGGGCCGCTGATGTCGGAGACGGAGCGGCAGCGGACCGGGTACTTCCACAACCTGCGCACCAAGATCCGTGCAGCGCTCGCAGCCGGTTACGACTCTCGCCAGATCTGGAAGGCGCTGGGTGAGATCGGCGAGTGGTCGCCTGCCAAGCGCGAGTTCGACCGGGCGCTGCGGCGGGTCTCCGGGGTCCGTACCCCCGGGCCGCGCGACGGCCGCGCCCCGCTGTTCACCAACGACCAGTGGAAGCGCGATCCGCAGGACCAGTCGGACGGCACGCCCGCAAGCCCGTCCGCCGGCCCCGACCTGAGCGCCTTCGGCATCCAGATCGATGCCCCCATCTGACCAGTCCACGAACGAAAGGAGGACCGACGACATGTCCCTCACCATGCCCGCGCCCGCCATCCCGGAGGCCCGGCAGCCGGTACTCGCCGGAGGAGCGATGTCCGCCGTCGCCGACATCCTCCGCCGCCGAGGCCTCGACCCCGGCAAGGCCGCGCACACCGAGGACCGGCCGGACAGCACCAACGAGTACCAGCGGGACGTGTACCGGCAGGCTTGGGTGAACTCCCTGCGCCTGTCCGGCCACGCCGACTACGCGCGCTACCGCCTGGAGGCCCTCGACGCCGGGCAGCACCCGAAGGCGCTCCGCAAGTTTGTTCATGACATCGCGGCTGCCAGGGACTTCCGCAGGGAAGAAGCCCGCAAGCCGGAGGGCGAGCGGAGGACGGTGCGGCTGCCCGTTCAGCACCTGCTGGCCTACGGGTCGGTCGGGGCGGGCAAGACGGTCGCCGCGGTGGCGGCCGGTTCGTTCGCCGTGGAGCGCGGCCTGATGGTCCGCTTCGTCTCCCACGCCACGTTCCTGCACTGGCTCCGGCCGAACTGCGCGCCGGCAGGCCTGACCCCGACGCAGGTCGTGGAGCGGTACGAGCGATGCGACCTGTTGATTCTGGACGACCTGTGCCAGGAGATGGACGAGTACGCCACGAACCACGTACGTACGCACACCTCGAACCTGATCACGTCCCGACTGAACTCCCAGCGGGCGACGCTGTTCACGACGAACCTCGACTCCGACCAGGTCGCGCACGTGCTCGGTGACCGGCTGGCTTCACGCATCGGCCAGAACGCACAGGTGGCGGAGATGCTGGGAGCGGACCGCCGTCAGCCGAAGACCTGGGGAACGAGGCGGACATTCTGATGGGGGATGCGGAACGAGAACGGCCGAAAGCCGCGCCGTGATCTAGGCTGTCGAGCGATCGGTGCGCTCACGAGCGAGAGCGCAGCGCCAACGCTCCAGGAGGACAGCTTCGTGACCCCACCACTCGCGGCCGGCTTCGCCATGATGTCCGAGGCGGAGATCCGCTCAGCTGAACGCACCCTTAAGGCAGGGACCTGGGCAATCACCGCCGGGGCCCTGCTCTTCAGCGTGCTCACTGTCACGCCACTTGTCCGCGCGGTCAGTCCGGCCGGCTGGGAGTGGACCGCTCCCATCCTGCCGCTCGTCGTGGACGCCGCGGTGATCATCGTCGTTCGCCTCGACTCGGTGATCTCCCGCCTGGGAGGAAGTGGCGGCGCGTGGCCCGCGCTCTTGCGCTGGATGACGGGCGTGATGACCCTCGCCCTGAACGTCGGCAACAGCGCTCTTCACCGCGACTGGGTCGGCATGGCCATCCACTCCGTCGCCCCGCTTCTGCTGATCGTCACCGCCGAGGCGGGGCTTGCCTACCGGCGCGCCATCAGCACTGCCCTGGCCCGCATCGCTCGCGAGCAAGCCGCGGTCGCCGAGCAGGAGCGCGCCGACCGGGACGCCGAGGAGCAGCGGCAGCGGGATGAGCGCGAGCGTGTACGTGCCGCCGAGGAGCAGCGGGAGCGGGAAGCCCGGGACCTCGCGGCCGCGCAGCAGCGCGAGGCGGCCGATCGGGAAGCGGCTCGCCTGCGGGACGAGCGGGAGCACACGCTGGCCCTGGAGAAGGAGCGCACGGCTCGCGAGGACGCCGCCCGCAAGGCGGCAGCCGAGCAGGAGGCGCGGGAGCTTGCCGCCCGGATGGAGCAGGAGAAGGCCGCTCGGGAGCACGCATGGGCCGTGGAACGGCAGCGAGCTGAGTGGGAGGCTGCTGAGCGGCTGCGGCAGGAGCAGCGCGAGGACCAGCTGCGCCGTGAGGAAGCGGCACGCGCCGAGCGCGAGCGGCAGGTGTCGATGTCGGCGGTCGTGGTACCGGCGGCACGGCCGGCAAGGCAGGTCGTCACCACGCCGGCGGCCGCCCACAAGCCTGGCCGAGTGGTCGAGTCGGTCGTCATGACGAACGAGTTCACCGGCATGACTCGCGACGACGCGGAGGCGGCTCTCTTCAAGCTCTACCGCGACGCTCGGGACGCGAGCACCTACGCCGACTGGGAGGACGATCCGCTGGCCGCGCCAGGAGGGCTTTTCTGCGGCAGCAACCTGGGCCGACGGCTTGGTCGCTCGGACGCCTCCGGGCGAGCCAAGGTGAAGCCGAAGTTCGAGAAGCAGTACGGCGACTACCTGCGCGCGAAGACTGTTGAGCGGGAGCTAGTGGGCGTCGGCTGACCCTCAGAGTCACTCCGTCCCCGGCGGCGGGCACCTCCACGAGGGGGTGCCCGCCGTCACCGTTTCCCCGTTCCACCCTGTGCGGCCACAGTGCTAAACTGAACACCATGTCCAAGGAGGATGCAAGCCCTCCCTGCGGCAGAACATGCCCCGGTACGAGCAAGCCGCGGGCACACAACGCTCCACAGCCAGCCAGGAGGACGGTCTACACATGGCCGACATGACCAGCGTGGCCGACGACGCCACAGAGATTCCCCCCCTCTCCGTCGATGAGGCCATGATCGCCGTCATGCGGGAGATCGGACCCGTCGGGAAGAACGGCCGGAACAAGGACCAGAACTACGCCTTCCGCGCTCAGGAGGACATCGTGGCTGCCGCGCGCGGGCCGATGGCCCGGCACGGCCTGCGCATGCTTCCCAAGATCGTCGGCCACGAGCACTTCGTCCGCGGCAAGATGAACGTTGCGGTCATCGAGGTGGAGTACACCTTCCGTGGCCCCTCCGGCGACACGATGCCGCCGATCCTCGTCATCGGCGAGGGCGCGGACCCGTCCGACAAGGCCAGCAACAAGGCCATGACTGCGGCCATGAAGTACGCGATGATCCAGTCCTTCCAGATCGGTGACGGAGCCGACGACGGTGACCGTGACCATCCGGCCGCCATCAGAGGCCCGCTCGACTGGTACATCGAGCAGATCCAGGACTCGAAGATCTGGTACAACGCGGAGGCCCTGCGCAAGCTGCGCGACAAGGCGATTGACCAGGGGGTCGCTGACCTCCAGATGCCGGACGAACCGCTGACCTTCCGCCAGGTCGTGGAACAGCAGGGACGCAAGCTGCTCGCGGAGCAGCAGGAGAAGGTCCAGCGCCGAGCCGAAGAGGCCGGCGCCGCCCATGCACAGTTGCTGGCTGAGCACCCCGACCCGCCCACTCACTACGAGGACGAGTGGTCGCAGGCCACCCCCGCCCGCCAGGCGCCGCCGCAGGCGACCCGGCGTCCGGCACCTCCGCCTCCGGCCGCGCCGCAGCCCGACCCGCTCCCCGACGCAGCACGCGTGCAGCACGAGTACGCCAAGGCCGTGGCCAACCCGACGTACGGACAGCAGGCGCTGCACGACATGCGCTCGCACTACGGGGTGGGCCCGCTCGCCCAGACGTCCATCGCCACCGAGCGATTCGGCACGGTGGACGCCAACAGCGCCATCACCATGGCCCTGATGGACTGGGAAGAAATCGCCCGCGCGCACATGAGCCCCACGCCGGCGCCCAGCGCACCGCAGCCGCCCGCCGCCGACACGATCCCGGCTGCTTTCCCCCTTCGGCTGGCCCCGGAGACGTCAGACACCAGCGAGCGGGCACGCGGCCGGCTGATCGCGGAAGCGCAGATGCAGGCGCAGTTCCTCGGCATCGACACGCTGGAGTACGTCGCCGATCTCCTGCCGCCCGGCGCAACCGACATCGAGCAGGTGGCGGGAGGCAGCCGCCTGATGAACCTGGTCAGCGAGCACCGCCCTCAGGTCGTGGCCGCCTTCACCCAGGCCGGCATGACCCAGGCGGCGGCCGCGTACGCCGCGTTCGGCACCAGGGTTCCCGCACCAGGGATCAACAAGTTCCTCGCCGACATCCTCAAGGTGACGTGACGTGATGTGACGCGCCCCCTGGCCTGGAGTTCGGCCGGGGGCGCGGTTCGCCGACCCGGTTACGACGTCACGTCACGTCATGCCGCCGCCGCAGGGGTACGGGGTACGCCGCTCGGCAGAGGTACGGGGTACGCGCTTCCAAGCCTCGACGGGGTACGGGTACGGGGCGCGCGGGTGAGGTACGGGGTACGCATCCCAGCGAGGGTACGGGTACGGGCACCGCCGAACCGGGGCGTGTGGGGTACGGGGTACGGGTGCCCTCCAGGCCCCGGTACGAGGTACGGGCTCGCCTGGGTTCGAAGGTCGAGGTACGACCGTTGCGGGCGGGGGGGGGGGGGGGGGCCCCGGGGGGGCCCCCCCCCCCCCCCGCCCCGGGGGGGGGGGGTGGGGGCCCCCCCCCCCCCACAAAAAGGAGCGGGCCCCCCGATCACCCA
>NZ_JBIVLV010000017.1:0-159042 GCF_044752725.1 Streptomyces sp. NPDC088707 | reverse complement strand
ACCGCCGCGGCGAACGGCGCGATCTTCGCCTCCGCGAGCGCACGCACCGACTCCCGGAGCATGTCGTGCTCCTCGGAGGGCCGATACAGGTCGAAGTCCTTGCCCATGATGTGGAGCTCCCCTAGACGCTTTTGGCACTGAGTACCCTCAGCAAAACACACTCAGTGCCATGATGCCAGAGCGCCCCGACGCTGATCTGCGTCGGGGCGCTCAGGGGACCGGTCGGTCGGTTTTCTTAACCAGGTGTGTCCGCGAGGTTTCCTTCCCCCCTCTTGAGGCGCTGCAGGTCGTACTCGGCGGCCAGTCGTCGCGCGCGTTCCTCGGTCATCTCGAGCGTGGTCAGCAGGGCCGGGGTGCAGATCGTCGGCAGCACGTGGCGGAGCAGCACCAGGACGCGGTGGGTGAGATCTTTGCGATCACACAGGATCTGAGACATCGTCTGGATGCCCGCGAAGGCGCCCGAGAACAGCTCGGCCGTGTCCGTCACGTCGACATGGACGAGGAGCTCCCCGCGGGCCTTCGCCACCGTCAGGACCTCCGAGACCTGGTCGATCCAGGCCTTGAACGGAGCCGCCCGGTCGACCCCGGTGGCGCCGCTGTCGAGGGCCAGCGCGACGCTCGCGCGCACCAGCGCGTCACGCTGCAGCCGGTGGGCGAGGAGGAAGCCCTGGTCCACCAGCTCCTGGAGCTTCACGGGCTGCGGTGTGAGGGGCTCGTCGAGCATCTGGGCGTCGAGCACGCCGAGGGCCAGATCTTCCTTGGAAGCAAAGTGGAAGTACAGAGCCCCCTTGGTCACCCCGGCGCGCACCAAGATCTCCCCGATGGTCGTGCGCTCGTAGCCACGCTCCGCGAAGACGGCCGCGGCCGACTCCAGGATCGCCCGCCGGGTCCGGATTGCACGCGCTTGCTGTGCCAAGGCGCCTCCTGCTGTATCGCTGACTGTGCTCGACGTGTGACGTGAAGCATTGAAAAGAAAACCGCGCTGTACGTATTCTATGGCGGGCGGGTTCGCCGCCCAGGGGTGCGCGGGGGCGCGAGGGGGAACCATGGATCAGAACCGCCGCGGAGCGGCGACGCACGTCCCCGGGGAGTTCGTCCACCGAGCGGATCCCGCCGACATCTTTCCCACCGGCTGGACGCAGCGGGGAGAGAACCGATTCTCCGTCTCTGCTCACTGGCCCGCCTCACATCCCTTCTTCTCTCCGGTGACCGGGGACCGGCACGACCCCGTTCTGGTGGCCGAGACGATACGCCAGGCCACCATGCTCGTTGCTCATGCGGAACTGGGGGTACCCGTGGACGACCAGTTCGTCATGTGGGACCTCCATTTCGCCGCCGACCCCGCGGCCCTCGCCGTCAACGGCCTCCCGTCGAACGTCACCGTCGACATCCACTTCCCCGAGCTGGGCACCCGCCGCGGCCGTGCCCGGAACCTGCCCACCACCGTGCGGCTCACCCGGGGCGGGCGCCCGCTCGCCACCGGCGGCGGCCTCGCCGGATACACCTCGGCCGCCGCCTACCGACGGCTTCGGGGCGACCGGATGGCGGCTCTCGGCAGACCCGTCCCCCTGGTCCAGGGGGTCGCTCCGCACCTGGTGGGCCGCCGCCGCCCGCAGGACGTCGTCCTCGGCCCGGGTACCCGGGCGGGCCAGTGGCGGCTGAGGGTCGACACCAACCACTCCGTACTCTTCCGGCGCCAGAACGATCACGCGCCCGGGATGATGCTCCTCGAAGCCGCCCGCCAGGCCGCGACGATGACGACCGGCGGAGTGTTCCTGCCCACCGCCGTGGACGTCTCCTTCGAGCGCTACGCCGAACTCGACAGCCCCTGCTGGATCGAGGCCGAGGTCGTGCCCACCCCCGACCGCTCGACGACCGTGGTCCGGGTCACGGGCCGGCAGGAGGGCATGCCGGTCTTCATGTGTACGCTCGCCTCCCCGTCACCGGAACTCGCGGTGGCCGGAGTCGGCCTCGACGGCCGACTGGCAGGCTGAACCGGAGCGGAACGATGGGCCCTCGCATTCTGATCACCGGCGTGACCGGATTCATCGGCGCCCGGGTGGCGGCGATGGCGGCGTCGGCGAAGGAACCCGCGCGCGTCCGGCTGCTCGCCCGTACGCCGACGGCCGTCCCGGGGGAACTCCGGGGACCGGAGACGGAGACCGTCCCCGGCGACCTCAGGGACCCCGACTCGCTCCGTCGCGCCTGCGAGGGGATCGACGTCCTGATCCACTGCGCCTCGGCGATCGGCGGCGACGCGGAGCTGGCGCGCGCGGTCAACGACGAGGGCACCCGCGCCCTGGTCGACGCGGCCGCGGCGGCCGGGGCGACCCGGATCGTCTCGCTGAGCACCGCGTCCGTCCACGGCCGGGGCCCCTTCCGGGCCGCCGCCCCCGGGACCCTGCCGCCCGCGCCGGTCTCGGCGACCAGCCGCACCCGGGCGGCGGCCGACCGGTACGTCATGGACGCCGGCGGGACCGTCCTGCGGCCGCATCTCGTCTACGGAGCCGGCGACCGGCGGGTGATCCCCGGCCTGGTCAGGCTCCTCGGCGCACTGCCCGGTCCCCTCGACGGCGGAACCTCGCTGCACTCCCTGATCGATGTCGACAGTCTGGCGGGCGCCCTGCTCGGCGCCGCGCTCTCGCCGGCGACCGAGCCGGGTGCGTACTACGTCCAGCACCCCGACCCGGTTCCGGTCCGGGAGCTGCTCGCGGTCGGCGAGGCACTGCTCACACGGCGGACCGGGAGGGGCCGGGGCGCGGTGGTGGACATCGCCACCGCCCGTGCGCTGTTCGCCGGAGTCCCCTTCGCGCAGCACCACCTGGACATGCTCGCCACCGACCACTGGTTCGCGGACGACCGCCCCTGGCGGGAGCTCGGCTGCGACCCGGGGCCGGGCTTCACCGTGGGGTTCGCGAACCACCTTCCGTGGTACCGCGGTCTCCTCGACCACTCCTGAACAGAAGGAAGGCACCACCGACATGTCCGCGCTGGCCGGCAGGACCGCGATCGTCACAGGGGCGAGCCGAGGCATCGGCAGAGGCATCGCCGAGCGGCTGGCGAGGGACGGAGCCCTGGTGGCCGTCCACTACGGCAGCAACGAGAAGGCCGCCCGCGAGACGGTGGAGACCATCGAGGAGCGGGGCGGCCGGGCCTTCGCGTTCCGCGCGGACCTCGAGGCGCCCGACGCCGTCGACACGTTCTACACCGGTCTGGACGCCGGTCTCGCGGAGCGCGACGAGGAGCCCGGGTTCGACATCCTCGTGAACAACGCCGCCGCCAGCGGTTCGGGTCGTATCCAGCAGCTCACCACCGAGGTGTTCGACCGGCTGTTCACCATCAACGTGAAGGCCCCGCTCTTCCTCGTCCAGCGGGGTCTCGACCGGCTGAGGGACGGCGGGCGGATCGTCAACATCTCGTCGGCGGTGACGAGGCACGCCTTTCCCGACTCGGTCACCTACGCGATGACCAAGGGCGCCGTCGACACCATGACCCTCGCCCTCGCCAAGGAGCTGGGGCCCCGGGGGATCACGGTCAACGCCGTGGCCCCCGGCTACATCGCGACGGACATGAACGCGCGACGCCGGGCGACCCCGGAGGCGAGCGCGTCCCTGGCGGCGCTCTCGGTCTTCAACCGGATCGGGGAACCGGCCGACGTCGCGGACGTGGTCGGCTTCCTCGTCTCCGACGACGCGCGCTGGATCACCGGCCAGTACGTGGACGCCACGGGAGGGACCGCGCTCTGAATCAGCCCACCGGAGCCCGCGCGGCGGGGACGGCCGAACTGCCCGCCGGTTCCAGGCCGGCGAGTGTTCCGGGTGCGGCCAGCATCGGCAGGAGCGTGCGCCACAGGCCGGTGACGGTGCCGGGGGAGAGCCACTCGCCGTTCTCCCGGCACAGTGCCTCCAGGCCCACGGTGGCGGCCACCACCGTGCGGACGAGGTCCTGCTGACCGCCGTGGCCGGTGGCGAGCCGGCCTTCGTCGGCCGCCTCCGCGAGCCGCTGCTGGACACAGCTCTGCCACTCCTGGCGCAGATTCAGATCCGTACGGCCGCCCCGGGAGCAGCTGAGCCGATATCCCGCGCGGACCACGACGTCCTCACGGAGCAGCCCTGCCAGGGAGTGCGTGGTGTCGGCGAGGTTCTGCAGCGCGTTGGACCCCTGCCGGTACACGATCCGGGCCGTCCTGCGCAGGGCGGTGGACGCCTCGTGCTCGACGGCGGCGGCCACCGCGGGCTTGTTCTCGAAGTGGAAGTGGAGCGCGCCGGGACTCACCCCCGCGCCCGCGCTGATCGCCGACAACTTGGCCAGGGTGTAGCCGTGCTGGTCGAACTCCCTGGCCGCAGAAGTGATCAGGGCCTCGCGGGTCCGTGCGGCCCGCTCTTGTTTGGTCACCCGTGGCTCCAGTAGCACCGTGCGTCGCGGTGGCACGGGCGTGCCCGCCCCGTCGCGCCGTTCCGTTCGACGACTCCAAACCGACTGCTTGGTATTGTACGGGCTTTGCGTGTGTTCTTGAGCGCTTCGGTGCGGGTGGGCGACCGGCCCCCTCCGGGACGGACAGAGAACGCGTACGGGAGTGGTGAGTTGGAGGACGACCGAAGGCGCGGCCGTTGTTCCGCGGGCCCTGGTTCCTGCCAACTGACAAACCGGGCAACAGGTTTGCCGGCCACGCGGAGGCCACTCCCGACCGGGTCCGAACGGGAGCGGCGCCTCAGTGCTCGGGCAGCCCCAGCGGGACCCTGCCCGTGGCCCGGCCGTACGCGTCGAGGAGCCAGCTCATGCGCTTCGGGGAGTGCAGGGCCACCGTCCGGTCCCGCACCTCCAGGGCCGGGAAACGCTCCGCGAGCAGCGCCTCGAAGGGGTCCACCGCACCAAGCCCGTGCAGCCAGACCAGGACGAGCAGGTTGTACGGGCCGCTCACCGACACGCACATCCGCACCTGCTCCAGCCGGGCGAGGGCGTTTCCCGTCTGCTCCAGGAGTGCGTGCGGCACCGACGTCCGGTAGACCACCATCGTGGAGAGCCCGGCCATCGGGTGCGCCAGGTCGCAGCGCAGGGTGATGTCCCCGTCGCGGATCATCCGCTGGAGCCGGCGCCGCGCCGTGTGCTCACTCATGCCGGTGAGCGCGCCCAACTCCCCGTACCCGAGCCGCCCGTCGGCGCCGAGGGCGGTGAGCAGCGCCTGGTCCTGCGGCGACGGCCGCTCGTGGAGATGGGTGCTGTAGGTGCGCGGCCGGACGGCCGGCGCCCCGCCCAGGCCCGCCCGCTCGGCGGGGTTCATCGCCCGCATCCGCCAGTCGCGCCCCTCTCCGTAGAGCGTGATGCCCAGCCGGGTCCGGGTCGATCGGACCCCGCGCAGCCCGCCGATTCCCCGGTGCACCGCGCGCCCCAGGGACGGCAGGTCCGGGGCGGCGACGGAGAGGAACAGGTCGAAGTCCCCGGCCGTCTCGTCGACGCTGAACACCCAGGGCAGCGCCGTCACCGCCGCGCTCACCCGGTCGAAGGCGCGCGGCCGGCACCGCACCTCCACATAGGCGACCGTGGCCGTCTTGGCCGCGTCGTACGCGGTGACCCAGGCGAGCCCCTCGGCACGGAGCCGATCGAAGCGGCGGGCGGCCGTCGTCGCGTTCACGCCGAGCGCCTGCCCGATCCGGGTCCACGGGGCCCGAGGGGCCGCCTGCAGCGCGTCGATCAGCGCCAGATCCAGCTCGGAGAAGCCCGCGACGGCACCCTCCGTGCCGGAATCCGGCCCAGAGGGGCCTTCGCTGATGCTTTCCGGCGATCCGGAAGGACTCTCGCTCACGGACCGGATCGTAGGGGCACTTCCGGCCGACCACCAGATTCGGCCACCGGCGAGAGGAGTACCGTGCCTGCTCCGACCCTTCCCGCGCCCCCGGCGGCGCCGTCCGCGCACCGCAGAACCGTCCGCGTCACGGTCGTCCTGCTCTTCGCGGCCTGGCTGGTCGACTACGCCGACCGGCTCGTGATCAACCTTGTCCTGCCCTTCCTCGGCACCGAGTTCGACCTCGACCGCACCCAGCAGGGCCTCGTCGTCTCCGCCTTCTTCCTCGCCTATGCCCTCTGCCAGATCCCCGGCGGCCTGCTCGCCGACCGGTTCGGCGGCCGGCGGGTGACCCTCTGGGCACTGCTCACCTGGTCGGTCTTCACCGCCCTCACCGGTTTCGCCTGGTCCTTCGCCGTGCTGCTCGCCCTGCGCTTCGCCTTCGGCGCCGCCGAGGGGATCTTCCCGCCCGCCGCCATGAAGGTCCTGGTCGAGCGCACCCGGCCCGAGGAACGCATGAGCGCCAACGGCACGGTCATGAGCTCCAACGCCCTCGCCGCCGTCATCACCCCGCTGGCCGTGGCCCCGCTCGTCGCCGTCTTCGGCTGGCGCTCGGCCTTCTGGTCGACCGCCGCCCTCGGCGTCCTCGCCCTCGTCGCCGTACGCCTGTGGCTCCCGGCCCCGCTGCCCGGTACGGAGACCGCCGAGGACACCGGGGGAGGAACCGCCCGTCCCGCCCTCCGCGCGGTCCTGCGCAAGGGCGTCCTGTGGCGCTTCGCCCTCATGATGTTCGGCTACAACACCATCGTCTGGGGCCTCAACACCTGGGTCCCGTCGTACCTCAGCGAGGAACACGGCGTCTCCCTCACCTCCGCCGGAGCCCTCATCGCGGTCCCCGCGCTCGGCGCCGCGCTCGCCACCGTCCTCGGCGGACGGCTCGTCGACCGGCTCGGCGGCCACCACCGCAGGATCATCGTCCCCGGCATGACCGTCGCGGCCGGCGCCCTGCTCCTCATGGCGAACGCACCGTCCCTCCTCGGCTTCGTCGTCTTCGGCACCGTCGCCGTCTTCGCCGCCTCCCTCGCGTACATGCCGATCTTCGCCGTCCCCCTCGCCGGGCTCTCCCCGGCGTCCGTGGGGGTGGGCAGCGCCGTCGTCATCTTCGGCGGCCAGGTCGCCGGAATGGTCGCCCCGCCCGTCATGGGCGCCCTCGCCGACGCCTTCTCCTTCCAGGTGGCCTTCGGCTTCCTCGTCCTCGGCGCGCTGATCGCCGCCGTCATGGCCTGCCTCACTCCCCAGGACGCGGCCGCCTTCCGCGCCGCCGCCGACGAACCGACGACCCACCCCTCCCTCAGTACCGCAAAGGACTCCGCATGACCGTCGAGACCGCCGCCACCCCCCTCGCCCCGCTCCTCTCCGGGCTCGACGCGCGGCTGCCCGCCCTGCTCGCCCTCTACGAGGACCTGCACGCCCACCCCGAGCTCTCGTTCCAGGAGTTCCGCACCGCCGGTGTCGTCGCCGGGCAGCTGCGGGCCCAGGGCTGGGAGGTCACCGAGGGCGTCGGAGGCACCGGAGTCGTCGGCGTCCTCGCCAACGGCCCCGGCCCCGTCGTCCTGCTCCGCGCCGACATGGACGCCCTCCCCGTCAAGGAGGAGACCGGACTCCCGTACGCGTCCACCGCCACCGGCACCGACCCCGACGGCAACGAGGTACCCGTCATGCACGCCTGCGGGCACGACATGCACGTCGCCTGCCTGCTCGGCGCCACCGCCCAGCTCGCCGCCCACCGGGAGGCCTGGCACGGCACCGTCGTCGCGGTCTTCCAGCCCGCCGAGGAGGTCGGCGGCGCGCCCGCCATGATCGAGGACGGCTTCCTCGACCGCTTCCCGCGCGCCGAGGTCTGCCTCGGCCAGCACGTGGCCCCCGCCCCGGTCGGCTTCGTCGGGACCCGGCCGGGACCGGTGATGGCGGCCTCCGACAACTTCCGGGTGACCCTCTTCGGCCGGGGCGGCCACGGCTCCTCCCCGGAGACGGCCGTCGACCCCGTGGTGCTCGCGGCTGCGGTCGTGCTGCGGCTGCAGACGGTCGTCTCCCGGGAGATCGGACCCGCCCAGACCGGTGTCGTCACCGTCGGAGCGCTGCACGCCGGGACGAAGGAGAACATCATCCCGGACACCGCCGAACTGTGGATCAACGTCCGCTCGACGACCCCGGCCGTACGGGACCGGATCCTCGCCGCCGTCACCCGCATCGTCCGGGCCGAGGCCGTCGCATCGGGCTCCCCCAATGAGCCCGAGTTCAGCCCGCTCAACTCCTTCCCGGTCACCGTCAACGATGCGGCGGCCACCGCCGTCGTGCAGCACGCGCTCACCGAAGTCCTGGGCGGGGAACGGGTCTTCACGCTCACTCAGATCATCACCGGCAGCGAGGACTTCGGCACCTTCGGGACCGCGCTCGGTGTCCCCTCCGTCTTCTGGCACTTCGGCGGCGCCGACCCCGCCCTCTACGCGGGCGTCGACCCCGCCTCGCTCCTGGAGGACGGCCTCCCCGACACCGTCCCCGCCAACCACTCGCCGCACTTCGCCCCCGTACCCGGGCCGACGATCCCGCTCGGCGTGACCGCCCTGCTCGCGGCGGCCGCCCCGTGGCTGACGAGGACCGGCACGTCCGGCGCCTGACGGGGACGCGCACCCCCGGCGCCCGACCCCGGCGCGCCGGGGGTGCGAGCGGGCTACAACCCGGGGCCGTTGTAGGCGCCGCGGTGCGGCTTGCCGGTCGCGGACACCGGGTTCCCCCAGTAGTCGCGGCCCCCGCTGCCGCTGATCACGGAGCCGTTGTTCAGCGCCGGCGAGGTGGAGCGGAGCCGGTACCCGTCGGCGGAGTCGAGCGAGTCGCCGCCCGTGCCCGGGTTCACGAAGTGCGGGTCGCCCGCGATGCCGTTGGCGGTCGGCCTCGGCACGCCCTGGAAGACGTTCCAGAGCCAGGAGATCCCCGCGGCCGTCGGCAGCCGGGAGTCGGTCGTGCCCACCCAGATGTTGTTCTCGACGACGCTCTCGTCGGGGAGGGTGATGCTGAACTTCTTGTCCGTGCAGTAGAGGACGTTGTTGTACATGCGCAGCGCGGACCGGCCCGCGCTGACGCTGCTCATCCTGCAGTCGTTCTCGGAGATGTTGTAGCGGATGACCTGCTGGGCGCCGCCGATGGTGCCGCACCCGTCGCAGTCGAGGAAGAAGCCGCCGATGTTGTCGCGGCTGAAGTTGTACTGGATCAGACAGGTGCCGGTGTTGCCCCAGTCGCAGTCGAAGGCCTGGCTGTCGGCCACGGACATCCTGGTGATCCCGTACACGGCGTTGTACTGGATGGTCGGGTTGTGGTCGCCGAGCACCCAGATGCCAGCGAAGTTGCCACCGGAGAAGGGGTAGGCGCCGTTGCCGACACCGGAGGCGTTGTTGTACTGGATCATGGGCGCGTCGGCGTAGCTCGCGATGATGCCGTCGCCCCCGACGTCCTTGACGACGTTGTGCTCGATCAGGACCCCGGAGCCCTTGACCGCCATGGCGCCGACCCGGATCTTGAGGCCGCCCCCGCCGGTGTCGGAGATCCGGTTGTGGTGGACGTGGACGTCGTGGAGGGTCGAGCCGGTGCCGCTCGCCCCGGTGACGATGCCGGCGGACTGGACGAAGTCCTCGGTGGTCGGGCTGTTCTTGCTCGTCTGGCCGGCGACCCGCTCGACGACGAGATCGCCGATGTCGAAGCCGCGGTGCGCCCGTCCGTCGGTCGCGGAGATCCGCAGGCCGGTACGGCGGGCGAGGGTGGCGGCGGGGTTGGTCAGCTTCAGGTGGCTGATCCGCCAGTGGTCCTGATTGGTCAGGGATACGGCGTCCGGAGCGCCGCCGCCGTCGATCACGGGCAGTGCGCCGGTGCCGTAACGCGTCAGTGTGATGGGGGCGGTGGCGGTGCCGCTGCCCTTGGGGGCGAGGGACCCGGTGCAGGTGGTGCCGGACGCGAAGGCGAGCGTGTCACCGGCCGCGTACGTCCTCCCGTTGGCCTGGGCGATGCTGTTCAGCGGCGAGGCCTGGCTGCCGTCGCCGGCGGCCGGACGTGAGCAGTCCACGTACGTGGTGCTCCCGGCGGCCGAGGCGGGCGCGGCTGGGAGGACGACGCTGCCGGCGAGGGCGAGCGCGACGGCGATGAGCCCACCGACCGTCGCCCGCCCCGGGAATGCCTCCATGGTCATGACGCGACACCTTTCTCGAGGTCTGGTGCCGCCAGAAGCTAGGTGTGGCCGATGAGCGAGTCAATGCAGAAGTGTCGAATGATCGAATATCGATCAGGGCGCGGTTGATTGGTCGACTCCCGAGCCGGAGTGGCAGTCCCGTATCGGGCGGGGGCGGGCTCCGGCGGGACGGCTCCGGGCGGGGAGGCGAGCTCCGGGGCGGGACGGCTCCGGGCGGGGAAGCGGCTTCCGGCGGGACGGCTCCGGGCATTGCCCGGTGGCTACAGTGGGGGCGCGCGTACCCCGGCGGCAGGGCCTGGCGGAAGGTACGAGGAGGCCCGGTGTCGGACACGGGGGATCTCCGGCACCGGGCCTCAGTTGAAGATTCTACTAGGTCTGGGTGAGTGGTCTGCACCACCCGCACCGACTTCCCGCCGACGGGCGGGGGGCGGCCGCACGGGGTAAAAGTCCCCTGAGGCGCGGATGCGGTCGACCGGGGTTCTCGCCCCTCCGCCGCGCCCCCGGTGACGACGACGAGGAGGCCGCCGTGGGAGGCAGAAGCAAAGGGTTCGTGCAGTCCTTCAACCGTGCCGGCGGCTACGGGTTCGTCGTTCCCGTGGGCTCCGAGGAACAGGTCTACTTCAGCGCCGACGACATCGAGGGCGAGGTTCGCGCGCTCTCCGAGGGGCAGCAGGTCACCTTCGTCCTGGTGCTCGGCGACGGCCGCTTCGAGGCGAGGGAACTGCGCGTCTGAGGGGCGGGCCGGCCCCTGGGCGGGGGCGGGCATCGGTGACCCTCGCCCGCGGCTGGGGGGAGCGCGCCCGCCTGCCTACGATGGGCCCATGTCTGAGCGCGTAGATCCCGCGGCCGCGTCCCGGCCGCACGAGCGGACGCCGGGGGCGCTCGAACTCTCGGCGGCGGCGGAGGTGTTCGGCCTGCTCTCCGACCCCACCCGGCTGCACCTGGTCTGGCTGCTCACCCGCGGTGAGGCCGATGTGACGGCCCTGACGGCGGCCTGCGGGGCCGCGCGCCCCGCCGTCAGCCAGCATCTGGCCAAGCTGCGTCTCGCCGGGCTCGTCCAGTCCCGCAAGGACGGACGCCGGGTCGTGTACGCCATGCCGGACGGGCATCTGAAGCGGCTCGTGGTCGAGGCGATCAGCCGCGCCGATCACGAGGTGAGCGGCGAGCCCTGGCACGACTGAGGGCCGCACCGCGTCCTCCTGGCATCAACATGTGCGCAAGCGTGCACATGTCCGCTACGTTGGTGACGTCCGCAGTCCGCCGTGGCCGACCGGGGGCGTCCTCATGCTGTCCGTGCTGCGCAACCCCACCTACCGCCGCCTGTTCGGCGCCCAGGTCGTCGCCCTCACCGGCACCGGCCTGGCGACCGTGGCCCTGAGCCTCCTCGCGTACGACCTGGCGGGCGCGAACGCCGCCGCCGTCCTCGGCACCGCTCTCGCCGTCAAGATGGCCGCGTACGTCGTCCTCGGCCCGCTCGTCGGCGCCCTCGCCGACCGCGTCCCCCGCCGGGCGCTGCTCGTCTCCATGGACCTGGCGCGCGCGGCGGTCGTGCTCGCCCTGCCGTTCGTCAGCCGGGTCTGGCAGGTGTACGTCCTGATCCTGCTGCTCCAGGCGGCCTCGGCCGCCTTCACGCCGGCCTTCCAGGCGACGATCCCGCAGGTGCTGCCCGACGAACGCGACTACACCGGCGCCCTGTCGCTCGCCCGGCTCGCCTACGACCTGGAGAGCCTGGCGAGCCCGGTGCTCGCCGCCGCGCTGCTGACGGTCGTCCCGTACGCCTGGCTCTTCGCCGGCACCGCCACGGGGTTCGTCGCCTCCGCCCTCCTGGTCCGCACGACGGCCCTGCCCGCCCCGGCCTCCGGCCTCGACCCGGCCTCCGCCCGGGCCTCCGGCCTCGACCCGGCCTCCCGCCTCGACCCGGCCCCCGACCATGACCCGGACTCCCATCCGGGGCCCGGCGCGGCAGTGTGCGGGGAGCCGGGCCGGTGCGACGGCCCGAAGCGCATCGGTGGCGCGGCCCCCTGCCCCCGTACGTACGCCAGGGCGCTCGCCGGGATCCGGCTCGTCCTCGCCGCCCCGCGGCTGCGCGCCCTCCTCGCCCTCGACCTGGCCGTCGCGGCCGCCGGGGCCGTCGTCCTCGTCGACACCGTGATCCTCGTCCGCGACACCCTCGGCCGCCCCGCCGGGGACGTCCCCCTCGCCCTCGGCGCGTACGGCGCGGGCTCGATGGCAGCGGCCCTGCTGCTGCCGCGCCTCCTGGAACGCGGCGGCGACCGCGCGGTCATGGTGCGGGCCGCCCTCGTGCTGCCCGGGTCCCTCGGGCTGCTCGCCCTCGGCCTCGCGGTCACGCCCGGGGCCTGGTCCTGGCCCGCCCTGCTCGTGATCTGGCTGGTCATGGGCGCGGCGGGCTCGGCCGTGCTCACCCCGGGCGGCCGGGTGGTGCGCGGCTCCGTCCGGAGCGGGGACCTGCCCGCCGCCTTCGCGGCCCGGTTCTCCCTCTCACACGCCTGCTGGCTGCTGACCTACCCGCTCGCCGGCTGGCTCGCCGCAACGGCCGGCCCGGCGGCGTCGGCGGCCGTGCTCACCGCCGTGGCCCTCGCGGGGGCCGCGGGCGCGGCGGCCTTGTGGCCGCGCGAGGACCCGGCCGGGGGCCGGCGGACGACCGGCCTCGCCGCGGAGGCCCCCGTCGCCGACGTCCCCGCCGCGCCAGGCCCTGCCGCACAAGGCCCCGCCGCGGAGGCCCCCGCCGCCGCCCGGCGGGGCAGCCGCTGACATCACCGGCACCACCGGAAGGACGGAGAAGGCGGAGGCCGCCGTCTGACACGACCGAGCCAGATCCCGCCACGCGAAGGAGCCGGCACCCCCCCAGGGGGTGCCGGCTCCTTCGCGTTCCCGCGCCCGGCTACTCGCCCGGGGCCGGCGGCAGCGCGTCCATGAAGGAGCTCACCGAGAACACCGCGCGCCCCGGACCTGCCGGCCCGTACCCGGGCGGCGCCGCCAGACCGTACTCCTCCAGCGTGGCCGTGTACGCCTCCAGCAGCCGCAGGTGGTACTCCAGCGGCGCCCCGTCCGGGTTCTCCCGGCCCAGCGGAGTCGTCGGCTCCGGGCACCAGGTGGTGAACCGGGGCGTGATCCCGCGCGACATGAAGAACCGCAGGCCCTCCCGGGTCGAGGCGATCGCCTCGTCGACCGTCAGGAAGCCGGACGGCTTGGCCATCTCGACGCCCGCGACGAAGTTCGGGATGACGTTGCGGGGCCCGAAGACCTCGGCGGAGTCGAGGATCCGGCGGTGCCACTCGTCCCGGCCGATGTAGCGCTCCTTGCCGGGGCAGTACAACTCGAACAGCCGACGGTCCCACACCTCGTAGTTCGGGTGGTAGATCCGGATGCCGTAGTCGTGGAACCGCTGCACGTCCTCCTTCGGCAGCGCCTGCGCGACGACCTTGCCGATCCAGCGGCCGGGGAACCGCTCCTCGATCGCGCGCGCGTACTGCCCGTAGAAGTCCGCCTCGTCCTTCCCGCCGACCTGGGACGTGACCGCCCCGCCCGTGAGGGTGTACGCGGTGGAGGTGCGGGCCGTGTCGTGGCGGTCGATGATCTCCAGGGCCTCCAGGACCTCGTCGACCGGCTTCACCCCGGTGTACGGGCGGCCCGCCGCCTTGTGCTGGCGCCAGTTGTGGTTGATGTCGCAGTACTGGCACTCCTCCTTGGCGCCGAAGTACTGGCAGACCCGGAAGACCGTCAGATAGATCAGGTAGCCCCACTGGATGGTCGGCGCGACCTCCATCACGGACTTGCCGTTCGCCAGCGGGTGCCGGTAGTACTCCGGCATCGGCGGCAGACCCACGTCGGCGATCCTGACGCCGTCGAGGAACAGCGCCAGCGCCCCGTCGCCGTCCGGCGCCACCCGGTAGGGGGACGACGGGTTGACCCGTACCGACACCACCGTGCGGCGGAGCCCGTACGGCCCGCCCGTGAGCACGATCTCCTCCGGCGGGCGGTTCAGCGCCGCCTCCCCGAGCTCCGGCAGCGTGCGATGGTCGAAGGAGAAGATGAAGTACGACTTCGGCTTCACCTCGCCCCCCTCGTTGCCGCTCAGCGCGGACGGGTCGAAGGCGAGCCCGCCGCGCAGCAGGTCCTCCTTGAACACGGCCTCCGCGGGGACTCCGGGGAAGCGGTCCATGAGCGATTCGACGACGGCGGTACGGGTCGGGGCGGCGCTGGACACAGGCGGATCTCCAGGTTGAGAGACGACGGGAGCCGACACACCTCACGCTACGCGCGCGTGCGTCGGTCTCGTCGACCGGGACCCGCCGGGCGGCCGGAGAGACACCGCTGCGCCCCGCCGGCTACTTGTTGACGGTGAAGCCCTGGTCGTTGCCGTACGTCACGCCGGCCTCCTGCCACCGCTTCAGGCCGTCGGCGAGCGTGGTGGGGGAGACGTACGCCTTGCCCACGGTGTCGTTGAAGATCGAGTTCGCGTACACCTGGTACGGCAGGTAGGACCAGTCCTCGCCGACGTTGCGGGCGGACTCGGCGAAGATCCGGTTGGCCTGCTGGCCGCCGAAGTACGGGTAGGGGGTGTCGAGGAACGCCTTCGACTCCAGGTCCGCGCGGGTCGCGGGGAAGGCGCCCGCGGCGACCCGGGCACGGGCTCCGGCGCCCGTGGTCGCGAACTCCGTGAAGGCGTAGGCGAGTTCCTTGTTCCTGGCGGCCTTCGGCACGGCGAGCGAGCTGCCGCCGTTCTCCGCGCTCGTCCTGTCGCCCTTCGTCCACTGGGGCAGCGGTGCGACCCGCCAGTCGCCCGACGCGGAGGCGACCCCGGACGTCAGGTTGGCCGGCATCCAGGCGCCGATGGAGAGGGTGGCGAGGGAACCGTCGGCCAGGCCCTTGTACCAGGCGTCGTTCCACGAGCTGATCGGAGCGACCAGCTTCTCGTCGAGGAGCTTCTGCCAGGTCGCGGTGTACTTCCTGGTGCCCTCGTCGCCGAAGTCGATGGTGACGGCGGTGCCGTCCGTCCGGTACGGGCGGCCGCCGGCCTGCCAGATGAGGCTGGTGGTGGCACCGGCGTCACCGGTGTCGTTGGTGATGAAGATCTTGGGGTCGGCCTTGTGGAGGGCGCGGGCCGCCTCCACGTACTCGTCCCAGGTCGTCGGCACCTTGACGCCGTGCTTGTCGAAGACCTTCTTGTTGTAGAAGAACGCCATGGGGCCCGAGTCCATGGGCAGGGCGTAGATCGCCTTGTCCTCGGTGACGGCGTTCCACGGGCCCGAGGTGAAGGTCGTGCCGTACTTCTGGGCGCCGTAGGAGGCGAGGTCCTCGACCGACTTCCCTATGGCGAACTGGCCGAGGGCGTAGTACTCGACCTGTGCCACGTCGGGGGCGCCGGAGCCGGCCGCCATCGCGTTCTGCAGGGCGGTGTACTGCTTGTCGCCGGTGCCCGCGTTGACCAGCTCGACGTCGACCGCGGGGTACTTCTTCTCGAAGTCCTCCGCCACCTTCTTGAGCGTGGGCTCCCAGGCCCACACGGTCACCTTGCCGCCCTTCGCGAGCGCGGCCGCGACGTCCTTCGGTCCGCTGTCGCCACCGCCGTCCGTGGCGTCGGAGCCGCAGGCCGTGGCGGTCAGCGCGAGCGTGGAGACGACGGCGAGGGCGCCGAGGAGTCGGCGGGTGATGTGCGTTCTCATGGGCTGTGCTCCTGGTCGAGGGTACGGCGGTGAGGAGGGGAGGCGAGGAGGAGTGAAGGAGAGGAGGGGTCAACGAGTGAAGGAGGGGCGGGGCGGAGGGGCGGGGGCGCTATTCCTTGACGCTGCCCGCGGCCAGGCCGGACTGCCAGTACCGCTGGAGCAGCAGGAAGACGGCCACGATCGGCACGATCGTCAGCAGGGAGCCGGTGATGATGAGGTCGAACACGGCCTCGCCGCCCGCCGTCTGGGCCTGGGCGTTCCAGGCGTTGAGGCCGAGGGTCAGCGGGTACCAGTCGGGATCCTTGATCATGATCAGCGGCAGGAAGTAGTTGTTCCAGGTCGCGACCATCGAGAACAGCAGCACCGTGACCGTCCCGGGCATCAGCAGCGGCAGCGCGATCGTGAAGAAGGTGCGCAGCTCTCCGGAGCCGTCGATGCGCGCGGCCTCCAGGAGTTCGGTGGGGACGGACTCGGCGGCGAAGACCCACATCAGATAGAGGCCGAAGGGCGAGATCAGGGACGGGATGATCACGGCCCACGGGGTGTTCGTCAGGCCCATGTTGCTGAACATCAGGAAGGTGGGGACGGCGAGGGCGGTGCCGGGCACGGCCACGGCCCCGAGGACCACCGCGAACACCGCCCGGCGGCCCGGGAAGTCGTACGTGGCGAGGGCGTACCCGCCGAGGACGGCGAGGATCGTGGCGCCGCCCGCGCCGGCGACGACGTACAGCAGGGTGTTCAGCAGCCAGCGGACGAAGACTCCGTCGTCGTACGCGAGGGTCCGGCCGATGTTGTCCCAGAAGTGGCTGTCGTCGGCGAACCAGAGTCCGAAGGAGTCGAGCAGCCCGTTCTGGTCCTTGGTGGCGTTGACGACCAGCCAGGCGAGCGGCAGCAGGGTGTAGACGAGGACGAGGCCGGTCACGAGGGTCAGCGGCACGCTGGGGCGGGGGTTGAGCGGGGTGTGCGGGGTGCGCTTCCGGCGCCTGGCGGTGCCGGCGCCGGTGCGGGCCCCGGCGTCCGTGCGGGTCCCGGCGTCCGTACGGGTTCCGGCGTCCGTACGGGGGCGGGCTTCCGGGGTGGCGCCGGGTGTACGCGGGGCGGTCGGCGTACCGGACCCGGAGGCCGTGCTGGTGAGGGGGGTGGTCATCGGCTCAGCCCTTCCGCATGCCGCGCAGCTGGACCGCGTAGGCGATGATCGCGGTGAGGACACCCATCACGATCGCCACGGTCGCCGCGTAGTTGTGCTGCTGCCCCGAGAAGGACAGCGAGTACGTGTAGAGGTTGGGGGTGAAGTCGCTGGTGATCGCGTTGGGGGCGAGCTTCTGCAGGATGCTCGGCTCGTTGAACAGCTGGAAGCTGCCGATGATCGAGAAGATGGTGGCGATGACGAGCGCGCCGCGGATCGCGGGCAGCTTGATCGAGGTGATGACCCGCCACTCGCCGGCGCCGTCGATCGCCGCGGCCTCGTAGAGCGAGCGGGGGACGACCTTGAGCGCGGCGTAGAGGATCAGCATGTTGTAGCCGACGAACTCCCAGGTCACGATGTTGCCGATGGAGGCGAGGACCAGGGAGGGGGAGAGCGGGTCCGGCAGGGAGATCCCGAACGTGTCGTTGACGTTCCCGACGAGGCCGAACCGCGTGCCGTACATGAAGCCCCAGATGAGGCTGGCGACGACGGCGGGCACGGCGTAGGGGAGGAAGATCGAGACGCGGAAGAAGGCCCTGCCGTAGAGCCGGCCGCTGTCGATCGCGAGGGCGACGAGCAGGGCGATGCCCAGCATGACGGGCACCTGGACCAGGAGGAAGAGGCCGACCCGGGTCACCCCCTCCCACAAGCGGGGGTCGGTGAGAGCTTTGCCGTAGTTGTCGAGGCCGACGAAGGAGGTGCCGCCGATGAGCCGGTCCTGGAAGAGGCTCAGGTACAGCGCGTATCCGATCGGTGCGAGGAAGACGAGGCCGAAGACCGCGACGAACGGGCCGGCGAAACCCCAGCCCACGAGGGCCTCCTTGCGGAGACGGAAGCGGGCTCGTGGGCGGGGCGGTGGTGCTGCCGTAGCGCGCGTCGACAGGAGCGTCATGGCGGGGTTCCTTGCGTCGGTGACCGAGCGGGTCCAGAGACGGGGAGCGGGGCGGAGCGGCGGGGCGGCGGGGCGGTGGCGTGGGCGAGGCGAGAGGGCCTGGCGGCCGGGAATCGGCCCCGCGTGGGCTGGCCGACGAGAAATGTTTACGTAATCATCGGTAGCGTGATGGTGACACTCCCACTGGGGGGCGTCAAGCGTGAAGCAGCGGTGAACGAGAGGGATTCGGGTGGCGGAGAAGAACACGGCAGGCGGCTCTGCGACGGCCGGCGGCGACGGCCCGCGAGGAGGCCGCGGCAGGCCGCGCCGGGTCTCCATGGCGGACGTCGCCCAGCTCGCGGGGGTCTCCTCGCAGACGGTCTCGCGCGTCTCCAACGGCGACGCGGCCGTCGTCGAGAGCACCCGCGCGAAGGTCCTCGACGCCATGAAGGAACTGGGCTACCGGCCCAACAGCGCGGCCCGCGCCCTCAAGCGCGGCGACTTCCGGGCCATCGGCGTCATCACGATGGGCCTCTCCAGCACCGGCAACGTCCGCACCCTGGAGGCCATCGCCGGATCGGCCTCCCGAGCGGGCTACGCGGTCACCCTCATCCCCCTCGACGCGCCCACCCAGGACAACGTCCGGGGCGCCTTCACCCGGCTCGACGAACTGGCCGTCGACGCCGTCGTGCTCATCATGGAGGTCCACCTCCTCGACACCGCGTCCCTCACCCTTCCCCCGCACGTCAAGGTGGTCGTCGTGGACTCCGACGCCACCGGCCGCTTCCCCGTCGTGGACACGGACCAACGGCAGGGCGCCCGCTCGGCGGTGCGGCACCTCCTCGACCTCGGGCACACCACGGTCTGGCACGTCGCGGGCCCCGAGGAGTCCTTCGCGGCCGGCCGTCGTGCGGAGGCCTGGGAGGCGGTCCTGCGCGAGGAGGGCCGGAAGGTGCCGCCCGTCCTGCGGGGGGACTGGACACCCGAGTCCGGTTACGAGGCGGGGCTCCGGCTCGCCGACGAGCCCGACTGCGGTGCGGTGTTCGTGGCCAACGACCAGATGGCCCTCGGCGTGCTCAGGGCCCTCCACGAGCGGGGCAGGCGGGTGCCCGAGGACGTGAGCGTCGTCGGCTTCGACGACATCGCGGAGGCGGCCTCCTTCATCCCGCCGCTGACCACCGTGCGCCAGGACTTCGCCCAGGTGGGCGAGTTGTGCGTGGACGCGGTGCTGCGGGAGCTGCGCGGCGAGACGGTCACGGGGGTACGGCTCGTCCCGACGACCCTGACGGAGCGGGCGAGCACGGGGGCGCCGGGGCGATGAGCCGGGGCGGGACGCCGCCGACGGCGCGCAGGTGTTCCGGTACCGGTGCGACGGCGGCCGGAACCAGGAGTGGGCGGTACGGCAGGCCGCCACCGGCCACGTCACGCTCGTGGTGCGACACAGCGCCAAGTGCCTGGAGGTGACGGGGTCTTCGAGGGCCGACGGGGCGGCCCTGCGCCAGTCCATCTGTACCGGTGGCACGAACCAGCAGCTGCGGTTCGGCTGACGGGCACGGCGCTCCGGCGAACGCCGACGGGGCGGCGTCCTCCGACATCCGGTCGGAGGACGCCGCCCTCGGGCGGTCCGCATCAGAGGCTGCGGGCGGTGATGTCGCCGTAGGAGGTGGTGGCGTGGAGGGTCAGGGCCGGGTTGCCGGTGTTGGCGAGGGCGTTGTGGACGCGGCCGTAGCCGGTGCCGGCGTCGAGGGTGGCGGAGACGCCGCGGGCGGCGCCGACCGCGATGTCGCCCGCCTCGGTGTGCAGGACGACGGTGCCGCCCACGGCCTCGGCGACACGGAGGTCGCCCTTCTGGGTGCGGATCTCGGCGGAACCGCCCAGCCGGCCGACCGAGATGTCACCGGCGAGCAGGGTGAGGTGGGCGCTCGTCGCCTCGTCGAGCTTGACCGGACCCTGCGCGGCCTCGAAGACGACGTCCCCGAGCCGGCCGACGCCCCGGAGTTCGGCGGCGGCGGCCTTGGCCTCGACGCGGGAGCCGGCGGGGAGCTGGACGGTCACCTCGACGGAGCCGGAGTCGCCGAGGATCTTGTTCTTGGCGGGAGGGGCGACGATCCGCAGGACGCCGTCGGCGAACTCGGCCGTGACCTGCTCGGCCGCCTTCACGTCGGCGCTCTTGGCGGCGTTCGCGGGGCGGATGTCGACGGTGGCGTCGGCGCGGTCGGAGGCGATGAGCTGGATGCGGCCGGCCGGGATGTCGAGGACGGCGGCGATGGCGGCGGTGGTGGCGAACTTCTGCACGGTTCTTCTCCTTCTTGGGGCGGGCCCGCTCTTGGGCCGCGCTCTTTCCGATGAGGGAAAAGCTACGTTGCGTTCATAAAGCTGGCAACAGACTCGTTGCGCAGGGATCGCATCAGTGCAGGTGAAAGGCGAGATTTCATTGCAATGGGTCTGAGCTTAATGCAACACGCTGGGTGTGGGTCGTTGCAATGGAGTGACGGTGAACGCTATAGTGGGGTCCCGCGTACCACGAAGGAGACCCGATGCCGGGAGGCAGGCTCACCCAGCAGGAACGTCAGCAGATCGCGCTGGGATTGGCGGACGGCCTCGCCTACGCCGAGATCGCCAGGCGTCTCGACCGTCCGACCTCGACGATCACACGGGAGGTCATGCGGAACGGCGGCCCCACGGCCTACCGCTCCGACCTCGCCCACCGGGCCACCGAGCACCGGGCCCGCCGCAAGCAGGCCGCGTCCAGGGACGCGAAGGCGCCCGTGCGGGCGGACGGGCGCGACGCCGAAGCGGTGCGCGCGTTCGAGGAGATCTTCACGACCGTCCTCATACAGTCGGGGACGCCCAGGATGATGGCCCGGGTGATGGCCTGTCTCTGCCTCACCGACTCGGGCAGCCTCACCGCGTCCGAGCTGGTCCAGCACCTCCAGGTCAGCCCGGCGTCCATCTCCAAGGCGATCGCGTTCCTCGACGGTCAGGGGCTCGTCCGCCGCGAGCGCGACGAGCGCCGTCGTGAGCGCTATGTCGTCGACGACGACATCTGGTACCAGTCGATGATGGCCAGCGCCCGCGCCGCCCTCCAGATCGTCGAGACCGCACGGCAGGGCGTGGGCGTCCTCGGCCCCGACACGCCGGCCGGTGCCCGCCTGGAGGGCATCGCCCGCTTCCTCGAGTTCGTCTCCGAGAGCACCGCCCGTGCCGCGGAGCAGGCCCGCGGGATCCTCTCCGCGAAGCCCGCGACGGCGACGCCCGCGACCACGGCGCCCGTGTCCGCGACGACGCCCGCGACCACGGCGCCCGTGTCCGCGACGACGCCCGCGACGACGATCACGCCCGCGACGGCAGGGCCGGAGGCGACGGCACCGGAGGTCACGCGTCCGTGATGTCGGCGACGCCCCCGGGCGGCACGGCCCGAGGGGGTCCTACTCCTCCGTCGGGCCGAGGTCCGGCGTCGCGCGGAAGGTGACCGTACGCGCCCGGTGGCCGGCGTGGAGTTCGAGGACGACGAGCTCGTTCGCGCCGTGGTGCAGCGCCGGGGCGGGGACGTACAGCGAACGCTGCGGCCCCCGGGACCAGTAGCGGCCCAGCGGGAAACCGTTGATCCAGGCGTTGCCCTTGGTCCAGCCGTCCAGGTGGAGGAAGGTGTCGGCGGTCTCGTCCAGGTCGAAGTAGGCCCGGTGGAAGGCCGGTCCCACAGGCGTCGCCGTGGTGGGTGCGAAGGGGACGTCGGCCGGGTCGGCCAGGGGGAGAGGCCGGTTGGTCCAGCCGGCGAGCTCGACGCCGTCCAGGAGGACCTTCCCGAGCAGGCCCTTGCGGTCGTGGATGCCCAGCCCGTAGTTCACCCGCCCCTGGTTCTCGACGAGGACGGTGAGGGTGCTGCCCGCCCTCGGCACGGTGAACGCCAGGGCGTGCTCGTGCAGTTCGCGCTCCAGCACACCCACGGGCTGCCCGTCGACGAACACCTGGGCACGGTCGCGGACCTGCTCGATCTCCAGGAGCGCAGGACCCCTGACGGGCAGCGTCGTCTCGTAGAGGACGAAACCGAAGTCCTGCTCCAGCTCCTCCATCGTGAGCGGGCGGCGTGACTCCACGGTCGAAGGGGAGAGCGTGGCCGCGTGCCGCAACAGCTCGGCGCTCTCCGTCAACACCAGCGGCGGAAGCGCGAGTTTGGGGCCGGCGGCGGGTACCGGCTCGCTCGGAACGGGGGCGTACCTGGCGATGACGTCACGGAAGGCCGTGTACTTCGCCGTGGGGTCGCCCGCCTCGTCGAGGGGGGAGTCGTAGTCGTAGGACGTGACGGTGGGGCGGTAGGTCCCCTTGTCGTTCGCGCCGTTGGTGAAGCCGAAGTTGGTGCCGCCGTGGAACATGTAGAAGTTGACCGACGCGCCGGTGGCGAGCAGTTCTTCCAGCTCCCGGGCCGCCGCGTCCGGGTCCCTGACCACATGGTGCGCGCCCCAGCGGTCGAACCAGCCGATCCAGAACTCCGATGTCATCAGCGGCCCTTCGGGACGCTGTGCGCGCAGGTCGGCCAGATGGTGTGCCGAGCGGCTGCCGAAGTTGGCCGTGGCGAGGACACCGGGCAGGGCGCCGCGCTCCAGGTCGACCGGCTGGTCGCAGGTGAACAGGGGGACGTCGACCCCGCAGCGGCGCAGGGAGTCGGCGAGATGCTGCAGGTACGCGGTGTCGTCGCCGTACGCCCCGTACTCGTTCTCCACCTGTACGGCGAGGATCGGACCGCCCTGTGAGGCGAGGTGTGGCCGGAGGGGTGTGAGCAGGCGGCCGAGGTAGTCGTCGACCGCCGCCAGGAACCGGGGGTCGCGGGAGCGGAGCCGTATGTCCGGTTCGGCGAGCAGCCAGGACGGAAGCCCGCCGCCCTCCCACTCGGCGCAGATGTACGGGCCGGGCCTGAGCAGGACGTGCAGCCCCTCGGCGGCGGCGAGTTCGACGAAGCGCGGCAGGTCGAGGCCGCCGTCGAGGCGGAAGGTGTCGGGTCGCGGCTGGTGGAGGTTCCAGGGGACGTAGGTCTCGACGGTGTTGAGCCCCATGAGGCGGGCCTTGCGGAGACGGTCGGCCCACTGCCCGGGGTGGACCCGGAAGTAGTGCAGCGCGCCGGACAGGAGCCGGAAGGGTCGGCCGTCGAGCAGGAAACCGGCCTTGTCTGTCTGGAGAACGGGCATGGGGTGGCGGCTCCTGTGCTCGGGGATGGCTGCTGTGACTATGTTTACGTAAACATACTCACAGGGCAAGACCCCGCGACGCACCGGAGGTCCGGGAAGGGGATTCGGGCCCGGCTCCGGTCGTCGACCTACGAAGCCGAGGCGGCGAACGCGCGGTCGGCCTCCCCGGCGGCCGGCCGAGCGCACGCGGGGCGGATTCCTCGCAGGTCAGGCGGGGGGCGTTGCCGAAGTCCGGCCGGACGTGACGGGGCACCTCGCGGAGCAGCGCTCCCCTCGAAGGCGTGGTGCCGGGGCCCGCGGCGGCGCAGTCGAAGACGCCTCGACGTGCTGAGGGAGGCCGGTCTCGTTACGCTGCGCAAGGAGGGACCGGGCGGTCCACCGGGCCCGACACCCGGGCCCGACACCCCGGCCCGACACCCGGGCCCGACACCCCGGCCCGACCCCCGGGCCCGACGCCCCGGGCCCGGCTCGCCGGGCCACCCGGGCCCGACACCCGGGCCCGGCTCGCCGAAGAGGTCGAACGAAGCGAGAAGCCCTGATGACGATCCCCCCGACCCCCATGGACACCGTCACCCTGGAGCGGCGCATCGCGGCCCGCCCCGAGACCGTCTTCGGCTTCCTCGCCGACCGGGAGAAGTGGCTGTCGTGGATGGGCGCCGACGGCTCGTTCTCCTTCGAGCCGGGCGGTTCGTACCGCACCCGGGTCACCGGGGAGAGCATCGCCTCCGGCCGGTTCATCACCGTCGACCCGCACCGCCGGATCGTCTTCAGCTGGGGCTGGGAGTCCGGCCCCCTGCCCGTCCCACCGGGATCCAGCACGATCGAGATCACCCTCGCGCCCACCCCGGACGGCACCCTCCTACGCCTGATCCACAGCGGACTGCCCTCCACGGAGGCCTGTGAGGTCCACGCGGAGAGCTGGCAGCACTACGTGGACCGGCTCGCGACCCGGGCCGAGGGAGGCGACCCCGGCCCGGACACCTGGCTGCGGGACAGGCCGGAGAGCGACCGCAACCCTTCGGAGGGCTGAGCGCCGGACGCGGGCGCGGGGTCAGGCGCCCACCGGTACCGGCGTGCGGCCCGGGGCCGCGGTGCCGAGTTCGCGGACCAGCCGGAGGCCGAGTCGCAGGTACGCGCCGAGGTCCGCGCGCGGGGCCTTGCGGACGAGCTGGCGGATGGCCTGCATGGCCTCCCAGGCGGAGGTGTGCGCCAGGGATCCGCCCCAGGTCTCCCCGAGACCGTCCGAGAGATACGCGCTGAACCCGAGCTGAGGGGCGTCCGCCCGGCGCCGCTCCTCCTCGTGCGCGTCAAGCGCCCGTACGAAGAATCGTTCCGCCTCTACGGGGGGAAGAGCGGAACGGATGATGCGCAGGTACGGCGCGACAAGCGACGCGACCTCGGGGCACTCCCCACCGGGAACGACCTGGTCGTGGAGAACGGGAGCGGCGGCGTGTGCACGTGTCTGAGTCATGCACCTATCGATACGTCATGTCATCGCAGGAACGTCCATGGCGCGCCCACGCACGACACCGGTTCGCCCCACGGAGGCACGGGAGGTCCGGCCCGGCACCCGGGCAGGTGCCGGGCCGGACCTCCGGACGCGGTCTCCTTCGCCGTCAGGCGCTGGTGAGGACGACGAGCTGCCTGGTCGCGCGGGTCATCGCGACATAGCGGTCGACCGCCCCCTCGATGCCCACGCCGTACTTCTCCGGGTCCACGAGGACGACCAGGTCGAACTCCAGGCCCTTCGACAGGCTCGGCGTGAGCGACTGCACACGAGGCCTCGGCCGGAACCGGGGATCGCCGATGACGCACGCGGTCCCGTCGGCGTGGGCGTCGAGCCACTCGTCGAGGATCGCGTCCAGTTCCGTCACCGAGTCGTGGACGACGGGGACACCGCTGCTGCGGACCGACGTCGGCACGTTCGCGTCCGGCAGCGCCGCCCGGATCGCCGGCTCCGCCTCCGCCATGACCTCCGCCGGCGTCCGGTAGTTGATGCTCAGCGACGCCACGGTGATCCGGTCGAGCCCGACCCGCTCAAGCCGCTCCTGCCACGACTCCGTGAAGCCCTGCCTCGCCTGCGCGCGGTCACCGACGACGGTGAAGCTGCGGGACGGGCAGCGGAGCAGCAGCATCTGCCACTCGGCGTCCGTCAGTTCCTGTGCCTCGTCCACCACGATGTGCGCGAAGGGGCCGGCCAGCAGGTCGGGCTCGACGCCGGGCAGCGCGGCCTCGTCGACCAGGCTGTCCTTGAGGTCCTGCCCGCGCAGCATCGTCACCGCGCCCTCGCCGTCGACGTCGGCGGCGAGGACGTCGGCGATGACGTCGGCCATCCGGGCCCGTTCGGCGGCGACGGTGGCCTGCTGCCGACGCCGGCGCCGAGCCGCCTCCGGGTCGCCGAGCCGCTGCCGCGCCGCGTCCAGGAGCGGCAGGTCGCACACCGTCCAGGCCTGCGCGTCCTCCCGCTGGAGCGTCCGGACCTCCTCGCGGTCCAGCCACGGGGCGCACTTCCGCAGGTACGCGGGGACCGACCACAGGTCGCCGACCAGGTCGGTCGCCTCGAGCAGCGGCCACGCGCCGTGGAGGGCCCCGGCCACCTCCTCGTCCTGCCGCAGCGCCCGGCGGAACTCGTCCTCCGGGACCTCGTCGCCGAGCTTGCCCAGGAGGATCGAGCCCAGCTCCTCCCAGATCTGCTCGCGCGCCTCGTTGTGGGGCGTCCCCGCCTCCGGCGCCTCGAACGCCTCGGCCCAGTCGGCGGCGGTCAGCCGCACGTCGGCCCAGTCGGTCGAGACCGTCGTCCCGCGGGTGGGCGGCTCCTCGTAGAACCGGACGGCCGCCTCGATCGCCCGCACCATGCCGGCGGACGACTTCAGCCGCGCCACCTCCGGGTCGCGCTCGGCCGCCGCCTTGGCGCCCTCGGCGACGAGGTCCCGCACGGTGCAGGTCTGTACGCCCTCCTCGCCGAGGCTGGGGAGGACGTCGGCGACGTACGCCAGGTACGGCTGGTGCGGGCCGACGAACAGCACTCCGCCCCGACGGTGCCCGAGGCGCGGGTCCGCGTACAGCAGATGCGCGGAGCGGTGCAGCGCGACGACGGTCTTTCCCGTACCCGGTCCGCCGTCGACGACGAGGGTGCCCCGGGAGCCCGCCCTGATGACGGCGTCCTGGTCGGCCTGGATGGTGGCGAGCACATCGCGCATCCGGGGCGAACGGCTGCCGCCCAGGCTGGCGATGAACGCGGACTGGTCGTCGAGTGCCGCGTGCCCGTCGAGGCCGTCGGCGGTGAACACCTCGTCCCAGTAGTCACTGATCCGGCCGCCGCTCCAGCGGTACCTGCGGCGGCTCGAAAGCCCCATCGGGTCGGCGTGGGTCGCCGCGAAGAACGGTTCGGCCGCGGGAGAGCGCCAGTCGACGAGAAGACGACGGCCGGTGCTGTCGGTGAGGCCGAGACGCCCGATGTACACGGGCTCCGCGCCGTCGCCGCCGTCCACCCCCTCCGTACCCTCCGCGGCGACGATGCGTCCGAGGCACAGGTCGAGGCCGAAGCGGCGCAGGGTGCGCAGGCGCCCGGTCAGCCGGTGGATCTCCGCGTCGCGGTCCATCGCCTCCCGCCCGGCGCCGCCGGGGGCCTTGCGCGTGGCGTCGAGCCGGTCGGACAGTTCGGCGATCGTCTCTTCGAGGCTCTTCGCGATGGCCGCGAAGTGCCGCTCGTCACCGGCGATCAGAGCCGGGTCGGCCTTGGGGGAGAGGCGGTCGGGAAGGTCGAAGGCACTGGTGCCGCGCGACTGGTCCACCGACGAAAGCACACGCACTGGGTGAGTCTCATTTCTGCAGGTCCGGGGCTGAGGAGAGTGATTCTGCGGTACGCCGGGGGCCTTGCCGCAAGCCCCCCTGTGCGCTATAAGTTGTAAGTGGCGAGAGGTGAGTACACCTTCTCGCCCTTCCTTTTGGGCCGTCCCCGCCGCCGGTTTCAGGCGCCGTGCCACCGGCGGCGCCCCGAACTGCCCGTCCCGGTGCTGCAATGGCGTCATGGCCGAGACAGCGTCCAGCACAGGTGCCCCCGCCCCCACAGGTCCCCCCGCCCCGGTGTCCGACGCCGACGACGCGACCGACCTGATCGTCGTCGGCGGCGGCCCGGCAGGCTGCGCTGCCGCCCGTACGGCGGCCGGCGTGGGCATGCGCACGGTCCTGATCGAGCCGGACGCGCTCTGCCGCACCCTCCACCGGATCCCCGCGCTGGACAACGTGCTCGGTGGCTGGACCGACGGCCGGGAGCTCGCCGACTCCATCGCGGCGGAGATCAGGAGCACGAAGCTCTGCCGCCTCGAACTGGGCAGCCGTGTCACGGACGTTCACGCCGACGGCGACCGGGTCCTGGTCACCGTCACCGCCGGTGTCACCGTCGCGCCGGACGCCGGCAGGAGCGGGAAGGTCCTCACGGCCCCGTACGCGGTGATCGCCACCGGCGTGGCCCCCGCCCAGCCCGGCGACGCCGCCTGGATCACCGCCCCGCGCGGGCTGACGCTGCCCCCGCTCTGGCAGGCGGACGCGGCCGCCGACGTGGCAGCCCGCACGATCCTCGTCCTGGGCGGCGACCGGCCGATCGGCACGTTCCTCCGCGCCCACCCGGCCACCGGGCCCCGCCTCCTCGTCGCGTACCCCGAGGCGGACGGGTACAAGATCGAGGAGGTCCGCGACGACCCGCGGGTCACGCTCCTCCCCGTCGAGCACGTGACGCTGACCCGGCACGGTCCGGAAGGGACGACGGCGGAGCTGACGTGCCGGGACGGGGACCGGCGTACGGTCACGGCGGACGCCGCGTACGTGAGCATCGGGAGCGCACCCACCGCCCCGGGCGGCCGCCTCGTCCGGGACCAGGACGGCTACTGCCGGCCGGCGGACCAGCACCCCCGCGTCCTCGTGGCCGGTGACCTGCGCGCCGCCCGCTTCCAGCGGATCATGACCGCGATGGGTTCGGGCAGCGAGGCGGCGCTGCAGGCGTACTACGCGTCTCTCACGCGGCAGCCCTAACGCGGGGACACGGCACCGTCGTAGACGTGGTCCGGGGTGATGACCGCCGTGACCGCCCGGGCGAGCAGGGTGGACGGCTCCTGGCCCCCGACCGTGGAGTCGGTGGTGAGCATGAGGACCATGGTGGCCTTCTCGGACGGCAGGTAGACCGTCACGGTCTCGTAGCCGGGGATGGAGCCGTTGTGCCCGATCCAGCCGTTGGCGTCGAAGATCCCGAGGCCGTAGCTCAGGCCGGGGAAGCCGGTCGGCAGCGTCTTGAGGCGCTGCGCCTGCGTCTCGGGGCTCAGCAGTTCGCCGGTGGCGACGATCTTGGCCCAGCGGCGCAGGTCGTGCAGGTTCGAGATCATCGCGCCGGCGGCCCAGGCCCAGCTGGGGTTCCAGTCGGTGGCGTCCGCGGTCGTGCCGTCGAGCGTCTGGTCGGTGTAGCCGCGGGCGTGCGGCTCGGGGAACTCGGGGCCCTCGGGGAAGAGCGTGTGCCGCAGGTGGGCCGGGCGGAGCACCCGCCGGTCGATGAAGTCCTCGAGCCGCTGACCGGTGACCTTCTCGATCACGAGGCCGAGGAGGACGAGGTTGCTGTTGGAGTACTGGAACTGCGCGCCGGGCTTGAAGGTGTTCTTGTGCTTGAAGCCGTACGCGAGCGATTCCCACGGGGTGAACGAGCGCTGCGGGTCGCTCAGCAGGTCGTGGACGAAGTCCGCGTCCGCGGCGTACGGGAAGAGGCCGCTGCGCATCTCGGCGAGGTGACGCAAGGTGATCCGGTGGCCGTTGGGGACGCCGCGGATGTACCGGGCGATCGGGTCGTCGAGGCCGACGCGGCCCTCGTCGACGAGCTTGAGGAGCGCGGTGACCGTGAAGGTCTTGGTCTCGCTGCCGATCCGGACGAAGGAGTCGGCGAACATCGGCTCGCGGGTGGCCTTGTCGGCGACTCCGGTGGCCCGGACGTAGCTCCCCTTGCCGGGCATCCAGATCCCGACCACGACACCGGGGATGCCGGCCTGCTCGCGGACGTCCGCGATCGTCTTGTCGAGCCGGGCGGTCAGCTCGGGCCCCAGCCCCCCGGGCGGACAGTCGTCGTCACCGTGCCGGTCGACGACGGCCGCGGCGTGGACGGCGGTGGCGGGAGTCGCCGCCATCGGCGCGAGCACGGAGGCCACGAGGACCGTCGCGGCGAACAATCGGCGATAGGGGGTACGTCGCATGTCGACAGACCTCTTCCAGGGTCACGGTCAGGGACGGCCACATCACCACCGCCACCCCGCAGGCCGGCCTCCCGCCCCGCCCCACCACCGGCCAAGTCCACTCGTTCGGCGCCATCGGGGTCACCGGGGCGGCCGCACCCGCTTCGGCGGCGCTGACCGGAGGGCACCCGCCGGGGCGGAAGGAACTCGCGCACAGGCCCGGATTCCCTCGGGATTCCGCCCCGGTGACGGGCCCTCGCCTGGCACGCTTGCCGACGTGAGCTACGTCGTAACAGTGGAAATGTGCCTGCCCGACGCTGCCGACGAGTTGGACGCGCTGCAACAGGTCGGCGCGTCCGCACTCCTGGAGCACGGCTTCGACGCGGTGGAGGCGATCGAGGGGCCCGACGGGGTCGAGGTCGACGTCCTCGAGACGATCGTCGCCGTCCACCCGCGCGGATCGATCGTCAAGGTCTTCGTCCACGCTCCCTCCCTGGAGACCGCGGAGGACGCCGTCGGCTCCGTCGCCGCGGAGGTCCTCGAACGCTCCGAGCTCCTCGACGACTGGGTGGTCGAGAGCAGCGAGGTGAAACTCCACATCGATCTGACCCGCGAGAGCCTGGAGGCCGCCGACGGGCCGGACGCGCCGCCCAGCGACCTGCGGGCCCGCCGCGCCCACCACACGTCGGGGACCGGCCCCGCCGACGCCACGCACACCGCCCACCCCCTCGACGGCGCGGACGACGGGAGCGGGGACGACGAGGAGCAGGCCGACCTGGAGGCCCAGATACGGGCCCTGGCCCCGCGCCTGATCTCCTTCGTCCCCCTCTTCTTCGGCGGCGGCGTGGACAGCGGGGAGCGGGGGGAGCCGAGGGACCAGGGGGAGCCGAGGGGCCGGGAGGAGCCGAGGGGCCGGGAGGAGCACGACGATCAGCAGGTGCCGCCGGAGCGCGACGGCCCGGCGGCCGGCATCGGCTCCGATGCCGAGGAACTGGCCGCCGGCGCCCTGGTCTACGCCTCGGAGGTCCTCATCGACGAGCTGTACGACGACGTCCAGACCCTCGCCGACGAGGAGACCAACGTCGCCGAGTGCCGGGCCGAGCTCTGGCACCTCGCCGAGCTTCCGCCGCGCTACGGCCTCGCGTACGACGAACTCTTCGCGCGCCGCTTCCTGGTGACCGCGATAGCCCTGACCACCCGGTTCACCGACGGGAGCTTCCGCGAGCTCGGCTGCCTCGCGGAGGAGCTCGTACTGAAACTGCTCCTGCAGCAGGCGCACTCCACGCTCGACCTGTACGGGCTCCTCGGCGACGACGTCGCGGAGGCCCTGGGCCGCCTCGCCGACGAGGTGTACGAGGACACGGACTTCGAGTGGCTCTACGACGACGCGCAGGACGGCGTCGACGAGGACCCCGCCCTCGCCGGCACGGGCGTCACCCCGCCGGCGATCGGCACCTGGTTCACCCCGTTCGACGACGACCGCTACGTCCACCCGTACGCCGTCGACGACGAGGCGGGCCGGCAGAGCACCCCCGACTGACCTGCCCTCAGGAGTACGCCCCCGGCCCGCTCACTCGATGGTGTGAACCTCGGTGCGGACCTCCGCGGCGCGCACCCGCGCGCAGGCGCGCGCTCCGGCGATCGCGGCGAGGAACGGGCGCCGCGCGTGCGCCGGGCGACGGTGGCCGAATCCCTAGACTTCCCGCACATGTCGCTCTGGCTGCTCAACCAATTCAGCACCTTCACCCTGGCCGTGGTCACCGTCGGCGGAACCGTCCTCGTGGCGGTGGCCGGCAGCGTGATCCTGCGGCGCAGGCACCCGTCGCTGTCCGACGGAGAGCACAACGACATGGTCGGGGTGACCCTGGGCATGTTCGGTGCGATCTACGGGATCATCCTCGCCTTCGTCATCGTGACCCTCTGGACGCAGCTGGAGAGCACGCAGACCATCGTGGCCTCCGAGGCCACCGACGTCGCGCTGATCGCCCGCGACGCCGCCGCCTTCCCGCCCCCGGTCCGCGCCCGCGTCGACGAGGCGCTCAGCGGCTACGTCCACTCCGTCGTCGAGGTCCAGTGGCCCCGGATGCGGGAGGGGCAGCCGAGTTACGGGGCCACCGCCGCGAAGCTCCAGACCGTCTACGACGTCCTCCAGGCGTACGACCCCAAGACCCCGCGCGAAGAGGTCTTCTACGAGGAGGCCGTCAGTCACCTCAACGGCGTGGCGTCGCAGCGCCGGGCCCGCCTCACCATGGCCGAACAGGAACTTCCGCCGCTCCTCCAGGTCCTCGCCTTCGGCGGCGCCTTCGTCCTGATCCCGCTCACCTTCCTGTACGGCATGCGCAAGCTGCGGATCCAGCTCCTCTTCGTCGCCTCCGTCGCCGCCCTGATCGGCTTCAGCCTGCTCCTGGTCTTCGTCCTCGACCGGCCGTTCGCCGGCGAACTCAGCGTCAGCCCGGCCCCGTACAAGGAGGGGGCCCTGGAGCGCTACTGGTAGCGGGTTCAGGCCGGCCCCGTAAGCAGGACGCGGAAACGTTCGGGCGCCGCCGGGTCCCGGTCGACGACCTGGACGGGCGGCCACGCCCACTGCCACACGCCGATGCCCGGCGGGCGGGAGAAGCGGATCCGCCCGCGGGTGCCCTCCACGTCGACGTGCGGCCAGGACCTCGCGAGGCCCGCGCGGTCCGTGCCCCGGGTGCGCAGCAGGTCGGCGAGGACGGTCAGGGTGTCGTAGCCCTCGAAGGCGACGAACGAGGGTGCTTCGCCCAGCCGCTCGCGCAGGGCCGTGCGGACGCGTGCGCCCAGCGGGCCGAGACGCTGGGGCAGGTACCGCAGGAACGGGATCGCGGCGCCGTCGTCGCCGAGCTCCGCCGCCCACGTGGCGAACTCCGGCTGCCCGGCCGGAGCGCCGATCAGGATCCCGGCGAGGCGCCGGTCGCTGCGGACGGCGCGGACGAGCGGCACGGCCGGATCCGGGTGGCCCACGAGCAGGAGGAGTGCGGTGGCGCGCTGTTCGACGAGGGCGTCGCACACCGCCGTGGGGGTGAGCCCGCCCATGTCGAGCGGGACGACGGTGCCGCCGCGGGGAGCGAGATGGTCCCGCAGGATGCGGGTCCCGGACTCCCAGTAGACGCTCGGCTGGGCGGCGACGGCGACCCGGCGGTGACCCGCTGCCAGGAGGAAGTCCGCGTAGAACCGCCAGCCGTGGGACTGCGCGGGCGCGAGGCGCGCCACCAGGTCCGTCGGCTCGTCGGTGAGTGCGTCGAGGACGGCAGAGGAGCAGAGGTACGGCAGGCCGAGGGCGGCGGCCCTGGCGGCAGCGGCGCGGGCGACGACGCTGTGGTACTCCCCGGCCAGAGCGGCCACGCCCAGGCCGGCCAGTTCCTCCACCGCCGCCGCGGCCCGCTGCGGATCGGCCGCGGTGTCCCGGACCACGAGTTCGAGCGGCCTTCCGCCGGTCGCGCCGGTCGCGTCGATCCCCCCGGCCGCTCCGATCCCGCCGGCTTCGTTGACCTCGCGAACGGCGAGTTCGAGTCCGGCGAGCAGATGCCGGCCGGCCTCGACCCAGCCGGGCGGGGTCAGCGGAACGAGAGCACCGATCCGGACGGACGCTCCGTCGCTCCGCGCTGCTCCGGGCGTCGCGCGGGTGCTGGTGCCGGCCATCGCACCCACCACCGCGGCCCGCGGGCACGCGGTCATGCGCCCACCGAGAGCACGGGGAAGGCGTGGTCCTGCCAGATCAGGCGGGAGGCCTCCTCCGGGTAGGCGGTGACAGCGGGGTCGGTGTCGAAGCCCTGGACGAGCCGTCGCCCGGTGTCGTACGCGGGCCAGCCGGGGTCGCCGTGGGCGGCGAAGGACGTCCAGGCGGCGCGCATCCGGGCGGACAGGGCCTCCGCCTCCGGGGACGGCTCCTCACCGATCAGCACGGCGGTCTGGCCGCGGTCCAGATTGCCGAAGACGAGGGGTACGTCGAGGCCGTGGCAGGCACCGAAGGCGCCGCCCATGCCGGGGGCCGCCCACGTCAGCTCGTACACGTGGGTGCGGCCGCCGGCGGCCGCCGCGGCCTCGGCGAGGTGGAGGGACGGCATGCGGAAGAGCCAGTCGGAGTGGACCAGTTCGTACAGCTCGTCCGGGTCCGCCGTCGGAAAGGCCTCGCGGTACCGGTGCGCGCCGTCCGGGCCCGGGGCGAGGAAGCGGAGGGCGGCGGCCGCCTGCTCCTCGCTCACCTCTCCGAGCAGGCCGGTGACCGCGGTGAACAGGCGCTGCTCGTGGCGGGTGTGGCCGACGAGGAGATCGACGTCACGGCCGGCGCCGTCGGACAGGGCCTGCCACGGGGTGGTGGGCAGGATGTCGCCGTCGACGACCGGCGAGAAGGGAATCGTCCGGTACGCGGGCCGGCCCCAGCGGTCCGCCCACCGGTCCATGGTGGCGCTGAGCGCGTCGCCCGCGGCCGGCAGCTCGTACGGGGGGACGTCGGACAGGTCGGTCACCGTGGGCCGCAGCCCCCGTTCGGCGGCGCAGGCCGCGGCGATGTCCGAGGCGAGCTCGGGGGAGAAGAACGTGCCCTGCACGCTCTGCGCGACGGCCCGCCGGAAGAGTCCGGCCGCCCGGTCCATCGCGAGCAGCGCGGCGACGGAGCCCCCGCCCGCCGACTGGCCGAAGACCGTGACCCGCTCGGGATCGCCGCCGAAGGCCCGGATGGAGTCGCGCACCCATTCCAGGGCGGCGACCTGGTCGAGCAGTCCGCGGTTGGGCGGAGCCCCCTCGATCTGCCCGAAGCCCTCGATGCCGACGCGGTAGTTGAAGGTCACCACGACCACGCCGCCGTCCCGGGCGAGTCGGCCGCCGTCGTACTCGGGGAGGCCGGACGTCCCGAAGACGTACGCGCCGCCCTGGATCCAGACCATGACCGGCAGCCCGGCGCCGGGGGTCGGCTCGGGCGACCAGACGTTGACCGTCAGCCAGTCGTCGCCCGGCGACTCCCGCGACAGGGCGTCCATGCCGAAGTGCCCGGCCTGCGGGGGCGGCGGCCCGTAGGAGACGGCCTCCCGCACCCCGCTCCAGCTTCGAGCGGGCCGGGGCGCGGCGAAGCGCAGGGCGCCGACCGGGGGCTCGGCGAACGGGATGCCCCGGAAGACCGCCACCCCCGCCTCATGCGTACCGCGGACCACGCCGGCCGCTGAGCGGACCTCGGGCCGGGAACCGGACGGCTGGGCCGGCCGGGGCGACGGGGCAGGCCGGGACGGCTCGGAGGGTTCGGACGGGGTGACGGCCATCGCGACTTCTCCCGGACGAGTGAGCGGGCTCGTGACGAGCGCGGACCCTTCGAATGATCCGCCGGGCCGGGAGGTCACGCCATCCGTTTTCGGCGTGCCGCCCCCGCGGCCCCCCGGCACGGGCCCGGATCTGGATCAACGAGTCCCGGGCTCTCTACACTCGGTCATGAGCCTGACAGGAATCTGTCCGACGGACATGGCGGGCACCGCACCACTCCCACGAACGGCAGCACTCCTCGAAGGGGGCGAGCGGCGCATGACGAGGCCTGAGCGCGCGGTGGACGACGTGGCGGAGTACGACGTCGTCATCAGTGGAGCCGGCCTCGCCGGCAGTGCCGCGGCGATCCTGCTGGCCCGACGCGGTGTCCGCGTCGCACTGCTTGAGCGCCGTTCGGATCCCGAGGCGTACAAGGTGCTGTGCACCCACTCCCTCGCGGCCAGCGCCCACCCGGTGCTGGACGAACTCGGCCTCGTCCCCGCCCTGGAGAAGGCGGGAGCCGTCCGCAGCGAGGCCCGCTGGCACACCCGTTGGGGCTGGATCGAGCCGAAGGCCGCACCGGAGGGGCCCGGACTGCCGTACGGCTACAACATCCGGCGCAGCGTCCTCGATCCGCTGATCAGGTCCCGCGCGGCGGACACCCCCGGCGTCGATCTCCTCCTCGGCCACCGGGTGACCGAGCTGATCGGGGTGGGCGGGCGCACCGTCGGGGTGCGCGCGTCGACCCCGGACGGCGTGCGCGAGATACGGGCCCGGCTTGTCGTGGGCGCCGACGGCAAGGACTCGGCGGTGGCGAGGCTCGCCGGGGTGGCCGCACGGCGGCACGAGAACACACGGTTCGGCTATCTCGCCCACTTCCGCGGCCTTCCGCTGCCGGACGGGATCGGCCAGACCTGGTTCCTCGAGCCCGACATGGCGTACGCGTTCCCGAACGACGACGGGGTGACGGTCCTCGCCGTGCTGCCGGACAAGAAGCGGCTGCCCGCCTTCAAGGAGGACCTGGAGGGCAGCTTCCACGCCTTCGTCCGCGCCCTGCCCGACGCGCCGGCCATCGACGACGCCGAGCGCGTCTCGAAGGTCATCGGTCTGGTCGACTACCCGCTCCACAGCCGCAGGCCGACCGCCCCGGGCCTCGCCCTCGTCGGCGACGCCGCCCTGACCGGCGATCCCCTGTGGGGGGTGGGATGCGGATGGGCCCTGCAGTCCGCGCGATGGCTGGCGGAGGAGATCGCGCCGGCCGCCACCGGTCGAGGGGACCTCGACCGGTCACTCGCGCGGTACGCCCGCCGGCACGGGCGCCGGCTGCGCGGACACCAGTTCCTCGCCGCGGACTTCGCCAAGGCCCGCCCGTTCAACCCGGTGGAGCGGCTGATGTTCTCGGCGGCGGCACGCGACGCATCGCTCGCGCGCCACATGCACCTCTTCGCCTCCCGCCTGATCGGTCCCCTCCGCTTCCTGAACCCCCTGGCCCTGGCCAAGGCGTCGGCCGTCAACCTCCGACACCGCCGAACGGCAGCGCGCCCGGGACGCCGACCTGCCGTACAGGTGCCGAGGAGGGGGCGCGGGTAGGCTCAGCGATCATGACTGTCGCTCGTTCCCTCGCCCTGTTCGTGGTGGCCGCCCTCTTCGAGATCGGCGGCGCCTGGCTCGTCTGGCAGGGCTTCCGCGAACACAAGGGCTGGGTCTGGATCGGCGCCGGAGTCATCGCCCTCGGCCTGTACGGGGTGGTGGCCACGTTCCAGTCCGACGACCACTTCGGCCGCGTCCTCGCCGCGTACGGCGGCATCTTCGTGGCCGGGTCGATCGCCTGGGGCATGGTCGCCGACGGCTACCGCCCCGACCGCTACGACGTCATCGGCGCGCTGGTCTGCCTCGCGGGCATGGCCGTCATCATGTACGCGCCGCGCGGCAACTGACCCTGTCCCTCGGGCGACGGCGGCCCGTCAGGGATCCGCCAGGGACCCGGCTCCCGGCGTCAGAGCCTGCGAGCCCTCCGTACTCGCCGACTGCCGGGACGCGGCGGCCGCGCTGCTGCGCGAGACCCCCGAAGGCTTCGGCGCCTGCCGGCCGGGTGTGCCCCCGGTCGGGCGCCTGGTCCGGGGCACCCCCGGTGTCGCCCTGGTCGACACGGTCCGCGATCCCGGCGACCTCCTCGTCGTCGGCACCGGGTCGCGCGGGCTGCTGCTCCTGGTGCTGCGACCGTCGGTGGCCCGCCACTGCCTGGCGCACGCCCCCTGTCCGGTTCTCGCGGTGCCGCCCAGCCCGCTCCAGGCCGACCTGGAGCGCCTGGACCGTCTCGCGGGCGGCGGGAGAGCGACCGGCGTCGGTGGCCGAGGTTCCACTCCGGTCGACTCGACCCCGATCCCTCACATGCGGCCGGTCCACCGCGCGTCCCGTCACAGCGGCACGATCGTCGCCTCCGTCGCCTTCACGCTCGTCCAGACCGGCACCCCGTCGGCGAGGCCGAGTTCGGCCGCCGACTGCGGTGTGATCTCGGCGACGAGGTCGGGGGCCCGGTCGGAGGTGATCAGGACCCGGAGCCGGCTGCCGCTCGCCGTGATCTCGCGTACGGTGCCGGGCCAGACGTTACGGGGGCTGCCCTCCGGTTTCTCGCGGTGGACGGACACCGCCTCGGGCGCGACGATCGCGAGCGCGGGCGTGCCGGGCGGCGGCGGGTCGGTCGCGACCAGGGCGCCGCCGCCGTCCAGCGCGAGACCCTCGGGGGTCGCCGTGCCCGGCCAGGCGTTGCGGCCGAGCATCCGGGCGACCCAGGGGGAGCGGGGGTGCCGGGTGACCTCGACGGGAGCCGCGTCCTGGAGGGCCCGGCCCTCGTCGAGGACGAGGACGCGGTCGGCGAGCGAGACCGCCTCGACCGGGTCGTGGGTGACGATCAGACAGACGCCGCCGAAGCCGGCGAGGTGGGTGCGCAGGGTGTGGCGTACATGGGCGCGGGTGGTCTGGTCGAGTGCGGCGAGCGGTTCGTCGAGGACGAGGAGGCGCGGCCGGGCGGCCAGCGCCCGCGCCAGGGCGACGCGCTGGGCCTGTCCGCCGGAGAGCTGGGCCGGCCGGCGGTGGGCGAGCGGGCCGACTCCGAGCCGGTCGAGCCAGGTCCGGGCCTCGCGCCGGGCCTCGGCACGCGCGACGCCCTGGGCACGGAGTCCGTACGCCGTGTTGGCGAGGGCGCTCATGTGCGGGAACAGCGCGCCGTCCTGGGGAACCCAGGCGACGTGCCGTCGGTGCGGGGGCAGCGGGGTGACGTCCTCGTCGCCGAGCCGCAGGTCGGCGTGGGCGCGGGGGGTGAGGCCGAGGAGGGCGCGGAGCAGCGTGGTCTTCCCGGCGCCGTTGGGGCCGACGACCGCGATGGTGGTGCCGGGGCCGGCGTCCAGGGTGAGTCGGGTGAAGCCGGTGACGTCGGCGTGCAGCGCCCAGCGCTCGGTGTCCTTCGCCGTGGCGGTCGCGGAAGGTGTCGGCGGGACCGGCGCCGGCTCCTCGGGTCCGGACTCCGGGGCGGGGCGGGGGCGGCGGTCCGAGGGCGTCCCCGTCCACCGGCCGCGCAGGGCGATCAGTACGCCCATGGCGATGGCGAGGAGCAGGAGGGAGACGGAGGTGGCGGCCTCGGGCTCGTCCTGGAGCAGCAGGTAGACCTGGAGCGGCAGCGTCTGCGTCGTGCCCGGCAGGTTCCCGGCGAAGGTGATCGTGGCGCCGAACTCGCCCAGCGCCCGCGCCCAGGTGAGGGCCGCGCCCGCGATCAGGCCCGGAGCGACCATCGGCAGCGTGACGGTGAAGAAGACCCGTACCGGTGAGGCGCCGAGCGAGGCCGCCGTCTCCTCGTACCGCGGCCGCAGCCCGCCGAGCGCACCCTCCAGGCTGATGACGAGGAACGGCATCGCGACGAACGTGGCCGCGATCACGGCCCCCGACGTGTGGAAGGGGAAGACGACGCCGAAGGTGCTCTCGAGCCAGGGGCCGAGGAGCCCGCGCCGGCCGAAGGCGAGCAGCAGCGCCACACCGCCGACCGTCGGCGGCAGCACCATCGGCAGCAGCACGAGGGAGCGGACGAGGGCCTTGCCGGGGAACGGCACGCGCGCCAGCAGCCAGGCGAGCGGCACACCGAGCAGCAGGGAGAGCCCCAGCGCCCAGAACGACACGACGAGGGAGAGCTTCAGCGCCTCGACCGTGCCCGGTGAGCGCAGGTGGTCGGCGAGTTCGCCCCACTCCGTGCGGACGAGGATGCCGAGCAGCGGCAGGGTCAGGAACGCCACGGCCAGGAGCGCGGGCAGCGCGAGAGTCAGGGGCGGCCGGGTGCCGGCCGCGCGTACGGCTGCTCGTTTCATCGTTGACCCCGAAGACATGTGAGGAGGAGGGCTGTCCGTTCCTCCGGGACGGACAGCCCTCACGATCTGGTGGTCCCGGTCGGCTACGGCTTCTGGAAGCCGGCGTCCTGGAGGATCTTCTGGCCTTCGGGCGAGGAAAGCCAGGCGACGAACGCGGCGGCCGCCTCGGCGTTCTCGGAGTCCTTGATCGTGGCGGCCGGGTACTTCGCGATGGCGTTCTGGTCGTCGGGGATCTCGACGGCGTCGACCTTGTCGGCGGCGCTCGCGGCGTCCGTCTTGTAGACGAGGCCGGCGTCGGCCTCGCCGAGCTCGACCTTGCTGAGCACGGCGCGCACGTTGGGCTCCTGGGAGACCGGCTTCACCGTGACCTTCCGGGCGTCCAGGATCTGCTTGCTGTACTTGCCGGCCGGGACCTCGGGGGCGGCGAGGACGACCTTGAGCCTGGTGTCGGCCAAGTCCTGGAGGTCGTCGACCTTGAACGGGTTGCCCTCGCCGGTGGCGATGACGAGGCGGTTCTTCGCGATGATCGCGGGGGTGCCGGTGTCGGCCTTCACCTTGTCCATGCTCTTGGTGTCGGCGGTGACCAGGACGTCGGCGGGCGAGCCCTGCGAGACCTGCGCGACGAGCTCCTGCGAGCCGGCGAAGGAGAAGGTGAGCTTCGTGCCCGGGTGGGACTTCTCGTACGCCGCACCGGCGGTCTTGAAGACGTCGGTGAGCGAGGCGGCGGCGAGGACGGTCAGGTTCGCCGCGGGCGCTCCGCCCGCGGAGCCGGAGGCGGAGCCCGAGCCGGAGGGGCCGGCGGCGTCCTTCCTGGTGTCGTCGCCGTTCCCGCAGGCCGCGAGCGGCACGAGCAGGGCGGCGGTGAGCACGGCGGCGGCGGTACGGCGTCTGGCGGGGGTGAGGGTGAGAGACATGAGGGTCTGGACTCCTTGGTGGGAACGGAAGGGGCGGTGGGAGGCGGCCGCGCCGACGGACGAGATGCCCGGTGCTGCGTGAGGGGTGGTCAGGTGCGGTCGATGTGCACGCTGGTCGACTTCACGCGGGCGGTGGCCTGCATGCCGACTTCCAGTCCCAGGTCCTCCTGCGCGATCTCCACGGAGAACTCCGCGAGCGACTTCCCGTCGATGACACTCCGACCGCTCTCGTCGCGGTGGGTCGCCACCCTGCCCGCGTCCGCCCAGCGCCGTGCCGTGTCCGGGCTGACGCCCAGCAGACGAGCGGCCTGGCCGATCGTGTAGGACTGCATATGCGACACCGTAGGCCGTGTGTGATCTCATCTGCAACAACTTCGTGGGACTCTCCATCGCGAATGAGAGGGCACTTGGAGGAAGTGATGAGAGGTGCCGCCGGTGTCACGGCTGATACGGCGATCTCAGAGCTCAGGCCTCAGGCCTCAGGCCCCAGGCCCCAGACCTCAGGCCCCAGACCTCAGATCTCAGATCTCAGACCAGCGTGGGTCTCGGGGCGAGTGCGCCGGCGTCGCCGCCTTGCGCGTGCGTGCCTGTGACACCGCGCGGCTCGGTCCTGACGGGTTGTGCGCTGTCGTGCCAACCCCTGGGCGCAGGAGGTCAACGCGGCCGGTGGGGTCGCTCGTAGCGTGCAGAAGTGCCGGGCCGCGGAGGCGGCGGGCACGTACACCGACTGCTTCGAGAGGAATCTCAATGACTGTGTCAAGGCGTCTGCGTGACCGGCGGGGCGGAGGTGAACAGCCTCTTGTCACGCAGCATCGCCCAGAGCACGTCGACCCGGCGGCGGGCCAGGGACAGCAGGGCCTGGGTATGCAGCAGCCCTTCGCCACGCTTCTTGAGGTAGTAGTCCCGGGACGGCCCGGGACGCATCATCGCGGTCTGGGCGGCCAGGTAGAAGATGTGCCGCAGGCGCCGGTTGTAGCGCTTGGGCCGGTGGTAGTTGCCGGTGCGGCGGCCGGAGTCCCGGGCGACCGGCGCCAGGCCTGCATGCGAGGCCAGGCGGCCGGCGTCTCGGTAACCGGACAGATCGCCGACGATGGCCACGAACTCGGCACCGAGGATCGGGCCCATGCCAGGCATGGACTCGATGATCTCGGAGCGGTCGTCGGTGCGGAAGGTCTCGCGGATCTCCCGGTCGTTGTCCTTGATCCGCTCGTCCAGGGCCAGCAGCTGGTGGGCGAGATCGCACACCAGCTTCGCCGCCTGCTTCTCGCCAGGCAGCGCGATCTGCTGGGACCGGGCCGCCTCGACCGCCCTGGCCGCGACATCGGCGGCACCTCGGACCTTGCGGCGTTCCAGCCAGGTGGTCAACCGCTTCACGCCGATTCGACGCAGGGCTGCCGGGGTCTGGTACTCGGTCAGCATCATGACCGGGCCCTTGGCCGCGGAGTAGTCGAAGGCCCGCTCCAGCGCGGGACAGATGCCTACCAGCAGGTCGCGGAGCCGGTTGATCAGCCGCACCCGGTCGGCGATCAGGTCAGCGCGGTGGTTCGTCCGCACCCGGAGGGTGGAGACCAGCTCCGGGGGTGTGTCCAGGGCCGCGAAGCCCTTCGGTCGCATGCGGGCCTGGTCGGCGATGACCCGGGCGTCTTTGGCGTCGGTCTTGCCTTCCCCCTGGTAGGCGCCGGACATGCGGTTGACCGTCCGGCCGGGCACGAAGACCACGTTCTGGCCGTGGGCGACCAACAGGGCCAGCAACAGCGTCGAGGCCCTGCCGGAGATGTCTACCGCCCACCGAATCTCGTCAGCCCGCTCGCGGGCGGTCTCGATGAGCGTGAGGATCTGAGCCTCGTCGTTGATCACCTTCATCGAGAACAGCGTCTCGCCCTCGGCATCGACTGCCACCGCCCAGTGATGCCCCTTGCCGGCGTCGATGCCGACCCATATCCGCGCCTGCCGCGTACTCAACCCCGAAGCTCCGTTCCACTGTGACCAGCACTTCCGTGGTCCGAAGAACACCCCGCCGACAGGTCCCTAACCAGCGATGACCGCAGTTCTCAATCAGTGGTCGGAGCGTCCCGAAGGACCGGGCGGCCATTCCTCTCGAGCCATCAACGGCGACACCTCATCAGCCACACCCGGTCCTCCCGGACCGCCTCACATTCTTAGGGACCCCTCATGTTCGACATCGCCAAGGTCCAGGCCGCGCCGAGCGCGGATCTGCTGACGCCCGACAACGCCGTCATGCTCTTCGTGGACCACCAGCCGCAGATGTTCTTCGGGACCGGGAGCGGCGATCGCGCCGCGATCATCAACAGCACCGTGGGTCTGGCCAAGGCGGCCGAGGCGTTCGATGTACCGGTCGTCCTGACCACGGTGGCCGCCGAGTCGTTCTCGGGCCCCCTGCTGCCGCAGCTCGCCGAGGTGTTCCCCAAGCACGAGGTCATCGACCGCACCACCATGAACGCCTGGGAGGACGAGGCGCTCGTCGCGGCGGTCAGGGCGACCGGTCGCAAGAAGATCATCCTGGCGGGTCTGTGGACCGAGGTCTGCCTCGTGCTGCCCGCGCTCTCGGCGCTGGAGCAGGGCTACGAGGTGTACGTGGTCTCCGACGCCTCCGGCGGCGTCAGCCCGGCCGCCCACGAGCACGCGCTGCAGCGGATGATCGCCGCCGGCGCGGTGCCCGTGACCTGGGTCCAGGTCCTTCTGGAGCTGCAGCGCGACTGGGCGCGTCAGGAGACGTACGGCGCGGTCATGGAGATCGTCAAGGCCCACGCGGGCGCGTACGGCCTGGGTGTCGTGTACGCGCAGAGCGTCATCGGCGCGCACGCGGCGGGCTGACCTCCTTGGACACCGGCATTCTGATCCTGCGCCTGCTGGTGGGACTGCTCGTCGCCGGCCACGGGGTGCAGAAGATCAGTTCGCACCTGGGCGGCAAGGGACTCGAAGGCGGCACGGAGGAGTTCCGCGCCGACGGTTTCCGCGGCGGAGCCCTCACCGCGCTGGCGGCGGGCGGCGGCCAGATCGGATCGGGCCTGCTGCTCGCGGCCGGCCTGCTGACCCCGCTCGCCGCCACCGGGACCGTCGGGGTCATGACGGTGGCGCTCACCGTGAAACGGCACAACGGCCTCTGGGTGCAGAACGACGGCTACGAGTACCCGCTCGTCCTCATCGGCACCGCCGTCGCCCTCGCCGCCACCGGACCCGGCGCCTGGTCCGCCGACGCGGCCCTCGGCCTCACGCCGTACCCCCTGTGGTGGGCGGCCCTCGCGCTCGCGGCCGGGCTCGGCAGCGGCCTCCTCGCCCGGCTCGTCCTGCACCGGGCCCCCGCCACCCCGGCGATCGCCCAGCGCTGAGCGCGAGCCACGCAGACCGGGCCCGGCAGCCCGCGCGCCCCCGACCGGGCTGCCGGGCCCCTCCCACCCCTCTCTCCCGAACAGGAGCACCCGATGGACACCCTCACGACCCCGCACGGCGGCGGCCAGCCGCTGCTGCACCAGAAGGGCGCCGAGACCCAGGAGTTCGGCACGCTCAAGCAGCTGCCGATCGGCCTCGGCCACGACACCCGCATGTACGCGTGCCAGCGGCTGAACCGCGTCCTCGCCGACACGCAGATCCTGTACTCGCTCTACAAGAAGCACCACTGGCTCATGCGCGGTGCGACCTTCTACTCGCTCCACCTGATGCTGGACAAGCACGCGGAGGTCCAGCTGGCCATCGTGGACGCGCTGGCCGAGCGGATCCAGAGCCTCGGCGGCGTCGCGGTCGGGGACCCGCGCCACGTCGCGGAGCTGACCGCGATACCCCGGCCGCCCGACGGGGTGGAGCCGGTTCCCGTCATGCTGTCGCGGCTCCTCGACGCGCACGAGCGGATCCTGATCGACGCGCGGGACGCCGCCGCCCGGATCTCGGCCGAGGGCGACGAGGGCAGCACCGACCTGCTCGTCTCCGACGTCGTCCGCACCGGCGAGGCACAGGTGTGGTTCCTGGCCGAGCACCTCGTGGACACCCCGCTGGTACGCGGCTGATGGACACGTACGACGTCGTCGTGGTCGGCGGCGGTCCGGCCGGCGAAGTCGCCGCCGGACGCGCCGTCGGGTCGGGGCTGACCGCCGTCGTCGTCGAGGCCGAGGCGGTCGGCGGCGAGTGCTCCTACCGTGCCTGCGTGCCCAGCAAGGCCCTGCTGCGACCCGGCGCCGCCCGAGCGGCGGCCCGGTCGGTCGACGGGGCCCGGCAGGCGGTCACGGCGGCACTCGACCCGGCCCGCGTCCTGGCCCGGCGTGACCGTTTCACCGGGCGCGGTGACGACACCGGCCAGGCCGACTGGCTCGACGGTGCGGGCATCGCGCTCGTACGGGGGCACGGACGGCTCGCCGGTGAGCGCCGCGTGGAGGTGACCGGGGCCGACGGCACGGTCCGTACCCTGCGGGCCCGGCGGGCGGTCGTGGTCTGCACCGGCACGGAGCCCGCCCTTCCGCCGGTCGAAGGGCTCGACCGGATCGGTGTGTGGACCAGCCGGCAGGCCACCACGGCCGACGCGGTGCCCGAGCGGCTCGTCGTCATCGGCGGGGGAGTGGTGGCCTGTGAGATGGCCACCGCGTGGCGCGCGCTCGGCTCCTCCGTCACTCTGCTGGTCCGCGACCAGGCCCTTCTGACCGATTGGGAGCCGTGCGCCGGTGAAGAGGTCGCCCGGGGGCTGAGCGATCTGGGCGTCACGATCCGCTTCGGGGTGTCGGCCGTCCGCGTCGCCCGTGACGCCGACACCCGCACGGTGACCGTGGACACGGACGACGGCACCGCCCTCGTCTGCGACGAGGTTCTCGCCGCCGTGGGCCGTCGCCCGCGCACCGCAGACCTCGGCCTGGACTCCGTCGGACTGCCGGCAGGCGACTGGCTCCCGGTCGACGACACCTGTCTGGTCACCGCGGTCGAGGGCGCGTGGCTCTACGCCGTCGGCGACGTGAATCACCGTGCGCCGCTGACCCATATGGCCAAGTACCAGGCCCGTGCCTGCGCGGCGGCGATCGCCGAGCGGGCAGCGGGGCGCCCGGCCGTCACCGGCGGCCGGCAGCCGTGGAGCGCGGAGGCCGACCACACTGCCGTCCCCCAGGCCGTCTTCACCCGTCCCGAGATCGCGAGCGTCGGTCTCACCGAACGCGCGGCACGCGAAGCCGGCATCGCCGTACGCACGGTGGAGTACCGCATCGACGACGTCGCCGGCGCCGCGCTCCACGCGGACGACTACCGCGGCCTCGCCAAGCTCGTCGTCGACGAGACCCGAGGAGTCGTCGTCGGCTGCACGCTCACCGGCCCGATGGCGACCGAACTCGTCCACACCGCCACCGTGGCCATCGTGGGCGAGGTCCCCCTGGAGCGCCTGTGGCACGCCGTGCCCGCCTTCCCGACGGTGAGCGAGGTCTGGCTCCGGCTCCTGGAGGCGTACGGCCTCTGAGTCCCGGTCCCCCTCTCCCGAGCCCCGCTCGACCGGCGTACCCCTCCCGCTCGGCCGAGCACACCCCGACGCTTCCCCACCCGACAAGGAAACACCCACCCATGCAGCTCACGAGGCGCACCCTCGCCCTCGCCATGCCCGCGACGCTGGCCGCTCTGATCGGCGCCGCACCCGCGAGCCGCCCGGCCGCGGCCGACACCGACCGGCATGACCTCAAGCCGACGATCGTCCTGGTCCACGGAGCGTTCGCGGACGCCTCCAGCTGGAGCGGCACGATCCGGCGGCTGCAGCACGCCGGCTACCCCGTCCTGGCCCCCGCCAACCCGCTGCGTGGTCTTGTCGCGGACACCGCGTACCTGCGCAGCGTGCTGGCCGCCGTCGACGGGCCCGTCGTCCTGGTCGGCCACTCCTACGGCGGCGCTGTCATCAGTGGCGCCGCGGTGGGCAGCAGCCGCGTGAAGGCCCTCGTCTACATCGCCGCGTTCACCCCGGACAAGGGCGAGAGCGCGGCCGAGCTCGCCGCCAAGTTCCCGGGCTCCACCCTCGGCGACACCGTGAACCCGCAGTCGTACCCGCTGCCCGGCGGTGGCACCGGCACCGAACTCCTCATCGAACGGACCGAGTTCCCCAGGCAGTTCGCCGCCGACGTACCAGCCGCCGAAGCGGCGCTCATGGCCGTGACCCAGCGCCCGGTCGCCACCGACGCGCTGGAGGAGAAGGCCGGGGAAGCGGCCTGGAAGACGATCCCGTCCTGGGCGCTGATCGCCACCGCCGACAGGAACATCCCGCCGGCCGCCGAACGGTGGATGGCCCGGCGCGCCGGTTCGCACATCACCGAAGTGGACGCGTCGCACGCCGTGGCCGTCTCCCGCCCCGCTGTGGTCACCCACGTGATCCTCGCCGCCGCGCGGGCGACCCGCTGACGCCCGCCCCGTCCCGTACACCCCCTGAAGGAGAACCCCGCATGAAGAACCGTCCGGTCCTCGAACCCGCTGCCCAGGCCTTCGCCGACGCCACCGCCGAGCCGCCGTACCTCTACCAGATCCCCGTCGCCGACGGCCGCAAGGCCGTGGACGACGTCCAGAGCGGTGAGGGCGTCCCCCTGCCCGCCGTCGACGAGGAACGGGTCACCGTCCACGGCGGTCCCGCCGGCGACGTCCGCGCCCGGATCGTCCGCCCCCGAGGCGCGACCGGCCCGCTCCCCGTCATCCTCTACATCCACGGCGCCGGCTGGGTCTTCGGCAACGCCCACACGCACGACCGGCTCGTCCGCGAACTCGCCGTCGGCACGGGGGCGGCCGTGGTCTTCCCCGAGTACGACCTCTCGCCCGAGGCCCGCTACCCCGTCGCCATCGAGCAGAACTACGGCGTCGCCCAGTGGATCGCCCGTGAGGGCCACCACAAGGAGCTCGACGGCACCCGGATCGCCGTCGCGGGCGACTCCGTCGGCGGCAACATGACCGCCGCCCTCACCCTGATGGCCAAGCAGCGCGGCGACGTCAACCTCGTCCACCAGGTCCTCTTCTACCCGGTCACCGACGCGGCCTTCGACACCGACTCGTATCACCAGTTCGCGGAGGGCTACTTCCTGCGCCGCGACGCCATGAAGTGGTTCTGGGACCAGTACACGACCGAGGAGGCCGAGCGCGCCCAGATCACCGCCTCCCCGCTGCGCGCCACCACCGCACAGCTCACCGGCCTGCCGCCCGCCCTGGTCGTCACCGCCGAGGCCGACGTCCTGCGCGACGAGGGCGAGGCGTACGCGGCGAAGCTCCGCGCCGCCGGTGTCCCCGTCACCGCCCTGCGTGTCCAGGGCGTCATCCACGACTTCGTCATGCTGAACGCGCTGCGTGAGACGCGGGGCGCGGAACTCGCCATCGGTCTCGCCGTCGACACCCTCCGCAAGGCACTGGCATGACCCGGCCCTCGACGAGCATGCCGGTGGCGGGCCTCGTGCCCGCCCCGCGGCGGGAGCCCGCGCAGGCCGACCTCCTCGTCCGCAACGCGAAGGTGTTCACCGGCGACCCCGCCCGCCCCGAGGCCCGTGCCGTCGCGATCCGCGACGGCCGGGTCGCGGCCCTCGGCGACGACCACGACCTCGCTCACCTCGTGGGACCGGGCACGAGGGTCGTCGACGCGCTGGGCCGGCGGGTCGTCCCCGGCCTCAACGACTCGCACCTCCACGTCATCCGGGGCGGCCTGAACTACGTGCTGGAGCTGCGCTGGGACGGCGTGCGCAGCCTCCGCCGCGCCCTGGCCATGCTCCGCGAGCAGGCCGGGCGCACGCCGAAGGGGCAGTGGATCCGGGTCGTCGGCGGCTGGACCGCCGAGCAGTTCGCCGAGCGCAGGATGCCGACCGTCGCCGAGCTGAACGCCGCCGCGCCCGACACCCCGGTCTTCGTCCTGCACCTCTACCAGTCGGCGCTGATGAACCGGGCCGCCGTACGGGCCGCCGGGTTCACCCGCGACACCCCCGATCCGCGCGGCGGACAGATCGTACGGGGCAGGGACGGCGAGCCCAACGGGGTGCTCCTCGCGGCGCCGAGCGCGCTCGTCCTGTACTCGACCCTGGCCAAGGCGCCGGCCCTCGACGAGGCCGGCAAGCGGACCTCGACCCGTCACTTCCTGCGCGAGCTGAACCGCTTCGGACTGACCTCGGCGGTCGACGCCGCCGGCGGCTTCCAGAACTTCCCCGACAACTACGCCACGGTCACCGACCTCGCCGGGGCGGGGGAGCTGTCCCTGCGGATCGCCTACCACCTGTTCCCGCAGACGGCCGGTCAGGAGCTCGCCGACCTGAGGCGCTGGACCGAGATGATCAAGCCCGGGGACGGGGACGAATGGCTCCGGCTGAACGGCGCGGGCGAGAACCTGACCTGGGCGGCCGCCGACTTCGAGAACTTCTCCGAACCCCGTCCGGAGCTCGCCGCGGGGTACGAGGGAGAGTTCGAGCAGGCCGTCCGGCTGCTCCTGGAGAACGGCTGGGGCTTCCGGCTGCACGCCACCTACGACGAGACGATCCGCCGCGACCTGGCCGTCTTCGAGAAGCTCGCGGCGGAAGGACTCTTCCCCGGCGGCAACCGCTGGCTCTTCGACCACGCGGAGACCGTGTCGGCCGACAGCCTGGACCGGATCGCGGCCCTCGGCGGCGCCCTGTCCGTCCAGAACCGCATGTCCTTCCAGGGCACCGCCTTCCGCGACCGCTACGGCGCCGAGGCCGCCGCGCACGCCCCGCCGGTGCGGGCCATGCTCGACCGGGGCCTGACCGTCGCCGCCGGGACCGACGCCACCCGCGTCTCCTCGTACAACCCCTGGGTCGCGCTCCACTGGCTGGTCACCGGCAGGACCGTCGGCGGCACCGCGCTCCACCCCGCCGGGAACCCGATCGACCGCGAGACGGCCCTCGGCCTCTACACCCGCGGCGGCGCCCGGCTCACGGGCGAACAGGACGTCAAGGGAAGCCTGCGGGAGGGGTGGTACGGCGACCTCGCGGTCCTGTCCGACGACTTCCTCACCGTGCCCGAGGACGTCATCCCCGACATCGAGTCCGTGCTCACGGTCGTCGGCGGCCGGATCGTCTGGGCGAGCGAGGAGTACGAGGGCCTCGACGAGGCCGTCCCGCCGGTCAGCCCGGAATGGAGCCCGGTGGCCCACTTCGGCGGCTACCAGAGCGGCGCCCGCCAGGCCTCGCTCGTGGCCGAGGCCGCGGCGGAGTCCGAGCAGCACCGCCGGTGGCGCGTCGCCCGCGGCTCCGTCCCGGACACGACGCCGTCCTTCGTCGATCCCTGCTTCGATCACTGAACGAGAGACCCCACACGATGACAGCCTCCCCCGCCGCCGACGAGGTCCCCGACTCACCCCCGGGACGCCGTTTCGAGCCGGACCTCCGGTCGATGACCCGGATCAACCTGCGCCCCATCGCCTCACCCATGCCGCTCGGCTTCTTCACGATAGCCATCGCCTCCGTGATGACCGGCTGCCTCCAGCTCGGGCTCTTCGACGAGACGGCCCGCAGCGCCGTCGCCTTCACCGTGCTTCCGGCCTTCGTCCTCCAACTCCTCGTGAGCATCCTGGCCTTCGGCGCCCGTGACGTGATCGCGGCGACGCTGATGGCGGTGTTCGCCGGCAGCTGGCTGCCCTACGCGCTCATCATGCTCAGCGGCGCGGCCGACGGCCTTCAGGTCCTCGGCGTCTTCAATCTGGCGCTCCTCTGCTTCGGGGCGCTGATGACCGCCGTGACCCGGCCCAAGCGCGCCCTGTGGTTCGTCCTCGCGGTCTCCCTGCCCCGCTGGGCGGCCACCGGCCTCGGCGGCATCACCGGCGCCGAATGGCTCACCCGCACGTCCGGGGCGCTCGGCCTCCTGGTGGCGCTCGTCGCGATGTACACGGCGTTCGCCCTGATGCTGGAGGACATGCGCAGCGAGCAGGTCCTGCCCATCGGCCGCAGCGGCCCCGCCCACCTGGCCGTGGAGGGCGACCTGGCCGTCCAGCTCCGCAACCTGGAACGCCAGGCGGGCGTGCGTCGCACGCTCTGACCGCCCCCCCCGTCCCGTCCCGGCACACCACGACCACACAGGAGCACCCATGGAACCGCAGGTGACAGACCGGCCCGAGAAGTCCCGGTACGAGATCCTCGCCGGCGACGGCACCGATACCGCCGGCTTCGCCGAGTACCACCTCTCGGAGGGTGAGATCGCCTTCATCCACACCGAGATCGACAGCCGGTTCGCCGGCCAGGGCCTGGGCGGTCTCCTCGCCCGGGGAGCACTCGACGACGCCCGGGCCCGTGGGCTGCGCGTCCTGCCGTACTGCCCCTTCATCCGGGGCTGGATCGGCAAGCACCCCGAGTACACCGACCTGGTGCCCGAGGCGAGGCGCGCCCGCTTCGGCCTGTGACGCACCGCGCGTCCATCTACCCCGGCCCCGGCCCCGTCCCCGGCCCCAGTCCCAGTCCCGTCCCCGGCCCGGCCCCTTCCCCAGCCCCAGTCCCGTCCCCGGCCCGGCCCCATCCCCACTCACGTACCGAGGAGTTCCCCATGCCCCGACACGCCCGCCCCACCGTCGTCCTGGTCCACGGCGCCTTCGCCGACGCCTCCAGCTTCGCCCGCGTCATCCCCGAACTGACCGCCGCCGGCATGGAAGTGGTGGCCCCGGCGGTGCCCAACCGCAGCCTCGTCGACGACGCCGCGTACATCGCCTCGGTGATCCGCGCCGTCGAAGGCCCCGTGATCCTGGTCGGGCACTCCTACGGCGGAGCCGTCATCACCCTCGCCGGCACGGAGGACAACGTCCGCGCGCTGGTCTACCTGGCCGGATACGCCCTGGAGGAGGGTGAGAGCCTCGGCGAGCTGCAGGGCCGCTTCCCCGACTCCGGCCTCGCCGACGCGCTCGTCTACACACCCTTCCCCGTGGCCGGCTCCGAGACCGGCACCGACGTCTCGGTGGAGATCGAGAGGTTCCCCGCCCTCTTCGCCGCGGACGTCGACCCCGACCTCGCCGCGGTGCTCGCCGTCTCCCAGCGCCCCCTGGCCGCACGGGCCTTCTCGGAGGCGGCGCCGGTCGCGGCCTGGAAGACCAAGCCCTCGTGGGGCCTGGTCGCCACCTCCGACCGCACGATCAACCCCGACGTGGAGCGCTACGGCTACGAGCGCGCCGGCATGACCACCGTCGAGGTCGACTCCTCCCACCTGGTCATGCTCGCCCAGCCCAAGGCCGTGGCGGAGCTGATCCAGGACGCGGTCCGGTCCACCGCACACTGACCCGATCGTCCAAGATCGAACGATTAGTCGATTCTCTTCGAGCGCTGATAGCTTCTGACCGCCCCCGAGAACACTTCGGCGGGCGATCGGAGGAGCTACACCCATGAGGTTCGGCGCGAGGCTCGCGCTTGCCGTCATCGCCCTCGCCGCCCTTGTCACCGCCTGCGGTGTTCCGCAGGACGGCGGTCCGCAGTCGCACACCGCCGCGGACTGTGGGCCGTACGCCAGGTACGGCAAGCACCCCGGCACCAAGGTCACCGTCTACGCGGAGAACCGGGACCGGGAGGCCGACCTCTTCGAGGAGACCTGGGCGGACTTCGCGGGCTGCACGGGAATCGACGTCCAGTACGAGGGGGACGGGGAGTTCGAGGCGCAGATCCAGGTCCGGGTCGACGGCGGGAACGCGCCCGACGTGGCGTTCTTCCCCCAGCCCGGCCTCCTGGAACGCTTCGCGCGAGCCGGGAGGCTCAAGCCCGCGAGCGCCGGGGTCCTGGCCCTCGCGAAGCAGGGCTGGTCGGCCGACTGGAACAGCTACGCGACCGTCGACGGCACCCTCTACGGCACGCCGCTCGTCGCGAACGTGAAGTCGTTCGTCTGGTACTCCCCGCGGTTCTTCCGCGACCGGGGACTGAGCGTTCCCCGTACGTGGTCCGAGCTGATGGCCGTGACGGAGAAGGTCGCGGCGTCGGGCGTCAAACCGTGGTGCGCGGGCGTCGAGTCCGCCGAGGCGACCGGCTGGCCCGTGACGGACTGGATCGAGGACGTCCTGCTGCGCCAGCAGGGCACGCACGTCTACGACCAGTGGGTCGCCCATGAGATCCCGTTCGACGACCCGCGGGTGATCAAGGCCATGGACACCGTCGGGTCCGTCCTCAAGAACGACCGGTACGCCAACGGGGGCTTCGGCCCGGCCCGGTCCATGGCGTCGATCTCCTTCCAGGAGGCCGGCACGCCGGTTCTCTCCGGCGACTGCGCGATGCACCGCCAGGCCTCGTTCTACGCCGGCATGTGGCCGAAGGGCACGGAGATCGGACCGGACAAGGACGTCTACGCCTTCCTCCTGCCGGGGGACGACCCGGCCAGCCGCCCCGTACTGGGCGGAGGGGTGTTCACCGCGGCGTTCGCCGACCGTCCCGAAGTGCGGGCCTTCCAGGAGTATCTGGCCTCCGCGGACTTCGCGAACGCGCGGATGAGGAAAGGCCCGTTCGTCTCGGCGAACAGGGGCGTGGATCCGGCGAACGCCGCCACCCCGGTCGACAGGCTCTCGATCCGGCTGCTCCAGGACCCCAGGACACGGTTCAGGTTCGACGGTTCGGACCTGATGCCCGCGTCGGTCGGCGCCGGGACGTTCTGGAAGGGAGCCGTCGACTGGATCGGCGGCGCGAGCACCCGTCAGGTCGCCGACTCCGTCGAACGGTCCTGGCCGAGCCGCTGATGTCGTTCGACGCCGTCGCCCAGCAGCCCAAGCTGCTGTGCCTGCTCCAGGGCGTCGCCGCCTTCGCGGCGGTGGTCTGCCTGATCCTGCTGGCGCTGCACCGCGGGCCGGTTCGGAGAAGGGCCGCGGCCCTCCTCCTGCTGGCCCCCGCGCTGCTGCTGCTCACGATCGGTCTCCTCCTGCCCGGTCTGCGCACCCTGGTCCTGTCGTTCACCGACAGCGGGGGAGACGCGTGGGCCGGCTTCGACAACTACGTGTGGATGGTCACCGACCCCCGGGCGCTGGTGGCGCTGCGCAACACCCTTGCGTGGGTGGTGCTCGTGCCGTTGCTGGCGACCGCGGTCGGTCTGCTCTACGCGGCGGCCGTCGTACGGTCGCGGTTCAGGGCGTTCGCGCTGTCCCTCGTCCTGATGCCGATGGCGATCTCCTTCGTCGGCGCCGGCGTCGTCTGGAAGTTCGTCTACGCCTACCGTCCCCCGGAGTCCGGGCAGATCGGCCTGCTGAACCGGCTCGTCGTCGCGTTCGGCGGCGAACCGAGGCAATGGCTCGTGGACTCCCCCTGGAACGTGCTGTTCCTCATCGTGGTGATGGTGTGGACCCAGGCGGGCCTCGCGGCCCTTCTGCTGGCGGGCGCGATGAGTGCCGTTCCCGGCGAGCTGAGCGAGGCGGCCCGACTCGACGGCGCGTCCCCCCGGCAGATCTTCTGGCGGATCATCATGCCGTCGATCAGGCCCACGCTGTCCGTCGTCGTCCTCGCCCAGGCGATCGGCACCTTCAAGGCCTTCGACATCGTCAAGACCATGACCGGAGGACAGTTCGACACGGGCGTCATCGCCCACGAGATGTACGACCAGGCCTTCCGCTACGGCGAGACGGGCCGCGGCGCGGCGCTCGCCGTGCTCCTCTTCGTCCTCGTCACGCCCTTCGTCGCCCACCAGGTCCGGGCACAGCGGAGGGCGGGGTGAGCGGACTCCGGGAGCGTCTGGCCTCCCGCGCCTGCACGTCGATCGCCGTGGTGATCGCGGTCCTCTGGACGACACCGACCCTCGGTCTGCTGCTCTCCTCGTTCCGTCCCGAGGAGGAGATCAAGACGACGGGCTGGTGGACCGTGTTCGGTACGCCGCGTCTCACGCTCGACAACTACGGCGAGGTGCTGTCCGGCGGCGGGAACGGTTCGGGGCGGCTCGCGGAGTACTTCGTCAACTCCGTCGTCATCACCCTTCCCTCGGTGCTGTTCCCGCTCGTGCTGGCGTTCCTCGCGGCGTACGCCCTGGCGTGGATCGACTTCAGGGGGCGGAACGCGCTCCTCGTCGGCATCTTCGCGCTCCAGGTCGTGCCGCTCCAGATGGCGCTCGTCCCCCTCCTGAAGCTGTTCTCCCAGGGCTGGCTGTTCCTGCCCGCGTGGAACCTCACCGGTCCCGCGCGTTTCGGCCAGGTCTGGTTCGCCCACACGGTCTTCGCGCTGCCGTTCGCGGTGTTCCTCCTGCACAACTTCCTGGCGGGGCTGCCCCGGGACCTGATCGAGGCCGCCCGCGTCGACGGCGCGTCGCACGGGACGCTGCTGCTCCGGATCGTGCTGCCCCTGGCCCGCCCGGCCCTGGTCACCTTCGCCGTCATCCAGTTCCTCTGGGTGTGGAACGACCTCCTCGTGGCCCTGACGCTGTCGGGCGGAACGGCCGAGACCGCGCCGATGACGGTCCGACTCGCGAGCATGGCCGGGACGTACGGCAACGAGTGGCAGCGGCTCACCGCAGGAGCGTTCGTGGCGGCGTTCGTCCCCCTGCTCGTCTTCATCGCCCTCCGGCGGCACTTCGCACGGGGCCTGCTGGCCGGATCGGTCAAGGGATGAGCCCCGACCGGAACGAGGGAGAAGACAGGGCGGTGCCCGGGAGCGCGGCGCCCAGCCGGCCCGGGCTGCGGGGCCGCGAAGCCGAGCTGGAGCGGCTGCGCGCCCTGGTCGAGGCGGTGCGCGACGGCGAGGGAGGAGCGATCGCGCTGCTCCTCGGCGAGCCCGGGATCGGGAAGACCGTACTGCTGCGGGAGACCGTCTCGATCGCGCGGGCCCACGGGTTCGTCGTCAGCCATGGACGCGCCGAGGAACTGCACGAGCTGGCACCGCTCGCCTCACTGGCCTCCGGCCTCCTGCACGGTGACCCGCCGCTGCTGTCCAGCACGGACTTCGCAGACCTCGCGGGCCACCACGACCAGCGCATCTGGCTCGTCGAACGGCTGGCCCAGCTGATCGAGGAACGCTCGGCGGACACGCCCGTACTGATCGCGGTCGACGACGTCCAATGGGCCGATCCGCTGAGCCGGTTCGCCCTGAGTGTCATGCCGGCACGGCTGCTCAGCTCCCCGGTCCTCTGGCTGCTCACGGGCAGGAACGACCCCGAGCTGTACGGGCAGGGCCCGCGGACGACGACCCTCCCCCTCCGGCCGCTGTCCGACACGGCCCTGGCCGAGCTGGCACGGGACGTCCTGGGCGGGGACGTGCCCGCGCGGGTCGAAGAGCTCCTCGACGGGGCGGGCGGCAACCCCTTCCTCGCGGCCGAGATGCTCACGGGCATCGCGGCGTCGGGCGCGGACGCGCCGGAGCCGCCGGAGCGGCTGGTCCTCGGTGTACGCGACCGGCTGGCCGACCTACGGCCGGACACCCTCCACTTCCTCCGGATCGGCTCGGTCCTCGGCCGCGCGTTCTCGCTCGCGGACGCCGCCGCCCTGTGCGGCCGGCCCGCCTCCGGACTCAGCGCCGAAGTGGACGAGGCGATCGCCGCCGCACTCCTCCACGACGACGGGGAACGGCTCCTGTTCCGCCACGACCTGCTCCGCCAGGCGGTGTACGCCGATCTCGCCCCCTCCGTACGCCGGGCGCTCCACCGTGAGGCCGCGAGCCGGCTCGTCGCGGCGGGCCGGAGCTCCACCGACGCGGTCCCGCATCTGCTGAAGAGCGCCGAACCCGGCGACATGGAGGCGATCGGACTCCTCGGCACGGCCGCCACGGACGTGAGCGCCGTGATGCCCGACCTCGCCGCCGACCTGGCCGTACGCGCCCTGGAACTCGTACCGCCCCGTGCGCCCCTGGCGTACGACGTGGGAGAACGGGCCATCGTCGCGCTGACCCGCGCGGGCCGCTACACGCAGGCACGGGACACCGGCGACGCGTTGCTCGCCCGCCAGCCGCCCCTGGACGTCTTCGCCCGCCTGCAATCCGTACTCGGCGACACGCTGTGGCACCTCGACGACGTCCACGAGCTGACCCGCCGCTCGACGGCGGCGCTGGCAGCCGTCACCGACCCGGTGATCCGGGCCCGGCTGACCGCCCGGCAGGCCCTGGCCCGGTCCCGCGGCAGCGACCTCGGGGCCGCTCGCGAGACGGGCGAACGGGCGCTCGCGGAGGCGGAGCGGACCGGTGACGGGGAGGCCCGAGTCCTCGCGCTGTGGGGCCTCGGCGAGATCGCCCTCAACGCCGGCGACTGCGCCGCCGCCGTCGACTACCACACGGCTCTGTCCGCGTTCGACTCCGCCTTCCTTCCCGAGGAGGCCATCGCCCGGATCCACATGGACGACTTCGACACCGTACGGCGGCTGCTCCGGACGGCGGGCGACGTTCCCCCGCGCCTCGCGATGCTGATCTGGGCCCAGGGAACCCTGGACATGGGGCTCGGCCGGCTCGACGACGCGGACGCCGACTTCGTCACCGTCGAGCGGCTCGAAGCGGACCTCAACGTGCCCAACAACCTGGCCAACATCCGCGTCAACCGCGGTCTCCTCGCCATGCTGCGCGGCGACCGCGAAGCATCGCGGGAACACCTGGACGTCGTGAGGGCGACCGTGGCCGACCGGCCGAACAGGGGCAACCACGCCGCGCACCGGTACTTCGAGGCCGTCGTCGCCGACGCCGACGGCGACCACGCGGCAGCGGCCGAACTCCTCCGGTCCGCGCAGCGCGACCATCCCCTCCTCCGGTGGCGCCTCCTGCGTCCTCATGTCGTCCAGGCCGTGCGGATCGCCCTGCGCGGCGGGGACCGGAAGCTGGCCGAGGACCTCGCGGCCCAGGCCGCCGCACACGCCACCCGCAACCCCACCGTGCCGACCGCCCGGGGCACGGCCGCCCACACGGCCGCCCTGGTGAACGCCGACCACGGACTCCTGGAGCGGGCGGTCCGCATCCTCCTCACCGGCCCCCGGCCGCTGCCCCTCGCCGCCGCATCCGCCGACCTCGGGCGCGCGCTGCTGACCTCAGGCGACGCCGCCGCGACGACCGCCCTGACCAGGGCGTACGACATCTACGCCCAGGCCGGGGCCGACGCCGAGGCGGACCGGGTGCGGGCCGATCTGGAACGGGCCACAAGCCGCTCCGGCCGACGCACCGGAGGCCCCCGGCCGCGCCCCGGCCAGGGCTGGGGAGCGCTCACGGCCTCGGAACGCAAGGTGGCCCGGCTGATCGCCGCCGGTCACACCAACCGGTCGGCCGCGGCGGCCCTCGTCGTCTCCCCGCACACGGTCAACACCCATCTGGCGTCGATCTTCCGCAAGCTCTCGGTGCGATCGAGGGTCCACCTGGCCCGGATCGTGCTTGCGGAGGGAGACGCGGGAACGACCACCGGCGGCTGAGTGACCTCTGCGCCCCCGTGCAAGGTGTGGTGCGCGGGACGGCAACAGGGGGCGCGGGACCGGACCTAGCGTGACGGGCATACCGCGCCGCTTCGACGCGCGGACCAGCCGACCCGAATCGAGGAAGCATCCCCATGCCGTACATCACCGTGGGCCAGGAGAACACCAACCCCGTCGAGCTGTACTTCGAGGACCAGGGCGCCGGGCAGCCGGTCGTCCTCATCCACGGCTTCCCGCTCGACGGCCACTCCTGGGAGCGGCAGACCGCCGCGCTGCTGGACGCCGGCCACCGTGTGATCACGTACGACCGCCGCGGGTTCGGACGGTCCTCGCAGCCGACGACCGGCTACGACTACGACACCTTCGCGGCCGACCTGAACACCGTGATGGAGACCCTCGACCTGAACGACGCCGTCCTCGTGGGCTTCTCCATGGGCACCGGCGAGGTCGCCCGCTACGTGTCCGCGTACGGCTCCGCCCGCGTCGCCAAGGTCGCCTTCCTGGCCTCCCTGGAGCCCTGCCTGCTCAAGACCGACGACAACCCGGACGGTGCCGCCCCGAAGGAGTTCTTCGACGGCGTCGTCGCCGCCGTCAAGGCCGACCGCTACGCCTACTACACCGCCTTCTTCAACGACTTCTACAACCTCGACGAGAACCTGGGCACCCGCATCAGCGAGGAGGCCGTCCGCAACAGCTGGAACACCGCGGCCGGCGGCGGCTCCTTCGCCGCGTCCGCCGCGCCGTCGACCTGGTACACCGACTTCCGCGCCGACATCCCGGCCGTCGACGTGCCCGCCCTGATCCTGCACGGCACCGCCGACCGCATCCTGCCCGCCGAGAACACCGCGCGCCCCTTCCACAAGGCGCTTCCGTCGGCCGACTACGTCGAGATCGAGGGCGCCCCGCACGGACTGCTGTGGACCCACGCGGAGGAGGTCAACGCCGCCCTCCTCGCCTTCCTGGCGAAGTGACGCCGCACCGTCGACCCGCCGGGGGACGCCGGAGCCCCCGGCGTCCCCCGCCCCCGGTTCCCGGCGCGGGAACCGGCCGAGCTCAGGAGAGCAGACACCCCATGCAGTTCGGCATCTTCACCGTCGGAGACGTGACCCCCGACCCCACCGACGGCCGTACTCCGACCGAACGCGAGCGCATCAAGGCGATGGTCGCCATCGCGCTCAAGGCCGAGGAGGTCGGCCTGGACGTCTTCGCGACAGGCGAGCACCACAACCCGCCGTTCGTCCCGTCGTCGCCGACCACCATGCTCGGCTACATCGCCGCCCGCACCGAGAAGCTGATCCTGTCCACGTCCACGACGCTGATCACCACCAACGACCCGGTGAAGATCGCCGAGGACTACGCGATGCTCCAGCACCTGGCCGACGGCCGGGTCGACCTCATGCTGGGCCGCGGCAACACCGGCCCGGTCTACCCGTGGTTCGGACAGGACATCCGCCAGGGCCTCAACCTCGCCAAGGAGAACTACGCGCTGCTGCGCCGGCTGTGGCGCGAGGACGTCGTCGACTGGGAGGGCTCGTTCCGGACACCGCTCCAGGCCTTCACCTCGACACCCCGGCCCCTGGACGGCGTCCCGCCCTTCGTCTGGCACGGCTCCATCAGGTCCCCCGAGATCGCCGAGCAGGCCGCCTTCTACGGCGACGGCTTCTTCCACAACAACATCTTCTGGCCGGCCGACCACACCAGGCGCATGGTGCGGCTCTACCGGCGCCGGTTCGCGCACCACGGCCACGGCCGGCCGGAGGACGCCGTCGTCGGCCTGGGCGGACAGGTCTTCATGCGCAAGAGCTCCCAGGACGCCGTACGGGAGTTCCGCCCCTACTTCGACAACGCTCCCGTATACGGCCACGGCCCGTCCCTGGAGGAATTCACCGAGCAGACCCCGCTGACGGTGGGCTCTCCCCAGCAGGTCATCGAGCGCACCCTGTCCTTCCGCGAGAGCGTCGGCGACTACCAGCGCCAGCTGTTCCTGATGGACCACGCCGGCCTGCCCCTGAAGACCGTCCTGGAACAGCTCGACATCCTCGGCGAGGAGGTCGTGCCCGTGCTGCGGCGGGAATGCGCCAAGGGACGTCCGGCCGACGTGCCGGAGGCCCCCACGCACGCCTCCCTTCGAGCCGCCCGGGAGGTGTCCGCCGCATGAAGCTGATCGTCGTCTCCGCGGGGCTGAGCACCCCCTCCTCCACCCGCCTGCTCGCGGACCGGCTGGCCGAGGCGGCCCGCGACGAACTCGCCGCCCGGGGGCAGGCGCCGTCGGCCGAGGTCGTGGAGCTGCGGGAACTGGCCGGCGACATCGCCAACCACCTCGTGACCGGCTTCCCGCCGCCGCGACTGAGCGCCGCGATCGACGCGGTGACGGCGGCCGACGGCCTGATCGTCGTCACTCCCGTGTTCGCGGCGTCCTACAGCGGTCTCTTCAAGTCCTTCTTCGACGTGATCGATCCGGACGCCCTCTCCGGGAAGCCGGTCCTGATCGCGGCGACGGGCGGTACCGCCCGCCACTCCCTGGTCCTTGAGCACGCCGTGCGCCCGCTCTTCGCCTATCTCCGCGCCGTCGTCGTTCCCACCGCCGTGTTCGCGGCCTCCGAGGACTGGGGCTCGGGGGGAGACGAGTACACCGACGGTCTGCCCGGCCGCGTCCGCCGGGCGGGCTTCGAGCTCGCCGCGCTCATGGCGGCGCGCCCGGCCGGTGAAGAGCCCGAGGACGACGTCACCGTCCTCGAACGGCAACTCGCCGACCTGCGCTTCGACTGACCCGGGCCCCTGGGCCGGGCGACGGCGGGACGGTTCACATGGTTCATACTGTTCCGCCGTATGAGCGTGAACCGAGTGACGACAAGGACCGCTCCCGAGGGGCTCGACGACGCGCGGACCCCCCTCCGGGGCAGGGACGCCGAACTGGCGTTCATCGAGGAGCGGCTCGACGCGCTCGGCCGGGGCGAAGGCGGGATCGTCCGCGTCGAGGGCCCCGCCGGCATCGGCAGGTCCAGGATCCTCGCCGAGGCCGCGGCGGCCGGGCGGCGGCGCGGGATGCGGGTGTTCGAGGGAGCGGCGGACCCCGACGAACAGTTCGTACCCCTCGGCCCGCTCCTCGAAGGCGTACTCTCCGGCGCGGAACCGCTGTCGGGCGCCCAACGCCTCCGGGACCTCGCCGCCACACCCGGCCAGCGGTTCTGGCTGCTCCAGGAGCTGGGGGACCGCCTGCGGGAGGCGGCTCGGAACGGACCCCTGCTCGTCGTCCTCGACGACCTCCAGTGGTGCGACGACCTGACCCTTCTCACCTTCCACACCCTCGCGGCGGGACTCTCGCCGCACCCGATCCTGTGGCTGGTCGCCGTACGCGCCGGCAGCGTGCCGTCCGGAGTGCGCACCACCCTGGACAGGATCCGTCAGGCGGGCGCACACGGGCTGGTCCTCGGAGCGCTGGGGGACCGGGCGATCGCACGGATCACCGAGGACGTCCTGGGCGCCCCTCCCGATCCGGACGTCCTCCGTCTCGCCGACCGCGCCGAGGGGGTGCCCCAGCTGCTGGTCGAGCTGCTCGGCTCGCTGCGCGAGGAGGCGGTGACGATCGAGAACGGCACGGCCCGACTGTCGGAAGGACCCCCCGCCCCACGGGAACTCCCCTCTGTCGTGCGCCGCCTCGACCAGCTGTCCGACGAGGCCCGGGAGCTGGTGCAGACGGCGGCCGCCGTGGGCGGCACGGTCACCGTCGCGCTGCTCGCCGAACTGCTCGGCAGGTCCTCGGCGGCGCTCATCACAGCCGTGCGGGAATCCCTCGACGCCGATCTGCTCGCCGAGAGCGGTGATCGCCTCGCCTTCCGCCACGACCTGATCCGCGAGGCGGTGGAAGCCGGTCTGCCCCTGCCCCTGCGTCAGGCACTGCGTGGTCACGCCGCCGAGCTGCCGCCGGGGAGCGCGGCCTCCCCCGTCGAGCGTTCCGGGCCGTCGGCCGGGAGAGCGTCGGCGGATGCGGCGGAGGCCGGGAGAGCGGGACCGGCAGACGCGGCGGAGGCCGACCGGCTGCGCACCGACGCGGCGGAACTCGCGGCCACCGCTCCCGGACCCGCCGCGGAACGCAGCCTCGAAGCCCTGGAACTCACCCCGGCGGACGCTCCGGAGCGGCCACGGGTCGTCGCCGAGACGATCCCGCTGCTCTGGCAGACGGGCCGGGCCGCCCAGGCGCGTGAACTGGGAGCCTCCGCCCTGGCGGCCGGCGGTCTCGGACCCGAGGACGAGGCGCTGATACGCCTCGCCCTGGCACGCCTCGCCGTACAGTTCGACTTCTCCGAGGCGGTCCGGCAGGCCCGCGCCGGGGCGGCACTGCCCGGGGTCTCCCAGACCGTCAGGGGACGATCGCTCGCCATGCTCGCCGTCGGCCTGTCGATGTCGGGCGAACACGCGGCGGCCGAGCAGGTCGCCGCGGAGGCGTGGGAGACCGCGGCGGCAGCGGGGGACCGCACCGCCGAGGCCACGCTGACGACGGTCCGCTCGGCCGTGAGCTTCCACCGCATGGAGCTGGCCGAGTCGTTCCGGCAGGCCGAGCGGTCCGCCGCGCTGGCCGACGCCCTGGGCGTCAGCACCTCGCTGTGGCTGCCGGAGGCCCTGTGGCACGCGCTCCTGTCGAACACCACCGGACGCACCGCGGAGGCGCTCGCCGTCGCGGAGGAGGGCATCCGGATCACCAGGGAGCAGGGTCGGACGGCCGCCACCCGCATGTGGCTCATGACCCGCACCCGCATCCTTCTGGAGACCGGACGGCTGTCGGACGCCCGCGCCGACGCAGAAGCCGCGGCTCCGGCGACCGACGATCCCGGCCCGGGCAACCTCGCCGACGTCACGCTCCGGTACGTGATGCTGCGCGTCGCCCTCCACACCGGCGACCGGCAGACCGCGGAGGCGTACGCGGCGGAGGCGAGGCGCATGCGGAGCGACGGCGCACCCGTCGTCCGGCACTTCGGCGCCTGGATGCTGGCGCTGATGGCCGACTACGAAGGCCGGCCCGACCGCGCCATGGCCGAACTCGACGCGGTGATGACGTCGCCCGCCGCCGACCGGCCCGCCTACGCCGGCCTGATCGACCCGGCCGACGCCCCGGTGCTCGTCCGCATGGCGCTGCGCGCCGGCGCCCACGAACGGGCCGCGCAGGCGGTCGCCCTGGCCGAGAAGCGAGCCGTGCTCAATCCCGACCTCCCGTTCCTCGCCGCCACCGCCGCGCACGCCCGGGGGCTCCTCGCCAACGACCTCGCCCCTCTCGTACGCGCCGTCCGGCTGTACGAGGACTGCCCTCGGGTACTGGCCCGGGCGTCGGCACTGGAGGACGCCGGACGGAAGCTGGCAGCCACCCGCAGGCCGGAAGCGGTCCCGTACTTCGAGACGGCCCTCGCGCTCTACGCGCGATCGGGCGCCGAAAGGGACGTCGCGCGGGTGCGCCGGCGACTGAGGGCCGCCGGCGTCCGCCGCAGGCCCTCGACGGCCGGACTCGCCGATTCCTGGCCGGAGTTGACGGCCACGGAGCTGCGGGTGGTACGGCTCGTGGCCCGGGGGCTGACGAACCGGCAGGCCGCCGAGCACCTCGCCCTCTCGCCGCACACGGTGAGCTCGCACCTGCGCCGGGCCTTCACCAAGCTGGACGTCACCTCGCGCGCCGAGCTGACCCGGCTGGCGCGGCATCGTGACAACGGAGAGTAGTCCCTTCGTATCCCACGCGGGCGTCGTGGCAATGGACGATTCATGCGATGTGCCGACGTCGTCGTTTCCTCAGACTGATCAAGAACCGCGGAATGCAGAATCCGCGAGGCAGTTGATCGAGAGAGGAACAGCGCATGACCGTAAGGCTCCAGCGAGCCCGCCCCGGCAGCCCCGAGCTCCAGGCACTCGTCGACGAGCTCGCGGAGCGGCTGGGCCGGTCCGTCGCCGTCGACGACCCGCTGGTCCGCATGGTCTGCACGAGCCGCCACTTCGGCGACGAGGACCCGGTCCGCATCGGCACCCTGTTGCAGGGCCGCGCCGACAACGCGACCATCCGCTACGTCCTCGCCCAGGGCGTGACCCGGTGGCCCCGAGCCGGATTCATCGACGGCCGTGACGATCTCGGCCTGCTGCCCCGTTACGTCGTGCCCCTGCGCGAGCGCGGGCATCTCCTCGGACTGCTCCTGGTGGTCGTGCCCGAGAAGACGCTGGGGGAGGAGGAGACCGCTGCCATCGCCCGCGCCGCGGACGCCATGTCGGCCCAGATGTACGGAGAGCAGATCGCCGCCGACACCCGGAAGGCCGACGAACGGGACCTGGCCCTCGCACTCGTCGGCGCCGACGTCGCCGCACGCACCACCGCGCGTCGGCACGGCAAGGAACTCGGGCTGCTCGGGGCGGCGGAGCACGTCCTGGTCACGGTCGTCCAGCTGAGCTGCGGGACGGAGCTCGTGCGGCAGTCCGAGGCCGCCCTGTGGGCGGCGTTGGAGGGGTTCCGGCAGACGCGCTCCGCCCAGGGCCTCATCGCGATGGGCAAGGAGCGGGCGCTGCTGCTCCAGCTCCGGGACCGGCCACCCGGCCGGGACGAGATCGCCGCCCAGTCCACTCGCATCCTCGACGAACTGCGCACCTTCCTCGACCCGTCCGCGGACCCCGTGATCGGCGTCGGTGGCCGGCACGCCGGCCTGGACGACGCCTGGACGTCGTACGAACAGGCGCTCGTGGCGGCCCGCGCGGCACGCCGACTGCCCACCCTGGAGAGCATCGGTGACTGGGAGTCGCTCGGGGAACTCGCCGTGCTGCTCCAGCTCCCCGAGCACGCCCTGAACGCGTCTCTGGTCCCGAAGCCGCTCCGTACCCTGAACGGCGCTCACGGCGGCGACCGCCTGCGGGACACCCTGCGCTGCTTCCTCGAACACGCGGGATCGATTCCCCGGACCGCGGACACGCTGGGAATCCACCGCACCTCTCTCTACTACCGCCTGCGCCAGATCCAGGAGATCACCGGACTCGACCTCGACGACGGCGCCCACCGGCTCACTCTGCACCTCGGCCTCAGGATCGAGGAACTCCTCGCCCCGGGCGGCGACGGGGCCGGCTGACCACGGACCCGCTTCGACAAAGCGAGGAGGATCCACGGCCCGATTCCTACAGCTCGCGGTGGTGCGGGCGGCGGGCCCCATTCGATGATGTTCGGGACGGCGGGAACGACGTACCGCCTCTGACCAGGGGAGAGGTCATGAAGGAACTGATCACGACGGACGGTGCACGGCTCGCGTACCAGGACACCGGCGGCGAGGGCGTCCCGCTGGTGATGCTGCACGGCTGGGGGCAGACGCAGGCGATGTTCCGCCACCAGATCGAGGGGCTGGCGCCCGGCCGTCGCGTCGTCACCGTCGACCTCCGCGGCCACGGGAAGTCCGGCAAGCCGCGTCACGGCTACCGCATCGCCCGGCTCTCCCGCGATGTGCTCGAACTCGTCGACCATCTCGGGCTGACCCGTTTCGACGCGCTGGGCTGGTCCATGGGCGTCTCGGTGTGGTGGAGCTTCATCGACCAGTACGGGACGGGACGCATCCGGCGCTTCGTCGCCGTCGACCAGCCCGCGGCGGTCGCCGCCGTGCCCTGGATGACGGAGCGGGAACAGCGGGACTCCGGTGCCATCTTCGACGTGTCGGGGCTGCTGTACCTGGGTGCGGCCCTTGCGGGGCCGGAGGGCGACACGGTCCGCGCCGACTTCGTGCGCGGCATGTTCTCCGGCGAGCCCGACCCCGAGGTGCTGGCCCTCGTCAGCGAGGAGATCCGGTCGACACCCGCCCACGCGGGCGTACCGCTGCTGTTCGACCACTGCGCGCAGGACTGGCGCGACGTGCTTCCCCGGATCGATGTGCCGACCCTGGTGATCGGCTGTGAGGGCAGCCATGTCCACCCCGATTCGCAGCGCTTCGTCGCCGAGCGGATTCCCGGCGCACGCCTGCACGTCTTCGCCTCCGACGTGGCGAGCTCGCACTTCCCCTTCCTGGAGAACCCGCCGGCCTTCAACGCCGTGGTGGAGAAGTTCCTGGCCGAGGAGCCGGCGAGCGGGGCGTGAATCCGCCCTCCGCCCGCACACACCTACGGCTAGGACTTCCCCATGCCCCTCACACTGATGTCCCGTGCGCCCGAACGGGTGCCCCGGCAAGCGCCCGCTCCCGCCCCGCCGCCCGTCCGCTCGGGGTGGCTGGTCCAGATGCTCTCCGAGATGCCGGAGACGACGGACCGGAACCACATCTACCTCGGCGTCCATGTCCGCGGGCCCGTCACCGTCGTCCACGAGCGCGCCAAGACCCTGTTGGAGCCCAACGACCTGATCTTCTGCGACCCGGCCCGACGGCACCTGCTGCGGTTCGGCGAGGACTGTCAGATGATCTTCTTCCGGGTGCCCCGCTGCTATCTGGGCGTCACGGAGCCGGAACTGACGCAGGTGCTCGGCGTACCCGTACGCGGCGGGGAGGGGATCGGGGCGCTGGCGTCCGACTTCCTGACCGCGCTCGCCGCCGAGGCGGAGTTCCGGCGGTCCACGATCGGGGACCGGCGTGCCCGGACGGCCGTACACCTCCTCTCCGTCCTGGTCATGGAGCTCCTCGAAGCGGACACGACGGACGAGGCCGACGACGCGTCCGGGACCGTCAACGAGATGCTGCCCCGCATCCACGGCTACATCGAAGAGCATCTGATGGACCCGGACCTCTCGCCGGAGTCGATCGCACGCGCCCACCACATCTCCGTCCGGTACCTGCAGAAGCTCTTCCAGAACGACGGCAGCACGGTGAGCCACTGGGTGCGGCGGCGCAGGCTCGAGTTCTGCCGGCTCGAACTGCTCCGTTCCAACCGGAGGATCACCATGGCCGCGGTGGCACACCGCTGGGGCTTCAGCAGCCCCTCGCACTTCAGCCGCACCTTCCGCGGGGCCTACGGCATGAGCCCCAGCGAATGGCAGGCGCTGGCGACCTCGGCCTTCGCGTCGACGACTGCCGGCGCCCAGGACGAGCGAGGGCGTTGAGACGCGCGTGCGCCGTCATGACAGCGCGGCTGCGCGCACGTACCAGAGGAGCCGCTTCCACGGCTCTACCGTGAGTAACAGTCGCACGGAGCTCTTGCCGCACTCCGGGCCGCGCCCTGACCGTCGTGACGACGCCCCGCACGTGGCCCGACACCGAGAAGAGAACTCGCATGACCAACCCCACCGTCGTCCTCGTGCACGGTGCCTTCGCCGACGCGACAGGCTGGATAGGCGTCATCTCGGAACTGCGGAGCAGCGGTATCGCGGTGATCGCTCCGGCGAACCCGCTGCGGGGCCTCACGTCGGACGCCGCCTACCTCGCCTCCGTCCTGGCCCAGGTCGACGGCCCGGCCGTACTCGTCGGCCACTCGTACGGCGGTGCGCTGATCACCGTGGCCGGCGCCGCGGAGAACGTCGTGGGGCTCGTATACGTGGCCGCGTACGTGCCCCACGAGGGCGAGAGCCTCGGCCAGCTCCAGGGGATCTTCCCCGAGTCCCCGCTGACGGGTCACCTGAAGGAGTGGACGTACCCGCTCCTCGACGGCGACTCGGCGGTCGAGGTCACCATCGAGGAGACGGCCTTTCCCTCCGTCTTCGCGGCGGACGTGCCCGAGGACGTCGCCGGCGTCCTGGCAGCAGCCCAACGCCCGCTCGCCACGGCCGCCTTCACCGAGCCCGCGTCCGCGGCGGCCTGGCGGACGAAACCGTCCTGGGCCCTGGTGGCCGGAGCGGACCGCACGATCAGTCCCGAGGTGCAGCGCTTCGGCGCCGCACGGGCCGGAGCCGTCGTCACCGAACTTCCGGGCGCCTCCCACGCCGTTGTCCTGTCCGAGCCCACACGGGTCGCCGACCTGATAAGGGACGCGGTACGGGCGACGAGTTGACAGGACCACTGCCGCACGTTGAGGTCCTTGCCGGACGGAGGGTGTGGGGCAGGGAACGCCCTCCCCACCCGGCACCGTGCGCGCCAGGAGGACCAGATCAAGCGCGATGCTGGTCATCCGCCGCACCCGGCCCGGCATCCCCGAGTACCGGGTCCTGCCGGGCGGCGGTGTCGAGCCCGGCGACGAGTCCCGGGAGGCCGCCCTCCACCGGGAGATCCACGAGGAGATCGCGGGGAAGGCGGACATCGTCCGCCTCCTCCACACGATGGAGACCGACGACGAGCGCCAGCTCTTCTACCTCGCCCGCATCGAGACCTGGTCCTTCGACGACCGTACCGGCCCCGAGTTCAGTGCCGAATGCCGCGGCGAGTACGCGCTGGAGGAGGTCCCGCTGACCCTGGAGGGCCTCGACGGCATCGACCTCAAGCCCGAGGAGATCGCCGACGTGCTGAGGATCTGCTACAGCCAGTCCTTCCGCTTGAACACCACGTACAGACTCGTACACACCACCGCCATCAGCACTACCGCGAACGGATACCCGCCCGCCCAGTGCAGCTCGGGCATGTTGTCGAAGTTCATCCCGTAGATCGTTCCCACCAACGTGGGGGCGAACAGAATCGCCGCCCACGAGGAGATCTTCTTGATCTCCTCGTTCTGTTCGAAGCCCGCCTCCGCCAACGCCCGCATCTCCGCGTTCTGTTGCTGGGTGACCAGGGTCGCGTTGACCGTGAGGATGTCCGTCAGTGCCTGGCGGAAGCCGTCGACGCGCTCGCTGGTGTGGGTGACGTGGTCCGCCACGTCGCGGAGGTAGCGCTGGAGCTCCTCGTCCGTACCGTACTTGGCGAAGCCGGCCATCAGGCCGTGCAGCATGCCGACCAGGGGGCGGGTCGCGCGCTGGAACTCGACCATTTCCCTGGAGAGTTCGTAGATGCGGCGGGAGACCGCCGGGTCGCCGCCGAAGACCTCCGTCTCGATCTCGTCGATGTCGTTCTGGACGCCCGCCACCACCGGCGCGTAGCCGTCGACCACCGCGTCGAGGATCGCGTACAGGACCGCCTCCGGCCCCAGGGCGAGCAGCTCCGGGTCCTTCTCCATGCGGCGGCGGACCGTGGAGAGGTCCGGTGCGGCGCCGTGGCGGACCGTGATCAGGAAGTCCGGGCCCACGAAGATGTGGAGCTCGCCGAACTCGACCTCCTCCTGTGCGTCCAGGTAGCGGGCCGCCCGGAGGACAACGAAGAGCGTCTCGCCGTACCTCTCCAGCTTGGGACGCTGATGCGCCTCCATCGCGTCCTCGACGGCCAGTTCGTGCAGGTCGAACTCGGCGGCCAGGGAGTGGAGTTCCTCCTCGGTCGGGCGGTGGAGACCGATCCACGCCATGCCGTCCGGGTGCTCGCGCAGCTGCCGGAAGGTCTCCGCGAGCGTGGCCGGGGACGAGACGCGGCGACCGTCCCGGTACAGGCTCGCCTGCACCACGCTCCGCCGCTCCTCCGGCGCCTCCGGGGCGGCGGTCGCGGGCGACTCCGTCTGGGGGCGGCGCCAAGCCTGGCGTGGGCGACGGTCGGACATCTCGTGCACCTCCTGGGTCTTCGGGAAGGATATATGGGGTTGGTTTCGGGCGATGAGGGTGTTTTCGGGCGAACGGGGAGGGATCGGCGTCGGCGTCCCCGCCGCCGTGGCCCCGCTCCCGCCTTGCGGACCGTATCTGTCCGCAAGTCCCGGTAGCGTGCCGACATGGCCCTCAAGACGACCCATCCCGTGCTCGGTGCCCGTGCTCTGAACCGTGCCACCCTCGACCGCCAGTTGCTCCTCCGCCCCGCCTCCCTGGGCGTCACGGAGGCCGTCGAGCACCTTCTCGGACTGCAGGCGCAGAACACCAAGCCGCCGTACTACGCGCTCGCCGCCCGCCTCGACGGATTCCGCCCCGAGCAGCTCTCCGCGCTCATGGAGTCCCGTGACGTCGCCCGGATCGTCACCATGCGGTCCACCGTGCACACCCACACCGCCCGCGACGCGGTCGCCCTGCGCGGGTTCGCGCAGGGCGGGGCCATCGACCGCGAGCTCGCCCTCTTCGTCTCCCGAGGGGGTCTCGACGGCGTCGACCTCGACCGGCTCGCCGACCTCGCCCGCGCGCTCGTCGCCGAGCGGCCCCGCACGCCCAAGGAGCTGCGCGAGGAACTGCTTCCCCAGTGGCCGGACGCCGACCCGCAGTCGCTCTCCGTCGCCGCCCGCTGCCTGCTTCCCCTGGTCCAGGTGACCCCGCGCGGCCTCTGGGGGCGCGGCGGTCAGGTCGCGCTCACGACGACCGACCAGTGGTTCGACGACCCCGCCCACGGCGCCGCCGACCTCGACGAGACCGTGCTCCGCTACCTCGGCGCGTTCGGACCCGCCTCCGTCAAGGACATGCAGGCCTGGTGCGGCCTCACCAGGCTCGGCCCCGCCTTCGAGCGGCTGCGTCCCCGGCTCCTCGTCTTCCAGGACGAGCGCGGCACCGAACTCTTCGACCTGCCCGAGGCGCCCCGCCCCGACGAGGACACCCCGGCTCCGCCGCGCTTCCTCCCCGAGTTCGACAACCTGCTGCTGTCACACGCCGACCGCAGCCGTGTCGTGGCCCGCGAGCTCAAGGGCCGTACCTGGACCGGCAACCAGGCCCATCGCGTCTTCCTCCTCGACGGCTTCCTCGCCGGGCTCTGGCGGCTCGACGAGGGGAAGGAGCGCACCACCCTCACGGTCGAGCCCTTCGCACACGTGACGCGAGCCCAGCGCGCGGCGCTCACGGCCGAGGCCGAGCGGACCCTCCAGCTCATGACGCCGTCGGACATCCCGTACGACATCGTCCATGCGGAGTGAGCCGTCGCGGCCCCGCCCCACCGCAGCCACCTGGCGTTCCTACGGCAGTGCCCCCGCTCTCCGGGCCGCCACCACCGCCTCCAGGCGGGTGTGCGCGCCCAGTTTGCGCATCGCCGAGCGCAGATAGCCCTTGACCGTCTCCGGGCGCAGGCCCAGGCGGGTCGCCGCCGTCGCGTTCGTCGCGCCCGAGGCCACCGCCGCGAGGACGTCCGTCTCCCGGGGGGTCAGCGCGACACCCGGCAGGTCGCGGGGCGCCCCCGAGGCCGTCTCCAGGCGGCCGCAGACCGCGAGCAGGCGTTCCCGCACCTGCGGGTCCAGGACCTGCGGGGCCAGTTCGCGCAGCTCCCCGTACGCCTGGCGGACCTCCTCCCAGGACGGCCCCGGAGCCGGCGGCGTGTCGAGGCGGCCGACCTCGTCCCGTACGGCCAGCGCCTGCTCCACGTCACGGGCCGCCGCGACCGCCGCGTCGAAGACCCGCTCGCCGATCGGCAGGGCGTCGCGCAGTGCCCCGTACAGGACACCGCGCACCCTGCGGCGTACGACGACGGGCACCGCGATCACCGAGCGCAGCCCCTCCGCCGCGACCGGGCCGTCGTACTCGTGGGTGATGTGCCGGGCCGAGGGGTAGTCCGTCACCGCGCACGGCCGCGACATGGCCAGGCACTTGCCGCCGAGACCCGAGCCGGCCGAGATCGTCAGGCCGTGCAGCGCGGGCGTCACCGCCCCGCACGTCTCGCCGATCCGCATCGCCCGCCCGTCCTGAAGCAGCCCGCCGAAGACCACGGGCAGCCCGCTGGCCCGGCGCAGCCGCAGCAGCGCCGCGCGCAGCTCGGCCGATTCCCTCTGCTCGGGCACGGGACCACTCCTTCACCCCCGAACGGGGGTAGTGAGACCTGGGTCACTGATTACACGATGTCCGGGACGGGTCCCGCAACGAGGAGGACGTATGACGGCACAGGGCGCGACCGGTGCGACGGAGAGGTTCCGGGCTGCCCGGGACTTCCTGCTCCAGCACCGTGAGGACTACGGGGCGGCCTACGAGGGTTTCGCCTGGCCCCGGTCCGACCGGTTCAACTGGGCGCTCGAATGGTTCGACGTCATCGCCGAGGGCAACGACCGGACCGCGCTCCACCTCGTCGAGGAGGACGGCTCCGAGACCAAGGTGTCCTTCGCCGAGATGTCCGCGCGCTCCAACCGCGTCGCGAACTGGCTGCGCGCCCAGGGCGTCCGCGCCGGCGACCGGATCATCGTGATGCTGGGCAACCAGGTCGAGCTGTGGGAGACCGTGCTCGCCGCCATGAAGCTGCGCGCCGTCGTCATCCCCGCCACCCCGCTCCTCGGTCCCGCCGACCTCCGCGACCGCGTCGACCGGGGCCGCGCCCGGCATGTCGTCGTGCGCGCCGAGGACGCCGCCAAGTTCGACGACGTCCCGGGGGAGTACACCCGGATCGCGGTCGGCGGCGACGGGGTGAGCTGGCTGGGGTACGAGCACGCCGCCCGCGAGTCCGAGGTGTTCGAGCCCGAGGGCGTCACCCTCGCCGACGACACTCTCATGCTGTACTTCACCTCCGGCACGACCGCCCGTCCCAAGCTGGTCGAGCACACCCACACCTCGTACCCGGTCGGGCACCTCTCGACGATGTACTGGATCGGCCTCAAGCCCGGCGACGTGCACCTCAACATCTCCTCGCCGGGCTGGGCCAAGCACGCCTGGTCCAATCTCTTCGCCCCGTGGAACGCCGAGGCGACCGTCTTCATCCACAACTACACGCGGTTCGACCCGGCCCGGCTGATGAACGAGATGGAGCGCAACGGCGTCACCAGCTTCTGCGCCCCGCCGACCGTGTGGCGGATGCTGATCCAGGCCGACCTGAGCCAGCTGAAGACCCCGCCGCGCGAGGTCGTCGCCGCCGGCGAACCGCTGAACCCCGAGGTCATCGAGGCCGTACGGCGCGCCTGGGGCGTCACCGTCCGGGACGGCTTCGGCCAGACCGAGACCGCCGTCCAGGTCTCCAACAGCCCAGGCCAGCGGCTCAAGGAGGGCTCCATGGGGCGCCCGAGCCCCGGCTTCCGGGTCACCCTCGTCGACCCGGTGAGCGGGCAGGCGGACGTGGCGGAGGGCGAGATCTGCCTCGACCTGTCCACCCACCCGGTGGGCCTGATGACCGGCTACCACGGCGACCCGGAGCGTACGGCGGAGGCGATGGCCGACGGCTACTACCGCACCGGCGACATCGGCTCCAGGGACGCCGAGGGGTACATCACCTACATCGGACGCGCGGACGACGTCTTCAAGGCCTCCGACTACAAGATCAGCCCCTTCGAGCTGGAGAGCGCGCTCCTGGAGCACGAGGCCGTCGCCGAGGCCGCCGTCGTCCCCGCCCCGGACCCGCTGCGGCTCGCCGTCCCCAAGGCGTACGTCGTCCTCGCGGCCGGCTGGGAGCCCGACGCGGAGACCGCGAAGGCCCTCTTCGCCCACTCGCGCGAGGTCCTCGCCCCGTACAAGCGGGTCCGGCGCATCGAGTTCGCCGAGCTGCCCAAGACCGTCTCCGGCAAGATCCGGCGGGTGGAACTGCGCCGGCTGACCGCCGAGGGCGGCGGCAGGGAGTTCGTGGAAGGGGACCTCGCATGACCGCGTCCGGAACCGTCGCGCCCGCCGAGCCCTCCTACGCCCACGGGGTGTCGGAGACCCCGCTCCTCGGCGACACCGTCGGCGCCAACCTGGACCGGGCCGTCGCCGCCTGGCCGGACCGGGAGGCGCTCGTCGACGTGCCCACCGGACGCCGCTGGACGTACGCGGAACTCGGCGTCGACGTCGACCGGTTGGCCGGGTCCCTGCTCGGCAGCGGGGTGCGGAAGGGGGACCGGGTCGGCATCTGGGCGGTCAACTGCGCCGAGTGGGTCCTCGTGCAGTACGCCACCGCCCGGATCGGCGCGGTCATGGTCACCATCAACCCCGCTTACCGCCCCCACGAGTTGGCGTACGTACTCAACCAGGCCGGGATCACCCTGCTCTTCGCCTCGCGCGCGCACAAGACGAGCGACTACCGGGCGATGGTCGAGCAAGTGCGTCCCGACTGCCCGGAGTTGCGTGAGGCGGTCTACTTCGGCGACCCGGGCTGGGACGCGTTCCTCGCCCGTACGCCGGGAGAGCTGCGTCCCGAGCCGCTCTCCTGCGACGAGCCCGTCAACATCCAGTACACCTCGGGGACCACGGGCTTCCCCAAGGGGGCCACGCTCTCCCACCACAACATCCTCAACAACGGCTACTTCGTGGGCGAGATGATCGCCTACTCCGAGCAGGACCGCATCTGCATCCCGGTGCCCTTCTACCACTGCTTCGGCATGGTCATGGGGAACCTGGCCGCCACCTCGCACGGCGCCTGCATGGTGATCCCCGCCCCCTCCTTCGACCCGGCCGCCACCCTCCGGGCCGTACAGGAGGAGCGCTGCACCTCGCTCTACGGGGTGCCCACGATGTTCATCGCCGAGCTGAACCTCCCCGACTTCGCCGGCTACGACCTGTCGAGCCTGCGCACCGGCATCATGGCCGGATCGCCGTGCCCGGTGGAGGTGATGAAGCGGGTCGTCGCCGAGATGAACATGGCGGAGGTGTCGATCTGTTACGGCATGACCGAGACCTCACCGGTCTCCACCCAGACCCGCCGCGACGACGACCTGGAGCGCCGCACGGGCACGGTCGGCCGGGTCATGCCGCACGTCGAGGTGAAGGTCGTCGACCCGGCGACCGGCCTCACCGTCGGGCGCGGCACCGCGGGCGAGCTGTGCACCCGCGGCTACAGCGTGATGCTCGGGTACTGGGACGAGCCGGAGAAGACCGCCGAGGCGATCGACTCCGGCCGCTGGATGCACACCGGCGACCTGGCGGTGATCCGCGAGGACGGCTACGTCCAGATCGTCGGCCGCATCAAGGACATGATCATCCGGGGTGGCGAGAACGTGTACCCGCGCGAGATCGAGGAGTTCCTCTACGGGTACGCGAAGATCGCCGACGTGCAGGTCGTGGGCGTGCCCGACGAGCGCTACGGCGAGGAGATCCTCGCCTGCGTCATCCCCCGCGACCCGGCCGACCCGCCCACGCTGGAGGACGTCACCGCCTTCTGCCGCGACCGGCTCGCCCACTACAAGATCCCGCGCCGGGTGGAGATCCTCACCGAGTTCCCGATGACGGTGAGCGGGAAGGTGCGGAAGGTGGAACTGAGGCAGCGGTACGGGGAGCCGGGCGGCACCCCCTAGGGACGCGGGCAAGGCCGGGCGGCACTCCTCGGGGCCGGTCCGCGGGGGCCGGTCCGCGGGCCTCGGAGAGACGGGGGACCCTGGAGACTCCTAGCCCCCCTGCCGGGCCTCCCGAACCTTCCGGGCCTCCGGGACACCCTGCTCCGCCGGGGCGTGCCGCACCTCCCGGCGCATGCACACCCGGGGCCAGACCGAGAGACCGTGGGCCGCCTCCGCGCGGCTGATGGCGCGCAGGCCCTCCGTGAGCGCCGGGTCGGAGTCGGTCAGCGGACGGAAGCCGAGCCGCGCGTAGTACGGCGCGTTCCACGGCACCTCGGTGAACGTCGTCAGGGTCAGCGCCGCCAGACCCTGCTCCCCGGCGGCCGCCGCGAGGTGCTCGATCAGGGCCCGGCCGACGCCCCGGCGGGCGGCGTCCGGGTGCACCGACACCTGCTCGATGTGGGCGGAGCCGTCGACGGTGTCCGTCAGCAGATACGCGACCGGGCGATCGGCGGCGTCCACCGCCACCCACGCCCGGCCCGCACGTCGATAGGACTCCAGGACGTCCAGGGGCAGCGGGTCGTCGTCGGCGATCGCCGCCATGCCGAGAGTACGGAACGGCTCGCCCGCCGCCCGTTCGATGTCCTGGAGCAGCGGGAGTTCGGCCGGAGCGGCCGCTCTGATGCGCATACGCCAGTATGGCGCGGCCTCACCCCGCGCCGGCGCCCGGAACCGGACCGCGGTCCTGCGGAGGCCGGTTCCGGTCCACCTCGCCGGGCCGGTCAAGGAGCCCGCCGTCCCGCGAGAAGTGGGGCAGGAACAGCGCGAGCGCCGGGTCGCCGTACAGCGCCACGTACAGCTGGACGAGCCACCCGTCCGTCACCTCACGCCGGTGCGCGGGCAGCGGGTACCGCTCCCGCAGCCCGGTGAGGAGCCGCCGCGCCGCCCGGGTCGCCGGCGGCAGCCGCAGCAGCACCACGGCCGCGAGCAGGACGGGCAGCGCCCCGGCCGCCAGCGCCCCGGCCAGACCCGTACCGCTCGCCCCCGTCGCGTACGCGCCCGCCGCCACGGTCAGCGGTACGCAGCCGAGCAGCGCCCTGGCCGTCCACAGCCGCGCCGTGGGCTGCAGCAGTCCCGCCCCGCGCAGCTCGCGGCGCAGCGCGTCCACCGCCCGCCGCGCCTCGGGGCGCAGCACGAGGTCACGCAACGCGAAGGCCCGGTGGAGCGCCCCGTGCACCCCCAGCTGGACGGGGTCCCGGGTGCGGCCGGGGCCGCCGTTGGCCCGAATCGTATGTTTGCGGCCCGCCGCGACGGCCCCGCGCTGGTGCAGCGCCACCAGTGCCACGGTGACGGCCGCCCGCCGCCCGCCGCGTAGCAGCGCAAGCGCCTGCGGCGGCGGCACGTCGTCCGGACGCGGCCCTTCGCTTTCCTTGCTGCGGGTTCGCAACAACGCGACGGCGAGCAGCAGTTGCCCGCAGCCCGCTCCTATGAACCACCACATCCCCGTCGGCATGAGGCCCACCCCCCGAGGGTGTTGTGCCCGGGGGAGCGTGATCGTCACGCGTGAATGGCCGGTTTCGGATGCCGAGGTGTTGTGGGGGCCGTGCCTTTCGGCCCGCTCCTCCTGAGGGCGCCTGCGGACCGCGCTCTCAGACGGCGCCCGAGGCCAGGTCGTCCGCGGCGCCGTTCACCGGCTGCGGGGTGCCGGTCAGGTCGAGCACGAAGAGGGGAAGGCCGATCTCGGCGGCCCGCGAACGGGCGTCAGGGGTGTAGCCGGCGAGCGAGAAGAACACGCTGACCGAGGAGGCGCTCAGTCCGTTCAGCCAGAGGCACTCGACGGCCCGGAGCCCGGTGGGCCGGGTGCTCGGGTCGACCTGTGCGACCAGTCCCGGCGCCCGCAGGTCCACCCCGGACGCGGGACGCTCCTCGGGCTGTACCACGTCCCGGAACCCCAGCCAGCGCAGATACCCGGCGGCCGCGGCGACCGCGTCCCGGGCGGTTCTGATCGTCAGCGGCCGGAAGTCCCCGCGCACCGGGGCCGGACGAGGGGCGGTGGGCGGCAGGGGTATGTGGGTGGGGTACCGCTCGGCGAACGTGCGGGGCCCGCCCGGACGGGGCGGGTGCGCGGGGTGACGGTGGGAGGCGGGACCTGGTATCGCTCCGGGGGCGTCGGAGGCCGGAGCGGGACCGGGGCCGGGTACGGCTCCGGGGGCGCCGGGGGCCGTACCCGCGGGGCCGGGACCCGTACCGAACCACGCCGAACCGGGCTCGACGGGCTGGGCGTGCTCCGTACCGGGGGAGGTGTCCGCCCGGGGCGACCGGGGCTCGCCCCCGGCGACCGGGTCGGACGGATCGATCGGACCGGACGGATCGATCGGACCGGACAGGTCGATCGCATCGGGCCGGCCGGACCAGGACGAGGGCGGCGAGGACGAAACCCGGCCGCCGCCGATCGCTCCCTGCTCGGCAGCGCCCGGACCCGTACCCGTACCCGGACCCGCGTCCCTGGCCGTACCCGTACCCGTACCTGAGCCCGGACCCGTACCCGAGCCCGCGCCCGATCGGTCGCCACCCGCTTCCGGCCACGGCCCGGCGACGTCTCCGGAGCCCTCCGCGGGCCCGCCGGTCCTCGGGTGCGCCGACTCCACCGCCCGCACCGGTACCCGCAGGACGACCCCGCAGGTGCAGCCCGTCTCCGGGTGCGGCCAGTCGTCCTCGCGGCCGCAGGCTCCGCAGCGGACGGTGACCCACTCGTCCGTCCAGTTGCGGTGCGTGACGGGTTCCGCCGTCGCGCCCGCCGCCAAGGGCGGCGCCACCGGGCTTCCGCACGCGCAGGGGAAGACGGGTGCCGCGTACGCCTGCGTGCGCAGGCATTCCGGGCAGCGCACCGGTACCGACTCGCCCACAACCAACCCCCTGTCGTTCCGCCCCATCGTCCACCCATCGGACGCCTCGGGGGGAGGTGTTCGGCCACTTCCGTGATCCCGCCGGTCGGACTTCTCTTGACGGCTCTCCGGACCCCGACCTACATTGCTTCCGTATAGCAGAACAGCATTTCCGCATTACGGAAACAAGCCGCTCCGGGCTCCCGAGCCGACCGGTGGGCTTGGATCCGCCCGGCCGAAGCAGGAGCACTCCCATGCCTCGTATGACCGCCGCCGCAGCGGCCGTTGAGATCCTCAAGCGCGAAGGCGTCACCACCGCGTTCGGCGTGCCCGGCGCGGCGATCAACCCCTTCTACCGCGAGCTCAAGAACGTCGGCGGCATCGGCCACACGCTGGCCCGCCACGTCGAGGGCGCGTCGCACATGGCCGAGGGCTACACCCGCGCCAAGGCCGGCAACATCGGCGTCTGCATCGGTACCTCCGGCCCCGCCGGCACCGACATGATCACCGGCCTGTACTCGGCGATCGCCGACTCGATCCCGATCCTGTGCATCACCGGCCAGGCCCCGGTCTCGAAGCTCCACAAGGAGGACTTCCAGGCCGTCGACATCGCCGCCATCGCCAAGCCGGTGACCAAGGCCGCGACGACCGTCCTGGAGGCCGCGCAGGTCCCCGGCGTCTTCCAGCAGGCCTTCCACCTGATGCGCTCCGGCCGTCCCGGCCCGGTCCTCATCGACCTGCCGATCGACGTCCAGCTGACCGAGATCGAGTTCGACCCGGAGACGTACGAGCCCCTGCCGGTCTACAAGCCGGCCGCGACCCGCGCCCAGGCCGAGAAGGCGCTGAACTTCCTCCTGGACTCCGAGCGTCCGCTGATCGTCGCCGGTGGCGGCATCATCAACGCCGACGCCTCCGACCTGCTCGTCGAGTTCGCCGAGCTGACCAACATCCCGGTCATCTCCACCCTGATGGGCTGGGGCACCATCCCGGACGACCACGAGCTGGCCGCCGGCATGGTCGGTGTCCAGACCGCGCACCGCTACGGCAACGCGACCTTCCTGGAGTCGGACTTCGTCCTCGGCATCGGCAACCGCTGGGCCAATCGCCACACCGGCTACAACATGGACGCCTACACCAAGGGCCGGAAGTTCGTCCACGTCGACATCGAGCCCACCCAGATCGGCAAGATCTTCGCCCCGGACTTCGGCATCGCCTCCGACGCCAAGGCCGCGCTGGAGCTCTTCGTCGAGATCGCCAAGGAGCTCAAGGACGCGGGCAGGCTCCCGGACTTCTCCGCCTGGGCGGCGTCCGCGCAGGAGCGCAAGGCGACCCTCCAGCGCCGTACGCACTTCGACAACATCCCCCTGAAGCCGCAGCGCGTCTACGAGGAGATGAACAAGGCCTTCGGCCCGGAGACCCGCTACGTCACCACCATCGGTCTCTCCCAGATCGCCGCGGCCCAGTTCCTGCACGTCTACAAGCCGCGCAACTGGATCAACTGCGGCCAGGCCGGCCCGCTCGGCTGGACCATCCCGGCCGCCATCGGTGCCGCCACCGCGGACCCGGAGACCCCGATCGTCGCCCTCTCCGGCGACTACGACTTCCAGTTCATGATCGAGGAGCTGGCGGTCGCCGCCCAGCACAAGGTCCCCTACGTCCACGTCCTGGTGAACAACGCCTACCTGGGCCTGATCCGCCAGGCGCAGGGCAACCTGGGCATCAACTTCGAGGTCAACCTCGAGTTCGAGAACATCAACACCCCGGAGATCGGCGTCTACGGCGTCGACCACGTCAAGGTCGCCGAGGGCCTGGGCGTCAAGGCGATCCGCGTCACCGACCCCGACAAGCTGGGCGAGGCGTTCGAGGAGGCCAAGAAGCTGGCCGTCGAGCACCAGGTCCCGGTCGTCGTCGAGGCCATCCTGGAGCGCATCACCAACATCGCCATGAGCAAGACGGTCGACATGAGCGATGTCACCGAGTTCGAGGAGCTGGCCACCGAGCCCGGCCACGCGCCGACCGCGATCAAGGCCCTCAAGGTCTGATCGTCCCCCTCGTCAGAGGGACCGGCCCCCGCCCCGAGGAGCACCGGGTCGGGGGTCTCCCTGTGCCGCCACCAGCACCGCGCCCGCCTCCGTCCACTCGTACAGCACCGACCGGCCCGCCCGTCCCCGCCGTACGAGTCCGGCGTCGAGCAGCACCTTCAGATGCCGTCCCACCGAGCCGAGCCCCTGTCCGGTGAGCGCGACCAACTGGCTCGTGGACGTGGGGGATTCGAGCCGCACGAGGATCCCGGCGCGCGCCGGGCCGAGCAACGCCGCCAGCCCCCGGGGCGCGACGGGGCCCGACCGGTCCGCCAGGGCGCCCGCGCACGGGTAGACCACCGCGAACCGTTCCGTGCCCTCCCAGGAGACCCAGCCCGTGCCGGGGGTCACCGGGACGAACAGCAGCCGGCCGCCGTCGACCGAACGCGGCGGGTAGGCGCGGGGGTTGACCTGGAGCCGCCCGTCACCCAGCCAGCGCGTCCTTCCCGGGTTCAGCTCGTCGAGGGCCGCCGCCCAGCCGTCCCGGGCCAACCGGGCCGTACGCGCCACCACATCGGCCTGCAGGATCCGCCGGCGGCGAGGCCAGTCGGGCAGCACCGTCTCCCGCCACACCCACTCCAGGACCTCCGCCATGCGCCGCGGGAGGTCCGTCGCCGACCGCAGCGGCTCCGGTACGGGCCCGTCGACCGCGACCTCCAACTGGGGCACGGCGTCGGCGGGTTCGGCCTCGCGGACCGCCGCGACCTCCTCCTCGAAGGACCGCTCCCCGTCGCCTGTCGGCGTCGGCGTCAGGAAGTCGGCGTTCCAGCGGGGGCCGATGGCCGCCCGTACGAGCAGCGCGTCGAGCGGCCCGGCGGCGAGGCGCGCCCGGTACGGGGACAGATGGGCGGCCAGCCAGGCGCGCTCGCCCGGATGCGCGCCGGACCCGTGGCCGCCGGCCGCCGCGTGCAGGGTCTTGAGGGCCGCGATGGTCTCGGCGAGCGGGGAGACGACGAATCTGCTCCCGGCGAGGGAGTCCGTCCCGATCTGCCACCAGCCCATGCCGTACGCCCCCGTCGTTTCGCCCCTGCGCGAAAGACTATCGAGGCTGCTGCCCGCGCCCGAGACTCCCCGCATGCCCCGCTACCGCGACCTCTTCCGCACCCCCGAGTTCACCCCGCTCTTCCTCACCGGCGCCGTCCACACCGCCGCGCAGACGGTCGTCGGGCTCGGGCTCGCCACGCTCGTGTTCCGCGCGACCGGCTCCCCGCTCCTCTCCGCGCTCGCCCTCTTCGGGCCCTCCCTCGCCCAGCTGATCGGCGCGAGCACCCTGCTCTCGGCCGCCGACCGGCTGCCGCCGCGCACCGCGATCTCCGGGATCGCGCTCCTCTTCGCCTTCGGCACCGCTCTCCTCGCGGTTCCCGGCCTGCCGACCTGGGCGGTCTTCGCCGTCCTGCTCGCCGAGGGGCTCGCCGCCTCGCTCGGCGGCGGCGTGCGCCACGGCCTGCTGAACGAGATCCTCGCCCGCGAGGACTTCCTCCTCGGCCGCTCGGTGACGAACATGGCCGTCGGCGTCTGCCAGATCGGCGGCTTCGCGACCGGCGGCCTCCTGATCGCCCTGTTCTCGCCGCGGGGCACGGTCCTCGTGGGTGCCGGCCTCTACCTCGCCGCCGCGCTCCTGGCCCGCCTCGGGCTCGGGGCACGCCCGCCCCGCGCCGCCGGCCGGGCCTCGGTCGGTGAGACCTGGCGCACCAACCGGCTGCTGCTGTCCTCGCCCGCGCGCCGCCGCGCCTATCTGGCGCTCTGGATCCCCAACGGGCTGATCGTGGGCTGCGAGTCGCTCTTCGTGCCGTACGACCCCGAGCGCGCCGGGCTCCTCTTCGCCTGCGCCGCGCTCGGGATGCTGGCCGGGGACACCGCCGTCGGCCGATTCCTGCCGGCCCCGTTGCGCGGGCGGATCCGGTTCCCGCTCCAGGCACTGCTCGCGGCCCCGTTCCTGGTGTTCGCCCTGGACCCGGCCCTGCCGCTCGTGCTCCTCGTGGTGACGGTCTCGGCGAGCGGGTACGCGGCGAGCCTGCTGCACCAGGAGCGGCTGATGGCCCTGGTGCCGGAGGAGCTGAGCGGTCACGCCCTCGGCCTCCACACCTCGGGGATGCTCGCGCTCCAGGGGGTGAGCGCGGCTCTCGCCGGCACCCTCGCCCAGTACACGTCGCCGCGCACGGGGATGGTGCTCCTCGCCCTCGCCTCGCTCACCGTGACGTACGCGCTGGCCCGGGCCGAGGGGCAGGCGCAGGGGCCTACTTCGGTGTCGCCGAGCGGATCACGACCGTCTCCTCGCACGGGCCGTCGGCGAACAGCTTGAGCGCCTCCATCTCGTCCTTGTCCACCGAGAGTCCCCAGCGCAGTTTGGTGGACACCCACTCGCCGACGTAGCGGCAGTACCGGGCGGAGTCCGAGGGCACCCACTCGGCGGGGTCCCGCCCCGCCTTGTCCCGCAGGCTGCGGGCGGTGACGGCGACGAGGGTGGCGGTCGCGCCCTGGTCGTTCGCGAACCGCTCGCGCCGGGACGCGGTCCAGCCGGAGGCACCCGACTCCCAGGCCTCGCCGAGCGGGACGAGATGGTCGACCCGGAGCCCGGCCGGGTCGGAGACGCTCTGGCCGTCGTAGTACGAGGTCCAGCGGCCCCCGGTCAGCGTGCAGCCGGCACCGGTGGTGGGCGCGTCGACGGCCTCGGCGAGCAGAACCTCGGAGCGGGTGTCGCAGCCGTCGGTGGCGTCGAGGCCAGCGTTCCAGTGGGGGAACGCGCTCGCCGTGAAGCCGTCCGGGTCCTCCGACGCCTCGGTGAGCTCGGCGAGCGCGTCGGGCAGCATCACGACGTTCGCGGAGAGGGCGGGGGAGGTGACGGCGAGCGGGGACAGGATGAGGGCCAGCGGGGTGAGCCCGCGCAACAGGTTCTTGATCATGTACGAGTGGATAGCGCCGGTGACCGGCCGCGGGAGCCCCGAATCGCGGCGCACTCCTCCGAGCGGGTGCGGATCTTCACCGCAGAAACGATGCGCTGGCGGGTGCGGGTACAGAAGCGTCGGCGGGTCCGCGCGCAGAAGCGCCGGCGGGTCCGCGCGCACCAGAGCCGGCGGGTCCGCGCACGCAAGAAGAGCGCGGAACCAGGGACCGTAAACCTGGTTCCGCGCTCTCCGGCTTGTACCCGCCCGACGGCACGAGGCTGGCGCGACAGGACGTTCGCGCCGCCGGGCGGAGTCTCGGGTGGTGCCGTGACCCCTCGGGAGGGGCCCGTCCGGGGAATCCCCGGGAAGGGGCGTTGGGACCGCGGCGGTGCCGACGGGCGGCCGGTGCTCCTCTTCTTTCAGGTCAAGAAGGGGGATCGGCGCCCTTACCACCGCACTGGCTCGACGCCGCCGCGGTCCTCACGCTTGTCCGGATCACCGGCCACCCCTCATCCGGGTCGGCGATCCGGACCACGTACGGCGCTGACCTCCCGTCAGGTGCCGTACGCAGTCTGGGTGGTGCTGGCCGGTCAGTCCTCGCGCAGGGCGTTGACCGCCTCGGCCACGCGCTTGCCGTAGTCCGCGTCGGCGGCGGCGAAGTGCGCGAGGTTCTTCTCGATGACGTCCTCGCGGGACACCTGGGACAGACCGCCGGCGATGTTGGCGACCAGGCGCTTCTTCTCGTCCTCGGACATCAGGCGGTAGAGCTCACCGGCCTGGAAGAAGTCGTCGTCCTTGGTGTGCTGCGGCGCCTCGTGGGTGCCGGTCCAGCCGTGGATCGCGAGCGGGGCGGAGAGCGCCGCGTCGGTCTGGGCCGGGCCCTGGTACGAGTTGGGCTCGTAGTTCTTGTCATGGCGCGAGCCCTGGCGGGTGGCCATGGCGCCGTCCCGGCCGTAGTTCTCGGCGACGGTCGCCTTGGGGGCGTTCACCGCGAGCTGGGTGTGGTTGACACCGAGACGGTAGCGGTGGGCGTCCGCGTAGGCGAAGAGACGGCCCTGGAGCATCTTGTCCGGCGAGGGGCCGATGCCCGGGACGAAGTTGTTCGGGGAGAACGCGGCCTGCTCGACCTCGGCGAAGACGTTGTCCGGGTTGCGGTCGAGGACCAGACGGCCCACGCGCTGCAGCGGGTAGTCCGCGTGCGGCCACACCTTGGTGAGGTCGAAGGGGTTGAAGCGGTAGTCGGCGGCCTCGGCGGCCGGCATCACCTGGACGTACAGGGTCCAGGACGGGTTCACTCCGCGCTCGATCGCCTGCAGCAGGTCGGTCTGGTGCGAGTTCGCGTCCTTGCCGACGAGCTCGGCGGCCTGGTCGGCGGAGAGGGAGCGGATGCCCTGGTTCGTCTTGAAGTGGTACTTGACGAAGAAGGCCTCGCCCGCCTCGTTGGTCCACTGGTAGGTGTGCGAGCCGTAGCCGTTCATGTGACGGTACGAGGCCGGGATGCCGCGGTCGCCCATGAGCCAGGTGATCTGGTGGGTGGCCTCGGGGGCGTGGGCCCAGAAGTCCCAGACGTTGTCCGGCTCCTGCTTGCCCGTGAAGGGGTCGCGCTTCTGGGAGTGGATGAAGTCGGGGAACTTGATCGGGTCCTTGATGAAGAACACCGGGGTGTTGTTGCCGACGAGGTCGTAGTTGCCCTCTTCGGTGTAGAACTTCAGCGCGAAGCCGCGCGGGTCGCGGACGGCGTCGGCGCCACCGAGCGAGTCGGCCACGGTGGAGAAGCGGATGAAGGTCTCGGTCTTCTTTCCGACCTCACCGAGGAAGTTCGCCCTGGTGTACGCGGTGACGTCGTCGGTCACCTCGAAGTAGCCGTACGCGCCGGAGCCGCGGGCGTGCACCACGCGCTCCGGGATCCGCTCACGGTTGAAGCGCGCGAGCTTCTCCAGCAGGTGCTGGTCCTGGAGGAGGAGAGGGCCACCGACGCCGGCGGTGGCGGAGTTCTGGTTGTCGGCGACGGGGGCGCCGGACTCGGTCGTAAGCACGCGCTTCGACATCGTGACCTTCCGTACGGGAGCTCTGCTGACGGTGCGAGGAGCGTAAATTCGGCTCGAACGTAACGTCAACAGTTTGTTGAAAAGGAAGTGTGGTGTTCCGGTCGGCGGCGGCGCCTGGGCGCGACAGGACAGTTGTCAGCACCGCCGCCGACCGGAAATCTGGGGGCCCCGCACGTGGGGGCGCTGGATCAGACCTGCTGGCCGGAGAGGCGCTCGACGGCGCGCAGCAGGGCCGAGTGGTCCAGGCCGCCGTCACCCTGGGCGCGCAGCGAGGCCACGAGCTGGGCGACGACCGCGCCGACCGGGAGGGCCGCACCGACGTTGCGGGCGGCGTCGGTGACGATGCCCATGTCCTTGTGGTGCAGGTCGATCCGGAAGCCGGGCTTGAAGTCCCGGTTCAGGAAGTTGTCCTTCTTGCGGGTCAGCACGGTCGAGCCGGCCAGACCGCCGTTGAGGACGTCGAGGGCGGCCTGGAGGTCCACACCGGACTTCTCCAGGAAGACCACGGCCTCGGCGCAGGCCTGGATGTTGACCGCGACGATCAGCTGGTTGGCGGCCTTCACCGTCTGGCCGGAGCCGTGCGGGCCGCAGAGGACGATGGTCTTGCCGAGGGCCTCCAGGATCGGGAGGGCCTCGTCGAAGTCGGCCTTCTCGCCACCGACCATGATCGAGAGCACCGCCTCGATGGCGCCGGCCTCGCCGCCGGAGACGGGCGCGTCGATGACGCGGATGCCCTTCTCCTTGGCGTTCGCTGCCAGGTCGACCGAGGTCTGCGGGGTGATCGACGACATGTCGATGATCAGCGCGCCCTGCCTGGCGTTCTCCAGGATGCCGGCCGGGCCGTAGGCGATGGCCTCGACCTGCGGGGAGGCGGGCACCATCGTGATGATGACGTCGGCGTCCTTGACGGCCTCGGCGATCGAGGAGGCGGAGGTGCCGCCGGCCTTGGCGAGCCGGTCCAGCTTGTCCTGCTCGAGGGTGAAGCCGGTGACCGAGTAGCCGGCCTTCAGCAGGTTCTCGGACATGGGGGAGCCCATGATGCCGAGGCCGATCCAGGCAATCGCCGGGCGGGTGGGCTGGGAAGAATCAGCGAGGTTGCTGCTCATGGGGAGGGTGCCTCTCAAAGCAAGGTGGTACGGGGAGGGGGCCTGCGTCAGCGAGCCGGGCGGGCCTCGACGGGCAGCCACTCGAAGGAAGCGGCGGCGTCGGCGGCCTTGTACTCCAGGCCGATCCAGCCGTCGTAACCGGCTTTCTTCAGCTCGTCGAGGAGCTGTTCGAGCGGCAGGTCGCCGGTGCCCGGCGCGCCGCGGCCCGGGTTGTCCGCGATCTGGACGTGGCCGGTCTTGGCCGCGTACTCCGCGATGACCTGGCTGACGTCCTCGCCGTTCATCGACAGGTGGTAGATGTCGAGGAGGAACTTGGCGTTGCCGAGCCCGGTCGCCGCGTTGACCTTGTCGATGACCTCGATCGCGGAGGGGGCGCTCACCAGCGGGTAGAGCGGCGACTCCGGCTTGTTGAGGGTCTCGACGAGGAGGATCGCGCCGATCCGGTCGGCCGCGCGGGCGGCCAGGACCAGGTTCTCCAGGGCGAGGGTGTCCTGGATCTGCGGGTCGACGCCCTCGACGCGGTTGCCGTAGAGCGCGTTGAGCGCCTTGCAGCCGACCGAGGCGGCGAAGTCGGCGGCCACCTCGATGTTGGCGCGGAAGCGGTCCGACTCGTTCCCGGGTACGGAGAGGGCTCCGCGGTCCGGGCCGGGGAGCTGCCCGGCGTAGAAGTTCAGGCCCACCAGCTGGGTGCCGGCGTCCTCAAGAGCCTTCTTGAGGGCGTCGAGCTCGCTCTGCTCGGGGGTGGCGGTGTCGATCCAGGGCCACCACAGCTCGACCGCGGTGAAGCCCGCCGCGGCGGCGGCCGCGGGGCGCTCCAGGAGCGGGAGTTCCGTGAAGAGGATCGACAGGTTCACATCGAAGCGCTGGTCCGTGCCTGCGCCTACTGAGAAGCGGGCCATGAGGGGCGGCGCTCCTTCCGTATCGCGGAAGTAAGTTTCTGTCTGACGGAATGTTGCAAGGCGGGGGAGTCGGTTGTCAAGAGGTCGCCGCAGGTCCGGGGCTCCCGCAGACGGGAGCGGGGCCGTAGCGTGGGGTCATGGTGCGTTTGAGAGTGGAGTTCACGACCGAGCCGTTCGACCTCGACGAGGCGCCGGCGCACGCGGTCGTGGCCCGTGAGGTCGTCCAGTCGGCCCAGCTGGACGCGGTCGACGTCGGCCCCTTCGGAAACACGGCGGAGGGCGGCGCCGACGAGGTGCTCACCGCCGTCGACGCGCTGCTGCGCAAGTCGCTCGCGGCCGGGGCCACCCGTGTCTCGCTCCAGGTCAATGTGATCGGGGAGGGCGGGAAGTGAACGAGCACCCCCTGGTCGCCGCGGTGAAGCCGCTGGTCGACGCCATGGGCGCCGAGCTGCTCGTCCCCGCGCAGGCGGAGGGTGACGACGTCGTCCTGTCCTGGGAGGGCGAGGACGTGCTCGCCGTGCGGCTGCCGCAGCTGTCCGAATCCCTCGACCACATCCTCGTGGCGATGGAGCGACGGCACGGGATGCCGCTGGCCGAACTGGACCGCAAGGCCAAGCAGGAGGTCGTCCGCCTCCTGGAGGCGCGCGGCGCGTTCGCGGTACGTCATGGAGTGGAGACGGTGGCGGGTGCACTGGGTGTCAGCCGCTTCACCGTGTACAACTACCTGAACAGGGAGACCGCCCTGAGCAGGGAAAAGGCCGCCAAAGGCGAGTAGTTGATCATGTGTGGCCACAAGCCGTCGTCCGGATGTCGGGACGACGGCTTTTGTGTGGCCGAGTTTTCAACAAAGTGTTGACGTTGTGTTGCGGAGGGCGTTAGCTATCCGCAGCCCGTCCGACGCACAGCGAAAAACAGCCACGGAGGCTTCCCGTGACTTCAGGTACGACACCGGGCCTCACCCGGTTCAACACCTCCGCGGACAGCGAGGCCCTCGCCGCGCTCCACGAGGTGTGTTCCAGTTCGGCGTGGGGGAGCGAGATCCTCGCCCAGCGCCCGTACACCACCGCCGAAGCGCTCTTCCTCGCCAGCGACGCCGCCATGGCCGAGCTGACCGCCGAGGACCTGGCCGAGGCGATGGCGGGGCACCCGCCGATCGGTCGTCCGAAGGCCGGGGACCCGACCTCCTCCCGTGAACAGAGCGGGATGGCCGGCGCCTCCGCGGAGCTCAAGGCCGAGATGCTCGAACTCAACCTGGCCTACCAGGACACGTTCGGACACGTCTTCCTCATCTGCGCCACCGGCCGGACCGGCGAGCAGATGCGCGACGCGCTCCGGCAGCGGATCGGCAACTCGCCCGAGGAGGAGCGGGAGATCGTCCGCACCGAACTGGGCAAGATCAACCGCATCCGGCTGACCCGTCTCGTAGAGACCTCCGAGGAAGAGAGCTCCGCATGAGCACCGACACCACGGCCTCGGTGTCCACGCACATCCTGGACACCAGCATCGGCCGCCCCGCCGAGGGCGTCGCCATCACGCTCGCGGCCCGCAGCGGCTTCGACGCGGAGTGGGTCGCGCTCGGCGGCTCCGCCACCGACGCGGACGGGCGCTGCAAGGACCTGCCGGCGCTGCCGGAGGGCACCACCCACGTACGCCTCGACTTCGAGGTCGAGACGTACTTCTCCAAGAAGCAAGCCGAGGCGCAGCAGGACGCCCCCCGCGTAAGGGACAGCGGTGCGTTCTTCCCGGAGGTGGCGATCACGTTCGCCGTCACGCCGGGCGAGCACTATCACGTACCGCTGCTGCTCAACCCGTTCGGCTACTCCGTATACCGAGGGAGCTAGCAGACATGCCCACGATTCTCGGCCAGAACCAGTACGGCAAAGCAGAGAACCGCGTCGTCAAGATCACGCGGGACGGCGACACCCACCACATCAAGGACCTGAACGTCTCCGTCGCCCTCTCCGGCGACCTCGACGACGTCCACCTCACCGGCTCCAACGCCAACTGCCTCCCCACCGACACGACGAAGAACACCATCTTCGCGTTCGCCAAGGAGTACGGCATCGAGTCCGCCGAGCAGTTCGGCATCCACCTCGCCCGCCACTTCGTGACGAGCCAGGAGCCGATCAAGAAGGCGCGCATCCGGATCGAGGAGTACTCCTGGGAGCGCATCGCGTCCTCCGAGGCCAACTCCAAGTTCATCGGCGCCGACGAGGTCAACCACTCCTTCGCCCGCAAGGGCCAGGAGACCCGCGTCACCCAGATCACCTACGACGGTGCCACCTGGGAGGTCATCTCCGGCCTCAAGGACCTCGTGGTCATGAACTCCACCAACTCGGAGTTCTGGGGCTACATCAAGGACCAGTACACGACGCTCCAGGAGGCGTACGACCGCATCCTGGCGACGCAGGTGTCCGCCCGCTGGCGGTTCAACTGGACCGACGACGAGCAGCGCATGCCCAACTGGGAGCGGTCCTACGAGCAGACCAGGAAGCACATGCTCGAGGCCTTCTCGGAGACGTACTCGTACTCCCTCCAGCAGACGCTGTACCAGATGGCCACGCGCATCATCAACCACCGCTCGGAGATCGACGAAGTCCGCTTCTCGCTCCCGAACAAGCACCACTTCCTGGTCGACCTCGAGCCCTTCGGCCTCAAGAACGACAACGAGGTCTACTACGCCGCCGACCGCATGTACGGCCTCATCGAGGCCACCGTCCTCCGCGACGGAGCCACGGCGCAGATCCCGGTCGACATGACCAACCTCTAAGCGGCGTCCGCGTGACCGGCCCCCGCCCGCCCGCAGTCGGGCGGGGGCCGCGCCGGACCGGAGGGACTCTCATGACACAGCCAGCAAAGGGGCCGGCACCCGCCGAAGGCCCGTGTTCCACCCCGCCGGGCACGACCGACCAGGTCCACCCGGTGGACGAAAAGCTTTCCGCCTCGCGGCTCGTCCCCGCGGCACTCCAGCACATCGCCGCGATGTACGCCGGCGTCGTCACCCCTCCGCTCATCATCGGCCAGGCGGTCGGCCTGGACGCCGCCGGAATGACCCGGCTCATCGCCGCCAGCCTGCTCATCGCCGGCTGCGCCACCATCCTGCAGACGCTCGGCGTCCGGAACTTCGCCGGCAACCGGCTGCCGTTCGTCAACGCGGCCTCCTCCGCCGGCATCGCGCCGATGCTCGCCATCGCCGAGACCAGCGCCCCGGGCCACCAACTCCCCGCCATCTACGGCGCGGTGATGGTCGCCGGAGTGTTCTGCCTCGCCGTCGGGCCCTTCTTCGGCAGGCTCCTGCGCTTCTTCCCGCCGCTCGTCACCGGCGTCGTCATCACCCTCATCGGGGTGACCCTGATGCCCGTACCCGTCGGCTGGGCGCAGGGCGGCGACCGGACCGCCGCCGACTTCGGCGCCATGAGGTACCTGGCACTCGCCGGCTTCACCCTCGTCGTCATCCTGCTCTTCCAGCGCTTCGGCAAGGGCTTCGTCAAGCAGATCGCCCTGCTGCTCGGCCTCTTCATCGGCACCCTCGCCGCCATCCCCTTCGGGATGGCCGACTTCACCGCGCTGCGCGAGGCGCCGGTCGCGGCCCTGCCCGCCCCCTTCGCCTTCGGCGCCCCCGAGTTCCAGCCCGCCGCGATCCTCTCCCTGTGCATCGTGATGCTGGTCCTGATGACCGAGTCCAGCGCCGGCATGCTCGCCCTCGGCGAGATCTGCGAGCGGCGCAGCGACGGCCGGACCATCACCCGCGGACTGCGCACCGACGGCATCGCCACCCTGCTCGGGCCCGTCTTCGGCGGCTTCCCGACCTCGGCCTTCGCCCAGAACGTCGGCGTCGTCTCGCTGACCCGGGTGCGCTCCCGGTACGTGGTCGCCGTCGCCGGCGGCGCCCTGCTGGTCCTCGGGGCCTTCCCCGTCCTCGGCGCGGTCGTCTCCATGGTCCCGATGCCCGTCCTCGGCGGCGCCGGCATCGTCCTCTTCGGCTCGATCGCGGTCAGCGGCATCCGCACCCTCTCGGAAGCCGGACTCGACGACAGCTCCAACATCATCCTGGTGGCGGTCGCGCTCGGAGCGGGCATCATCCCGCTCGCCGCGCCCACCTTCTACGCCGACTTCCCCGCCTGGGCACAGACCGTGCTCGGCTCCGGCATCAGCGCCGGCGCGCTCGTCGCCGTCCTGCTGAATCTGTTCTTCCACCATCTCGGCACCCGGAGCCGTCACACGGCTCCGGCACTCAAATCCTCCTAGGGTCCTGCCGTGCCCACACCACCCCCGAGGAATGAAGGAAGCACCGCCATGGCAGCACCTTCGGCAGCCCAGCGCATCGTCATCGAGAACGCGGCGATCGCGACCGTCGACGCGAACGACACCGAGTACGCCTCCGGCTACCTCGTCGTCGCGGACAACAAGATCGAGTCCATCGGCGCCGGCAAGGCTCCCGAGGGCCTGGAGAACGTGGTCCGGCGCATCGACGCCACCGGCCATCTCGTCACGCCCGGTCTCGTCAACACCCACCACCACTTCTACCAGTGGATCACCCGGGGCCTGGCGACCGACCACAACCTCTTCAACTGGCTCGTCGCCCTCTACCCGACCTGGGCGCGGATCGACGAGCAGATGGTGCGTGCCGCGGCGCAGGGCTCGCTGGCCATGATGGCCCGCGGCGGTGTCACCACCGCCATGGACCACCACTACGTGTACCCGGTGAACTCCGGCGACCTGTCCGGTGCCATCATCGGCGCCGCCTCCGAGATGGGCGTCCGCTTCACCCTCGCCCGCGGTTCCATGGACCGCAGCGAGAAGGACGGCGGCCTGCCGCCGGACTTCGCCGTGGAGACCACCGAGGGCGCGCTCGCCGCGACCGAGGAGACGGTGAAGAAGTACCACGACGCCTCCTTCGGCGCGATGACCCAGGTCGCCGTCGCCCCCTGTTCGCCCTTCTCCATCTCCACCGAACTCCTCCGGGAGGGCGCCGCTCTCGGCCGCCGCCTCGGTGTGCGCATGCACACCCACGGCTCGGAGACCGTGGAGGAGGAGAAGTTCTGCCACGAGCTGTTCGGCATGGGCCCGACGGACTACTTCGAGTCCACCGGCTTCCTCGGCGAGGACGTGTGGATGGCGCACTGCGTCCACATGAACGACTCCGACATCGCGGCCTTCGCCCGCACCAAGACCGGTGTGGCGCACTGCCCCTCGTCCAACGCGCGTCTCGCCGCCGGCATCGCCCGCGTCCCCGACATGCTGAAGGCGGGCGTACCCGTCGGCCTCGGCGTCGACGGCACCGCCTCCAACGAGTCCGGTGAGCTCCACACCGAGCTGCGCAACGCGCTCCTCATCAACCGGCTCGGCGCCCACCGCGAGGCCGCGCTCAACGCCCGCCAGGCCCTGCGCCTCGGCACCTACGGCGGCGCGCAGGTCCTCGGCCGCGCCGACAACATCGGCTCCCTGGAGGCCGGCAAGCTCGCCGACTTCGTCCTGTGGAAGATCGACGGCCTCGGCCACTCCACCATCGCCGACCCGGTCACCGCCATCGTCTTCGGCGCGGCGGCCCCGGTCACCGCCTCCTTCGTCAACGGCAAGCAGATCGTCGAGAACAACCGACTGCTCACCGTCGACGAGGACACCATCGCGCGCGACGCGCGCGCGGAGGCCCAGCGTCTGGCCCGCATCGCGGCCCAGGCCTGACCCTCCCCATGGAGTCCGACCGAGGGGGACGGCCCTCGGTCGGTCGCCGCGGACCCGAGCGGGGTCCGCGGCAGCCCGACCGGGAGGTGCCGTACGCAGAAGACGTACGGCACCTCCCGGGACGGTGACATCCGCCCGCACCCCCACCGGGCATCCGTCCCCGTGTCGCGGACTCTCCACGCGCGCACCGCACCACCCCCGCACCACCCCGCAACGAGCCGCACCTCCTGCACCCCGCACCGCATCGCACCACCTCCCTGAACCCCGCGTCACCGCCGACGTGTAACCGACCGGAGGAACCGCCGTGGCCGCCAAGCCCCAGGTTCGCAATGCACAAGACGCAGGCTCCGCCCCCGACGACCGCGAGACGCATCCGGTCGACGAGACGCTGCCCCCACTGAAGATGCTCACCAGCGGCCTCCAGCATGTGGCCGCCATGTACGCGGGAGTTGTCGCCCCGCCCCTGATCGTCGGAGCGGCCGTCGGCCTCTCCGGCACCGAACTCACCTTCCTGACCGGCGCCAGCCTCTTCACCGCGGGGCTCGCGACCTTCCTCCAGACGCTCGGGGTCTGGAAGATCGGCGCCCGGCTCCCCTTCGTCAACGGCGTCACCTTCGCCGGCGTCGCACCGATGCTCGCCATCGTCGACACCACCGACGACAAGGCCGACGCGCTACCCGTGATCTTCGGCGCGATCATCGTCGCCGGACTCCTCGGCTTCCTCGCCGCGCCCTGGTTCTCCCGGCTCGTGCGGTTCTTCCCACCGGTCGTCACCGGCACCGTGATCACCCTCATAGGTGTCTCCCTCCTCCCGGTCGCCTTCGGCTGGGCCCAGGGGCCCAACCCCGCGGCCGAGGACTACGGTTCGACCACGTTCCTCACGCTCGCCGGCATCACGCTCGTCGTCGTCCTCCTGCTCCGCCGCTTCACCCGCGGCTTCGTCAAGCAGATCGCGGTCCTCCTGGGCCTCGTCATCGGCACCCTCATCGCCATACCGTTCGGGGTCACCGACTTCTCCCCGGTGACCGAGGCGGACATCGTCGGCTTCCCGACGCCGTTCCACTTCGGCGGCCCGCAGTTCGCCCTCGCCGCGATCATCTCGATGTGTGTGGTCATGCTGGTCTCCATGACGGAGTCGACCGCCGACATGCTGGCCCTCGGCGAGATCGTCGAACGGCCCGCCGACGAGAAGACCATCGCGGCCGGACTGCGCGCCGACACCCTCGGCTCCGCGATCAGCCCGCTCTTCAACGGCTTCATGTGCAGCGCCTTCGCGCAGAACATCGGCCTGGTCGCCATGACCCGGATCCGCAGCCGCTTCGTCGTCGCCTGCGGCGGTGGCTTCCTGGTCCTGATGGGCCTCTCGCCGGTCGCCGCCTCGCTGATCTCGGTCGTCCCCCGGCCGGTTCTCGGCGGCGCGGGTGTCGTCCTCTTCGGCTCGGTCGCCGCCAGCGGCATCCAGACCCTGGTCAAGGCCGGTCTCGAGAAGGACAACAACGTCCTCATCGTGGCCGTCTCCCTGGCCGTCGGCATCATCCCGATCACCGCGCCGGAGTTCTACCACGCCTTCCCGGAGACGGCGAAGATCATCCTGGACTCGGGCATCTCGACCGGCTGCGTCGCGGCCGTCCTGCTCAACGTGGTCTTCAACCACCTGGGCCGGGGCCGGGACGACGACGACGTCACCGCGCCGATGGAGCCCGGCGAGGAGATCTCCGGCAGCCACACGGCGAAGGCGGCGCACGTCCACTGAACCCGCTCGCTGACCCGCCCCACGCCCCGGTCCCCGCGCACGCCGCGGGGCCCGGGGCCGTGGTGCTGATCAACCCCAACACCTCCAGCGTCACGACCGCGATGATGACCGCCCTCGCCCGGCGCACCCTGGGCGGCGCCTTCCCCGTCCGCGGTGTGACGGTGACCCGGGGCCCGCGCATGCTCACCGACCCCGCCGCGCTGGACGCCGCGGCCCGGGAGGTCGTCGCCGCGGGCCTGCGGGCCACGGCCGCCGGCGACTGCGCGGCCCTCCTCGTCGGCGCCTTCGGCGACCCGGGCGCGGCGGAGCTGCGCGCGGCCACCGACGTGCCCGTGGTGGGCCTGGGCGAGGCGGCCCTCAGGGAAGCGGCCATCGGTGGAACCCCCTTCGGCATCGCCACCACGACACCGCTCCTGGCCGAGGCGATCGCGGCCCGTGTGAAGGACCTGGGCCTCGCCGACCGGTACACGGGCCTCCGCCTGACGACGGGCGGCCCGGAACACCTCTCCGCCCAACCGGAGTCGCTCCTCGACGAACTGGAGTGCGCGGTCCGCGCGTGCGTGGACCGGGACGGGGCGCGGGCGGTCGTGATCGGCGGAGGCCCGCTGGGCGACGCGGCGGAGGAGCTGCGCACCCGGTGCGCGGTGAGGATCGTGGCCCCGATCCCGGCGGCATGCCGGGCGCTGGCGCGCACTCTGGGGCGGTGACGTCCGGCGTCCCCCGTCACGCGCCCGCTCACCGCTCCACCGCGATCCTGCGGCGGCACTCCTGAGCCAGCGTCGGATACGCGGCGCCGATCGCCTCGTACAGCCGTCGCCGCAGCAGCCGCTCGGCCTCGCCGCGTCCGGTCTCGCCGTACAGCCCGTCGAGCAGTGCCTCGTACCGCGCGAGGGCGTGCCGGAGGTAGCTCACCTGCCACCGCACGAGCGCGCCGGCCGGAGCCCCTTCTCCCGGTGGCGTCCCGGCACTCCGCGCGCCCAGGAGCCGCCGGTGCCGGACCGCCCGCCGCTCCAGCTCCGGACCGGGCAGCCGGGGCACCTCGATCGGCTCCGCGCGGATCGCGGCCAGGACGGCGGCCCGGCGCCGCTCGGCGTAGGCCGCGGCGGCCGAGGAACGGGCCGGTGAGAGCGCCGAGGTCTCGGCGAACTCGGGTGTCCGCTCCACCGTCTCGACCCGCGCCAGGAGGTAGAGCCGCAGGGGCGCGGGGGACCAGCGGCGCGGGTCGCGGCCCTGCACATCGGGTGTGCCGAGCAGCTCCCGCACCATCGCGTCGGTCCAGCCGCGTCGCCGTACCCCGGCGTGGCTCACATAGGTCGTACGGTCCGTCATGATTCCCCCAGATCCGACTACGGAGAGTGATGATCCCAGTGAAGCGCACGCCACTGACAACGCCCCCTTGCCGAGCCCGCCCCGACTGTGCGATATAGGTCTGGACCTTTCCGACGGACGGAGGCCGGCTCGTGCAACGCCCGCTCGCCGCAAGCCTGTTGACTGCCCTCGCGCTGACGCTCGGCCTCGCCGGGTGCTCCGGCGCCGCCGTTCCCGAGGCCGAGGACACCCGCGCCCCCACCGTCCCCTCCGGTGTCACCGCGACGGCGGGCAGCGCCACCACCGTCCATGTGATGTGGAGCGCGGCCACCGACGACCGAGCCGTCACCGGGTACGCGGTCTACAGCGAGGGCCGCAAGGTCAAGGACCTCCCCGCCACCACCCTGATGACCGACGTGGTCGGCCTCGCCCCCGCCACCCTCCACCGCTTCACCGTCCGGGCCAGGGACGCCGCAGGCAACGTCTCGCCCCCCAGCGCCACCGTCACCGCGACCACCCTCCGCGCTGCCGCCGAGGACCGCACGCCCCCCACCACGCCGGCCGCGCTCCGCGCCACCCCCGACGGCAGCCGCGCCGTGACCCTCCGCTGGACCGCGGCCGAGGACGACACCAAGGTCACCGCGTACGACGTCTACCAGGCCGACACCCGCATCCACACCGTGCCCGGCACCGCCACCACCGCCCACGTCACCGGCCTGCGCCCCGGCACCGCCTACGCGTTCACCGTCCGCGCCCGCGACGCCGCCGAGAACTCCTCCCCGGACAGCACCCCCGCCGACCTCACCACGGCCCCGTCCCCCGGCGCCCCGGCGAACACCGCCCCCACCCGCCTCACCGCGACGGCGGCCAAGGGCGAGATCACCGTCACCTGGACCCCGCCGGACACGGGCGGCCCGGTGACCCACCACGAACTCCACCTCAACGGCAGGTTCGCCACCACCATCATCTGGGGCACCGCCCCGCCCCCCGGCCGCGCCACCTACACCTTCCCGGTCCAGGACCCCCCGGGCACCCGCTACACCGTCACCCTCCGCGCCCAACTCCCCGACGGCACCTGGGGCGACCTCTCGGCACCCCGGACGGTGGTGGTGCGCTGACGGCGCGGCGGACCGGCCCGCCGATCGGCCGCAACCACCCCGCCGATGTCCGGGCCGCCCCGCGCCGGCCACACCCAGCACAGGGCCCAGGTCGTCCGCGCCCTGCGGAGACGCCCCTGACACCGGCGATTCCCCGCCCCCGCCCCCTGCGTCGTCCATCCGATTCGTCCCCCGCCGAACTACCCTGGAAGCGTGGCCGAGACCGTTCTCACCAACACCGGGCTCGACAGCTTCCTCGACGGAGCACCCGAGCGCCGCGATCCCGATTTCGTGCGTGCCGCCGAGGCGGTGCTGGGTCTCCTCGCCCTCCGGGGGGCCGACCGGGAGTCAGGGGTGCCCGAGCCGACACCCGGACTCGTACGGCAGCTGCTCGTCGAGGACCTGCCGACCTTCGTCTACGTGCCGCCCGGGGCGCTCGCGGTCTACCCCGCCGTGGTGGGCAGGCTCGCGGCGCGCTTCGACGGGGGCCGGGGCGAGCAGGTCGCCGCGGCCGTCCGGGAGGCGGCCGGTGACTTCGAGCGGGCCATGACCGACCCGGGCAACCTGACCTGGCACCGCTGGTACGCCTCGCTCCTGCGCACCTGCGGCGCCGACCTCACCGACCCCGAGGACGTACGGCGCCGGCTCGCCGCCCTCGACGGGGCGCCGCTGCCCGACGGGGTGCACCGGGCCGACCTCATGGGGCGTACGGCCCTCGCCGACGTCCTGCTCGCCGAGGCCCTCACACGCGCGTACGTACGGGACGCCGAGGCGCCGCCCGCCGCCGGGCCGCTGCTCACCGACCACGCCGTCGCGACCGGCATCGGACAGGTGGCCGCCGCGCTCCAGGACCGGTGGACCGCCGCCGGCCTCGCCGAACAGCTCGCCGGACCGTACGCGCGCTTCGCGCCCGGGCCCGACGACTTCCCCCACCTCGTCCTGGCCGACGCCCTCCTGGACGAGCACCTCGACCACTACGGCGACATCGCCGTCCCCGTACCCCCGCCACCCGCGATCGAGGCGGGGCCGGTCGAGGAGGACGCGAACACCCTCATCACCGCCGTCGAGGAGCTGTCCGAGGAGGAGTTCGAGCCCTACGGGGGCGAGGCTCCGCATCTGCTGTACGTGGTCTACCGGCGCGGCTGCTCGGCCGAGTCCGTCTCCCGCAAGGCCGCCGAGTACGAGGACTGGGCCGTCGATCCGGCCGTGGAGGACCTGCCCGTGGCCGTGCCGGCGGCGGTGCCGGACGGGGAGATCGAGACCTCGCACCTCGTTCCGCCCGTCACCGAGCTCGTACGGCTCCTCGGTACGGCCGATCTGACGGAGGCCGACCGGGCCCGGCTCGTGGGGCCCGCCCGTGACCTCGCCGCCGTCGTCGACCGACTCGCCGCCACCGGCCTGGTCTTCCGCTCCGGAGACGCCTTCGGGCTCACCCCCCGCGGCGCCGGTGCCGTCCGCTATCTCCTCGGGGTACGCGGGATCGCCGCCCCCGACGCCGCCGGGGCCAGGGCGTGGTCGGCCGCCGAGGCGGTGGCCGCCGCCGTGGGCTGGCCGACGTGCGTGGCCTCGCGGGTGCTCGCCGACTGGCTCCACGCGCGCGGGGACACCGCCGACGCCTGGTCCCAGCTGCTGGCCTCCCTCGGCACCGTCCACGCGGGCACCACCGACGCGGCCGCCACCCGTGGGCTCTTCGCCGTCCTCGACACCGCCGCCGCCCCGCCCGAGGCCCTGCGCGGAGCCCTCCGCGACCCGGTGATCGGCGCGTACGCACACCAGGCCCTTCGCGCGCGGGGAGAGCCCTCGGACCTGATCCAGGTGGGGATCTCGGCGCGGGCGCTGTTCGTGCTCGACGCGCTGCCCGCCAAGAAGGGGCCCCTGGAGTCCCGCCGTGCCGCGTTCGACACCGCGGCCGCCGCCTGGCCGGGTGGTTCCGCCGCCCTGGTCCGGGCGATGAGGGCGGCCGACCGGCACGAGGCCGAGCGGGTGCTCGGCCCGCTCGGCCTGGCTCCGTAGCAGCTGCGGCAGCCGCCGCGGCCCCTGTCCCGCGCTGCTGCTATCCCGCCGCGAGATACATCGCCGACGGTCCCGCCCCCGCCGTGTTCCGGCAGCTGTGGTTGCCCGTCGGGCGGGCGTGGACCAGGGCCAGGCAGCGGCCGAGGGCCTGCTGGCCGTAGGCGTTGGGGTGCATGGACTCCTGGACGAGCCCCTGGGTGCTCTGGCTGTCGATCCAGCGCGCCCACTCGCTCGTCGCCCCCGACGTCGGCGCCGTCGACGTCACCTGACGGCTCGCCTTCGCGCACACCTCACGCCCCTGGAGCGCGTCCCGCAGGTCCATGAACTGCACGCCCTTGGCCGCCGCGACGCCCTTCAGGCGGTTGGCGAGCTGCGGGACGAGGGAGTCGCGGGCCCAGTCGGCGTCGGCGTTCCAGAAGGGGCAGCCGCCGGTGTTCGTACGGGTCCAGCCGCTCTCGCCGTACCGGTTCTCGGCGGCGCGGGGGAGGGGGGAGGGGTAGGACTGGAGGACGATCCGGTAGTCGGAGGAGGCGTATCCGGCGCCCGTCATCACGGCCCGGATCTCGTCGACCGAGCGGCCGACGTCCGCCATCACGCCGTCGATCCGGGCGTCGACCTCGGCCTGCTGGTCGTCGTGGCAGTACGAGTACCAGACGATGTAGTCCGTGGCGCAGGTGGCGATGATGTCGGCGAAGCCGAGGTCGTTGCCGCCGATGGAGAGGGCGATCAGCTCCACGTCGTGCGAGGCGGCGACGGCCGCGAGCTGGTCGGCCTGCGGGGCCTCGCCCTTGTACGCCCGGCCGCCCTGTGAGGCGCGGACGACGTTCTCGGTCGTCGCTCCGGAGCAGGCCAGGTTGATGAGGCTGCTCGCGAGCGGTCCCGCGCTCCGCACCTCGGCGGTGTCCGAGCGGTGGCAGCCGCCGGCGGTGGCGCCGTACACCCGGGAGGGGTCGTAACCGCTGCCCGTCCAGGCCCGGTCGGTGCCGTTGCGGTTCCCCGAGTTGGTGAGGCTGTTGCCCAGCCAGCGGCCTGCCTCTCCGGAGATGTAGCTGTCGCCCATGGTGACGACGGCGGTGGGGCCCGTACCGGGGGACGCGTGGGCGGAGGGGGCGGCGACGGAGGCGAGCCCGGCGGCGGTACACAGTGCCAGGAGTGCGCGCAGCGCGCGGTGGGGGGACGAAGGCATGGCTGTGCTCCTGCGGTACGCAGTGACGTGGGGGACAGCCGCCGGCCGGTGGCATGGCGGAATCTGTCACCCGCTGGCTTGTTACCGCTAGGTAGCTGCATATCTCGGTTGCGTCACGTCCCCTGTCGTCCCACAGGAACGGGAACAGGGCCCCGTCTCCGGTGCTGTGCGACACCGGGGACGAAGCCCTGCTCAGATGCTGTCCGACCGGCTGTGCGGGCCGTCGGGTCAGCCGTGCTGCCGTGAGATCAGCCGACCAGCTGCTCGTACGCGGGGAGCGTCAGGAAGTCGGCGTAGTCGGCGTCGAGGGAGACGTGCAGGAGCAGGTCGTGCGCCTGCTGCCACTTGCCGGCCGCGAAGGCCTCCTCGCCGATCTCCTCGCGGATCGCGTCCAGCTCCTCGGCGGCGACCTTGCGGGCCAGCTCCGGGGTGGCCTTCACCGTTTCTCCGGCGTGCTCGAACTCGACACCGGCGTTGATCCACTGCCAGATCTGCGAGCGCGAGATCTCGGCGGTGGCCGCGTCCTCCATCAGGTTGAAGATGGCGACGGCGCCGAGCCCGCGCAGCCATGCCTCGATGTAGCGGGTGCCGACCTGAACGGCGCTGACCAGGCCCGCGTATGTGGGCTTGGCGTCCAGCGAGTCGATGGCGATCAGGTCGCCGGCCGCGACCGAGACGTCCTCGCGGAGCCGGTCCTTCTGGTTCGGCTTCTCGCCCAGGACGGCGTCGAAGGAGGCCATCGCGATCGGGACCAGGTCGGGGTGGGCGACCCACGAGCCGTCGAAGCCGTCGCCGGCCTCGCGGTCCTTGTCGGCCTTGACCTTCTCGAACGCGATCTTGTTGACTTCGGCGTCCTTGCGGGACGGGATGAACGCCGCCATGCCGCCGATCGCGTGCGCGCCGCGCTTGTGGCAGGTGCGCACGAGGAGCTCGGTGTACGCGCGCATGAACGGGGCCGTCATCGTGACCGCGTTGCGGTCCGGAAGGACGAACTTGGCGCCGCCGTCACGGAAGTTCTTGACGATGGAGAACAGGTAGTCCCAGCGGCCGGCGTTCAACCCGGCGGCGTGGTCGCGGAGTTCGTAGAGGATCTCCTCCATCTCGTACGCGGCCGTGATGGTCTCGATGAGGACCGTGGCGCGGACGGTGCCCTGCGGGATGCCGACGTAGTCCTGGGCGAAGACGAAGATCTCGTTCCAGAGGCGGGCCTCCAGGTGCGACTCCGTCTTCGGCAGGTAGAAGTACGGGCCCTTGCCGAGGTCGATCAGCCGCTGGGCGTTGTGGAAGAAGTAGAGGCCGAAGTCGACGAGCGCGCCGGGGACCGGGCGGCCGTCGAAGGTGAGGTGGCGCTCCTCCAGGTGCCAGCCGCGGGGCCGCATGACGACCGTCGCCAGCTCGCCGGCCGGCTTGAGGGCGTACGACTTGCCCGAGCGCGGGTCCGTGAAGTCGATCTTCCGGGTGTACGCGTCGATCAGGTTGAGCTGACCCAGGACCACGTTCTCCCAGGTCGGCGCCGAGGCGTCCTCGAAGTCGGCGAGCCAGACCTTCGCGCCGGAGTTGAGCGCGTTGATCGTCATCTTGCGGTCGGTCGGGCCGGTGATCTCGACTCGGCGGTCGTTCAGGGCCGCCGGGGCCGGCGCGACCTTCCAGGAGTCGTCGGCGCGGATCGCCGCGGTCTCCGGCAGGAAGTCCAGGGTGGACGTGCGGGCGATCTCGGCGCGACGCTCCGCTCGGCGGGCGAGGAGCTCGTCCCGGCGCGGGGTGAACCGCCGGTGCAGTTCGGCGACGAAGGCCAGGGCGGCCTCGGTGAGCACCTCTTCCTGGCGCGGCAGGGGCTCGGCATCGACGACGGCCAGGGGGGACGGCGCTGGTGCGGACATGAACTGTCACTTCCTTCAGCGGACTTCACGGGCGGTGCCAGACGGCCGCCGGGCGTCGCGGGACGGCACGCAGTGCCGCAGGCGCCGAGATACGGCCGCAAGCGCCTTCTGAACGGACAGGCGCTTCTGAACAGTGGATACTAGTTTCCTCATGGTGGAAGTTCAATGGTTTGTTGACGTCGAGATTCTCCGCGTCGACAGACCATGGCGCTGGGTGCCACGCCTTTCACTCCAAGTGCGCCAGATCCTCCTCGGTGTCGATGTCGTACGGCTCGGCCACATCCGAACAGTCCACCGGGGTGATCGCATCCCGGTGCGCCGCCAGATAGTCCCGCGCGCCCCGGTCGCCCACCGCGAGCTCGGCGATCCCCGCCCAGTGCCCGGCGCCGAACAGCACCGGATGGCCCCGCTGCCCGTCGTACGAGGCCGCCGCCAGCGAATCCCGCGAGACGTACGCCGCCCGGACCCGGGCCACCGCCTCCGCCCCGATCCCCGGCTGGTCGACCAGCAGGACGAGCGCCGCGTCGACCCCGCGCGGATCGGCGGCCAGCGAGTCGAGCCCCGCCCGCAGCGAGGACCCCATCCCCTCGGCCCACCGCGGGTTCTCCACGAGCACGCACCCGGGCAGCTCCGCCCGCTCCCGTACGACCTCGGCCGACGCGCCGAGGACCACGTGCACCACCTCGCACCCGGCCGCGCGCAGCACCCCCACGGCGTACTCGACGAGGGGCCGCCCCCGATGCGTGAGCAGCGCCTTGGGCCGCCCCCCGAGCCGCCGCCCGCCCCCCGCGGCGAGCAGCAGTCCGGCGACGAGTGGCGTGTGGACATCCGTTCGGTCATGCGCTGTTGTCATGGGGACTGCATACCTCATCAGGCGGAATCACACGGTCGCCTGAATTACCCGGGCGAAGGGTGGCGCGGTGGGGTGGCGAAGGAGTTAACTGACCCGCAACTCACGGCGCCCGACCACCGCCCGGGGTCGGCTCGGAGCGCTGCTCCGGGTGTGCGGAGTAGGGAGTTCTGCGCACAGTGTCGTGCGAGGGGGAGAACCATGTTGCGAAGCGTGGGGCAGAGGCGAGTGACCGGCGAGGGCGTGGACCCGAGGGTGGCCGAACTGCGGTCCGCCGTGTCCCGGCTCCGACGTGAACTGGCCGCCCACCGGGTCGAGTTCGCCGACCGGGGCATCGCCGAGGACGAACTCGCCGCGCTCGACGCGATGGCGCTGAGCGGCGCCCCCGAGGTACGGCGGCTGCGCCGCTCGCTGCTGCTCGTCGCGGGATCGGTCGGGTCCGTCAGCGCGCTCGCGGAAGGGCTCGCCGGCGTCCGCCGTGCGGTGGAACTCTTCGGGCCGCCGACGCCCCGGGGACCGGTCGACTGACGGGCGCGCGGGGGCGGCCGTGGCGCGACAGGTCCGCGATGGCGGCTGTGGTACGGCGGGAGTCCGAGGGCAGCCGTGGCGGGACGGGCGCGGCGACCGGGGGCTGGGGGTGGGTGACTTGCCGACCAGGCCGGGCTCGCGGCCTGACCGACAAGGCACCCCTAGCGCCTGATCAGGCGGCGGGCCGTCGCCGTCGCCACCGCCGCCGTGCGGGACTCCACGCCCAGCTTCGCGAAGACATGCACCAGATGCGACTTCACCGTCGCCTGGCTCAGGAACAGCACCTTGCTGATCTGCTGGTTCGACAGGCCCTCGCCCACCAGCTGGAGCACCTCCAGCTCGCGCTTGGTCAGCGCCTCCGCCGGGGTCCGCATCCGGTCCATCAGCCGGTGCGCCACCGCCGGGGCGAGGGCCGACTGCCCGGCCGCCGCCGTACGGACCGCCGCCGCCAGCTCCTCCGGCGGCGCGTCCTTCAGGAGGTAGCCGGAGGCGCCCGCCTCCACCGCCGCCAGGATGTCCGCGTCCGTGTCGTACGTCGTCAGGACCAGCACCTTCGGCCCGCCGGGCACAGCGGTGATCGCCGCCGTCGCCTCCGAACCGTGCATCCCGGAGCCGAACTGCAGGTCCATCAGGACCACGTCCGCACCCCCGGCCGCGGCCAGCTCCACCGCACGCTCGGCGGTCGCCGCCTCCGCGACGACGGCGAAGTCCGGCTCCGTGTCCAGGACCGCGCGCAGGCCCGCCCGTACGACCGGGTGGTCGTCGGCCAGCAGAAGACGGATGGTCATGCTCTTCACGCTCCAGCGGGGAGGGGGAGGGACACGGCGACGGCCGTGCCCTGGCCGGGGGCGGACTCGACGGTGAACGTGCCGCCCAGCGACTCCGCGCGCGAACGCATCGCAGGTAGCCCGAAACCGCCGTCGGAGGAGGGCCGCACCGCGCCCGGTTCAAAACCCTCGCCGTCGTCGACCACGTCCAGGGTCACCGATGCGTCCATGAACGACAGGGTGATCTCCGCGCGCGACGCGCCCGCGTGCCGCACCGTGTTCGCGACCGCCGACTGGGCGATCCGCAGCAGCGCCACCTCGTAGGGGGTCGGCAGCTCGACCGGCGTACCGCTGACGGAGAAGCGGACCCGCGGCCCGGCCCCCGGCTCGCACAGGCGCACCAGGGCGGCCGCCAGGGAACCGTGCTCCAGGTCCGGCGGCGACAGCGCCCGGACGAACCGCCTGGCCTCCGCCAGGTTGTCCTGGGCCTCCTGCCGGGCCCGGTCGATGTGGTCCGCGGCCGGGGACCCCGGCGGCAGCGCCCGCTCGGCCGCGCGCAGCAGCAGCTGGATCGAGGACAGGCCCTGCGCGAGCGTGTCGTGGATCTCGCGGGCGAGCCGCTCCCGCTCGGCGAGCGTCCCCGCGTGCCGCTCCGCCGCCGCCAGTTCCGCCCGCGTCTCGATCAGCTCCTCGATGAGCCGCCGCCGCCGCTCGCTCTCCCGGTACAGCGCGTGGTAGCCGAGGACCGTCGCCACCGCGACCGCCGCACCGAGCAGCGGCCCGATGAAGACCCCGGGATTGAGCGCGGCGCCGTGCCCCACGTACGAGAGGATCGCCGCGACCGCCGTCAGCGCGACCGCCGGCAGCGACCAGGGCGCGGGCAGCAGATGCAGCTGGAGGAAGTAGAGCGGGAAGGCCACCCAGAGCGCCTCCGGGGTCAGCCACAGCATCGCGAGCCAGCACGCGCCCAGGACAGCCAGCCACACCGCGGCGGCCCGCTGCGAGTCCCGTACGGACGGCAGAGACGACCCGGCGGCGTAGACCGCGCCCGTCACCACCGCGAGCACCGTCCCGGTGGCCGAGTGGGCGCGTACCGCCGCGAGGACGAGCAGGCCCGCCATCAGCAGGTGCAGACAGAGGCGCAGCGCGCGCAGGACGGGTGTGAGGGGCCGCTGGGCGGGGTGGAGCGAGGAGTGGGGCGCGGGGTGGAGGGAGGAGTGGGGATCCATGTTCCCTCCAGCGTAGACAGCGGCAGAGAATCCGGGCTCAACCGAAAGTTTGATGACGGAGCCATCCGTGGCGCGATGCCCCGGGGCACCGCGCCGACCACTCTGGTCAGCATGTTCGTCGCATGGAGAGACCTCGGATTCGCCAAGGGGCGGTTCGCGCTCATGGGCACCGTGATCGTGCTGATCACCCTGCTCGTGGGCCTGCTGTCCGGACTGACCGCCGGCCTCGCGCGGGAGAACATCTCCGCGATCACCGGCCTGCCCGCCGACCGGCTCGCCTTCGCGGCGCCGCCCTCGGGGCAGTCGGTCTCCTTCACCAACTCGACGGTGACGGAGAAGCAGTGGGGCGCGTGGGCCGGACGGCCCGGGGTGACGGCGGCCTCGCCCCTCGGCATCCGTACGCTCAACGGCGCCGCCGGGGACCGCACCGCCGCCGTGTCCGCCTTCGGTACGGAGCCGGAGGGCGGGCTCGCACCCGTGGCGCCCGCCCCGGCCAGGGCCGTGCTCTCCGAGTCGGCCGCCGAGGAGCTGGGCGTCGCCGTCGGCGACCCCGTCCGCCTCGGCCCCCTGGAGCTGACCGTCGCGGCGGTCGCGGGCGATGCCTCGTACAGCCACACGCCGGTCGTGTGGACGACCCTCGACGACTGGCAGCGGCTCGGCCACAGCGGCGCCACCGCGGAGGCGCAGGCCACCGTCGTCGCACTCCGCGGCGCAGCGGGGACCGACTGGGGCGCCGGCGACAAGGGCGTCGGCACCGAGGCGCGGACCGTCGACGAGGCCCTCACCGCCATAGGGTCCTACCAGGCCGAGAACGGCTCGCTGCAGCTCATGCGCGGCTTCCTCTTCGTCATCTCGGCCCTCGTCATAGGAGCCTTCTTCACCGTCTGGACCATCCAGCGGAGCGGCGACGTAGCCGTCCTGAAGGCCCTCGGCGCCTCCACCCCGTACCTCCTCAAGGACGCCCTCGGGCAGGCGGTCCTCATGCTCACGGCGGGCACCCTGCTCGGGACCGGGCTCGCCGTCGGCGTCGGGGCGCTGGTCAGCGGCGGGAACGTGCCGTTCGTCCTCGAACCGCTCACCGTCCTCGCGCCGGCCGCCGTGATCGTCGTACTCGGAGTCCTCGGGGCGGCGCTGTCCATCCGGCGGATCACCGCCGTCGATCCCCTCACCGCGCTCGGGAGTGCCCGATGAGTCTCGTCCTCGATGCCGTCACCCTCACCTACCCGGACGGCGACGGCCGGCTGACCGCGCTCGACGAGGTCTCCCTCACCGTCTCCGCCGGCTCCCTCACGGCCGTCGTCGGACCCTCCGGCTCCGGCAAGTCGAGCCTCCTCGCGGTCGCCGCGACGCTGGTGACACCGGACCGGGGGCGGGTCGTCGTCGACGGTACGGAGACGGGGGAACTGGACGCGGCCGGGCGGGCGGCGCTGCGGCGGGAACGGATCGGGATCGTGTTCCAGCAGCCGAACCTGCTGCCCTCGCTCACGGCGGCGGAACAGCTCCAGGTGATGGCGCACGTCTCGGGGCGGCCGGCGAAGGCGGCGCGCGGCAGGGCCCTGGAACTCCTCGACGCGGTCGGCCTCGCGGACCTGGCCGGGCGCCGGCCGCACCAGCTGTCCGGGGGACAGCGGCAGCGGGTCAACATCGCGCGAGCCCTGATGAACGAGCCGGCGGTGCTGCTCGTCGACGAGCCGACGAGCGCGCTGGATCATGAACGGGGGGCGGCGGTGATGGAGCTGCTCGCGGGGCTGACGGTGGCGAGGGGGACGGCGACGGTGCTGGTGACGCACGACCGGGGGCACGCGGGGCGGGCGGATCGGGTGGTGGAGGTCAAGGACGGCCACGTCTCGGAACCGGCGCGCCTCTGACCCCTCCGCGCGCCGAGCCCGCGCCGTGAGTTGAGCCCTGCCGCGCGGCGCGCCCTGAGCGGAGCCCTGCTGCGCGCCGCGCCGTGAACCACGGCCCAGCCCCAACGCGGGCCGCCACCGGCCTGGGCGACGCGCCCGCCGCCGCCCCTCCGTTGTGGGCAACTGTTCCGCTGGGGCGGAACGGGTGGGCACAACGGACGGTGCCCTTTGCCGGGCCTAGGCTTCCGCGCCCTGACCCGCACCTCGTGTGCACCGAGTCAGGGGTGCGGGTCCGGCACAGGGGGCGGAGGCGCCGCCAAGCGCGCCGTCCCGTGTGCCCACCCGTCCCGCCCTGCGGGACGATTGCCCACACGGAGGTGGGCGGGGGTGGGCGAAGCCCGGGGAGCTACGCGCCCCCGTTCGCCGTCGTGTTCGCCAGCGCCGCGGACAGTTCCCGCGCCACTTCCTGCAGGATCGGGACGATCTTCTCCGTGGCCGCCTCCGTCACCCGCCCCGCCGGGCCCGAGATCGAGATCGCCGCGGCCGTGGGGGAGTCCGGGACCGAGACGGCGAGGCAGCGGACCCCTATCTCCTGCTCGTTGTCGTCGACCGCGTACCCCGTCTCGCGGACCGCGACGAGCGCGTCGAGGAAGCCGTCCGGCGTCGTGATGGTCTTCTCGGTCGCCGCCGGCATGCCGGTGCGGGCGAGCAGCGCGCGGACCTCCTCGGCCGGGGTGTGCGCGAGCAGTGCCTTGCCGACGCCCGTCGAGTGCGGCAGCACCCGCCGGCCGACCTCGGTGAACATGCGCATCGAGTGCTTGGACGGCACCTGGGCCACGTACACGATCTCGTCGCCGTCGAGCAGCGCCATGTTCGCCGTCTCGCCGGTCTCCTCGACGAGCCGCGCCAGGTACGGGCGGGCCCAGGTGCCGAGGAGGCGGGAGGCGGACTCGCCGAGCCGGATGAGTCGGGGGCCGAGCGCGTACCGCCGGTTGGGCTGCTGGCGCACGTACCCGCAGGCGACCAGGGTGCGCATCAGGCGGTGGATGGTGGGGAGCGGGAGTCCGCTGCTTGCGGAGAGCTCGCTCAGCCCGACCTCGCCCCCGGCGTCGGCCATCCGCTCGAGGAGGTCGAAGGCACGCTCAAGGGACTGGACGCCTCCGCTTGCGGCGGGCTTGGCGGCGTCGGTGGTGCTGGCGCTGGACGTCGGCACGTCAACGGTCCTTTCGGGGCAGGCGGGCAAGGCAGCAGCCTACCGGCCCATCGGCCGGGGTACATGGTCCTGGTGTCGGCGTCCGCGCCGGTCAGGACGTGTTTGTCCGGTGTCGGTGACGGTCCGGAGCCGTCCGGGTCGGCCCCGGCTGTACGGAGCTACGTTCTACTGTACGGAATTTGCATTCCACTTGGTGGAAACATCCAAGTGGCGTGCGGCGGCGCCCGGCGTCCGCGGCGATGCTGGAAGTGTGCCCTTGACGACATGTCGTCCGGAAGTGAAGACTCCTTCAACAGTTCGTTGAATTCTTTCCCTGAAGCACTGGAAGAGGGGTACGGGTGGACGTCAACCTGGTCCTGCGCTCGACGCGTGTCATCACCCCCGAGGGGACACGCCCGGCGTCGATCGCCGTCTCCGGAGGGACGATCGCGGCCGTGCTGCCGTACGACGCCGAGGTACCCGCCGGTGCCCGGTTCGAGGACGTCGGCGACGACGTCGTCCTGCCCGGACTCGTCGACACCCACGTGCACGTGAACGACCCCGGCCGCACCGAGTGGGAGGGCTTCTGGACCGCCACCCGCGCGGCCGCCGCCGGCGGCATCACCACCCTCCTCGACATGCCCCTCAACTCGCTGCCGCCCACCACCACCGTGAAGAACCTGCGCGTCAAGCAGGAGGTCGCCCGCACCAAGGCCCACGTCGACGTCGGCTTCTGGGGCGGTGCCCTGCCCGACAACGTCAAGGACCTGCGCCCGCTCCACGACGCCGGTGTCTACGGCTTCAAGTGCTTCCTGTCGCCCTCCGGCGTGGAGGAGTTCCCCGAGCTCGACCAGGAGCAGCTCGCGACCTCGCTCGCCGAGATCTCCGGCTTCGACGGCCTGATGATCGTGCACGCCGAGGACCCCCACCACCTCGCCGCCGCGCCCCAGCGCGCCGGCGGCGCGTACGCCGACTTCCTCGCCTCGCGTCCCCGCGACGCGGAGAACACGGCGATCGAGAACCTGGTCAACCAGGCCCGCCGGCTCAACGCCCGCGTCCACGTCCTGCACCTCTCCTCCTCGGACGCGCTGCCGGTCCTCGCCGCCGCCAAGGCCGAGGGCGTCAAGGTCACCGTCGAGTCCTGCCCGCACTTCCTCACGCTCACCGCCGAGGAGATCCCGGACGGTGCCACCGAGTTCAAGTGCTGCCCGCCCATCCGCGAGGCCGTCAACCAGGACGCGCTGTGGCAGGGGCTCGCGGACGGCACGATCGACTGCATCGTCTCCGACCACTCCCCGTCCACGACCGACCTCAAGACGCCCGACTTCGCGTCCGCCTGGGGCGGCATCTCCTCCCTCCAGCTCGGCCTCCCCGCCATCTGGACCGAGGCCCGCCGCCGCGGCTTCGACCTGACGGACGTCGTCCGCTGGATGTCCGAGGGCCCCGCCCGGCTCGCCGGCCTCACCCGCAAGGGCGCCATCGAGGCCGGCCGCGACGCCGACTTCGCCGTCCTCGACCCGGAGGCCACCTTCACCGTCGATCCGGCCGAGCTCCAGCACCGCAACCGGATCACCGCCTACGCGGGCAAGACCCTCAACGGCGTCGTCACCTCCACCTGGCTGCGCGGAGAGCGGATCGCCGACCACGGCACCCTCGCCGAGCCCTCCGGCCGCCTCCTCGAAAGGAACAACTGACCCGTGAGCACCGGCATACCCTCCTTCACCGGCGACGCCAGCCCTTACGGCGGTGGCGACCCCTACGCCGACTACCGGACGGCCGACTTCCCCTTCACCCAGTACGCCGACCTCGCCGACCGGCGCCTCGGCGCGGGCGTGATCGCCGCCAACGACGAGTTCTTCGCCGAGCGGGAGAACCTGCTCAAGCCCGAGGCCGCCGAGTTCGACCCCGAGCACTTCGGCCACAAGGGCAAGATCATGGACGGCTGGGAGACCCGCCGCCGCCGCGGCATCTCCGCCCAGCAGCCGCACCCCACCGAGGACGACCACGACTGGGCCCTCGTACGGCTCGGCGCGCCCGGCGTCGTCCGCGGCATCGTCCTCGACACCGCCCACTTCCGCGGCAACTACCCGCAGGCCGTCTCCGTCGAGGCCGCCTCCGTCCCCGGTTCGCCCTCGCCCGAGGAACTCCTCGCCGACGACGTGAAGTGGACGACGCTCGTCCCGCGCACCGCCGTCGGCGGCCACGCCGCCAACGGCTTCGCCGTCGACGTCGAGCAGCGCTTCACCCACCTCCGCGTCAACCAGCACCCCGACGGCGGCATCGCCCGCCTCCGCGTCTACGGCGAGGTCGCCCCCGACCCGAAGTGGCTCGGCGTGCTCGGCACCTTCGACCTCGCGGCCCTGGAGAACGGCGGCCAGGTCGAGGACGCCTCCGACCGCTTCTACTCCCCGGCCACCAACACCATCCAGCCCGGCCGCTCACGCAAGATGGACGACGGCTGGGAGACCCGCCGCCGCCGCGACAAGGGCAACGACTGGATCCGCTACCAGCTCGTCGCCGAGTCCGAGATCCGCGCCGTCGAGATCGACACCGCGTACCTCAAGGGCAACAGCGCCGGCTGGGCCGCGCTGTCGGTCGCGGCCGAGGGCTCCGAGGAGTGGACCGAGATCCTGCCCCGGACCCGCCTCCAGCCCGACACCAACCACCGCTTCGTGCTCGACACCCCGGCGGTCGGCTCCCGCGTCCGGATCGACATCTACCCGGACGGCGGCATCTCCCGCCTCCGCCTGTTCGGCTCCCTCACGGACGCCGGTACGGCGCGCCTGACGGCCCGCCACCAGGAACTGGGCGGCTGACCCCGGACCCGTACGAACAGGCGGGCCGGGGCACGTCCCCGGCCCGCCCCGTGAACTGGGCGGGTACGACACCCCGCCCGGCCCGCGAGGGCGCACCGGCATGACAGCACCGGTGCGCCCTCGCGAAACTCCCCTTTCCCCTCAGGCTCGGGTTCGCCTCCGGGGCGATCGCGCCTGTTCCCCCGGCGCGCCCCCATGCCCCGGCCCCGCGGAGGCGGGCAGGGGCCCGGCCTCCCCGGGCGAGGGTCCGCCGGCGTGGGGTCACGCCGCGTGCCCGCCGTCCACCGAGAACTCCGCGCCCGTCACGTACCGCCCCTCCGGTCCCGCCAGGAACGCCACCATCGCGGCCACCTCGTCCGGGGTGCCGAAGCGGCCCAGTGCCGTCATCGCCGCCTGGCCGTCCGCGTACGGGCCGTCCGCCGGGTTCATGTCGGTGTCGACGGGGCCCGGGTGGACGAGGTTCGCCGTGACGCCGCGTCCGCCCAGCTCCCGCGCGAGGCCCTTCGTCAGGCCGATCAGCGCCGTCTTGCTCAGCGCGTACAGCACCCCGCCGGGACCCGGCACCCGCCGGGTCATGCAGCTGCCGATGGTGATGATCCTGCCGCCCTCCGGCAGCCGCCCGGCCGCCGCCTGCGAGGCGAGGAAGGCCGCCCGGACGTTCACGGCGAGGACCCGGTCCACGTCCGTGAGGGCCAGGGACTCCAGCGGGCCGAGGACGCCGACACCGGCGTTGTTCACCAGGACGTCGAGCCGGCCCAGGGCGTCAGCCGCCCAGTCCACCGCGCCCGCCGCGTCCCCGGCGTCGGCCGCGTCGGCCCGCAGGGGCAGTGCCTTCCGTCCGGCCGCCTCGATGCGTGCCGCCACCTCCTTGGCACGCGCCTCGTCCTTGACGTAGGTGAAGGCGACGTCGGCGCCCTCCTGCGCGAGCCGTACGGCCGTGGCCGCGCCGATCCCGCGGCTGCCGCCCGTCACCAGAACCGCCGTGCCGTTCATCGTGGACATCCCGAACCTCCGTGAGAAGAAGCCATAAGTGGTTGCGGGTTCAATGAAAGTCGCGGGGGCGTCCCGACGCTGGCATGAATCGGACGCCGACCCGGTCACCGATGAGTTCCGCCGGACGGCACGGTCTGAACTGCCGAGACACGATGGACCGGAGACGAAAGGGCACCACCATGGCCACGCTCAGCCTCACCCAGTTCCTGACCCTCGACGGCGTGCACCAGGCCCCCGGCGGCCCGGAGGAGGACCCCAGCGACGGCTTCACGCACGGCGGCTGGTCCGTGCCGTTCGGGGACGAGGACTTCGGACGGTTCATGGACGGGGTCTTCACCCGGCCGACCGCCTTCCTCCTCGGCCGCCGCACGTACGAGATCTTCGCCGGGTACTGGCCGAAGCAGACGGACCCCGCCGACCCGATCGCCACGAAGCTGAACGTGCTCCCCAAGTACGTCGCCACCACCACCCTCGAATCCGCCGACTGGGCCGGGACCACCGTGCTCCGCGGGGACGTCGTCGAGGAGGTCAGGGCGCTCAAGGAGCGCATTGACGGGGAGATCCAGATGCACGGCAGCGGCGGTCTCGCCCGGACCCTGCTCGACCACGATCTGATCGACACCCTGCACCTGCTCGTCTTTCCGGTGGTCCTCGGCACCGGCCGCCGCCTCTTCGCCGACGGAGTGCGCCCCACCGCCTTCCGGCTGACCGACGCGCGCACGACCGGTGCCGGCGTCACCCTCACCACGTACGCGCGCGTGGGCCGCCCCGAGTACGGCAGTTACGCCTGACCGGTGCCGGGTTGCCCCGTGCCCCCGTGCCCCCGTACCCCGTGCCCCCGTACTCCGTCCGCCAGGCCCGTCACCGGCTCCCGTGGACGGACCGGCGGGAGACCTGAAAGGTGTAGCCACCACGGGCCCTCCCCGGTACGGTGATCGAGTCTGCGTGCGAGCCGTCGAAGTCTCCACCCCGCCCCGAGAGTTGGAGAAACGGCCGCAATGTCCGCTTCGTCGTCGATCGCCGCCCCCGTGCCCCTCGGCGCCCCGCGCCGTGCCTGGCTCACCGACCTGCCCGTTCTGCTCGTCGCCGTCGTCTGGGGCACCAGCTATCTCGCGGCCAAGGGCATCACCACCACCCACACCGTCATCGCGGTCCTCGTGCTGCGGTTCGCGGTGGTGCTGCCCGTCCTGGTCGTCGCCGCGTGGGCCAGACTCCGGGCCCTGAGTGCCGCCCAGTGGCGCGGGGCGGGGACGCTCGGTCTGATCCTCGGCGGGATCTTCCTCCTGGAGACCTACGGTGTCGTCCACACCTCCGCCACCAACGCGGGTCTGATCATCAGCCTCACCATGATCTTCACCCCGCTCGCCGAGGCCGTCGTCACCCGGGTCCGACCGCCCCGCGCCTTCCTCGGCGCCGCCGCGCTCTCCGTCATCGGCGTCGTCCTCCTCACCCAGGGCGGGGGCTTCACCACCCCCTCCCTCGGCGACCTGCTCATGCTGCTCGCCGCCCTCGCCCGGACCGTCCACGTCCTGGCGATGTCCCGGATCAAGGCCGTCCGGTCGGCCGACTCGCTCTCCCTCACCACCGTTCAGCTGGGCTCCGCCGTCGCCGTCTTCGCCGTCATCGCGGTCTTCCCCGGCACCGGCGCCTCGCCCTGGGCGGTCGCGCTCGACTTCGGCCCGCGCGAGTGGGCCGGGCTGGTCTTCCTCTCCGTCTTCTGCACGCTCTTCGCGTTCTTCGTACAGATGTGGGCGGTCCGCCGCACCTCCCCGTCCCGGGTCAGCCTCCTCCTCGGCACGGAACCGCTCTGGGCCGCCGCCGCGGGCATCGCCCTCGCCGGCGACCGACCCGGCGTCCTCGGCCTCGCGGGCGCCATCCTCGTGCTGGCGGGCACCAGTTGGGGCCGCCGAGCCGCCGACGACGGCGCCCGGTAGGTTCTTCGATCATGCGTTCACTGGTGTACGACAACGAGTTCCGCGCCAAGGCCCGGCGCACCCAGGGCTGGGGCCTCGGCCTCTTCACGATCGCCGCTCTGCTCTGGGTCTGGTTCGGTGTCCTGCTGCTCACCCCCTACGAGGACGCCGACGGCGGCGGCAGCCCCTGCCCCGCCCTGCTCACCAGCGACTACGTCCACGACAGGGAGTGCGTCGAGAGCCGGGACTGGCCCGGCATGCTCGCCCTCCTCGGTGGTTCCGTCCCCTTCGCCGTGGTCGGCGGCGCCCTCTACACGAGCGGCTCCGTCTCGCACCGGATGGCCGAGCACCTCGCCGAGGTGACCCGGCTCGACACGGCGAGCACCTGAGCCCCGGGCGGCCGACTCCTCAGGACTCCACCCGATCCGACACGATCACGAGGACGACTTCGCCACCCGGTCCGACACGATCATGAGGACCAGGCCGAGCACCGCGATCACGATGTCGGCGAACAGCTCACGGCCCTCCAGGAACCACACGTTCTCCGTGAGGAACCGGGTCACGCCGAACAGACGGAACCAGCCGTCCGTCAGCTCGCGCACCACCCCGGCCACACCGAAGAGAGCGAGCAGGAAACCGGTGACCTCAAGAAACCTCTTCATGAAGTGATCATGGCGCGGCCGGGAGACCGGCCGCGTCCGCCGCCGGTCCATGGGCACCGCGACCGAAGTATCGACCTCCGCGACTTCGGTAGCGGCCCGGCCGCCGATGCCCCGCACGCCACCCCCGGCTGCGTACATTGCCGATATGACTCGCACGGACCGGCAGCGCTGGCTGCTCCCCTCCCACCTGGTCGAACCCGGTGGGAACGGGGAGGCCCGGCCCCGCCGTACCGTCCGCGACTGGATCGTGGACACCTCGCTCTTCCTCCTCGCCGCCTTCGTCGGCCTCATCGCCGCCGACACCAGCGCGCAGTACACGAGCGAGGCCGTCACCCTCGTCGACCAGCTCCTGGGCGCCGCCGCCTGCTGCGCGCTCTGGCTGCGCCGCCGCTGGCCCGCCGGGCTCGCGATCGGCCTCTCGCTGCTCAACTTCGTGGCGCCGGTCGCCGCCGGCGCCCTCCTCGCGAGCCTCTTCAGCGTCGCCGTACGCAAACCCTTCCGCGAGGTCGCCGCGATCGGCGCGCTCGCCGTCGCCACCTCCACCGCGCAGGCCTTCATCCGGCCCGACCCCACCACCAACACCGGGCTCTCCATCGCCCTCGGCTTCACCCTCGTCCTGCTCGTCACCGCCTGGGGCATGCTCGTCCGCTCCCGCCGCCAGCTCGTCGAGGCCCTCAGGGAGCGCGCCCGCCGCGCCGAGGCCGAGGCCGAGCTGCGCGCCGCCCAGGCCCAGCGGCTCGCCCGCGAGGCGATCGCCCGCGAGATGCACGACGTCCTCGCCCACCGGCTCACCCTGCTCAGCGTGCACGCCGGAGCCCTGGAGTTCCGGCCCGATGCCCCGCCCGAGCAGGTCGCCCGCGCCGCAGGCGTCATCCGCGACAGCGCCCACGAGGCCCTCCAGGACCTCCGCGAGATCATCGGCGTGCTGCGCGCCCCCGGCGAGAACGGCGACGGGGGCGACCGGCCGCAGCCCACCCTCGCCACCCTCGACGCGCTGATCGACGAGTCCCGCGAGGCCGGGGCGGACGTCGTCCTCGACACCACCGTGGACGAACCGGCCACCGTGCCCGCCGCCACCGGCCGCACGGTCTACCGCATCGCCCAGGAGGGCCTCACCAACGCCCGCAAGCACGCCCCCGGCACCACGGTCACCGTCACCGTGCGCGGCCGCCCCGGCGAGGGCCTCACCGTCGACGTCCACAACCCGGCACCCGCCGGACCGGTCCCGCCCGTCCCCGGTTCCGGCCAGGGCCTGATCGGGCTCACCGAACGCGCCGCACTCGCCGGTGGCCGGATGGAGCACGGTCCCGCCCCCGACGGCGGGTTCTCCCTCCACGCCTGGCTACCGTGGCCCCCATGACCATCCGGCTGCTCATCGTCGACGACGACCCCCTGGTCCGCGCGGGCCTCACCCTGATGCTCGGCGGCGCCGAGGACCTGGAGATCGTCGGCGAGGGCGCCGACGGCCGCGAGGTCCCCGAACTCGTCGCCCGGTACGCCCCCGACGTCGTCCTCATGGACATCCGCATGCCGCACGTGGACGGGCTCACCGCCACCGAGCGGCTGCGCGCCGAGCCCGGCGCCCCCGAGGTCGTCGTCCTCACCACCTTCCACGCCGACGAGCAGGTGCTGCGCGCCCTGCGGGCCGGCGCGGCCGGCTTCGTCCTCAAGGACACGCCGCCCGCCGAGATCGTCGCCGCCGTCCGCCGGGTCGCCGCCGGTGACCCGGTGCTGTCCCCGGCCGTCACCCGCCAGCTCATGAGCCATGTCGCCGGACAGCCGGAGCAGTCACCGCGCAGCGCGGCCGCCGGACGCCTCAGCGAACTCGCCGACCGCGAGCGGGAGGTGGCCGTCGCCGTCGGCCGCGGCCTGTCCAACGCGGAGATCGCCGCCGAGCTGTACATGAGCGTGCCCACGGTCAAGACCCATGTCTCGCGGGTCCTCGCCAAACTCGGCCTCAACAACCGCGTCCAGATCGCCCTCCTCGTCCACGACGCGGGCCTCCTGTCCACCGGAGGGGACGAGGACGGCCAGAACTGATCGTTTCGGCTCCGTCGCCTTCGGATAGTCTGCGTCGATGTCCGTCATCGAACTGGGGGAGTACGGCGCGGACTTCACCGCGCACCCGTACCCCTACTACGCGAAGCTCCGCGAATCCGGCCCCGTCCACGAGGTGCGGATGCCCGACGGCTTCCGGTTCTGGCTGGTCGTCGGGCACGAGGAGGGCCGCGCGGCGCTCGCCGACCCCCGGCTCGCCAAGTCCCCGCACGTGATCGGCGTACGGTCGCCGGAGGAGGACATCATCGGCGTCCACCTCCTCTCGGCCGACGCGCCCGACCACACCCGGCTGCGCCGCCTGGTCACGGGCGAGTTCACCGGCCGCCGGGTGGAGGCGCTGCGACCCCGCATCGAGCGGCTCACCGCGGACCTCGTCGACGCGATGGAACCGGCCGGCCGGGCGGACCTCGTCGACGCCTTCGCGTACCCGCTGCCGATCACCGTCATCTGCGAGCTCCTCGGGGTCCCCGCGGCGGACCGCGACACCTTCCGCCGCTGGTCGACGGAGCTGGTCACCCCCACCGGCGAGGAGGTCTTCAGCCGGAGCATGGTGGACTTCGGCGCCTACCTCGACGAGCTCATCGAGGACAAGCGGGCCGTAGGCCCGGCCGACGACCTGCTCTCCGGTCTGATCGCCTCCCGTGCCGAGGACGGCGACCGGCTCTCCGGGCCCGAACTCCGGGCGATGGCGTATCTGCTGCTCATCGCGGGCCACGAGACCACCGTCAACCTGATCGGCAACACCGTCCGCAACCTGCTCACCCACCCCGATCAGCTCGCCGCCCTGCGCGCCGACCCGAGCCTCCTGGACGGGACGATCGAGGAGTCCCTGCGGTACGACGGGCCGGTGGAGACGAGCACCTTCCGTTTCAGCCGTGAGCCCGTCACCTTCGGCGGCACCGAGATCCCGGCGGCCCAGTACGTCCTGGTCGCCATCGGGGCGCTCGACCGCGACCCGGCCCGCTTCCCCGAACCCGACCGCTTCGACATCCGCCGGGACACCCGGGGCCATCTGGCGTTCGGGCACGGCATCCACTACTGCCTGGGCGCGCCGCTCGCCCGGCTGGAGGGCCGGATCGCGATCCGGACCCTCCTCGACCGCTTCCCGGACCTGGAACTCGACCCCGAGGGCGAGCCCTGGGAGTGGATCCCCGGCCTCCTGATGCGCGGAGTCCGGCACCTTCCGGTCCGGTGGTGACGCCGATCGGTCCGGCGCCGGCACCTGCCGGTCCGATCGTGAGGCCGGCCGGTCCGGTGGTGACGCCTCCTGGCCGGGCGCCGGCGCCGGCCGGTCCGGCGGTGGCGTCGAGGGGCCACTAGCCGATGGCGTCCACCCGTACCGGCCGCCGCTCCCGCCGCGAGCGCTCGCACGCCTCGGCGACCCGCAGCGCCGCCAGCGCCTCCCGGCCGTCGCACGGGTTGGGCGCCTCGCCGCGGACCAGCCGTACGAAGGCGTCGAGCTCCGCCTCGTACGCGGGGGCGAACCGCTCCAGGAAGCCGCTCCACGGCTTGCCCGGCGGTGCCGACGCCCAGGGTTCCACCGAGGTGAGGGGGGTGCGGTCGTCCAGGCCCACCGCGATCTGGTCCAGCTCGCCCGCCAGCTCCATGCGGACGTCGTACCCGGCGCCGTTGCGGCGGGTCGCCGTCGCCGTGACGAGCGTGCCGTCGTCCAGGGTGAGCAGCGCGGCGGCCGTGGACACGTCCCCGGTGTCCCGGAACATCGCGGGACCGGCGTCCGAGCCCGTCGCGTACACCTCCACGACCTCCCGACCGGTCACCCAGCGCACGATGTCGAAGTCGTGCACCAGGCAGTCACGGAAGAGACCGCCGGAGAGGGGGAGATACGCGGCCGGCGGCGGCGCCGGGTCCGAGGTCGCGGCCCGTACGGTGTGCAGCCGGCCGAGCCGCCCCGACCGCACCGCCTCGCGCGCCGCCCGGTACCCCGCGTCGAAGCGCCGCATGAAGCCGAGCTGGAGCTCGGTGCCCGCCTCGGCCACCGCCGAGAGCGCGGTCGCCGTCCCCGCCACGTCCAGGGCGATCGGCTTCTCGCAGAAGGCCGGGAGCCCGGCGCCCGCCGCGCGGGCGATCAGCTCCGCGTGCGCCGCCGTCGCCGAGGCGATCACCACGGCGTCCAGGGCGTGCGCGAACAGCGCCGTGACGTCCGGCGCGGCCTCCGCGCCGAGCGCCCCCGCGACCCCGGCCGCCCGCGAGGCGTCCGCGTCCGCCACGACCAGCGACTCGACCTCCGGGTGGCGGGCCAGCACACCCGCGTGGAAGCTCCCGATCCGGCCCGTACCGATGAGTCCGATGCGCATGGCCCCACCGTGGAGCCGTCCGTCCCCGGTGTCAAGGATTTGTCAGGACAACCGGACGTCACGACTTCCCGTCATCAACGCCCCGGGCTACGCTCCCCCCGTGTCCAAGCAGTCAGGCTCCGCCCTGCCCCCGCTCTCCGTGGACCGCACCAGCCCGGTCCCGCTCTACTTCCAGCTGGCCAGGCAACTGGAGAGCGCCGTGGAGAACGGCACGCTGACCCCGGGCACCCTCCTCGGCAACGAGATCGACCTCGCCACCCGCCTCGGCCTCTCCCGCCCCACCGTCCGCCAGGCCATCCAGACCCTCGTGGACAAGGGCCTCCTGGTCCGCCGCCGGGGGGTCGGCACCCAGGTCGTGCACAGCACGGTCCGCCGCCCGCTGGAGCTGAGCAGCCTGTACGACGACCTGGACGCCGCAGGTCAGCTCCCCGCCACCCGGGTCCTGGTCAACCGCCTCGAGCCCGCGCCCGGCCCGGTCGCCGCGGCCCTCCGCGTACCCGAGGGCAGCGAGGTCGTCTACCTCGAACGGCTCCGCACCGCGCACGGCACCCCCATGGCGTACCTGCGCAACCACCTCCCCGCCGGGCTCCTCGGCCCCGGCGAGCCGGACACCGCGCGCCTGGAGGCCACCGGCCTCTACCGGATGCTCCGCTCCGCCGCGCTCACCCTGCACAGCGCGCGCCAGGCCGTCGGCGCCCGCGCCGCGACCGCCGCCGAGGCCGCCCTGCTCGACGAACGGGAGGGCGCACCGCTGCTCACGATGGAGCGCGTCACCTTCGACGACACCGGCCGCGCCGTCGAGTACGGCTCCCATCTCTACCGGGCCGACCGCTACTCCTTCGAGTTCCAGCTGATGGTCCGTCCATAGGCCGTACCCCACCGGCCCGAGAGCCGGACACCGGCCCCCTGGCGAGCGCCACGACCCGCATGACCGATACTGCAATGCACGACTGCAATGCACGCAAAGGACACAAAGGAGGGCACGGCCTCGTGACCAGGCTTCGGACAGGAGGGGTACGCGCCGCAGTCGGCGCCGTGCTCGCGCTCGCGCTCACCGGGGCGCTCGCCGGGTGCAGCAGCACCGGCGGAAAGCGGGCGGAGGACGCCCGCAAGGCCGCCGAGGCCCAGGGCAGGGCGGCCGTCGACACCCCCCGCTGGACCTTCGCCATGGTGACCCACTCGGGTGACGGCGACACCTTCTGGGACATCGTCCAGAAGGGCGCCAAGCAGGCCGCCGCCAAGGACAACATCAACTTCCTCTACGCCCACAGCGACGAGGCCCAGCAGCAGGCCCAGCTGATCGACTCGTACGTCGCCAAGGGCGTCGACGGTCTGATCGTCACGCTCGCGAAGCCCGATGCCATGAAGGCCGCCGTCGACAAGGCCGTCAAGGCCGGCATCCCGGTGATCACCGTGAACTCGGGCGCCGAGCAGTCCAAGGCGTACGGAGCGCTCACCCACATCGGCCAGGACGAGACCGTCGCCGGCGAGGCCGTCGGCGAGGAGCTCGACAAGCGGGGCAGGAAGAAGGCCCTCTGCGTCCTGCACGAACAGGGCAACGTCGGTCACGAGCAGCGCTGCGCCGGCACGAAGAAGACCTTCGACGGCGAGCTGGTCAACCTCTACGTCGACGGCACCAACATGCCGGACGTCAAGGCCTCCATCGAGGCCAAGCTCCAGTCCGACAAGGACGTCGACGCCGTCGTCACCCTCGGCGCCCCGTTCGCCGACGCCGCCGTCCAGGCCGCCAAGAGCGCCGGGAGCAAGGCCGAGATCGACACCTTCGACCTCAACGCCAAGGTCGCCACCTCCCTCCAGGCCGGCACCCTCGGCTTCGCCGTCGACCAACAGCCCTACCTCCAGGGCTACGAGGCCGTCGACCTGCTGTGGCTCTACCGCTACAACGCCAACGTCCTCGGCGGCGGCAAGCCGGTCCTCACCGGTCCGCAGATCATCACCGAGGACGACGCCGCGAAGCTCGTCGAGTACGCCGAGCGGGGCACCCGATGAGCTCCACCGCCCCACCGTCCGACGGGCTCGACCACGTCGACGAACGGCTGCTGCGCACCACCCGCCTGAAGAAGCTGCTCGCCCGCCCCGAGCTCGGCTCCGTCGTCGGCGCGATCGCCGTCTTCGTCTTCTTCTCCGTGGCCGCCGACAGCTTTCTGAACCCGTCGAGCCTCGGCACCGTGCTCTACGCCGCCTCCACGCTCGGCATCATGGCGGTCCCCGTCGCGCTGCTCATGATCGGCGGCGAGTTCGACCTGTCCGCCGGCGTCCTGGTCACCAGCTCGGCCCTGGTCTCGTCGATGTTCAGCTACCAGATGACGGCGAACGTCTGGGTCGGCGTCGGCGTCTCGCTGCTCGTCACCCTGGCCATCGGCGCGTTCAACGGCGTCATGCTGACCCGTACGAAGCTGCCCAGCTTCATCATCACGCTCGGCACCTTCCTCATGCTGACGGGCCTGAACCTCGGCCTCACCAAGCTGATCAGCGGCACCGTCTCCACCAAGACCATCGCCGACATGGAGGGCTTCTCCTCCGCCCGCAAGCTCTTCGCCTCGCAGCTGACCATCGGCGGCGTCGAGTTCAAGGTCACCATCCTGTGGTGGTTCGGCCTGGTCGCGCTCGCCACCTGGATCCTGCTCCGCACCCGCTTCGGCAACTGGATCTTCGCGGTCGGCGGCGGCGCCGACGCGGCCCGCGCCGTCGGCGTCCCGGTCTACCGGACGAAGATCGGCCTCTACCTGGGCGTGGCGTTCTGCGCCTGGATCTCCGGCCAGCACCTGCTCTTCTCCTTCGACGTCGTCCAGTCGGGCGAGGGCGTCGGCAACGAGCTGATCTTCATCATCGCGGCCGTCATCGGCGGCTGCCTGATCACCGGCGGATACGGCTCCGCCATCGGCTCGGCGATCGGCGCCCTGATCTTCGGCATGACGAGCAAGGGCATCGTGTACGCCGAGTGGAACCCGGACTGGTTCAAGTTCTTCCTGGGAGCGATGCTCCTCCTGGCGACCCTGCTGAACGCCTGGATCCGCAAGCGCGTGGAGGCCACCAAGTGACGACGGCCACGAAGACCGAGTCCGCTCCGCTCGTCGAACTCGACGACGTCAGCAAGTACTACGGCAACATCCGCGCCCTCGAAGGGGTCTCCCTGGAGGTCCGCTCCGGCGAGATCTCCTGCGTCCTCGGCGACAACGGCGCCGGCAAGTCCACCCTCATCAAGATCGTCGCCGGCCTCCACCAGCACGACACGGGGACCTTCCGCATCGAGGGCGAGGAGGTCACCCTCGCCAACCCGCGCGACGCCCTCGACCGGGGCATCGCCACCGTCTACCAGGACCTCGCCGTCGTCCCGCTCATGCCGGTCTGGCGGAACTTCTACCTCGGCTCCGAGCCCACCAAGGGCTCCGGCCCCTTCAAGCGGCTCGACGTCGGCCTGATGCGGACCACCACCCGCGAGGCGCTGCTCCGCATGGGCATCGACCTGCGCGACGTCGACCAGCCCATCGGCACCCTCTCCGGCGGCGAGCGGCAGTGCGTGGCCATCGCCCGGGCCGTCCACTTCGGCGCGAAGGTCCTCGTCCTCGACGAGCCGACCGCCGCGCTCGGCGTCAAGCAGTCCGGCGTCGTCCTGAAGTACGTGGCCGCCGCCCGCGACCAGGGTCTCGGCGTGGTTCTCATCACCCACAACCCGCACCACGCGTACCTGGTCGGCGACCGTTTCGTGCTGCTCAAGCGGGGCGTCATGGCCGGCAGCCACACCAAGGGCTCCGTCACGCTCGACGAGTTGACCCGGCAGATGGCCGGCGGCACCGAGCTGGAGGACCTGCGGCACGAACTGGAGCGGCCGTCCGGCACCTGACGGACGCGGCCGCGATCGAACGGCCCCTTGACACCCCACCTGGCAGAATCGGAGCCGATGAGTACCTACCGTGACCTCGCCCACCGGGGATCGGCCCGGGGCACCGTGCTGCGGACCGTCGGCACCCGGGAGCGGCGCTCCCATCTGACGGCGCCGCGGGTGCCGACCGTCGGCATCGACATCGGCGGTACGAAGGTGATGGCCGGCGTCGTGGACGCCGACGGCAACATCCTGGAGAAGCTCCGCACGGAGACCCCGGACAAGTCCAAGAGCGCCAAGGTCGTCGAGGACACCATCGTCGAGCTGGTCCTGGACCTCTCCGACCGGCACGACGTGCACGCCGTCGGCATCGGCGCGGCCGGCTGGGTCGACGCCGAGCGCGCCACCGTGCTCTTCGCCCCGCACCTCGCCTGGCGCAACGAGCCCCTCAAGGACGCCCTCCAGAGCCGCCTCGCCGTCCCCGTCATGGTGGACAACGACGCCAACACCGCTGCCTGGGCCGAGTGGCGCTTCGGCGCCGGCCGCGGCGAGGACCACCTCGTCATGATCACGCTCGGCACCGGCATCGGCGGCGCCATCCTGGAGGACGGCCAGGTCAAGCGCGGCAAGTTCGGGGTGGCCGGCGAGTTCGGCCACATGCAGGTCGTCCCCGGCGGCCACCGCTGCCCCTGCGGCAACCGCGGCTGCTGGGAGCAGTACAGCTCCGGCAACGCCCTGGTCCGCGAGGCCCGCGAGCTGGCCGCCGCCGACTCCCCGGTCGCGTACGGGATCATCGAACGGGTCAAGGGGAACGTCCCCGAGATCACCGGACCGCTCATCACCGAGCTCGCCCGCGAGGGCGACGCCATGTGCGTGGAGCTGTTCCAGGACATCGGGCAGTGGCTCGGCGTCGGCATCGCCAACCTCGCCGCCGCTCTCGACCCCTCCTGCTTCGTCATCGGCGGTGGCGTCTCGGCCGCCGACGACCTGCTCATCGGACCCGCCAGGGACTCCTTCCGCCGCCACCTCACCGGCCGCGGCTACCGTCCCGAGGCCCGTATCACCCGCGCCCAGCTCGGCCCCGAGGCGGGCATGGTCGGCGCCGCCGACCTCGCCCGGCTCGTCGCCCGCCGCTTCCGCCGCGCCAACCGGCGCCGGGTGGAGCGGTACGAGCGCTACGCCCAGGCCCTGCGCAGCGGGACCTCGGGCCGGGCCGCCCGTTTCCCCGAGGACCCGCCTTCATGACCCTGCCCCACCAGTCCACCCCGCCGCGCGACACCGGGGGCAAGCTCCCCGAAGACCACCGGCACATGATCCGCCGCCGCTGGCTCACCGCCGTCATCATCGTCCTGCTCGTGGGCATCCCGGCCGGCTACCTCGTCATCTCCGCGGGCCAGAGCCGCGACAGCGGCCGCGACAAGGAGCGCGAGTCCTCGGCGGCGGGCCTCCAGGACAACTGGCCCTCGCTGATGAAGCGCCGGATCTTCGAGGTCCCGATCCCCGCCGGGGCGTGGGGGGTCGCCTACTACGAGACGAGCAACTGGAAGACCAGCCGGCTGTACGTGCAGTTCACGACGACCGCCGCCGGCCTGGACGCCTTCCTCGCCGAGTCCGGCACCAGCCGCGCCGCCCTCACCCCGGGCCGGATCACGGTCGGCGACCGTGACGCGGACATCGCGGGCTGGAACTTCGTCGAGGGCGTCAACTGGGCCGGCACGACGGTGAAGCGCGAGGAACCCCGCCCGGCGACCGACCTGACGGTCGACCTCACCGAGCCGGCGTTCCCCCGGGTGTACGCGGTCTCGGCGACGAGCCCCTGAGGACAGCGAGGCGACCTCACCGCCCACCGCGCGCGTCAGCGGCAGCCGCCGCCCGCCGACCGGGTCGTGAACTGCCGGTGCGTCCGGATCATGTCCTGCTCCTGCCCCGGCGTCATCCCCTCCAGCCGGACCTGGCCGGCCGCCCCTGGCGAGGCCACCGCCTGACGGTGCGCGAAGAGGAACAGCAGACGGGGGAAGTGCGCGAGGAGCGCGTCGAGCAGCCGGGGGTCGGGCGGCTGCCTGAGAACGACGGTGACCGGACCCGATTCCTTCTCGTGCCGTGCCAGGAGGTCCCGCAGCTCGTCGTCGTCGCACGGGAACCCCCAGGCGATCTCCTCGACCAGCAACCCGCGGATCTCCGCGACGAGTCCCTCGGCGTAACCCGTCACGTCCGGGCGAGGCCCGGGCCTGCACACCGACCAGGGCTCCGGAGTCTCGCTCGCCCTCCGCACGTACATGTCGGGGGTCTCACCGTGCTCGGCGGGGAGCAGGGCCACGCGCTCCCCGGCCCCGAACGCCACGGCACGCAGCCGCTCCGCGTCGGCCTTCGGCACCCGGGCGTAGGGCACGACCACATCGACGATGTCCGCCCGGTGCTCCGACAGCCTGACCTGCGGAAGGACGCTCTTGAGCGCGGACCGCAGTGCGCAGGCGTCCCCCGGCCCCCGCACCGGGCGCTCGGCGAGGAGCCCCTGGGCGACCCGGTGGCGGGAGTGGTCGGTGGCGTGCGCGAGCGTGGGGACGCCGAGGTCCGTGGCGGCCCGTTCGAGGACCGCGGCGGGGACGTCGGACATCCGGCCGGCGACGAACGCGGTGACCTCGGGATACGGGACCCCGCCGAGGCGCTCCACCAGGGGCCGCAGGCTCGCGGCGATCTTCTCCGGCGGTGTACCCGGGCCGGCCGCGGAGGACCAGTCGACCATGTCGAAGCGGCCGAGGTTCAGCTTCTCCAGCACGCTGTCCTTGAGCTGGCTGCGGCGTACGCCGGGCAGGAGGACCGGAAGTATCAGGAAGGCGCCGTCGCTCCCCACCTTCTCGGCGAGGGCCACGATCGCCTCCTTCATCACGTAGTGCGAGGTCAGCGCGTGCGGTGAGATCAGGACGACCATTCCGTGGGAGGTCTTGATCTCCTTCAGGACCTCCTCGTCCCACTCGTCGCCGCCGTTCAGGAACCGCTTGTCCACCACGGGTTCGCAGTCGTGCTCCCCGACCAGCCGCTCCAGCGCCTCCAGATACCGCCGGCACTCGCAGCCGGTCTCGGCGGAGCACCGGGACGAGCTGTGGCTGAGGAAGATCCGAGGACGACGCAGCACCGGCACTACCCCCGGGGACCGAGATCGGACCGGAGGGGCATCACCATCAGCCAGCGGACGTCCAGGCCGCCGACCGACAGGTCCAGGGGCACGGGGCCGTCGTGCTCGACCTCACGGCCGTCCAGCAGGTCCAGGAGACGGACCGCTCCCGCCGGGAAGGAGGAGGGCAGGGAGACCGTTCTGCGCTGCTGCGCCGAGTTCGCCAGGCACAGGATCGTCTCGGAACCGTGCGTCCGCAGGACGGCCAGCACCTCGGGCCCGCCGAAGTGATGCAGTTGGAGGGTTCCTTTGGAGAGCGCGAGATGGGCCTGCCGCAACCGCAGCAGCGCTGCCGTCCTCGGTTCGCCGAGCAGCCCCAGGGGCAGGGTGGGGCACCCGGGCAGGCTGAGCAGCACGGCTGCCGCGAGCGCCTGGTGCTCGGGCAGGAGAAGCTGCTCGGGCAGCGTGTGGCCCCACTGGGCACCCCGGCGTGCCGCCTCCAGGGCTTGCTCCGCCTGCGCCAGCCGCGCCGCGTACGCGTCCGAATGGTCCGAACCCAGGGTGCCGGACCGGATCCGCAGCGCCAGGGCGAGGGTCGTGTCCGGTGACAGTGGCAGGTTCGCCACGTGACTGGCGTCGGAGAGGCCGCCCGCCGTCACCGGGGCGTCATGCGCGTCGGCGTAGAGCTCCCAGGGACGGTTCTCGATGAGGACCCGGTCGTCGTACCCCTGAAGCAGATGGCGCAGGTCGCGCAGGAAGCGTCGCCCGATGGCGGCGCCCCCGGTGATCCGCACCCCGTCGGCGCCGCGGTCGAGCCACCGGCGCACCCCGTCGTAGATCCTCGCCCTGGCCACCGCCCCCATCCGCCCGAACTCGTCCCCGGTCAGATCGAGATCGACGACGAAGCGCACCCCGTGCCGCTTCGCGGCCTCGATCAGGGGGGCGCTGCCGTCGAGGCCGTCGAACGCCGCGCCCCCGTCCCGGCCGCCGGCGTTCGGGCGTGCCGGGTCGGCGAGTGGCGGCGGGACGAGCGGACCCGCGAGAACGCACCGCGCACCCGTCTCGGAGAGGTCCTTCATGACCTCGGAGGGAGCAGCGGCCCGAGCGCCCCACAGGACCGACGTCTCGACCTCGGCGAGGACGCAGCCGAGGATCCAGGCGGGGACGTCGTCCGGGCGGAGGTCGGGCTCGTGGTCCGGGGAGACGAGGTACCGCCGGCCGTCCTCGGTGCGCAGCCCGGCGGGGCCGCCGGATCCCGCCACCGTCCATCCCCCGGAGGGATCGGCGAAGATCCGGTCGGCGGCGAAGTCCACCCGGACCACCAGGGGCGGGGGCGAAGTCTCGGTCAGGTCCCAGACGACCAGACGCCCGTCCCCGCCGACCGCCGCGACGTGCGTCCCGGCGGCGTCGACGGCGAGGTCGGTGGGCTCCCAGGGAGCTCGGCCCAGCAGGGTATGCCGTCCGGAGCGTCCACGGGGCCAGGCGAGCACGGTGCCGTCCCGCTGCGCCGCCACCAGCCACCTCCCGTCCTGGGAGCCGCTGACCGAGGCGACGGATTCGGCGAGCAGCTGGTGCTCGCCGGAGGTCCTGCAGAGCCACAGTCGGTCGAGTTCGTCGAGCAGGGCCGGCCGCACGCCGAAGAACGGCCAGACGGCTCTCACCCCGTCGTCGGCCAGGTAGACGGGTTCGGCGAGGGAGTGCTTCCCCCGGAGGACGAGCACGCCCTGGGAGAGCGTTCCCCAGACGAGTTCGTCGCGCGAGTCCGGCCGGAAGCGCACATCGACCACACCGCCCTCGCCGCGCAGGACCTGGACGGGGCCGGGCTCCGGCACCATCTCGCACTGGTGCACCGCGCCGTCCTCGACCCATGCGAGGGTGGTGCCGTGCGGGGACAGGGTGAGCGAGTGTCGCGGCGCACCGTCCGAAGGAGCGGGGACCGCCGCGACCGCCTCCCCCTCGTGGTCGTGGAACACGATCGTCCCGTCGGCCAGCAGGACGGCGACGTGCGGGCCCGCCGGATCCGACGCGGACGCCTGCCCGCCCGCGGCCACTTCCAGGGCGCGGCGCGGCTGCGCCAGACTCCACTCGGGCCGTCCTGAGCGGGTCAGCCGCTGGACCACCGTCAGAGGCAGCAGGACGCTCTGGTCCGCACGCAGCTCGACGCGGACGGGGGCCATGCGCGGCGGCGGTTCGAGTGCGCCGGTGACGTCCAGCCGGACCGTGTGTCCTCCGGAGGCGCTGATCGCCACGGCATCCAGCGCGGCCGGGCTGCTCAGCACGAGCCCTCCGGAACGCGCGGACACCCCGATGACGACATCACGCTGCACGAGCACCCTGGCGCCGGAGGCGATCGCCTCGGGCCGGGAGAACGGGTCGCGCGGAGGGTCGAGTCCCAGCCGCTCCGAGGACGCGACCTGAATGCGCCAGGCGTCGTCGTGCCGCAGCACTCCGGCGGGCAGCCGGGGCAGGTAGTGCAGCGCCCACCGCCCCAGATCGTCCGCAGCCTCGTCCTCGTCCGCGGTGACCGCGAGGAGCATCCGGGCCAGGCCCTCCTTCACCCGTTCATGGCCGTCGGCGGTCGGCAACAGGCCCGCCCAGAGGAGATCCTCGAACCAGCGGACCACGGGGGGCGCCTCACGGTGCGCGTCGGCGGTGAACTCCCGCACCGCCTCGGCGTGTTCGCGAGGTCCGCCGGTCAGGCGCCGACGCAGGACCTCGGACACCGCCGGGTCCAGCAGCAGCATCTGGTCTCCCGCCGACTCCACCAGCGGCGAGAACCACAGCTCGGCCTCGAGACCCGCGGTCGTACGGGGGAGGAAGCGTATCCTCGCCCTGCGGAGGAACGCCCGCTCGACCCCCGCCGCGAGGCACAGGCACTCGGCGAGCCGGACCAGATCGGGTCGTACCCCGGCCAGCTCCGCGATCTCGGCGTCCACCCCGTCCTCCGGGCGGACAGCCCCGTCCGGCTCGTTGCCGCCCGGGCGACCGGCATGGTGTCCGTCTCCCCCCGAGAACGTCCCGGACCGGGCGGATCCGTGGATCCCCGACGTGCCGACGTCCCGCATCACGCCCCCTCCAGTGCCCGGCGCACGCGCGACGTCGCCTCGTGCGCGTGGCGGAGCGAGATCCCGTGGTCCAGGGGGATGAACGCGATGACCCGGCGCAGCGCGGGGGAGTAGTCCAGGGGCCGATAGGGCGTCACGCACACGACCGGGCACCCGGCGTGGAGCACGGAGTCGACGAACGTACGCCACTCGGCCGGTCCCGCGACGGCCCCCGAGGCGAACGGCGGACGCATCCGGCCCAGGTCGGAGAAGAGCACCACCGGTGTCCCCGGCGCGGGCGGGCGGTACGGCTCGCGGACCCGCGGATCGTCGCGTACCACCCCTCGGTCGGGCGTGCCGCGGAACCGCAGCACCTCGACGCGGTCCCGTCCGGCGACGCTGCCGACCAGCTCGCACAGCCAGTCACGGTCGTCCTGGAAGGGGACCATCGCCTTGCCGTGGTCCAGGAGCAGCTGGGCGCCGCGGCGGGTGGTGAGCCGGCGGCGCCGCGGGATGGACAGCAGCACCTCCTGGCGTGCCACCTTGCGGATCAGGGCGGGCTGGTCGTAGACCGTGCTCTCGGCCGTGGTGGCGACGGCGGCGAACACCACGCCCCGCTCCCAGTCGCGCTTCCACGGCGGCTCGTGGCGCAGCCCGGTGGTCACGGCTCCGCGGCGGAGGAGCTCCGGGTCGGGAGCGGGGGACCCGCCGCCGGCCGCCCGTCCCTCGACCCCTCCAGGAATCGGGTCGAGCGAGGTGAGGGAGAGGTCCACCGGCCGGTCCCCGAGCCTTCTGACCCGCTCGCGGCCGCGGCGGGCCCGCGCGTCGTCCTCCCCCTGTCCGCGGCGTGCCGGTCGCGCCGCCGGTGCGGCGCCCGCCGGCTCCTCAGGACCGCTGGAGGGCCGGCCCTCATCGGCCATGGGGGAGGGGGCGGGTGCCGACGGACGGGCTGCGGACGGCGGGCGCGCCGGATCGCCGTACGCCGGCCCCGGGGACGGGGCGGGCTCCAGGTGCAGCAGACGGGCCATCGCCGCCATGGTCTCCGCGTCGGCGGGCCGCAGTCCCGCCACCGCACGGGCGAGATCGCCGAGGAACACCTCCCCACGGGCGCTCATCCGAGGGGCTCCAGCCCTTCACGTCGCTTGTGCAGCGTGATCGTCCGGAGCATCTCCCACTCCTTGGTTCCGGGTGTGACCCCCAGCCGGCGGCAGGCCTTGAGCGCGTCCAGGAACTCGGCGGTGCTGGGACCGGCCGCGGGATCGGCCACGATGCCGCGCACCGAGAGGATGTAGTCGGCGACCTGGCCGGTGAGGTGCTCGTCGTAGTCCGTGCCGAGGTGCGAGGCGGCCACCCGCAGGAGGTGATCACGGGAGGGCGGGCCGAACTCGAAGACGACGCAGCGCCGCAGGAACGGCCGGGGCAGCTCGCGCTCGTCGTTGGAGGTGATGACGACGAAGGGCTCCTCTCCGGGCTCGGCGGACACGGTGGTGCGGTCGTCCCACGGCACGGGGAAGGACAGCGAACCCAGCGGTCCCAGAAGGCTGTTCGGGAGATCGGGGTCGGCCTTGTCGATCTCGTCGAGCAGCACGACCGAGCGCACGCCGTTCTCGGGGGCGAAGGCGCGCCACAGCGGGCCCTTGGTGTAGTAGGCGCTGATGTCGTCGTCGAGCTTCCGGGCCTGGGCGTCGTTGAGGCGCCTCAGGGCGTCGAAGCGCCAGAGGAGGTCCTCCGGTTCGGTCCTGGCCGTGACCACATGGGCGTGGTAGTCCCAGCCCAGGACGCGGGCCACGTTCGGGGCCAGCGACGACTTGCCGGATCCCGGCGGACCGAAGAGCAGCAGCGGACGGCCTGTCTTGAGAGCGACGTTGACGGCGAGGACGACCCGCTCGTCGTCGAAGACGTACACCTCGTCGTCCGCCGCGTATCCGGCCGCCGTGTCGTTGTCGGACTCCTCGATCGGGGAGTCGTCCGGCGCGCCGCCTCCTTCCGGTGCGGGGTCGAACTCCTTCTCGTACTGCAGCACATGGCCTCCTCAGCCACCGGTAGGTCCGCTCATTCTGCCCTGCGTGCGACCGCCGTCAGCCGCGAATTCCCCCACCCAGTACGGCCACCCCGGGCAGCCTCCTGCCGATCCCGGCGGGGTCGAATCCCGGTCCCGCGTCCCGTAGGTACAGGGCGCGCAGGCGGGCCGCGGACGCCAGCGTGTCGAGCAGCTCGTCCGCCGGCTCGTCGTCGAGCTGGAGGAACATCACCCCGGAGTGCCTCAGGTCCGTCAGGTCCCGGAGGTGGGGACACCCCGTGATGACGAGCGTGCGCAGCTTCGGCAGGTGGGCGAGTCCGCCGAGCTCGGTCAGCGACGGATTGTCCTCGATGGCCAGAGTGTGCAGCTCGGGCAGCTCCCAGAGCTCGGGAAGGATCTCGGCATCGCCACGGCAGACACCCCGCCGCGCATCACCCTCCGGCACCTCGGGTGCGTACGGCCCGTCCGGGACGGAACGCCGGAGGCGCGGGGCGGTGCGGGGCCCGCCGCGGGCCGATGTGTGACTCCAGGTCTCCAGGGCGAGCGGCGGCAGCCGCAGCCCGCCCGGCCGCTTGTACCGGCTCTCCTCCCCGCCGTCGGCGCCGCCGTGTGAGCCCGCCGCCTCCGTGAAGCGCAGCCGGTAGGCGTCCGCGATCTCGCCGCCGATCAGCTCCGCCGTGCGCAGGAGAAGGGCGACGGCCGGGTCGTCGGCAGGGATGTCCTCCGGCCCGGGGAGCAGGTGGATGACGTGCGGTCCCAGCTGCGCAAGGGCCGCCACGTCCTCGTCGCTCCGCGGCGGAATCACGCGCGCCCTGCGTTCCTCGACCTCCTCGCGGACCACCGCGTCGAGTGCGGGGGACGCCCGGGCCGCCTCGGCGGCCAGAAGCCAGAGCCTTGTCCTGTGCTCACGATCGGCGTCTCCACGGAACTCGACCGCCCGGATCAGCTCGGCACGCTCGGGCGGTGCCGCGAGCTGGGCCGCGAAGACCACGGTGTCCCGCCAGTGGTCGAGGTGGGCCCGGTCGATCAGCTCGGACAGCCCCTCCTCCAGGAACAGCTGCGCCGCCAGGTAGGACGTGACGGCGGAGTGGACGAAGGCGACGGTGTCGCCGGCGGAGGTGGTGAGGACACCGCTGTGGTTCAGCAGGGTGCGCAGGACGGACTCGGCGGCTCCTTCGCCGATGAGACGGGTGCCGAGGGCGAGGCGGACCCCCGCGACGGCCTCCAGGTAGGGGAGTTCGCGGTTCCCGTTCCGCAGCATGGGCAGGGCGACGCCCCGCAGCGCCGCCACCTGCTTGTCCTCCGGCAGGTCCAGCGAGCCGCCGTCCGGGTGGCGCGACCACCGCGAAGGAGACAGCAGGGCCTGGCAGACCGCGATCCGGTCGAGCGGGAGCCGCCCGCCGCTGCCCTGGAAGAGGGCGCAGACGGTGTCGCACATCACCGGGTTCGTCAGGAGCTCCCGGAGTCGGGCGTCGGTCTCCAGAACGCGCAGGAGGGCGTCCCACCGCTCGGGGGGCAGAGCGTCGCCTGTCCTCCCTCGGCGATGTTCGCGCCATGCGGCGACGATGCGGTGGAGGTCGGCGGTCCTCAGTGGACCGAACACGAACTCCGAGAAGCCCAGCGGTTCCAGCCATCCGGAGCGCACCGCGGCCGGCCGGGTGGTCACCAGGCATGCTGTCGCGGGGTAGGCCGACAACAGCTCACGGAGCCACGCAGCGACTTTCTCCCGCTCCTGCGGGGCGACCTCGTCGATCCCGTCGACCAGGAGCAGGCCCCTCCCGGAGGCCAGTACGCGCTCCGGCCACCCCGTGGGCGGCGCCGGCGGAAGGTGTCGCCCGATCCAGCTCCGGAGGAGGTCCGCCGGACGAGGGAGTTCGCGCGCCACGTCGAGGTGCCCCGCACGGACCAGGAACGGCACGGGGACGACGGCGGACGCGTCGTCCCGCCCTCGGATCGCGCGGGCCGCGTCGGCGGCCAGACCGAGGACGTACGTGGTCTTGCCCGAACCGGCGGAGCCCCGCAGCACCGCACGGCCTCCTTCGGAGAGGGCTTCCTCCAGGCCGCCCCCGGGTCCGGCACGGCCGGAGGCCAGCACCGGTAGCGACCGGCTCAGTCCGAGGCTCTCCGATCCCGGCAGGCTCCGCAGGACGAACTCGGCGTACGAGTCCTCGAACTCCGCGTCGAGCTCGGCCTCGTCCGCCGCCTCGGCCTCGGCGGCCCGACGCAGTCCCCTCAGGTGGTCCTCGGCCAGGTCCACCGCCGTCGCGTACACGCCCAGGAGGTCCGGTGGCGGTATCCGGCTGCCCTGCTCGAACGCCGAGACGGAACCGGCGGAGAGCCGGAGGACCGCGCCGACGGCGGACGGCGAGGCCCCCGTGCGCAGCCGTGCCGCGTGCAGGGCTGCCGCGAGCGCGTTCCGCGCCGGCCCGACCGCCCCCATCAGCCCACCGTCCAGCGGATCATCCACGCCTCGTTCTGGATGGAGATGACGTGCTCGCACTGGGACACGAACGCTTCGGCGCCGGCGCCGGTGGCCGCCGGATCAGCCGCCCAGCGGTCGAGCAGATGCTGCAACTCCTCGGCCGTACGCAGGAATTCGAGGTGCTGGTAGGTGTACCGCTGGGCTATCGCGTGTGCGGTCACCGCGATGGACACGGAGGCGATCACGCCGGCCCAGGCGGCGAGCCCGCCGATGGTGAAGGCGCCGCCGGCTGCTGCCAGCAGGGCGCCCACCGCTCCGAAGGTGAGCTCGACCTTGCCGAACCGCTCCACCCTGCCCTGCATCCAGGCGGCCTTGGGGCGGTAGTACGTGTCGATCTGGCGGCGCAGCCGGTGGTCGACGTAGGTGTCCATGTCGGCGACGGGCGGCAGGGGGCGTGCCACCGGGGACACCCCTGCCGTGTGCCGTACGAGGTCGGCGGCGTCCCTGCGGAAGTGGCGTGCCCGGTCCGCGAGGAGCGTCGGGGCGCTCGCGCGGTCCGCGTAGGGGCCGACGCCGGCGAGGCAGGTGTAGATCTCCCCCTTGAGCGCCTCGGACACGGCCCGCGTCCGGATCCAGTCGCTCATCCGGGCGGGGCCGCCCCGGTGGGCGAGCAGCGGGGACATTCCGGCGGCCAGGGCGGCGACGAAGGCCAGGGTCGTGCCGAGCCAGGCACTCCACTCCATCAGCTGCGAGGCCGCCGTGCCCAGCACGGCAGCGGTGACCGCCAGTGCGAGAGCCCTCGAACGGGCCGTCTCGACGGCCTTCTTGAGCCGGTTCGCGCTCTGCGACCAGACGCTCTGCTGGTCCCACACCTGCTGCATCGTCGCTTGCTCCTGCGTCACTGTCACAGGGAGATTCTGACGGCTGCTCACGTACGGCGAAACTCCGCGCGAACCGGGCGGGTCGTGGCGGCGGCCCCCGACTCGGGCGAACGCACCCTGGGCGTCGCGGGCGCCTCCGACGGCCGCACCGTGGCGTCCGTCACCGGTGACAGGCGGCTCCTGCTCTGGGACATGGGCCTGACGCGGAGCATCGCTTCCGGCAGGTCTGCTGAGAACGGAGGGTCCGGGCGGTCCCCGTCGTCAGGCGTTCTTCTCCATGCCCGGGCGGAGCCGGGCCAGCAGGTCGTGGAGGGTCGTGCTCTCGGCCGCGTCGAGGGTGTCGAGGGCGCCGCTGGTGGCCTGCATCTCCTCACGGACGCGGCGGATGACGTCCCGGCCCTCGTCGGTCGCCACGACGTTCTTGACGCGGCGGTCGGAGGGGTCGGGCTCGCGGCGGACCAGGGAGCGGGCCTCCAGGCGGTCGATGATGCCGGTGACGTTGGACGCGTCGCACACGAGCAGGGTGGCGAGGGCGCGCATCGGCAGGGGGCCGTTGAGCTGGGCGAGGACCTTCGCCTGGGTGGAGGTCAGACCGTGGTGGGCCGCGGCGGCCGCGAAGTCGCGCCACTGGGCCGTGCCGATGGCGGCGAGGAGCTCCATGAGCTGGAGCTTGGTGGGGGTCTCGGTCGTCGCGCTCATGGGTCGAGCGTACTCAGAACACTTGACATTATCAATTGTTTACTTGACCACCTCAAGTACCGCGGTCTACCGTCGGGCAAGTACTTGATGACATCAAACATCGATGATCTGAAGCTCCCCGTGTCACCGGAAAAGGCCCTCCCTGCCATGAGTCATGCCCCCGCACCGCCCGCCGCCGATGCCCGGCGCGAGACGGTCATCGTCTTCGCCCTGAGTCTCGCCGCCATGGTCGTCTCGATGATGCAGACCCTGCCGGTCCCGATCCTCGGCCTCATCCGCACCGACCTCGGCACCTCCACGGCCAACGTGAGCTGGGTGACCACCGCCACGCTGCTCTCCGCGGCCGTCTTCACCCCGCTGCTCGGCCGCTTCGGCGACCAGCACGGCAAGAAGCCCACCCTCGTCGCCGTCCTCGGCGTCATGGTCGTCGGCTCCGTCGTCGCGGCCCTCGCGACCTCGCTGCCCCTGCTGATCCTCGGCCGCGTCCTCCAGGGCGCCGCCACCGCGATCTTCCCGCTCGCCCTCTCCGTCCTCCGCGAGGAGGTCAGGCCGCAGCGGCTGCCCGGTGCCATGTCCCTGGTCAGTGGCACCCTCGCCTTCGGCAGCGGCCTCGCGCTCGTCGCCACCGGCCTGCTCACCTCCGGCTCCGACGCCGACTACCGCAGCGCCTTCTGGATGGCGACCGGCTTCGCCGCGATCGCCCTGCTCGCGGTCGTGTTCCTCGTCCCCGCGACCCGCCACAAGACCGGCGGCCGGACCGACTTCCTCGGCGCGCTGACCCTCGGCATCACGCTGCTGCTGCTCCTGCTGCCCATCTCGCAGGGCCACGAGTGGGGCTGGGCCTCGGCCCGGACGCTCGGCAGCTTCGCCGGCGCCGCGGTCATGGCGGTCGTCTGGGTCCTCGTGGAGCGGAAGGTCCGCGAACCGCTCGTCGACATGAAGATGTTCGTCCACCGCCCGGTCCTCATGGCCAACCTGGCCGGCATCCTCGTCGGCTTCGGCATGTTCGCGAACTTCCTGGGCGTCTCCTACCTCGTCCAGATGCCCGGGGCCCTCACCGGCTACGGCTTCGACGCGTCCATCCTGCGGGCCTCCGTGGAGTTCCTGCTGCCGGGCGCGATCGTCTCGCTGCTCGCCTCCCCGATCGGCGGCCAGCTGGTCCGCCACCGCGGACCGCGCACGGCCCTCGCCCTGGCCGCGGGCCTCGGCGCCGTCGGCTTCGCCTGGCTCGCCCTCGGGCACGGCCAGACGGCCTCGGTGATCGGGGCCGGGATCGTCGTCGGCGCGGCCGTCAGCTTCGGTTACGCGGCCATGCCGGCCGTCATCATGTCGAGCGTCCCGCACCACCAGAGCGGCATCGCCAACGGCATCAACTCCATCTCCCGCTCCACGGGCAGTGCGATCGGCAGCGCGGTCGTCACCACGATCCTCGCCTCGCAGACCATCGAGCACCTCCCGGCCGGCGTCCCGCCGCTGCCGGCGGAGTCCGGCTTCACCCTCACCTTCTGGATCGGCGCCACGGCGTTCGCCCTGGTCGCGGTGATCGCGGGGCTCGGTCTGCGGGGGCGTGCGGCGCGCCCGACCGCGGGAACGCCGTCGGCCGCCACCGCCCCTGCTCCCGAGAAGGCGTCGGTGCCCTAGTCGGGTCCGCTTCGCCGGAGCGGCGCTCGGAGTCCGATCGGCACCCGGGGTGTCGGTCTCCTCACCGAGCGTCGCTCCGGCGAATCTTCACATCGTGCAAGAGGAGGGGACCCCTCCCCTTGTGCCGCTCCTCGGCGTGACGGCCGTACTCCCGTCATTCGAGGGGGATATGCCCCCTTGTGTTCCTCCGGGGCGACGGAGCGCCGATTTCGTTACTCGATCCTGCGGAGAACCTGTGGTGATCTCCTGGCGATCTGTCAAATAGATCGAAACGCCCTTCGATTCGGTGATGAATTCGTGTGCCGCAGCGCGTCAACCCGGTTGGCCGGGCCACCCGTTCGCGTGCTTACATCTGCACATCGCGGCCGCCGTCGGAACGGTGCTTGATTCCGGCCGGGGTAAAAACATTCACACGAATTGAAGGGTGCGCACACATGCGTAACGACATCGAGACCCGTGAGATCGCCGACGCCGAGCTGGACGCCGTCTCCGGCGGCCTCGCCATCTCCGGTGGTCTCGCCGGCGCCGTGGTCGGCGACGTCAGCACCGTCCTCGGCACCGTGACCTCGCTCCAGACCGTCCAGGGCGTGCAGGCCCTGCCGGGCGTCGTCACGGGCCTCGCCGGTGTCAACGTCGGTGTCGCCGGTCTCTGAGCGGCACATCCGTGAACCCCGGAACGCATTCCCGTTCCGGGGTTCACGGCTGCCCTTCCCGCCCATGCGATGAGGGCTTCAGCCGGTCAATTCGGCGGCCCGTGAAGAATGCAGTCGAAGGAAGAGTCCGTGCAGTTCCGTCAGAAGGCGCTTTCCAAGCTGCAATCGCCCGAAGAACTCGACCTGCCGGTGAGGTTCGCGCGCCCGCAGGGCCGGCTCGTGCTCGCGGTCACCGTCGCCGTGATGGCCGCCGCGACCTTCTGGGCATTCACCGGATCCGTGTCCTCCAAGCTGAACGCACCCGGAATCCTCACCCGGGCCGAGGGCAGTTACCTCCTGCAGAGCCCGTTCGCCGGACAGGTCACCGCCGTCCACGCCAGGGAGGGCCAGCTGGTGTCCCCGGACGCGCGCCTGCTCACCGTCCGGACGCCGCAGGGCGACCGGGACGTCCGCGCGGTCGACGGAGGACGGGTCACGACCCTCCTCGCCAAGACCGGTCTCGTCGTCACCACCGGCGCCGACGTGGCGACCGTGGAACGCGTGAAGAACCCGGACGACCCGCTGGTGGCCATGCTCTACGTGCCCGGCGGCAGCGGCGCGGCGATCCCCGTCGGCGCCCAGGTCGACCTCGGCGTCCAGTCCGCGCCCCAGCAGCGGTTCGGCGTGCTCCGCGGCCGGGTCAAGGCGGTCGGCCGCGCCCCCCAGACACCGGCGCAGATCAGCGGCTTCCTCGGCGACAGCAGGCTCGCCGCGCAGTTCGCCCGGCACGGCAACCCCGTCGCGGTCCTCGTCCAGCTGGAGCGCTCGGCCGCGACCCCGTCCGGCTACCGGTGGTCCTCGACCGACGGACCCCCGTACCCCGTCGACTCCACGACGCCCGTCACCGGAACCGTCCACCTCGCCGCACAGCGCCCCGTCGACTGGCTGCTCCCGTGACCGCGTCGCCCGACACGGCCCCCCAGTTCGATTGGCTGCTCCTGTGACCGCGTCGTCCGACACGACCCCCCAGTTCGATTGGCTGCTCCCGTGACCGCGTCGTCCGACACGACCCAGACCCCGCAGCTGCCGCCCGCCGGGCACCGGCGGCACCGCCCCGCTCCGCAGAGCGCCGGACGCCGTCGCCGCCCGGAGCCGGCCGGCCGAAGCCCCCGGCGTCGCAGACCCGTCCCGAAGGGCCGTACGCCCCGCTCCGTCCGCACCCCCACCGTGCTGCAGATGGAGGCGGTGGAGTGCGGCGCCGCCGCGCTCGCCATGGTGCTCGGCCACTACGGCCGGTTCGTCGCCCTGGAGGAGCTCCGCATCGCCTGCGGCGTCTCCCGCGACGGATCCCGCGCCAGCAACCTCCTCAAGGCGGCCCGCAGTTACGGCCTCAAGGCCAAGGGCATGCAGATGGACCTGGCCGCGCTCGCCGGAGTGGGGCCGCCGGCCATCCTCTTCTGGGAGTTCAACCACTACGTCGTCTACGAGGGCATCGGCCGCCGCCTCGGCCGCCGAGGCGTCCACATCAACGACCCGGCCAAGGGCCGGCGCTTCGTGCCCATGGACGAGTTCGACACCAGCTTCACCGGCGTCGTGCTCACCTTCGAGCCCGGCGAGGGCTTCCGCCGCACCGGCCGGAAGCCCGGTGTCCTGAGCGCGATGCCCGCCCGCCTGCGCGGCACCTCGGGCACCCTGCTCGCCGCCGTGCTCGCCAGCCTCCTCCTCGTCGTGGTCGGCGCGGCGATACCCGCGCTGAGCCGCACGTACATCGACATGTTCCTGATCGGCGAGCAGACCTCGCTGCTCGGCGTGCTCTTCGCGTCGATGGCGGCGGCCCTGCTGCTCACGGCGGTCCTCACCCTCCTCCAGCAGTCGAACCTGCTGCGCGGCCGCATCATCTCCTCCACGCTCGGCAGCGCCCGCTTCCTGCGGCATCTGCTCCGCCTTCCCGTCGCCTTCTTCTCCCAGCGCAACCCGGCCGACCTGGTCCAGCGCCTGCAGTCCAACGACGCGGTCGCCGAGACACTGGCACGGGACCTCGCCGCCGCCGGCGTCGACGCCGTGGTGGTGGTCCTCTACGCGGTGCTGCTCTGGACGTACGACCCGCAGCTGACGGTCGTCGGCATCGGCATCGCCCTGCTCAACGTCGTGGCCATGCGGATCGTGATCCACGTGAGGGCCACCGACACCCAGAAACTCCGCGCCGAGAGCGCCCGGCTGACCAACACCTCGTACAGCGGTCTGCAGCTCATCGAGACGATGAAGGCCACCGGCGGCGAGAACGGCTTCTTCCGCCGCTGGGCGGGCCAGCACGCCGTCACCCTCGACGTGCAGCAGCGGCTCGGTGTGCCCAGCATGTGGCTGGCGATCGTCGCCCCGACGCTCGCCGCGCTCAACAGCGCGCTGATCCTGCTGATCGGCGGTCTGCGCGCGGTGGAGGGGCACCTCTCGGTCGGCCTGCTCGTCGCCTTCCAGGCCCTCATCACCAGCTTCACGACACCGATCACCCGCCTCAACGGAGTGGCCGGCCGCATCCAGGACTTCGCGGCCGACGTCGCCCGGCTCAAGGACGTCGAGAACTTCCCCGTCGACCCGGTCTACTCACGGCGCGAGCCGCCCGCCGCCACCCGCCGCCTCAAGGGCCATGTGGTGCTCGACGGCATCACCTTCGGCTACAGCCCGCTGGACGCCCCGCTCCTGAAGGACTTCTCGCTCGCGGTCGGCCCCGGGCGGCAGGTCGCGCTCGTCGGCGGCTCCGGCAGCGGGAAGTCCACCGTCTCGCGGCTGATCTCCGGGCTCTACGCCCCCTGGGAGGGCACCATCCGCATCGACGGCATGCGGCTGGAGGACATCCCGCGCGGCGCGCTCGCCGCCTCCGTCTCCTTCGTCGACCAGGACGTCTTCCTCTTCGAGGGGACCGTCCGCGACAACGTCGCCCTCTGGGACCCCTCCATCCCCGACGAGGCCGTCGTGGCCGCCCTCGAGGACGCCGCCGTGTACGAGGTGATCGCGCGCCGCCCCGGCGGCATCCACAGCAGGGTGGAGCAGGACGGCCGCAACTTCTCCGGTGGGCAGCGCCAACGCCTGGAGATCGCACGGGCGTTGGTGCGCCGTCCCAGCGTCATGGTCCTCGACGAGGTGACCAGCGCCCTGGACGCGGCGACCGAGCGTCTCGTCATCGACAACCTGCGGCGCCGGGGCTGCGCCTGCGTGGTCATCGCCCACCGGCTGAGCACCGTCCGCGACAGCGACGAGATCGTCGTCCTGGAGCGGGGCACGGTCGTCGAGCGCGGGCGGCACGAGCAGCTCCTCGCGGCGCGGGGCGCGTACGCCGAACTGGTCAAGGAGCACTGAGGTGACCTCCCCCCACCCCGCACCCGTCGCCGTGGACCCGGTCGTGGCCGCCCTGGGCGGGCTCGGCACGCCCCTCGACTGCACGGGCCTGCGCAGCCTGTCCCTGGAGGGGCCGCTCGTGCTGTGGCTCGTCGTCGAGGGCGAGCTCGACCTGTTCGCGATCGACGCGGCACAGGAGGGCCACTGGCACTTCCTGGGCCGCCTCGCTCCGGGCACGCTGCTGCTCGGCCCGGCGGAGGGCCCCGGCCACACCCTGATCGGCCGCCCCCTGCAGGGCTGCCTGCTGCGCCGCATCGAACTGCGCGAGCTGCAGCCGTACGGACCGGGGGAGTACGGGCAGGGGGTGTACGGACCGGGGGATTACGGCCAGGGGGAGTACGGCGTCGCGGAGGTGCCGTTGAGCCCCCTGGAGAACGCCTTCGCGCTCGGTATCGGGCGCGGTCTGCGCGTCCTCTACCAGGCGCCGCTCGAGAGCCGCGCCACCGCCGGGCCGGGCGCGGCCGACGACGACGTCCTGTGGATGCAGATCACCCCGGGCAGCGTCCGGTACGGCGCCGTGTACGAGGGGTACGACGGGTACGACACCGCGGCCGCGCTCCTCGTCGACGGGGCGATGTGGCAGGGCATGGTCGACCAGCAGTACCGGCTCCTGTACGCCCTGGACCACTGGATCGAACAGGCCGAGCGCGCCCACGAGGACCGTACGGCGGCCGGCATCGAGGCCGGCGAGGCCGCCCGTAACCAGGCCGACCAGGCCCTGCTCGCCTCCATCGGCCGCCCCGGTGGCCGGTCGCGCTGGGCGTCCGGTCGCGGCGGGGGCGACGACGCGGCCTTCGCCGTGTGCCGGCTGGTCGCCCGCGAGGCCGGCATCACCCTGTCGGAGCCGGTCGGGACCGGCGCCGACGCCGGACGGATCGACCCCGTCGAACGCATCGCGGTCGCCTCACGGATCCGCACCCGGACCGTCAGCCTCCACGGCCGTTGGTGGCGCGAGAACAGCGGACCCCTGGTGGGACGGCGTGAGGAGGACGGCGCACCGGTCGCCCTGCTGTGGCGGCGCGGCGGGTACGAGGCCGTCGACCCCGCCACCGGCACCCGGGAGCGCGTGGACGCCGCCGACGAGGGCGCCTTCGAACCCGCCGCCGTCATGTTCTACCGCCCGCTGCCCGACGGGAGGCCGGGCCTGCTGCGGCTGCTCCGCTTCAGTCTGCGGGGGACCGGCGGCGACCTGCGCAGCCTCCTCGTGGGCGGCCTGGTCACGGTCGGCCTCGGCGCGCTCGTCCCCATCGCCACCGGCAGGATCCTCGGCGAGTACGTACCGCGCGCCGAGGACAGCCTCATCGTGCAGACGGCGCTCGCGCTCGTCGCGGCCGGTGTCGTCTCGGCCGCCTTCATGCTGCTGCAGAACATCGCGATCCTGCGGGTGGAGGGCCGCATCGAGGCCACCCTGCAACCGGCCGTCTGGGACCGGCTGCTGAGGCTGCCGGTGACGTTCTTCGCCGGCAGCTCCACCGGCGAGCTGGCGAGCGCGGCCATGGGCGTCAGCGCCATCCGCAGCGTGCTCTCCGGCATCGGGTCGGTCTGTCTGCAGGCGAGCACCGTCGGCACGATGAACCTCGTCCTGCTGCTCTTCTACAGCGTTCCGCTGGCCCTGGTCGCGCTCGCCCTGCTGTGCGTCATCGCGGCCCTCTTCCTGGGGCTCGGGCTGTGGCAACTGCGGTACCAGCGGCGGCTGCTCACGCTCGGCAACAGGCTCAACAACCAGGCGTTCCAGACCCTGCGCGGGCTGCCCAAGCTGCGCGTGGCGGCCGCCGAGAGCTTCGCCTACGCCGCCTGGGCGCGGGAGTTCGCCCGCACCCGGGAGCTCCAGCAGCGGATCGGCCGGATCAAGAACGTCATCACCGTCCTCAACGCGGTCTGCCCGCCGCTGTGCATGCTGGTGATGTTCATGCTGCTCGCGGGACCGGCCAGGGGCAGTATGTCCGCCGCCGAGTTCCTGACCTTCAGCACGGCCGTGACGATCCTGCTGTCCTCGGTCACCCAGCTCACCGGCGCGCTCATCTCGGCCGCCGCCGTGCAGCCGATGTTCGAGCAGATCGGCCCGGTCTTCCGGGAGACCCCCGAGGTGCGCGGCTCCAGCACCCGGCCCGGGGTGCTGAGCGGTGCGGTCGAGGCGAAGAACCTGTCCTACCGGTACACCGAGGACGGTCCGCTCGTCCTGGACGACGTGTCGGTCCGGATGCGGCCCGGGGAGTTCGTGGCGATCGTCGGGGCCAGCGGCTGCGGCAAGTCGACCCTGCTCCGCCTGCTCATCGGCTTCGACAAGCCGACCGCGGGGAGTGTGCTGTACGACGGCCAGGACCTGGCGGCGCTCGACCGGGCGGCGGTGCGCCGGCAGTGCGGTGTCGTCCTGCAGAACGCGCAGCCGTTCTCCGGCTCGATCCTCGACTGCATCCGCGGCGCGGAGCCGTACGCCCCGGAAGAGGCCTGGGAGGCGGCCGCCCTGGCCGGTCTGGCCGAGGACATCAAGGCCATGCCCATGGGCATGCACACCATGCTGTCCGACGGCGGCGGCACGGTCTCCGGCGGTCAGCGCCAGCGGCTGATGATCGCCCAGGCCCTGATCCGCAAGCCGCGCGTCCTCTTCCTGGACGAGGCCACCAGTGCCCTGGACAACGAGGCCCAGCGCGTCGTCATCGAGTCCACCCGCACGCTGCGCGCCACGCGCGTCGTGATCGCCCACCGGCTGTCCACGATCATGGACGCCGACCGGGTGATCGTCATGGCGGACGGCCGGGTCGCCCAGCAGGGACCGCCGGCCGAACTCCTCGCCGACACGAGCGGTCCGTTCCACGCGCTCGTACGCCGCCAGCTCGGCTGACGGGCGCCCCGCGCGGATACCTGGAGAGGGCACATTTCGGAATCCGAGCCTCCCGGACGGAAAAGCCGGAATGCCTCGACGGAAGGGCTTTCGATCAGGGAAGCTGTCCCCAACAGGCCTTCATATAGGCGCAGTTGGGCAACTACTGTTACATTCCGGGGGAGAAGATGACAAGACTCACGAACCGATGGCTCGCGCGCGCCGCAGCGGTGGCGGCCGCGGCGTTACTCGTCACCGGCGGAACGGCCGGCGTCACGTTCGCCACCGAGACGGACCGCGCGGGCATCGTCGCCGACGCCTGGCTGCCCACGGTCGACATCGCCTCGAACTTCAGCGTGGTCGCGACCACGCATCCGGACACCGTGGGCTGTAACGGCTACAACGTGGTGGGGACGGGGACCGCCACCGGCAAGCCGGTCGGCAGCGCCACCTGGTCCCAGACCGAGGTGGTGTGTCTCGCGACCATACCCGGCAAGTACGACATCAAGGGGACGCTGACGCTCACCGAGGCCGACGGCGACAAGCTCAACTTCAGCTACGCGCTCACCGCGCCGGTGTCGACGGCCACCCTGGTCTACCCGACCGGCACGTTCAAGATCACCGGCGGTACCGGCAACTACGCGATGGTGGCCGGCAGCGGAAAGATGAACGCCCGGGTCAACCTCCTCGACCACGACCACGTCAGCGCCACGCTGGTGGGGGACATCCAGTATCTGGGCTGACCCGACGCACCGGCCCCGCGCCGGGCGGGCGTGGGTGACGGCGCGCTGCCGTCACCCGCTCTCGGCGTCGCCCGCCGCGTCCTCGGGGCCACCGCCCTCAGGTCCGCCACCGCCCTCGGGGTCGCCCACTTTCAGATCCGCCACCACCTTCAGAGCCGTCACCCAGCGTCGGAGCCGGCTCCGCCCCAGGGGCCGGCTCCGGCCTTCTGACGGCGCGACCTCCAAGGAGCCGCACCATGAAGAGCACGATGCAGGACCGCGAGCTGCTCGTCCGCGACCTCCTCGCACACGGGCAACGCGTCTACGCGGACAGCCGGGTGATCCGATGTGCCGACGCGCAGAACGAACGGTCCTTACAGACCTTCGCCGACATCGCCGCCCAGGCCGAGCAACTGGCCGCCGCACTTGCACGGTTGGGGGTGCGGATCGGTGAGCGCGTCGCCACGCTCGCCTGGAACACCCCCGAACACCTGGTCGCCTATCTCGCCGTACCGAGCATGGGCGCCGTACTGCACACGCTCAACCTCCGCCTCCACCCCGACCAGTTGGGCTACGTCGTCGAGCACGCCGAGGACTCCGTCCTCCTGGTCAACTCGACCCTCCAGGGCATGCTCACCCCCCTGCGGGACCGGCTCGGCAGCGTACGCCACGTGGTCGTCGTCGGCGGCGCGCCGGAGGTCGAGCTCCCCGGACACATCGCCGTGCACCGCTGGGACGAGCTCCTCGCGGCCGAGCGCCCCGGCTACGCCTGGCCCGACCTGGACGAGCGGGAGGCCGCCGCGCTCTGCTACACCACCGGCACCACCGGGGACCCCAAGGGTGTGGCCTACAGCCACCGCTCGATCTCCCTGCACACCCTCGGCGTCTCGGGCGGATCCGGCTTCGCGATGCACGACGGCGACCGCGTCCTGCCGATCGTGCCGATGTTCCACGCCAACGCCTGGGGCTGGCCGTACTCCGCCTGGCTGGCGGGCTCCGACCTGATCATGAACGGCCGGCAGCTGCACACCCCGGACCTGGTCCGCATCATCAACGAGGAGCGGCCCACCGCGGTGGCCGCGATCTGCACGATCTGGAACAGCCTGGTCCACCACGGCGAACAGCACCCGCTGGACCTGAGCAGCGTACGGCTCGCGGGCTGCGGCGGCGCGACCCCGCCGCGCGCCCTGCTGCAGCAGCTCAAGGACCGCTACGGGGTCCGTCTCACACAGGGCTGGGGACTCACCGAGACAAGCCCCCTCGCCACCTTCGCGGTTCCCCCGTACGGCACGCCCGACGAGGAGGAGGTCGGCTGGCTGGCCAAGAGCGGCCGGGTGATGCCCTACGTCGACGTACGGCTGATCGCCGAGGACGGCACCGAACAGCCCTGGGACGGAGCCTCGGTGGGCGAACTGGAGCTGCGTGGGCCCTGGGTCACCGGCTCGTACTACAACACCCCCGACTCCCCGGAGAAGTTCCACGACGGCTGGCTGCGGACCGGCGACCTGGGCGTGATCGAGCCGGGCGGCTGGGTGGTGGTCAGCGACCGCCTCAAGGACGGCATCAAGAGCGGCGGAGAGTGGATCTCCACCATCGAGCTGGAGAACGCGATCATCGAGCACCCCGCGGTCCTGGAGGCCATCGTGGTCGGTGTGCCCGACCCGCGCTGGGAGGAACGCCCGCTGGCCTGCGTGTCGTTGGTGGCGGGCGCCGAGGTGGGCGGGGACGAGCTGCGGGAGTTCCTTGCCGGGCGGGTGGCACGCTGGTGGGTGCCGGAGCGGTGGTCGTTCGTGGACGCGGTGCCGAAGACCAGCGTCGGCAAGTACGACAAGCGGGCCGTGCGGACCCTGTACGCGGAAGGGGCGCTGGACGTCTGGCTCCCGGGTCCGAGTGACTCCGACGCACAGACGCCCACGGGATCCGGGGCACCCGGGGAGTGAACGACGGGGCGCCGCCCCGGGGAGTTAACGACTGGGCGGCGCCCCGGGCGTGAGCGGTGGAGCGGCGGCCCCCGGCGTGAGCGGTGGAGCGGCGCCCCGGGCGTCCTGGAGCACCAGGACGCCCGGGGCGCCGCTCACGGCCTCAGGCCGCCAGCCGGTCCGCCGTCTCCGCCAGCAGCTCCCGCTGCCGGTCGGCGTCGAGACCCAGCTCCCGTACCAGCCGGAGCGTCAGCACGAGCCGGGCCTGGATCGTCGTCTCGGGGTCCGGGTGCTCACCGCCGGGCACCGAGCCCTCGTCGAGTCCGGCCGCGACCAGGCCTTCGAGGAACGCGGGGTCGAAGTCCTCCGCGCCCGCGTCCAGCGATCCGAGGACCTCCGCGACGTACTCGCTGATCTCCCGCGGCGTCGCGCCCCGGGGGAAGCGCCGACGGGCGGCGATGCCGAAGGCGACACCGACCGCCTGGCCGTACCGCGGTCCGGTGGGGTCGAGAGCGGCCGACTTCTGGGCGAACCCGATGAAGTCGAACGCCAACAGCGCTCCCAGCACGTCGAGTTCGGTGGACGTGGCACTGGTCATGACGCCTTGCCTCCTGTCGTGGGCGGAGTGGTCGTGGTGGCCTCGCCCCGGGCGGTGGCGACGAGCGCCGTCGCGACGTGCTCGGCGTCGCGGCCGACGAAGCCGATCAGCGCCGAGCCGCGGGTACGCATCCGGTACAGCCCCAGGTAGTAGCTGCCGGGCACGGCTCCCGTGCCCTCGGTGTGCCGCGGCTGCCCGTCGGCGTCGAGCATCTCCGGGTCGAGCCAGTTCCAGTCGGTGCGGAAGCCCGTCGCCCAGATCACCGTGGACGGCTTGACGCGCTCGCCGTCCGCGGCCAGCAGCTCGGCGCCTTCGGCCGCCGTGATCCGGCCCACGGTCCGGATCACGCCCGCCGCGACGAGCTCGGGCACCCGGTCGCCGACGACCGGGTCGGGCGCCTGCATGCTCACGGGCAGGCGCATCACCCCGAGGACGCTCATCCACCAGAACATGTCCCGGCCGACGACCGTCTGCGGCAGGGGCGGTGACACGGCCTCGCTGCAGCTCAGCACCACGTCGTGGGTCGCGGCCAGCTCGGCGGCGATCTGCCGGCCGGAGTTGCCGTCGCCGACGACCACCACGGTCCCCGGCGCCACCTGCGCGGGACTCCGGTACTCGGTGGTGTGCAGGGTGGGCACGTCCGGACTCAGAGCGGCGGCGAACTCCGGAAGGCGGGGTATGCCGAACGCCCCCGTCGCGATCACGACCTGCCCGGCCCGGCACTCGCCGTGCGTCGTCCTCAGCAGGTAGCCGTCGCCGTCCCTGCGTACCGACAGCACCCGGTGGTCCGGCAGCACCGGCAGGTCGAACCGCTCGGCGTACTCCCGCAGATACGCCACCACCTCGTCCTTGCCGGGGTAGTGCCTGCCGTCGCCGGGAAAGGGCAGGCCCGGCAGCCCGGAGAACTGCGCGGACGTGAACAGCGTCAGCGAGTCCCAGCGCCGCTCCCACGTCTCGCCGACCTCGCCGCCCGCGTCGAGCAGCACGCACTCCACGCCGGCCTGCCGGAGGTGGTACCCGACGGCGAGCCCGGACTGGCCCGCTCCGACGACGGCGACCGGCACGGTGGCCGGCAGCGTGCTCGTCCGCTCACCGGCCTGCCGCCGTACCGGGTCGGCCTGATCAATTCCCATACCGATCGTCCTCACTTCTTGGACCTGGACCCCGGGAACCCGAGGGGCCGGTCCGGGATGGATCGGCCGGGCCGCCGGAGGGGCGGCCCGGCCGGGTCGGTTCAGTTGGCGTCGAGAGCCCGGCGCAGCTCGTCCGCCAGGACCCTCAGCCGCTCGCCGCGCATCACCGTGTAGTGGTCGCCGGGTACGTCGACGAGGGCGGCGTCGCCGGGGAAGTACTCCATCCAACGGGACGCCGTGTCGACGGACGCGCCGCCGTCCGCCGCCCGCAGCGACAGCACGCGGCCGGCGAAGGCGCTGGGCGCGTACCGCAGCAGGGCACGGTAGTTGCTCTGGAAGCGGCCGACGATGGAACTCAGCGTGTCGAGGTCGATGTCCTCGGACAACACCCCCGCCGCACGCGCCTCGGCGTGCAGCACCTCCACCGGCGGACGGCCGTCGAACGCCTCGGCCGGCAGGTCCCACTCCACCCCGGCGAGGCCCGCCAGATCCCGGGCGAACCAGGACAGCAGCACCTCGTCGGAGACCGGCGCGCCCTCGGCCGGACCGGGCCGCTCCATCAGGTCGACCACGGCCAGCAGCTCGACCTCGGCCCCCGCCGCGGTGAGCTGGGCCGCCATCTCCAGGGCGATCACACCGCCCATCGACCAGCCGCCGACCCGGTACGGGCCCTCGGGCAGCGCCTCGCGGAGCGCCGAGACGTAGTGCGCGGCCATGTCCTCGACGCTCGGCAGTTCCGTGTCCGGCAACTGCAGCGCGTAGAACGGCTGGTCGTGGCCGAGGAGTTCGGCGAGTTCCGCGTAGCAGAGCACGTCACCGCCGACCGGGTGGACGAACACCAGCGGAGTCCGCCAGCCCGTGGTGCGGACCGGCACGAGCGCCCGGCGGCCGTCCTCGACGCTGCCGGCCTCCCGTACCGCCTGGGCCAGCAGCTCGATCGTCGGCCGGGCGAAGAGGCTGGACAGCGGCAGGCTGCGACCCAGACCGCGGGCGATCCTGGCCATCAGCCGCACCGCGAGCAGCGAGTCCCCGCCGAGGTCGAAGAAGCTCGCGGTCACCCCGATCTCGGTGACACCGAAGAACTCCGCCCAGATCTCCGCGAGTCGGCGTTCCACCTCGTCACGGGGGGCGACGAAACCGGCGCCTTCCACGGCCACCTCGTCGGGAGCGGGCAGCGCCGCCCGGTTGACCTTGCCGTTGTCGCTGAGCGGCAGCTCGTCCAGGACGAGGATGCGCTGCGGCACCAGGTGCTGCGGCACCACCTTCCGCAGCGACTCGGTGATCCGCTGCTCGGTGTCGTCGCGCCCGTCGTCGAGGACGACGTACGCGATCAGCCGCTTGGGCCCGTGCTGCTCGCCCGCCGCGACGACCGCGGCGGCCCGTACGCCCTCGCACTGGGTGAGAGCGGCCTCCACCTCGCCCAGTTCGATGCGGTAGCCCTGGATCTTGACCTGCGAGTCCTGGCGGCCGAGGAACTCGATGGTGCCGTCCGGCAGGAAGCGTCCCAGGTCGCCGGTGCGGTAGAGCCGCTCACCGGTGACCGGGTGACGCAGGAAGGCGGCGCTGGTCTTGGCCTCGTCGTTCAGGTACCCGCGGGCCAGACCGACCCCGGCGATGTAGAGGTCGCCGGGCACCCACACGGGGCACGGTCGCATCGCGCCGTCGAGCACGTGGAAGCGCTGGTTACGCATCGCCTTGCCGTAGGGGATGCTCACGCAGTCCTCGTTGACCTCCCCGATGGGGTGGAGGATCGACCAGATCGACGCCTCGGTGGCGCCGCCCATGCTCCACAGCTCGGCGTCCTCGAGGAGCAGCCGGATCCGGCCCGGCAGGGTCACCGGGATCCAGTCCCCGCTCATCATGACCAGCCGCAGCGGCAGCCCGGTGAGCCGGTTCGCGAGGGCGTGCTCGGTGAACATCTCCATCAGCGCGGGCACGCTGTTCCAGATCGTCACCCCGTGCTCGGTGACGAGCTCCGCCCAGCGGGCGGGCTCGCGGTGCGCCGACGGCTCGGGCAGCACCAGGGCGCCGCCCGCCGAAAGCAGTCCGAAGACGTCGTAGACCGACAGGTCGAAGTGCATCGCGGACAGGCCGAGGGCCCGGTCCGCCGCGGTGACGCGATACCGCTCGTTGACGTCGACGATGGTGTTCAGGGCCGCGCCGTGCTCGATCATCACGCCCTTGGGCAGCCCGGTGGAGCCCGACGTGAAGATCACATAGGCGAGGTCGGTGGGCGTGGCACCAGACGGCCCGAGGGGTTCGAGCTCGTCGCCCGGCTTCCGGCCCGCGCCGTCGCCCTGCCCGCCGGCCCCTTCGTCGGCCCGCACCACGGTCCTGGCCACGTCCTGCGGCCAGTCGGCTGCCCCGTCCACCCACGGCTGGGTGACCACCCGGCTGATCCCGGCGCTGTCGAGCAGCACACGCAGCCGCTCGGCGGGCACCCGGGCGTCGATCGGCACGTACGCCGCACCCGCCCGCAGGATGCCGAGGGCCGCGACGACCTGCTCCCAGCCCTTGTCCATGACGATGCCGACCAGGTCGCCGGGGCCGGCCCCCAGCGTGCGCAGCCGGTGACCCACCTGGTGGGACCTGCGTTCGAGATCCGCGTACGTCAGGGTCAGCGACCCCGTGATGACCGCGGGCGCGTCGGGCGTCTCCGCCGCCCGGGCGAGCACGGCGTCGTGCAGCAGCCCGTCGGGCACCGGCCCGTCGGTGGCGTTGGCCTCGGCCCGTACGTCCAGGTCGGCGACGGGTGCGAGGGCGGGCCTGGGCCGCTGCCAGGCCGCCGCGTCACGGGACAGATCCCGCAGCGTCCGCTGGTAGGCGGCGAACATCGCGTCGACGCAGCCCGCCGGGAACAGCTCCTCGATCACGTCCCAGTTCAGGAGGAGCTCACCGGCCTCCTCGACCGCCTGGTGGTCCAGCCACACCTGCGGGGTGCGGACCGAGCTGCTCACCTGGCGGCCGTTCTCACCGATCCCGGCGAGGTACCGCACGACGCCGCCGTGCTCGCCGTCCTGCTGACCGGCCATGTTCACCAGGCTGGTGAAGACGACCGGCGCGGCGGCCCGTACCGAGGCGCCGCGCGCCCGGTTCAGCTCCCGGAGCACCTGCACACCGCTGACCTGGCTGTGCTCCATGTCGCTCCACAGCCGGCTCTGGACCGCGGAGGCGCGAGTGGCGAACGAGTCGGTCGCCACGTCGCGGATCTCCAGCAACAGGGTCGTGGAGAACTGACCGATGACGTCGCCGACCTGCGGGTGCAGCGGCAGCCGGTTGAAGTAGAGCAGGTTCAGGGAGAAGTCGGGAGTGGCACTCCACTCCGCGATGACCTGCGCGTACGCGGTGCACAGGGCCGCCGACGGACTGACCCCGGCCGCCGCCGCGTGCTGCTTGAACCGGTCCCAGTCCTCCTTGGCCAGCGTCGCGCCATGGTGGTTGAACACCGGCCGGTCCAGGCTCGACGGGCTGACCGCCAGCGGCAGTTGCGGCGCGGGCGGCAGGGTGTCGAGCCGGTCACGCCAGTAGGCGAGCGCCCGGTCGTACTCGGGTCCGGCCTCCAGGGCGCGGGCCTCCCTGACGTAGTCCCGGTAGCGCAGCCGCAGTTCGGGCAGCGTCTCGCCGCGGTAGTGCGCCGCCCACTCCTTGAAGAGGATCGACGTGCTGAAACCGTCGATGATCAGGGCGTCGAAGCCGGCGTGCAGCCGGATCACCCGCTCGTCGACCCGGGTCACCCGCACGTCGAACAGCGGCCAGCGTGTGGTGTCGAAGACCTGGTGCCGCATCTCCTCGTGCACGGCGACCAGTTCGGCCTCGCGCTCGGCCGGGTCCAGGGCGGAGGCGTCGGTCTCCCGGATCACATACGCCGGGACGTCACGCTGGATGCGCTGCTCGCCCTCGGCGGTGAAGACCGCCCGCAGCATGTCGTGGCGCTCGATCATCGCCCGGAAGGACGCGCCGAGCCGGTCCAGGTCCACGTTCTCCAGGTCGATCTCGATCTGGAAGTACGTGGAGGTGTTGCCGAGTTCGAAGGCGTCGCCGCGGCCCACCAGGTACGCCTGCTGGAGGTCGGTCAGACCGAACGGCTCGTACTGCTCGGAGTCGTCCTCGGCCAGGACGGGCTCACCGTCGGGCCGCGGTACCTCCGCCTCCGCACCCTCGTGACTCTCCGTGCCGGAGCCGAGAGCGGCCAGGATGTCGTCGGCGATGTCCTCGGTGCCGCGGCCTTCGAGGAACGCCGCCATCGGCAGCAGGACGTCGAACTCCTTGTTCAGCGACGTCCGGATCTTCATCGCGATCAGCGAGTCCAGACCGAGTGCCTGCAGCGGCTGCCGGGCGTCGAGCCGGGCCGCCGTCGTCCCGAGGGCCCGTGCCACGGTCCGGATCACGAAGGCCCGCGCCGCATCGGGCTCCACGGCGGGTGCCGCATCGGGCTCCACGGCGGGTGACGCCTCGGCCGCTTCGGCCGGGGCCCTCGTGGTGACGACAGCCGGGGCCGTCGTGGTGACGACAGCCGGGGCCTCCACGCCCTGGAGCGCCCCGGGCTCCGCCACCGCCACCGCCACCGACCGGGTCAGGGCGGGGACGAACCGTACGCCGTCGGCCTCGGCTACCAGCCGGCCGTTCGCCGAGACGAGCCGGATACGTGCCCGGGCACCGCCTTCGAACAGTTCGGCGTGACATCGCAGGCCGTCCCGGGGGCCGCCCCGGTCGTAGTGGACGAAGCGTTCGACACCGGCGGGCACGAGAGCCGGTCCGTCCGCGGGGAAGCAGGCCAGCGCGGTCTGGAACATCGCGTCGACGAGCCCGGGATGGATCACGTACGCCTCGGACTCGCCGGGCAGCGCGGACCGGATCTCGGCGGTGGCCTCGTCGCGGCCGAGCCTGATCCGCTCCACCCAGCGGGCGGCGGAGCCCAGGTACAGGGCGCGCTGCCACAGCAGCCGGTACAGCTCGTCGCCGGTCAGCTCACGGCCCGACCCGCCCGCCGCGAGCGCCACCGTCGGTGCGGCGGCCGCACCCGATCGGGCCTGAGCCTGCGCGTGCAGCTGCCAGCCACCGGTCGCATCCTGCGCGTAGTAGCTGAAACGGTCGCCGTTCAGCACGAGTTGAGCCACAGGGAGGGGACCGGCCGGAGCGAGCGCCAGATCGACGGGCAGCTCCAGGTCCTGGACGGACACCGGTCCCGGTCCGGTGAGTTCGGTGACCGCCTCGATCAGCGACTCCACGAACACACCGGCGCTGACCACCGGTCGCCCACCGACCACGAAGTCGCCGAGGCAGGGGTGAGCCGACGGGTCGAGCGGCGGGGAGAACTGTGCCTGCGCGAGCGGTGACGACGGCAGTCGTGCACCCAGCAGGCTTGCCGACTCGACGGCGGGCACCACCGGAAGGGGCGCAGCGGGCGCAACCGAGAGGGCTTCCGGTGCGAGCCAGTAGTGCTGGCGTTGGAAGGGGTAGGTGGGGAGTTCCGTGGTGTGGGGTTGGTAGGGCTGGAGGAGTGTCGTCCAGTCGATGGTGGCGCCGTGGGTCCAGGCTTCGGCGGCGGAGTGGATGAAGCGTTCGAGGCTGCCGTTGTTGCGGTGGAGGGTGCCGATGGCGGCGCCGGTGTCGGCGAGGGTTTCGGTGATGCCGGTGGTGAGGACGGGGTGGGCGCTGACTTCGATGAAGACGACGTCGGGTGCGGCGAGTTGTTCCACTACTTCGGCGAGGCGGACTTTGCTGCGGAGGTTGCGGAACCAGTAAGCGCCGTCGAGCGCGCTGGTGTCGAGGAGCCCGCCCGTGACCGTGGAGTGGAAGGCGGTGTGTCCGGACTGTGGCCTGACGTCCCCCAGCTGGTCGGCAAGGGTGTGCTGTATGTCGTCGACGTGTGCGGAGTGGGAGGCGTAGTCGACGGGTATGCGGCGGGCCCAGATGCCGTTGGTTTCGCAGCGGGTGAGGAGTTCGTGGAGTGCTTCGGGTCGGCCGGCGACGACGGTGGAGGAGGGGCCGTTGACGGCGGCGACGGAGAGTTGTCCGTTCCAGGTGGTGAGGATGTCTTCGGCCTGGGTTTCGGGGATGCTGAGCCAGGCCATGCCGCCGCCTCCGGAGAGGGCGCGGAGGGCTTGCGAGCGCAGGGCGACGATGCGGGCGCCGTCTTCGATGGTGAGGCCGCCTGCGACGACGGCGGCGGCGATCTCGCCTTGTGAGTGGCCGATGACGGCGGTGGGGTTGATGCCGTGGGCGCGCCAGAGGGCGGCGAGGGCGAGCATCATGGCCCAGGAGGCGGGTTGGACGACGTCGACGCGGTCGAGGCCGGGGGCGTTGTCCTCGCCGCGTAGGACGGCGGTGAGGGACCAGTCGACGTAGGGTGCGAGGGCTGTCTCGCAGTCGGTGATGGTCTGGGCGAAGACGGGGGAGGCGTCGAGGAGCTCGACGGCCATCCCGGCCCACTGCGACCCCTGCCCCGGGAACACGAACACGACAGGAGCACCGGAGGCGCGCCCGGGCTTCGCACCGGAGACGGCCGCGGTGACCGCGTCCACCTCGCGGGAGGCGAGTGCATCAAGGCCCGCGAGGAGTCCGTCGCGCCCCTCGGCGCCGGGCACCATGGCACGGGACTCGAAGGCGGACCGGTTCGCGGCCAGGGAGAACGCCACATCGGCCGGGTGGAGCTCGGGCCGTGCGCGTACGTACTCCGCGAGCCGGCCCGCGGCTTCGGCGAGCGCGTCGGCGGACCGCGCCGACACCATCCACGGCAGCCCGTCCCCGGGACGCCCGGTCTCGGTCGCGTCCTCGGCGACCAGCTCCGTCGCCGGAGCCTCGGCCAGGATGACGTGGGCGTTGGTGCCGCTGATGCCGAAGGACGACACCCCGGCCCGCCGGACCTTGCCTCCCGTCGCGGGCCACGGACGGGCCTCGGTGAGGACCTCGACGCCGCCGGACTCCCAGTCGACGAGTTCGGTGGGCTTGCCGACGTTGAGCGAGGCGGGCACCTCGCCGTGCTGGAGCGCCATGACCATCTTGATGACGCCGCCGACACCGGCGGCGGCCTGGGCGTGTCCGAGGTTGGACTTCAGCGAGCCCAGCATCAGGGGCTGCCCGCCGTCGCGTTCGCTGCCGTAGGTGGCGAGGAGCGCCTGTGCCTCGATGGGGTCGCCGAGGACGGTGCCGGTGCCGTGGGCTTCGACCGCGTCGACTCCGGAGAAGGAGACCCCTGCGTCGGCCACGGCGGCGCGGATGACGCGCTCCTGGGCGGGGCCACTGGGTGCGGTGAGTCCGTTGGACGCGCCGTCCTGGTTGACGGCCGTACCGGCGACGACGGCAAGGACCTCGTGGCCCAGCCGACGAGCATCCGACAGTCGCTCCACGACGAGGACACCCACGCCCTCGGCCCACGCCGTACCGTCCGCGTCCGCCGAGAACGACTTGATCCGGCCGTCCGCCGCTAGCCCGCGCTGGCGCGAGAACTCGATGAACGTGTTGGGGGTGGACATCACCGCCGCGCCGCCGGCGAGGGCGAGCGAGCATTCGCCGGACCGCAGGGCCCGTACGGCCAGGTGCAGGGCCACCAGGGACGACGAGCACGCCGTGTCCACCGTCAGCGCCTGACCCTGCAGACCGAGCGTGTAGGCCACCCGGCCGGTGGCGACGCTGCCGGCCGTGCCGGTCAGGAAGTGGCCCTCGGCCTCTTCCGGGAGCCGGCCGCCACCGCCGTAGTCGTGGTACATCACGCCGGCGAACACACCGGTGTCGCTGCCGTGCAGCGTTCCGGGTGCGATTCCCGCCCGCTCCAGGGCCTCCCACGACACTTCGAGGAGCAGCCGCTGCTGCGGGTCCATCGCCAGCGCCTCACGCGGTGAGATCCCGAAGAACGCGGGGTCGAACTCGCCGGCCTCGTGGAGGAACCCGCCGCGTCGCACGTACGACGTACCGGAGTGGTCCGGGTCCGGGTGGTAGAGCCCGTCGAGGTCCCAGCCCCGGTCGGTGGGGAAGTCCGAGATCACGTCACGCTGCTCGGCGACGACCTGCCACAGTGCCTCGGGGGAGTGCACCCCGCCCGGGAAGCGGCAGCCCATGCCGACGATCACGATCGGATCGTCGTCCGTACGCGGTGCGACGGCGGCGACGGGCTGCGGGGCGGCACTCTCGGCCCGCTCCCGTGCGAGCGCGAGCGTGAAGTCGACGACGGCCGCGGGCGTCGGGTGGTCGAAGACGAGGGTCGCCGGAAGACGCAGCCCGGTCGCGGAGTTGAGGCGGTTCCGCAGCTGTACGGCGAGCAGCGAGTCGACGCCGAAGCTCTTGAACGGCTGGTCCGGGTCGATCCCGTCCGCCGAGTCGCGGCCGATGACCGCGGCGAGCTGGGCGTTGACGAGGTCGACCAGCAGTCGGCGGCCCTCCTCGTCGGACAGCCGGCCGAGCCTGCGGCGCAGCCCGGAGTCGCCGGCGCGCCGCTGCGGGACCCGTACCAGTGAGCGCAGCACCGGGGACAGGGTCCCGTTGAACGCGTCGGAGCGCAGCGCGGCCGGGTCGAGCCTGGCCGGCACGAGCATCGCCGTGCCGTCGCCGAGCGCCCTGTCGAGGAGTTCGAGGCCCTGCTCGTTGGAGAGCGGGGCGATGCCGCGCGTCGACAGGGTGCTGTCGTCCAAGTGCCCTGTGAGACCGGTCTGTTCGGCCCAAAGGCCCCAGGCGAGCGAGGTCGCGGGGAGGCCGGAGGCCCGGCGCCGGGTGGCGAGTGCGTCGAGGAAGACGTTGCCGGCGGCGTAGTTGGCCTGGCCGGGGTTGCCGAGCACGCCCGCGACGGAGGAGAAGAGGACGAACGCCGCGAGGTCCTGGTCGGCGGTGAGTTCGTCGAGGTGTGCGGCGGCGTCCACCTTGGGCCGCAGCACCGCGGCGAGCCGGTCCGGGGTCAGCGACTCGATGACGCCGTCGTCGAGGAGGCCCGCGGTGTGGACGACGGCGGTGAGCCGTACGCCCGTCAGGAGCTGTGCGAGCGCGTCGCGGTCGGCGGTGTCGCAGGCGGCGAGGGTGACCTCCGCTCCCAACCCGGCTAGTTCGGAAGCGAGTTCCTCGGCGCCCGGGGCGTCGGGCCCGCGGCGGCTCACGAGGAGCAGACGGCGGGCGCCGTGCTCGGTGACCAGGTGTCGTGCGACCGAGGCGCCGAGGACGCCGGTTCCGCCGGTGATGAGCACGGAGCCGTCCGGGTCGAGCGGGGCGGCCCCGGCCGGGTCGGCGACGGCGGTGTGCCGGACGAGCCGGGGGGCGAGGAGCGTGTCCGCCCGCAGGGCGAGCTGCGGCTCGGTGAGTACGGCCCCGGGAACGGTGTGGACGTCGTGCGTCGCGTCCGCATCCGTGTCCAGCAGCGAGAAGCGGTCGGGGTGTTCGGACTGAGCGGTCCTGACCAGGCCCCACACGGTAGCCTGGGCGGGGTTCGTGACGTCGGGGCCGGTGGCGCCGTCGGTCAGGACAAGGAGCCGTGAGCCGGCGAACCGGGGGTCGGCCAGCCAGTCCTGGACCAGGGCCAGTGCCCAACCCGCCGCGCGGTGCGCTTGATCGGCGAGGCCGCCCCCTGTGCTGTCGGAGCCCTGCGTCGAGCCCGGACATCGTACGGCGACGAGCTGCGGCACCGGGTCCGGCACCTCGGCCAGATCGGCGACCGGACACACGTCGACGTCGGTCGCGGCGGCCTGGACCGGCTGCCACTCCAGACGGAACAGCGCGTCGGTGCCCCGCGCCGCCGCCAGGTCGGCGCTGAACGGCCGCATGGTGACGGACTCCGCGGACAGTACGGGCTTGCCCGCGCCGTCGGAGACGCGCAGGCTCACCCCGTCCTCGCCCCTGGCGCTGAGCCACACCCGCAGGGCGTCCGCGCCCTCGGTGTAACGGGTGACGCCGGACCAGGAGAACGGCAGGACGGTACCGCCGTCCTCACGCAGCAGACCCACCGCGTGCAGAGCGGCGTCCAGCACGGCCGGGTGGACACCGAAGGAGGTGGCGTCGAGCTCTGCGGGCAGGCTCACCTCGGCGAAGACGTCACGGCCGCCGCGCCAGGCGGCGCGCAGGCCCTGGAAGGCGGGACCGTAGTCGTAGCCCGCTTCGGAGAGCGTGTCGTAGCGGGTCTCGACGTCGATCTCGTGGGCGCCCGGCGGCGGCCACTCGGCGAGGTCGAAGTCCACCGTCGCATCGTCGATGTCGAGCAGCGCCGCGGCGTGCCGCGTCCACGGAACACCCGCCTCGGCGTCCTGCGACCGCGAGTGCACGGCCAGCTCCCGCTGCCCGTTCGCGTTCGGCGGCTCGACGGTCACCCGGAGCTGCACGGCCTCGTCGGGCGGCAGCACCAGGGGTGCCTGGAGGGTGAGTTCGGAGAGCCTCCGCCAGCCCATGCGGGCGCCCACGGCCATCGACAGTTCGAGGAACGCGGTGCCGGGCAGCAGGACCGTGCCGTGCACGGCGTGATCGGCGAGCCACGGCTGGGTGTCGAGGCCGAGCCGCCCCGTGTACACCAGCCGGTCCTCCTCGACGAGCTCGACCACGGCGCCCAGCAGCGGGTGTCCTGCCGGGTTCAGGCCGAGTCCCCGGGCGTCCGTCGCGGCCGGCCCAGGCTCCAGCCAGTAGTGCTGGCGTTGGAAGGGGTAGGTGGGGAGTTCCGTGGTGTGGGGCTGGTAGGGCTGGAGGAGTGTCGTCCAGTCGATGGTGGCGCCGTGGGTCCAGGCTTCGGCGGCGGAGTGGATGAAGCGTTCGAGGCTGCCGTTGTTGCGGTGGAGGGTGCCGATGGCGGCGCCGGTGTCGGCGAGGGTTTCGGTGATGCCGGTGGTGAGGACGGGGTGGGCGCTGACTTCGATGAAGACGGTGTCGGGTGCGGCGAGTTGTTCCACTACTTCGGCAAGGCGGACTTTGCTGCGGAGGTTGCGGAACCAGTAGGCGCTGTCGAGCTGGCTGGTGTCGAGGATGCCGCCGGTGACGGTGGAGTGGAAGGCGACCTTGCCCGTTCGAGGGGCGACGTCTTTGAGTTCGCTGGCGAGGGTGTGCTGGATGTCGTCGACGTGTGCGGAGTGGGAGGCGTAGTCGACGGGTATGCGGCGGGCCCAGATGTCGTTGGTTTCGCAGTGGGTGAGGAGTTCGTGGAGTGCTTCGGGTCGGCCGGCGACGACGGTGGAGGAGGGGCCGTTGACGGCGGCGACGGAGAGTTGTCCGTTCCAGGTGGTGAGGATGTCTTCGGCCTGGGTTTCGGGGATGCTGAGCCAGGCCATGCCGCCGCCTCCGGAGAGGGCGCGGAGGGCTTGCGAGCGGAGGGCGACGATGCGGGCGCCGTCCTCGATGGTGAGGCCGCCTGCGACGACGGCGGCGGCGATCTCGCCTTGTGAGTGGCCGATGACGGCGGTGGGGTTGATGCCGTGGGCGCGCCAGAGGGCGGCGAGGGCGAGCATCATGGCCCAGGAGGCGGGTTGGACGACGTCGACGCGGTCGAGGCCGGGGGCGTTGTCCTCGCCGCGTAGGACGGCGGTGAGGGACCAGTCGACGTAGGGCGCGAGGGCTGTCTCGCAGTCGGTGATGGTCTGGGCGAAGACGGGGGAGGCGTCGAGGAGCTCGACGGCCATTCCGGCCCACTGCGACCCCTGCCCGGGAAACACGAACACGGCACGGGAGGAGGACACGCCGTTCTCGCCGTCGACCTCGCGGGCGGCGAGCGCGTCGAGACCTGCGAGGAGCCCGTCCCTGCCCTCGGCGCCGGAGACAACGGCCCGGGACTCGAAGGCGGACCGGTGGGCGGCCAGGGAGAACGCGACGTCGGCCGGGTGGAGCTCGGGCCGTGCGCGTACGTACGCGGCCAGTCGGCCCGCGGCTTCGGCGAGCGCGTCGGCGGACCGCGCCGACACCATCCACGGCAGCCCGTCCCCGGGACGCCCGGGCCCGGTCGCGTCCTCGGCCGCCGGCCCGGTTGTCGGGGCTTCGGCGAGGATGACGTGGGCGTTGGTGCCGCTGATGCCGAAGGAGGAGACACCGGCGCGCCGGGCGCGGTCCTCGGTGGCGGGCCATGGGCGCGGCTCGGTGAGGACCTGGACGCCGCCGGAGTCCCAGTCGACGAGTTCGCTGGGCTTGCTCACGTTGAGGGTGGCGGGCAGTTCGCCGTGCTGGAGGGCCATGACCATCTTGATGACGCCGCCGACGCCGGCGGCGGCCTGGGCGTGTCCGAGGTTGGACTTGAGGGACCCGAGCATGAGGGGTCGGTCGCCGTCGCGTTCGCTGCCGTAGGTGGCGAGGAG
>NZ_JBIVLV010000016.1:0-162514 GCF_044752725.1 Streptomyces sp. NPDC088707 | reverse complement strand
CCCGCGGAGCGGGTACCACATCGCTGCGCGATGTGCAAGCGAAGCGGTCGCTGCGCTCCCGCTGGCCCGTGCGGAGCACGGGCGCCTCCCTCCGCTGCGCTCCAGGAGGCAGTGGGGCCGGCCGCTGCGCGCCCGGCGGGCCGCGCGATGCGCGGCCGGGCCGCTCGGGGTCTGACGGTGCGGCTAGTGGGGCCTCCAGTATGGGAGTTGGAGGGAGCGCGGGGCGCTCCCGGCGGGTCCGCTGCGCTCCCCCGCCTGACGGTCCTTCCGGCTGCGCCTCCAGAACCGTTGGGCCCGCTGGCGCGGGCCGGGCTGACTACGAGGGGGTGGGGGTCGCTCGTTCGTGTGGATTCCAGTGTACCGCGCGCCATCAGTCTGATGCAGCATGTACCGTTGGCGGAAACGCGGGACACCCCCCACCACCCGGAGGGGGCGCGGCTTTTGATGCAAGGTCAGCGCTCGAATTCGGTTCCCCTACTTGCGCGAGGAATAAGGAATTGGGAAACTGCGGACCCGAGCCACAGAACGGTACCTCAGATAGTGGAAAGCCTGAACTCCGGCGTGCGGAGGTACCGGAGCCGAATGGCCCGCCAGGGCCGGGCGGCGAAACCGCCCCCGGCATCAGCCGTGCTTCCGTGCCTTTGAGCGTCACGGCCGGTACCACCCGAGACTCAGAGCCGCTGCTGCCGTCCACGACCCGCAGCGGGCCGACGGAGCCGCACGCGAAGCCACGCGCGCCACGACGGGGTGCGGTCGGCGGGAGTCCGATGCTGCTGCTGATGGGGTCGACCCCACGGCGTGTCGGTGCTTGATAACGGTGGGGAGACCCGGTATCACGCGCGCGCACGCTCTAGAGGCAAGAGCCGCGCGTTTCCGCAGGTCAGCGAGTCGAGTTGAGGAAGATATGTCAGCCCTGGACTGACATATCTCGGTCGCGACGTCAGCTGGTCCTGACCGAACAACATCGTTTCGTGGCATTACTGCCACGAAACGATCTGGGGTGCGTCGGCGGGAGGCTCGGACTCGATCCCGGAGCGGAGGTCAGTCCAGGGCTGACGTACGGGTGACTTTCGTGTCGGCGCTGCCGCGTTTTGGTGGCACTACTGCCACGGTTCCCCGCTATGGTTCTGACACCACGACGATCAAGGAGGCAGCGACCCTATGAGCTCAGGGCCCCTGGACGGCAGCGCAGCGCCGAAGCTGCCCGGTGCCCCGTCCCGTCGTCGGCGGCGCCCGAAGCCGCCGCCCACCGCCTACAACCGGTCCTCCGGCTCCACCATCGAGCTGCCCGCCGGCCACGCTGCCCAGGTCTTCCCCGTCGGCTCCAGCACGGGGTTCATCGGCGAGGCGTTCTCGATGGACAGCCTGGAGTTCATGCGCTGGGCTGCGGTCCGTTACGACGCCGACCGGTTCGTACTCGTGGTGCTGTTCCACCTGATGGGCTCGCAGAAGCCCGGCGGGCTGATCGAGGCCAAGCACGATGACGTTGCCGAGGCCCTCGGGTACAGCCGGTCTCACATCAGCCGCGTCTTCAGCGTCCTGGAGGCCGACGGCGCACTGCGCAGGCTCCAGCGGGGCCTCTACCAGCTCAACCCGGCCGCGTCGCTCAGGGGCGGGCTCAGGGAGCCGCAGAAGGGCGAGAAGAAGCGCTCCAAGACGGGTATCAGCGACAGGGTGGAGCAGCTGGACCTGCTGCGCGAGATCATGGAGGACCCGGACGCACCCGAAGCGTTCCGGGCGATGGCCGCTCCCGGCGCGAAACTGGAAGTGCGCAAGGAGTCGGATGGGGAAGGGAAGGCCACATCATGACGTCCGCTGCCGAGGAATGGGTTCCGCGCCGCAACGTGCTGTGGGGCAGCTTCAACGGTCTCGCGTACGTGCCGCGGCTGCCTCCCACCGCCTACACCCTGCTGCTGCACATGATGACCGAGCAGGAGCACGGCGGCCTGGTCGCCGCCACCCACGACGAACTCGCGGCCGGCCTCGCGATGGAGCGCGGCATGATCAGCCGCGCCATGCCGCACCTGGTCGCCGCCCGGCTCGTCACCGTGGTCCGCCGTGGGCGCTTTCAGCTCCACCCGATGATCGCCGCGTTCAACGACCCCCGCGAGCAGCAGCGAGCCGTCAAGGCGCTGCCCCAGGACATGCGACTGGACACCGGCGACTTCGAAGACGAGTACGAGCGCCGCTTCCAACTCCACCTGGACGAGAAGGCCCGCAAGGCCGAAGCCAAGGCCAAGGGCAACGTCACGCCCATCACCAAGACGACCCGCCTCAAGCGCGTCCACTGACCCGGCCGCCCGCCCGGCCGTGCAACACGGCGCTGCACCCCAGGTGCAGCGCCGTTCTCGCGCCCGGAGCAGTACACCTCCCCTCCAAGAGAAAAGAGCAGGTCAGCGGCGTACGGCGACGCGGGGTGGTAGCACCAGGTAAACCGGCATCGAGGGGCCTCCAGGGCGCGAACGGACGTGTGTCACCGCGGTATCGGCCGCACGGCGGCCGTGGGACCGCTCAGCTCAGTCGGGCACTGGGCTCGCGGCCGCGGCTCCTTCGACCTTGGCGCACCAGGGTTCGCCGGCACACTTCCCTCCGCGGCCGGGAACCGCGCAGGTGCACTCCGGCTCGCGCTCCGTGACCTGCGTGATGCGGTAGAGGCCCGGGGTCATCTTGTCGATGCGCAGCTTCTGGACCTTCGCCGTGGCCTCCACGATCGAGGCGGCGTGGGTGGTGTAGGTCAGGCTGGTGGAGCCGGGGTGGGACGGGTCGGTGCACCGTGCCACGACCTCGTACTCATGCTTCGTCACCTTGGGGATTCTTCCGCACCCGTCGGCCCGCCCGGGACGGATCGCAACGGTTACGTTCCGTACGGGGCGCGCCCACTCGGCAGCAGTCCTCGGGGCGGGGTGGCCGGTGACAGCGGATATGGATCGATTGCCGCTGAGACTGGACCGCGGGCATACGCCAGAGTGGCGATGGGCGAGCAGTGTGGGGGCATGGCCAGCGTTCGCTTCTGCGCCTCCTGCTGGGCCTGGCCGCCAAGGAAGCTCACCTGGTGCTTCTACTCCGACGGCGTCTTAGGGGTTGAGCAGCTTGGCCTTGGCCGCTTCGTAGTCGGCGATGCTGATAGCGCCGGCCCCGAGGAGCTGGTGCAGTTTCAAGAGTTCATCCGCTACAGATGAGGCCGTGGAAGCGGCTGGCTGATGCCGCTGTGCGATTGCTTCGTTGATCGCTGCGCGGAGTTCCTCGAAAGCCGGGGCCTGCCGCTTGGTGACCATCACGCTGTTCTCGTCATTGGCCGCGTCGGCGCTCTGGCTGCCGAAGCGGGAGCGTCGCTCATTGCCTCCGGGGAGGGTGAACTGGATGAACCCGTTGACCAGTGAGCCAGGCTGTTTCCACTGAACTGCGCTGATCTGCGAGATGTGGATGCGTTTCTCACCCTTGCCCACACCCGCACGGGCCAAGAGCCCCTTACGGGTGATCGTCACGTACTCGCCGTCGAAGGTGACCTGCCCGCCTTGCCCCTTTGCTTCGACCACGCATACAGCATCAGGCCGACCCGACTCGTCCGCCACCGTCCAGGTCAGCTGTCACCGGACAGCGGGGAAGGAACGCGGCGAGGTCACCGGCGGCTTCGGGCTCGGTGGTGGCGAGCCGGGCCGCGAACGCCAGCTCGTCGACGGCGGCGCCGGGGACCAGGCGGGCAAGTTCGGCGAGCAGCGCGGCGTGGGCGAGGACCGGCGGGGCGAGAAGGCCGGCGGCGGCTTCACGGGCTGCCGGGGCGCGGTAGTGCCCGCGGTGCGCGGCCAGGGCGTGGGCGAGCCAGGTGTCGACGTCGGCCTGGACGTACCCGCCGGCTCGCCGGGTCAGCTCGCCGGGTCAGCTCGTCGCGCCCGGCTCCGTCCCCGTCACGGGGCTCGGTCTGCTCCAGGGCGTTCAGCGCGCGCAGCGCCTGGAGCTCGTCGACGCGGGCCCCGACCCGGGCGGCTTCGCGTAGCTCGGCCTCGCGGTCGGCGGCGGCCGCGGCTTCGGCGGCGAGCTCGTCCCGGACGACATCGTCGGCGTCCGGGACGTAGACGGTGCCTGCCGGCGCGGCCGCGAGCAGCTGGTCGAGGCGCTCCCACTCCGCGAGCTCCGCCCGGCCGCGGACGCCTCGGCTAGGTCCTCGTGGCGGGAGTCTTGGCGCGCGTCGAAGCGGGCGTCGTCGGGGGCCGCCGCGACGGCGGCGGCATCCATGCCCATCGCCCGGCGCCGTACGGCGCGGCGGCCGATGCGGGCCGGGTCGACCGGCTCGCGGGGCGCGGGGCGAGCGGGCTGCCGGCGGTACGCCGGGGCGGCCAGGGCGTGGTCATTGTCGGCTCTCGTCTTCGTGGTGCGGATTCGGGGAGCGGGCCGCCGCCAGAGCGCTGTGCGGCGGCCCGTCGGATATGTTCTAACGGGTCGTGAATTCGTCCGGGTCAGAATCGGAATTCTATTTTTAAGACCTGTGTGAAATCTGCGTGCAGACCATGGGCACGGGTGCCCCAGTCGGTGAAATACCACTCCGTGATGGCCTCCGCGACGATCGGATGCAGGTCCTCCTCCGTCGCGCTGGCCTCCTGGAGCTCCAGGATCTGCTTCGCGTAGGCGGGCGAGATTGCCGTGGTGACCTGGCGCTCGCAACCGTCGTCCGAGCTGCCCTTGCACGTGAATCCGAAGAAGGCCGTCACGTCCACCATCATCCCTCTGGAGGTGACCGCCGCCTCACGTACCTGTGCTCTGACCTGGGGTTGCCACTCGGATTCCGTCTCCTCCACCAGGGCGGCTTGCAGGCGCTTCTGCGGGGTCGTCAGGGTCCCGGCGCGGTAGCGCTCCACCGTTCGGCGCGAGACGCCCAGGCGCTCCGCCAGGGCCTTGGTCGAGCCCTTCGTCCGCGTGAGGAGGAATTTCACCTGAGCCTTTGCGGGTTTTGGCGCGGGCCGGGTGAACACCTGCCGCTCCGCCCGCGCGAGGGCTCCCGGACCTTGCCGCGGCGCGGGGCTGGCTGCTGCTGCTCGTAATCGCTCATGCCTAGGGAACAAGGGCCGCCTGTTGACAGCGGCCTGAGCCCCGCCCGAGCCACCCCGCACGGGCGGCAGCTGCGCGCCGGGGGTGTCCTGCCGGTTCGTGCGCGCTGACGTCAGCGGCGGGTGACGGTGTAGCCCGCGTCGTTGACGGCGCGGGTCCACACGTCGCGGTCGAACCACTTGGTGATGTTCGGCTGCAGCTCGGTGATGGTGCGCATCCGCGCTTCCCAGTCGTGTCCGGCCGGGCCGCGGCTGCCGTCACAGCCGGTGCAGCCGTCCTCGCCGTGGATGTGGCCGGCCATCCAGGCGTTGACGGCGACGTTGATGATGACCGCGTACAGGTCGCCCCCGGTCTGCGCCAGGGAGTCCGGCACCCCGGACAGGACCAGGGCGAGCTCCGGGTTGTCGAGCGGCGGCATCGGGGCCTGCCCGACGTCCTTCTCGCTGCTGCTCTCCTCGTACGACGCCACGCTCTGCGCGAGCCGGTCGGCCATGACGGAGGCGTCGAAGTACCGCCAGGCGGAGCGCACCTGGATCCCGAGCCGCTCCGCCACGGTGGTGATCTGCTTCTCGATCGTGTCCTCCACGGTCGCCGGCGCGAGGGTCACCCCCCGGCGGGCCAGCTCCGCGAGCGTCTGGGCAACGGCTTCCTTGAACGCCTTCGTGTTCCGCACCACCGCATCGTAGGGGCGCCGACGATGCCTCCGGACGGCTTCGCCGGCATAAGCCGGCAGCCCTGGGCCGCGGGGAGCAGCGGGAGGGTACGGCGCCGGTGGTGAGGCTTCGGCCGAGATGCCGGCGCCCGGGACAACCGCAAGGACGCGTCCGAGTGTGTGATCGGTCTTTCGCGGCCGTGTACGAATTGGTGGGGGGTGTTGTCAGAGGGGTCTGCAACGCTCCCGCGCATGCCCATGATCAGCCCGAAACTGGCGTGCGTCATCTTCACGGAAGAGACCCGCGACGCCTCGCTGCCCCTGCGCCCCGAGGCCCTGCTGAAGACGATGTCGCACCATCTGCGCTGGCACGGACACGTCGTCGTCGGCGACGTCGCCCTGCGCGCATACAAGAACAAGGGGCCGTGGCGGTACGACGAACGCGACGTGCGCCAGGCCGCCCGGGACCTGTCCGCCGTGACCGTCGATCACGACGACTTGGTCGAGGTCGTGCTTCCCGGGCAGCGGTGGCGCGACGAGGGCCGCGGCAAGGATGAGGACGCCTGGAACCATGCGAACTGGCGTGGCCAGATCGCCGGCTGGATGTACCACGAGGCCCTGGACAAGGAGCTGGCCCGGGACAGGCCGTACACCGAGCGCAGCGACTGGGCGCGAATCGGGGAGAACGGCCTGCCGGGCGAGCTGACGTGGGAGGAGTTGGTCTCCGTGCGAAACGGCTCTGGAAGCGCTTCTACGATCGCCGGCACCTACCCCCTGGAGCTGTTCACCCGGAGCGAGGGCCGCTGGTGGCTGCCCCGCACCTACGCCGACCTTCTGGACCGGTGGGAGGCGCTCGAGGAGAAGCTCCTCGAACGGGCGCGGGTGTGCTCGCGGTGCCGGGCGCGGGGGCCGCGCTGGAGCGACTGGAGGACGCCGACCAAGACCGGGTACGTGACGATGTGCCCGCCGTGCTCGGGGGCGGAGTTCACCGCGTACACCGGACACCTGCGCGGAGTGCCGTACGGGCGGATGCGGGCCCGGAAGCTGCGGGCCGACGACTACCTGTGCCGACTGTGTCAGTCGAGCAGGGCCTCGGTGTGGGACCACTGCCACGGGCACGACCTGGTCCGCGGCCCGGTCTGCGCCAGCTGCAACACCTTCGAGGGCAAGGGCCTCCCGGAGCTCCTGCTGCGGCGGGAGGAGGTCGTGGCGCACCTGCTGGAATGCAGCCGCTGCCGCGAGGAGCGAGTCCTTCCCCCGCGGTTCCACGCCGCGGTAGCCGGGCTCCACCTGGAAGCCGAGGCCCGGCACGCCAGCTGCCCCGTGCAGCCGCATGTCCGGCACTGGGACACCACCTCGAGCGGGCACGTCTTCGACCTGTACTGCGACCGGCACTGGACCAAGAAGTGGAGGGAGGAAGTGCCGGCAGCCAAGGCTCTTGAGCTGGTCCGTGTCTTCGTCGACCAGGCGCTCGCGGCCGGGCGCCCCGGTGCTGGGGTGCCCGGTCCGCGAGCGGCTTCCGACACGAACGCGCTTACGTGACCAGGCCCTTGTGAGGTGGGCGAGCGGACGGCTCGCTGGGTTGTCGGACCGGTCTGGCACGATGCGGGGCAGAACTGGCCGACGGCTCGCCGACGGCCCTGATGGCAGGAGGACCCAGATGCTGCTGCGACCCGGCAGGACTTGTGATGAGGCGCTCGAACTCCTGAAGAACGTGACAGATCAGGGCCTGAACGACGTGCAGAACTCCGTGCCGCACTTCTTCCCGTCCGGAGGCGAAGAAGACGCTTCACGACGCACCGAGAAGATCCAGCTCCTGCGCCATGTGGTGAACCAGTACGACCAGTGGACGCTCCAGGCGACCAAGAAACTGCTGGAGGTCTTCGCCGACCGGTCCATAGCGACCCGGCTGCGCGGCGAGCGCTACGCCAGTGTCGTCTTCGGCGACCACACAGCGAACCGGCTCGCCCAGCTGCTGAACTTCGAGCTCAACGAGCTGCGCACGTACTTCATGGACCTGGGCAACGAGCTGTACCGGATGAAGGCCGCGCACGCCCATCACCAGGGCCGGACCGTGGTTCTGGACACCAACGACCTGCTGCACCACTCCCGGTACGACAAAATCCCCTGGGCCAAGCTCTACGGCAAGAACACGGTCGTGGTCATCCCCCACGTGGTCGTCGAGGAGATCGACAAGAAGTCCTATGCCACGAGCGACACCATCCGGCGGCGAGCCCGGGGCGTCTTCGCCCTGCTGGAGCAGACCCTCACGGAGCAGCGCCAGGGCCAGGCGACCGCCGGCGGGGTACGGATCGAGGTGCTCCTCGACGAGCCCCAGCACGTGCGGCTGCCGAACAACGACGACGAGATCGTGGCCCGGGCCTGCGAACTCCAGCAGTCCATCGCACCGGTCCAGGTCACGGTCCTGACGGGCGACAACGGCATGAGGGCGCGAGCGCTCGCCTGGGGCCTGGACGCCGAGAAGCTGCCGGAGAAGTACAAGATCGAGCAAATCACGGCCGGGCAGAAGGACGAGTACCTGCGGACCATCACGGCGCCGGACGAGTCGGAGCCCGCTTCCGTACCCTGACCGCAGAAACCGAGCGGGCCCGGACCAAATGTGACTGAGCGCTTCAGTTGGCGGGTTGAGCAAGGAAGCGCCTTAGGTCGCGGCAAGCACGAACCTGCTACACCTCGCCGCCCTCCTCCCAGCGGCACTCGGTGCAGCGCACCCCGGCGTAGTGGTCTCCGCGGTCGTAGTCGGTCGCACCCCACTGTTCGAGCTTGGCTGGCGGTGCGCCGCAGTTGGGGCAGATCACGTATACGCCGGCTCCGTGAAACGACACGGCCTCGATGGTCGCCTCGCCCAGGAGCTGTTGGACGCCCTGAAGGAATCCGGTGGTATCGACGCCCAAGATCTTGTTGACGGCGGTTTGGTTGTCGTCTTCGGTCACGGAGACGCAGTACAGAGGGCGGAGGAGCGCCGGGAGTGGCGTGTCATCCAGCCGGACCGGGACGATCCTGAGTCCGTCATTCAGTCGCCGGATGATCGCAGTCTCCAACTCGGACTTGACCCACTCCGACGTACTGGCGTGCTGGGACCAGCAGACGAGCACGGTGTCGACCGTCTCCAGGGCGACTCCGACTTTGCCAGGAATGGAGTCACCGGGGCGCAGTTCCCACTCATCGAGCCAGATCTCCACGCCGCCCAACCGCAGCTTCGTGGCGAAGGAGCGAACGGCAGGCTTGTCCTTGTGGTTGTGGGAAACGAACGCGCGCACTGCTGCTCCTTGTAATCCCAAAGGCCTGGCACCAAGGTTATCGTCAATGTGACATTATCACATCCGCATCCAGGCGCTTCAACTCGCAGGTGCTTAAGGTGCCGTCTGCGGCGCGTAGTTGCCAGGCGGCAGTCAGTCCGCAGCGCGGCAGTCACTCACCCAGTTATGGAGTGGGGGCGCCCTTCCAGGTCGTCGACACAAGGGTTCCAGCCGGTGTGCCACCAAGAAGGCCGGCCAGTCGGCGTCTGCGATGGGCTTGATCCACCTGAACGGCTCGGCGAAGCCGAGGGCCCTAGCCAACCCGTCGGCTGTGAGGACGGCGTACTGCACGAGCACGCTCACTGCATTGGTCGCATGGTGTGACTGGATGACGATCAATGACGGAGGTAGGCCCCAATCCTAGGGCGGGCCACCTGCGACGAGAGTGGGGTTGCCCTCGCACCCGTCGACGGCCACACGGCCTCGACATCGCCGGCGTGGTCTCGCGGCCCGCGACCAGTAGAGGGCTGAGCGCTCAGTCCGCCAACTCAACCGCTCACTCGCCAAGTGAAGCGCTCAGTCACACCAAACGGGCCGGGCCCGCTCGGCGTCCGGGGTCCTACAGGTCGAACTCGAGGTGCTCGATGTCCGTGAACCGGACCTCCTCCAGACTCCCGGCGCGGCGGCCGCCGTCCTGGAAGTACACCTCCTTCAGGGCTTCCGCGGCGATCTCCTGGAGCTGCTGGTCGCTTGCGCCGGCTTCCTGGGCTTCGAAGAGGCGAGCGGCGTAGGTCGGGGGCAGGGCGACGGTCAGGTGCCGGATGCGGTCCTGGTCCGTGGACCCGATCGGCGCGGTGTAGCCCATACGGGCGCGGGTGTCGATGACGATGCCGCCTGTGGAGGCGGCCCTCGCCCTGGCCTTGGCCCGGATCTGCGGCTGCCAGCGGGCTTTCACCTCACGCTCCAGGCGCGCGGCCAGGTCGGCGCGGGGCTTCTTGATCTGGTCCTTCACGTACCGCTCGACGGTGCGCTGGGAGACCCGCAGCATCTGCGCGACCGCCTTCGTGCCGCCGAGCTGCTTGACGAGGTACCGCATCTGCGGCCCCGCGTTCTTGGGCGCCGGGCGGGTGAACGCCTTCTGCACCGCCTTCTCCAGGCCGTCCCCGAACAGGCTCATCGTGGCCCTCTCCTACTCTCCGTTGTCGGCGTCGGTGACGGTGCCGTCCTTGATGTAGCGGGCGAGGTTGAGTTCCGGGGCGTTGAACCGCTCGCGGACTTCCTCGCCCCACAGGACGGACTGGGTGCCCTCGTGCTTGACCAGGCCGGGGTTGATGCCGAGCTTGAACCCGCCGGGTAGCGGCTTGCCCTCCCGGTAGGGCAGGAAGTCCAGCGGCGACTCGCCGTTTGCGGCGTAGACGACGCAGTCGGACAGGACCGCGATCGGGTACTGGCCGGTGAACGCGGCGTGCTTGACGATCTTCCTGTGGAGGTTGATGCGGGTGCGGGAGATGACCGCCGCCCGGATGTCCGGCCGCCAGGTCGGGCGGGACAGGGCGCGCCACGGTTCGCCCGGCCGCCAGCCCTCGGCCCGGGGGCGCTCGCGGAGCTTGCCCAGACCGCCCTTGACTGTGGCCTTGACCGCGGAGACGACGATCGCCAGCTCCGGGTCACGGTCTTTGTAGCCGTCCATCGCCGCGAGGAAGTCTTCGGGGGCGAGGTCGGCGTCGACGCCGAGGTCGGCCATCGTGGCGAGGTAAGCGTCACGGAGCCGGGTGTACCAGCCGTCCAGGTAGCGGCCGGTCTCGTACCGAACCCACGCCTCGAGGGGGCGCACCTCGTAGCCGAGCTCCGCCGCGTAGGCGACGGTGGGCGTTGAGTACCAGGCCGGGCCCTCGGGCCGCTCGCCCTTAGGCGTGAACGGGGAGGGCAGCAGCGAACCGTCCAGGTTCACCCACTCCTTGCCCACCTTCACGCGGGACAGGTCGACGTGGGAGAGGTCGACCAGCCAGGAGCCGGGCAGCTTCGGGTCGAACATAGGGGCCTTGACGTGCGTCGCCTCGCCGAGGCCGACGGTCAGTCCGTTGGCGCCGGCGGCGAAGGCCATGTTGACGTCAATGCCGACGAGGTGGCGCAGGGTGCACTCCGCATCGGTCATCGGACGTGCCCAGTCGTACGCCTCCTCGAACAGCTTCTCCGCCGGGCCGCGGACGTGGAACCGCGGGAGGTCCTTGAGGGCGGGATGGCCGTCGGGGACCTCGCAGGGCGGGAAGTTCAGCGGGTCGATGGCGTCCTTGCCCAGGCTGCCGGGGTTGTGCTCAGAGTGCCGCTTGCCATCGGCGTCCGGCGCGGAGGCCCGGGTCGGCGGGTGCAGGGCTGTCATCAGCTCCAGACCGGTCACTGCGGTCGAGCCGCGCGGCGTCATCACCCGCGAGGCGTACACACCCAGGACGCGGGCGAGCTCCGCTGGCGGAAGCTGCCCGGCGGTGCCCCAGAATCGGGTGTCCAGCGCGTTCCACGACGGGATGCACAGCTGCACGCAGGCCCGCTCCGACCCGGTCGCGGGACGGTAGATCCGCGCCCAGGGGCCGAATCCGCGCTTGGTCAGCTGCCACTCCGCGCGCGCAAGCTGCTTGATGACCTTGTGGCCCTCCGGGATCCGCCCGGCGGTCCGCTCCTCCTCCGTGAGCGTGGTGGGCAGGCCGTAGCGCTCGCACGCGGCCTCGGTGAGCACGATCAGCGGGTCGGCGTCCTTGCCCGGTCCCGACAGCTTCGGAGCACCGAGCCTGGCCTCGCGCAGCGTCCAGTCGACCAGGGCCGGGATGGACTTGGCTGGCACGTCCAGAACCAGGCCGCCGGTGCAGTACGCCATCACCCGCCCGTCCTCGACATCGACGACCGCCAGCGGCCCGTTCTCGAACCGCGGATCGGTACCGCCCGCCGGCGTCCCGGCCGGGGCCGCCTTCTGTGCACCGGGACGACGCGACGTCGACGACGGCCTGGCGGTACGCGCCGGACGGGGTGCGGTAGCGGCGGCGTCGGGCGCGGGGGCCTCGGTGTTCTCGTGCGCAGTCGTGGCGGCTGCCTCGGGAGCCGGGCCTGCGGGCAGAGCCGACGAGTCGGCCGGGGCGGGCGCGGCGGTGAACGTGGCCGACATCCTGGCGTCGGCGGCGGGCGCGGCCGGGGCCACAGGGTAGAGCTCCGCGAGCTTGCTCAGCAGCCGGGCGTAGGCGTCGCGCTCGGGCGGGCGGGGCTCCGTCTTGCCGGACTCCCAGCCCGACACCGTGGCCCGGCGCACCTCGAGTGCGGTGGCCACTTCATCGATCGTCAGGCCGTGCGCGGCACGCAGCCGCTTGCGCTCCGTCGGCGGCGGCAGGACAGCGCGGGACGCGAGCAGGGCGTCAACCGCATCGAACAACTCGGACATGCAACACCTCCTGCGGGAGACCCTACCCGATGAAGCGCACACAGCGCGCACATTTAGCGTACGAATCGCGTACGAATCGCGTACGAATCGCGTACGAATGCTATCCTTGGTCGTGGGGCGACGGATCGAGAGCAGCGAGATCTACTGGCAACGAACAAGTGGGAGGGCTCGTTGAGCGGGATCACGGAGGCGGCGGTGCTGAGCGAGGAAGAGCACCAGGACGCACTGCACCGGCTGATCCTCCCGGCGGCCACGAAGAACGCTGTGACGCAGCAGCGTCCGGTCGTTGTAGTGGTTAGCGGCCCGCCCGGAGCGGGGAAGACCGGGGTCGCCGATCTGGTCCAGGCGGCGCTCGACCACCGGGGCGGCGCCGTTCGGATCGGCCGTGACCTCTACAAAGCTGTCCACCGCCACTACTCCGCCCTGCTGGAGACGGACGTCCGCACCGCCGGAGTGAGGGTGCGCCCGGACAGCATCGGCTGGCAGGCCGAGGTCGAGGAGTATGTCCGGGCGCACGGATTCGACGCCGTCGTCGAGTCCGCGCTCGCCTCTGAGGCCGAGTTCCGCGCCCTGTCGGTCGCGTACCGGAGCTCGGGCCACCGGGTCGAGGTCGTGTCGGTCGCAACCGCCGAGGCCGTGGCCCAGCTCGGCGTCCTGGACCGCTTCCTCAGCGGCGAGTTCCGTTACGTGTCGTGGGAGACCCAGGACGCGTGCACAGTGGGGATACTGCGGACGCTGGCCGTGATCGAGGCGGAGCAGCTGGCGGACCGGGTGGCCGTCGTACGGCGGGGCATGGATCCGTTGTACGACAACGAGCTCACCCGCGAGGGCGGCTGGGCCCGGCCAGTAGCTGCGGCCGAGGTCGCGAGGACCGAACAGTTACGCCCGTGGGACGCGCCGCAGAGCCGGGTGTTCCGCCGGGAACTGACGCGCGCCGAGGCGCTCGTCCACGACGAGCGGTTGCCGGTCGACGCTCGGCTCGCGGTGTCGCGGGACGCGGAACGCGCCGCTGCGGCCGCCGAGTCGGTGCGGCGGATCGCCCACCCGCTGCCGGGCCCGCCCGGAACCGGCTACCACCGCCTTGGCGCGGAGGAGCACCGGTGGGCGTTCGACGAGCTCATCGCCCCGACCTCCCTGCGGCGTACCGTGTTCCGTCCGGATCCGTTCGTCGTCTACCTGGTCGGGGAGTACGGGGCCGGGCAGCTGATGGCAGGCCGGATGGTACGCCGGGCGATGCGCCCCCGTCCCGTGCGCATCGAGCCGGACAGCTTGCGCGGCGCGCACCCGGATTACTTCCAGCTCGTCAACGACAGCCCCCGCATCGCCGACGAACTGGTCCGCCCCGACGCGGACGAGTGGCAGGCCGAGGCCGAGGCGTACGTCCGCGAGCAGCGCAGCGACGCCACCATTGAGGCCGACTACCTCACGGTCGACGACTTCCGTTTCAGCGCGGCCCGCTTCGCGCGTGCCCGCTACCGGATCGAGGTTGTCGCCCTCGCCAGCCGGGCGGCCGACAGCAGGCAGAGCACGTTCATCGGCCATGCCCGCGCCCTGGAGCTCGACGTGATGACCACGCTGCCGACCCAGGCCGCGCACGCCCGTTCCCTTCGGGTGGCCGCCGAGATCGTGGCAGCCGCGGCCGCCGACCCGGACATCGCCGCCGTCACCGTGCTCGACACCGACCTCCGGGCCCTCGGACGCGACCACGCGGCGCCGTGGGCGCTGACCGCCGAGAGCCTGCGCCCCTACACCGAGCGGGAGGCCGCCCGCTTTCACACCGTCCAGCGGGCCCTGCGCGGGGTGCTGCCGCGGATGCGCGAGGAGCTCGCCAGCCTCGCCGAACAGGCCCAACCGCTCATGCCCGCGCGGATGCAGCCGCTGCGCATTGCGCCCTGGCCGCCAGCGACCGCCACTCTGCCGCTGCCAGTCAGGACCCTCGTCGCCCCGGGGCCCGCGCGCTGACCCGTCGGGGTCGGTGCTGTGGCGGGGCCGAAAGAGAAATAGGCCAGGCCATTTTCTGAAAAAGGTCCACGCGTGATGATGTCGGTACGTAGCGTGAGGGGGTCAGGTCAGAAAGCAGTTCGGCCCGGCGGCGTGCTTGTCCAGAGCTCGATGCCGCCGGGCCGACCGGTACGCAGACCCGCAGGTCCGCAGGAATGAGGCTATCGCCTTGACGAAGTCGACCCCCCAGACGAGCAGCGAGCGGTTGCGCGCCAGGCTGAAGGGCGAGAAGCCGCCTGTGAAGGTCGAGCGCTACGGGTTCATGTCGAAAGCCGGCAAGCTCGACAAGATCACGTGGGTTGAGCCCATGCGCTCGCTCGCGGAGCAGTGGAACTTCGAGAACCTGCTCAGCCGGGAGGACTACGACCTGGACGACGACAGCCGCCCCGGCCAGCGAGGCATCTACGAGCAGCAGGTCAAGGCCATCGCGGAAGGCATCCGTTCGTCCGACCGTCCCTACCTGGGCACGCTCGTCATCGGCATGGACCCGGACCCGACCTTCGTCGAGATCGAGAAGATCGACGAGGTGATGCCCGGCGTGTTCCTGGTCAAGGTGACCGTGCGTGAGGGAGCGCCGCCCATCTGGTCGGTCGACGGTCAGCACCGCGAGTTCGCCCTGGGCCGAGTCTGGGCCTTGGTGAAGGACGCCGATGAGGGCGACGAGCTGGTGGTGCGCCGATACATCGAGCGGTCCGCCACGGAGATGACCATGCTCCTCGAGGGCGACCCGGACATCCTGTCGACGCTGTTCATCAAGATGGCGTCTACCAAGCCCATCGACCCGTCGCTGGTCGCGGTGATGGACAAGGCCAACGCGCAGAACCGCCTCGGCCAGTACGTGATCAAAACCTCCCGTCTGTGCCAGGGACGGGTCGGATACCTCCCGGACTCCGCCCACAAGCGGCGCGACACAAAGTTCGCCAGCCTCTACAAGGCTGCGGGGGTCCGCTCGGCTGCTGCGGCCATCGCCGGCGTCGGTGTTCGCGACCGCACGCCGGACGCGCGGGAATCTAACCTGAACGCCGTCTTCAAGAAGCGCGCCACGGAGACTGGGATCTCCGGCGAGCTGGTTCTCATCGCCGTCGGCGCGGAGGTCGTGGAACTGCTGGACTACGCCTTCGAGCGCATCCCGGGCTGGCGGGAGATTGCCGCCGACACCCTGACCGTCTCGGAGTTCCGCACGCGCTACCTGCACTCGGCGACGGCCGGCCTCCACGTCATCGCGAACACGATCGCGGCGGCCCGGATGGCTGGGGTCTGCCCGCGCAAGACGGTGGACGCCCTCGCCGAGCTCCCCTGGCAGCGCGATGCCCTGCAAACCACCGAGGCCGACGAGGAGAAGGGCACCCCCGAGTTCTCCTCCCACGTCTTCTTCGAGGGCACCCTCGCCAAGACCGTGTGGGACGAGCGCGGACTGCGATGGCGGGCCAGCGCCTCCGGAGCGACCCGCGCCGGCTACGAGGCCGCGATCAGCCGCGTGCTCCGGCACATCGCGGCCGAGCACTCGGAACTCAAGGAGATCGCCAGCGACGCCACGTTCACCGAGATCGGCCTGATGGCCCGCAAGCGCGGCCCGGGCCGCCCGAGGAAGGCCACGGCGTCCCCCGCCTGAGTCATCTCCCTATCGTGAAGGTCCCCTGCAGATGCGGGGGACCTTCACGCGCAACAGGAGCCCAGCTGTGGACCCTTCACCGCCAAGCTTGTCCCGCTGCAGCGTTCGGCCGCACGCGCGGGACCACCGGCTCCTCCTCGCCGACCTGTTCAGGACTCCGTGAGTTCCTTGAGCCGCGCGGCGTAGGCGAGGGCGATCTGCACGGTTTCGTCCTCGTCGGCGTCCTCCAGTCGGTCAAGATCGTCCGCGGCCTGGTCCCGGGCGGTGCGCCACGCGGCCACCTGCTCAGGTTCCCCTGCGCCGGAGCGGTGGGTGTCGGCGAGGCGGGCGTTGTACCAGGCGATCACTTTCCTCACCGTGTTCTCGGCCTGCGTGGCGTCGCCGCCGGGCTGGTGGAGCGGCTGGGAGTCTTCTGGGGTGAGGGGGCTGGTCATGGCGGGGTACCACCTTCGAGTCGTGCTGAAGTGCTGGACCGGCCATTGTCGGTGACGCGGCTTCACCCGCTCGCGACCGGGCATAGGTTGAGCACAAGTCGATCACCAGGGGGTTTGTCATGGCGGGGCGGGATCTGCGCGCGCTGTTCAGCACCAACGACCGGCAGATGGAGGCCGGCGAGGCGTTCACCGACCGGCACGGGCAGTGGCAATTCGTCCAGACCGCGCTCGCCGAACACCTGGCCCGCGTCACCGCGCCTGGCTTCGACGTGGAGGACCTGGAGGCTCCCCGTACGAACGTGATCGCCTTCTACGGAGTCGGCGGGATCGGCAAGTCAACGCTGTCGCGGACCCTGGAGGCGGCGCTCGCCGGTGCCGACGGACGTCCCGCGAGGTGGGGCGAGCCTGCCTGGCCAGCCCGGCCCGCACTGCTGCCCGTACGGATCGACCTCGCCCGCGCCGCCGGCACCGACTTCGAGCGCGTCCTGCTCACCATCCGCCTCGCGCTCGCCGCACACCACGGCCGGCCCCTTCCCGCCTTCGACATCGCGCTGCGCCGCTATTGGGAACACCAGCACCCCGGCGAGAGCCTGGAGGAGTACCTCGCCCGCGGCGGGCTCGCCGGCCGGTTCGGCAAGGCGCTGCCGCAGCAAGTGCAGGCCGCGCTCGGCGACGTCGCCCAGGCGCTCATGCTGCCCGGCAGCATCGGCGGCGCCGTCGGCCAGCTCACCAGCGCGCTCACCCAGGCCCTGCGAGAGCGGCGTCAGACCGTACGGGCCCTGGCCGGCTGCGCCCGGCTCGCCGACCTCCTGGAGGCCGAGCCGGACGTCGACGCCCTGTCGTACTACCCGCACCTGCTCGCCTGGGAGCTCGCCCAGATGCCCGCCGACAAGCAGGTGGTACCGGTGATCCTTCTCGATACGTTCGAGGACACCGGGACCCGCACCCACCGCGACCTGGAGCGCCTTCTGCAGCGGCTGGTGTGGCTCATGCCGGGCGCCTTCTTCATCGTCACCGGCCGCGGCCGTCTTCAGTGGGCCGACCCCGCCCTCGAAGGGCAGCTCGACTTCACCGGTCCTTCCGCCTGGCCCGGACTTGCCGAGCAAGCCGTCCCCGCCCCGCGCACCGCCAGCACCGCCACCGGTGGGCGGCAGGTCCTCATCGGCGACTTCAGCGCGGACGACTGCGACGACTACCTCGCCCGCCGCCTCGTCAAGGACGGCCAGCCCCTGATCGGGCCCGAGCTGCGGGCCATCATCACCGCCCGCTCCCACGGCCTGCCCCTCTACCTCGACCTCTCCGTCCTGCGCTTCCTCGAACTGCGCCGCGCCGGGCGCACCCCCGCCCCAGAGGACTTCGACGCCGACTTCCCCGCGCTCATCACCCGCACGGTCGCCGACCTGACACCCGACGAGCGGCACATCCTGCGCTCGGTCAGCCTCTTCGACGCCTTCGACCTCGAGCTCGCCACTCGCACGGCCGGCCTCACCCACCAGGCCGCCGCCGCCCGCCTCATCGAGCGCCCCTTCATCCAGCACGACCCCTTCGCGCTGTGGTCATACAACCTGCACGCCCTCATCCGATCCACGCTGCGTACCGCAGACGACGCCACCGACGACCGGTGGACCGACGCCGACTGGCGCGCGGCCGCCACCCGGGCCCTGGACGCGCTCGGCGAACAGTGGCGAGGGACAGCCGGCCCCGACCGGCGTCTCCTCGTCGGCTGCCTGCGCCAAGGCCTCGCTCTCGCCCGTGACCACCGCCTCGACCTCGGCTGGATCACCGACGCCGCGCAGGCGTACACCGACGACTATGTCTGGGAACCCCTTCCCCTCCCCGAGGTCGACGGGCCGACCACCGCCGCGGACGCGCTCGCCGAGCTCCTCGCTACGCTTGCCCGCCGCCAGCACGAGCACCGCTCCCGAACCGTCGAACGCCTCACCGCCGTTCTCGCAACCGGCCTGCTGCCCGCCGAGCTCACCGAGATGGCCCGGTACTTCCAGGCCAAGGCGCACCGCGACCTCGGAAGCACCGCCGCCTCGCGCGACGGCATGCAGCAGGTTGCCGCCGCCGGGGGACGCTACGCCCCCGACGCCGCCCGCGGACTGGCCCACCTCGCCCGCGCTGCCGGCGACTTCCCCACCGCACTCACCACAGCCCACACCCTCGGCTGGCCCGGCCGCGGCAACCGCGTCTTCGGCGACATCCACTTCGCCCACGGCAACATGACGGCAGCTGCCATCGCGTACACCGCAGCCCGCACCGAGGCCGAGCAGCACGGCAACAAGGGCGAGCAGGCGATCGCCCAGGCCCACCTCGCCCTCACTCTCGCGTTCACCGACCCCGCTCGCGCAGAAGGCGAGACGGCGTACGCCGAGCAGCTCCTGGCCAGCCTCGACCAGCGCGCCACTCTGTTCACCTCGCAGATCGCCGACCTCGCCCGCACCGCCGGCCGTGCCGGCGACGAGTTCACCGGCCACGCCGACCACCTCCGGACGCAGATCGGCGCCAGCGGTATCACCACAGCCGCGCTCCTACTCGAACTCGCCGTCACGTTCCACCACGCTGTCCGCGGCGACGAAACCGAAGTCCACGAGGCGCTCCACCGTCTGGCCGAACTCACTGCCGGTGGTGACCATGCCTACTACCTGGACATCGCCCACCACATGGCCGGCCTCCCCCTCCACACGCCGACGTCAGTCCAATGGGCTGGTGACGCGGAGGCGGTGCCTGCCCGCTGGCGAGACCTCGTCACCGCACGACGCTGACCAGGATGCCCGGGCGGTCCCGAGCGCAGGGGCGCCAGGACCGTCAGCGGCCGGTGAGCAAGCCGTGAAGGACGCCATTTCGGTAGGACACCCGCGGCGTGAGCGGGCGCACCAGGTGCCGCATCGACGGCTCTGCCGGGTACCTGATCCGCCCGATAGGGATCTCCAGGTCGAGTGGCGCCCCTGGGGGCAGCACGCTGAACCCGTCGGCTTCGTAGTACGGCGCGAGGTGCGGTTTGTGGGTGTGGATGCCGCCCAGCATCGCCTCGTAGCCCTTGCGGGTGTAGGCACGGACCAGTTCGTCGACGAGGAGGTGCCCCACGCCCTGGCCGCGGGCGCTGTCGCTCACGGACACCGCCTCCAGGTCCACCAGCGTCCGCGCCAGCCTCAGGCAGAGAGGCCGCCCGGCACCGGCCGCCTCGAGCCCCATCAGCCACTCCACCGGCGGTGTGGCATGCGCGAGAGCGACGACCGGTCCGGCCGGCACCTCCTGCGCGACGAGCAGCATGGCGGTGCCGAACTGCTCGGGCAGCCGGAAGCCGGTGCGCATCCGGTCGACGATCTCGCCGGGCATGCGGGGGTCGAGAAAGCCCACCGGATCGAGGAGCGCACGCACTACGTCGAGGTCGTCGTCTGGGCGGGCCGAACGGATGAGGTACTGCTGCTCGACCGGACCGCCCCGGCGCGCAGCAGGGGCCGCAGATCGGCGTTCCGCACGTCGGCGAGAGGCTCGTCCCATGTCCGCCATCCTGCCGCAACACGTCGCAGGACGACACAGGTTGGCTGTTGTGGAGCGTCGACTAACTCACGTGCGAACGACGCCCAGGGGCATCGGCAGAGGTCGTGGGAAGCGTGTCTCAGCGGTTGAGCGTGAAGGTGTCGAGTTCACAGCTGTCGGGGTCGCCGACGTATCCGTAGAGGTGTGGGTTCTTGCGACTGCCACTGACGTAAAGACCGTCTCCGTAGTACCCACCGTTGACGTCGCTGTCCCAGTAGCCGCTGATCTTGTGGAAGGTAAAGGAGACAGGCCAGTCGGAGCCGCCGGCGGGAATCAGCTTCCAAGTTCCGCTTCCGGTTCTGCTCTGCGGGTCACCGGTGGCTTCTTCAAGACTTGCGGGCCACCCGAGTGTGGTGAACGTCCCGTCGTCGCTGAGAGTCAAGCTTCCGACAGCGCTTTGATAGGCGCCGACCAGGTCCTTCGTGCTGAGTCCCTCCGGCCGCTGGCCCGCCCCCGGGCATGGGGAGTATCGGCCGCAGCCGGTCACACTCGCCGATGCTGCCAGGATCAGCGTGCATGCCAGACCGAACAGTCTTCGGTTCATATCCCGCCCCCACCCAAGAGACCTTAACTCGTTGCAGTCTCCCAGTGAGCCTCTCGGGCCTTGCGCGGGGTCTGGCTTGTCGAGCGCTTTCCGTGGAGGGCTGACTGAGTCGTCGTCGATCTGCCGGCTACGGGCGCTGGCGCCGGGGCTCCAGTCAGGGGTGAGAGGTTCGGGGTCGGTCGGTCGTGGCGATTCGATGGCTCCGTGCGCGTTGATGGCCGCGTACTCCTCGGCCCGCACCACGCGGTAGCGAGTGTCGAGCACGGTGAGCTCGTCGACGTACTCCTTCTCCAGCCGGGCGACAGCCGCCGGCAGAGCACGCCGCTCATGCCGGCTCTTAGCCTCGTCCTTCGCTCGAAACCAGAGCAGGGAGTTCAGCGCGTCGCGGGCCTGTTGTGGACAGCCGTGCGTGACTCCGACAACCACCCGCCACCGTTGGCCGTCACCTCGGCCGCTTCCCGACTGCTGGTGCTCCGACAGGGAGGACGCTGGCGCGAGGCCGTTTCCACCGCGCTCCTCAGCGACTGAATCGCCCCCGCCTTGGACGGCAGGGCCCTCGACATCACGGCTGTCCAGAGCATCCGGGCCGAAGCGCAGGAGATCCATCGTCAGCTCACCCCCATCTGGCGCAGGCGGGCCAACCGGTCCCGCGTCCTGCTGCTCGACACGCCCCTGGGCAATGACGTCACCCTGCACGACCTCATCGCGGAGAGCTCGGTCGCCGAGGCGATCATGGACGGCACCTTCGAGACCGACAACCCGCGGCTGATCTCGTTGCTCCAGGCGCTGGATTCCAAGGACAAGGCAGTCGTTCTCGCCTGGACGCACCGGGGAGTCGCCACGTGGGTCGATGCCGCAGCGGTGGCAGGGGCGAACCACCCTCAGGCGACGGGTGAACGTGTCCGCCGCAAGATCAGACGGCTGGTCGCCGAGCAGGACAGGCGGCACGCCGCGCGCACCGCCACCAAGCGCTGCCTTGCGGACCGCGAGGAGAGGCAGGCGTGACGATCGTGCGTGAAGCCGTACCAGAGTTCCTCGGCGGCGCCGGCGCCGGCCTGCTGCTCCTCGCAATCACCGCCGGCATCCGTGCTGTACTGAAGCGCGGCCATCCGCCACGCTCCTGACTCTCAGCAGGGCGTCCAAGCTGGGTTGGGCCGGTCAGACCTCACGAGCCTGACCGGCTTCGGCCGCGGGTCAGGTACTGATGAGCAGCGCGCGGGCGGCGCCGGCTTCGAGGACTCCTGAGTGGGGTGTTCGCTGGTGGTACCGGGCTCCCGGGATACGTGCCTCGGATCGGGTCAACAGGTCAACGACGTGGCTGTGCTCGGTCTCAGAGTTGGACGCCCAGGTCAGCCTGTCCAGGCGCGTCGCGTGGCCTGCGACCCACACGGGTGTCAGGTCGAAGCGACACCAGAGTGGCATGGAGCGCATCAGCAGGGCGCTGCGCAGGGGCGTGGTGGGGGTGTACACCCAGCTTTCACGGTGCGCGGCTTCCTCCTCAGTGAGGGTGCGCTGCTGCCACAGGGGTGAACGTCCATCGTCCTGGTGCCAGCTGGTCTCCCGTCGCATGAGCTCGTGCATGAGGCGGCTGTCGTGCCATCGGTCAGAGTCGATGAGATCGAGGTGGGCTCCCGTGGGCTCGTGGACCAGCCGTACCCGTCGACGGTTGACCTTGGTGGGCCGCAGGCCCGGGATGCCACACACTCCGTGGTCGTCATGATGGAAGGGCAGGAGACGGCTGGCGACGCGGCATGCCGTGTTGGTGTGGATCTCCAGGCGGTCCGGCCGGAGGCAGATGGAGTTGAGGTAGCTGTTGATGCTGGCCATCGCGGCTTTACCGGGTTGTTCGAGCGAATGCGGGCTGTTGCGGGTGCTCATCAGGCACTCGAAGAGCAGCGCCTGAAAGGCCAGTTGCCCGCGGTCCGTGGAATCTAGGGTGATGCGGGTGCCCTCTACATGCAACGGAACCGTCTGGGGCAGGTAGAGGAGGCGCCCGAGTTCTTTCCTGATCCGCTTGTCGGTCGTGTGCGGCACGGTATTCCTGCTCCGGCTGCCCCCGGGCGGCAGCCGTAGAGGTAAGTGACCTGCACGGAGACCGATAACGTTGCTGGGGGACCGGGCATCGCACCCTTGAGGCGCTCTGCACCTCCGCCCGGGCGGACCGCTCGCCTCCAGGCCGTCCCTGGCCTGATGGGTAGAGACGGTATTGGTGGGCGCCTTCCTGGTCAAACGACACGCCCCAACGCCGCGGCGGATGCTGCGGCGGCTGACGCCGCGGTCGTGGGCGAGGGCGGCGATCGAGCGGCTCTTCAGGTACGCAGTGCGTACGTCGGCGGTCTTGTGTGCCGGGCGGCGGGGCGGGGGCCGGCGGTTCCTGGCCGGTCGCAGTCAGGGCCGACTGTGAGCGGGCGGGCCGCGCCGCTTCGTTCGGGGCTGCGGGCCCCGGTCGGGGCGGGGCCGGACACCGGCGCCCGCCTGCGGACCGGGATCAGCTCAGATCAGCCGCACGGTCATCAGGAGGTGGCGGTAGCCGTCCGTCCCGGCCGCGTCGGGTCCTTCGGTGAGCAGTACGGGCTTGATTACGGCGCCTTCGCAGAGCTCGTTGAGGTGGAGGGTGACGGTCTCGCTGTCGAATGTGTTGAGGGCATCCATGAGGAAGGCCGGGTTGAAGGACGCGGTGGCGCCGTGAAGAGCGCTTCCGGTTCCGTAGGCCAGGGTTGCCGGGATGGGCATGCCTTTGGTGCGGGCCTGGTCTTCGGCCGTTTCCATCCTGGGTGCGAGCGTGAGGGTACCGTCGGCGTCCCAGACGAACGTCACAGGGATGTTCTTGAGCCCCTTGGCCTTCAGGGTCGCCTGGCACTTCTGCGTCGCCCGTACGGTCGTGGCGCGGTCGAGCTGGACAGCGTTGGCGTAGCTCTTGGGGAACAGAGTCCGGTACGTGGGGAGGTTTCCGTCCAGCGAGCGCATGGTGACGGTGACAGCGCCCAGCGACAGCGTGGCGCGGGCGATGGGCCAGTCGGCCACGGGCGTCCCGTCGGCGTGGTCGCCTTCCAGGATGCCGATGCCCAGCGGGCCGTCGTGGGCCTTCAGGCGCTTGGCCAGAGCGGCCAGGGTGGCGGCAGGGATCAGCGCGGTCAGCGACTTTTGCAGTGGCGTCACGGTGGCGGTCACGTGGAGTTCCGCGACGGCGAAGCGGTAGCGGTCTGTTGCTGCCATGGTGAGCTTCTCACCGTCCAGCACGATCTGGACGCCGGTGAGCGCGGGCAGGGTGACGTCCTTGCACGCGACGGGCAGTACGCGGTTGAGCTGGTGCAGGAAGGCCTGCGTGTCCACGGTGACTACAGAGGGCACGGCCTCCAGCGGCTGGGTGTACTCGTGGATGTCGTGCGTGGTGATGGGCACCGTGAGGTGCTCGGTGGCCAGCAGGTCTCCGTCGAGCGAGACGCGGGTCTGGGCGGCGCCGGACTTGGTCTCCCCGGCGACCATGGCGGACAGCGTCTTCTTCAGCTCCGGGAAGTCGAGGAGCGAGGAGCCCTTCTCGGCGGGCGTCGCGGCCGGGACCGAAACCAAGACGGCGGTGTCGAAATCGTAGGCGTTGAAGGTGGCCCGGTTGCGCTCGGTCTCGATCAGGACACCGCGCTGAGCGGGCGGCTGAGCCTTCGGAGCAATTCCGAACTCAGCGAAATTCAGTGCTTCCAGGATCTCCGAGTGGGTTCCCGCAAAGTGCGCGGTCGGCTTTACGGGCTCCTTTTCCTCCTTCTTCGCTGCGGTGGAGGTACCGGCCTGCGTTTCGGACGTGGTCATAGCTCTCCCTGGAGAGTGAGATGTGGATTCGGTTCGTTGGCCGACTGCCACCGCCGACCAACAAGACAACTATACCACTCACTATGCATCGATTGGGCTGGTCAGGCCCCTCCAATCGGCCCAATCTGCAACGGAATCAGGGGTGCTGGGCAACAGGGGCCGATACTGCAGTGTGGGGTGATGTGGCATCGGATGCCGCGGCCCCGCTCCACCGTGACAAGAAGGCAAGCCCCGAGCCGTCGACGTGAACCGGCCGCCCACGGGCGGCCGGCGAGCCAGCCACTGACGGCGGATCAGGACCTGCGGTCGTTGCGCGAGCGTCGTACGGTGATCATGACCCCGGCAGGACGGGCGTCCACAGTCGGCCTCGCGTCTCTTCGCACGTGCGCGGGGCCGGCTCTCGCTCCCGGCACATCGCGGCACGCGGTTCACGTGACGGCCGTCTTCATGGTGTGCTCGTCTGGATGGATACCTTGCGAAGGGACGCTCATGGACCAGCTGCAGGCGTCGTGGGCCGATGACCTCGGGTGCGAGTAGTTGCGTTACAGGAAGTGTCGCCGAGATTGATCATGGTCAGCTAGCACGCGGGCTGCGGCTGGCGATGCTGCCGCAGCTGGAGAAGGCGGCACGCATCCTGGCGAAGGCGTCGAAGATCCTGACCCAGGAGCTGGACCTGGTCGCCGAGCACGACGCGTACCTGGACGTGGCCGCACTGTGGGCAGCGGTGGAGGAAGCGGTGCCGCGTACGGCGGTGGCAGGCGCGGTCGCCGCGGTGGAGGCATTGGTGCCGGAGGACGACGGGTCGGCGGAGGCGGCGATGCGCGCCAAGCTGGCCCTGCGCTACAACACCGTGCGCCCGTTCCTGTCCCTGCTGGGCGAGTCCGACGCCCTGGACGCGGCGCCGGCCGGGCGGCGCATCCTGAAGGCGGTGCGCCGCCTGCCCGCGCTCTCACGCCGCCGGGTCAAGGAACGGCCGCTGCTGCCCCGCGAGGTCGACGCCGACCTGGTACCGGCGATGTGGCGCCTGGCGGTGTTCTCCGGCGCGAAGCTGCCCCAGGGGGGCGGGGGACCGGGACGCGTACGTGGTGTGCGTGCTGGAGCAGCTGCGCCGTGCCCTGAATCGGCGCGACGTGTTCGCCGCCCCGTCGAACCGGTGGGCCGACCCGCGCCCGGCTGCTGGACGGCCCGCGGTGGGAGGCGATGCGCCCGGAGGTGCTGGCGGTCCTGTCCCTGACCGAGGACGCGGGAGAGCACCTGGCCCAGCTCACCGGCGCCCTGGACGCGGCGTGGAGGCAGATGGCCGACCGGCTTGCCGAGGCCGGCGCCGACGCGAAGGTGGAGGTCGTCGTGCCGGAGGGCGGGGGACGGGCCCGTCTGGTGGTGGACAAGCTCGGCGCGGTGGGCGAACCGGAGTCGCTGATCTGGCTGAAGACCACCACGGAGGCGATGCTCCGCAGGATCGACCTGCCGGACCTGTTGTGCGAGGTCCATTCCTGGACCGGGTTCCTCGACACCTTCGGGCACGCTGCCCACCGTGCACAAGCGTGTCCGCGACGCCTGCGATCAGGGGAAGCTCGCGTTCGCTCCCCATGTCCGTGAGCGCCTGGAACGGGCCGCCCTGCTCGTGGGGGTCGACGGGCATCTGTACGTACGTTGCGGACGGGCTGGTGACGACTCGTGGCTTGTCGAGACCGTAGGCGCGGACATCGTGGCGCCGTTCACCCTTCCACCTCGACGGACGCAGTGTCCGCCTCACCCTGCTGCCGGCCCAGTTGTAGAAGCTCTCCGAGCTCACTCAGGCCGGGTGTCGCCGCGCTGCTCCCGGAGCGTCTCGAGCGCGTCTTGGAGGGTAAGCCGCCACTGATACCACTGGATGCGGTAGCCGCCGCGGGTTTCGCGGTGCTGGTAGGCGATGCGCGCTCCGTGCGGCTGAGGCGGCACACCTGCCGGCAGCTGTGGGGCCATGTTCGGCCACGAGCTCTTGTTGTAGCGGGGCCCCTCTGTCTTGATCGCGTGGCGTTCGGCCTCCCATGCCTGCCAGCGAGTGTCGTACCAGGTGAGGTGTTTGCTGACGACCTCGCGCCACCAGAACATCTCCTTGCGGTGGTCTCTCCATCGGGATGCCTCGTTGCGGGTCATGCCGATGTACAGCAGGGCTCCGTCCGCGTCGTACAGGCGGTACACCGCGGCAGGCTGCTCGTAGTCCATCCCTGGATGCTCTCGGACGGCACTGACAGCGGCTCCGTCCGGGCGGGTGCTCGGGGCGCGTCGGCCTGCCATCCGGCTGCAGCGGCAATGACGTGCCCCGAGCACTTGACGTTACTCCTTGCGACGGGGCCCGGCCCGAAGCGCGATGTCGTACGCCGTTGTCGTGCCAGCTCGGCAGAGGGGCGGGCGCGGGACCGGCCCGGGCGGGCTCATCGACCGTTCCTTGTGCTGGCCTGAGCCTTCGCCGCGGCGTTGGTCATGCGATCGGCAAGCCGTTGCACCTTGCGACGGACGTTGTTTCCGGCAACCGCTGGCTTGGGGAGCCCGGCAGCGGCAGCGGCCTCGGCCCAGCTGGTGATTCCGCGGCGGCTGCGCCACATGACTACTTCCCGATCGTCAATGGACAGGGCTTCCAGGATCTGGATCAGGCGCGAGTCCTCGAATCCCTCGAAGCTGAGGTCGGTGGCCGGCTGTCCAGAGAGTACGTCGTAGAGGGTCATTCCGTGGCTGAGGGGGGCGTCGAGCAGTCGTACGTACTCCCGGTTGGTCTGGCGGTGCCAGATCGGCTTGAGCTGCTTGTTGATGACGCTGGCATCGGCCAGAAACAGGTCCAGGGCACCCGGAGATAGCCGGCCTTCGTCGTAGAGCGGGTTCGCCCAGCTGCCGAGCAGGGCGGTGGAGATGGGCTCGTTCCACCCGCTCCACCTTCCCAACGCTTCCGAGGTGTAGGAGCCAATGGCGGCCTGGTCCCCGGTGATGGCGGCTTCACGGGCGTTCAGGGCCCGGACCACGTCGGGCACCGGGATGCCGACTGCCTGGAAGCCGGACTCGATCGTCTGATTGGCCGGGTGGTCGGGCTTGAGCACCGCCATGCCGGTACCGGTGGTGATCATGGTGCTGGGAGTGCCGCGATCGAATGGTTCGGGCAGTTCGAACTTGCCGTCGGTGTCGAGGGCGACGGTCCCGTCTTCGCGGAGGGTTACGAGCTCGCCTCCGCTTCCGGTCCAGTCGGCCGGGAACACGGCCATGACGATCCCTACGGTGTCGCGGTCCCAGTTGAAATCGTTGATCCGCTCGGCCATGTACATGTCGATGGAGTTGTCATCCTCGACCATGTAGTAACTGGGCGTCTGGTCGTCGGTGGCCATGGGTGCCTCCTGGTGTCGCTGGAAAATCCTTCTCCCCTTGGGGCTCACATGGGCTCGTTACGACAACACCTCGCCAGATTCTTATGTGACCTGCGTCACGCAATCAGGGTGTGTGCTGCGCGCCGGATGCCCCGTTCACACAGCCGGGACCAACACGCGCACAGCGTTCACCACCAACGACACTTAGCTGATGGGTGATGGGTGATGGGCCGGAGCCGGGATCGAGAACCCGCGGGCGGCCTCTTGAGCGGCCGCCAGTCCACCGGCGCCTCAACTCCGCGATGCCTGCTCGACCCCGCCGGTTCCGGCGAAGAGATCCGTCCAGGAAGTGGATCTCCACCGGTTCCGACCCGCAGGCTTGTCACCAGGTTCGGCCAGGAGTCGGTCGACGAGTGCGCACGAATGATTCGTCGTCCACAGGCTCCTCGTCGCAACGGTGCAGGTGGGGAGAGGTCGGGTGAACTCCCCTGTGGATAACGTCGCGTTGTGAATTGCGCGAGCGTCGCTCAGGCCACCTATCCTCGCTCCAGCGAGCTTCCGGTACGAAAACGAGGAGCCCCGGATGCTGCACCGAAGCTTTGACGGGCGCGGTGCGGCGGAGGGGCTCCCCGATGGGCGTGGCGGTCTCGTGTCCGTGCAGACAGAGAATTCATGGAGCATGAATGACCACAACCGATAGTGAAGGTACCGCAGCCGATTTTCCGAGTCATTCCGACCGTGGCCGCGAGGCACTGTGCGCTCAGCCCCACGCGGCCGTCCCGGACGGTCCGCTGCTGACTGCGCACGCCACGCTCGTCCTCGTGGCGGCCGCGTTCATCGGGGCGATCGTGGGAGTCCTCGCGTTCCTCAGTTCGGGAAATCTCGCCGGTGCCCTGCTCGCCGGCATCGCCGGCATCGGAGCGAGCGCGCCCGTGCTGCACAAGCTCATCGGCCCCTGACTGCCCGTGCGGCCCCCGTGGACGGTTCCACTGGGGCCGCACGCCGACAGGACGATCGTGCGAGGCGTGAGTGTGCGCTCGTACGGGATGGATGCCTTGCGAAGGGACGCTCATGGACCAGCTGCCGGCGTCGTGGGCCGCTGACCTGGCGGAGGAGATCGAGACCAGATATCCGTGCCGTATCCAGCTCGGTCTCGACCCCGGTCCACATCTCGTGCTCTTCTGGATCCTGCTTCCGAAGGAGTTGCGGGGGAACGGGATCGGCACGCGCGTGATGGAGCACGTCCTTGGTGCGGCCGACCGGCAGGGTGTTCCGGTGACGCTCAGCCCGAGCGGCAAGTACGGCGGGGATCTGGACCGGTTGTACGCGTTCTACGAGCGCTTCGGCTTCGTCGCCAGTACTAACCGAGAGCAGTTCGGCTCGGCCAAGGAGAGCATGGTCCGCGTGCCACGGGCCCCCGTTGCTGACTGACCTTCCCGGAGCATGACCTCCTGGGCTGCGGTGCCCAGGGCTGTTCGTTCAGGCCTCGGGGTGCGCGCGGCGGCGAAGTCCGTATGGAGTCTTCGTGCCGTCCAGGAAGCCGCTCTGGGTGAGCTGGCGCATGGCTTCGTTCAGTAGGGCGACGGTCGTGTCCTCCGGCCACAAGGAGGGCGCGCGGAAGAACGTCCGCCAGCTCGGCCCGTGCCCGTGGTCAGCTCGGTAGGTGTCGACCCAGCCGAGTGCCTGCTCGCGCCACTTCGGATCGTCGATCAGTTCGGCAGCGCGGGCCTGGGTGCCGCTGCTGGCGTTCCACCATCGGTGCCCTCCTTCGGGGCCGAGGGACTTCGTGAGGATCTCAAGGCCGATCTCGGCTGTCACCTCCGGGCACAGCGGACAGGCCACTGCCGGCGCGATGGATGCCTGGACCTTCGCCGCACGGTCCTGGCGGGAAGCAAGCTTTGTCACGGAAGCAATGCTGGGGGTCATGGTCTGTCTAACGAGCCAGCTTGGCTGACGGCGGTGGTCCAGGGCGATTCCGCGGCTCCTGACGAGGTTGGGTACGGCTGTGTCCTGGTGTGCTTCGTCTGCGTGCTGACCGCCTGCCGAGCGTCTACGGTTGACGGACCATCATTCGCGCCTTAGGGGGAACCCGTGACTGACACCGCCCCGACCGTGCCCACGAGCAGCGTCGACGAGGCCCTCGACCGCATCCGGGGCCGCCTCACCGAGGCCGGGCTCGGCCGCTCCACCGCAGAACTTGGCTCGGTGGTGACGCACCTGTCTCTGACGTATCGGCAGACCATCATCGCTGCCCTGTTCCCGGAGCGGATGAACACCCTTGGTTTCCGGCTGGGTGACCTCGAGCGTCTGCTCGACGATACGTTCGCAGATCTCATCCATGGCGGGGAGGGTGAGCGCGCTCGGCGCCTCAGCGCGATCCGTGCCGCCCTCACCACCCTGGACGCCGCCGCCCTCAGCCTCATGACCATCGGCGACAAGATCGAGACCAGTGCCAGCCAGGACAGCACCCCCGCAGCTCCGTGATGATCCCACGCGGCGGAAAACTCTTGCCGTCTAGATGTCACACTCGGGCCCGCTCGTTGCTTTAAGACCCAGACGCGGGCGACAGCGCCGCGAAGGTCGAGGGGTAGGTCGTGGATCCGACGTTGGCGGCGGTGATCGTGACGGGAGTGTTCTCACTCCTGGGGCTCTGTGCGCGGCTGGGCTATAAGGCGGTCCGGGAGCGGGCTGAGGTGCGTCGTGCGGAGCTGGCTCAGCAGGGGCTTTCGGAGCGGGTGCGGTTGTTGCCGCCGGGCAGCCGGCTTTCGGAGCGGTCTGCGGGGCAGGCTGTGGAGATCCTGGTCGGCGGCGCTGAGCGCGGCGGGGAGAGGTGATCGTGACCGAGGTTCCCTCCCCCATCACCGTGCGGTTGGTGCGTGCGAATCTGTGTCCCGAGAACCTGATCGAGCGGGCTCCGGATCAGGATGTGTTCGATGCCCTGTACATCAGCGAGATGCGCGCGGTGACCGTCTTCTTGATGAACCTAGGGGCCAGCGTCTACGAGGCGGCCGATGCGGCGCATGAAGCGTTCCTGACGCTGCTGCCGGACAAGTGGCGCGAGCTGGAGCACCCCCGGGCGTGGCTCCGCACGGTCGCCTACCGGAACTATCTGCGTCAGGTCGACCGCCGGGACCATCCGCTCGACTCCGTGCCGGACCGTCCCGGCGGGACGTGCCCGGTGGACCTGGTGCTGCTCACCGAGGAACAGACACGAATCCTCGACGCGCTCAATCAGCTGTCGCCTGCGGAGCGGGAGGCAATGGCCTGGAAGCTGGACGGTTTCACCCACGAGGAAGCTGCCCGATTCCTGGGGAAGAGTTCGGCGGCTGTGCGCAAGTCGTACGAGCGGGCCAGAGGACGGTTGATCACCATTCTGAAGCTGAAGAGGGAGGCGGGGCCGGGTGAGTGACGTGTATGGAGAGTTCGGCGCCGACGCCGAGGAGGCACTCGATGTGCTGCTCGCTCAGCACCAGAGCAGTCTCACGGCGACCGTCGGGCCCGCTTTGGACGTGTCCGCCGGTCTGCGCAGGGCGTCGTCGGGTGCCTCAGTCGCGATGTCGTTCGGTGTGGACCTGACGGACCGCGATGTCACATGGGTCATCTCGTTCAAGGCCTTCGGCAACCAGCCCCAGCTTCGTCTCTCGGACTGCGAGGAGGCCTTGTTCTTCGCACAGAGCTCCGCTCTGAACGGTGTCTTGCATGCGATCCGCTATGAGGCCGAGCAGCTGGAGTCCCTCGCGGGCCGGATCAGTGAGAAGTGCGCCGCGGCAGCTTCCCTGTGGGGCACGGAGGCGCCGGTGGTCGACGCCGTTCGTCAGGCACGAGATGAACTCAATCGCATTCAGGTGCGGCTCTGTGGCGGAGAGGTCACGAAGGAGTCGGTTACTTCCGAGTTCGCGTTGGCCGTTCGTCTTCTCGAAGAGCAGCATGCCAGCTGGCGTGCGGCCGACGCCGAGGATGAGCAGCGGCGGGACGTGGCGTGGGTGGAGGAGAACCTCAGCGTCCGGCTCGGAGCCCTGATGAGGCTGAGAGACCTGGTGGTAAGGCTTTTCGAGGACTCCAACGCCTGTGCATTCCAGTTGAGCTGATCGACTCGTGCGGGCCGACATACGCGAAGCGCCCGTCCCTCGGGTTGCGGGCGGGCGCTTCCCGTAGGTGGTTGTGGTGGGTCAGCCGACGGTCTGGCGGACCCATTCGCGGCTGCGGCCCGCTCGGCCCCTGCCGCGCCCCGTCGGGGGCAGTAGCCACCCGATCGTGCGCCTGCGGTCAGGCCTGCTCTCGCTGTCGGCGAGAACTGCCGTGGTTGAGTTCTGCGCGCGCCGCCGTCGTGAACGCCCGACGAGCCCGGTTCAGCTTGGCCTCGCCCGAGAAGACTCGTTGGGCTCTTTGCGAGACGGTCTCTTGCACCCTCCAGTTGGGCCGCGCTCCGTAATGGTGGTCAGCGAACGCGACCACCGCCTCATCGGCTGCATCCGATACCGTCACCGGCCCCTGGAGCTCGACAAGGGTTGCGGTACGCAAGATGTCGTCGATGGAGATGGCCGCCATCAGTTCTAGCGTCCGCTCCGTCAGCTCCTCGTTGGTGAACGGGGTTCCTGCGGCGATCAGCTGTTCCTCCGCCCGGTCCTCGGTGTTGTGGACGGCGCGCTCGTAGTCGTCCAGGGCTGAGAGAAAGGCCCCGTAGGCGGCGCGCTGATGTTCGCGGATCACCGCGTCCACCGGTCCTCTCCATGCGCCACGCCCCTGGGAGCGGCCGGCGGTGAAGGTCGCAAGTCCCGCAACGAATGCCACAACGAGGGCCACGGAGGCGGATATGAGGGTGGTCACCAGAACTGAGTCCATACGGCCATCCTGGTCCACGCATCTCCACGTCCGGGGCCTTCTCGCCGCCTTTCTCGGTGCGCCTCTCGGGTGGCCGCTTTCGTGCGAGGCGGGCCCAACGCGCGCTGTAGGACCGGGCGGGTCGCAGGCGTCTGATCAGAGAACGCCGGAGCGCCCGCCTTCGGGTGAGGGCGGGCGCTTCCTGATTCCGCGGCGGGGTCAGCCGACGGTCTTGCGGACCCATTCGCGGCTGCGGCCGGCGCGGTGGGCGATGGAGGCCTGGGGCATCTTCATGCGGGCGGCGCTGGTGACGACGTTGGCAAGTCGGGCCTTGGCGTTGGTGATGGCGGTCTGGGCGCTGGCGGCGGCGGCCTCGTGGGTCTTCTTCTCGTCCTCGAAGTGGCGGATGTCGTTGGCGATCTCCTCGATGAGGTCGCCGGTGGCCTGCCACTGACTGTCGGTGCCGGTGGAGGAGGTGGCGGTGGGGGCGCCCTGGGCGAGGGGCTGGTCCCAAACGAGGACCTGGAGCAGGGGGACGGGCTCGGTCCCGTCGCCCAAGAGGCGCTCGCGGTACTCCTTGTCCAAGACGTCGGAGGCCAGGTGGTTGGGGTCGAGGGCCTCGACGTCCTTGCGGATCCAGTCCGGGCCGGCGGTGGCAACGCGGCCGGTGGTCCAAGAGAGGCCCTGGTCGTGGCTGATCTGCACGGCATAGGCGAAGGTGGCCATATATGCACACTCCATTCGATTGACTTTACGTTGATGCCAACTCTAGGCAGACACTTGGCATGAATGCAAGGAACTCGCAATCCCCCGCGCTGGACCGCCGTTTACCGATACGCTGCCCAAATCGGCAAACACCCAACGTGAGGGACTGGCACGCGATGTGACGGCCCGGAATGCGTAGTTGAGGAATGAAAAATCCTGTTCCTGCCTATCTGACCCAGAACCCTGACGGAACGTGGGGGATGTGGGTGTCGCCCGGGGCCGCCGAGAGCAACCCGACGGTCCACAACGACTTGTTCGCGGCCACGGCGCCCGGAATCGTCCCGAGCCTGAGCGCGCGACACGAGGCGCTCGCCCGGCTGGACGTCGTCCCCACCGAGGACACATGGACCTGGCGGGAATGGAGTGCTGACGGACCGAACATCCCGGCCGGGAGTGCCTCTCTCGTCGGCTCGGTCCCTGTCCGGCCGACGGTGGAGGTGCGGACCGGTACCAGCGGCACCGTGAGGACGGTCCGCACCCGGAGGACCCCGCCGTCGCATCCCCGAGGTCCGGTGCTCGGCATTGATCTGGGGACCCTGCTCGGCCCGGAGGCCATCGGCTGGCCCGCGCTCGGGGTGACCGTGCACTACGGCGGCGTGGTCGACCCGGACGGCAGCCAGTTCCGGGTGTTCGCCGACCACCGGCTGATCGGCTTCACCATGCCGTCCGCCGAATCGCCCGGCGCGCGGGAGTACCGGGCCATCGAGTACACCGACCACGAGGGGCTCCCGTACGGCAGGGTCGTGCCGGGCGGGCTGCCGGAAGATCCGCTGCGGGCGGAGTACGACGCTCTGCGCGCGGTCCACAATCCGGGCGACCCGGAGTACCCGGCGGGGCCGTACGTCTCTCCGGCGGCTGGCCGGTGAACCAGGACACGGTCGGCGCCGGCGTCGGGGTCCGGGGATGAACGCGGTCGAGCGATCGCGTACGCCGGCGTCTGACGGCCGTGCTTCGACGGCTGAGGCCGCGCGAGTCAACTGGCGGTCGTGCAAGGGGCGGCGTGCGCTGGCAGGTGCGCGTCTGCGCTGTCCGGCTCCGTTGGTCGACGTCGTGGTCTCGTCCGCTGCTGTCCTACGCTCTGCGGCATGACTCGACGTATCGGCCGGGGCGGACGGAAGGGCCAGACCCACACCGCCACGCCTAACCTGCGCCTCTATGACGTGCCGCCGGCTTCCGACGTCACGGTGACCCGGGCGGACGGAACGGTGGTGACCGAGTCGGCGAAGAAGCCGAAGGAGACGGCGCCCGCCCGCCCGCGCAGGGGCCCGATGGTGTGTGGCATGTGCGGGGGGCCGATCACGGGTGAGCGGGTTCTGTTCAGCTGGGGTGCCGGGTCTGCCCGGGGCAAACCGGTGCACCGCCGGTGTGACCCGAAGGCCCGGCCCGAACGTCCTCCGCGGTCCACCTCGAAGAACAGGTACGCGGCCCCGCCTCCGAAGCGGACGCCAGGGCCGCGCAAGCCTGTGGGCACGTGCCCCAAGTGCGGGGCGCCGCCGGGGGAGCTCTGCACGGTCCAGTACGCCGACGGCACGACCGGACAGGTCAAGATCGGGCACGTCCAGCGCCGGGCCGCTCCAGACGTCTGAACGGCTCCCCATGCGCGCGGCGGGCTCGGCCTCAGCGGGGCTGATCAGCGGCCATACACGCTGCGGCAGAGGTCGGCGGCGCCCATGGGTGCCTGGATGCCCTGCGCCTGGCGGCAGAGCTGGCGCATCTCGGGGGTCTGTCCGGTCGCCGGCTGCTGGCGACGCGGGGCCGTGGGTTGCTTCCGCGTCTGCTTCCGCTGTTTCGCCGACGTCTTCGCCTTCGGGGTTTTCCTGGGCGCGGGCTTCGCGGCGGCGGCGTGGCGGTGGGACGGGTGGGGGCGTGCGGCAGGTCGCCCGGCCGGGGATTGGGCGGGCGGCGATGCCTTGGCCGGAGGTTGCGCGTCGGTGCGGCCGGGCGTGGGCGGCGTGGGCGGCGTGTCCCCGACTTCGGCAAGTTCTTCCCGTGCAGGGGCCTCCGTCGGGCCGGGCTCGGATGGAAGCAGGGCCGGAGGCCTGTCATCTGCGGGGGCGAGCGGTGCGGGCCGCGCGGCAGGTGGAGCGGGAGCGGGGATGTGGGGGACCGCTACGCAGCCGGTGGTCAGGGCGGCGGCCAGGAGGAGAAGAGTGGTGCGGCGCTTCATGGTCGCCACGCTTCCGCAGGTGAGGCGGCGGCGGGTAGTGACGCGGCGCGGGTCCACCGTGACGAGTGACCGGAGGGTCCTTAGTGGACGTGGCAGCGCCCCTGCATGGGGGCAGGGGCGCTGTGCGAGGCGGGGTGGGGTGCTGAGGACCAGTCGGCTCGGCCTCCGCCTCGCAGATCAGGGTAGGGGCGTCATGTCCGTGTTCGCGGCGGAATGACCATTAGAAGGAGAAGACCGGGCCGGTTGCAGCGCTGGCCAGACAGGCGTTGCCGTAGGTCCGGGTCCATTCGACGGTGCGTCCGCGGTAGGTGCCCTGTGCGGAGAAGGTGACGGGCGAGTGCTCGGTGGTGCAGATGCGGGCCGGGTCGCCGGGGAGCGCGTCGAGGTCGCCGCCGGCGGTGTCGAGTGCGGCGCAGGCCTCGGCGCGGTGGGGGTGGGCGGGGCGGTCGCTGGCGGGGCAGTCGAGCCAGACGAAGGCGACGGTGTCCTGACCGTCGATGGTGCGCTCGGTGGTGAGCTGGAGGCGGGTGTCCTGGGTCTGGGCAGGTGCAGCGGCGGTCGCGGCGGGTGCGAGACCGGCGGCGAAGAGCGTGGCGGCGAGCACGGAGACGATCTTGTTCATGATCGGATCAACGGGTGCGGGTGCGGCCGGTCACGTCGCTCGATGGAGTCACACCTCCGGGCGGCCGAAGCCCGGCCGGGGCGGCGCGGTGGCTGAGCCACGCGGCCGAACCGTCACTCCGTCCGGGGCCGGGCGGCGCCGATGGCGCTGTCGATGATCGCGCAGACAGCCAGGAGATCGCCGCCCTCGATCACCGTGCCTGGGTCGTTCGCGAGGCTCTTCGGGATGCCCTGGACGCAGTGGACCACGGCGAACAACGCGATCCGCTGTTCAGGGGAGAGGGGCTTCATCTCGGCGATGCCGTAGATGAGTCCGTCGAGTCGGGTGCGTGCCGACTCCGAGATGCCCCCGGGGCCGTGCCGGTCGGTGTCGTCGCAGTCGGCGGGGTCAAGGCTGGTCATTGCCTCCTCGACCGCGTCGGCCAGCGGAGCGCAGATCCAGGCCTCGGGCGGAAGGGGCAGGGCTCGGATCCAGTCCGCAGCCCGTCGGCCGACGGCTGCCGCTTCGGAGAGCGCTTCGGCCTCCCCCCGCCACGGCTCACGTTCCTCCAGCTCGTTGCCCACGGGTTCGGCTCGGACGAAGAACGGCACCTCGCCCGGGACGGGCTCGGGCCCCTGTTCGGCAGCGGCCGGCAGGTAGTGAAGAGTCATGACCGGTCAACGACCCTGGCGCCGTCAGGAATCGCCACTCCCACAGGCAATGTCAGCCCCTCGTGGCAGGGTGGCAGAGCCTGGCGGCGCCCTTCCTTGAAGCCGATGCCGCCGCCAGGCCCCTCTCACCCCAACTCGACGGGGCACACCGTGGAGAGCTACCGGCTGACGTGGACGAAGGATGGACGCGAGGAGCGGCGGGTCTCCGCCGTCAGCTACAGCGCGGCCGCGGCCGAGACCTACAACGCACGCAAGAAGCGCACCGCCGCCGAGACCGGCGTCAGTGACATCGAGATCGTGCCGGTGAAGCCCGGCGAGTAACCTGCGGGACCCGCTGGCAGTGGCGCGAGGCCAGCGCCGGCCGGCTGCGGGGAACCGGCGTGATGTGTCCCTCGTCGGGGTGATCACGACAGCCGGACCGTGACACTGCCCCGGGGGTGAGGTTGGCCGGGCATGCGAATGATGATCTCCGGCGTGGCCGTGGCTGCCGCTCTCATGGCTGGCTCTGTTCCCGCGCTTGCGACCGCTCCGACGGCCCCCCGGACCGGGCCGTGACCGAGCTCAACTCCTGCGGATACGACGTCGTGGGCGCTTCGGTGAACCTGCGGTCGGGGCCGGGTACCCGGCATGCCTCGCTCGGGCATCTGCACAGGGCGGACTCGGTCACCGTCGACAGGAAGTCGGGGGGCTGGTACCGGGTGACGACCGACGGGCGGTCCCGGTCCGGCATCCCCGGCGGCACCACGGGGTGGGTCGCCGAGCGGTATCTCCAGCCCTCGGTCTGCATGCAGCTCGACTAGCTCAGGGCACGCCGCAGGGGAACCCGGTCGTTCTCTCCCCGGCCGGGGCCGTGCGTCAGCCGAGGAGGCCGAGGTCGGAGTCCGGGCGGCATATCGCGCAGGCCTGCACCTGGCCGGCGTGCAGAATCTGGCGGGCCTCTTCGCGGGTGAGGGGGCCAATGTTCTTCCCGGCCATGCTGCAGTCGCCGATGTGGACGCTGTCCGGCACGCGGCGGCCCTGCTCGCGAAGGTAGGACAGCACCCACCCGGGCCCCTCCCTCCGCTGCCGGACAGGGCGGAGCGCGGCCTCGCGGGTCTCGACCTCGGCGATGCGGGCCCGGACGCGCTCGAGGGAGACCGTCAGCCACGTCTCCAGGGTCCGCAGGCGGGGCAGGTCCGGCGGCAGCTCGGACATCAGCCGACCGGACGCTGGGGCTTCTGTGCTGCGACGGCCTCCGCCTTATGTGCCTGGCACAGAGGGTTCCCGCCGAATCCGTAGCGGTGGCAGGGAGCCTGGCAGCGAGCGCATCTCCCCAGCAACTGGGGCGGGCACTGCTGGGGCGGGAGGTTGACCGGCGCGGGGGTGGTCATGGCGAATCCTCAGGTCGGGCGGGGCGGCCGGGTCAGGGTAGAACTCGGGTGTGACTGAGCGTCGTAGTTGGCCAGTCTGAGCGTCATAGTTGGCCACGCCATCTGACCTGCGCAGATGTGTCCTCCTGGCGGGAGGAATGCTCTCCAGCCCGTGCACTCCACCGCGCCAGCCGGGGGTTCTGCACCCCTGACCTGCGCAAATGCCGTGCTCAGACCGGCCAGCTATCGCGCTCACTGGCCAACTACGACGCTCAGTCACATCGGGGTCTCGGATCCCGCGTGGCACACATGGCACGAGTATTCGAACACGTGCTCTAATCGAAAGTATGCGCCACATCCCCTTCCCTGACGACCTCGTCCGCGCCCAAGCGGCGTGGACGCGGACGTACGAGGACCTCGCCCGTCCCCACACCCCGGGGACCGCGAGCGTCACCGCTCTGCGGCGCCGTCTGATCCGGCTCTCCGCCGCGGTGTACTACCACCCCTACTGGGCCCAGTCCCGCCGGGTATCCGGGCGCCCGGAGCTTGTGCTCCAGGCCCGCGCCACACAGCACACACACGGGGAGGGAGCGGCATGAGCGGTGAGCAGGACAGTGTCGTCTGGCACGTCCGGTGCCGGCCTGACACCACCCCCGACAGCCACCGCCGGATTCTGGATCTCCTTGGCGACTTCACCCCCACCGTGCAGCCTCTTCCGCCGCTGGCGGCGCTCGCGCAGCTCAAGGGCGCGGGCCGTCTGTTCGGTGCGGCCCCGGAGCGGCTGGCGGTCCGGTTCCGGATTCAGGCGCTAGCGAAGCACGGCATCGACACACATGTCGGTGTGGCCGATACCTGGTCGACGGCCGCGACGGCCTCCGCGCACACCGGCCCCAACGGCGTTCTGCACCTGCCCGACCACCGCGCGGTCGAGGCGTTCCTCAGTCCGCTCCCAGTCCGGGCGCTGCACGGCATCGGGCCCGCGCAGGCGGCCGCGCTGGAGCGGTACGGCCTGCACACGGCCGGGGCGCTCGCGGCGATGGAAGAGGGCGTGGTCTGCCGGATCCTGGGCGGGAAGGCGGGCCGCACACTGCGCGACCGCGCCCGCGGGATCGACCCCCGGGCGATCACCGCTCACCGCATGCCCCAGTCCACCTCCACGTTCCACGCTTTCGACCGCGACGTCTACGACCCCGTCCTGGTCCGGGCCGGGCTGCTGGACCTGGCCGTCACCCTCGCCGAACGGGTCCGCCGCCGCGAGCAGGTCATCCGCAAGGTGACCCTGTCCGTGCGGTTCGCCGACGGCACCAGCCTGGACCGCACCCGCGCTCTCCCACAGCCCTCCGCCCACACCGAGGATCTGCGCACCGCGACCTTCCGGATCTTGGACTCCCTCGCTTTCCAGCGGGCGCGGATCCGCCGGATCACCCTGACCGCCGAAGACCTCCGCCCCGCCGACGAAGGTCCCGGCACACAGATCTCCCTCGACCTCGCACGCGAGCAACGGCTCTCACTGGAGCCGGTGCTGGACCGCATCAACCGGAAGTACGGGCGGCGTCTGGCCGGGCCCGCCGGCGCCTACCGTCGCGCGAGCTGACCGGCGGGATTCTGCTGCGCGGCTCTACAGAGTGCGCAGGACAACAGTGACGACCTTGCCGAGGATGACCGCGTCGTCGCCCAGGATCGGTTCGTAAGCAGGACACGATCCGAAGGTCAGGCGGTCTTCCTGCGGGTCGTCTTCTTCGCCGCGGTCTTCTTCTTCGGCTTGGCGGGCATCTCGTGCACGGTCGCCTCGCCCCCACCGCTCTCGCCGCGGCGTTCACGGGCGTCCGCGACGGACTTCTCCAGCGCGGCCATGAGGTCGACGACCGGTGCGGCTGCCTTCTCCTCGCCCTCGGTGGGCTTGGGGGCCCGGTGCTCGGCCTTCGCGTCGATGACCTCGTGGAGCGCCTCGGTGTAGTGGTCGGTCACGTCCAGGTCGGTGATGGAGTCGACGGTCATCGTCTCCATCAGTGTGAGCGCGCCCTCGATCTCCTCGTCGGTCAGCTCGATGGCGGGTGGGGTGATCTCCTCGGAGGAGCGGATCTCGTCGCCCCAGTGCAGCCCGGACAGGAGCAACGCGTCCTCCAGGGGACGGAGCAGGCCGAGGCGCTCGCGGCCGCGGAGTGCGAACTTCGCCACCGCGACCTTCTCGTTGCGCTCCAGTGCCTTGCGGAGTAGCACGTACGGCTTCGACGCCACGGCGCCGTCCGGAGTGACGAAGTACGAGCCGGCGCCGTACTGGACCGGGTCGACCGCGGACCGGGCGACAAAGGCCACGATCTCGATGGCCTTCGCCGTGGGGAGCGGCATCTCGGCCAGGTCCTGCTCGGTGATCGGGATGAGGCTGTCTTTGCTGACCTCGTAGCCCTTGCCGATCTCGTCCTCGCGGAGTTCCTGGCCGTCGATCTCGCAGGTCTTGCGGTATCGGACCCGGCCGCCGTCTTTCATGTGCACCTGCCTCAGCGACACGTCGTGCCGCTGAGTGGCGTTCTCCAACTTGCACGGAACGGTGACGAGCCCGAAGGAGATGGCTCCGGACCAGAGAGGACGGGGCATGCGGTGCTCCTCCACGGCCCCCCTTAGGCGTGCTCCCAGGCTATGCAGATGCCTCCCGTGATCGCATGCCCCCGCGGGCTACCCGGTGACGTGGACGCGGAGCTCGTACCGGGCTCCGGTGCTGATCTCCTTCGCCTGCTGCGCGAGGTCGGCGCCGGTCCATTCACCGGCGTGACGGCCAGGGCGGGGTGGGCCCGGTGCGCGCCTCTGGCCTCCCGTGGGGAGCCGGGAGGCGGGCGCGGCCCCGCCTGTGCGGGCGCGCGAGGGCGGGGCCGGCGGCGTGGGTGGGGACGGGGGCGTGGGTGGGGACGGGGGCGCCGCGTGCCGTCACCCTGCCACCGACCTGTCCGGGTACGCCAGAGACGTGCACGAATCAGCTCGTGGCATATGCGGCACCTCGTGCAGACAGTCCGCAGCCGGGTTGCCGGACCCGCCGGTGTCTACCGGCGCGCGAGCTGGCCGGAGATCTGCCAGGCGAGGCCTGCCCGGGTGGCGGCCCGGCCGCTACAGGGCGCGCAGGACAGCGACGACCTTGCCGAGGATGACCGCGTCGTCGCCCAGGATCGGCTCGTAGGCAGGATTGTGCGGCATCAGCCAGACGTGGCCATCCTCGCGGCGCAGACGCTTCACCGTGGCCTCACCATCGAGCATGGCGGCGACTATGTCCCCGTGGTCCGCGCTGTCGGCCTGGCGGACGGTGACGAAATCTCCGTCACAGATCGCTGCGTCGATCATGCTGTCGCCGACCACCTTCAACGCGAAGAGGCGCCCCTCACCGACCAGCTGCCGGGGCAGCGCGAGCACGTCCTCGACCGCCTCTTCGGCGAGGATCGGGGTTCCGGCCGCAATCCGGCCGACAAGCGGGACAGCGGCAACGCCAGGACCGGCCGAAGTCGGCGCGTCGGGAAAGTCCATGGTCCAGCGGGTGCGTACGCGGTAGGCGCGCGGCCGGTGCGGGTCTCGGTAGAGCACCCCCTTGCGCTCCAGCGCCATCAGCTGGTGCGCGACGGAGGAGGTACTGCTGAGCTTGACCGCGGCACCGATCTCCCGCATCGACGGCGGGTAGCCCTGACGGTTCACCTCACGCTCGATGAACCGGATGATCGCGACCTGCCGGGGTGTCAGCCCCTCCGCGTTGACACTGGTCCCGGGCGGCCGCCCGGGCCGACCTGCGATTTCGGCAGCATGCATGGTGTACCCCCCTGACGGGATCTTGCTTGAAGGGGACACTAACCCGCCAACCAGTACATAGGGAACACTGATTCGATATCCGTTAGCCGCTGGCCGCGATACGCATGGGGGCGCCTCTCCCCCGGCCTGGCGTCGGCAGCGGGCCCTCACGGCAGCGGAGCCCTGGCGTCAGACGCCCGGCACCCGCCGGCCCCGGGACCACTGTCGGCGGTCGTGCCGTCAACGGGCCTACGAAGCTTGGCGGGAGCGGCGACGGGCGGCGGCCCCGGGGCTGAACTCATCCTGACGGAGATCTCGCGACCTCTTACCCGCGTCCACTGCGCAGAGGTAGCGTCGCTGGTCCGAGGCCTGATCTTGGGCCCGCTGGAAGGAGGGAGCGAGACATGCGAATCGACACCGGATGGGGTCTGGCGGCCGATCCCGAGTGGGGTAGCTGAGCAAGAAGACCGTCACTCTCCATCGCCGCGTGGCAGCGCATCTCGGTCACGACGCCTATCCCCACCCCCAGCCGCTCACAGAGGTACCCCCCTCCTGGTCGACGCTGCCGACACACGGTCTGCGGCCGGCGAAGGGCTGCTGATGCTCGGCTCTCCGGAGGTCGTAGAGGCTGCACACGGATGGGCGCTCGCCGTGATGGAGGTCGAGCATTCCTTACACACTCCTGGCTGCACCGCAGACACGTGGTCGGACCAGATGGGGAAGCAGCGAACGGCTCGGGAGAAGTACTACACGGCGATCCGGCGCGACATGGAGCTGCCGCCCGGGCACTCAGGGCGGTGGCAGCTCCCGCCGACTCAACCTGTCTGAGTCACGACAGAATGATCTCGAATCCTTCAGCGTCGGTAGTGCGGGGATGGTGTCGGCGCTGCTTCTCGCCAGCTGGTGGGCGATGTGCTGCTCGAACCGCTCGACCTCGGCGAGGGCCTCGGCACGGGTGCACATGACGGCGAAGGAGCGGATGAGGTCGGCGAGGCGCTCGCGCTCGGTCATCGTTTCTCTCTTCCGGGGTGGCGTGTCGGAGGCGGGCGGCATGATGTGCCGGTGAGTGGACTGTTGCAGTACTTCGAAAAGAACCCTGAGATCTTTGCCGCGCTGGTGGCACTCCTTGTCGGGGTCAGTGCCCTCGGCGGTGCGAAGCTCCAGGCGAACGCAGGACGGGCTCAGGCGGCAGCGGCGCGAGAGGCTGCGACGATCACCGCCGAAGCGCAGCGAGTGGCTGCGCTGTGGACCGTCCGCCAGGTCCAGATCGCGCAACTCGTCCGGGTTTCCAGCGAACTACGTCAGGCATGCAACCGCCTGTGGCTCGCTCATGACGAAGGGCAGGCCAATCAAGTCGGCGCGAAATCAGCTGAGCTTGCCATGCTTTGGGCCGAAGCCCGGCTCATAGCAACCGAGAATGTTGTCGCAGCCGCAGGAGTTCTGGCTATGGAATCCCTGGCGTTCGAGGAGACGACCATGAAGTATGCGCAAGTGCTTCAGGCGAAGAAGAAGTTGGCTCGGTATGTGCCGGAGGGCACAGCGCAAGCCACCGAGGTGGCACAGGTGATGGCTGCGATGCGCGGGGAAGACCCCGAGGTGTATGCGCAGGCGCTGCACGACGCTCTGCGGGGAGTGCTGGCGCCAGCGGAGATCTACCACCTCGTTGCTTACGGCCACGTGGCGGTCGAAGAGATTGAGGTGCTTCGCAGCCGAGTCGTACAAAGGTGCTTGGTTGCTGAAAACGAACTGGTGGATGAGACCCGTGCCATGCTGCGATCCAGGGACGATGTCGCCCCTGCGGGGCCAGTGCGGCGCCGTCTCCTGCGTCGTAACTCGTCTACCGGTTCGGCATGATGTGCCGGTGAAGTACTTCGAGGACAACCCTGAGATCTTCGCCGCCCTGGTCGCCGCCATCGCCATCCTCGGTGGCCTTCTCGGCAGCATCATCGGCGCCAAGTTCCAGGCGAACGGTGGGCGGGACCAGGCCGCAGCGGCCAGGGAGGCGGCGAAGATCGCGGCCGAGGCTCAACACATCGCCGCGTTGTGGTCAGTCCGACACATGCAGACCGCTGAGTCTGACATGGGGCACTGACATAGGAGTGGAGTCATCGTAGGGCGCGCCTGTGGCCTCCCGTGGGGAGCCGGGAGGCGGGCGGCTGCCCTGCCTGTCGTCGGCTCGGGACGGAACCGGCGTGGCCCGCCGGGCAGGGCCGGCAGCGCGCCCGCGGGGGTGAGGGCGGGGCGCATGCCGTTCACCCTGCCACCGCACTGGGAGGCTTCCCTAGAGCCGTGCATGAACAAGCCTCTGGCATATGTGGATCGCGACGGGGTGGGGCTGCCTGTACTCCTCGCTCCACTGGTGGAGTGAGCTGGGCACCCTGCGCGACGACCGCGGCCGCACCGTCGACACCGAGTCCTTGGGCCACCGCCACCACTGCCGCTGACCCCAGCCCCCCGGTCCCCTCACATCCAACACGGAGACCGGGGCACCGTCCTGTTTCCCTGCTCAACGGGATGCCGGAGACCCACCGGGAGCGGCACAGCGCGCTGTCCGCCAGGTCCCGATGGACACCCAGATGTCGGTCCGATGCCTGTCTTTGACGAGTCAGCACGATGCTTGCACGCCCTTTATCTGAAGCCCAGGCCCGCCACCTGGGACGGTGGACGATCCGGCGAAACCGTGATGTGGCTGCGCTCAGGCCGCCAGGATGGCGGCATGAGCGAAGCAGGTGCGGGAGCGGACGGGTGGCCGGTGGTGGTGAGGGTTCCGGTGGAGCCGGTAGAGGCCGCGATGGAGGCCGACGCCCGCGACGCGGCGGTGCGCAGCAGCGGTCTGGTCGTACGCGGCCCGCTGTTCGGGGTGGCCGCGCAAGGCGCGAGCGGCGGGCGGCAGTGGCGGGTGGTCCTTGAAATCGCCCATGGCTGTCCGCAGCGGGCGCGTGACGCGCTGAACTCGCTGCTGTGGTTCCGGGCGAAGGATGAGGCAATGGCCCCGGCGGAGCGGAGTGTGCTCCTGGAGGCGGTTGCTCGGCTGGAGAAGGAGTGCGTCGACGAGCTCACTGTGCTTGGCACCCGCTACCGCGTGGTGCGGGCCGAGGAGTACGCGGCCATCGACGAGCATGGCGGTATCGAAACGCCCCGGCCCACCGACTTCGAACCCCTCGCCCCCGACTGGAGCCCCGGCGCCGGCGCCGACAGTCCGCGGGTCGACGACGGCCTCGTCCTGGACCCGGACGCGCCCCTCTCCCCGCTCCAGGCGGCGGAGCGCCTGTCCTTGCGTTCCCTCGCCTACTCGGGCATCCGGTTCCCCGAGCCCGTCCTTCACGACTCGGCGCGGGCGGTGGAGAGTCACCCGGACGTCGTCCTCATGCCGCCGGCGTTCCTGATCGTCGAGCGGTCCGGCACCGAGTCCTGGACACCGGGCAGCGGTCTGCAGGCCACCGCCCACGACGCGCGGCGGACCCTCGCCTTCGCCCTGACCTGGATGGAACCGCGCACGCGCGGTCTGATCCCCTACGACGCCGAGCCAGAGATCGACGCGCACACCGTCGTGGCCGAGAACACCAGCCCGGCGGCCGCGGAACTGGCGGTGTTCGCCGATGCCGCGGACCGGCTCCGAGCCGGCCGGCTCAACGAGGTAGAGGCTCACGGCACCGTCTACCGGATCGGCCGCGCCCGCCGCCTCCTGCGCTGGGGCCCCGACGGACCGGAAGGCCCACGCCCCTCCGACATCAACACCCACGCCCCCTACGCCCTCCACCCGCGCATGGATGAGCACGGCACCGTCTACTTCGACGAGCCGGAGGAAGGCGGCGAGCCTTGACGGCGTGAGCGGGAGCGGAGCGTTTCTCCGGTGAACCTCTTCACCCGCGCGGCTGAGCCGAGGGCGAAACCGCTGGCCGGCGGACGAGAGTTGCCGATAGTCCAGCCTTCGTGATCAAGAACATGCTGCGCGGCGCTGCCGCGCTCTCTCTTCTCCTGACCCCGCTCGCCCTGCCCTCAGCAGCCGTCGCGGCACCAGCCGCTCCAGCCGCCGCCGGGGTCTTGAACGTGGCCGACGCGGTCGAACTGCTCCCGATCGCGCTTGAGGACCGCACCGGCTACGAGCGGGAGTCGCAGTTCAAGCACTGGAACAAGGGGCTGGACCCTGGCGACGGTTGCCACACACGCAACGAGGTGCTCCTTGCCGAAGCTGTCGAATCGCCGACGGTGTCCGCCCGCTGCAAGCTCGCCGGGGGCACATGGCTCTCGTATTACGACGGCCAGGAGGTGACCGACCCGGGGAAGTTGGACATCGACCACATGGTGCCCCTGGCGGAGGCGTGGGACTCCGGCGCGAGCGCCTGGACTGCGGCTCGGCGTGAGGCCTATGCGAACGACCAGGGCGCGGCCGCGAGCCTGGTGGCCGTGACGGGACGGTCGAACCGGTCGAAGAGCGACAGGGACCCGCAGGACTGGATGCCGCCCCTGCCTGACGTCCACTGCCGTTACATCTCCGAGTGGGTCGCCACCAAGCTCCGCTGGGGCCTCACCGTCGACCAGGGCGAGGCCGACGCCTTGAAGGTGTACGCCGAGGCGTGCGAGACCACCGTCGTCCACTACACCCCCGCCCCGTAGCCAGCCCGGGAACGTACTGTGCCCCCGCACCGGGGATCACTGGGTGCGGGGGCACACGGGAGGCGGATCAACTGACCAGTCGGCCCGACCTCCCAGACCCGACCGTAGCGGTCTGGCGACGGCTGCAGGCAGGCGTATCGGTTCGCCGCCGCCCGCACGGGCTACACGCCCACGCCGGTGGTGACGGACAGGTTGACGCACACGTTCCGGCAAGGCCGAGCACGGGGCGGGTCAGTCGGCTTCGACGTAGGTGACGATGAGGATGCTGCCGAGCGCGGTCGCGTAGAAGATGACGCGGATGCCGTCGTGCTGGTAGTCGCGGAGTGCGGACGCGGTGGCGTGCGGCTTCACGTCAGTGGGGTCGGCCGCGATCACGTTGAGGGCCGAGTCCAGGCGGGCGGTCTGCTCGGTGGTGAGGACGCGAACCTGCGTCTCGGCCGGTTCGATGAACACGATCCGGGGCCGGCGGCCACCACGGGAGTGCTTAGGCGACACCCTGCGCCCCGCCGTCGTGCTCGGGCAGGCCCTTCTCGGCCCGGATGTCGTCCCAGTCACGGCATCGGTCGAGGTCGATGCCCTCGGCGGCAAGGTTCTCGAGCACGTAGGCGAGCGCCGGGTTCCCGGGGAACTCGGCGCGCGCGGCGTCACGCAGATCCCGCTGTTCAGCCTCGTCGAAGGTCAGGTGCGCCATCACGGCCCCCATCCGGATCGGGTACGCCTCCGAGGCTAGCTCCTCGGCACAGCTTCCGGGTCCACGTCGTCGAGGAAGCGGCTCAAAGCTGCGCTGTTGATGGACTCGATCTCCCGCTCGTACACCTGGATGCGGGCTCGCTTTCGTTCGATCTCCGCCGCCAGTGCCGCAGCCTGGGCTTCGAGCTGGTCGACATGGGCCACGGTCCGGGCTGCCGCGCCTTCGACGACCTGAACAGCCAGGTTCTCCGCGTCGTGCAGGCTGGCCCAGGAGGCACGCGGCGCGTAGTGGGCCAGCGCTCCCTCGAGCGCCTGCCTCCCGCCCCGGCTGTAGATCTCGGCGAATGTGTCGTAGTCGGGTTCCTGAGCATGGGACCTCCTGGGGTGTGCTGCAGCCTGCTGATAACGACCCCGCGCGGACGGAGGTGACGCGTGACTCCCGTTCAGCCTTGCCTGGTCCGCGGGGGTTCGGTGGACAGCACCACCCACACCCGCCGGCCTCCGTCGGAGGTGTCGGTGCCGCAGCTGACGGTGCCGGGGACGGCAGAGAGGCCGGCGAGGACCGCATCGTCGGCGCTGGCAGCCGCGTGGCCGAGGACGACGACGAGGAGCATGTCGTCCTGGTCGGCGAGGTGGATGCTGATCCGCCAACCCTCGTCAGCGGAGACCGCGTCGACGATGAGTCGCACGGTCTCCTCGACGGCCTGGTCGGCGGGGTGGGTGTACCCCAGCCGCGAACCGACTCGGTGACCTTGGCATCCAGCTTCGACACGATCTTGTCCGCCGGCTCTGGCAAGGCCCGGCCAGAGCCCGGAACACGGTGAACCGCGCACTGGCTGCCACTCTCTGGTGGTGGCCGATACGGGCCAGCCCCTGGCCGTACGTGTCGCAATCGGGCTGCTGGGTGCACACTGCGTCTCCCCCGCCCCCGCGGGTGTGGTGGAGGGTTCGGTCCGGACTGCGCGCGGGCGGGCGTCGGTGCCCACATCTCGGCTGCTGGTGCGTCAGGGCTTGGGGTGAGGCCGCTTGGTGCCCATGCGGCCGTCGCGCAGGGCGGCGAGGAGCTCGTCAGGGTCGGGCTGGAGTCCGCTGCCCAGGTAGCGGATTCCCTCGCCCTCGGGCGGGGTGTCGGTGTCCTTGCCGATGGGGTGCCGGCGGCTGGTGGCGGTGCGCCAGCCGAAGCGGGAGTCCCACACTACGGCTGCGGCAGGCTGGTCAGGGTTGAGGATCACGGCGGTAGCCAGGGCGTCGCCGTCGAGCTGGCGGATCTCGACCTGGGCCTGCTGGGCGATGCCGGCCGCGGCCAGGGCGTCGGCGGTGTGCTGCAGGTAGGGCTGGGCGCCGCGGGCGTGGAGCTCGCGCTCAGCGTGCGTGACGGCGGCGCGGTGGGTGATGGCGGGGTAGCCCAGCTGGAGAGCGGCGTCCTTCAGGTCGAGGCCGGGCTGCTGCTCGACGAGGTCGGCGATGCGCCGGCCGCGGAGGGTGGCCAGGCCGGTCTGCGCGGTGGGGAACTTGGTGATGCCGAGGGTGTCGGAGACGGTCTCGACGGTGACGGCGGGGTCGGCGTCCAGGAGCTCGGCGATCCGGGGCAGGATCTGGTCGCGGGGGATCATGTCGCCGCTGCCCTCGCGGCGGCCGCCGCCGGCGCCGCGGCCGGGTCGGTTGTCCTTGTACGCGGTGACCAGGCGGCGGGGCCAGTGCTCGGTGCCCTTGGGGCCAGCAGGCACGAGGACCATGCCGGCGACCAGAGCCGGATCCTTCTTGTAGGTGTTCCAGGTGACGGGTTCGATGCCGAGCGCCTGGGCGGCCTCGTGGCGGTCGAGGAGGTCCTCGTCGTCGTCGACCTGGGGCAGCTCGGGGATGGGTTCGCCGGCGTAGAAGGCCTTGGTCTGCTCCGAGTCCCAGAGCTGGTTGCGGGCGTCGGGCGAGCTGATGGGCGCCGGGTGGCCTTCTGCCGCGTAGGGCTTCTGGTTTCGAAGCGTGGTGAGCTTCTTGCCGAGGGCGTCAGCCAGGTCGGACATGGTCTGGACGTACGGCAGGCGTCCGGCGCGGATCACGTGCTTCTCCTTCATCACAGGGCGGGGCGCTCGTCGCGCCCCGCCGGCGGGGGTGTCAGTCGGTCGTGGGGTCGGGCAGGCAGTCCGGGTTGCACGGCTCGCCGGCCTCGGCGCCGCATCCGTCGCAGGGGCGGGCGGCCGCCTCGAGGAGCGGGCGGAGGTGAGCGAAGGCGCTGCCGGCGGTGGTGTGCGGGGTGAGGCGGCCGGCGGCGATGAGGTAGAGGGCGTGGGGCGGGTTGGCGGTGGTGCGCACCCGGAGGCCCGCGGTGTCGCCCGGGCCCGCGGCGAGGCCTGGAGCCGCCAGGACGCCGGCGCCGGGAACGGCGGTGACGCCGGCCTCGGCCAGGAGCTCGGCAAGGTGGGCGAGTTCAGCGTCTGCGGCCTCGGCGGTAGCCGGCCACGCGGACGCGGCAGCGTTCTGCGTCGTGCTGACGGCGGAGTGGGTGAGGGAGAGGGGCATGGGGCCTCCTGAGTGGGTGGGTGTGTGTTCGGCGCTGCGGGCTGCCACCACCCGCGAGCAAGACAACATTACCTAGCTTGTATCATCACTGGCAAGTCGGCTGGATCCGCAACGCCGCCTCGTACGGATACACTCAGAAGCGAGATACGCCTCTCGGGTCTCCCGGAGTGTGTGTTTTCGGTTGGCCGGCGCCCTTGCCACCCGCCTCGGCGGAAGTGGGCGCCGGCCGCTTTCGTCTCCACCGACCCCCGAACCAGCACGCCCGTCATCAAGGATCTCTGCGCGCGCCGCCGAGCACGACCACTTCCGCATCCGGCTGGCTGCCGACGACCTGCCCGATGCGCTTGTAGACGGTCACGGAGTTGCCCACGGGAAGTGCCTTCGGCCGCGGTCAGGCTCAGTGGCAGCCGTCCTGCTTCCGAAAGCAGAGGAGGGGCGCTCATCCGGTCTGGCGCAGGGCAGGCCTGACGGCCGGTACCGGTTGTCCGGCACGTTCCGCGCGGGCCCGCAGGATCGCGGCGATGCGGATGTTCTCGTTGTCTTGGCGCTGCTGGGCGCGGATCTCCTCCAGCGAAGTCGGCGTCTCGTCCTCCTGGTTGTCCTCGATGTCGGGGAACATGCGGGTGCCGAGGTCGCGGCGGAACTGTTCCTGGCGGCCGACGGCGGCGGCGAGAGCGGGGTCCTGCTGGAAGGGCATGTAGGAGGCGTGGTGGAGGGCAAGCACGCGCCGGAATCCCTCGGAGGCTGTCTCGCGGGTCTTCACCGGACCTGCCGGCTCGGTCGCCGTCTTCCCGGTGGCGGGCGCGGGGGCTGGGACGGCGGGGAGGGCGCCAGGTTGGCGGACCCGGATCGTCCGCACGGCGGCCGTGCCCGACGTCTCGTTGATGGCGGTGATGATCCGGGGGGTCATGAGACGCAGCTGGGTGGCGTAGGCAGGTGAGTCGGGCATCAGGTCGAGCTGTCCGGTCTGCGGGTCGTAGGCGACGGCGGTGGTGTGGGCGGCGAGCCTGGGGGCGACGGCGGCGGCGAAGTCGGGCCAGCGGTCCAGGATGCTGCCGCCGGCGGTCGGGACATTCCAGCCCCGGTCGGCCAGCAGGCCCTGGAAGGCGCCAGCGAGTCCGACCGGGGCCCGCCCGTGGTACTGGATGGTCGACTTCCTCTTCGGGCGGCGGGCCGGGCCGGGCTGGTCGGTGCCGCGCTGCTTAGCGTCCTGCCGGGCTCGCTGAAGCATGAGGCGGGCCAGGTCGGCCCCCGACGGTTCGGTGCTGGCGGCGGAGGCGTCCGGGTGGGCGGGGACGGCGGTGGTCTGGGTGGTGTCGGTCATGGTCGATGTCTCCTCAGGCGCCGTAGGTGAGGGTGGTCAAGGAGCTGCGGCGGATCTGGTCGATCCGGCGGGCGCGGCTGATCAACTCCGGGCCGTAGACGCGCAGAGCGTCTTCGGGGCCGCAGGCGTGGATGGTGTCGTTGATCAGGCTGGTGTCGCCGTGCGCCAGCCCGTCCTGGGCAGCGGCGCGCAGTTCGGCGAACTCGTCGTCGCCGACCTGGTAGGACGCCGCACCCGAGGCGAAGGGGTCGTCGGGGAGGTCCTGGGCGGCGGTCCGCGAGAGGTTGTTGAGCTGGGCGATGGCACCGTCGACCTCGGTGCGGACCGCGCGGCTTGCCGGGTTCTGCCAGTCGCCCTCGTAGCGGTCGCGCTCGGCTCGGACGCGCTTGATGTCGTGACGACGCTGGGCCTCTTGGGCGCCGCGCCACTGTGCGACGGCGTCGGCGCGCTTGGCCGGGGTGTCCAGCACCTGCTCGGCGTTCGTGAGCAGGACTGCGAGCAGGCCGGAGCCGCGGTGCACTTTCTGGGCGGTGCCCCGCAGGTGCAGCCACGCCAGGACTTCGGTGGTGGTCCATCCGGCATCGGCGACGTTGCGGGAGACCCAGGAGATGCGGGGCACCGCGCAGCCCCGCAGCCACTCCACCTGCTGGGTGAGCTCCCGGCCCATCTGGAAACGGCGCCCAGTGATGTTCAGCTTCCGGCGGCCTTCGGCCAGCTTCCGCCCACCGGCCCTTACCTTCAGCTTCTTCCTGCTCGACGACTCCTTCTGCCCGCTTGCGAGCTTGCTCTCAGGGGGGAGCGAAGTAGTACCGGTAGCAGAAGAACCATCAGCACCACCCTCCATTGGGGTGCAACGCGACCCTGCCGAAACAGCCGCCTCAGCGACCCCTTCAGCGCCCACCGCGGCACCCGTCGGAGCTGCCTTCGAGCACTCCTTCACCGACGTCGTCGGCCGGGGCCGGCGCACCTTCCGGGCAGCCTTCCTACCCAGGCGCGCCATCAGCCCCCGGCCGGCCTCCGCGATCCCCGTCACCGCACGCGTGTACGCCGGAGCCAGCTCGTCGCGCTGCACCGTACGGATGCCCAGCGCGACGTCGAACTCGGGCGGGATCATCCGCGCGAACTCACTGGCCTGCGCCGGACCGCCGGACACCCTTGTGCCTCGGACGATCCACGCGATCAGCCCCGTCTCCCGCAGGATCTGCAGGTGGTTCTGTACCGACCGCTCCGACAGCCCCGTGCGGCGCACCAGGTACTCGATACCCGGCCGGCACGGGAAGAGCCGCGCAAGCTCCTGGGCGACACGCACGGTTGTCGGCCCGAAGCCGCGCGGCCCGTGGGACCGGTGACGGCGCGGCTGGTACAGCCCGGACCCGGCCACCCAGTGCACCGCCTGCATCCACGAATAGCCATCCAGCGCCACCCGCCCCACCGACGACGACAGCCACTGCGACGCTTCCGGCACCCACAGCTCCGGCTCGAGCACATCCTGTCCGACACCCATCTCACCGGGCTCGCCAAGAACACCGTGGGCGCCGCACCGGAGGGCACCCGGGAGGCCCTGACGTGTTCTTCCCTTGGCGGGACGAGGCACCGGGATGACCCCGGCGACGGCCTGTACCGCCGGTGCCGCGCTCAACGGCTCACCTTCCGGGACACCACGGAAAGGAACCCGACAACGAGCACCGCCACCGCCGGCTCGGAGAACTGTCCTGCGATGAGAGGCGAATACGCGAGGAATGGGAGGTCACACGACCGGAAGGGTCGGGGAGACGCTGATTTGTGACCATGAAGTTGTGTGACGGCCGTCACATGATCCGCTGGCGTAGGCCGCATTCGGTTCCGGTGCCGCGCCATCAACGGAGCCGCGGCCATGGCGTCGCCGATCAGCCCCAGCGGCCTCGCGGACTCCGTCGCAAACGCGCTCACCGAACACTGCCGACGGCCGCGACTGGAGCGACATGGGCACGGAGTGCCGCGAAAGGCAGTGCGCATACCGCGTGAAAGCGGATCAAACAGGCGTAGCTGGGCTGGAAAAAGGCATGGCAGTCCTGCACAATGGCTCCTGTCGTGGAGGCATCGCCAAGACGGCACAGCGAAGCCCCTGTAGGTGCTTCGTGGTTCAGGGAGAACCAGTACGAGTGTTCGGATCCGGCTGCTAACCGGTCCGGACAACCCCTTCGATCGGGCTGCTAACCCGATCGGTGTCAGGAGGGGGCGCTCAGCCGAGGTGCTCTTACACCTCGTGGACTGGGCGTCCCGGCGGCTGTTTGCCGCCCGTCGTGACTACCTCGTGAAGACCCCCGACAGGGAGAACCGCCCGCGCTGCCTGCCAGCTCGGAAGTTGGTGAGGCTCGTCCGGGCCCATCGGCCCACCCTCAAGTCGGCGCCACGAGGTTCAGAGGAACGCAGACACCCCACCGGAGCGACGCGCGTTCGTCGCTGCCACGGTGGGGTGATGTGTGTCCGCGTGCGGGTACGGGTACCCTGCATCACGCGACCTCCTTCCTCTAGTAAAGGGGTTCGCCGGACCGGGTTACCCCGGTCGAGAGCCCCTGGAGACCCTGGCAGGTCGAACGGGGCTATTTCTTGTTTACTTGTGGATCACGATTCGAGGGACACCCTACTCCCACGATCTGCCGCAGAGTGACGGCAGGTGACGACGTGTCGAGTAGGTGTAGCGGTCGACCGAAGACTACCACCTTAAGGCGTGCTGGCTTAAGGTGGTTAGCTCTCTTGGCATCCTCGAAGCTCATGTCACTCCACGGTGCCGCTGTATCGCATCCGGTATCTGTGTGCAGCCTTGGTCATCAGGGACACCTCGATCGGCCGTTGGTCGTCCGACCGGACCACGCGGAACGTCACCATGACGGGCATGTCCTTGGGGAGCTGAAGGGCGATGACCTCCTCCTCCGTGGGAATCTCCGATGAGACCTCGTCTGTGAAGGAGCGGGGTGGGTATCCGAGTTCGGCCAGAAGCGTCGGGGTGCCGCCTTTGATCTTCCGAGGCTCCACCACGGCCGTGCCTTCGGCCAGTTCGAGCGGATAGAACGAATGGGTTAGTTCGGCGGGCTGGCCGTCGAGGTGGAGGACCTGCTTGCGGAGAATGGCTTGGCCCGCCTCCTCGAGCCCGAGGGCGCGACGGACTTCGAATGGGGGGGTGACCGACGCGACCTCAAGCAACGTCACCGAACCGCGCTGTGAGCGCTTCTCTGCTTCAGTAATCCAGCGATACGGCTCTCCCGGGGCTGCAGGTGGCATGTAGATCTCGGGTGAAATCGACTGCTGGGTCCCACCTTGGACGAACACCCCCTTGCCGGGTTGGCCAATCAGGAGTTCCTCCGCCTTGAGCATCTGCAGCGCCTTCTGCACCGTGGTGCCGGCGACGTTGTACTCCGCCATGAGCGCGGGAGTGGACGGCAGTCGGGAGCCTGGGGTCAGGTCTCCGCGCGTGATCTGCCGGCGAAGCGTAGCTGCGATCTTCTGGTGAGCCGACCGAGGGTCAGAGATTGGCCTGGTCATCTTCAGCTTGTTGCCTTCCACTGTCGGTACTGAAGGTGTCGCGTCATCGTCATGACGCTGACCTCTATCGGCTCGTTGGCGGTGGACCGGGTGAAACGCGTCAGCACTAGCACGGGCGTACCCGGCTTCAGCTGCAAAGCCGCGCACTGGTCAGGAGCTGCGATCGCGGCGGCGACGTCCTCGAGCGGCCCATCCTCGGGGATGAACCCGAGAGTTGCCAGCAGGCTGATCGCTCCGCCTCGGATCTTCCCCTTCGTCGCGAGGGCCGTCCCTCGGGCCACGCTCGGGGGGTAATAGGAGTCAGCGAGTTCGATCGGGGCACCATCGAGCAAGATCAGTCGGCGTCGGACCACGGTCAGCTGGCCGGGCTCGATCTGGAGGAACTCGCGGACGACGCTCGGCCCTTCGACTTCCTGGACCGCGAGAAGTTCCTGGGCCCCCCTCCTTCCGTGTGCGGCTGCTTCGGAGCTCCAAGCGTCCTCTTCTCCATCTCGACGGGCCGCGAGGTACGGCTGTGCGTCTCCGATCCACGCGTCGTCGCTGCTCACGGTGTGTCCTCTCCGTCATGGCCGACCTGTCGGAACCTTAGTGCCATGAGACTTTCACCCACATGGCCAACCATAAGCCTTGTGCCCTTAAGGCTCATGGGCTTATGGTCTCACATGGGTCGCCCCGCAAAGGCAGACCTCTGGAAGGCACCTGCTCAGCTTGCCCGAAATGAAGCTGGCGTACGTCAAGCCGGGTCTCTTCCAGGAATGCTGCTGGACCGCACCATCGCAGTTGTTGCCACCTCGGTGGCCCCAGGAGTCTGAGGCGACTAACTCCTCCTGGGTCCAGGACTTCTGCGTGCACCGTCGCAGCGCGTATGCGCTGTCAGTCCAACAGGACGCCCGGCATCTCCGGTGCGGCCTGGTGGGCCGAGAGAGCACCCGCGACGCATTCCTGCCCCGCTTCGTCCGTGAGGAGTTCCCCATGACCGCAGCCCTCCGCGAGATCGAGACCACCAGCCGCGAGCGCAAGCTCAGGACCCGGTCCCGCACACGCAGCCACCTCGACACCCTGGTCCTCTCCACCCTCCACCCGCACGAGTACGACCTTGACCCGGCCTGCATCTCTCTCATTTGCCCGAGCTGCCGCACATGGGTCCCGATCCGCGTCGCCCAGACGGAGCGGGCCACGGCGAAGCTCGTCCCGCATCACACCGAGCCCGCCGGCACCGAAGACCCCGTCCGCTGCCCTGGCAGCCACCGCCTGGTCGACATGAACGTCACCGTCAGGCGCTGGTCGCAGCGCTTGACCGAGGGCGTCGCCGAGACCAACGGCCGCCGCTCGAACCGCGTAACCCGTAAGCCCCAGACCGCAGTCACGCCTGCCGTCATGCAGATCATCGGCGGCCTGGTCGACGACAAGACCGCACACAAGCTGGACGAGGCCCACATCAAGGGCTGCTCCAACTGCACCCTCACAGACGAAGAGGGGAACTTCCTCCGTGCCGCAGATCTCGCGGCCCGGTGCACGGACGGCCGCCGACTTGCCCAGCTCGCCGCCCACACCAAGCGCGCCGCTCCCGTCCGTACCAAGGTTCAGCTGGACCGCGAGGACCGGAAGGACCGTCGCGGTTGGAAGCTGCGTCTGCTGCACGAGCAGCAGTGGGCCCAGCACACCGAGGCGGTGGGCGCCGCCGACATCCAGCGGGTCGACGACACGCTGACAGCGGTGATCCAGACGCTCAACCCGCGCAAGACCAACGCGCCACAGCTCACCGACTGGGAGCGCGCCGAGCTCATGAGCGTGATCGCGCTCCTGGCGACGCAGAAAGAACAGCTCGAACGGAACCAGTAGGTAGCACGCCCCGCAGACCCAGGCCCCGGCCGCCCCGATCACGGGGGCGACCGGGGCCTTGGTCGCTCCCGTCCCGCCCGATCGCCTTGACCCGGAGGACCTGATGCAGACCACCCTCGCCCCGACCGACCGGCTGACCGCCAGGCCCCACCACGACGAGGAGGCATTGGACGGTCAGACCCTCGCTCTCCTGGACGCTCTCGACGTCCCGCTTCCCAACCTGGACGACGGGCTCGATGTAGGCCTGGACGTCCTATTCGGCACGCCGCTGGAGTTGCACGAGCCGGCGGCCACCATCCGGGAGCGTCGCCGGTACGCTGCCGCGCTGGCCACCACCCCGGCCGACCAGCGCTTCGCCCTGTCGCACGCCCACGCCGCCGAGATCGCCGCCCGGGTCGACGCCGCCCGCGACATCGTCGCCACCGACCCGACCGTCACCGCACTCGTCCGCGAGCGCTTGGTCGACGCCCTTCTCCCCTATGCCGCCCGGCTGCGCCGGACGATCTGCACGGGCCGCCGCCGTACCGAGCCCGCCGCCGCCTGACCACCCGGCGCCCGGCCAGTTAGCTCCCGGACCAGTGACCGCAGACCGCCCCCGCTCCGACTCCGGAGGCGGGGGCGGCCTGCGGCTGCTCGTACGACAGCCGACCGAAAGCAGATCGGCCCCCGGGTGCCACCGGAGGCCGATCCTGGACCCCTGTAGGAGGCCCCGTTGTTCCCCTCCAGCATTCCACACACCACTCCGCTGCTGATCGACGACCGCCCGACATCTGCTGACACGTTCCAGACCTACCGCAGTGGTGCGCGCCCCGCCGTTCGGGCGGGTCTGCCTGTCCGAGCCGGGGTCATCGACGACGTTCAAGACGAGGACGACGCCCAGGGCTACGAGCCCGAGGCCCGACTGCACCAGCTGGTGCGTCACCTCGTCTCCGACGGTGACTGCCGCGCCGAGCAGACCGGCCGCCAGGCCCGACGCACACTCGGCCACATGAATCCGGGCTACGAGCGTCAGGAGGTCCTGACGTTTGCCCGGTCGGTGAAGGCCGCTGAGGGCGCGAGCCCGATTCGTTCGTACCGGCAGCGCCGGAGCAACGACTCGCTCACCCCGGCTCTGGCCGGGACCGGCACGGCCCGAGGGGAGTGAGCGCTGTGACTGAAGCCGAACGCGCCGAGCTGTCGCGCAAGAACGCAGAGCAGAACAAGAGGTCGGAGAACCACCAGAAGTGACCGATCGCCAGAAGAGCGAATTGTACCGCCGGTACATGGCTGCCGACACCGCCTACCGCCGTCACGCCGCTGGCTGTCCCGGCTGCACGCCCACCGCCCCGAGCCCGAAATGCCGGGCCGGGGCGCGGCTGTACGAGTCGTTCTCGACTCTCCAGAACGCCTACCTCAACCACCTGAGCTAGCGCGACTCCGGCATTGCCCATCGGCCCCGCGCTCCGTGCGGGGCCGATGGAGAGCGTCGGGATCACCCCGCTCCGGCCTGTGCGGCCGTCGACAAAGCAACAGCCCCAGGGCCGCAATCCCCGGGGCTGCTCTTTCAACAGGACCCTGTCTGGAGGCCCCTGATGAAGTACATCGTAGCCACTCTCCACTATGCGCCCGTGTCCACCAAGACCGCGCCCGCCGAGCCCCGCGGTGCCTGCACCAGCGTGGATGACCCCGACCTGTTCTTCCCCAACGGCAACACCGGGCCCGCGCTCCTGCAGATCAACGAGGCCAAGAAGATCTGCGCGACCTGCCCGGTGATCGCCGACTGCCTCCAGGGTGCCCTGGAGCGCGGCGAGCAGTCCGGCATCTGGGGCGGCCTGTCCGAGGACGAGCGCCGCGCGCTGCGCCGACGCAAGTCGCGCGCCCGGTCCGTCGCCGCCGCCTAGACACCGAGGAACCCGGGGCGCCCCCCAACACCCGACAGAGGCCGGGTGGCAAGCGTACGAGCCGCACACCACGGCTCGGGACCCACCTCAACGACACCCCCGGAACTGCTGTGGCGCGGGGCGACCGCCCCCCCCCGCGTCCCCGCAGCTCCGCAGCTCCGCTCCCTCCCTGACGCCCCGACCAACCGGCCGGGGCGCTCCCCTTCACCCGAGGAGAAATCCGCATGACCACCACCAACACCGACGTCGCGTTCACCAACAGGACCCTCACCCAGGCTGCCGGACTCATCAAGGACAGCTTCCGGCCGGTGTGGACCGGCCCGTCCGGCGAGGAGTCCACCGGCGAGGCCGTGGCCCTCCACATGGAGGCCACGATCGCCCTGCTCGACAAGGACGGATGGATCCCCACCTACAACCACGGCACCGACTGGTCGAGGGGCGCGGACCTGACCACCGACGACTCCATGACTGCCGAGGACATGCTCAGGCTGCTCCTGCGCCTGGTGCGTGACGAGATCGACGACGTTCCGCAGCGCACCCTGCCCACCGCGCTGCGCCACGTCGGCGAGGCCTGTGAGCACGGTGACACGGACACCGCTCACATCGCCCTCACCGTCCTGGACCTTCTGGTCCAGGCCCGCACCGGGTCGGACACCGCTCGGGCCACGCCCTGGTCGGAGCGGCTGCACCGCACTCATGCCGACGTCGCCCTTCTCCTGACCGCCGGCGCCCGCTTCGCCCGGGTGCATGGGCCCGGCTCCGCTGAGCCGGCCCAGGGCGTCTGACGGGCCGGCTTTCCTTCGCGCTCCCTGAGTTTCCTGTCGTTCCTCGCCCGCATGCCGAGGGGCGGCGGAGAGCTCCGGGGCTCCGCCCTGGACCTGTCCAACCGGCCTGGGATCCAGGACTGCGGCGACGGGCTGACCGTCGCGGCCGGCTACCCGGCACGACCGATCAAGGAGTACAGCATGACGATCCACGCCGACGCGGCCCGTCCGCCCGGTATCCCCCTCCCGGCCGACGCCGACGCCCCCGGCCTTCACCCCGGTGACCAGGAGTCCGACGAGCACGTCGACAAGCAGTCCGTGGAGCGCGCCTACGCGAAGTGGGAGCTGTGGCTCGCGGGCTTCGGTGCGTTCCTCGGCACCGCAGTCGCCGTTCTTGGCCTCTACTCCTCCTTTGGTGCCCTGTACGACAAGGCGAAGCTGCCTGCCGCCGAGGGCGGCTGGGCGTGGGACAGCCCGTGGCTGCTGCCGGTCGGCATCGACGTGTCGATCTTGGCTTTCGGCATTATCAATCTGCTGCTGATCCGGTCGGGCCGCCCGCTGTGGTGGATTAAGTGGGTGCCGCGGGGCGGCACGATCGCCACGATCTATCTCAACTGGGAGGCTGCGAACACGGTTCCGGCGCAGATCGGCCACGCCGCCCTCGCCGCCCTATGGGTGATCTTCTCCGAGATTGCCGCGCACCTGTATGCCGCGCACATCGGCGAGACGACCGGGGCGCGGCGGATGGGCAAGATCCGTCTGTCACGGTGGCTTACCCAGCCGCGGACGACGTGGCTGATCTGGAAGCTGATGCGGCAGGAGGAGATCACCTCCTACGAGGACGCGCTCGCTCAGCATCAGGAGTGGATGGTCTACGCCCAGCAGCTGGCCTCGAAGTACCAGACGCGGCGGTGGCGCCGGCGGGCCACTCAGAAGGAGCTGGCTCCCTTTCAACTTCGCCGGGTCGGCCTTTCAGTCGAGGAGGCGCTCGCTGTCCCGCTGATGGAGGACGTCCGCGAGACCAAGCGTCTCGCCGAGGCGGCTGTTCAGAGGGCTGAGGCCGAGATTCAGAAGGTCAAGGCTGATGTTCAGATCCAGACCACTCGGATTCAGGCGGAGGTCGACAGGATCCGTGCCGAGGGCCGCCTGAAGATCGCCAAGGCGGAAGCGGAGCGCGAGGCTCAGGCGGAGATTCAGAAGGCCGAGGCGGATGCTCAACTGCGCGAGGCGCAGCGTCAGCATGCGCTCAAGCTTGCCGAGGACAAGGCAGCCGCTGAGGCTCAGGACCTCGCTGACGAGACCGAGAAGCGCCGTACCTCGGCCCGCATCGAAAGGGAGAAGGCGCAGGCCAAATGGGGTCTGGAGCAGCAGCGGATGGCCTCGGAGGCGACGGAGGAGACGCGCCGTATCCAGGCTGACGCCGCTGCCCGCTTCGAGCGCGAGGAGGCCGCCCGGCGTGCCGGGATCGTCGAGGCGGAGCAGCGTGAGGCCCGCGCCGAGACGGACCGGAGGAAAGCCCTCGCGGACGCCGCTGAACACGAGCGGCGGGAGGCTGAACAGCGGGCGCAGGCCGTGAACGCGGTCAAGCAGGAGCAGCTCGACAAGGAGGAGATCGCTGCTTCCGCCGCCCGCGAGGAGAAGGCGAAGGCGGAAGCTGCCGAACACGAGGCGCGGGCCGCTGAACACGTGGCCCGCGCGGTTGAGTACGCCGCCCAGGCCCGGATGAACCAGGCCGAATGGGACGCCCACCGGGTCGCCGCGATGATCCAGGCCCGCGGCGAGAGCGCAGTCACCATCCGCGTGATCTCTGAGGAGCTCGGCATCTCCACCGGCTCCGCCCACGACCGCAGGACACGCGCCGTCCAGCTCCTCGAGAAGCAGAAGGAGCAGGGCGGCCAGGGGCCCGAGGCCATCCTGCGGGCGGTCTGACAGGCCGCTGAACCGCGCAAACCAGCAGCTTCGACGGTCCACCGGGTCCCGGGGCGGGACAAGCGCCCCGGGACCCGGTGAGGGCGCCGAAGCGCCGGTACCCACCCTGCCACGACCCCGCTCCGCAAGGAGGTGAATCCGCTCGTGACCAACCCCAACCCGCCCACCCCGGCCACCCCGTGGGACAACCCGCCGGAGCGGAAGAAGACCCTGCGCCGTAAGCGTGCCGAGAAGCTCGCCCGCCGAGCCGAGCACTGGGGCGCGCGCCTGGCCGAGGCCCGCGCCGAGGGCTCCGACATGGAGGCCTCCGTCCTCTTCGACCGGCTGCGCGGGGAGTTCGACCGGCTCCCCGAAACGGCCCGCGAGCGTGCCTACGAGGACGTCGTCCAGGCGCTCGAGCGCCTCCGCGAAACGCACGCTCAGTAACCGCCCCCGGCTGTGACCGGGGCTGTGACAAGAGCTGTGACGGCGGCTGTGACCGCCGAAACCGACCCCACCCGTACGGCCACGCGCACTCGCGCGCACGAGCGCGTGCGTGCGCGCGCGAGGGTACGACTCTGAGTGACCATCCGTCAAGCCCCCTTCCTAGTCCCGGAAAGGACACCACGACCATGATCGAGACCGCCGTCACCGCCGCCGCCGGCGGGGCCTGCGCCGGGTCCGCCGCTCTGCTGTTTTTCGCCGAGAAGCTGCCCGGACTGAGCCGGGTCACCGGCCGCCTGCACACCGACCGCGCCCAGGCCGTGCTCGTCATGACCGCGTCGGCCGCGATGGTCGCCACCCCAGCCGGCGCCTGGTGGAACGAGACCGTCAACCAGGTCGACTCCTGGGCCGTCAGCGCGGTCGGGGAGTGGACCGGCCTGATCATCACCGGCGTCCCCGCCCTGGCCGGCGTCCTCGTCCTGGCCAACGACCTGATCACCCGGAGGATCGAGAAGCGCACCCTGTTGGTCGCCGCCGTCGTCCCGGTCCTCGCCTCCACCATCCCCGGCCCCGTCGGCGAGGGCGTCCAGTCCGTCCTGGGCTGGATCGTCACCAAGGTCGCCATGCTCATCGCCGGCGCCTTCGGCATCTCCTGAAACGGAGCCTGACCCGTGATCGAACTGCTCGTACTGGCCGCCATCGCCTACGCCGGAGCCCGCGGCGTGGAGTCGATCGCGAGCACCAGCGACCGCCGCCACGACTCCCCCGCGGCCCGTGAGACGGTCGCGAAGGTCGCCGACCGCGGCCCGAAGGACAAGACGGCGAAGACCAAGGAGAAGGAGGCGCCCGGGCCCACCGACCCGGGCGGCACCTTCAGCGCCGTCGCCCCCCGCTCGGCCAAGCTCGGGGGCAAGGCCGCCATCCCCCTTGCGGTTGTCACCGAGACCGGCTCCACCATGTGGAAGGCGGCCGGTGAGGGCTATCGCGAGCGATGGCCGGAGATCCGCGCCGAGCGCCGCAAGAAGATGGCCGCCAGGGCCGCCAGGAAGAAGTCGGCCAAGGACAAGGCCGATGCGAAAAGGAAGGCGGCCGAGGCACTGAAAGCGGCCGGCCCGCCGCCTGCCCACCCGCCCAAGCCGTCTGAACCCCCCACCGTTCCCGCTGAACTCCCGCCGACTCCCGCTGAACACCGGGGCGCAGACACTGAACGCCCGTCCGCTCCCGCTGAACGTCCAGGCCTCGACACCGATCCCTGGTCCGACGAGGAGGACACACCCGAGCAGAACTCCGGCAGGCGGCTGCTCTGGGACGAACTGGAGGACCCCCGCTTCGGCTACGGCCGCGGCCTGAACCCCGAGGCAGCTGAAGAGCGCGTCAAGGCCGCTGAGAGCAAGGCCGAGGAGGCGCGGAAGGAAGCCGAAGCAGCCCGTCACCGCGAGGCCACAGCGAAAGTTCTCGCCGCGCAGAAGGCCGAGCGGGAGGCCAAGGAGCGCGAGGCAGCCGCCGAGGAACGGGCCCGCGCCGCCGAAGAACGGGCCGCCTCCGCAGCCCAGAAGACCACCGAACCCGAGACCCCCACTGGCCACCGCCACCTTGCGGTGGTGCCCGACCCCGACCAGACCGGAGACCTGATGTCCTCACCGGCCACCCTCATCCCCGAGATCCGCACCCTCGACGGCCTGATGAACGCCCTGACCCTGACGCGCGCGATGTGCGAGATGCGCGCAGAGGAAGCCGAGGCCGTCGCCGCCGACGACAGGGCCTTGTCCGACCTCCTCGACCGGATCGAGGGCCAGCTCACCGACTTCGAGGTCGACGACAAGACCCTCCAGGAGATCGCCCTGCTGCGCGAGTCCATCAGCGTCCAGTCCCGCACCGCCCTGGCCTACTCCAAGGCCGCCACCGACACCGGCGCGTTCGCGAGCGCCGCCGCGGCCGCGGCGTACAAGAGCCACGGCGGGATCGCCGAGGCCGTGCAGTCCTCCCCCATCGAGCTGGCCGCCCAGGCCGGCTACTACGAGAACTGACAAGGAGAAGCCCCTATGGCGATCACCAAGGTCGGCGACGTTGCCACCCACCGCGCGCTCCTCGTCGCACTGAACGCGATCAGGGCGGAGGTCGAGGCCCGCCAGGAAGACGTCGACAACATCGCCCGCTGGAACGAGGCGATGGCCGCCCGCATGGACGGCGCGGCCGGCGAGCTCACCGCCCTCAACCTCGACCGCTACACCATCGGCAACGTCAAGATGCTCGGTGACCTGATCACCGGACAGAAGTCGTACGCCGACGCCTACAAGAACGCCACCGACAACTCCGTCCAGCAGGCCGAGCAGGCAGCGCGCACCGCGCACCGCAACCACGGCCGGATCAAGGACGCCGTCGACGACGCCGACGTGCCGATGGCAACGAACACCTTCTACAACGCCGAATAGACGCCCCCGCAGTACCCGGCCGTCCGGGCCCCGCCGAACTTCGGCGGGGCCCGGCCCCGTTGTTGCCCAGACGCCCCCGCCCCGCCCCTCCCGTCACGTACGGGGGGCGGGGCGGAGGCGGTGGGGAGCACCGGGCCCGACCCGAAACGAACACCACCGACTCCCGGCTCTCCGCCGCCCGAACACGAAGGGACACCCCCGTGCGCGCCCCGAGGAACCCCTCCCCCCAGTACACCGACTTCGCGGCCTTCATCGCCGCGCAGAACAGCGCCGTGACCGCGAAGGCCGCCACCGGCAAGCGGCCCGTCAAGCAGTGGGCGCTGGACAATCGCGGCCGCCTCACGGTCGCGCTCACCGCCGCGAGCCTGGGCCCCGCCGGCGAGCTGCTGTCGATGACCGGCGACGGCTGGAAGACCGCCCTGACCCTCGGCGCGGCCGGAGCCGCCGGCGCGGGAGCCTGGGGCTGGATGCCTGGCCTGGTCAAGGTAAAGGGCATCTGGCGTCCGGCCCGCACCCTGCCGTCCCAGGTCGACCAGGTGACCGGCCTGTCCATGCCGCTCACCGGGTCCGGCCTGCTGACCACCATGGCCGCCACCGGCGGCCCGGAGTGGGGCGAGAATCCTCTGTGGGGTCTTTCCCTGGCCTGGTCGCTGGGTTACGGCGCCTGGGTATGGCGCAGGTGGGGCCGACGACCGGCTGAGTCCAGTCCCGCCCTCGCCCAGCAGATGCTCGACTGGATGGAGTACGCCGCCGCCGCTGACGGCCCCTACCCCAAGAGCAAGCTGGTCTCCCCGCTCGCCACACCAGGCGGCGGCTGGTCGGCGGAGATTCACGTTCCGCGCGGCAAGTCCTTCAAGATCACCGGCCTGGACGACGTGCTGTCCGCCCTCGGGATCGACGACCCCGACCTGATCGCGCTGGAGAAGCTCGCCCCCCGCAAGGGCAAGATCACCGTCTTCACCGAGAACCCGCTGAAGAAAGGCACTCTCTTCGGCCCCCAGCACGTCCTGGACCCGGACACCGGCCTCGCTCCGTTCGGCGTGTACTACGACGGCGACGAGGCGAACTACCGGTTCTTCCTGCCGGGCTCCGGCGCCGTGCACGACTTCATCACCGGCACCTCCGGCTCGGGCAAGTCCCGGGCATTGGACGCGCTGCTGGCGATCGAACGCAGAAGCCCACTGGTCTGCTCGCTCGTCATCGACCCGCAGCATGGCCTGTCCCTGCCGGACTGGCCCGACGGTGTCGCCGCTTTCGCCCCCGGCAACGACTTCGGCATCGTCGTCCTGAGGGCCGTCCACGCTCTGATGAAGGAGCGCTCCAGCCGCTACAACCGGATGAAGTGGACCGACGACAAGGGCCGCACCCGCGTCGGCCGCGCCTTCTTCGTCCCCGGCGATCCCGACCCGCTGGTCGTCCTCACCCTCGACGAGGCCCACGACCTCCTCAACGACACCGAATACGGCGAAGAGGCCGTCAAGCTCATCGGCGACCTGGTGAAGGAGGCCCGCAAGGTCGGTATCAAGTTCCGCCTCGCCAACCAGAGCCCGAACGCGAGCGAGCTCGGCGGCGAGACCCTGATCCGCGACATCCTCCAGGGCGGCAACAACCTCGTCCTCCGCTCCGGCTCCTCGGCGACCGGCAAGCGGGCCGCCGGCAACGCCCTGGGCGACATCGACCCCGGAGCGATTCCGAAGGAGTTCAGCGACGGCAGCACCACCGGTGGCCTCGGCTACCTCGCCGGACCTGACAACCGGGCCGCGATGTGGCGCGCCCCGAACGTCGAGGACGCCTTCGGCCTGGCTCACGAGGGCGTCACCACCGGAATCGAGCAGGCGTCCATCGACGCCCTGCCGATCCTGCGGCACGTCCTGGACGAGCACGCTCTGATGCTCTCCCTGCGCAACGCCGGCGAAGAGTACACCTACGACCCTGACCGGTTCACCAACGGCGCCCCGGCCAAGGCCCGCAAAAGGGCCAAGACTTCCGTGTCCGCGCAGCAGGAGGACGCCGTGCCCGACGCGGTCGAGCCCTCGGGCCCGGCCCTGTCGAACACTGCCCGCCGGATCGTCACCTTCCTTCTCAAGCACGGCAAGCCCGTCGCCCCCGCGGTCATCTCCAAGTCCCTTGACCTGACCGGTCCCCAGGTCCGCACCGCCCTGAAGCGGATGAAGGACGACCCCGAGATCCCCGTCGTCAACCTCGGCCACGGCGCCTGGATCCACGAGACCCACGCCGGCGAGTACAAGACCGCGGCCTGACCCATCCGCCCCTCACGCCGGAGGCCCCCGGGGCCGGCCTCCGGCGCATCCCCTCTCGCTTCCCTGACCCCTTGGAGCGCCCGATGAACACCGAGAAGTGCGCGGTCGGCCAGGACGTCGGCCTTCGCAACCCGGCCCTGCCCGCTGCCGTCTGGCAGCCGGCCCCGCCCACCCACCACACCCTGGAGCCGGTCACCGCTCCGCAGGTGACGCTCTACCAGGTACCCGTTCCCGGCTCCGTCCAGGTCCAGCTCCCCGACGGCCGCATCGCCTGGGGCCGCCCCGTCCCGCAGCGCCTCGACCCGGCCCCCACCCACACGACACCGGCTGAGCCGATGCCCGCATGGGCGAAGGCCATCGGCATGGTCGCCGGCAGTCTCACCCTCCTCGCGCTCGGCGGCGCCGTCGCCCTGCGGATCGCCGCCCCCGCCCTCGGAGACCTCGTGGACCTGCTCGACATGATCTGGAAGGTCGCCGTCACCCTCGCCGTCCTCATCCTCGGCGCCCGTCTCCTGAGCCGCTCTCTGCGCGGCGCCCTCGGCACCGATCAGGCCACCACCAGCCAGACCGAGCAGACGGTCGTCTTCGCCCCGCAGATCGACACCGGCGGTACTCGTCTCCTGGGCCGCAGCGGCGACATCAACATCCAGTTCGGCGACCGCAACCGCAACCGCAACAAGCAGTAATACCCCGGTCCTGCCGCCCCGCCCGGTCCTCGCCCCGCCCGTACGACGGTCCGGGCGAGGACCGGACAGGCCGCCCGGCCCGCACCCGCTCCACCCCTCGTCGACCAGGAGTGCCGCATGTTCCGTCCCCAGCCCGCGCCCGTCCCCATTCTCACCATCCAGCCGATGCAGCCAGCCAAGCCGACCTGGTGGCAGGCCCACCGCCACCAAGTCCTCGCCTCCGCCGCCCTCGTCGGCGGCTTCGTCCTGGGCCAGCACGCCGACAACACCCCCACCGCCAGCGCCCCGCCGCGTGTCCGGCGTCGAGCGCGGCCGCGCCGACCGCGTAGTTGTGTACGGGCTGGTCATGGTGGCGAGCACTGCGAACACGCCGCCCGGGTCATCGGTATCGAAGGCCCTGTCATCACAGAGATGATCGCGGCCATGGCGCACTTGGGGAAGGCGCTCGCAGCCAGCGTCGCCCGCCTGACCTGGGTCCTATGGGTCGGATCGACCATCGCCATGGTGTGGTCCGCGACGCCCGAGCCCGGCCGCACGGTCGCCACCGCCATCACTGCCGTCGCCGGATCCGCGCTCAGCCTGCTCGCCCTCCACAGCCTCTCCTTCACCCGGGACATCAACGTCGACGTCCACATCCCCACACAGCCCGCCCCGCAGGTCCACGCCGAGATCCACCTGCCCCGGACCGAGGCCCAAACGCCGGTCTACAAGCCGTTCGACCCGCAAAAGCCCTCCCAGAACTGACCCCGGACGCCCCGCCTGGACCACCGTCCCCCGCCCCGCACCGGGGCGAGGACCGGTGATCCGGACCGGCCGCCCGGCCCCCCACGCCCCTCGCCGGAACTCTCTTCCACCGAAGGGCGCGGTGCTTCCACCCCGCCAAGGAGGACCCGATGCTCCGGCTCATGCGCACCCGCACCCACCGCCAGCTCGCCACCCATATCCAGGAACTCCACGACCGCGCCAGCAACCAGGAGCGCGGCCGCCTGGCCGCCGAGTACCGCATCACCCAGGCCCTGGAACTCCTCAAGGCCGAGGAAACCGAACTGTCCACCCGCCTCGCCTACGCCCTGACTGGCGACGGCATCTTCACCGTCGCGCCGTCCCCGGACCCCCACCGCACCACCCAGGTCCAGCGCTGATCCGGCCACACCGCCCGGCCATTCGCTCGCACCCCCGCGCCCTGTCGGCGAGCCCTTCGCCGACAGGGCGCAGCACTGCCCACCCACACCTGCTGGAGGACATCCCGTGCTCGTTCCCCGCCCGCGCCGCCGGATCGGACGCCCGCGACTGAGGCGCCCTGGACCCCGCTACCCGCAGCACCCCGCTCGGCTCCCTGGTGCCTGGAGCCGGTGACGTCCCGGTCGGCTGCACACGGAAGCGCGCCGCACGGATGATCCGTGCGGCGCGCTTCCGGCTCGAGGCCGGTCGTTGTGCTGCTACTGCTGCGGGGCGGATCTGGGAGGCCGGCCGCCGACGTTCGTACGGTCCCAGTCCTTCTCCCACTCCTCGACGGCCACCCGCTCCCACACCCGGCCCGCCTTCGTCCGCGCGAGGAACGGCGGGAAGTCCGGCCTGGCCACGAGGGCGTTCGCCCGCTGGCGGCTGACGCCCAGCATCTCCCCGATCTCCGTGACGCCGACGTGCGCGGAGGTATCCGAATTCGTCATGCCTAAGAGGATCAAGCCATACCACCAGCCTGTCAACGTCTTTCTTCTGTAAACACGTTGACAGCGTAAACCCCTTTACAGCATGGTGGTGGGAGCGAGACCACCCACCCACTTCGGGGGAGGCACCCGTGCACGCCCACTACACCGACGAGGACCTTGTCGACGTCGACCCCCACGACCCCGGCGACGGCTCGCTGCCGGTCTTCCGGTGGCGCCAGGCCGGTCCCGGGCTCGCGACCCGCCGACAGCTGCGGGAGATGGGCCTGCGTCCCGGCGGCCAGGAGCCCGTCGCCCGTATCGAGTGCCGCGGAGGCCGACGGTTCGCGTGGCTGTACCGGATCGACCTGGCCAAGCCCAAGCTCCCGATGACCCTCGCCAAGGAAGCCGCGCTCGACAAGGCGATGGCCAAGCGCCAGACCTGCGGCACCTGCCGCCGGCGCTACTTCCACTGCATCCCTCTGAAGGCCCTGGGTTCGTGCCTGGAGTGCTACGACGGCACGCCCGCCGACCCCGCCTCCTACACCGCTCCCCCGGCCCCGCACCTGCTGGCCGCCTGAACCGAGAGGACCACCTCATGCAGGCTCACCGTCCCGCTCTCTTCGCCGCCCTGCTCGGACTGACCCGTGCCGGGAGCGCGATCGGGGACTTCTGGGTGCAGAACGACTTCTGCGCCCGGGTGAAGGGCGCCTCGGACGACTACCCGGTCACCTACGAGGACCCGGTCACCGAGAAGAAGACGACCCATGGCACGGCCGACGGCCGCAAGGCGTGCTTGGAGCACTGCCTGACCTACACGGCCACGCAGGCGATCGTCGCCGGACTCGGCGCCCGCGCGCTCGGCATCAAGGTCCACCCGGCCGCCGCGGCGGCGGCCCTCGCGGTGTCGTTCGGCACCCACTACGCCGCCGACCGGCGCGTCCCGGGCAAGGGCCTGCTGGAGAAGCTCGCCTCCAAGACCGGCAAGGGCGGCTTCTACAAGCTCGCGGACTTCGGCATAAACGGGTCCTTCCACTTGGACTCCGCCTGGCACCACGGCTGGGAGACGGTCGCCTCCCTGGTTGCCACGACCGGCGCGAAGACCCGGTAACCGGCCGCCCGCGCGCTCCCCTCCCGCACCGCCGGGCACGACGAACCACCCCGCTGAAGCGGCCCGCCGCCTGGGGGCCGCCCTTCCCCTCTCGAAGGAGAACCCGCTGTGCGCGCATCCGTACGCCGCTCCATCCAGGCCCTGCTCGACGGCACCGACATGGTCACCATGCTGGCCGGTGCCGTCAGCGGCGCCGTGGCCGGCTACACCTACTACCCGGCCACCTACTACGCCGACCTGCGCCTGGCCGCCACCGGCGCCGTCGCGCTTGGCGGAGCCTTCGTCTTCACCACAGTCGCCGACGCGGTGCTCGCCCCGCTGCGCCGCCGCTTCGCCCCGGCCGACGTCGCCGAGATGCGCGCCGCCGCCCAGACCCGCGTGGCCGAGGCCCGCAGTGTCGCCGTGCCGAGCGGCCTGGGCGAGGCGCTCGACCAGGTCGCCGCAGCCGCCGAGGACGACGCCGCATGCCGCGCCGCCCAGGCCGCCTACCGCATCGATCTCAGCGACCAGCTGCTGAGCAACCCCGGCCGGTGGCGCGGCTACACCAACGGCGAGGCCACCTACTACCTCGCCCCCGGCACGGTCCTGCACTACAGCCGCGAGGAGAGCGAGCGCGGCATCGCCGAGCCCCGCTACACGCTCCTGGCCGCCGACGACCCGACGCCGGTCCCCATCACCAACGTCCGGGACATCCTCGACGACCTCGCCCCGCGCGCCCGCAAGACGGCCGAGGCCCTCGACGCGGTGGCGCCGAGCACGGTCTGACGGCTCCCTGTGCCGCCCCCTGGCCCGTGCATCGCGCGGAGTCCGGGGGCGGTGCGGAGGACCGGAACACCCCCTGCTCCGTCGCGACCGCGACGGGCTTCCACGCCGCCCCGGCCACCAAGGCCGGGACGGCGCGGTGGCCCCTCACGAACCAGACAAGAAAGGAGACGGGCGTCATGCCGAACCACAAGGTCTACGAGGTAGACGTCCCGATACACGACACCGCCGACCCGGCCCGCAGGGGTCTGCACGTCTTCACCGGCGTCGCCGACTCCCCGGCCGCGGCCCTGCGCCGCGCCCATGAGGTGTACGACGCCGCGCTCGCCGCGCAGCAGGCTGGCCTCGAGGTCCCCGGCAAGGAGCCGGACAGCTGGGGAGCCTCCGGGCTGCGGCCCGGCTGGGAGATGGAGTGGACGGCCGCGAAGGCCGGCCCCTGGCACAACCCGCTCAGCTGCACCACCCGCAGCCGCTTCGCGCTGTAGCTCCGCCCCGGGACAGGCGTACATCGGCGTCCAAACCAGTCCGCCTGCCCCGGGCCACCCAACTCGTACGAGACGAGAGGGAGATCCAAGTATGGACTCCGTTCTGCGCGTTCCGGGCCCGATCGGTCAGCGCGCTCTGTTCATCACCACCCTCGCGGTCCCGCTCACCGGCTGGACCCTCCACGCGCTCACCCTCCACCGGCGCCTCGCCGCCACGAAGCGCGATCCGCTGACCGGCCTGTTGCGCCGCGACGCCTACACCCACCGCGCCCGCCGCCTCCTGGCCCGCCACGGCGACACCGTGACCGTGGTCATGGTCGACGCCGACCACTTCAAGGCGATCAACGACCAGTTCGGGCACGCGGCCGGCGACGCCGTCCTCGCCGCGTCCGGCGCCCGCCTCACCGCCTGGGCCGGGCCGTCCGCGGCCGTCGGGCGGCTCGGCGGCGACGAGTTCGCACTCGTCCTGGACCTCCCCGCCGCTCGCCGCGTCCAGCGCCTGAAGCAGTTGGTGCGGATGCCGCACACCATGGTCGTCTTCGACGACGGCCGCACGGTCGACGTCGCCACCTCGGTCGGAGCCGCGGCCCCGTCCGCCGTCGGCAGCCGGGACCTGTCCGCACTTCAGCGGGCCGCCGACGCCGCGCTGTACGACGGCAAGCACACCGGCCGCCCGGTCCTCGCCACCGCCGAGCACGCCACGGTCCCCTCCCTCAACGGCCGGCGCCTCGGCCGCCCGGGCACGGCCACGTGGGGACGGGCGGCATGAGCGACTCGACTCTCCCCGCCGACCCGGGCACCTGGGTGCGGGGCATCACGATCCGCCAGCCCTGGGCCACCTGCGTCCTGGCAGGCAAGAACATCGAGAACAGGCCCGTGCCCTGGCCGTGGCGCGGCTGGGTGCTCATCCACGCCGGGAAGGCGAAGCCAGCCCCCGCGCTGCTGCGTGACCCGCTGGTCGCCACCGCGATCCGCGGCCGCGACCTGCACACCGGCGCCGTCATCGGCATCGCCCGCCTGACCGACTGCCACCAGGACCCGGCCGGCCCCCCGCCCTGCTCCCCCTGGGCCCAGGCCGATGCCTGGCACCTGGTCCTGTCCGACGTCCACGAGCTCCCGCTGCCGATCCCCGCCGTCCGCGGGCAGCTCGGCGCGTGGAAGCCGACGCAGGACCTCGTCGACCAGGTCCGTCTCCAGCTCCCCCAGCTCGCCCCGGAGTCCGCGTCATGAGCCGCACCCACCCCACCGACCCCGCCCCCGACCCCCGCTTCCCCTTCCCGCGCACCTCCGCCCCGACCTGCTGCCGCCGAGACCCGGCCCTGTTCGACCTCGCCTCCGGCGACCTCAGCGGCGACACGAAGGACGCGGCGCGGGGGCGGCTGGAGCAGGCGCGGCGTTCCTGCTCCGCCTGCCCGATCGTCACCGCCTGCCTGCGGTGGGCGCTGGTCAACAGGACGCTCACCCAGGACGGCGTCTTCGCGGGCACCACCCCCGCGCAGCGCTGCGCCCTGCGCCGCCGCCTGGCCGACCGGCTCGGACCCGATTGGGTCGACGTCCTGGCCGCCCGGGACCAGGCCCGCCGCGAGCGCGCCGAGGCCGCCCGGCACACCCCGCTGCCCGTGGCCCAGGCCCGCATCGTCCATCTCGACCGCGAACTCAACGGTTCCCTTCGCCTGCTGCCGCAGCTCACCGCCGAGGAGCAGCGCCTCAACCGCTCCCGGCTCGTGGCCGGCCTCAAGGCCGCGTAGGAGGCGACCGTGTGCACCGACCTGACCGTCAGCACCCGGGCCGGAGCGCTGGTCCTGGCCCCGAGCACGGAGCCTCAGCTCGCCGCCGCCGCGCGGACCGTCGCACGGCACGCCCGCGACCACGCCGACCTCGCGCTCCTCCTGGACGTCCTCGGACTGCCCACCATCCACCCGCTCCCGGAAACCGGAGACACCGCCACCATGACGACCACCACCGGCACCCTTTCCGCGCACGAGTCCGTCGCGCTGTCGATGCACGCCGACGGCGCCAGCGAGCAGGACATCCGCGAGGCCACCGGACTGACCGAGGCCGAGCTGAGCGACCTCATCGCCGACAAGGTCCTCGACCTCCCCCGCGCATCCATGAGCCCGGTGATCGACGTGCCCGTCGTCCCGCTCCCGGGCTCCGACTCCCTCCAGAAGCTGATCGAGTGGGCGGCCGCGCACCCGGCCGCCTCGGTCCGCAAGAGCGCCGCCCGCATCACCGCCGCCCTCACCGAGCTGTCCGCCCGCCGCGACAGCGAGGCCGCGCAGCGCGAGGCGGAGGCCCGCGTCGCCAAGGCCCGCGAGGCCCTGGAGCAGGCGGAGCAGGAGCTGCGTGCCGTGAAGGCCGGCACCCGCACCACCACGGTGGCCGCCACCGCACCGACCCCGATCCGCACCGGCACCAGCGGCGCCTACAGCCGGGACGAGCTCGCCGCGATCCGGACCTGGGCGCGCGCCAACGGCCACCAGGTCGCCGGCCGGGGCCTGCCGAGCAAGACGGTCCTGGACAAGTACGCCGCCGCCCACCCCACCGCCCCGGCACGGAAGGCAAGCTGACGATGACCGCGATACCCCTGGTCCTCGACGGCTACCTCGACGAACTCCCCGTCCCCGGCGACGACGGCCTCACCGCCCGCTTCCGGGTGATCTCCTCCCCCACCGACAACAACGTCGACGAGACCGTCTTCGCCTGCCGCACCGTCGACCCGCACCTCGCCCACGCCCTGCTCAACCTGATGCAGCCCGGCGACCTGCTGCGGATCGGCGGCCACCTCGCCGTGCCCGGCCCCGGCGACGGGGGCGGCCCGCGCCTCGCCGTCGACTCTCTGGAGCTCCTGGCGCCCGCACCCGCCCGGCACCTGGCCGACATGGTTCTCGACCGCTACGGCCCCTACCTCGTCGTCTTCGACCCCGAGGTGGACACCGTCCCGGTCTTCACCGAGACCGGCGTCTGGGTCGGCACCGCCGAGAACGCGGACGCCATCACCGACCTGATCCACGCCCACGAGACCGGCAACCCGCCCCCCAACTCCTGAGCCCTTCACCCGCCCACGACCGGCGGAGCCGCCCGCACACCGCAGGGCGGCTCCCCGCCCCGGCACCCACGCAGCTGCTCCCCGACCTCACCGCCCCGAAGGGACACCCTCGTGAAGCTCACGATCGACCACGCCGACCTTGCCGCAGCCGTCGGCTACGCCGCCCGCACCCTGCCCTCCCGGCCGCCCGCCCCGGTCCTGGCCGGTCTGCTCCTGGACGCCACCGGCGACGAGCGCCTGCGCATCCGCGCCTTCGACTACGAGGTCTCCGCCGACACCACCGTCCCGGCCGCCGTCACCACGCCCGGCCGCGCCCTGGTCCCCCGGACGGCTCCTGGCCGACATCACCGCCACCATCCGCGGCGACATCCACCTCGACCTCGACGGCACCCGGGACGACCAGGCCCTGCGCTACCTCCTCATGCCGATCCGCCAGACCGACTGACCCACCCCAGGGGCCGTGACCATCGCGGCCCGGCCCCGGCCCACCCGACCCGATCCCACCGAGCACCCGTTCAAGGAGCCGACCATGACCGACACCCACGAGAACCACGCGACCATCCGCTACACCGCCGACGTCGTCGCCGTCACCGACGGGGACGAGGGGAAGGCCTCCAGTCGGGCCGCCGTCCGCGAGCTGGAGGAAGAGACCTGCGTCCGCGTGACCGAAGACGAGCTGCGCCTGGTCGGCATCTGGGACCAGCCCGACCGCGACCCGCGCGGCCGGTACGTCACCGTCGCCTACCTCGCCACCGTCCCCGCCGGCACTTAGACCACCGCCGGAGACGACGCCCGCTGGTGGCCCCTGACCGACCTCCGCCAGCCGCTCGCGTTCGACCACGCCAAGGTCCTCAACACCGTCCTGCATCCCACACTCTGACCTCACCCCGCCTGTATCCACGCCCAACGGAGCCGCCCGAAGGCCACAGGCGGCCCCGCCGACGGCGTTCCGCTCGGTCTCGCCCTTCACCACGAGCAGGAGGCTTCCCTTGCACCCGATCCGTCTGATCTCGTTCGGCTACCTGCACCTGCCCACTGGCCTGGACAGCCGCCCTATCCCGCCCACCGCCGACCGGATCGAAGACGTCCGCGTCCGGCTCCGGGACCCCGCCGCCGCCCGCGACATCCTCGACCTCGACGGCCTCAACCCCCGCGTCCAGGACATCGTCCTCAGCACTCCGGGCGCCCGCGAGCTGCTCGCCAACCTTGCCGACTACGTAGGCCTGCCCGCCGGCCCGCATTCCATCGCCATCGGCTGTGCCGGCGGGAAGCACAGGGCAGCCGGCCTCACCGAACTCCTCGCCCGAGAGCTTCGCTCCCGCAGCCGACTGGTCGATGTCGAGCACCTCCACGTCCATCTCCCCCGCATCCTCAAGTAGTCCGGTACCGGCACTGGAGCGAGCGCACGACACCCACCGGCCTGCACGACGTTGCGACCAGAGGGGCGCTGGCGGCATCACGCACCCTCCAGAACAGGTCCCGGTTCCAGCTGAAGACTCGGCGACGTCGGCTTCCCCTGGGGCTTTGGCGACCTGCACATCACCGGCCTGCTCGTCCCCGATGCTGACGAAGGCCACCACCTGCGCTCTTCGCCACGCCAAGAAGGCCGGCACCCCATGTGTTCGTGGGGTGCCGGCCTTCTTGGCGTTCAGCGGAGCGGGCTTTTTTACCGCGTAAAAGTGGGCCGAGGTCAGCACCATCGGGCTGGTCTGCGGACAGGCGGTTTTACGCGGTAAAACTGCCGCCGTGAGGACAGGGGGTTTTACCGCGTAAAACCGCTGTCTCTCAGAGTGCGTCGAGGAGGCCCTGTGCGATCTTCTGGATCGTACTGGAGGGGGAGCGTTGCAAGATCGTGGCCACGACGGCATCAGCGTCTGCCCAATCGACGAGAGCCTCGCTCCTGTCCGGGGAAGGCGTTTCGACACGCGGCTCGGGAACGCTCTGGGCCGTGCCAAGGGCATCGTCTCCCGAAGCCTCCGGGTGCATAAGTGTGTCCGTGGACGTGCCGGCTGCCGGGGCCTGAGGCTGCTGCTCCTTCTTGAGCGCAGCGGCGGCCCTGCCGCGGATGGCCTTGGGCTTCCGGGCCTGCTCTGCCTTGCGCTCCGCCATCTTCGCTTCGACGAAGGACGCCTGCTGCTCAGCAGGAAGGCGTCCTGCCTTACGGGCAATCGCGATGGGTACTTCCTTGGCCGCGACCCGCTCCTGGATCGGCTCGGGAAGCTGGAGTAGCGCGCGACGGGTGGAAATCCACGAGTCGTTGACCGTCCCCCCCAGGACGCTAACGACTGCTGCTGCGCTGCCGTGAAAGGCCACGAGAGCATCGAGGGCTTCGGCCTCCTCGATGGGCGTCAGGTCCTTGCGAAAGTGGTTCGCGCTGAGAGCTGCAGCGAGAAGGTCCTCCCGGGTGCCTGCCGATGAGTCGTCGACCGTGATGCGCAGGTCGATGCCCGCCTTGCGAGCGGCCTTGAGTCGACAGTGGCCGTCGATGACGACGTACTCGAGCCCGGCCGGCACTGCGTCCTGGTGCTCGGGGTGGGCTACCAGGAAGGCCAGCCGGGTCATGACAGTGGCCGTCTGGATCTGACCGACTTCGCGCATGTTGCGGGCGAGACTGTCCAGGTACTGCTCGTCGAACTCCCGGCGCGGGTTCTCAGGGTTCTCAGCGACGACTTCAGGCGAGACGGAAGCCGGGGGAGCACCCACGACGGAGTCGATGATCTGTCCGCGAGTGACACGCAGTGAGCGTGCGGATCCGAAAGCCGCGCTGGGCCCGGTCCGTTCGGCTGCGGACTTTCGACGGTCGGAACTCAAGAGGAGATCTCCTTGACGATCTGGCGCATGACGCGTGACTGGTCACAGGACGGGTCGTAGGCGAGCAGCGGCCGGCGTGCCCGCGCGGCTTCCCGCTGCTCTTTGCGCCGGGGGATGACTCCTATGACGCGGGGCTCTTCGAGTGCGTACCACTCATTGAGCGAACTGGTGACGACGTGCCCGTCGCGGGCGTCATACAGGTTGACCACCAGACCGAGATAGGCGGTCGTGATCCGCCAGTCGATCATGCCGTCGTCGATCTGCTCGACAAGCATCGTGTACGCGTCAGCGGATGAGTCCTCCGCCTGGACCACGATGACGATCCCGGAATCGCCTTCGGGCTCGCCGTCTCGTTCCCGGGCGTAGTAGATGGCGGCGTCCATGGCCATGCCCAGGCTTGGAGGGCAGTCGACGATGATGATGTCGTAGTGAGCTTCAAGCGGTTCGAGTGCGTGCTCCAGGGTGGCCTGGCGGTTGCGCGCAGCCGAGATCATGACGTCCAGCAGGAAGGCGTCCTGGCAGGAAGGCAGAAGGTCCAGACGGCCGCCGAATCGCTCTTCCTCCACGGGGACGATGAGGTCATGGATGTCGCCGGTGGCCTGCCGGGACATGAACTTGGCCAAGCTGGGCCCGTTCGCGGGGAGCTGCTTGACGCCGAGTTGCTTGGTCAAGTGGCCTTGCGGGTCGTAGTCCACGAGCAGTACCCGCAGTTCCGGGGCTTCGTAGGAATCGTCTGCTTCTGCTGTGCCTGAGGCTGAGCCTCCCGCCTCCTGCTCCGTCAGCAGCGCTGCCACACGAACGAGTTCAGCCCCGCCCGGAAAGGCTCCTCCAGCGAGACGGGCAAGTTCTGCGTCCTCAGCGAAGGCCCCTCCGAGGCCGGCCGTGACCGCGGTCTTCCCTACGCCGCCCTTCTGGTTGCAGACGATGAGGCGACGTGTGGTGCGCTCCAGCGGCTGATGGCGGGGGGAAGGGTGCGCGGCCAGCCAGAGGGACACCGCCTGGGCGAGCCCCTGGACGTACGGGATTCCTCGCTTGCTGCACTCCGCCTTGAACTGAGCGGTGCTCGACTCCTTGAGCCAGGTGGCGAACGGTGGCGCTCCAGCCGTGTCGACTTGGGGAACTTTCCCTGGTGCGGCTTCGCTCCACTCGCTGAGGGCGTCGGCCACTGCATCTTGGATGTCGCTGCGGAGCTCCGCAGCGCGGATCTTGAGTTCTGCTTTGAGGGGCGCCGGAAGCTTGAAGGTAACCTTCTGCCTCTCCCCTTGATCGTTTGAGGACGTCACGAGGAGAGCTTACTTACCTCGGTGAGGTTGGGGGAAGTTGGCGCGCCGCTGTGAGCCCGCCTAAGGGCCTGGGGTGGCTCCTGACGTCTCCTCATACCGGAGATCACGAGAACGGCCGCCCAGGCCCCCGTTCTGGACGTCGCATTTCTGACGATTCAGGGCTTTAAGTCGTTTCGAGTGGCCTTCCCGTCGAAGAATGATCGACAAGCGAAGAATGATGGCCAGCCGAACCGTCTCGCCGAAGCCCGTTCCCGCAGTGGCCCCGGCACTTCCCGTCCGGGGCAGGGGCTTGCCGCAAGCGAAGGGCGGCGCGACGAGCCCGCGCCGCCCACACATTGCCGTGCATGAGGCGCGAGCCCATACCGCGTTGGGGCGAGTCCCCACCCCGACCGGCGCGCGCCATTCTCCACAGAGCGTCGCTCCGGGAAGAGGCCCCCGAGCTCCAGCTGTCCGTACCTGCGGCAGACTGTGCGGATGCGTGATGTGCTGACGGAAGACCAGGCTCCGGCTGCCCCGCCTGTGATGGGGCGGGCCGCTCCGGGTGCAGACGAGTCTGTTCCGGGGACCCAGCCGACCGCTCCGCCCCCACGGAGCGGTGTTCCGCCTACACGGAGCAGTGTTCCGCCTGCGGGCGGAGCCGTTCCGCCTGCAGGCGGAGCCCCGACCCAGGCTGCCATCAAAGAGAAGGCCGACACCCCCGCCACGCCCAAACCTTGGTCGCTGAAGGCTATGCGCTGGGTGGTCGTCATCTCCGGGGTCTGCGCGGCCGGAGTCGCCGGTATCGGGTTCGCCGGCTCCTACGCGGCCCTGCGGGACCTTGCTCAGTTTCATGGCTTCGGTGCCTACTCGTACGTCTTCCCGATCGGCATCGACGCAGGCATCATCGCCATGTACGGCCTGGACCTGGTCCTGGTCTCGCGCCGGATGCCCAAGCCCGTGCTGCGGCTAGTGGCCCATATCCTGACCCTGGCCACGATCCTGTTCAACGCGGCCTCGGGTCAGAAGCCGGTGAAGGATGACCCACTCGGCGCCTTCATGCACGGCGTTCTCCCGTTGCTCTTCGTTGCCGTCGTTGAAGCCATACGCCACCTGATCATCCGCACCAACAAGTTGGTCCTGGCAGTCGAGTCGGATGGGATCCCGCTTCACCGCTGGCTGCTGTCCCCTTGGAAGACCTGGTTTCTGTTCCGGCGAATGAAGCTCTGGGACATCACCTCCTATGTCCAGATGGTCGCCATGGAGCAGGAACTGACCGTCTACCGGGCCTGGCTCCAGCACCAGCACGGCCGGCAATGGAAGAAGAAGGCCGGAGCTGCTGAGATGCTGCCCTTCACCCTGGCGCCCTTCGGCCTGGGAGTGGACGAGGCCTTGGACCTGCCCCGCAAGCAGCAGGAGGACGCCGACCGGCGCCTGGACGCCGAGAAGGCGAGGGTCGCGGCCGCCGCCGAGCGCGATGAGCAGCGCATGCTGGAAGAGGAGGAGCGGCAGGCCGACGCGACGATTCGGCGCATGAGCATCGAGGCGAAGGTGGCCACGGCCGAGCACCACATCGCGGCGCAGACCGCCACCGCTGAGACGGAGGCCCACGCGGCCGAGGCATCGGCGAAGGCGGCAGCGGAGGCAGCGGAGAAGACAGCTCTGCTGTCGGCGGAGTCGGCCCTGCGGCTGGCGGAGCGGCAAGCTGCGGAGGCGGAACGGAAGGCCGCGGAGGCGGAGCGGCTGGCTGCGGAGGCGGAGCGCGAGTCCGCGGAGGCGGAGCATGCTGCGGCACGGCAGGAGCGGGCGGAGAAAACGGCCGCCGAGGCGGAGGCTGAGGCCCGGGCCGAGGCCGCCCGGCTCCGGTCCGAGGAGGACCGCCTGATCCGGCTCCAGGTCGAGGCGGAAGCAGCCCGCGAGGAAGCGGCGAGGCAGGCCGCAGAGGCGGAGCGTAGGGAAGCCGTGGCACGACAGGCGGAGGCCGATGGGCGTACTGCCCTTGCCCGCGAGACAGCCGCCCGGGCTGAGCTGGCCGCGCAGGAAGCCGACGACGCTGCCCGCCTGAGTCCCCGTGAGCGAGGCGAGCGTCAGGTAGCCCGCATGATCCTTGCCGCTCACCATGCTCTCCCCGAGCACGAGCGGCCCATTGAGCCTGACATGTACGCCGTGACCCTGGAGGACATCGGCAGCGCCCTCAATGTCGCCCGCACGGCTGCCAGTGAACGAAGGCAAGCTGCCGCCGATCTCATCAAGAACGGATACGCCGGCTGACCCCCTTCATCTGAGTCAGCTGGCAGGGCGGCACCCGCTTCCCTCGAGGGGTGCCACCCGGCCGCGTTCGATGAGGGCACCTGACATCAGGTCTCAGCCTGTTGCCTGTCCGGCGGGCCGACCGGTTGGGCGGCGCCTTTGAGAGGACCGTCAGGTCCGCACCCCAGCCTGCCTGACCGGTGACCGGATCGAGCTCTGACAAGAGGGGCCGCTAGCTTCACTCAAGAGTGACCCGCCGCCTCTGACCTGGTCTTCTCTCGTGGGTCACTGTTTGGGTCACTGATTCCCGGGTGACCCAAACAGTGACCCGTCGCAGAGCTGAAGTTCCCCGGAGGCGGACAAGGGTCCGCCAAAGCGAGCGGACGGGTCGGCCGCGCCAGAGGTCGCGATGCCCCAGGGCGAGTTGGGAATGAGAAGGGGTGAGACCCACCAGATTGGCGGTCCCACCCCTTTCTTGGTGCTGGGCTAGCGGCGGGTGGCGTGCACCATGCGGATGGTCTGGGAGGTCTCTTCATCCATGGCCCACCCGTGATCTACCAGGAGAGCCTCCAGCCGGTGAATGGCTTCCTCAAGTCCGGTGTGGTCGCCCAGGAGGGCCAGGGCGCGGAAGCGGTGGCGCCAGAGTTCCTCGCGCTCTCGTGCGACCTCGAGTCCGCGGCCGGCGGCCCACAGTGCCCCTCGGCCGTCACCGGCTTCGAGATACCAGTTGGCCAGCAGGCTGGCACTGTTGACGATCTTGTCGTTGATGTCCTCCACGATCGGTTCGGCCCAGCTGTAGTAGGTGGAGCTGACTCCGGAGAACGGGCGGCCTCGGACCAGTTCGAGGGCGCGGCGGAGCAGGGCCTGGCCGTGGACGCGGGGTACTTGGAGGGCGACGTCGTGGAGGAGCTGGAACTGGATCCAGTCGCATTCGACTCCGACGAGCCGGTGGCCGTCTGCGTGCTTGGCCATGCGGCGGAAGAAGGGCTGGTCCTCGTCGTCGAGGCCGAGCCACCGCCGCACATCACGCAGGCGGGAGTTGCGGGTCTTGGGGTTGGTCAGTCCACCGCGGGGCGAAAGGACCTCATCGATCTGTGGGGCGGTGGCGCCTGGATGAAGGACGAGGAAGGCGGCGAGTTCCATGGCCCGGGTACGCCGGTTGGAGTCGACGGTGCCACGGGCCCCGGAGACTTCGACCGGGCCGAGGACGTTGATCACGGGCTGGTCCCGCGGGAAGTCGATGTCCGGGAACACTGCTTCGATCGGGCCGTCGGAAGGCGGGGTGGATTCTGACGGCGGCTGGCACTCGGGGTCCTCGGCGAGAGGGGCGGGCAGTCGGATACTGACCTGGGGAAGGGCTCGCGACGCAGGCAGGACGACCTGCCCGGGTGTTGCCGCGGCCGGCAGGACGGTCACCGTGTTCGCGGCCATCGTGGCGTCGTCGTCCTCCGCACCGGCCGACGGATCGGCGCTTTCCATCGGCTCAGTCACTGTTTCAGCCGCGGCCTCTGGCGCCTCCTCTTCTTCCTCTTCGTCTTCCTCCTCACCGGCGTCTTCGGGGTCCTCATCGAGGGCGGCGAGACTGGCCAGCAGGCTCGGTGCCGCCCCGCCGGTAGCCGGAGCGGTCGTCTGCAGAGAGGTGCCCGCATCTGAGTCTGGGGCGATGTCGGGGAAGAGCTTGGACAGCGGAACAGGAGCGGCGGCAGGAACGGCCGTGGGGGAGTCCGCTGTCACCGCGAGGGTGAGGATGTCGGCATAGTCGTCATCGCTGCACATGGACAACACGCATTGCAGAGACGTGTCTGGAACAGGGAGCGTGGGAGCGTCGGTGTCGATCTCCCAGATCCCGCCGCCAGCCGGCCGAGCGGGCTGAGCACCGCAGGTGATCACGGCTGTGGACGACAGCGGCTCGGACTCCAGGAGGCCGTCGATCCGGTCCACTGCCTCGAGGACGGGGCAGGTATCCAGATCGGAGAGGACCACCAGCGGGTGGAACTCCTCTGCGAGGTCCGAGGCCACCCGAGCGTGGAACAGATCCGGCAGGCCTGTGTCGGCCATGAGCCGCTGCTGGTCGGCATGGTGCGCGTGTGCGGCGGCGGCTGCCGACGCCAGGTCGTCGTGTGATTGGACACGATCCGAATCGAGCAACGACAGCCCCGGGGCGGTGTCCTCTCCCGCGACCAGGACGTCGACCTGCCCCAGCGGAGACAAGGCCAAGGAGATTCCCAGGGTGCGCAGCATCTGGATGCGGCGGCTGCCGGTCAGGTGCAGGGCACCGAACTCGTCCAGGTCGACGAGGAGGATGCCGCCGGTGCCGTCTTCTCCCAGCGGCACGAGCGCCGGATAGGGGGAGGCGACCCCGGCAAGCGCCTCGTCGTCCAGGAGCTCGGCGGAATCAGCCGGGCACCACCACACCCCCGGCTGGTCCTTGACGGCAGCAAAGGGAGCCATCGAACCAAGCGACGCTTCCGCGCCGGCGGCGACTGCAGCGGCGGGAAGGTGCAGCAGGACTCCTTCGGCGCCCAGCTGGACGGCTGCGACAGCAGGCAGGGGCCGGTCCTCGGCGGCAACGTGGAACGCGAACGAGCGCAGCACGCGGTCCAGGAAGACGAGCTCCATACTCGAATCCACGCTGCGCAGTGCCCGCTCGGCGACCGCTGCAGGACCGGAAGGCATCGCGATGCGCTGGCCGTCAGCCCGCCTTCGCCTCTGCAGTATCCGGCGACGACGAAGCATCAGGACAACGCCGCCGGCAACCAGGGTGCCGCCTGCCGCATACAGGACGGTACCCAGGGCGGAATCCTCGTCGCTGTGCTGGACAGCGGGCATCGGCGTGGCCGTGGTGCTGGGGGAGGGCGTGGCACTGCCCGGGGTTTGAACGGTATGAGAGGGAGACGAGACCGCGGGCGGTGTGGGCTGCGCGGGGCGAACGGCTTCCGTACCCGGGGCGGGGCTGCTGGGAGCCGGCGGCGTGTCGTGCTGCGCGTCCTCGGCCCGGTCAGAAGCCTTCGGACTGCTGGGCGGCGTATCCGGCTTGGGGGCGCTGCGGTGTGGGGGAGGTGCGCCCGGCGTCGCGGCCTTGGGAAGGTCCAGGACCTGGCCGGGGACGATCAGGTCGGGATTGTCGAAGGTGCCTCCGTCCGGGGTCGGCGAGCCCATGTTCGCTTCGAAGAGTTCGCCGTACCGCTCGCCGTCGCCGAGTTCCTCCTCGGCCACGTTCCACAGAGTGTCGCCGCCTTGGACCGTGTACGAGCCGCCACTCGGTTGCGAAGGGGCGGCCGGGGCCTGGGCGGTGGGGGCTTCGGGCACGGCGAGGATCCATCCTGGCTGGATGGGTGCGTCGGCGTGGAAGGTGGTCCCGTCGGTCATCTGCCGGCCTTCGTTGGCGTCGGCGATCTTCGTGTAGAGCTCGCCGTGGCCATAGACCTTCTCCGCGATGCTCCACAGGCTCTCCGCGGGCCTCGCGTCGCGGACCGTGTACGTCTGCTCGGCTGCCTGCCGCGTTCCGGCCGTGGCTGCGGTGCGATCCTCAGGAGCCGTTGCGGACGCCGGGGGGACGACCTCGGCAGTAGAGGCCGTGACTGCCGTCGCCGGGCCGGCGGTGGCGAGAGCGGGTGTCGCGGACGCGAGGGCGCTGGAGGCGAAGAGCACGATGATGCCGGAGACGAGTGTTCCGGCGGCGCGCTGGGACAGGTGCAGCCCAGGCAGGCGTGGCGCGGCACGGCCCCTCAGCTGCGACGGGATCTCCAGGAGCAGGGAGACGGCGAAGCTCGCCCAGGCGATCCATCCGATGACGCAGAGGGCGAGCATGAACGCGGCGCCGGTGTCCGGACGGGAGAGCAAGTGGGCGAAGGCGTCAGTGCCCGGGACCCAGACGGCGGTGGTGGTCGCCCACAGCAGCCACGGCAGGCCTCCGGTCAGGGCGGCCAGGACGACGGCGGAGACCAGGGCGCGCAATAGGCGCCGCCCGAGGGAGCGGGGAGCGGGCATCGGCGGTCAGTCCTTCTCGGGTCGGGTCGTGCCATGCAGGAGAGTGGCCGAGCTGGTCGCGTGCAGGGTCCAGGTCTTGGGGACGAACACGCCCCGGTAGCTGCCGGTTGCGTGGATGGTGATGCGTCTGCCGTCGCCGGACACGCTTGCAGTGCCGCGGACACCGGCCCTGCTGAGATAGGCCTGGGCGGCGGCGACGGCGGCATCGGGATCGGCTGCGACGCCTTCGCCGGTGACGGCACGCGCGGGGTCGACGGCCTGGGCGGCGGCGCGGGCGGCTTCGGTGGCGATCCCGTCGGCGCGTTCGTGGGCCCGGGTGATACCGAAGGCGTCGATGGCGAGCAGGCCGCCGAGGAGGAGCAGGGGCACGGTGATGATGGCGACGAACGGGGAGATCCCGCCCCGGTCGTCCTTCCAGTCCCACCGTCGGGCGGGGTGCTTGCGGCTCATCCGCGCTCCCGGTAGGCGTCGACGATCGAGGTGAAGGAGGAGGTCACGGTCCGCACGCCAGGGCCACCGCCGAGGAGCAGCAGGTCACCGAGGGGGACGGTGCACGAGACGGTCACCGTCACGGTCGAGACCTGACCGAGCGGCGCGCTCAGCCCGCTGGTGGCGGCGGTGACCCGGGTGGCCGAGCAGGTCTGCTCCTGCCGGCCGAGGGCGTCAGTGGCAGCGCTGCGGGCGGCGGACTGCCCGGCGGCGGGAGTGCGTTCGAGGGAGGCGGCGCGGGCGGCGGCCTGCGCGGCGGCATCGGTCTTCTGACCGGCGAGCGAGAGACGGGCGCCGGCGATGAACACGAGGGCGAGCGCGATCAGGAGAGGGACGACGATGACCGCTTCGATCGCGGCGTCACCCCGGTCCGATTCCTTTCGCAGACCGCGGCCAAGCCGGTGCAGAGCAGCGCGCATCAGCGGCCTCCTGCGGTGGTCCACCGCTCGACAGGCCCGGACGCGGACGCGCTGACCGGCCAGCCCCTCAGCCCTGGAACGAGAGAGACCGCACGGCCCTCGACGGTGAGGCTGATCCTGTCGGCAGTACTGCCCGCCGTGGAGACGCGGGCATCGACGAGAATCCCGCCGCCCAACGCGTTGACCGCCGAGCGCGCCTTGGCCGCACCTTCCCCGGCCCCGGCTTCGTACATGCGGCCAGCGGAGACGCCCTCGCGGGCGGCAGTCGCCGCGACGTTACGGGCGTAGGCAGCCAGGAAGCCCTGCACGATCGCGAGGATCAGCAGGATCACGACGGGGAAGAGGATCGCCACCTGGATCGGTGACGATCCCCTGTCCCGGTCGGCGCGTGCGAGGGCAGTCAGCATGAGGTGTCCGGGTCCCTGGGATCAGCCGCCGAGGATGCCGTCGAGCCTGCCGTTGGCCCGCCCGTACGCGGCGGCGAGGCCGCCGGCGATGAGCAGGGCACCGGTGACGGCCGCGATGATGATGACGACCGTGGAGATCGGGCTGTCCCCGCGGTCGCCGCGGTCCCGAGCCTCCGCGCGTGCCTCCTCGAGACGCGAACGGAGCGCCCAGGCGCAGGTGGTCGCGGCGGCCTGGGCGCGGAGCAGAAGGCTGGTCTTCATGAGTGAGGTCCCTTCGGATGGTGCGGAGTGCGGCTTCGGTCAGATGGAGAAGATGTTGAGGACCGCCGGGAACGCCATCGCGATCATGACGATGACGGCGAGGAGTGCGGCGGGGGTGTGGAGCTTCTCGCTGTCGGCGTTCGCGCGGGCGGCCTCGGCGGTGAGGAGTTCGTTGGTCAGGCTCTTGGCACGGTTGCGCAGGGTGTCGTAGACGGAGGCACCGTCGTCGGATGACAACCGCATGATGTCGGCGACGTCGTTCAGCACCGGCAGGCGCAGCTGGGTGCCGAGGTCGGCGAGCGCCTGCCAGGGGGACGACTTCTCGGTCCGGGCACGCAACAGCGCTTCCTGAATGCGGGTGAAGGCCCACCCGTTGCCGATGCGGGCGGCGTCCTCCAGCGCCTGGTCGGCCGCGACGTTGGAGGCCATGCGGGTGGCGACCAGATCCATCCAGGCCGCTGCGGCGTGCGCGAACTCGGTGCGGGCCTTGCCTGCTTCGGTCGCGACCGCCCAGTCGGGCACGAACCACAGGACAGCCGCGAGCAGCACGCCGGCCACAGCCGGAATGAACATGAACACGGGCAGCCCCATCAGCGCCCATCCGACCGAGGGGACGAGCGGGACGAGCAGTCCCAGCAGCGCCAGGGCCACCTTGTTGGTGACGAACTGCTCCGGGCTCTGGTGAAGCAGGTCGAGATCGGCGCGCGGGATCCTGCCCGGCATGCGCTCCGCCAGACGTCCCGCCCACGCACCTCCGGCGGGCTGCGGACGACCGGGCTGGCGGGAGCCGGGGCCGGCGACGGGCGGGTCGAGGCGGCGCAGGGCCGGGCCGAGGCGGGGCGCGGACGGCGTGACCTCTCGGACGAGGAGAGCGATGCCTCCTCCGGCCGCGGCGCCGCAGAGGATCAGGGCGGTCAGGCTCATGAGGCCGGCACCTCCGCAGGTTCGGCACCCGGCTGCTTGACCTGGCTGCGCGGGTCGTTGATCAGGAACCGGGGAACCGGCTGATGGCTGGCGAGTTTCCGGGTCCACCACAGCACCGCGGCGAAAGCAGCGCCGAGCAGGGCCAGGACGAGCTGACCGAGGAGGGTGGCATAGGGGGCGGTGTAGGGGATGAGGAAGCCGGTCACGACCAGGGCCATGCAGATCAGGGTCATGGTGCGCATCGCGGTGCGGGACTTCGCCCGGTCGGCTTCGATCTTGCGGCGGGCGGCGACTTCCTCACGGACCTGGGCGGCGACGTCCTCGAGGACCTGGGCGAGGCCGGGGCCGGGATCGACGGCGCACAGCATGAGTGCGGCGCAGGCCTTGTCGCCGGTGACGTCGTCGAGGCGGTTCGCGAAGTCGCGCAGTGCGTCGACGGGCAGCCAGCCGGCCTTCAGCTTGTCGGCGAGCTCGCCGACCTCGTCTTCGATCGCCGGCGGCGGGTTCTTCCGGCTGGTGATCAGGGCCTGTTCCAGGGCGAAGCCGAGGCGGAGGATCTCGGAGAGGCGCTGGGTCCAGTCGGCGAGCGCCTCCAGTTTGGCGATGCGGCCTTTCGAGGGGTTCGCGGAGGCGAGCAGCCACGGCACGCCGATCACCGAGCCGCCCAGGATCAGGGCGGCGACGAACACGCCGGAGACCAGCCACACCACAGCGGTCGTGGCGACGGCGGCGATGATCAGCGCGCGGCGGCGGGCGGCACGCGCCTGCCCGTCAGGCCCGCCGGACCACTGAGCCCGCCAGCGCGCCGTTCGCCCCTGCCCTCTGGGAGCGGTCGTGCCGATGGTGGCAACGACGGCGGCGAGGATACCGCCGGTGAGCATCGCCCCGCACAGCATCCACCACAAGGCGCCCATCACAGCCCCCTGTTCCAGGCGGCGGCCTGATCCAGGACGTGGGTGGAGAACCCGGCCACCTCCAGGCGCCGCCGGGACCTCGGGGAGAGCGGAGCGGCCGGGACCGCGCGCAGGTCTTCCTCGGACGCAGGCCGGAACACCTCGTTGTACGCGGGGCGGCCGTTCTCGCCGATGCCGGTGATCTCCCAGATGTGGCTCACCAGCCGGCGAGGGGCAGGCCCGGACTCGTCGACCGACATGAAAACGACGAAGTGCAGGCCGTTGGCGATCTGACGGTAGGCCAGCTGCTCGGAGAAGTTCCCGCGGGCCAGGAGGTACAGCTCGGCGATGCGGTCGAACACGACGTGCGGCTCCGAGGCATGCATCGTGCACATGGACCCGGGACGGTCACTGGTCAGGGCCTGCATCATCGCCGTGATCTCCGGACCGCGGACCTCACCGACCACGACCCGCTTCAGCGACATGCGCTTCGCACGGTACATCAGGTCGAGCAGCGTAATCTCGCCGACCGCGCGGCCGTCGACCCGCTCGCCGTTGGACTCACGGGCCTCCATCGGCACCACCTGCGTGTGGTAGCCGTTTTGGTGGGCCCACAGCTCGAACTCGGTCTCCACCGTGCCGAACCGCTCGTGCTGCGGGATCTCCCGCAACAGAGCTCGCATCAGCGTCGTCTTCCCCGACGACTGCTCACCCACCACGATCACGTTGCGCCGCGCCCGCACGCAGGCACGCAGCAGGGACGCGATCGTGGCGTCCATGGCGCCGCCCGCAACGAGGTCGTCCAGGGTCGCGTTCTGCAGGCGGTGGCGGCGGATCGTGACGAACGTCCGCTCACCCGTGATCTCCGGGTGCAGTGCCTGGAGCCGGGAGCCGTCCGGCAGACGGATCGCGGCGTCGGGGGACGCGGTGGAGAACGTGCGGCCCGACTGCCCGCTGTTGCGGATCAGATCGCGTACCAGCTCCTGCAGTTCCTCCTCCGACTCGGCGACCGGCTCGGCCGCGACCGGTTCGCTGTCGCCGCTGTACTTCAGTGAGACCCGGTCGTGGCCATTGATCCAGATGTCCTCGACCCGCGGGTCGTCGAGGTGGCGCTGCAGACGACCGGAGCGGAACAGCATGTCGAAGACGAGCGCGGCGAGCTGCTGCTCCTCGGCCGCGGTGACGGTACGGGTGGTCCTGGCGGCATCACCCCACACCGCGACCCGCTCGTTGATCAGAGCCCGGGCCCGCTGCTCGCGCACGGGACCGACAAGGCCGGGGTTCGCCTTCGCCTCGGCGAGAAGCAGGTTGTTGACTTGCCTCTTGATCTCCCCAGCCGCGTGGGCGTCGACCCTCGCCTGCGGTACAGCGACCTGGTTGACCATCGCCGGGGCGGCAGCCTGCCCGCCACGGCGCGAACCGTAGCCGGGACCTGGTCGGCCCGGTGACACAACGGGCCCCGGAGCGGAAGCAGGCCCCCGGCCCTGAGCGGCAGCCGCCGGCGGCGGAACGGGAGCGGGGTACATCGGGTCAGCGCGCATTCTGCTGCACCGCCCTCATCAGCCGCTGCTGCAGCGGAGAGGCAACCCGGGCACGCCGGGTGGCCACCTGCTGGCGAATCGGAGTCGTCGCGTCCCTGGCGGCGCTCATCAGCTTGCCCGTCATGAACCCCCGACCCTCGGGAGCCCCGTCGGACAACACCGCCGCCTCCTCCGGCCGGTACGGCACAGAAGCGACGACCCGCACACCGAGCTCGGCCTCGACTTCCCGCGCCCCGTAGGGGCCCTGGCGGACCAGGAGGATGCCCAGAGCGCTGGAACCCCGCCCAGAATCGCCGTCCATCAAGGTGCGCAGTGCCTCGATGCGGGAGCGGGCGGCGTGCATGCTGCGCAGGGTGCCGCGCATCACGACCAGGACCGAGTCCGCACGCATCGCCAGGACGCCGGCCGGACCGAACGCACCGGCACGCCCGAGGTCGACCAGGACATCGTGGCCGTGCTCCTCGATACCAGTGAACAGATCGGCGAGCTGCCCCCACACCGGCGCGAGACTCGAGGCCTGCTGCATCGTGGTCAGTCCCGGCAGCAGCAGCCGGTTACGCTCCGAACGCTTCTCGTCGTTCTCCAGGGCGATCAGCTGCGGCCAGAAAGCCGTGACGAGGTCCTGCGTCCGGGAGGACTCGGTCAGATTCCTCAGGCCGCGGTCGGCGACCACCGTGCTCTGCAGCGCGCCGGACAGGACCGCGCCGCCGTCCGGGTCGCACTCGGCAAGCACCAGGCGACGGCCGTCTTCCAAGGGCCACGACCGCAGCAGCGCGAGCGCCGTACTCGTGACCCCCGGAGCACCCGGGAGACCGACCAGGGTGATCACGGCCATCAGGATTCACCCGGCCCGTCAACGACGAGAGCGACGTTCCCCGTCGCGGCCTGCGCGGCCAGTACCGGCCCGACCTGAGAGGGGACGGCGACGTCCACGACCTGCTCGCCGGTGTTCTGCTGCCGCTCGCCCACCCTCACGATCCGGGCCGCGATCTGCTGGGGTCCGGCGTCCTTCTCATCCTCGCCCGCAGTGCTGGTGCTCTGGCCGTCCGCGGGGGTGAAAACGACGAGGACCTTGTCGCCAGGGGAGAGGCGGCTCGCGGGCATCTGCGAGGTCTTCAGCCCGATCCCGACCAGCCGCTCGCCCGGCTTCACCAGAGTGCGCGTGGTGACCTGGCCCTGTGCCAGGAGGGCGCCCGGCACCAGGGCGACGGCGGCCCGCTTGCCGACGACCTTCTTCCGATCGGCGGCGAGGACCGGCTTGAGCACCGGGTCAAGCTGGACCGCCGCCTCGATCAAGTCGGAGTCCTTCACGACGTCCCCGGCCTCAACACCCTTCGCGACAGCCAGGACCGGGGTGCGCTCTCCCGTCGCCTGGAAGGCGAGGAAGCCGCCGCCTCCGCCCGCCGCGATCAGCGCGATGGCCAGCGCGTACATACCAGGGCGGCGCCTGCGCGCACGGAACCCGACTGCCGCGCCCGGGATCTGGGTGTGCGCCGGCTGCGCAGGCACCTGGCCCGCAGGGGCCGGAACAGCGGTCTTGCTCACGGTCTCTCGCCTTCTTCGTCTTGGAACTGACCCGGGTGCTTCAGCTGCCGACGGCCTGGAGCTCGCCGACCCGGATGTCCACGGCGCTCTGCCGGGTCTGAGTCATCTGCCCGGACTGCCCGGTCGTCGCCTGCCAGTTGATCTCCCACGTCGACGTTGCGGCAACGTGGTACTTGCCGGCACCGGCCGTGGACGGCTTGGCGTACCGATGTCCGCAGTCCGGCGACGACTTCGTGCCGTAGGCGGCCTTGTAGGGAGTGCCGGGGGTGGTGCAGGTGACGGTCTTCCCGTCTCCCATCTGCCACACGATCTTCGCGACCTTCGCCGTCGCGGTCACCGTGACCCCGCCCGCGGACGCGGAGGCGACGTTCGGCCCGTACGTCTCCGGGCCCTGCTCGGTCCACAGGTACACCGGCATCCCGACCAGGCCCATTCCGCCTGGCTTCGGTGTGATCCCGATCTCCGGGCCGCGCAGCACCATCCGGTCCACGGCCTGCCGGGCCAGGACGGCAGGGTCGACAGCGGCCGGTCCTGGGGGAGTGGCAGCCCAGACGTTACGGATGAACGTTGTGGGACTGGGGCCGTCGCTGTAGGTGCACCGCTCTTCGTAGACCGCGCCGTCACCGGGCGTGTGCCCTTCCCAGTCCAGGCTCCCAGCGGGCGGCTGCGGGTCGAGTTTCTTGTAGGTGCACACCCGCTGGGTGGCAGGCTTCTCGCCGCCGTCTCCGCCGCCGGTGCCGCCGGAGCTTCCGCCGGGGGCCGGCGATCCGCCGCCGTTGCCACCGGAGCCAGGCACGTCGACTTCCACCTCGCAGAAGAAGGTGCCGCACTTCGTGTCACCCGTTCCACCAGGGTCGTCCGCGTACGCAGGAACAGCGGCGAACGCCGCGGCGCTGAGCACGAGGACTCCTGAGACTGCTGCTCTCCGGGGGGTCAGCACTTCTTTCCCTGCGGCTCGTCGCGGATGACGCGCCATCCCTCGGGCCACTTCTCGACAGTGGCCTTGATGACGTAGCGGACGAGCCGGTTCTTCGGCAGGCTGGCCGGCTTCCGGGTGTCGAGGTCGGTGACCGTCCACTGGGAGATATCCAGGCAGCTGGAGAGAATGATGTGAGGGATCTTGCGGTTGAGATCCGCGCTCGTGGCGATCGGGTTGTCGACGGTGACCGCGCCCAGGACGATCGCGTTCTTCTTCCGCATGTCCGCTGCGCCCGTCTCGACCTGCGCGAGAGCGGCCGCGGCCGCGTACTTCTTGAGGTCGCCGGCCTTGCCGGCCTTGTCGGCGTAGCGCTTCTCCACTTCCTTCCAGTGCGAGAGGTAGGTGGCGATCGCTTCCTTCTTCGCTGCCTCCACCGGGTCTGCCGGGGTGGCCGGGGCCTTCGTCTTGGTCGGCGTTGCTGTGGCAGGCGAAGTGTTCGAGGGCTTGGCGCTGGGTTGCTCCTTCGCGCTGTTGCAGGCGGTGAGGAGGAAGGCGCTCACGGCGAGGAGTGAACCTGCTCGCAGAAGCGGTGTCGATCGAAGGCGCACGCGTCGCATGTGCGTATGGGTCGTCATGATGTCTCCCGATGCATATGCGGTCACCCGGTGCGACCTGCCGCTTGAGGCTCCTGACGAGCTCGTCGTGTACCGCGGGACCACTTCAGTTACGCGAAGGGCAAGCCTACGCAAGATCACACCAACCACACCGGGCGTAACGGTTGTTGATGGGTTGGGATGCGAAGTAATCGGCCAAAATGGGGCCGAGAATGGATGTGAGTCTGTCAGGTTGCCTAGGTCTTCGCCGAGCCCGCTGGTCAGAGACCGTCGCCCATCGGCGCTGGTGAGCCGCCTCATGAAGCTGATGGGGCGGAGAGGAGGACATCGCCGGGGGTCGGCTCTCCCAGAAGCGGAATGACAACCTGTTCGAACGGGCCACGGTCGGTCAGCTGCTCAAGCGTAGTGATGCCGACGGCGAGCTGAGGAGTGCGCCGGACGCGGGCGTCGGCAGCAGCGAGAGCCCGCAGGTCCTCGATCCGACGCTGCAGAACCGTCGGGCTGGCCCCGGTGAGGACGATCAGCAGACGTGGCACAGCCGGGTAGCGGTCGCGCCATGCCTCCCGTCCGGCCCCGGCAGGGGCGGCGACGCGGCGGCCGTGCGGGGGAGCGGGCACGTAGGTGGCGTAGCGGGCGTACGAGGTGAGCTTCCGGCCGAGCCGTCCGACCTGCATGGTGGACCGGTCGATCTCGAGGAAGTAGGTGAGGAGCCGGCGCCCGGTGGGTGTCGTGCGGGTGTAGCGCAGGACGGCGTCCGGGATGAGCAGGGCATCGTCTCCGAGCCGGTTCTCCCCGTCGCGCACGCGGTGGACGAGTTCGGGTTCCCAGTCCAGTGGCCCGCACTCGTCGCCAAGCGCCCGGGCCCAGGTGCTGAACGCGAGCCCGGTTTCGACGACGGCCAGTGTGTGTTCCTGCAGTTGGGAGGCAGCTGTCTCAGGGCTGATGCGGTAGGCCCGGGAGGTGACCTCCCGGCTGGCCTCGACGATGTCCGCGCCGCGAGGGGTGATGAACCACAGCAGTTCAGGACCGCCCCTCCTTCCGGCCCGGCGGGCGGTGCACTCCACCAGCTTCATGGCGCGCATCTGGTTCAGGACGCTACGCAAGTAGACGGGCCGCTGGGCGTGAGGCGTCAGCATCCGGTGGAGCTGGCCGGTGGCGACGAGGCGGTGCTGGTAGAGGACGGGCAGCAGCTGCTGCCCGAGCCGGGGCAGACTGGTGGCGGCAGGGGACAGGGCGTTGGTCATCAGCCGATCTCACTTCCGCTGGCCGCAGGCCGGTCTCCGGCTGCGGGCATGCTCGGTTCGGTGGGTCGCTCCGGCCGTGCTGCCGGTGCGGGCCGGGAGGTGGTGAGCTCGGCGAGGATCCGGTCGTCCAGGCCAGGCCTGCTGCCGGTGTCGTCGCCCTCGAGGGCACGAAGAATCTCGGCGACAGTCCGGCGCCGCAGGTTGTCGTCCACGGCCCGCTCCAGATCCGGCAGGAGTTCGGGGTGGTGGTAGTCGGCGAGGGCCTGGTGCACGGCCACGCCGGCGACCCGGAACGGAGTGGTGCGTTCGCCGTGGAGCATCGTGGACATCACGTAGTTCCACTTCGGCAGGGACATCAGCGTCTGCGGGGAGACCGGCTCCATGCGCTTGGTGACGAACGCCGCCTCGTCGCTGTCCGCCGCCGACGCGGACAGCAGCGACTGGTTCTGCATGAGAGCCATCCGCGTCTCAGCACTCAGCCGCATCGCCATCTGGGTCATCCCGACCAGCTTCAGCCTGTACTTCCGCAGCTGCTCAAGGATCGCGGCGACATAGCCGCGCGATGCCCCATCGATAGCGGTCAGCTCGTCGCAGTACGCGAACATCGTCGCCAGCTGGTCCTGGTCGACACCCTCACGCGAGCAGCCGGCCAGGAACAGGTCGAACAACAGCAACGAGGTGATCACCTGATCCGACGAGCCCGTACCGGAGCAGCGCAGCAGCACGATCTTCGACGTATCCATCGCGTGCCGCATGTCGTACGTCGACCGCGGCTGGCCCAGAAACGCCCGCAGCGAGTCCGATGTCTCCAACTGCTCCAGCGTCTGGGTGACCACCGGGACCGCGCTCCCCTCGTACTTGGGGAACGTGGTGGTCCAGAACCGGCGCAGTTTGACCGGGAGATGCTCCAGGACACCCTCGCGCCACTCCTCGTCGGTGAGCAGCCGGGTGATCGAGAAGAGGGTGGGCTGCAGATCGGGACGTCCCCGGCGGCACATCTCCAGCGCCAGGTACGCAAGGACCTGCACCGCGTGAGACAGGATCGCCCTGGCACGCGGCGCACCGTCACCCCAGCCCTGCGCCGACGCCAGCCCGCCCACCACCGCACCGATCACATCCTGGACCTGAGCAGCGCTGCGGTGCTCCATCGACAGCGGATTCCACGCCCCGACCCGCGCCGCAGGATCCTTCACGCTCAGGTCGATGACCCATACCCTCTCGCGCAGCGCAGGATGCGACAGATACGGCATCGCCCGCTTCACCGCCGCACCATGCGGGTCGAGGAACCACACCCCCAGCCCCCCGTACGCCAGGGAAATGGCCTGGACCAGAGCCAGCTCGCTCTTGCCGAACCCGCTCTTCCCGAACGACGCACCGAACAACACGTCCTTCTCCGGCACGGCCGCGAGGCGCGCCCGCCCGTCCGAGCCCACGACGCGCCCCAGCGGCACCACACCCGGTTGCCCGGTCCACTCCGGAAGCCCCGCCGGCGCCGCCGGCACCACCCCGCCCGTACGCACGACGTTCGCCGCTGCGCAGTGCACCGTGGCCGGCTTCAGCAATGCGGCGACCTCCCTGACCGTCACCCACTGCCGCCTCGAAGGAGCGAACTCGCCCGTGTGGAATCTGCGATCGAAAGAGGACCGACGCCACCACACGTTGCTGTACGGCCGCCATCCCGTACGACGCGGCCCCACCGGACGCCACCAGTTCTCCCCACTCCAGGCGTCCATCACCGCCATCACCTGGTGCAACAGCGCCTGCGCCCGCTCCGGACGCCGCGCCTGAACCCGGACGAGAACCTGCACCGCGAAGACCTGACCGTCCACTCCCGGCAGGAACTTCCCCACCCCGTCGGCCAGATCCGTCTGCCGCGGCCGCGGCACGGACCCGCCCCGCGAGCGGCCGGACCCCGATGACGTTCCGCCGTTCAGCCCCGCCATCACCTGACCAAACACCGGGCCCGCCCGGCCACCGCTCGGACCGGTTCCGAGCTGCTCCCCGTACGCCGACGGTCCCCGCTTCGCCGCCCGCCGCATGAGCCGGCGCCGCCACCGTGCCACCTTCCGGCCAGAGACCGGCACCAGGTCCACGACCAGTTCGGCGTGCTCGCCGCGTTCGCTGGCGACGTGCGCGCAGGCGGCCGCCATCATCTGCAGCGGATCGGGATCGAGGCTGGCCGCCGCAAGCCGCCGGTGATCGGCCCGGGCGAGCACGAGCTCCGCCCGTGCCACGTAAGCCCCGCGTTCTTCCCGATGCGGATCCTTGTTCTCCTTGCGTCGGCGACTGGGCGCCGCGGGAGCGATGGCCTTCTCCATCAGGACCTGGGTCATCAGACCTCCTGTTCGTTCCCGTTGTCCGTCACGTTGAGCGGCGGGATGTTGGCAAAGCGGATCGGCCGCAGCTCGCCATGACTGCGGCCCACCTCGAGCACGTCCACGTCCGGAAACGACACCAGGCGCAGCAGCCCGGCAGCCCGCGCAGGCCCTTCCAACCGAGTGGCCAACTTCCCCCCGACGCTCATGTGGCGCATGCGGACCCCGGACGCTCTGCGCGGCAGCCATCCGGCAGCTGCCGGCACCCGGGCCAGACGAGCCGCGTGCCGCCCGATCTCCTCCACCGAGGGATCGAAGCCACGCGTCGGCACCAGGTCCACCACCGTCCGGGACCTGAGCGCGGCGCGGGCACGGCGACGCCACCACACCCAGCACGCCCCCCACAGGGCGGCCGCCGCCACTACGGACAGCCCCAGCCACCACAGATGCGCCTCGGCGTACCCCGTCAACGACGGGGTCACGGCCGACAGGGGTCTGGACGGACCGAGCAGGACCTCGCCCATCACCAGTTCGCCTTAGACAAAGGGAAACCAAGCGGGCCCCGCCGATACCGGCGCCCCGGGTCCGCCCCGCGGGCTCGGTCAGCGGCCGCGTACCAGCCACGCCGCACCAGGACCGCCCCGCACGTCATGAAGAGGACCGGCACCGCGGGCCAGCCACGGCGCCTGGCCGCGGCCTCGGCCGCCGACTCCCCTATGAACGGCAGGTTGCTCAGGTCGCCACCCCACCACCAGCCCGGAAGGCAGCCGACCACGAAGACGACCGCGACGAGCCAGCCAATCCAGTTCACCAGCGCGTCGACTGCCGCATCTTGCCGCCCAATCAGATGCTGTTCATCCGTTGCCATCGGGCACTCCCCGCAGGCCGGGGCGGCCTCGCGCCGCCCGTACGCCCTCCGCAAGGACCCGCAATCCCAAGAACGTGACCGCCCGGGCACGATGAATGTGGGGCCGGACCCCGCGACCACCTGGCGCACTTCTGGAAGGCCTGTGGCCTCCCGGCCCCTCCCCGCCGTTCGTGCGAGCGCAGCCCGAGCAGGCTCCACCACCCGCAGCAGACGCAAGGTCCCTCTCCGCGGCACGGACAAGCCGCTCAGAGCCGCAGCGGCAACGCGGCGTGGAGCGCTTACGGTGCGCGACGAGGCCGGAAAGATCACTCAGCCAGACCGCACTACGACGAAGCAATGTGTACGGAGCTGCCGTCCGCGATCTGGGGGCCCGCGCGGTTCAGCCCTGGGGCCGGCGGGGTCGTCGCGTCCGGCCGCAAGAGCAGTATCCAGAGCCTGGAGCGCGGCAACTTCTTGTACCGGCAGACGGAGCACATCCCCAGCGGCTCAGGCGCCACCTAGAGTCGTCGAAGGGCTCTGCTGTATACGAGGTCACCCAGCCGCGGGCTTGCCAGGGAGGCCGTGGACCATGACGAGGAAGTTCGGGGAGTCGGGGAACGGTTGCCGGCGGCCGACGGGTTGGTAGCCCCACGTTTCGTACAGCGCCTGCACCCTGTCGTGGCCGGGGTCGACGAGGAGTGCGGCCAGGGCCTCGGGCCGGTCCTGCAGGAGTGCGGCGTGCAGCTGCTCGGCTGCCCCGGTCTTGCGCCAGCGGGGGCGGACCATCAGCTCCGAGACGCTGAACGTCGAGTCGTCGGCTGGTGCTTCGGGCAGGTGCTCGCGCCACCATTCGCGGCCCGGGCGGGCGGGGGCGCCGTAGGCGAAGCCGACCGGCTCGTCGCCGTCGTAGGCGATCACGCAGGAGAAGCCGGGATGGGAGCCCCAGTGGTCGACGAACCAGGGGAAGCGCTGAGCGAACTCGTCCATCTCGTCGGCGTAGGCGTCCGCGTGCACGGCGAGGAGGGTCTGCCGGATGCCCGGCAGGTCTTCGTGCCGGAAGCGACGGAGGGCTATGGCGGTCATGCGCTGGTCCATTCGGTCCGGTACCGGTCCGTCCACTCGACGGCCATGGGGTGGGGGGCTCGGGAGAGCAGCTCGCGCTGGAAGTCGCCCAGCACCCTGCGCATACGTCCCGGCAGGGGCGTGCCGGCCATGATGGTGAAGACCTGGCCACCGGAGGCGCACGCCTGCTCGGCGTCGCCCTGGTGCAGCTGCGCGAGGGCGAGCCGCGCGGTGGTGTAGGCCCTGTTGCGGCGGTACGTCTCCGGCAGGACCGCCAGCGCTCTGTGCGAGGCGGCCTCGGCCTCTGCGGCGTCGCCCACGATGTCACGCACGATCGCGGTCAAGGAGTACAGCTCCGCCGGTCCGTAGAACGCGATCCACGCGGCCCGGGGCTGTGCCGGATCTACCTTGGCCAAGGACTCCTGCGCGCGGCCCAGGCAGTTCAGCGCCGATCTGCGGTCCCGGCCGTGGGCGAGGCCGACGGCGGCGCGGGCGTGCGCGAGGGACGCGTGCAGCGGCGAGCGGCGTGCGATGGCCGTCGTCAGGGCGGCCTGAGCGGATGCCACCGCCTCGGAGTAGTCACCGCGCTGCCGGGCGAGCATCGCCCGCAGGTTCCACACCTGCATCACCATCTCGGGGTCCTGCGCCAAGCCTGCAAGAGTGAGGGACCTGTCCAGGTGCTGGCCGGCACCGTCGAGCCGGCCGGCGTCGATCAGTGACCACGTGGCCGCCGCGGTGAACGCGGCGGCCAGAGAGAACAGCCGCTCGCGGGTGCGCGCCGAGGCACCCTTCTCCTGGAGCCGGGCGGCCTCGTGCGCGCCGGCGAGCGCCGCCTGCTCCAAGGTCGCGTGCCCACCCCGATGGTCATCAAGCGTCCTCAGAGAGTCGAGCTGTGCCCGCAGCCGCAGGACATCCGAGGTGCCGACAGATGGAGCGGGACCTGCCAGGACGAAGGACGCCGACGCCCCGACGGTCGAGTTCAGGAAGGAGCGGCGGAGCATGGAGTCCTCCGGGGGAGTGCTGGTCTTACGGCGCCGGTCGGCGAACCCTAAGTCCTGGGCGGACCGGCCGCTGATCGCTTCCAGAGCCAGGCGCACCGCGATCCGGGGCCAGGTCGTCTCGCCTGAGCGCCACTTGCGCACCGTCACATCGGAGAGCGTGCCCGGCTTTCCGGTGCTCTGACCGATCGCCGTGTTCAGCTCGGTCGCCAGATCAGGGGCCGTCCAGCCCTCGGTGTCCATCCACACGATGAACGCCTCGTTGCGCGCCATGCGATCCACGGTAGACCTGTCGCGCGCCTCGGCGAGAGTCAACGGATAGTCAAGTCGCTACGGCCAGGTCGAGTGACGCGACGCAACTCGCTGTGTCCTGAACCACCCTGGCGGCAGTTACCTGGGGGAGCACCCGGAAGAACGTGGAGGAGAGTCATGTTCCCCATCGACCCGCCCAGGGCACCACGGCAGCCCACCGCGGTCGCCCTGTACGCGGCCGACCCCGATCCCGGCACGGTCCGGGGGATGCTTGCGGCCGCGGCCGGCGTCGCCGTAGCGCGCGGCTGGACGGTCGTGGACGGCGGCGCAGTCTCCGACGACTGCCTGCTGACCGAGGCGCCGCAGTCCCGGCCGGGCTGGAACCGCCTCCGCGAGCTCGCCGAGCTGCGCCGGATCACCATCGTCCTCGTCCCGGCCCTTGGACACATCGGATTCACCTGGGCGGTATGGCTCGCTGAACAGCGGTTCCTGCATTGCCGTGGAGTGTCCGTCGTTTCCGTCGAGCCGATGCTCGACGCCATCCTGACGGGAGAGAACCGGTGACGTACGGCAGCATCGTCCACGACCCAACCGGCTCTCTGGACGCCGACATCCCGCTCGACCGCAGCCTCCACGAACAGCTCGCGGCCACAGTGCTCAGCTGGACGCCGGGGGATGACACCCTCCCGCCCCCGGCCGGCATCGAGCAGGTCGCACTTCAGCTCACCGGCTACGCCAACCTTCTTGTCCGCGAGGTGCAGTCGACAGCCATGGCGCTGCCGCGAGACGGACAGGCGTCGACCGTGGCGGCCCGGACCCTGGCGCACATCGCGATCGGGGAGGCCGTCAGGCGCCTGAGCGTCCCGCCGGTGCCCGGGCGGCATCCCCTGCGGGTGGCCCAGTCCCAGGCCCGGCTCGTACGGGCTTTGCACGTCGCGCTCGACCGCGTTCTTGCCGCGGCGCCCGTCACCGTACCGAGCCCGTGAAACTGCTGCGCGCAGGCCCCGCCCGGACGGGGCCTGCGCGCAGCACGGGCCCGCCTGCCAGGGGCGGGCCCCCACAGCCCCCGTACCCGCGCCGGAAGGCAAGGAGTGCGGGCTCGGAGCCCCTTCGAGTGAGCGCCTCGCGCCGTCGGAGGTCTCCGCACGCAGCATCGCCCCGGACACCTCCCCACCCGGGAGGGCCGGGGGCACCTTCACTGAGCCCGAGAAGGAGCCCTGTCATGCCTCTGCTGAGCGAGATGGACCGCAACAGCGCCATCGCCCTGCTGAACCAGCTCGTCACCGTCGGCGTCGACTTCAAGCTCGACGACCAGGTGACCCGCAAGCGCCTCGCCCCCGCCGAGATCCGCGACCTCCTGGTCACCGACCTGCCCGAGAGGTCGACCGGCGTCCCCTCCGTGGTGCAGGAGCTCGTGGACACGGTCCTGCCGATGTGCAACAACGAGGCCTCCCCGCGGTTCCTCGGCTTCGGGCACACGGGCGCCGACGTCGCCGCACTGGCCGGCGGGCTGCTCGCCCTGTTCGCCCAGCAGAACCTCATCAACCAGTCCTTCGCCGCCCCCTCCGCCACCTTCACCGAGATCGCCGTCATCCGCTGGCTGCGCGACCTCATCGGCTTCACCAACCCAGCCGTCACCGACGTGAAGACCGTGTGGGACGTCGGCGGCGTCACCACCTACGGCGGCACCGGCTCCAACACCACCGCCATGATGCTGGCCCGCGAGAACATCGCCCCCGGCACCATGCACGAAGGCGTCACCGACGCCACCCGCATGCACATCGTCGTCCCCGCCGGCATCGGCCACTACAGCGTGAAGAGCGCGCTGGAATGGATCGGCTGCGGCGGCCGCATCATCGAGGTACCGACCAAGGGCTACCGGTACGACCGCACCGCCCTGGACCGCACACTGAAAGACCGGCAGGGCGAGATCATGTCCGTGGTCGCCTACACCGGCGACAGCCGCACCCAGACCGTGGAAGACCTCCGTGCCGTCCACGACATCACCCGCAGCATCGACCCCCAGATCTGGCTCCACGCGGACGCCTGCTGGGGCCTGATGTGTGCCTTCACGCCCGAACTCGGCCACAAGCTCGCCGGGATCGAGGACTTCGACTCCATCACCGTCGACCCCCACAAGGTCATGGACATCCCGTACGCGATGTCCGCCCTCCTCGTCCGCGACCCCGCCTCGCTGCGGCTCGTGTCCTCCTATTCGGACCTGATCATGCAGGAGGACTTCGCCTTCGGGCAGGTCACCCCCTTCATCGGCACCAAGGAATGGTCGTCGATCAAGCTTTGGGCGATGATGCGCGCCCACGGCCGCCGAGGCCTCGCCGACCTCATGCGCCGCCGCCTCATCACGACCCGCACCTTTACCGGCCTCGTCGACGACAATCCCCGCCTGCTGCGCCTGAACGACCCCGACATGACCGCCGTCGTGTTCATGTACCTGCCCACCGGCCACGACCCCCGCCATCCCGACATCGAGCGGATCAACACGATCAGCAAGGCCATCCACGCGCGGATCCTGGACGAGGGGCGCTGGCACTTCCACCAGTTCTCCCTCCCCGACGACACCGGCCGCCTCCAGCAGGGCGCCACGCTCCACCCGCTGCGCTTCATGGGCAACAACGGCCGCATCGCCGAGAGCCACATGCGAGACGCCCTCGCATACGTCACCGGCCTCGGCCGGGCTCTGGAGCAGCAGTGAGCACCCGCCTGTTCACCGCGGCCGCAGCCCTGCACCCGGCCCGCGACGGCTACGCCCTCGCGTACGGCTCCCACGCCACCCGCCCCAGGCCGGCATCTGACCTCGACCTCCTCTACACCGGGACCGCCCCGCTGCCGCCCGCCCGCCTCGCGCGTCTCATCGACGGCGTCAAGCGGCTCCACGCCGACCACGGCCTGGACATCGACGAGGAGGTCGCCTTCACGTCCAAGCTCTACGCCACCACCCGGGAGATCGAGAACGCAGCCCGTCTCGGCGGCTTCGAGGGCGTCACCGACTACGCCACACCCGTCGGAGATCCCGACGCCCTGAACTCGCCCCGGTTCAAGGCACGCCTCCTGCTCAACGCCCTGACCACGCCCCACGTCTTCCTGACGGGGGACGTCCACGGCTACCGCCGACACGTCGCCGCCGCGGAACGAGGAGCCGCGCTCCTCGCCCTGAGGATCACCGGCGCCGGAAAAATCCCTCTTGCCCGGGCTGCACACGCCCTACTCTCGTCACCGGAAGGCCTGACGGAGAAGTACTTCCTCGGCTACCGGCACGAGACCCACCTCCACGCGGTACTGCACCGGGGCCTGCTCCACCTGGCCCAGGAAGGCCAAGTCCACATCGACCGCGACACCATCACCTGGAGAGCGACGTGACCACACCCACCTGGGACGACCTCCCGCCCGCGCTCCGCGAGCGGATCGCCGACCAGCTCACCGCCACCGGCCCGGCCCAGCCCGTGGCCGGCGGATACACCCCCGGCGTCCGCGTCCGCATGCCCCAGGCCGACGGCCGCGCCGCCTTCGTCAAGGCCATCCGCACGACCGACCCGTTCGCCGCCACCTACCGCACCGAAGCGGCCATCAACCGCGCCCTCCCTGAAGGGCCCGGCCCCCGACTCCTGGCCGACACGGACGCCGACGGCTGGGTCGTCCTCGCCTTCGAGCACATCGACGGCCGACACCCCGAACTCACGCCCGGCTCCCCAGACCTGCCGCTTCTCCTGGACGCCGTCACCACCCTCCACGACACCCTCACCCCGAGCCCCTACCAGGACGCACCGAACTTCGCCGACCACCCGGTCGTCGAACGGGCCGCGGAGCACCACGAGGCGATGAGGGGCGACACACTCCTGCACTGCGACATCCGCACAGACAACCTCCTGCTCGACGACGCCAACGTTCGCTTCGTCGACTGGGCCAGTGCCCACCGGGGGGCCGCCTGGCTCGACATCGCGCTCCTCGTGCCCCAACTCATCCTGGCCGGCCACGGGCCCGAGGACGCGGAGAAGCACGCCGCCCAGGTCCCCGCCTATCGCAACGCGCCCGAGGCGGCGGTCACCGCCTTCGCCTCCTCGATCACCGCCTACTGGGCCGATCGAGCCGACCAAGGCGGCCCCGAGCTGCGCCAGTACCGCCATCGCGCCCGTGAAGCAGGGCGAGCGTGGGAGGCACACCGCAGGTAGCTCCTGGGAGGTCGGAACGCCCCCCCCGAGTCAGCAGGCGCCGGCCACCTAGCGCCCCCAATCCACGCATGGGCGCACCCACATGAGCTGAGCCCCGGCGCCAGACGCCGGGGCTCAGTCCGCTGAGTAGGAACGGTCTGCCTGGTGTTCTATCCACCCTGGGGGAAGTACGGCGGGGCCCAGCCGAGGTACGTGGCGCCCCACACGGATTCGATGTCGCCCGCGTCGACGACGTCGATGTAGCCCTTGCGCCGGATGTCGTTGGAGGCGATCTTCCCGCCGCCGAGGTACAGCGCGACGTGACCGGCTCGCTGTCCGGTGTCCCAGTACATCAGTGCTCCGGGCGGCGGCCTGCGGTCGCGGTCGTGGCGCAGGGCTGCGGGCATCTGCCAGTAGTGATCGACGGCGTACTGGACGCCGGAGTAGGACCAGCCGTAGGTCCGGGCGACGAACGCGAGACAGGCCCGGTACCAGTTCCGGCCCCCAGCGGCGGCCTCTTGGCGCGCCCAGGTGATCGCTGCGGCTGTAGAGCGGGGGTTCCTGACAGAAGTGGGCCAGCCGGCACTGCCGTCATGGAACACGGGGCTGCCCGGCGAGTTTCCATGGCCGACACCAGATCGGCTGAGCTGGTCGTAGGTGCGGACGTGCCCGATGACCTCGGTCGCGTACGTCCCGGACTGGTTGTAGCGGAGTACCGCCTTGCGTAGCTGCGCCTCGTCGGTGAGGTTGTTGTGTCCCGTGCCGCACAGGTAGAACGCGGTGGCCTGGGCGGCGTCGAAGATGTTGTGCGGGTCGCGGATGCCGTCGCCGTTGCCGTCCTGCCCGGAGGGTCCCTGCCAGGTGGAGGGGATGAACTGCATAGGGCCCACCGCCCGGTCGAAGACGGCATCTCCGTCGAGGGTGCCGTTGTCGGTGTCGCTGTGGACGCTGGTGTTCCCGCCGGCGCCTGAGCCGTTGAGCGGCACGCCGAGGATCCTGGGCGTCACGTCGCCGTTCGCCGAGACTCTGCGGCCGGCGGCGTGGCCGGACTCGACCTTGCCGATACCCGCGATGACGGACCAGCGCATCCCCAAGCACTTCGGGCGGAGCGTGGTGACGGCATCTGACGCTTTGACGTAGGCGCTGAGGACGACGGGGCCGATCCCGGGGACGCTGGACGGCGTCGCGTCTGCCGGCCCTGGGGCGGACCTCCCGCTCTCTTCCTCGTTGCCGGTCGCCCCGCTGGCTACGGCGGCGATGAACAGGACGAGGAGTCCGATGACGAATGCCAGAGGGGCGAGGACGACCGAACCGACGGTCAGCGCTGTCCTGGTTGACGCGCTCATGGCCGGCCCGGGCGGCGCGGATTCGGCCTCACGGGCGGCGTCCTGCGGGCAGGGCGAGGCGCCCGAGCAGGAGTGGGCGGGGCAGCCGGAGGAGGAGGCGTCTGCGGGGTCGGCGGGGCAGCGGGGGGCTGAGGTGGCGGGGGAGACGCGGGCTGCGGAGGCTGGGCTTGGAGGCGGTGCAGCCTCTGCCGGAGCATGGCCTGGGCCGGTCCGGCCGGAGGCTGCACGACCCGCGGTGGCGCCGGACGCCGACGCATGGCAGGCACGGCCGGCACAGCGGGTACGGCAGGAACGGGAGCAGGAGTGGCTGCGAGGGCGGGAGTACGCGGGCGGGGTGCTGGACGCGGGCGCCGTGCGGGCGGGGCGGGCGGGTAGGGGCCGGGCCTGTGCGGGGCGTTGTAGCGGCCGAGTCCGCCCCGGCCGGTCACGATCCGGCCGAGCGAGCGCAGGTTGTGGGTGTACTCCCCGCTGAAGTTCGCCACGGGTGCCACGACATTCTGATGGACCGCCTGGACCGCGCCCTGAACTCCGGCCACCGCGCTGCCGGCCACGGAGGCAACCTGGCCGGGCAGGGCCGCGGCCGCGGCACCGACCCGGCGGGCCGCGCGGGGTCCGTAGACCGGCAGGCCGATGGTCGCCTTCAACCCGAACGCCGTCGTCTTCGCCGCGCCCTTGGCCCCGGCGAGGGCCGTGCGGCCGGCGAGGTTCGCCGTCCCGGCCACTGCCCGCCCGGCGCCGCTCAGAGCCTTGCCGCCCAGACGCGCGACCGCCCGGCTGGCGCCGGCCCGGCCGATGCCGACTGCCGCGCTGGTGCCGCCGGTCGCGGCGAGCGCGCCGAGCATGAGCCCGCCCACCACCAGCTTCCGGCCCATGCCGCCGCGCTGTGGCCGGGCGAGCTCGGACGGAGATACCGCCCCGCCTGCGACGCTGCTGCCGACCCGGGCCCGGGCGCGCATGGCCAGACCGCGGGTGGCGCGGGTCAGACGCTTTCGGTAGACGAAGGCGCCGACGACGACGCAGTCCAGGACGACGAAGCGGATGGTGATGCCGCCGGGGATGTCGGTGTCGGAGGCGTTGAGGACGGCGTTGACGACGACGACGAACACCGCGATGGCGGTGACGGAGACGATGAGGAGGGCCAGGGAGCGGGCGATGGCGGTCGCGCGGTCCCAGAGCCAGCCGCGTCCGGGGCCGGGCAGGACTCCGAAGGCCAGCGCGACCTTCGCGATCATCGCCTCGAGGGCGATCTGCAGTTGGGCGAAGAGGAAGCTGAACGTCAGCGCGATCATGAAGAAGCAGGTCAGGAATGCGGCGATGACCATGAAGAAGGCGCCGCCGACCTTCTCCATGCTGGCCTTCTTCGCCGACGCGGCGCCGTCCTTGACGCACGCGGCTTCGAACTCTTTCAAGGGCCCTTTGGCGGCGAGCTTCTCGCGGACGACCGTCTCAGCGGGCTGGGTCGCGGTGTCGACGAGGTCGCTGAGAGGGCCGCCGATGAAGGGGACGTCCTGGACGTACTTGTTGTCGGCGGCCAGGATCTCGTCGATCTTCTGGTCGAAGACGGCCTGGGAGATGCGGGACTGGCGGAACAGCGTGCCGCACTGCGGGCCGCGGCCGCTCTTCGGGTCCTCGAAGGTCCGTCCGTAGGAGAGCATCATGGCCGGGCGGGCGACGAACGCGTCGACGAGGGCATCGGTGATGGGCCGGGCGATCGAGCCGGACGAACTGCGCACCCGCTGTCCGACTGTCGATCCCTGCCCGGCCTTCTCCCATGTGCTGCCTGCCGTCGTCGTGGCGGTGCCGCCGGCGTCGATGGCTTCTTTGTCCAGGACGAGCGCGGCGGTTTCCACCGCCAGGGCGCGGACCGTGGCGACCGCGCCGTGGTCCTTGGACAGCAGCATCTCGGGCGGCGAGGCGAGCGCGCCGATGGCGAGCGCGGAGATGACCATCGCCGCGGCCATCTCGCCCCAGCCGCGGGCCCGGTTGCCGAACATCAGGTGCCAGGACGCCACCACGGCCGAGAACGTCAGGAACAGCGCGGGCAGCCCCAGCTGCATGATCACCCCGCTATACAGCGAGGTCGAGACCTGGAGTGCGGGCTTGAGGAGCAGGCCGGCCAGGGAGAACGACAGTGCCCAGGCGATGAGGAAGCAGGCGAAGGAGACCAGCCACTTGTTGCAGAGGAACATCATCTCGACGAGGAAGTGCTCGACCTTGAGGTCCCAGTCGTTCCAGTCGCCGGTGTCGGCGTAGATCCGGTAGGCAGAGACGGGGATGTTGTTGCGGTCGGTGACCTCGAACGCGGACAGCACACCGCCCTGGGATGCCTGGGTCTTGAGGTAGTTGTCCACCTCCTTGTCCCAGTCTTCCCTCGCCTTCTTCGCCTTCGCCGCCTTCTCGGCGGCTGCCTTCTTCTCCGCTTCCCTGCCGATCTCCTCCAGCGTGGTGCCGTTCTCGGGCGGGGTGAGGACCGGGCCGGGCGCGAGCGGGTTGTCCGGATCGACCGGCGGCGCGAGCGGCCAGGGTGCCGTCGGGGAGGGGGTGGGCGTGGGCCTTGGGGCGGCGGCGGCCACCGCGGTCAGCGTCAGAGATGCCACGCCGGCGAGCAGCAGCAGGACCACCGCGAGCAGCAGCGCCCGGCCCGGCCGCGCCCACCGCACCACTGCGACGGCACGGCCCCCGACACCCGCCCCCACACGTGTCGCGCTCCGCACGAGGCGCTGCTTTTGGGGCATCAGACTGTCTGCCGGACGGGCTGGGAGTGAATGTGGTCGGCGGCGGCCTGGTCGGCGGGGATGACGACCTGCATGGTGCCGATCCGCCCGGTCAGATCGCGGTGCAGGCACTCGCCGGCACGCGCCGCTCGCTCCGCGTCGTTCATGTCCGGCCGGTTGGGCGACAGACCGGCGGTGACCAGAGTGAGGAGGTCTTCGTCCTCGGGGTTGCAGCCCAGGAACGCCAGGCCCCGCCGGGCGAGGTTGCGGTTGGTGTGCCGGAAGAGGAACTTGCGCGGGATCAGCCCGCGCAGGATCTGGCCCTTGTCGCTGGAGGCGGGGCCGATGTCGTCCTCGTCGTGCCCGCCGAACCAGGCGCCCGCGTTGTGCTTGCGGCCGTCCTTGACCAGCTCGATCGCCAGGTCCAGGCCCTCGGGGGAGGACGTGAGCCACCAGCACTCGTCCCACACCACGACCGCGAACTCATCCGGCTGCGCGTAGACGATCTTCCGGCACAGTGCGGCGATCAGATACATCACCGCGCGCCCGAACGTCTTCTCGAACTGCAGCTTCTCCAGACGCCCCGCCTCGAGCTCGCTCTTCGTCGGCAGCGCCAGCGACGCTACGGCGAAGACGACACTGTCGGCGGTCGAGTTGCGCACCACCGGCAGAGACTCGTCGAACACCGCGCGGGCGAGGTCCTTGCGGCGTACTGCCGCGAGCCGGCGGGCCGCCAGTGCCGCGAAGGTATCCCCGCCCGCTCCCCGGTTGGTGAGCTCTTCGACCAGGACCCGCATCGACGGGCCCGGTTCCTGAAGGACTGCTTCGATCGCCTCGGAGAGGGCGATTCCCTCCTCGCTCATCGGCGCCAGCCCCAGGAGCAGCGTGAGGAACGACTCGGTGAACCGCTGCGCCTCCGCCGGCTTGGTGAAGATCCGCAGCGGGTCCAGGGAGATCCGCGCCTGGTCGTCGATCGTGATGATCTCGCTCTCGCCGGGGCAGGCCTCGGCGAAGCGCACCCACTCCTGCTGCTCGGTCCGGTCCACCACCACCGCCCGCCCCCGCCTCACACCGCGAAGACGCCGCCCGGCGGCGAGCACCGAGTACATGGCGCCCTTCATCCCCACCGACTTGCCACTGCCCAGCTCACCGACCCACGCGGCCGCCGCCGACACGTTCTCCCTCGGGCCACGCGACCAGTCACACAACACCGGCCGCACACCCCCGTTAGCCAGCTGCAGCCCGTACAGGGGCCCTGTCTCATCACCCAGCGCGCTGCCGGTGAACGGGCCTGCCATCGCGAAGTCACGCGCGAGGAGGTACTGCGAGTACTGGGCCATCACCGACGGCGTACGGGCGCCGGGCAGCATTCCGTACCAGAGGTTCTCCTGCTCCCCGAGCGGCCGGACATAGGTGTACTCGCCGCCGGCGAAGTGACCGGCCAGCTCACTCGCCCGCCGCTCCGCCTCCTGCGGGGTGCCGCCCCACACGCACAGCGCGGTCATCGCCCGCACTTCCACTTCCGTCGTGGAGGACGTCAGACGCTCACGGAACTCATCCAGGCCTGATGCAGCCTTGTCGACGCTGGCCGGCACCCCGGCCGTCTCCCCGCCGTACTCCTGATACTGGTTGGCGAGCTCCCTTGCCTGACGCCGGCTCTTGGCCTCCGCCGCCGCGCCGCCCTCCACCCGCAGACGCACCACCCAGTCCACCGGGAAGGAGAAGTCATCGAGCTGGCCGAGATACTCCGAGCCGGGAAACGCGAACGCCTCGGGCATCTCGGCGAGCGCCAGCATCGCCTGGTACGACGGCCCCCACTCGGTCGTCACCTCCAGCCACCGCCGCGCGAACGGATTCCCCCACCCCTTCGTCCTGTGACCGCCTTCGGTGTCGCCGTCCTCGTCCTGCCAGGCAAGAAGGTGGCCGCCCTCGGCGAGGACCACCTGACCCAGCGCGGCCGCCCCCCGCCCACGCCCCCGCATGCGCCGCTCACCCTGAACCCCATCGGGCAAGGCCGGCTCGACCAGGCCGCGGCGCGCACTGTGCCCGTAGATCCACAGCACCTCCGCTGCCGACGCCGGACGGATACCGATCCCGGACGGCCACGCCGACGCCAGCCGCTCCGCCTGCCCAAGGCGCAGCTCCTCTTCACGCGCGGAAACGGGCCGGGGGAGCAGTCCCAGCGTCAACGCGATTCCGGCGCGCGCGGCCGTGAACTCCTCGCGCACCGACTCCGCCCGCTGCATCGGCAGGGGCAGGGCCAGCCAGTCCGACCGTCCCGTCAACTCCAGCTGCTCCAGCTGACCGCGCAGAACATCGACGCTTTCGCGATAGCGCGGCGAGGCCCCCATATCGATGTCCGCGCACATCTTCGCGACTACCGCGGCCGGGTCCACTGCCGGGCACAGGCTCAGCAGCATCGACTCTCCCCGCAGCTGCTTGACCAGCGCCTCCAGGTAGCCCAGCCGCTGCTGCTTGGCACGCCGCGAGGCGTGAGCCGTATCAGCGCCCTGCACCCGGAAGACCGCCCAGACCGTTCCCTGCGTCGTCCACACGACGTTCCCGGCCACGTGCCGGATCGGCATCCTCACCGCTCACACCCCCGCCCTTCCGCTACGTGTCTGCCGAACCTGTCCGCGCTCATGACGCAACGCCAGAAGCCCCGCGGCCGCCGAAACCGGCCGCCCCACCCCCGATCCCGACGAATCAGCGACCTGCTCGGCCGCCGACTTGGCCACCCGGTCTCCCTGGTTCTCAGCCAGCCGCCGGACCTCCCGCAGGGACGCCGCCGGCGTCCAGGTCACGCTGCACACACCCACCAGCGGCCGGCGCCCCCGCGGCCTCACCGGCCTGCCCCCGAGCCGCCCTCCGGCCGGCGCCACCACAGTCCCGCCCGCGCTCACTGCGGCCAGGAGCGGATTGCGCCCGTCGATGTGCACGTGACGCACCACCAGCGACAGCCCATACGGCACACCGATCGCGATCACCAGATTCACCAGCCCGAAGTGCGCCCACACCCCGCGCGTCAGCATCAGGACACCGAACACCACGGCGATCACGACCACCTGCGGCACCGTGTACGGCCCACCCCAGATCGCGCCGCGGCCTCCCGGCCACTTCCCGATCATCAGCGGATGCCGGCGCGCCTTCGTGTAGCAGCGGCCGACCAGCACCTCGTCCTCGACCGACGGGTTGACCGCGCTCACAGCACCTCACCGCCAGGCCCCGAAGAACCCGCAGGCTCCACGACCCGGACGACCGCCGGCCCGCGCCCCTCGGTCACCGGCGGGGCAACACCCCCGCCAGGCTTGATGGTCTCCCCGACGCTGTTGCGGAAGACGACCGCGTTCATCACCGCGAACCAGAGAGCAGCCGCCCCCAGGAACGCCACACCCGCAGCAAGTACCGACTTCGTCTTGCCCCACGTCATGATCACCGAGACCACCAGCATCACGGACATCACCGTGCCCGTCAGAACATTCCGGACCCGAACGCCCAGGCCATCCACGTCGGTGAGCGCATCCGCCAGCACCGCCATGCCGTCCATCAGTTGCTCCGCTCGTCAGAGGAACCAGAACCTGCAGCGGCAGCGAGAAGCGGCGCCGCTTCGACGGCCTCCACCTCCCACCGTCCATCCCGCGCCTTCAGCGCGAGCGCGTACGTCAGCGGCCGCTCGACGCCCGCGTGATCCGTTGCCGTGACGCCCAGCAGCAGCCGCCGCCGAGTGCCGTCCGCGATCTCCGCGCCTTCGGGGAAAGCCGCCCCCGGGGCGTTCGTCCCGTACTCCGCGAGCCGGTCCAACCTGACCGACACATACGGCGCCGGCACGACCGGCGACAGCGTGCTGCCCGGAGACATGTACCGGTCCAGCTCCCCCTCGCCCGCCAGGTACGACGACAAGAACCCCCCGAGCGTCCTCACCCCGGCGTCCGTCTCACGTGCCTCCGCCCACTGCCCGTAGACGAGCGCGGGTGCCTTCCCCACCGGCGGCGCACTCACCTCGGCAGGCAGGGACACCGCCGTGAGCGTCCCGCCGGGCCCAGACCGCACCGGCACCCGGAAGTACCGCATCACCACATCAGTTCGCTCCGGTGCACCAGGCTTCTCAGGGGCGGACTTGACCAGGCGGACGCGAGCGGCGACCGTCACCGCCCAGTAGCCGTCCGAAACGGCACGCATCCGTACCGACGCGACTTGCTCCGCCACCTGACTCCCGGGACCGGCAGAGAGCGCCAGCGTCTCGGCGCCCGGCAGGAAGGCCGCCAGCGAAGCCTGCGTCCCCTCCCCGGCTTCCAGGTAGGCGCTGACGAACAACTCCGCGAACCCACCCGGACCTGCATCCGAGACACTGCTGACCGCGGCTGCGGACCGCTCCGGGACAGCCGCCGTACCTGATGCCACGTCCGGCTGCGCCAGCAGCGCCCACACGCCCAGTGCCGGCCCGGTCAGCAGCAGCACCCACGCCGAGCGCCGCAACACCGTCACCGCGTTCGCCGCAGCGCCGAGGGAACCCAGAGCCCACCCGCCGGCCTCCCCGGGCAGCACCACTGACTCCTCCTCCGACCGACGCCCGACCCCAGGACCGGACCGCCCGTCCGCACCGCCACGACCACGGATCGAGTCGTGCTCCCGGCGCCTCACGACAGCGCCTCCCTCAGCAGCGCGGCGCGAGTGCGCCGGGTCTGCGCCGGCAACGCCGCCCACCGGGCAAACGCCGCACGCGCTCCCGGAGCCTCATCCCGCAGATAGGAGCGCATCGCCTCCTCCGTGTCCGCCGAGAACGGCGCGACCTCCAACAGCGCGGCCAGTTCCCCCAGCCGACGGCGGGCCCGCACCAGCACCGCCTCGTCCGTGTCCACCACAGCCGACACCTCCCATACCGGTTCACCGGCGGCCGATCCGCCGTGCCACCCCCGCAAGGAGCCGCCCCGGCCCGAACGTGACACCCCGGCACCCACCAATCCGCGGAACGTCACGCCGCCTGCACCCACTGCTCCGCGACCGACCGCAGCCGCGCAACGCTCCGACTGCGCCGCTTGCGCCACGTCACCGCCGAAACCCCGGCCTCCTGGGCCGCAGACCGGGACTCCTCACGCACCTCACCCGCGATCTGGCGCGCCCGCGCCTGCGTCAGCAAGCCCTTCCGCATTCCCCACAGCAGCAGTTCGGCCAGCTCAGCCTGAGCGGGATCCAGCTCCTCGCCAGCGTGCGCGAGTCCGTCAGACACGGCCTGCTCCGTGAGGGCCTTGCGGCATACGACGTCCGCGACGTTCTCGGCACCGGGAAGCTCCGCCAGCGCCGGATCCCACTCCAGCCCCTGCGGGTCGTCGTCCCGCAGCTCCCGGCTTGCCCGGTGCAACGTCTCCAGAAGCAGGTTCGCGGCGACTTTCCGGGCCCGGTGCAGCGGATAGCAGCGCACCACCCCGTACAAGCTCGCCACCACGACCTGACCGACCTCGTCGAAGTCCCGCACGGGGCGCAGCAACGAGAGCGTCATCCGCACCGCCCCGTCCAACATCGCCTGGACGACCACCCGAGCCGCCAGCCTCGCCTCCGCGCCCTCACCCGACGCCACCGCGAGAAGAGCCCGCATCCACCGGTCGCTGTGCTCACGGCCCAGCCGCCGATCCCGCACACCGATCCAGCCGAGCAGCTCCGCCAACTCCGCCGGACCCTCACCCCGGCACAGCACGCCAGCCCCCTCCAGCCAGCCCCGCACCTGCTCACCCGAGCCCGGCTCAGCACACACCAGCGCCCACTCGGCGTTCAGTCCCTTGAAGACACGGATGTCCACGACACGGCCCCACTTTCTCGATGACGTGTCGTCGACTGTCCTCAGCACCCCTGACCCAGAAGGTGACCCGGAACACCAAAGCTGCAGGTCAAACGGTTGCCCAATCGGAACCCCGCCCCCGAACCCCCAATGGGTCACTCCCTCCGGAGCCCTGGGTCACTTTCTGGAGCGCGGCGATTCACCCACGGCTGCGTCTGCGCGGCTACTCCGCGCTGCAGCCTGAGACGTCGCCGCCAACGTGACCACGAGGTACCTGCCGCTGACGAGGCCCGTACCGTCCGGCACGTGGAGCCGTCTCGTACTCTCACCACGTGACCCAGCTGACGCTCTTCGCCGCCTGCTACGGCATCGCCGCCGGGATCCTCATCCCGCGGGTCGCCTACCGTCTCTCTACGGAGGCTGGGACGCCCTGGCGTGCGAGCTGTCCGCAGGGCCACCCGATCCGTACCTGGGCCGGACTTGCCCGCTGCACAACCTGTGCTGCCCCCTACGGGCCATCCGCGCTACCGGTCACGCTGACCACCACGCTGGGCTGCACGCTCCTTGCTCACGCCACCGGACCGCGCCCCGAGCTGATGATCTGGCTGCTTGCGGTGCCGGTTCTCGTTCTGCTGGGCGTGATCGATCTGATGGCGCATCGCCTGCCCGACGTCCTCACCCTGCCGCTCGCTGTCTCTGCCCTGGCCGGGCTCGGCGTCGCAGCTCTCCTCCCCAGAGCGGGCGGATCATTCACCGGGGCGCTTGGGGGCATGCTCGCGATGGCGGGCGGCTACCTCGTGCTGTTCCTGATCAGCCCGCGCAGTCTCGGATTCGGTGATGTGAAGCTCGCCCTGGCTCTGGGCGCCGTGCTCGGCTGGCACGGCTGGACGGCCCTTGCGGCGGGGGTGATGGCCGCGCAGGTTCTGGCCGGCGTCTACGCACTCGCGCTGCTCATGCTCCGCAAGGCCTCCCGCACGTCGGCCATCCCGTTCGGGCCCTTCCTCGCGAGCGGGACGCTACTCGGCATGCTCCTGGGCGCCGCCGGCGCTTGAACCCGGTTGCCTCACCGGTTGCCTTGCCGGTTGCCTCACTGGTTGCTTCACCTGTTGCCTCAATGGTTGCCTCATCGGTTGCCAACCCGTTTCACGGCACTGCTCGTCGCCCCAGGTCAACCCCTGTGGGTCACTCCTTAACGGCGCCGACACCTCTAATTCGTTAGTAATTAGAGGTTCTGGATCTCTGAGGGGCCCGGGGCGGCGTTGTCCAACCTGGGGCAGGACGTGTGTGGTCCGGTCGGTGCCGTAGTGACCCCTACGACACCTCCGACCGTGCGAGGTCTTTGTAAAGACTGGTGGCGCTGGGCGCCGGCCGGTCCTCGCACGTTCTGCCCCCACGGGCCCGTCGGGTTCGGGATCCTCGAAGGATGAGCTGCCGCACGGTGACGCGTTTCTCCTCACGAGCTCCGAGCTCTGGACACGGCGTGCGCCCGTGCGGTCTGGCGGCGCCGCGCACGGCTGATGAGGTGGCGGGCCTTGGAGCCCTGGAATTAGTGCGCCGTGCGGCCCCGCGTGCTCGCCTTCGAGAACAGCACCGGAGAAGGGGCGGGATCCATGGACGTGTTCTGCGGGATCGACTGGGCGGAGGGACACCACGACGTCGCGCTCGTCGACGACACCGGCAAGCTGCTGGCCAAGTGCCGGATCAACGACGACCTGGACGGCTACCGGCTGCTGATCGACCTCCTGGCCGAGCACGGCGACACCGCGGAGACCCCGATCCCAGTGGCGATCGAGACCAGCCGCGGCCTGCTCGTCGCCACACTGCGGCAGGGCCCCCGGAAGATCTACGCGGTCAACCCGATGGCTGCCTCCCGCTACCGCGACCGGCACGGAGTCAGCCGCAAGAAGTCCGACCCGGGCGATGCCCTGGTCCTTGCCAACATCATCCGCACCGACGCGCCGATGCATCGGTCGCTGCCCGCCGACACCGACCTGGCCCAAGCCGTCGCCGTCCTGGCCCGCGCGCAGCAGGACGCGGTCTGGAACCGGCAGCAGGTCGCCAATCAGCTGCGGTCCCTGCTCAGGGAGTACTTCCCGGCGATGATCGAGGCGTTCCGGGACAAGCCGGGGACCCTGACCCGCCCCGATGCCCGCCGCATCCTCGCCGTCGCACCCACGCCTGCCCTGGCGGCCAAGCTGCAGATGTGGAGGCTGACCGCCATGCTCCGGCGGGCCGGCCGCCGCCGGGGAATCGAAACGGACGCTGAACGAATCCAGCAGCTCTTCCGTGCGGAAGCCCCGCGGCAGCTGCCCCTCGTCGAGGACGCCATGGGCAAGCAGGCCCTGGCCCTGCTGCTGCAGCTGGACGCGGCCTGCCAGGCGGTCGACGCCTTGGCGCACGCTACCGAGGAGGCTTTCCGGTCACACCCGGATGCGGCGATCATGCTGAGCTTCCCCGGGATCGGTCCCCAGGTCGGTGCCCGCATTTTGGGCGAGATCGGCGACGACCGGACCCGGTTCGCCACGGCTGGAGGGCTGAAGGCGTACGCCGGCTCGGCCCCGATCACGCGGGCCTCCGGCAAACGCCGCTACGTCGGACGCCGGTTCGTGAAGAACAACCGGCTCAACCACGTCGGCCACCTGTGGGCCTTCGCCTCCCTCAGCGGTTCATCCGGTGCGGATTCCCACTACCGGCGCCGCCGGGCGGGAGGGGACTGGCACATGCAGGCCCTACGGCACCTGTTCAATCGGATGCTCGGCCAGCTCCACCACTGCCTCCTGGCACGCGTCCCATTCGATGAAGCAATCGCCTTTCCCTCAGAGCCCCAGGCGGCAGTGACAGCTACCGCGTGAAGAGGACGGTCCTGTCTCTCCGCTCCCACCCGACGGGCGGCAGGATGTGCGCATGGCGAAGAGCGAGATAGAACTGCTGGCCCTGCTGCGCGAACTTGATGACCCGGAGCGGCTGGAACGGCCGCTGCACTACGACCGCGCGGCGACCGGCCTCAAGTTCGGCGGGCTGGTGCGCCGGCTCGAAGCAGACTTCGGTGCCTCGTGCGAGTCCGAGCGGGACACCCAGGACTCCAGCGAGTACGGGCGCATCCACGTGCCCGCGGACGCGACGGTCTGCGGGACGCGGATCGTGGTCTGCGTGAGCAAGTTCGGCTCTCTCGCAGAGGTCTGCGCCGACAATCCGGGGGCGTTCCTAGGCACGGACGAGGCCCACGAGGAGGGGGCGCTGGACCTCGGCGACCTCGCGACCGTGGAGGGGGCGCTGGCCGACCTCGGCTACGTGAGTGTCCCTGAGGAGCTGTTGGAGAGCGACTACGAGGGCCCCAGCGCGCTGGAGCGCCTCGCAAGGCGGCCCACCTGGTGGACACGGTTCTTCGGCCTCTGGTGACCCACCCGCCCGGCCACCACCCTCAGCCGACCTCTGGGCGCCGGCTGAGGCCCGGGGTGGATCCTCGGCAAGATCTGTAAAGGGACGGCCTCACACCCCACGACTTGACGGCTTAACTGCATGAGGTGTCTTTCTCCGCGATAGCCGGAGGAAGAGGCCTGCTTCTTCTCAGGGCCGGGCCCGGCCTGCACCAGCCCAGCCCAGCCCAGCTCAGCTCAGCCCAGGCCAGGCCAGCTCGGACCGGTCCCCACGGCCTGGTCCGTTCTTCGGCCCTGCTCCCTGCTCCCCGCTCCGGATCCGGGGCCGCCCGCTGCGCGGCCCCGGCCCGGACACCGCGTGCGCTCCCGCTCGAAGGCTGCGCCCGGACATGCCGAAGCGGCCCCGCCGGGAAGGCGAGGCCGCTTGGTGTGGAGCTGATTCAGTGCATCTCCCAGTCGACGCAGCGGCGCTGGGGGAGCGGCGGCTCGACGCCGAGGCGCAGCGCCAGCCGGACCGCTGCGCGGTCCCGCTTGTGTGCCGCCTGCTGGTGAGGCTTCCTGCTCCCGTCCTTCAGGTGGGAGATCCAGGGCCGCTCCTGGAGCTGCAGGTGCGCGGGGCGGTCGTGGAAGGTACGGGCCATCTCGGGGCTCCTCGCTGTGGATTTGTAGCGGTGCGTGTTTCGCGGTCGCTGAGCGGCTGCCACGGCCGATCAACTGAGACAACAATAATCCCGACTCATCACTTTCGTCAAGCGGGAGTGTGTGGCGAGTTGCGGCGCGTCGCGATGCGTGCGGCCGGATGGGTGAATGCGAAATCAGGTCGAGAAAAAGGCCGTTCCGGCTTCCCGGAAGTGATGTGTGTGAGTTATAGTTGTCTTGTTGGTCGGGAGTGGCACCCGGCCAACACCCCCCGAACTCACAAGCTCCAGGGAGAAACCCGTGTCGAACTCCATGAAGATCACCGCCGGTCAGACCACCACCCGCACCCTGACCGACCTGATCCGCGCCATGGACGGCCAGCGCGCCGCGACCATCACCTACGTCGACAGCAAGGGTGACGAGTCGGTGCGCACCATCGAGATCCACAACATCCTCACCACCAGCAAGGGCGGCATCGTCGTCCGCGCGATGTGCCGCACCCGGGGTGAGATGCGCTCCTTCACCCTGGAGCAGATCAAGGCGTACACCGTCCACCGCATCCGCTTCGTCCTCGCCGTCCCGGAGGAGAACGCGGCGGACGTGACCCCCCTCGCCCACTTCGTCTTCACCGCGCAGGAACTGGTTGACCTGGAGCTGGAGCGCGACTACCCGGCGCCCAAGCTGAAGCTCGCCGCATAGGCGGGCGGGCCCGCCCCGCCGGGCGGGCCCCCTTGCTGCGCCCCACCGCCGGGGGCCGCACTCGCCCCCGGCCCCCGCTTGCAGCAGGAGCGGAACGGCAGACGCTCTGCCCACGGGACCGCGTCAACGACACCGCCCCCACAACCCGCCCTGACCTTCCGGGTTCATCGCGCCGTCGAGCACCCTGCCCATTGGCGAGAGGGCCCGGGGATCAGCCAGAAGAGAGGAAGACCTCTATGCGCAGCCGCGAGTTCGGATTCCACGTCTCAGACATCGCCCACACGGCCGGACCACTCCTTGGCGACGACTGGCGGGCTGAGTCTGGCGCGTGGGGCACCTGCGGCTTCCTCCTCGCCCCCGACGACGAGGAGTACACGATTGGTGTCCTCGACCTCGGCCCCGGCTGCGTCGACCGGCCCCTGTGTGTCCAGGACGCTCACGGGGACCGGCGCGTCCTGCCTGAGCTGACCATCGCCGACACCCTCGACGAGATCGCCCACGTGATCGCCCGAACCGTCCGCGACATGCGCTGACCCACTCAGTCGTCGGGTGGCTCCCTCGCGTGATCGTTCCACCCGACTTACAACCCGAAGGAGCTTCCTGTGAACGACACCACCACGAACGCCACCCTCGCCTGCGCCGCGTGCGGCGGCCATGACGTCCAGCCTGGCGTCAGGGAAGGAGCCACCTGTAGCTCTTGCGGCACGGTGCAGACGCTCCACGAAGCCAGGACGTCCCGCTGTGAAGGTTGCGCCTCCGCCACGCCCGTCCCTGAGCCGCTCTACGGCGTCGAGTATCCGTTCAGCATCTCTGACATTGCCCACGCCACGGCCGCCCGTCTGACTGCCGATCTTGGTGACGAGTGGACGGCCGAGGCCGGGTACTGGGGCGTCACGGGTACCATCTCCGGGCCCTGCATCGCCTCCTTTACCTTCCGGATCGACTACGAGGGAGACCTCGTCATCGACTATGAGGGTCGTTACGTCGACGACGGTTTCCCCGAAGACCCGGAACTCCCTGAGAACGTCGTGCGTACCGACGATGGGGTAGCACTCATGGACGCCTGCGCCCCGGTCGGGTTCGACACCCTTGCCGAGCAGTCCGCTGCCGCGATCCGCGCCGTCATCGGCAGCTGAACTTCCCTCCGCTGCGGTGCGCCAGGGCCTGAAACGCCGTGTCTCCGGCTCGTTCGCAGGCCCCCAGTGACTGAGCGGGAAGCGGTGTGCGCCGCTTCCCCTCCCAGCCACCGCCAGGCTCCAGCCGAGCCCGGCGCCGGCGGCCGCAGTCTCCCTCGACACAGAGATCTGACGGGTAGTCACAGGTTGCGATCGTGATTGATTGTGGGTATAGTTTTTTCATCGGGGCGGGGAGTCCCGAGGCGGCAGTGGCAGCCGCACACCGAAAACCGCACCACCCAAGGAGACCCGTGAACACCTCCCGCGCCGCGTACGCCGTCCTCGACATCGCCCGCCGCCTGTACCCCGAAGCCGCGACCGTGGACGTCTACAACTACGGCGGGACCACGCGCCTGGACGTGTTCAAGGCCGACACCGAGCAGGACCGGACGCTCCCTCGCTTCACCGTCCGCTCCGTCGGCGCGGCCCTGGACGCCGCCGCCGGAGCGTACGCGGCCCTGGCCTACGGTCCCCGCTCCGCCTGGCCCAAGCACTTCACCATCACCCACACCGGGCCCCTCGATGTCGCCGACGCCGACCGTACCGCCGGGGACCACGTCTTCAACGGGCGTGTCTGGACCGGCATCGGTGAACAGGCCATCCAGGCGGCTCACCACGTGCTCGTCTACCGGCGAGACATGAGCCGCTCCGAGACCCTGCGCATGGTCCTGCAGTTCCAGTACGACACGGCGGTCAGGAACCTGGAGCTGGCCGCCCGCGCCCCGAAGGGATACCGCCACCTCTTCGCCCTTGCCCGCTCCATCGTCAAGCACAACCCCGTGAGCCCCGTCGCCGCGTGGGTCGCGGCTGGCGCCGCCACCCGGTAGTCGGCTCCTCCGGCCCGGGCCCCCGCGCGGGCCCGGGCTCCTCCACGCGGTCGCGCCCTCCCCTGGGGCTCCATCGGCGGGGCTGGCGCTCCCCTGGGGGCGCCATCCGCCAGTGCCGGCCGTCGGGCACCCGTACGGCCGCCGGCCCGAGCGGGTGCGAGGTCGCGGCCCTCGCTGGCTCTCACTGCTCGCTGGCATCGCGAGCCGTGCGAGTTCTGTGGATCTCCGGCGCGCCCCCTATCGAAAGTGATGAGTAGTGTGTATGGTTGTATCGTTGGTTTGGGGGTGGCACCCGGCCAGCGCCGAATGCGCAGAAACCGGCGGACTGCCGCGTGCAGCCCGAGACCAGGAGAGTGCAATGACCACCACCCTCATTACCCGCGTGATCCTCGAATGCGAGCGCTGCTGTGAGCCGCTCCGCGAGCTCCAGCCGTCCAGCGCCTACGACCCGCCGCGCTACGAGCACGAGGGAACTCCCTGCATGCGCACGCGCCCCCGCTCCAGCCGTTTTCCCGACCTCCCCACGACCTACCCCGTAACCAACCCCCAGCCGCGCAGGGTCTGCGACGCCGACGGTGGCGAACTGCTCGACACCTCCGACTCCTGGGCCGACTCCCGGACGTGCGCGGTCTGCGGCGCCTCCTGGCGTATGAGCCTGGGGGACTGACCCCGGCCGTGTCCCGCCCCGGTGACGCGGGGCGGGACCAGCCTGACTGCGGCGAACCGCCGGGTGCGCCGCGCCGACGCGCGCTGGCGCGGCCGACGAGACACATCAGATACGCCCCTGCGGCAGTGGCAGCCGCGCACCCCGAACACGCACCCCGCCCGAGGAGATCTATGCCCCTGCCTGCCCGTACCCGGACGGCCGTCCACGCTGCCCGGCTCGCACGCCCTGCCGTCCGACGTAAGCGCCCGACCGTCCTCACCTGGGGTCTGGGTGCGGACTCGACGGCCGAGATCCTCATGTTCCTCAACGACCCGGTCGCCCACGGCCTGGAGCCGGACCTGTCCGACCTCGTGATCGTGCACGCCGTCACGGGCGACGAGTTCAGCGACTCCCTGTCCTACGCCGACCGTCTGGTCCTGCCGCTCCTGCGTGCATGGCGGGTCCGCCTGGTCCAGGTCTGCCGCGGCGGCCCGCGCGACGCCGATGGCGTCCTGGTCCTCGACGACTCCCGCGCGCCCCGCCGCATCCACGCGGCCGGCCCCTGGCGCCTGTCCGACGAGCTGCGCACCGCCGGCACCGTCCCGATGCTCGCCTCCGGCCAGAGGCGCTGCAGCATTCGGTTCAAAGGCTGGGTGCTGGATACCTGGGCTGCCCACGAGTTCGGCACCGAGACCTTCCGCCGTGTGATCGGCTATCACGCCGACGAGACCGGCCGCGCGCTGAAGGACTCCGCCATCCAGGACCAGCTGAACACCGCTGCCGGCCGGATCATCTGCGAGCCGGACTGCCCCCTGATCCGCGCGGGCATGGCCAGGGCCGCCGTCGAGCAGTACGTCCTCGACAACCTCGGCGAAATGATCTTGAAGAGCCACTGCACCATGTGCCCGTTCACCGGCGTTTGCTCCTCCCGCGACCTCTACGAGGAGCGGCTTCGCTCCCACCCGGCCGAGGCCGCACAGGTCCTGCGCATGGAGTACATCTCGCTCGCCCTGAACGAGCGGATGTCCCTGTACGGGCCCGCCGGATCCCTTCACCGGCGCCTGGCCGAGGACGGCCGCAACCGGCCCGTCCTGGAAGCCTTCCAGGCCGACCTGGAGCAGACGTCGTACGCGGTGTACGAGGTGCGCCGCCTCACCGGCGTCGGCCGTACGAAGGACTGCCGGCGCTGGCACGGCAAGGACTGCACGGAGCCGAAGTGGTGGTGCACCCAGCAGCGTAAGCCCCGCTGCCGCCGACTTCACACGGCCGCCGACGAGGATGGCGCGCCGGTGGACGCCGAAACGCAGTGCCTCGGCGGCGACGAGCGGTGCCGCGGCGCGCAGCAGAAAGGACCGACCTGGCGATCGGTGCGCACCGTCTACGAGGCGCCCCGCGAGCGGGCCGAGGAACTCGTCACCCGGTTCGCCGAGCGATTCCCCGGGCGCGTCCGCCTGATCGCCGGGGAGGCCTCCGGGATCCGGCGCGCCCACTACCTGCCCGACTCCGAAGGCCTGCCGCACGCCGAAGCGTTCATCGTCGCGGCACCTGCGGGCGTCGCTGACAAGCAGCGCCCGGGGTTCGAGGAGCGCTGGACGAAGCGCACCGGCGCCCGGCCGGTGTTCCGGCCGCTGCGCGAGCTGCCCGAGCCGGCGCCGCGCCGACGGTCGGCCGGCGGCCCGGCACCGCTGCACCGGGCGAAGGTCGCCGAGGACGTGTTCCTGATCGCTTGACCGTGCACCTCGCTTGCAAAGTGATGAATCGCATGTATAGTTGTCTTGTGGGTCGGCCGTGGCAGCCGCCCCCCCGGAACACGTACTCGGAGGCGGTTCATGAGCATGCAGACCCTCAGCACGTCCCGACTCGACGCCGTCGTGACCGAGGGGACCGGACGCGGCTTCGCCCGGATCCGCCTCTCCGACGGACACGCGATCACCCTCAAGACGCAGCCCGGCGCCCCCGCCGCGGAGGAGGTCTTCCTCTCCCCGGGCCTCACCGCTCCCGACACCGAGGCCTGGGGGAGCGAGGACTCCTGGGAGGACTGGCTGACCGGCGGCACCCTCGGCAATGAGAGCGGGATGTTCCTGGACGTGCCCACCGAGGCGCTGCGCGCCCTGATCGTCCAGCATGGCGGCGAGCATAACGACCAGGAGTGCGAGAACCCTGCGCCGCGCGCCGAGGCGGCAACCGCCGAGCCGACCGGGCCGGATCTGCTGGCCGAGATCGCCGACCTGCGCGGGGTGTTCGAGCACGGCTACGGCGCCGACGACATCCGGCGCGTCTTCGGCCGGATCTACGACGCGGGCGGGCCGTACCTGGTCTGCGTGTGGGACCTCGCGGACGACTACGGATTCGGCGGCAACTCCGAGTTCTACGCCGAGGACGAGGACGGCCGCCTCTCCGAGATTCAGCCGGACGTCTACGGGTGGCTCACCGGCGAGCAGGAGACTTCCGGCCCCGTGGACACCTGGGTTTGCGCGCGCGTCACCGGGCTGGCCGAGTTCGCCGCCACCGACGACCGCCACAACTACGCCAAGACCGAGCGCTGACCGACGCGCACGACGGGGGCGGGCTACCGCCCCCTGCCAGACGCGGCCCGAGACAGCCGATCCCTCGGCAACAAAGGAATCGTATGAACGAGACCCCGAGTGCCGGCGACCGCAAGCAGGCGGCGCGCGGCGCCGGGCCTGTCATTCGCCGACCGCAGCGCGAGCTGACCCCCGAGGAGCGCGAAATCGTGCGGGGGATTCCCATGCTGAACTTCCAGGCAGCGCTGTTCATGGGCATCGTGGACCCGGTCCCCAACGCGTCGCCGATGAGCGAGCCGGAGGGCGCCTGGGTCCGCGAGCGGGTGTGGCCGGCCTACCTCCAGGAGATCGAGCGCAAGTATCCGTTCGGATTCGCCCGATGGGCCATGTGCGAGCGCGGGACCTGCTGGAACTGCCTGGCCAACCGCTGCGACCTCTGCGTCCACCGCCAGGAGGGCGGACCGCACGTCGACGACAACAGCGACTGGGTGCACAGCAGTCGGGGCCGGTGCGTCGCCAAGCTCGTCCTGCGGCCCGGCGGGGAGCCGTGCGCGTGGTGGTGCCGGTGCCCGTGTCCCAAGAGCGACTCGACCCCGCCCGCGGCTCCGGCTGAGGTCGACGCCGGCCCGGGGGAGGCGGGCCCGCTCGGCCGGCCGGACAGAGTCGCGCCCTCCCGCAGCCATCGCGACAAAGGGGGCGAGGCCGCCGAGGGGCCGCAGTGCGTCCTGTTCTGAGGGCGGTCCGCGAATCCTGGGCCGGTCCGGATCCGGGCGATGCAGAGCGCCCGGGGCCGGACCGGAAGGGGTGTGCCAGGAGGCCGAGAGGCCGACTCGGCTCATACGGGGGGGCGGTGGGGACGTGCGCAGTGAGGAGGGGCACGTCCCTCTTGCCAAAGTGATGGATAGTGGTTATTGTTTTCTTGTTGGCGGGAATCCCCGCCACCACCCCACCACTCTCCAAGGGAGTCCACATGACCGTCGCCACCGCCTCCACCGTCCAGACCGTTCTGGAGCCGGGCACGGTCGTGCGTACCCCCCGCTACGACGAGGGCAAGAGCACCGGCGAGCGCCGGGCCATCGTTGTCGGCCTCTGGAACGAGAACGACCCGAAGGCTGGATACAAGGTGTGGTTCTACACGCTCGGCGCCCCCTCGTTCGCGCCGAGGACCCTCGGATTCGCGTTCGTTGGCGAGCCCACCGTGGTGGGCACGGTCGACGACATGTCCGAGCGCACGCTGATCCGCCTCTACCGGTGGCTGCGGGACCGCGACCAGTTCTCCCAGGCGCGGTACCGGATCCAGAAGGCGGGCCTTCGTAAGCGCGCGATCCGCCTGGGCCAGTAGGCCCGATGCCGGGGGCGGCACCACCGCCCCCGGCCCGCCCGCTGGTCGGCCGTGGCAGCCGACCAGCACCGACAACACACCCCATGCACAAGGAGTCCCGTCATGGCCCGAACCACCTTCATCGCCTCCACCGGCTGCACCCGCACCAGCGAGACCCGTCACTACACCCACGCCGTCACCGTCGACCGCCGCGAGGGCGAGGGCCGCATCGTGCACACCTGGTCGATGTCCGCGGCCAACGTCGCCAAGGCGGCCCGGACCGCCGAGCGCGCGGGCTGGAAGAACGTCGCGATCGAGGAAGTCACCGTCCAGGCCAAGCCGGTCCGCACCCGCAAGACGACCCCCGCCCAGGCGTACGCCGCGGAGCAGCCGGCCCTGGCCGAGGAGCGCGCGCCGCTCGCCCTGTACTCCGTAGGCCCGGCCGCGGGCGGGGGCTTCGACGTCGTCAACCACTCCGGCCTGGTCGTCTCGGGCGACTGGCAGACCGAGGTCGGCGCCCAGGAGCGCGCCGAGTTCCTGAACGCCCAGGAGAACCGCAAGCGCGCCGAGGACGCCCTGACCGAACCGCAGCGACGGGTGTACGCCGTCGTCAAGCGCGACGGGGCGATCGGCGCCGGGTACGGGCACAACCTCACCGCCGTCCGGAGCTTGCACGCCGCAGGCCTCGTCAAGCTCACCGAGTACGGCCCGGGCTCCTGGAACGCCGTCCTCGTTCCGCCGCCCGCCGCCAGCCGGGCCGAGGCCGCCCCGGCCACCGGTGCGGGCGTACTGCCCCAGGATGCCGAACACCCGGCGGCTGCTGCCGCGGTGACCGCCCTCTCCGGACAGCCGCTTGCCGACGTCACCGGCCCCGACGACCTCGGCGAGGTCGCCGGCTACTGGGTCCGGCCGGACGGCACCAGCGGCCGCTTGGCCGTCGGCTGGGTCGAGGGCGGCAGGCTGACCACCAGCGCCGACGGGCGGCCGCCCCTGGGCGCGCTCAGCGTCGCGAAGGAGCTCTTCGAGCGCACCGAAGGCTGGCTCGTCGAACCCGGTGACCACCCGCCCCTGTTCGTCTGGCACGTGCCGACCCTGGACGCCGCAGCCAAGCAGGGCGCCGCCGCCGAGCAGGCTCGGGGCGCGATCACCGACACCTGGACCATCACCCACACCGGCCTGCCCGAGGGCCGCTCCTTCCTGCGGGTCGAGGCTCCCGACTCCCACGCTGCCTTCGCGGCCGCCCTGGCCACCCGCGGCGGCCGCCAGGCTCAGCGGGCGGGACATCGGCTCGGCGCGCGGCGTCTGCGCGAAACGGACCTGGTCCGCACCGTCGGCGAGCGGGTCCGGCACGTGGCCAGCGGCCAGACCGGCTCGGTCGAAGCGGTGGACGTACGGATGGCAGGCGCCCGCGCGTACCAGGACGGCGTCACCGTCGCGATCGATGGCCGGTCCCGCAAGACCGCCCGCTCCCTGGAGTGGGAGCCCCTGTCGGCAGCTGAGGACCCCGAGGTCGCCGGCTGATGACCCTGGCCGGGGCGCACGCCGCGCCCCGGCCCTCCCCTGCGCCCGTTCGAGCTCCGAGGACTTCCGATGCAGACCGCCCTGGCCTACCGCGCCAAGATCACTGACTACGACCGGACCGTTTCCGAGCGCGCGTACACCGCCCTTGAGGCGGACGCGCTCATCGCCACAGCCCTGCTCGACGAGGACGAGGTGATCCCGGACGCCGACCGCTCGGGCCGGCTGACCGTCATCCGCACCATCACCGGCCACCGGAGCGCCCTCGACACCGAGCCCCGGACGCTGCGCCGCACCATCCGTCTGGAGCCGGTACGGGCGCCCCGGCGGCTGACTCCCCGCCAGTACGAAGACCTGTTGCTGATCCTGGCTCAGGACGAGCGCGGTGGCGGGACCCTCGTCGACGGCCGCATCCGGGCGGGGATCGCGTCGATTCCGCCCGCAGCCGCCGCCCGGCTGCTGGAGCACGGGTGGCTTGCCGTGGAGCCGGGGGACGTGGTCACCGTGTCGTACGCGGGCCGGGTCGCGATGACGCTCCACGACCATCAGGCCGCCACCGGCTACATGGGCACTGACAAATGGGTGGTCGACGCGTTCGGAGTCGGCGAATGGCAGATCGGCCCGGGGCTGTTCCTCTCCCGCTGCTCCTGCGGCTACCGCTCGCCATCGCGCTTCGACGACCGGGCGATGGCGCAGCGCGAATCCCGAAGGCACCGACTGGAGCACTTGCGGACCGCCTTCCAGCTGGCCGTCTGACAGCCGGCACCCGGTTACATCCCCCTGAACCACCCCAGCCGGGCGGCAGTGGCAGCCGCCCGGCGCCGAACTCACCAACCCGCACCCCTGAGGAGTCCCATGGACATGAGCACCCGCCGACAGCTGCTGGAGGGGATCCGGCGCGCCCACCAGGCCGACGCCGCGTACACCGCCGCCGACCGGGCCCGCGCCCGGGCGGCCAAGGCAGTCGCTGCCGACCGCGTCCGCATCGCCAAGGAACCGCAGCTGCAGGCCGGCGCCGACGAGCCGGCGGCCGCCCAGGCCGCGCACGCCGGTCTCGTTCGCCGCGAGCGGGAGGCCCGCGCCAAGGTCCGCCGGGCCTTCACCGCGGCCCGCGCGGCCAACCGGACCCTCGCGGAGCTCTACACCCCGCACGCCCCCGGCCGCGGAACCGGCGGCGGGCGCCGGTCCGGCGTCGCGGCCAGCCTTCTCGGCGAGCTCGCCGAAGCGCCCCGCGAGCTCATCCTGGCCGCGGACAAAATCGTCGTCTCGACCAGTGCCGGCAAGGACTCGCTCGTCTGTGGGCAGCGCGTGGTCACCCTGGCCGCCCAGGCCGCCTGCCTGGACAAGGTGGTCCTGGTCCACGCGGACCTGGGGGAGGAGTCCGAATGGCCGGGCGTCCGCGAGCTTGCCCAGCGCCAGGCAGAGCGCTGGGGCGTCGAGTTCATCGTCGTCCAGGCCGACCGCGGCCTGCTCGGCCTCGTCGAGAAGCGCAAGATGTGGCCGGACGCGGCCCGCCGACTCTGCACATCTACCCTGAAGCGGGACAAGATCGCCCCGCTGTTCAAGCAGATCACCGACGCCCTCGGCCTGGACGAACAGGCCCTGATCCTCTCAGCTCTCGGCATCCGGGCCGCCGAATCCCCCGCCAGGGCCCGGAAGCTGCCGCTCGCCATCGACATGCGCGCGAGCACCGGCCAGCGCATGGTCCTCACCTGGCACCCGATCCTGGAACTCTCCGAGGCCGACGTCTGGCAGCAGATCGCCGACGCCGCCCTGGAGTACCACCCCGTCTACGACGCGGTCATCCCCCGCCTGAGCTGCGTCTTCTGCGTGCTCGCCGGTCGGGACGTCCTGGTGCGCGCCGTACGGCTGTGCTGGGCCCTGGGCCTGGACCTGCCCACCCGGTACGTCGCCCTGGAGGAGCACATCGGCCACAAGTTCCGGGAGAAGCTCAGCGTCGCCGAGATCGTCGCCGAGGCCGCCCGCGTCGAGGCCGAGGAAGGCCCTCTGGTGTGGGCGCGCGGCGACGCGCTGCGGCGCCACCTGGGCGAGGAGGCCGCGGCGGACTACCTCCGCAGGCTGGCCCTGGCGCTGGCTGCCTGACCGCCGGGACGGATCCCGCGAGAAGAGAGCGCGCCCCTCCTGGCCATTCGTGATGAGTTATGCGTATAGTTGTGTCGCTGATCGGGGGTGGCACCCGACCGGCGACCGACAGCACACCGCACGGCCGATGGACCGGCCGACCCGAGGGGAGCAGCCCATGACGGACGCTCAGACCGCCGAGCGCGTCGCCGAACCCATCCGCGTCACCGCCCTCGGCACCGCGGCCGAAGGCCTCGTGCACCTCCTGCCCGACCACGACGACACCACCGCCCGCTGCGGCTTCACCGACTGGCACAGTCACATCATCTGCATCGACTGGTTCGAGGAACGCACCTGCCCCGTCTGCCTCGCCGACCTCGCGCTCGACCTCGGCGCCGAAACCCCCGCGGACGTCCTCGCCGAGCTCGACGAGATGGCCGCGCCCTGGCCGGGCCGCTGGCTCCTGCGCCCCCGCGAGGGCGACCGCGAACGCGTCGTCGGCGTCTGCGCCGGCCCCGGCGGCTGGGACGAGGGGCTCGAAGCCCTCGGGGCCCGCTACGACGCCGTCGGCCTCGACCTCTCCGGCGACGCCTGCGCCACCGCCGAGCGCGCCGGGCACCGCCGCATCGTCATCGACATCACCCTGCTCGACCCCGAACACCCCGCCCTGCGCTGGACCGTCGGCGTCATCATCTCCCCGCCCTGCCCCGCCTGGTCCACCGGGGGCAAGCGCGCCGGACTCACCGCGCAGTCCCTCCAGGTCCTCGCCGCCATGCTGCGCGCCGCCGGGGAGGCGGCCGGACACGGCGGGTACCGCGACCGCTCCGGGATGACGTGGGCCGAGGTGCGCGCCATGGCGGCCGCCATGCCGGACCCGGAAGCCGGGCTCGTCGCCGAGGTGCTCATCTGGGCGCTCGGCCTCCAGCTCCACGGCGAGACCCTGCGGTGGGTCGCCATGGAGCAGTCCGCGAACCTCCTCGAAGAAGTGCGGGAGGCGGTCAGCTTCGAGCTGGCCCTGGCAGGCTGGTCCCAGCAGCAGTGGGCCGAGCTGGACGCGGCCGACTACGGGGTGGCCACCCACCGGCGCCGGGTCTTCTTCATGGCGGTGCGCTACGGCCGGATCCCTGGCTCCGTGCGGTCCGGCCTGCCGTTCGCCGAGCAGACCCTAGCCGCCGCCCTCGGCTGGGCGCCCGGGGAGCGGGTCAACACTCGCGGCACGCGGGGACTGGACGCCAACGGCCGCCCCAAGGGCGGGAACACTTTCTCCGCGGACAAGGCCGGCTGGTGCCTCACCGGCAAGGCCAGGACCTGGTACCGCGAGTCGGACGGCTACCGGCTGACCGAGGCCGAGGCCGGACAGCTGGTCGGGTTTCTGCCGTCCTTCCCCTGGCGGGCCTCGGAGCCGACGGCCCGCAAGGACTCGCGTACGAGCGCCTTCCAGCGGATCGGGGACGTGGTGTGCCCGCCCGTCGGCGCGGTCGTTCTGGGGGCCCTGACCGGCCGCCCGTGGCGCCGGCCGGTCGAGGACTACCTCGGCCGGGTCTACCGGGGAGCCGAGGTCACGGCGCCGGTGGTAGTGCCGCAGCAGCGCAGCGCGCGCGTCCCGGCGGACCGGCTGGCGCTGGCTGCGTAGGTCAGCCCACGCAGGGTGGTGCAGTCCCGGGCTGCACCACCGCCGGCGGGACTGCCCCGCCGGATCGTTCCGGGCGTTTGGGCGGCCGCCACAGAGGGTCGCTGAGCTGCGGGATTTCGGCGATCCAAGGGCCGCATCCACCATGGAGGTGATGAATGCCTGGTATAGTTGTCTCGTGATCGGTGGTGGCAGCCGACCACCCCAACCGAACTCACACCAGGAGAGTCATGACCCGACCATCCTCCCCGAAGACCGGCTCCGTCCCCACCCGCGTCACGATCGACGGAATCCCCGCCTACCCCGCCGTCGTCGACCCGGCCAACCGCTGGAACGGCTTCGTCTCCCCCTACTTCACCCTCGACACCGTCCGCCTGCTCTCCGCCGAGACCCTCAAGGACGCCGCCAAGTACGGCTACGACTGCGCCGACACCATCCACGTCATCGACGGCGGCACGGACAGCAACGGCGCCCCGCGAGCAGTCGTCCTCCACATCCGCTGGATGTACCTCGAAGACGAGGGCCCGGCCCAGGTCACCTCCGTCATCAACCCCAGGCCGGAAGACGGCCTCTACGGCATCGGCGGCTGGGAGTGGACGTGGTCCATCTCCACCTGGGACTGCGCGTGCACCAGCTGGTACTACCACGAGACCGACCCCTGCCCGAACTGCGGCGGCGAACGCCCCAGCCGCGTCGAGCTTGGTGCCTGAGTCATGGCCATCAACACCGCGCCCCAGCCCTCCACCTGCCTGGTCCTCGACCCGGACGGCCGTGGCACCGTCCTCCAGGTCACCTCCGTGCACAACCTCGACGGCGAGACCCTGGCCGAACGCCTCTACGAGGCCTACGCCATGACCACCGAGAGCAACGCGGAACTGCCCGAGGAGATCTCCACCGAGACCCTCATGGCCGCGCTCGGCGAACAGATCGCCAACTGTGCGGAGGGCTGGCACACCTGGGCTAATGAGCCGACGCAGCAGGCCTGGGACACCGTCCGGCCCTGGGCCGAACGGCAGGTCCGCCGCCTGTTCCCGGGCCTGACCTGGCGCGTCGAGCCGGACCGGCAGTTCCTGCCGCCCACCGGCTGAGCCACCCCACCGGCGGGGCGGCGGCCCGACACCGGCCGCCGCCCCGCCTCCCCGGCGCCCCCTGCCGCACCGGCCCCAGCGCCACCGCGCGCCAGATCCCAGGAGTGTTCGTATGTCCGCCATCCCCGTCCCCTCCGAGCAGCTGCCCCGCCCCCGCCGCCGAGTCGTCTACCGGGCCGGCGCCTACAGCACGGTCCACCGCTTCCGCCACGCCGCCGCACACCTGGAGGCCTTCCGCACCGGCCGGCGGTGGCACGTCGACTAGCTGATGCCCCGCACCGCCCCGGTGCCCCGCGAAGCCGTCGTGCGCTGCGCCGCCACCCTCGCCGACGCTGTGGCTCAGGCGGTCGCCCGGATCGACCGCCGGACTGTCCAGGCGCCCGACCACACAGACGACAACCTGCGCGCGTACGCCGCCGCGGGCTGGGACGTCCTCGACCCCGCCACCGGCCGCGCGATGGCCTGGGCCCGCCGCCACGTCGGCGACCCCTACCCGTGGCAGCCGGCCGAACACGAAGGCCTCGCCCCCGTGCACAGCAGCCGCAGCGCCGGCGCCGCCCTCGACGTACGCGAGACCCCCCGGTCGACGGCACCCGGCCCGCTCGGGCCCGTCATCGTCGTACCGTGCAGCGGCATGATGGCGCCCACCAAGACAGCCCTGCCGGCCCGCGACCTCTACCGGGGCGGCTATCACCTCCTGTGCCGACAGGCGGCCGAGCGCCTCGCGGCGCCACTGGCGACGTCGTCGTCCTCTCCGCGCAGAACGGCTTCGTCACCCTCGACGAGCCGCTCTTCCCGTACGACCTGCGCATGGGCCAGCCCGGCTCCGTCACCGCCGAGCTGCTCGCCGTCCAGGCCGCGCAGCTCGGCGTCCTGCCCGGTCCGCGGCCGGTCGTCGTCCTCGGCGGCCGCGCCGACGTCCAGGCCGTCACGCAGCTGCGCCCGGACACCCTGCAGCCGCTCGCCGGCTGCCGCGGCATCAGGGAGCAGCGCGCCCGCCTTGCCCGGCTGGCGCGAGCCGAGCGGCCGCTCGACGTCCTCCGCCAGCTGACCGCCGCGGCCGCGCCCGCGGCCTGAACGCCGCCAAATCAACTGGCCTCGCTCGTAACGGGCGAGGCCAGTTCTGCATATCGGGAGCGGCCACGGGGGCGGCTCAGTGAAAACGGGGGCGAAGATCTCCCGGGAGTGATGAAGCTGAGGTATAGTTGTCTTGTGGTTGACGGTGGCAGTCGGCCATGACCGGAAACCCATACACCCTGGAGAACTGCATGCCCCTGGACTTCACCCACCCGCACGAATTCAGCTGCTTCGGCACGCTCCACCCCGACCACCTCGTTGCGTGGTCCTTCGGAGACCCCCACGTCGAGCTGGACATCACCGACTACTTCCCCGGCCCCGGTGCCTACACCACCGTCCCGCTCGACGACGAGACGGACATGCACTACCACCCCGGCGACCAGGGCGCCCCCAACACCGTGGCGCAGCACCTCGCCGCCCGCTACGGCTTCGACGGCCTCGACGTCCGGGGTCCCGTCCACTTCACCGGCCCGAGCGGCGAGACCGACCGCGCCCTCGGCATCGCCCCGGACGCCTTCGACGTCCTCTACGGCCGGGTCAAGGACATCTGCGCCGACCTCGAAGTCCGCACCTGGTGCAAGCTCCACCCCGGCGACACCGTCAGCGTCCGATACACCGACCTGGAACGCGGCGACGTCTACTGGTTCCTGAGCACCCCCCACCGCTTCCAGTGCTTCAGGGATTTCCCCGCCGACAGCAAGACGCTGGAGTTCATCCCGGACGCCCGTGTCCTGGTCTGCGACGACGATTTCACGATGACCGCCTACGGCACCTACGAGTGCCGCGCGGACCGCGCCCCCGCCGGGTACTGGCAGCGCACCGGCAACCAGCTCCTCAGCGCCTGACCGCCCCCTCCCCCGGCCCGGCGCCGGGGGAGGGGCTCCCCAGCCGACGGCCGGCCGCACCGCCGGCCCCCGCCCACACCCCAGGAGGAACGATGCACACCACCATTCAGCAGTGCCAGGACGCACTCGAAGCCGCCCAGGATCAGGCGCAGGGTCTGGCCCGCACCCTCGCCGCCACCCTCGCCCACATGTACCCGCACGCCGCCTACCTGGTGCTGCGCCGCGAGCCTCGCTCCGGCGAACTCCACCTCGACAGCCTCCGGACCACCAGCGGCGCGCAGGGCGTCTGCGGCGACCTGGACACGCTCCCCGAGCTCACCGACCCCGAACTGCGCACGGCCTGGGGCGGGACCGATCCGCGCGACCCTCAGGCCCTGCTCCAGGTTCTCCGCGACCTCGACCGTTTCGGCGCCCCGTTCGGCCGGCTTCCCGACTCGGCACAGGAGTGTGCCGACCCGTACGAGGACACGGCGGCCCTGCTGTGCCTCGTGGTCAACGCCGACGCGCCCGAGCCCGAGGGCCACGACCTGGAAGTGACCGTGTGCCTCGCGCTGACCGTGACCGAGGAGGTCACCTACGAATTCACCTCCGAGGTCCGTCTCCCCGCGTACATCGCCAACAACCCGAGCGCCCTCCACGGCTACCTCGCCGAGAACGAGGAGCTATGGCTCGACGACCTCGACCCCGTCAGCGGCGTCACCATCAACGAGCGCAGCCTGGACGACGTCGAACTCACGCTCGCCGCCTAGACCTGCCACGACTGAGCGGCCCCTGGAGCTGACCGCATAGCCCCCGCACCTCCTCGCGCCCCGGCACGGCCCCCCAGCCGCGCCGGGGCGCAGTCGTGCCCGGCCGCAGGACATCTCGCCGGCCGTGGAGGTAGCCGGGCGTTCCCTTCGGGCCCGTGGACGCGGCCGGAGCGCCTTCGGCCCGGCCGGGGAGCCTCCACCGCGGCCGCCTCCGGCCCGCGGCCGGCCGCTTCGGCGCCGGCGCCCTGGAGCCAGGACGAGCCGGCGGCGTGCGCGCGAACTCCGCCGGCGGCCCTCCGGCATGCCGCTGAACAGGGGAAATAGACGCCTGCGGCGTTCCGAAAGTGATGTATAGTTGGTATAGTTAAGTCGTGGGTCGGCGGTGGCAGCCGACCCGCACCGAAAACCAACTCCCAGGAAAGGGGACCCCCATGCCCACCCTCCTTCAGGACGGCTACGCCCTGCGTGTCGAGCCCACCGGCGGATTCAGCCTGCTCGACTGGGACGCCGACACCTGCCCGCAGGACGTGCTCGGCGCCGACCAGGTCCGTTCCACCGACCTGACCACCCAGCTGATCATGTGGACCGACGAGCTGGCCGTCCCGCTCGGTCTCCCCGTCAACGCCCCCGCGCGCCAGCTTCTCCACAGCTACCAGGACAAGCCCACCCCGGTCCGTGGCGTGGCCGTCTTCACCGGATCCACGCGCGGCGGAGCGCTGCTCGGCCTCACCGAGGACCAGGCGCTCATGCTCGTCGACCGCTACCTCAGCCGTTACCGCGACGTCCCCCGGCCGCGCCGCTAAACGCAGGTCATCCCCGGGCCCCGGAACCGAATTCCGGGGCCTCGAATTCGACGAAAGGAGAACCCGTGAAATACACCATCATCGGAGACTGGTACGAAGTCTGGGATCTCGCCCATTCGTTCGCGGTCGTCGCCGAGGGATCGAATTTCGAGGAGGCCAAAGCGAACGCGGCCGCCGCCGTGCTGGAAACCTTCCCGTGGCGCGCCGAGGAGGACGGCGAGACCCCCGAGACCCTCTGGGGAGGCGACAACGGCGCCTACATCGTCGCCGCCTTCCTCGGAGACCTCGGCGCCCAGGCGGTCGACGCCGCGAGCTTCCGGCTGATCGCATGACCGCCACCGAGACGCAGACGTACACCGTCATCGGCCTGACCCTCGACGTCGACCGCACGGAACTGCTCATCGCGGCCGTGGTCGCGGGCACCCTCGCCGACCAGGTCGAGCTGCTGGCCACCAGCGAGGAGGACTTCACCCGGTGGGCCGAGGAGTTCAACGCCCCCGACCCGGACACCGCCGCGGACCTGGCCTACGCGTTCTGCAGCAAATTCGGCTACGCCGAGGAAGACACCGCCGGGCAGTACCTCCAGCGGATCCTGGCCGAAGCGGGCATCGAAGCCACCAGAGGCGCACACCCTGGCTCCGGCGGCTCCTGGATCGCCGTCCCCACACCCGACGGCGGCGAGGTCCTGCTCACCGGCCAGGACAGGCACGAGTCCGAGGTGGACTACCCGCTGACCGATCACGCCGGTTGGCTCGCCTGTGCTTTCGGCAAGGACGGTGTCGAGGCCACCGTCCTGTACGACTCCCACTCCACCGACCTGGCCGCCGACACCGCCGCCGCCGTCGCGGCCGTACACGCCACCGTTACGACCGGCTAGACGCCCTCCCATCCTGCGCCCCCACCGTGCTCCTGCCGCACGGTGGGGGCGCGCTGGCGTTCCGGTCGGTAGGTGCAGCCGCGCCGGCGACGGGAGAAGCGCCGGCGGTTCCCGCGCCGTCGGCGGAAGGCGGAGGCCGCCAATTCACCCAGGGGGGCGGGCTGATGAGGGCACCCGAAGTGATGCAAGTGTGTTATAGTTGTCTTGCTGGTCGGCGGTGGCAGTCGATCACAAACCGAATCCACGCATAGCCGTGAGGAGTCATCATGTCCGACACCCTGTTCCGCACCCTCGGCCTCATCGAGCCCGGCGACCTGGTCATCTACCACGGCAGCATTCCGTCGCGCCACGGCCTCCACCTGGCCCGGCCGTGCGGCTGCGTCGACTGCGGACGCGCGGACTACCTCGGGAGCACCGATGTCCGTTACCAGCTGAGCGACCCCTTCGCCGAGGACCCGGAGGCCCTCACGCTGCGCTGCGTGCGCGGTCAGTCCATCACCCGATCCACCGCCAACGCCTGACCCTCCCCCGGGGCGCAGCCACCCGGCTGCGCCCCCGCCCCGGGCGGCGGGGAGTGGCACCCCGCCGCCGCCGAGAACACCGCTCACGAAAGGGCAGCCCTTGACCGACAAGACCCCCATCGACGGCACCGCCAACCCGGACAACCTGGGCCCCGATGCGATGCGCTGGACCCCCGAGCCGGAGCAGCCGGCCGTACTGGCCCTATCTCGGCACCGACCGGCCTCGCAATCCCTTGAGAGTAAGCCGCACACCGCCCTGGAAGGACGGGTGATTTCGGTCTATATGGCGAATATTTGCCAATCTTGACGCCTAGGCGGCATGAAGCTCGTTGATCACTGCGGCCAGTACCAGGCCCTGAGACTCACGACAGAAAGGTTCATGCGCCGATGAAGATGCCCGTCTCCACGTACGTCACCACGGTCCCGGAGACCACCTGGCTGCGGTGGCTGCCCAACTCGCTGCCCGCCGCCGGCTACACCACGCTCAAGAACTCCTCCGAGGAACCCATCGAGATCGCCAAGATCAAGAGCCCCGACTACAAGAACGTCCGCATCTACGAGACCGTCGTGGACTCGGAGTCCTCGAAGATGGTGAAGGTGGACAAGGTCACGATCCCGGCCAAGGGCAACTTCGCCATGGTGCCGGGCAGGTACCACCTCATGCTTGAGAACCCAATCCACGTGATCACGCCCGGCGACAGCGCCATGGTCATCTTCTTCCTGTCCACCGGCCGGGTCTTGAAGCTGCGGATGCCCGTCCGTACCTCCCCCGAGCTCTCCTGACCGCCCCTCACCACCCGGAGCACCGACATGGGCATCTACCACCTCGACCTCGGCGACGCGCAGACCGAGGAACTCGACGACGTCATCCACCTGATGGTCAACGACGCCGAGCTCGACATCGACACCTTCATCGCCTCCGACCAGGGCTCCCACGAGCCCCGTCGCGGCAGCCTGGTCATCGTCCGCAACGACGAACGCAACGCCGCCGCCACCCGCTGGGTCCAGGCGGTCGAGGACCTCACCACCGAGCAGGACGTCGTCATCATTGCCGGCGACCCCGCCTCCCCCGAAGCCCGCCGCCTCCACCTCACCAAGGCATGGGCGGCCACCAGCTTCCACGAGGACGAGGACGAAGACCCCGAGGCCATCGCCCTCGCCTTCGCCGACATCACCGTTAAGTAACACCGCGACGAACCACCGGGCGCGCGCCGCCAGTCTCCTCCCCGGGCCCGGCCGCGCCCGGTCCCTTTTCCCGTTCGGACGCCCGCCGCGTGACCCGCGGGCAACCGGACGCGTTCACCGGCCATGCGAAAGATCATCACCTGCGGCCTCCTGGCCGCCGCGGCCCTCTCCGCCGCAACGCCCGCCTTCGCCGACAACGACAGCAACTTCGGCAACGGAGTCAACGCCGCGAACAACTGGAACTTCACCGCAGCCGACGTCTGCATCCAGGAACTCGCCGTCGTCCCCGCCCTGAGTGACTGGACCGGCAACCACCACAACAACTGCTCCAACGGCAACGTCATCGACCACGCCGCCGACGCCCTGCCAATCGGTCACTGACCAGCGGCACACGCGCAAAGCGCCCGCCAGGAACCCGAAGTCCTGGCGGGCGCAAGACCGGCGTCCATGCAGCCATCCACGGCGCACCCGAGATTCCGGCCCGACCGCCGCTGTCCATGCGGCCCACCTCCGACGGCCGCCCACGGGCTCACCCATCGTCGAGATCCACTTCCGATACACGGCCTAGGAGAGCGGGCAGGCCTGGCTGCTCGCCACGTGCGGGCCCGGCGACGAATGGGGGCCCGTGATCACGATCTCCCTGCCCGGCGAGGACTGACCGGCGGAAGCGGCGCTATCCGCGTGGGGAGAATTCCCCTGGGAAGATCCACGAAGCCTTCCGAGAGTGATGAATGTAAGGTATAGTTATCTAGTGGGTCGGTGGTGGCAGCCGACCTGAAACCGGAAGCAGACCGAGAGGAATCGGCATGGCAATCTCCCAAACCCTGACCCCCTATGAGGCCGGGCGCGCCTCTGCGCTGTTGATGGGCTTCGTCAACGCGGTGGGCGACGGCTGTCACCATCTCGTCGTCGCTGCATCCGCGAACGGCGCCACCCTCTCGGCCTGCGTGCCGTTCTGCAAGGACGGCGAGGCGAGCAGCCTGGACCCGGAAGGCGCCCTTGAGGTGATGGCAGTTCTCGCCCTCGCCGCCGTGGTGGGCGGTGGTGCGGTGATGCGCACGAACTTCGCCGACGAGACCTCCGAAGTGAGGGGCTGGAAGCTGGTTGAGTACCACGCCAAGCCGCTCAGCGTCGCGGAGATCTCCAGCGCCTACTGCACGGATGCGGCAACCGGCGAACCGATCCCGCCGGAGTGGGGTGTGGAGTACGCGGCCGCACCCCGTCTGAGGGTCTGAATCGGGGGGTCCGGGGTCGGGCGCTTTGCCCGGCCTCGGAGCCTCTCCGGCCTGACCATGTCTCGCCCGGCCGCCTCTGCGCGGCCTGCGGCAGCGGCGCCGGCGGCTACCTCGCTCGGCCGGCCGGTGCGGCAGTGCGAGTAGGCGAGTGGTAGACAGAGTGATGAATGTCAGTTATAGTTATCTCGTGGTCGGCGGTGGCAGCCGACCACAACCGGATCCACATTCTCAGCTCTCAAGGAGACGCCCGCATGACCCAGTACGTCGCGACCAAGTACGTGTCCGCCGAGCTCCGCAGCCGGCTGAAGGCCGAGTTCCCCGGGGCCAAGTTCTCCGTCCGCACCGGCACCGGCACCGGTTCCGCCTGGATCTCCGTCAGCTGGACCGACGGTCCGGACACCGAAGCCGTCAGCCGGATCGCGGGCCCCCTCCACGGCGCCCACTGGGACGGGTCCACGGACAGCTACGTGCAGACGAACAACGAGGTGACCGTCACCGTGGACGGAAAGCAGATCACCGGCAAGCCGATCGTGGACGGCATCAACACGCACCGCGACTTCTCTGATGACGTCCTCGCCGAGGCGAAGGCCCTCTGGTCCGCAGCCTTCGACGGAGCCGACCCGGACGCGCCCGGCGCGATCCGCGACACGGCCTACGTCTGCGGGAAGTACCTCCCCGACACCTGGGCCCCGCAGCAAGTCCACTTCATCGCGCGAGAGATCGTGGCCCCCAAGCGCTGGAAGGCCGCCCAGGCCGCCGCGAAGGGCTCCGCCAAGACGACGGCCAAGTCTCGCCGGAAGGCCCCCGCCGCCGGGGTCACCGTCAGCTACACGGCCGAGGCGGGGGTCACCGTGACCGGCACGATGTTCGGCGACGGCGCCGCCCCGGTTCTCCGTACCCACGGCTTCGACTGGAGCCGCAAGGCCGCGCGCTGGTACGTCAAGGGCACCCGAGGCGACCAGTCCAGCGCCGGGCTGATTGCCGCTCACACCGCCGCCCAGGCCCTGCGCGCAGCCGGAATCACCGTCTCGGCCGAGCTGCCCGCACTTCCCGCCGACACCGGTCTCCCTGTCGCTCCGGCTCTGGCCCCGGCCGAGGACGTCGAGGGCGACGACGTTCCGGAGGACTTCGCCGGGATCGTCCTGCGCCACACCCGGGCGGGCGGCGCCCTCGCCGAGGGCACTGCCCGCGGCGACGGCTCCGCCGAGATCCTCAGGGGCCGCCGCTTCCGCTGGTCCCGCAACCTCGGCTGCTGGTACCTCCCGCACTCCCGCGACAAGGCCGCCGACCGCTTCACCCTCAACGCGCTTGCCGAGGCGCTCCGCGAGGCCGGGCACACCGTGCACGTCACCGTGCGCGAGGACATCGCCCGCGGCTTCAGCGAAGCTGAGGCGGAGAGGGAGGAGCGCGCCGCCGACCGCGCCGAGCGGTTCAGCGACCGAGCCGACCTGGCCGCCGGCGCTTCCACGGCCGCGTTCGCAGAGGCCCGCCGTATCGGCTCCGCCATCCCCTTCGGACAGCCGATTCTGGTTGGCCACCACTCCGAGAAGCGCCACCGCGCCGCCCTCGACCGCATCGACAACAACATGCGAAAGGGCATCGACGAGGGAGACCGAGCGGAGCACTGGGCGAGCCGCGCCGACGCCGCCGCCCGCTACGAGCAGCACCGCAAGGACCCGGGCCGCACCCTGCGCCGCCTCAAGGAGCTTGAGGCCACCCTCCGAGGCCTGGAAAAGCTGCTGGCAGGGGAGTCCGCGTTCGGTTCCTCGTGGGACATCACCAAGCCGGAGAACGTCGCGGAACTCACCCGACGCCACGCCGAGACCGCCGACGAGATGGCGCACTGGAGGGAGATCATTGCGAAGGCGGAGGCCGAGGGGGTCAAGCTCTGGTCCCGCGCCGACTTCACCAAGGGCGACTACGCGCGCTCCCGAGGCCGCTGGTACGAGGTGCTTCGGGTCAACGGCGCCTCGCTCACCGTTCCCGGCGGCCCGGACATCCAGCCCGTCATCGACCGGAACACCCGTGCGTACTCCTGGGACGACCGCATTCAGTACGACGACATCAGGGGCCGCATGAGTGCCGCGGACATGGCTGCCCGCCTGGCACTCAAGAGCTGATCAGGGCACGGCGGCCGGTCCCTTCAGAGGCCGGCCGCCGCTCCGGTATGGACCGGGACGAACCCGGCCGGGAGTGATGAATGTGTGGTATAGTTGTCTTGTTGGTCGGTGGTGGCAACCGACCGCGAACTGAATTCACAAAGACTCTGAGGAGCTCCATCGTGACCATGACCCGCGAAGAGCAGAAGGCGCACCGCGAGGCCCGCCGACTCGTCGCCCTCGCCCGCGACCTCACCGAGGACGAGAAGGACACCGTTGCCGAGCACTGGCAGGAGTCCAGTAGCGTCACGAACAAGCTCGACGGAGCCCACTTCACACCGCTGCCCCTCGCGTCCGACCTCCGGTTCCATGTGGTCGGCACCCGGATTATCGACCTGTGCGCCGGTGTGGGCCGACTCGCCTACGCTGCCCGTGAGCTCTGTAGCCGCCGGTGGGAGGGTCTCCCGCCCCGCGAGATCGTGTGCGTGGAGAAGAACCCTGACTACGTCGCCGTGGGCCGCAAGCTCATGCCCGAGGCCCGGTGGATCGTTGCCGACGTGCTGACCATGGACGCCGAAGAACTGAGTTTGGGCGAGTTCGACACCGCCATCGCGAACCCGCCCTTCGGCCCCCGAGTCGAGCGCCACGGGTCCGGGCCCCGCTATCGGGGCGACCGGTTCGAATTCCACGTCATCGACCGTGCATCCACCCTCGCACGGCATGGTGCGTTCGTCATCCCCCAGCAGTCCGCCCCCTTCGAGTACAGCGGTCGGCCCTGCTTCCGGTACCGTCCCAGTGAGCAGTACGCCCGTTTCCACCGTGAGACCGGCCTGACGTTGGGTGAGAACATCGGCATCGACACCAGTTGCAACGGCTACCGGTGGCGCGGGGTGTCGCCCACTGTCGAAGTCGTCACGGCCGATTTCACCGATCCCACCAGCGGAGTCGTTCCGGCGCCTCCGTACCGGGCTGCGCGTTAGGTCTGACTGCTCCGGGGCAGTGCGGTCCGCCGTTCCGGCCGGGCGGCCGCCGTACTCGACCCGATCGCGGAGGCCGAGCGGATCGCCCCCGCCTCCACCCGCGCGGCCTCTCGCCTACCCGGAGCGGCCCGCCCTGCACCGCCCCCGCCTCGGCCCGCCACGTCTGGGAGGCGTGGGCGGCTCGTACGGCGTCGACATCGAGCACCACCACATCGACCACCCCGTCCTGACCTGCTCCACTCCCTTCAGAGCCTCGGATACGACCCGGACGCCGACTGAACCGGTGCGCCGGGTGCAGCCGGCTTTGTGCGTCGCTCGTCCGGGCCGGATGCCGCGATACGTTCCCGCCCGCCTGGTCGGCCTTGATGTACTGGGGTGTCGGAGCAGGGCGAAGCAGGGGAGCGGGACGTTGGCCGGGTACAGCACGGGGTGCACCGCTGAACTGGGGTGCGCGTGACGGACTGGGACGACTTTGAGTGGGTGGTGTGGCGCCTTGAGGCCCAGGACCCATCGCAGCTCGCCGGCGAGCATCCGGACCTGGACGGGCGCACCCAGGGGGCGATGACAGAGCTCGCGGCCTCGCTGGGCTGCGTGTACGAACACTGCGTCGACACCGACACCTACCCGGACGGCACGCCGTACTACGCCTGGTGGGTCCGCCTGCCCGCAGCCGAGCATGCCCGACGCGACACGGACGGCCTCCCGCAAGCTCTTGGCCCGCTGCGCCAGTACCTGACCACCCAGCTGCCCGACGGCCTGAAGTGGGAGGTCACGCCGGACCGTGAGTACACGGTCGACCAGGCCGCGAGCACCGCCGTGCGGACGGCCTACGACGATCTGATCGCCCCGTTCGAGCGCGCCCTGATGCCGTTGCGCCGGGACGGTGCCGACGCTCTCGATCCGCGGGCGAAGGTCTGGAAGTGGGAGGAGAACCTCCTGGTCGGCACGTTCGACCTGTGGCTCTGCGAAGACCCGGACCGGCCGCACACCTGGCTCGTCGTCACCGTCGGCCTGTGGACCGAGCCGCAGCTCTTCGACGAAGAGCCCGCCGCCCGCCTGGGCCACTTCGGCTTCACCCCGCACCACCCGCTGCTGTTTCTGCCCCGCCCGCCTGGCCCGGTGACCTTCACCGCCCGCGCCCAGGCCGGCTCGTTTCCCGGCGCAAGCTCCTCCAGGACGAAGGCCGCGAACGCCATCGGGACAGCTCACCAGTGGACCGCAGGCGACCCCGACGTCCTGGCCGAGCGGGTCGCCCGCGACCTCAAGCTGCTGTGGCCGCATCTGCCGCTGGCACCGGTTCTGGAACATTGAGCACCACCCAACGGTGAGGAGCGAGGACATGGCGGCGAAGACGGATCCGGCGAAGCTGGCCCGGCAGGCCCGGGACCTGATCGAGGAGTACAACCGTGTGCTCCTGGACGACGCGCACGCCCTGTCGGCGCCTGCTCTGTCGGAAGCGACCCAGGCGCTGAAGTCACTGGTCGACCGCCTCCCGCAGGCATTCGAGCAGACCGCCGACGTCCTGGAGATGCTGGCGTCTCAGGACCGGATCACGATCGAACAGGGCGACCCGCAGACCGAGGCGGCCACGACCGCCGCGGAGCTCCGGGCCGTCGCGGCCGGCACCGAGAAGCTGGCGAAGAACCTGGCCCACCCCGCCTCGGCCCTCTTCCTCATGGGAGGCCGCTAGCCACGCCCGGCCCACCGCCGCAGACGCCAGGCTGTGAACGGGACGCCCGACCGGCTTCACGGCGGGGTCGGCCCCCCCGGGAGGGGGAGAGAGGGACCGGCGCCGACCGGCAAGGAGCGACGGTCCTGTCCGCCGCCCCACCACCACGGTAAGAACCCCTCCCGCAGGGCGCAGTTCCTGATGGGCAGCCAGGACGACGTCTCCCGCAGAGCACAGTCGTCCGATCTCGGAATCCCCGGGGGAGGTTAGGAGGTCCACGTGCTGCGCGCTAGCCTCCCGGCATGGATCCTCGAGCGCCCTTCCACCCTGGCGATGGCCGTCAGCGGTATGCGGGCCCTGCCGTCGTCGTCATGCCAGACGGTCGCGAAGTCGCGGTCACGGCATCCCTTGTTCTGCGCTACGACCCGCTCCGGAGCGACAACAGGAAGTCCGACCGGGACAGTACCTGGGCCGGAAGCATCACCCTGGCAGATCCAGAAAGCCACGTTGACCTCTTCGACGCGGACCCGGGAGTGCTCCGCCTGCCCGATGGCCGTGAGAGCGAGTTCATGGCGACAAGCGGCGACACTGAAGTCGGCGTTGCAGGACTGGGGCCAGCACCCTTCGCGTCCTAATGAAGCGTCCGCCGGACCGTCTACCGAAGACCGCTGTTGCACCACCGTGGTGCAGCGCCGAGCGCACGAGACCCTGGGCCCTGCGCGGGCCCGAGGTCTCGTGCGGTGGGGGGAGCGTTCAGAAGTCGTCCCCGTAGCCCTCCCGATCGGAGGGCGGCCCGAGCCGCTCGATGAGGTCGCAGGTGCAGTTCCCGCCCTCGTACAGCTCCCCGTCGCACTCCTCGTGATGCTCCCGCACCCGCCGCCTGGTCGGAGCCGCCGCCGGCGCGGGCTGCGGGGCCGGCGACTCCGGGGCAGCTTCGACGGCCGGCACCACGCCCGCCCACTCCATGCCCAGCCCGGCGAGGGCGGCTGTCGCGGCTCGTTCGATCTGATCAGTGTCCGGGGTGTTGAGCTGGTCTGATCAGTTGGCTGGTTGGGCCTAGCGGTGTGCTCTGCGTTGGCGAGGGGCTTGACGTTGCTTGCGGGCTCGGGCTGGGCGGGGTCTGTGAGCTGTGTGTTTCCTGCCTCGGGGTGGCGGTAGGTCCGTTGGTCAGTTCTATTGGTTGGCCGGTCATTTTCGTCGGGCGGCTGTTGTAGCTGATCAAGGGGGTGGATTGGTGGACGCCGAGGGTGGTCAGGAGGTGTTGTTGGTGGGGGTGGAGCTGGTTCCAGGCTTGCTGCTGGGTGCGAATCCATCGGATGGTCTGGTTGGGGAGGAGCACGCCGGCGTTGTGGCGGGTGTGGGCTTGGTGGTAGCTGTAGTTCCAGGAGGCCCGCCAGAGTGGGTTCCACCACGGGTCGAGTGTGGTGAGCTGTCTGTCGTGGGGCCAGGGTTGGCCGGTGCGGCGTAGGTGGGCGACGGCGCGTTTGCGCTGCTCGTACAGCCACCAGCCCAGGGGGAATCCGTTGTGTTCGGTGGTGTAGTGGGCGGTGCCGAGTCCGCCGTGAGTGTGTGCGTAGGAGCGGGCGTAGGGCAGGCCGCCGTCGATGGATGAGGAGACGGTTGTGGGGCGCGACCGGCTGGCGCCGGTTCTGCGGCGCGTGCGTGTTTCCTGCTGGGGGCGGGCGGCGTGTGCGTCCTGGGGTGTTATGCCGAGGCCGGTCAGGAGTTCCTGCTGGCCCGGGTGGAGGTCGTCATAGTTGATGCACTGGGTGAGCAGCCATCTGGTGGAGGCTGGAGGGAGTCCGGGGAAGCCTGCGGCTGCGTTCAGAGCGTGGCCGTGGATCTCGTTTCTGACGGCATGGTAGGTGATTTGCCATGGTAGGCCCCAGGGTGGGTTCCACCATGAGTCAAGGACGTCGAGGGCCTCGGCGCGGTGGTGGGGGAGTCGGCCGTTGGCGGCCCGTTTGCGTTGGTGAGCGAGCCATGTCCCCAGCCGGTAGCCGTGGTGGTTCGCGCTTTTGGGCACGGCGAGGTGTCCGTGTTGGGCAGCGTAGGAGCGGGCGTGGTCCAGGCCGGTGTCGAATGAGGATTGCTGGGTGACGCGACGGGGCCGTGCGGTGGGGGCATTGGTGGCGGTGATGCCGAGTTGCGTGAGCCTGTGTTGCTGCCCCGGGTGGAGGTTCTGGTAGGCGATGCACTGGGTGTAGAGCCACTGCCCAGTCCAGTCGGGGGTGCCGGGGAATCCTTGGTCGGGGAGGAGCCTGAGACCGTCTTCGACGAGTTTGCGGGCGGCGCGGTGGTTGATCTGCCAGTCCCCTTTCCACGGGGGGTTCCACCACGGGTCGACGGCTGCCAGGAGCGAGTCGGCTGGGTAGGGTGTGGCGAACTTGGCGGTGTGAAGGCTGGCCTGGTGCCGCTGGCGGGCCAGCCATTTTCCGACGGGGAAGCCCTCGTGCCGGTCGGAGGGCGATGTGTTGAGGTCGCCGTGCAGTGCCGCGTAGGAGCGGGCGTAGTGGAGACCGGTCTGCAGGGACGGCCTGTGGGTGGCGGGGTTGGGGCGGGCGGTTTGGACAGTCTGCTCAGTCAGTCCGATGGTCGCGAGCTGTCGGCGCTGTTCCACTGCCAAGCCGGAGTAGGACACACATTGGGTGTATAGCCATTGACCGAGCTCGTCGTCGAAGGCAGTGAAGGCGCTTCCGGGGTCGAGGGGGTGGCCGGCGCGGACGAGATCGCGCACCGTGTAGCAGGCTCGCTGCCAGTCGGAGGGCCAGGGCGGTGCCCACCACGGATCCATTGCGTCCAGCTGCTGCGTGAGGGCGGGATCGAGAATGCCGCGTCGGGCGCGTACGCGGTGGTTGGTCAGCCACTGGCCGATGGGGAAGTCGGCGTACGTATCAGTAGCGCTCGCACAAAGGTGCCCGTGCTCCTTCCAGTAGGCGCGCGCGTTGGTCAGGCCCTGGTCTCGGGCCTCGGCGAGGTTGCGACGCCGCGGCAGTGCGTGGCGGGCGGCTTCAGCATTGATGCCGATCTGCGCCAGTAGTCTGCGCTGCTGGGGGTGGAGACTGCTGTAGACCTGGCACTGCCGGTACAGCCAGGTGCCGAGATTCTCGCTGGTGCCCGGGAAGCCCTGCTCGGGTCTGATGTCGGTGCCTGAGTCCAGCAGCCGTCGTGCGCGCAGATAGATGCGCTGCCACAGCGTGCTCCACGCAGGATTCCACCACGGGTCAAGAGCGGCCAGGGCCTGGCTGCGCTCGGGGGAGAGCTGGGGGCCTGCTGCGCGCTGGTTGGACAGCCACAGGCCGAGTTGGAACCCGTCCTTTTCGTACCGGTAAGGAATGCAGAGGTGGCCGTGCTCGGTGGCGTAGGCACGGGCGTGGCGCACGCCGCGCGCGAACCCCTTGGCGGTCTCAGCCACGTCTGGGGCCGGCGCCCCTGCCGACTCCGTTTTTCCGGGCGCTTCGTCTACGGGCCGGGTTTCGGCCAGGAGCCGGGTGATCGGTGCGGGCCGGTGGGGCGGGGAGACGTGCCACATGCTGCGTGTCTTCGGCTTGTGCCCGGCGTGGGTGCGTACGCAGGCGCGTACCCAGGCGTTCAGCGGGCCTGTCGTGAGGGCGCTGAGGCGACCGGCGATCCATGGCCGCTCAAGACGCCGAGCCAGTTCGCCCACGAGGCTGGGGACATCGGCGAGCGCGTGCGGCTGATGCTGCCCCGCGTCATCGAGTAGCCGCTGCTGCAGGCTCGGGTCGGCGAGGGCTGCGGCCAGCGTGACGGCTTCGGGATAGGTCACCGCATCCCGCGCTGCTGCACGCCAAGCGAGGTCGTTGCCGGGTGCCATCAGCCGCAGCCGGTCAGGCCAGAGGATCTCTTCCGGCCAGGGCTCGTCCCACCACGAAGCCATGATTGCCTGCGCCACGGTGAATGCTTCGCCAGCGTGCGCAGAGCGCCGCAGCAGCCGTACATGACGGCGCTGGGCCGCCCCGATCTGCGGCACATACCGCAGGTCCAGCTGCCCGGGGACGGCCGCTGTCCCGTCGACGACGGGTGCTTCTAGCATCCAGCACTGGTGCTTGACGCATACCCGGCCGTGCGGCAGCAGGTAGCGGCGTGCTTCTTCCTGGCCTCGTGTGGCGGTCGCGGTGCAGGCCCGGCATCCGGGGCCGGTCGGCGGGATCGTGGCTGCGGTGCGGACCCAGGCGGCCGGCCCGCTGCCGAGCCTGCTCGAAGGAACGTCCCTGCCCCAGGCCGGCAGGGCACGGTGCAGGTGTTCTTCGGGCATGCGGCAGTAAGCGGCGACCACCGCCCGTGTCTCGGCGTTGAAGACCACTTCGCCGTCGGGCCGCACCGTGAACAGGTTGGGCCGCCGTCCCACGTCCACGAGGGCGCCGATGAGCTCTTTGGCCGTGAGCCTGTACCGGGAGGCGACTCTGCTCATGAACGACAGCGTCGTCTCGCCGTTCAGCGGAGCGACACGCACCGCGCCCGAAGGCGGTCTGTGCAGGGGTAGTTCGTTCTGCTCGCGCTGTGGTGGCTGCGAATGATCCCTGACGGCAGCTTCCATCAAAGGGCTGGTGGTCTTCACCGCTGGTCTGCCTCGTCAGGATCCAGTGCCGTTGTTGCGGGGGCGCGGGAGGCGTTTTCGGGGCGGGCGGGCTTGCTGCTCCGCGCGGATGTCGAGCTGGATGCCGGCCAGGAGCCGTTTGGTGATCTTTTCGCTGCCGTCGAGGAGGGCGGTGAGGGCGGCTTGACGGATGAGGTGGGAGAGGCTGCCCATGACGCCGCCGGTGCGCTGGTGGAGGTAGTCGGCGTGCCGGGCCAGAGTGCCCCCAGTGTGGTGGCGCAGGTGCAGGGCGTTTTCCATGTCGGTGACCAGGTCCAGCCAGGTCGCGCGCTGTTCGGCTGTGCCGCGGGACAGTGCGGTGTTGCGGACCAGGGTGAAGCGGCCTGCCAACTGTGCGCCGCGCGGCCCGTTGAGCAGGGGGGATGCCTCGACATCGACGCCTGCGTAGACGAACGTCGCCGGGATTCTCTCGCCGAGGTGCTTCATCTGGTCGGAGGTCTCCGCGCCGGCCCGGGTGCGGGTGTCGAGCAGGTGGACGTCGTCGACGAGGACCAGCGTGGTGCCCAGCTGGCACAGCAGGTGGCAGACGGCGTCGGTGATCTGCGCCTGGTTCATCCGGGCCGCGATGGGGATGCCGAGGAACCGGGCGAACTCCGATACCAGCATCTTGGGAGTGGAGGCGGGCGGCACCGCCAGGAACACCACGGGCAGGCGGTCGGTGCGGCCGGGGTGGCGGCGCTGCTCGGCGAGTTCGAAGGTACGGCCCATTTCCAGCAGGGTGGTGGTCTTGCCGGTAGTGGGCGGCCCGGACACGATCAGCCCGCGGCGCGCGGTGCCCTGTTGGCGGCGGTTGAGGAGCATAAGCCGCCGCACCGACAGCGAGATGCGCTCCATCGCCGGGGTGGTCAGGACGACGAACCGGGAGTGGTAGTCCAGGCGTTCCTCAAGCGACCAGTCCTCGTCCCCGGTGGGCGGGGGCTTCAGCGGGGGAGTGCCGACGAACTGCTGCCAGCCCTCCCGCGTGGTCGGCGGCGCATAGGCCGCCATCTGCTGCTCCTCGTCCGGGACGGGACCGGCTTCGGGGACTGCTACCACTGGGTTGCCTCCTGGCGGGCGTCGTAGATCCGCGACGGGCGGGGGACTGCGGCCCGCCCGGATGGCTGTCCGTCCCCGTCGGCGCCGCCGCCGGCATCGTCTGATGTGCCGAGCGGGTCTTCGTCCTCGTCCCAGCCGTCCTCGAACTCTTCGTCGTCGGGCTCATCCAGGCTTGCTGGGGTGAAGGCGCCGACCAGGCCGTAGGAGAGGGTCGGGGCGGTGAGGGGGTCGGGCGGCTCCTGTCGGTTTGGGGCGGGCCCGGCGAGGGACGCTGCGGCGCTGGCGCGTGCCGCGACAGTCCGCTCGCGGCGGGTGCCCTCCCCGTTGCCGGCCCGCCGCAGGAGGCGGTCCAGGGCCTGGGCGAGCTGTTGCTCGTGCTCGTCGCGGTCGCCGCGGCGCTCGACGGTCGCGCGGATGTGCCGCCAGGTGAAGTCGGTGAAGGGCAGGCTTACCCGCTCCTTGTGGATCCAGGGCACCTCCTCCCAGCCGCCGGGCAGCCGCACCCAGATCTGCTGGGGGTCATAAGGGTTGTGGTGCACCTCCCACATACCGTCCGGGGCCGTCGACTGGAACCCGCGGTGCGGGTTGAGGACCTCGTGGTCGTAGGTGCGGTAGTCGAAGCGGATGCCGTAATCGTTGATGCCCAGCCGCTTGACCGGCATGAGCTCGACGTAGTCGTCTTCGCTGAGCAGCACCGGCACATAGCCGGTCACGCCGACCAGCGCGGCCCACATCTCGTTCGGCGACACCGCGAGCTTCGGGGCCAGAGGATGACGCAGGGATGCGTGCCGACGGTGCTGCCAGTCTGCGACCAGCCACTCGTCCAGCAGATCCTGCATCTGCGGCAGCGTCCAGCACGCCTCGTCCTCGACGTGAGAGCCGCGCTGAGTGACGTCGGAGCCGGTGTAACCGGCCATGTACTGGGAGAACCGGTCGCCGATGGTGCGGAACATCCGCTCAACATTTCCCTTGGCCGGGCCGTTGGCCGGAGGCGCCGGCTGCACCGACACCCCCAGGCTGTCGCACGCCGCGACGAACGAGGCGGAGACGAACACCTGGCCCTGGTCGACGACCACCGTCTCCGGCATGATCACCGGACGGGCCGCCGCCCCCTCCAGCCGCGCGTCTAGAGACACCAGCCGTTCGTAGGGGATGACCGACCGCGACGTCGCCAGCGCCTCTTGCCACCCAGGGCGCATCCGCAGGGGCGTCACCATCTGCGCCAGCAGAATCGCCGCGTCCACCGACCCTGTGCCCATCGGCCGCAGAACGGTCGCACAGATACTGCGCGTCGCCACGTCCAGCGCGATCGTCAGCTCGGCCTTACCCACCACCCCGTCGGCCAGGACCACCATCACGTCCAAAGGCGTGCTGTCCAGCATCACCAGCTCACCGGGCCGCAACGCCACCGTCGGGGTGAACGGCGGAGCCGGCCGTGAGGAATGACGGCGCCGCTGTGCCGCCGTCCCCAGCAGTCCCTGGCGGTCGGCGAGGGCGTGCACCAGCCGGTTGAACGTCGAGGCTGGCGGTACCTTCACCACCCCCACGCCGTGGGTGTCTTCCAGGATCCAGCCGACGGTGCGCCGCAGCCGGCTCAGCGTCCCGGTCGACCGTTTCCGCTGCGCCTGCAGTGCTTGCTCGATCGCGGCGACCACCCGCTCGTCGGCGCGTCCCACCGGTGAGCGGCGGCGGGCGGCCCGGCCGTCCACCAGCCCCCACAGGCCGTGCTCCCGGTAGCGAGCCCGCATCCGCCGCACCGTTACCGCACTGGCCGTCTGCCCGGCCGCCGTCAGCTCGGCGGCCTTGGCCTCCTCCCGCTCCGCCATGGTGCGCCGGGCCGGATCGTACTCGGCCCGCGGCACCTGGTCCTGTCCCGGAACGGGGTACCCGGTCTCCACCTCGCGCACGTGCCGCTCCCAGGCGTACGCCTGCTCGCGCACGTGCTCCGGCAGTTCCTCCAGGAGCCCGAACGGCGGCACGCTGCGCCGCGGGGCGCCCACCACTTCGAAGTCGGGGTCGGCGAAGAGGTAGTTCACCAGGACCGTGGCGACGGAGTTGTCCGCGTCGATCAGCTTTACGGACAGGCCTTCCAGCATGACGACCGTCCAGGTCCGCTTCGCGAAGCGCACCTGAGCTCCCGGCTTCAGTACCGTGCCGCTCATCCCTGCCCCCGCCCTCGGGCAACCGCCGTCACGGTCACCCGCTCGTGCAGGGGCACGCCGAGTGGAGCCGACAAGTCACCGTGCCACAATGCGTGGAAGACCACCGGGAAGACCTGGATCGGGTCGCCGAGTTCATGCACCCCCTCGATCAGGGGCCGCGGCCGCCGGAATGCCTCGGCCGCGCGCCTGGCCAGTTTTCCGCCCTTATAGCGGGGGTGCCGGTACCCGGCCAGCCAGCGCAGGTTGGCCGCCAGAACCGGATCCGGGGGCCGCAGAACCCGGTACTGCCACCCCACCGCCGCGGTGGCAGCCTCCATCACCGCCGCCCGACAGGCCAGGCGCGGAGAGATGTCGCCGTGCCCTGCGCAGTCCGCAAGCAGACCCCTGCCGTCCGCGAGCCGGGCCATCAGATGCGGTGCATGCCGCACCCAGCCCCCGCCACGCTCAGACCAGGCGAGTTCCACCGGGCGGCACGCAATGGCCACGACCGAAGGATCCCAGTCCAGCAGCATCACCTGGGTCCGCATGACCCCGGACGCGTAGTGCACCAGCCGTCCGTTGGTCGCCGACCACCACCACCCCGGCGCCATCCGCTTGCCGTGGCGCACCGGGAACCTCCGCACCGGGACGCACTCCTCCAAGCAGACACCAGGCGCGGCCTCCAGCCACAACGTCCGCTGCTCGGTTCCTGCCTGGTCAACGAACCGAGCTTCCAGCCGGTCGCCGATCCCGACCGGTAAATCCGCGGTCGTCTCAGCATCCGGCAGTTCGCCCGGCAGCCCGGCGAAGTCCCCGGATGCGCCAGCCGGCTTTCGGAGCGCCACGAGCGGCGACTGGTCGCATCCTCCGTCTGCCGGACCGGATACCTGAGGACCTGTCTCCACTGCGGCCCGCGCACCACCTTGCGCTCCCGCGCTCTGCCATGGCGATGCGGGCAAGGCAGTGCTGCCGGCGGCCGGCGGGTGATGCTCGTTGATCATGCGCTCCAGTCAAGCGCGCCCACACGCGCGAACCGCCGAAATCAGCCAATCTCCACAGCGCGCAGCGCCTCGCCCCGCCGATGACGTCACCGACCCGGGCGCGCATCCGGCCGCATGATCTTCACCCCGGTTACCCGGGGAAGGGCGCTGTACCGGCGGCACGGCGACGACGCGCCCGAAGAGGTCGCAGTTGCTGAGCCACCATGCTCGGCCTCCCGATCCTCCTGGGCGACGAGGAGTATGAACGCGTGATCCATGCCGCAGCCCGGGCCGTCGCTGTGCCGGCTGCGGCTCCGCCCACGGGGCAGTGAGAGCCCGCTCCGCCAGCCACGCCGGGCCCAGTACGGTCACCGGGCGCGGTAGTACGCAGTGGTCCCGCGCCCGTCCCGGGTCGCGGAACAGCCGACGGGCCGCAAACGTACCGCCACCGGGCCGGGCAGCGCGGTCCTCACCGGCGCGGCGTGCGGCCGCAACTCGTTCAGCCAAGGCGCGCAGTTGAACCCGGGCCGAGGCGGGGCGGTGCTCCGCGCGCAGCCACCACGGATCCAGCCCGTACCCTTTGGAGTGCTGCTGTCCGCGCCGGATGCGGGTGAACGCGCCCATGCAGTCCAGCAGCGGTCCGGCATGCAGTGGGCCTTCCAGCACCAGCCCACGCTCCGCAGCCTGTTCACACTTGGCCAGCCAGGGCCGCTCCAGCCGTACTGCGAGTTTGCGGAAGAAAGCCCCGTCCGGCCGGAAGGGGCGTACCGGTCCGTCGCGCCCGTGATCGTCCCAGATCCGTTCCTGCACCCCGGGGTCGAGTAGCACGGCGGCGAGGGTGGGAACGTCACCGCGTCGCGGGCGACCACTCGCCACCACCAAAACCGCGGTCCCGCGTCACCTCCGGCGTCCGCATGCAGCCGGGCCGGCCAGATCCGCTCCCGCTCCCACCCCAGGGCCTGCTCCCACCACGCACACACCACCGCGTGGGCGAGAGCGAACACCCGCCCCGGATCGGCGCCGGCCGCGGCCGCGGTCCGGGCGACCTTCGGCCAGCCCCGCTGCGCCGCGGCAACCTCCGGGCTTGCCCGCAGGTCGAGGTTGCGGTGCCGGTGCCCGTCCCCGCAGGTGAGCATCCACCGCCGGTGGCGGGTGCAGACCCGCTGCCACGGTGCCACGTACCTCACCACCACCGTGTCCTCTCTGGTGCGGGCGGCTGTGCACAGTCGGCACCCGTACGCCACCGGCCCGTACTCCCCAGCCGACGCGACCCTCCACCGGCCTGCCGCTGTGTCCGGCCCAGCCCTACCGGGGCCACCCGGCGTGCCGGAAAGGGTCGGCTGCGGCCAGTTGTCAAACGCGGGCAGCGCCCGCGCCAGCACTTGCTCGTCGGCCCCGCCCAGTCGGGCTAGCAACTGTCGGCCGGACGGGTTCAGCAGAACCTCGGTGTCCTCGCGCGGACCGGCCTCGTCCCGCGGCCGGAAACCTGACCAGGTCTACCAGGGCAGCAGCGCGCCGGGATCCATGCCGTAGCGCCCAGCAACTCGGGACAGGTACGACCACGTCGTCTCCCCGGCCGTAGGGGCAACTCCCAGCGTGCCCGGAAGCGACACGCGACTCCTTACGGCGTGTTGTTACTTGGAGTAGGCGGAGGGGGTGAGGCGGTTGCCTGTGACGATGCCGGCCAGTACGCGGCGGTCCGTGTGGGCGCCTTGGGGCCGGTGGGTGGTCAGCCAGGTGAGTTCGTCGATCCGGCGGGTCCCTCCGGTGCCGCTCTTCGGTGTGAGGTCGAGGACGAGTAGCTGCCCGAACGGTGCGTTGGTGTTGGTGTATTCGGCTTCCTGCGCGAGGTACTTGGCCTCGATGTGGGCGCGGGTGTTGTCGTCGCTGTCCTGCTTCATCTCGGTGAGGTAGCGCAGTGAGCCGAAGTGGACCAGGACGTCGGCGCGGCCCATTCCCATGTCAGTCGGCTCGACGAAGACGATGTTGTGCAGCGGCCCGGCCTGTAGCCAGCCGTGGAAGTCGCGTTGCAGGTCGGCTTCGGCAGCCTTCCTGTGGCCCTTCGGCGGTTTGCGGCGGTAATCGTACGGCGGATCGTCCTTCTTACCGGCTCCGAAGAGGCTGGTGCGCGTCAGGTCGGAGCGGCTCTTGAGGAACAACAGCGTCTGCTCAACCAAGGCGCTGAAGGTTTGGCGGACATCGCCGGTGAACTCTGCGTGGCCGGAGAGTTCCCTGATGAAGCGGTCCAGAAGCGGCACGATCAGCGGGTCGGAGGCCTTCAGCCGGGCGACATCGCCGTTGTAGGCAAGGCCTTCAACAGCGGCGAGTGCGTCATCGTCGAGGCCATCGGCGATGCTGAGCGCGCGGTGGCTGCCGAGCTTGAGGACCAGGGTGGGGGCGATGCGGTGCAGTCGCTCGGAGGCAGCTGCTCGTCGGGGTTCTTCCTCGTCCTCGCCCGCGGGCTCCCTGGCGGGGTCGGTGGTGGTCTCCCGGGCGTCGATCCGTGCGATGACGACGGCGGCCGTTTCCGCGTCGAACAGCGGTCCGGGGTAGTCCTGCGGGTGTGCTGCGGCGTGCCGGAGGGCGTTGAGGAAGGACTGCTCGCGCAGGAAGCCGTCTTCGATGGCCGGCTCGATCAGGGCGGCCAGCCCGGTGACATCGCCGCTGGTCCCGACCGGGTGAATGGTCCGGGTGGCGCGGTAGGCGGCGAGCACCGCGTCTAGGGCCTGCCACTGGTCCATCCGCACGGGCGCCGTCAGGGTCTGTGCGGCCGACCGGAGTTGGAGAAGGAGTCGCCCCCAGGCGATCTCCGCGGAGCGTCGCGGCTGCAGCCATGCGGGCTGGTGGGTGCCGTGCAGCCATGCGGCTCGGCGTTCCAGGGCCTGTTCGATGCAGTCTGCCGCCTCGGCCACCTGGGGGGTGTTGCCCGCGGTGAATCCCAGCACCGCATCGCACACAGCCACGTACACGGCCGCGTCATCCCGGGCCTCCTCGGCTGCCTGCGCCGCCGAGAAGAAGCGCCTGGCCTCCGTCATCCGGCCGCTGACGTCGACGAGGTCGTGTGAGGACAGCGCGCTCCGCAGCCGGTCGCAACCCAGCTCGAACAGCGCATCGACATCGGCAGCCTCATCGACGGACAGCTGCTCCAACAAGTTACGCACGGTTGCACTGACCGTGGCTTCCTGCTGGGCCCAGCAGTCCAGGGCGACACCCAGGATCCTCGGCAGGCGCTCGGTGAAGTCCTCGGGGCCGTCACCGGGCAGCTCTTCGAGGGCCTCCCACACCCGGTAGGGGCGGACAGCGTTGGCGGCTGCCAGCCGTACGGCGCCTTCCAGGCGGGCTGCGGCCAGCAGCGGCACGCGGGCGATGGCGTCGGCCAGACCGTCCAGCAGCACCGTGTTCAGCGGCCCGGCCAGGGCCGTTGTGGCGGCACTGCTGCCCAGCAGGGTCTCCAGGGCCTCGGTCAGGGCCAGCAGACTGCCCTGGCCAGCGAACCCTGCGGGAAACAGGCCAGCCGCTTGCGCCCACACCGGGTCGGTCTGGTCGAACACGGCGGCGACAGCCTCGGCCAGCAAGGGCGCGCAGGGGCCGGCGGCCACCTCTGTGATCTCGGCGACGACGACGTCCTGCGTCAGGCCGACCGCGTGGAAGGTGACCGGTTGTCCAGAGGCTGCCAGTGCGTCCAGCCGGTCCGCCAGCTGCGTCATGGCCGCCCTCCTGCCGGAAGCTTGCGGTCCTTCACCACAACGGCTTGCCTTCCGGCGCTTCGATGATGTTCTGCTTCGGCAGGACGTCGTGGGCCAGGTCGAAGTCCCTTGTGGTGATCAGGACCTGCAGGTGATTGTGAGCGGCCAGTTCGGACAGCTCACCCAGCAGCCTGCGGATATCGAGGTCCTGGACTTCTTCCGCCTTGGGACTGTCGATGAGCAGCAGGCCCGGGTGGGTGGACACGTTATGGGCGGCGCCCACGCGGAGCAGGGCGATCACGACCGCGATGCGCAAGCGCAGCCGTTCGCCGGGGCTCTGCTCTCCGAAGGGCTTGGGCCGGTCGCCGCCTTTCGTCACGTCCAGGTGGGCGGCGCGGTTGATCTTCACCGACTCCAGGGAGTCGATGCCGAAGCGCCGGCCGAGATCGGCGATCTCCCGGTTGATGTCGGCGAAGAGCGACTCGGCGGCCGTCTGGTGGTCATCCTCCAGGATCTTCGTGCCAGCCTTGAGCACCTTCAGGGCCTCGGCCTCGATCGGGTCGTCCGGCAGGGGCGGAAGCTCGGGGAACACGCTCAGGGCGCCCTCCAGGCGCAGCACGTCTTCCTGGGCCTTGGCCCTGGCCGGTACCTGGACCGCGAACTCCGCACGGCGCAACTGCGCCTGAGCCAGGTCCAGTTCTTCCGTCAGGCGCGCCAGCCCGGCCTCGGCTGCTTCGAGGGCCTTCTTGGCGGTCTTCTCGTCCGCCGTGCTCTCCTCCAGCCGCTGGCGGGCCTCGTCGAGGACCTCCTGAGGAGTGTCGTCGTCACCGTGCACCGGCCGGGCGCACACCGCGCAGGCATGGGAATCGCGCTCCTGCCGGCGTCGGTCCCCCGCGATCGGCTGGTCGCACCGCGGGCAGGCCTTCGGGTCCAGCCCGTGGAAGAGAAGCCGGGCGGTGGCGCTCTCGGTGACGTCATTGACGAGCTTCGCGTCGTGCTGGCGCTGGGCTCGGGCCCGGCGGTGCGCCTGCATCAGTTCCTCCCAGGAGTCCTGGGCGTCTGCGATGCCGCGGGCCAGTTGGACGGCGCGGGCCGCAAGCTCGGTCAGGGTCTCCTGCTCGCCCGGCTCTGCCGATGTCAGCAGGGCGAGCTGCGCCTTCGCCTTCGCCAGATCATCCGTGATCTTTTTCCGTTCGCCGGTGCGCTGGTCCCGGGCGGTCTTGTCGGCGGCGAGCCGGGCCTTGCGCTTGGCGGTCAGTACGTCCGAGGCGGTCTTGACCCGGGTCAGCGCGGCGGCGGCGGGCAGGTCCAAGAACACCTGCAGGAGCCGGCCCGGCAACCCGCCGGTGACCACGTCACCGAGCAGCGCCTTGTCCCGGCCCGCTGGCAGGTAGACCGCCCCGAAGTAGACCGGCCAGCCGTGGGTCTGGGTCCCGGTCTGCTGGAAGCTGTTGACCAGCGGGTGCAGGTCCAGTCGGTCCATCATCAGGGCCTGCACCTGCTCGGAGTAGCTGTCCGACCCCGACGCGCGCAGCACCGGCACAATCTCGCGCGCTCTGTCCGGCGTGCGCACGGATTCCAGCGCCGTGATCTCGGGTCCGGACAGGACGACGGCGGAGGAGATCTCCTCGTCGGCCAGGTCCAAGCGGAAGCCCATCGGATTGCCCGCCACCACGACGTCAAGGTCGAGCTCACGCAGCCAGTGGCGCACCCCGGTCGGCTCCCGCGGGGACCCCCGCAGGCACCACGTCACCAGTTCCAGAACGCTGGTCTTCCCCCGCAGGTTCGACGCCACCAGGCCGGTCAGCCCTTCGGAGAACCGCATCTCGGTGTCGAACGGCCCAGGGTGCACCGTCCCCGTCCGTACCCCGGCGATCCGCAGACGGTGCAGCCGCAGCGTCCGGGACCTGGCAGGAGGACTGACCAGCGGCAGGCCGTACCCCGCGAACACCGACCGAACATTCTCCACCGCTACGCCTGCCTGCGCCGCGATCCGCGACTCCAGCAGGACATAGTCGTCCTCAGCCATCTTCCCCCACCCGAATTCCCTTCGCCCGTGCCTGCCCCTGTAGCTTCCCCAGCCGCACCCGCGCACGGACGGCGACCGAACCGATCCGTTCGCCCCGCACCGCCTCGGCGTATTCCCGCTGCAGGTATTGCCGCTTCTTCAACTCGCTGCCGCCCAGCCCGTCGGCCAGCGCCAGCACCAACCGCGCACGGTCGACGTAGTAGCGGAAGTCCGGCGCCTCCCGGATTACCTCACGGGCCACCACGCGACCCGGTTCCAGGAGGAAGTAGTCGTGCTGGCGGACCCGGTTGACGGTGCCGCGCCGGCGACGGGCCACCAGTCCGGCGCTGCGCAGCACCGCCAGGGCGTCGTCCAAGGGCTCGTAGGCGCCGAAGTGGTGGCGCAGCATCGGGTAGCGCCGTACTTCCGGTTCCTCGGAGTTCAAGATCGAGCCCGCCAGCTTCAGCAGGGGCACCTCGCCGCTCTTCTCGTACTCCGTGAGCAGCTCGTTGGCGAGGTAGTCCGGATTGCGCAGCCAGAAATCCAGCTTCTGCAGCCGAACCTGGGTCCGGACCACGCCCACAGCCTCAGCGAGCCCCGGATCGGCAAGCTCAGGCTCGCTGACGCTCTCGCACGCACCATCGATGAGCAGTAGCAGGCGCACCGCATCCTGCTCCCGGCTGGTGACCGATTCGTCTGCAGTGGGAAGCTCTTGATCCACCGGCTCAGCGTAGCGGCGAGTAATCCTCTTTGGACCCCTCGTGTACCAAACCGGGTGTGCACGCGCAGTCGTTCGCGCGATCACGGCAGCCGGCCCGTTTGTTGTCCTTCGCCCAGCTACCGACATCTAGGCCCGGAATCCGTTACTCCTGCCCAGCCCGGCCTCTACGCTGCCCTGGCCTGAGGGCCCGCCCTGCAGGGCGGGTCCGGTTGGGCCCGCCCCAGCGCTGAGGGAAGAGCGGCAGCAGTACGATGCGCCTGCCGGGCCCAGCGGCTGCCTCCGTCAGGCCCACTGCACGCCGAGCTCCCGCAGCGCGTCCAGTTGCTCCTGGGTGAGTTTGTCCCGCCTCGCGCGGGTGTTCGATACCCACACACCTAGCTTGACGACGACTGGTTCTGTCTCGCCGTCGACCGCGATCTCTTCGCCGTGGCCCCTTGGTACCGAGCGGTCCGCGCCCTCCCGCTCGACCCACTGTGCGAGCGCCGCCAGTCCGCGCTGGAACGCCTGCTGCGCCTTGCCCGAACCCTTTGCCGCCCGCCCGGCCGCCGGGGCAGCAGACGGCGCCTCGAGCGGCTTGATGCCCAGCGTGGACAGCCGCTCCTGCTGCTCGCTCGACAACCGCGTCCAAGAGCCTGGTTTGCGCTGCTGCTGGAGCCATCGTCCGATGTCGTCGCCGTCGAAGGTCACGCCGGGTTGGATGTCGGGCAGGTGGCCGTCGGCGTCGACGAGGTCCGCCAGAACGCGGTGGTGGCGTTGCCAGTCGAGTGGCCAGGGGCAGTTCCAGTCCGGGTCGATCTCCGCCAGCTGCTCCGCGCGCGCTGCGGCCCGCTCTGCATCCTTCCCGAGGCCGTCTTTGCGGCGGAGGTTGGCGAGGAGTTGTCCGACAGCTAGCTGCTCCCCGTCTGCCGTGCCTTCGCCCCAGACGGCGCTCTGTCGGGGTGCGAGGTGTCCGGTGGCTCGCCGGTAGGAGCGGAACGCGGCGAGTTTGGTTTCCCATGCTTCGTCGCCGGGCTCCCAGACCATCCCGGCCTCGTCGAGGAGCTCTTTGCGGTGGGGGTCGAGCTCTCCGGCCCGCAGCGATTTCCGCTGTTGGTGGACCCATCGCCCAAGCGGGAACGCTGTCGTAGTCCCGACCTCGGTCTCGACGTCGTAGGGAACGGCGTGCAGCCCGGTGATCCCGTTCTCGGCCCGCCACCTGACCAGGGCCTGGTAGCCCTCGAGCCAGACGAGGGACTGGGGCCGGATGACACGGCAGCGGGTGAGGGCGGCGATGTCGGCGGCGTCGCGGGGAGAGGCGAAGTTGACCACGATAGAGGTGACCCGGTCGACCTCCTGCTGCGCCTCGCTGGCCTCCTCGGGCACGTCCCCGTTTTGCGGGCCGGCCGCGGGGGCGGGGGAGGGGTGGACGTGGAGGCGCCGGCGTTCGGTGCTGCGGGTGAGGGCGCGGGAGGCGAGCTGGTCGACCATGCGTTCCGAGTGCGAGCGCAGGGCCTGGAGGATGTCGACGAGGGGCTGGTAGCTGGCGGAGGCGACCATGTCCTTGGGGTCTTCCCCGGGCTGGAGGAAGACGGGGATGATGATCCGCGCCGTCTTCACCGTGCCGTCCGGGTTGGGCCGCAGGGCGCGCCCGATGTTCTGGACGATGTCGACCTGGGAGCTGCGGGAGCCGACGATGCACACGGCCTCGACCCCGCGCAGCCCGGTGATGTCGACCCCGACTCCGAGGGCGCGCACGGAGGACAGGAACGCCCGGTGCACCCGCCGGCCCTCGGCGTCGATGCCGTTGGCGAACCGCTGGATCACCGCACGCCGGTGCGCGATGGGATGGTCCCCGCACAGCCAGTCCGCCCAGGCCCGGTCCGGTGGTACGTGGCGGCCGTCCTCGAGCTCGTACAGCTCGGCGTCGATCGATGACGCGGGCAGCTCCTCCGCACCGGCCAGCGCCGCCGCGGAGGCCTCAGCGGTGTACAGCTCGGCGGCGGTCGCCGGCATCTGCCCGGCGAACGCCGCGGCTTCCTCGACCCGCTGGTGGAACACCATGGTGGTGTGCAGATTCCGCTGCGCCGCGTGCTCAAGCAGTGCGGCCTGGAGCATGGCCATGCGCCGGCCGCGCAGCGCGTCCTCGGACAGGCCGAGGATCGGGTCGGGGTCACGGATCTCGAGCACGTCGATCTCGAAACCGGCGAGGATCGAGCGTTCCACCGCCTCCGCCAGACCAAGATCGAAAATCCGGGTGCCGTACGTGGGGGAGTCGTCCTCCATCGACGCGATCACCACCTCCCGCCCGTCCCGACCCCGCTGCGGCCGGGGCGCGGCCAGGATCCGCGGGGTGGCGGTGAGGTAGAGCCGGAAGTCGACAGGGAACCGGCTGTTGTCGTGGATCGCCGCCCACGGCCGCCCCACATCCCCCGCGGTCATGTGCCCCTCGTCCAGAATGGCCAGGTCGAACGACGCCATGCGCTGCCCGTACAACCGCTCCCCGCCCACCAGAGCCGCCTCCAACGGCCCCCGAACAGTCCCACGGCCAGACACACCGGCAGGGTCCTCACGGTCCACGAGAGAGGCGTACGTAGCAAACACGACCACCGGACCGGTTCCAGCCCACAGGGCGAGCTGGATCGGATTGGTCGTGGTGCGCACTCCGAGCTGCTCCAGGACCTCGTCCTTGTCCACCGAGCAGACCGCAACCATCAACGCCCGGTGCCCGACCCGCCGCCAGGACTGGGCACTCTGCACGATCAGATCCAGGGTGGGCACCATGACGAGGATCCGGCCCTCGGGGAAGCACTCCAGGGCACTCGCAGCGGCTGTGATCGTCTTCCCGGACCCTGTCGCGGACACCCCCATGGCCCGCGCCCCTTCCGCAGGCACAAATGATCTTTCAGGAAATCCCACCCATCTACGAAAGGCCGATTTCTGGTCCACTTGGTGTTCCCGGAGCTGAATCACACCGATTTCCTCTTCCTTTTCCCACTCCGCACCAGCAGGCTTCGCCATCGGCCCGTTCTTGCATGCGGCAGGCCCTCTGCGGGGGACTGCAGGGGGTAGCAATCCCTGCCCCCGTGGGCCGGCAGTTCGTCCTCGAAGTCACACGCCGCCACAGCCTTCCACCCCCCACACCACAGCATCTCCAGCACAGCCGTGACCGCGGCCACCACCGCACCGGGCTCCACTCCCGCCGGCGCTTCGCACTCCAGCACGGTCGGCCACTCGAGGAACTCGAAAGGGCGCGCCTTCCTGCCCGTGGAGTAGTCATTGCAGGCGCTGCTCACCCGCAGCGGCCCCATCACCAGGCCGCGGCCCTCCTCACCGGGGCCGAGACGCTGCTTCAGCCAGGAGATGACCGTCGAGCTGTCCGTGGCATCCACGTAGACCGAGCAGTCCTCGTACGAGACTCCTGCGTTGTCCGACACAGCCACCCACCCCTCTCCAGACCGTCCTCAGCACACTGCGGACGGGCCGCCCTACCGCTCAGACCCCGTATCTTCAGCAGCCGCTTCACCAACCGTGCTCCCCAAGCCCTATGACGTCGTGTCCGATCTGCCAGGCGAGATGCTGCGCCCGTTCGTCCTCCCCGGCCCACAGGGCGAGCTGGATCGGGTTCGTGGTGGTGCGACCCCAGCGAGCCCCGGACCGGGTCGTTCTCCAGTGAGCACACCGCGACCATCCGGGCGTGCTGCGATCCGGTAGACGCGGTGCCTGAGCCTTTCGACGGGGTCCTGACCATCGGTCTGCCCGGCGTCGGCACAGTCCTTCTCAAGGCGCTGCAGGCGCTCTTCTTCGTAGCGGACTGCGCGCCGGTCTTCCGAGGGCTCGTACACAGACATCCGCTGCTCAGCTATCACACGAGCGATCCGCCGCCATTGGCTGTGCTGGGAGAAGGCGATCCAAGCCTCGCTCAGGGCGTGTGGTTCATCCGGCCCAGCGCTCGCGAGACTCTCGCGTATCGCAGCGAGACGTACGCGCTCCATGACCTGGTTCAGGTCCGGGCCCGTCGCTTTACCCAGCACATCGAGGCGAGCCGGCTCATAGGGAAGATATGTGTAGACAAGCATCGTAAAGCCTTACTCGCAGCACTCTGAGGGTGTTGCTGAATTTCTCCAAGGTTACATGCTGCATCAGCTCGGAACGCACGCCCCTGAGACACCGACACGAACGAGCGATGGCAGGACCCCGGCATACTGGCCAGTCATGGACAGACGCAGCACACGGCGGTTGACACTGATGGTCGACGGGGAAGCGTTCGAGGTCACCGAGCGACCCGACGAGTTGGGTACATACGACTTCACCTGGCTGTCAGGCCCCAACCCCGGATACGGCTTCACTTCGGCCGTGCAGCCGGCCAGAGCATTGAGCGAGCCGGAACTACAGTCGTCAGCTCGGGACTTCTTGAAGCAGGTGGACCCAACCACCGGACACATCGAATAACCACCCCCGGCACCCACCTCTGCAGCCAACCAGCCAGCCAGGCCCGCGCCAGCAGCCGCATACACCATCAGAAGAGTCCGCCAGGGGCGGGGGGCGCAGCGAAAGCCCCGCCCCCCGCCGCGCCGCCCGTGTGCGCAGCCCCCACGAAGCGGCCCCCCTCCCGTCGTCTAAAGCCGTCTTGACCCGTGCTCGTTTCCGTCTTTCACTCTGGGGCATTCGGCGGTCATGGACACCTCAGCGCACACCGAAGAAGCGATCGAGACTCAGGGCGATGAGCACCATGTCATCCTCAGCGCCGATACCAACGGTGACGGCAAGCCCGACGTATGGATGACCGACACCACAGGTGACGGCACAGCCGACCTGTACCAGTTCGACACCACCGGCGACGGACAGATCGATGTCACCATCGTCGAACGCGCCGAACAGCCCGGCATCGATCGCCTGGTCGTCGAAGGCGATGCTGGCCACCCCCAACAAGCCTGAACCCACCCCCTGCCTCTCACACACCCCCGTGCGCCCCAGGGCACCGAGGGACACGTGAGCAGCGTTCTCCG
>NZ_JBIVLV010000015.1:0-163700 GCF_044752725.1 Streptomyces sp. NPDC088707 | reverse complement strand
CGAAGGAGCGCCCTTGACGCACCACCGGAAGGAGCGACTCTCGGAAAGAGGGCGGTCCCACCAGAAGCCCACTTGTCGGCCCACCCCAAGAACCCCACCCACCCGCACCACCCGCCGGGCGCCCGCCCTCACCCTCACCCCCACCCCCTCAGTCCAAACAGAACTCGTTCCCCTCCGGGTCCGCCATCACGATCCACCCCGCGCTCATCGGCGGCTCCGGCTCGAAGCGGCGCAGCCGCTTTCCTCCCCGTGCGACCAGCCGTTCGCACACGGCCTCCAGCGCCGCCATCCTCTCCTCCCCCTCCAGCCCCGGCGCCGCCCGCACGTCGAGGTGCACCCGGTTCTTCGCCGTCTTCCCCTCCGGCACCTGCTGGAAGAACACCCGCGGCCCCTGTCCCTCCGGGTCCTCCAAGGCCGATCGCGTGTTGCGCTCCTCCTCCGGCACCCCCAGCTTCGCCAGGAACTCGTCCCACGCGGCCAACGGGTCCGCCCCCTCCGGCAGTTCCACTCCCGGCGGGCCCGGATGGACGTACCCCAGCGCCTCGCGCCAGAAGGTCGACAGCGCCCTCGGGTCGTGTGCGTCGAACGTGACCTGGAATCGGCGGCTCATCGTGCTGCTCCCTTCCTCTCGGCTGATGGATCCACCCTGACACCCGAGGCGGACAGGATCGGTCCGCCACCTCTGGCAGGCTGGGCCACATGGACGAGCGAGGGACCACCGAGCGGGTACTCACCCTCCTCGGGCTGCTGCAGCAACGCCGGTCCTGGTCCGGCCCCGAGCTTGCCGACCGGCTCGACGTCACCCCGCGCACGGTGCGGCGCGACGTCGAGCGGCTGCGCACGCTCGGCTATCCGGTCCACGCCGGCCTGGGAGTGGGCGGCGGCTACCGGCTGGGCCGGGGCCAGGATCTTCCGCCCCTCCTCCTCGACGACGAGGAGGCGATCGCGACGGCGGTCTCCCTGCTCGCCGGCGCGGCCGCCGGTTCCGGCGACGCCACGCTCCGGGCGCTGACCAAGCTCGACCAGGTGCTCCCGACCCGGCTGCGGCACGAGGTGCGCACCCTGTCGGGCTCGGTGGAGTTCTTCGGCGCGGGCCGCACACCGGTCGACCCCGAGGTCCTCATGACGCTGGCCGGGGCCTGCCGCGAGGAGGTCGAGGCGGGCTTCGACTACCCCTCCGGGGGTTCGGTCCGGCCGCGCCGGGTCGAGCCCCACCGCCTGGTCGCCTCCGACCGCCGCTGGTACCTCCTCGCGTACGACCTCGACCGCGACGACTGGCGTACCTTCCGCCTGGACAGGATGACGGCGGTGGCGGCCCGGACATGGCGCTTCCGCCCGCGCCCCGCGCCCGACGCGGCGGAGTACGTGCAGGAGGGTGTCACGAGCCGGGTCTACGCCCACCGGGCGCGCTTCCTCGTCCACGCACCGGCGGCCACGGTCCGCGCGCAGGTCCCGTCCTCGGCGGCAGTCGTCAGCGAGCGGGGCGAGGACCGTTGCGAGGTGCTGAGCGGTGCGGCGAGCCTCGACCGCGTACTCCTGCACGTACTCCTCCTGGGGCACGAGTTCGAGCTGCTCGATCCCCCGGAGCTCGGGGCCCGTTGCCGGGCTCTGGCGGAGAAGCTCCTGTCGGCCGCCGCCTCCGCGGCGGACCCTCCGCGACCGGGCGACGGGCAGGCGGAGAAGACATAGGGCCGCGCCACGACGAGCCGGCACGGACCCCGACGCGCGAGCCCCGGGTGCGGCCCCCATAGGGGAAACGCACCCCACCGCCGCAGGCCCGGAGCGGGCGCGTCAGGTGGTCGCGCCGTCCTGCCTACACTGGCGGTCATGGCATGCCGCATCAGTGAACTGGTCGTCGACTGCGCCGATCCCGACCGACTCGCCGCGTTCTGGAGCGAGGTCCTCGGTTATGTGGAGCTCGGCCGCGAGGGCGACGGAAGCATCGAGATCGGGCCGCCCGGCGTCGGCTTCGGCGGCCCGCAGCCGACCCTCGTGCTCAGCCCCAGCAGCGACCCGCGCTCCGGGAAGCTCCCGCTCCACATCGATGTCAACCCCACCGACCGCGACCAGGACGCCGAGTTGGAGCGGCTGCTCGCGCTCGGCGCGCGGCGGGCCGACGTGGGTCAGACCGGGGCCGAGAACTGGCACGTCCTGGTCGACCCGGAGGGCAACGAGTTCTGCCTCCTGCGCCGCAGGCTCCAGCCGCTCTGAGCCCCGCGGACCCGGGCGGTGCTGACCGGCCACTCGCTGCCGGTGAGGGGACGACCGGCCTCGTGTGCGTCCCGGCCGAAGGGGACGGGGCCCGCCGGGGGCACGGACCCACGGCCCGCCCGAGTCCCCGTCCGCACCACCGCGTCCGAATTCCGCCAGCGGCCGCGTCACCGCCACGCGACGCTGGCGGTATGAGCACTCAGACCACCACCACGACCGTCTACGACGCCCGCCCCATCGCGCCCTCCGCCCTCGCCGAGCTGCGGGTCACCGACGACGCGGGCCGCGCCTGCGTTCCGTACTCCGCCGACGAGGGCGGCGACCCGCTCCGCTGCTGTCTGCGTCTGTCCGTCCCCGGCGAGCGGATCGCGCTCGTCTCGTACGCGCCGCTGCGGCGCTGGGCGGCCGGGACGGGGGCCGAGCCGGGCGCGTACGACGAGCAGGGCCCCGTCTTCGTCCACGCCGAGGAGTGCGGCGGGCCCACGCCCTCGGAGACGTACCCCTTCGCCCGGGCGGAGGCGCTCCGCACCGTGCGTCGCTACGACGCGGCGGGCCGCATCGTCGGGGGCCGGCTCCTGGAGATCCCGGCGGCGACGTCCGAGGGCTTCGACCGGGCGTTCGCGGAGGCCTTCGCCGACCCGGCCGTGGCGCTGGTCCACGTCCGGGCGGTCGAGTACGGCTGCTTCCACTTCGAGGTCCGTCGCCCCTGAACGCCGCACCCCGCCGGCCCGGTTCAGCGGGGCTTCGGCTCCCCCCGGGGCCTGCGCCCGGGTCCGGTCGGGTGTGTGCCCGTGACGCCCATGACGACCGAGGAGAGGCTGGTCTCGGCGGCGATGAAGAGACGGTTGCGCTTGGCTCCGCCCCAGGTGATGTTGGCGACCGCCTCGGGCACGTTCAGCCGGCCGATCAGGGTGCCGTCCGGGTCGTAGCAGTGCACGCCGTCGCCCATCGCGGCGGCCCAGAGCCGACCGCCGTCGTCGAAGCGGAGGTTGTCGAAGCGGCCGGTCTCCCCGGAGCTCGGCGCCGGATGAACGAGAAGGGCCCCGCCCGGCGTATTGCCGGGCGGGGCCCTCTCCACGTGGACCGACAGACGAGTCGGGCTGTACGCCGGGTTCTGTCCCCCGGGACCTCGCGGTCGTCGGGGCGACGGCCATCCATCTAGGACCGGCGTTGCCGCCGGCCTCCTGCGGTCTACCCGCGGACTCGGGCGAGCAGCCCTCGAACATCCGCGCAGGGACACCGAGGTGTCCCCTCTTGACCTTGCTCCGAGTGGGGTTTACCTAGCCGCCTGAGTCACCTCAGGCGCTGGTGGTCTCTTACACCACCGTTTCACCCTTACCGAGGACCGAAGTCCCCGGCGGTCTGTTTTCTGTGGCACTGTCCCGCGGGTCACCCCGGGTGGCCGTTAGCCACCACCCTGCTCTGTGGAGCCCGGACGTTCCTCGGGAAGATCCGAGGATCTCCACGCGGCCGCCCGCCCGGCTCGTCTGCCGTGCCGACCATGCTACCCGCCGATCAGGGGGCGGACGGCCTCAGCGGAGGTCGGCCGCCGCGTTCGGCATGGCAGTCCTGTCGTGATCGTCGGACATCGAGGCACCCGCCGTCCCTGTGATCGAGGCGTTCCCCGGTCGTGGCACATGATCGGGGGCGGTCCCCGGAGTGACGCTTGACCTTGCCGCAGCGTCAGGGTTTCTACTGGGGCCATGCGTATCGGCGAGATCGCCGCGCTGGTCGGGGTCACCCCCCGCGCCGTGCGGCACTACCACCAGTCGGGCCTGCTGCCCGAGCCCGCCCGGCGGGCCAACGGATACCGGGAGTACGGCGTCCGGGACGCCGTCCTGCTCGCCCGTATCCGGCGGCTCACCGAGCTGGGTCTCGGACTCGACGAGGTACGGGGTGTGCTCGCCGACGACGAGGGGCGCGGACTCGTCGAGGTCCTGGAGGAGCTCGCGGAGGACCTGGCGCGCCAGGAGGCGGAGATCCGGGCGCGCCGGGAGCGGCTGTCCGGCCTCCTCGACGAGGCCAGGGCCGGGCGGCTGCCCGCCGACGGGCCGCTGTCGCCGGAGCTCACCTCGCTGCTCGCCGGCCTGGGCGAGCTGCCCGAGTCCCCGATGGCGGCGAAGGACCGGCAGATCCTGGCCCTGATGGACGTCGTCGTGCCCGAGGAGGAGCGGGCCCGGCTGATGGGTCTGATGGAGGGAGCGGCGGAGCACGCGCGTGAGGTGTACCCGCTGCTCGACGCGCTCTCCGGGGCGGAGGCGGACGACCCCCGGGTCGCCGAGGCCGCGCGGGTGCTGGCCGGCTGCCTGCCGGACGAGCTGGGGGTGGACATGCCGTCCGGGGCGCCGGACGAGGCCGGTTCGTTCGACATGTCCCTCGCGGACGCCCTCTTCGCGGACCTCGCCCCGGCGCAGTCCGCGGCCATCCACCTGGCGATGCGCCTGGTCCGGGAGCAACGGGAGCAGAGCCGATGACGGAAGCGGAGCCGATGACCGGAGCCGGAGCGATGGCGGAAGCCGAGCGGATGACCGGAGCCGGAGCGATGGCGGAAGCGGAGCCGATGACGGGCCGGAGGAGTGGTGGCGTGCGTCTTCTGCGGCTCGTCGCCTATGTCGTGCTCCCCGCCGAGGTCCTCCTCGCCGTCCTTCTCGTCGGCGGGGTCCGGATACCCGCCGCCGTGTGGGCCGGCGCCGAGCTCCTCGTCGTCGCGCTCGTGCTCGCCGAGGCCGTCTCGTATCTGCGGCTGCGGCGCCGGGGGCTCTCCCGGCGGGAGGCCGTCGCCGAGCTCGTGCCCGAGGCCGTGCTGCGGATCATGGGGCACGAGCTGCGGATCATGGCGAGTCTGGGGCGGTGGGTGGCACGGCGCCCGCACGGGGTCGAGGGCGCCGACGGCGTGTTCCCGCACGCGCGGGACCAGGCGGCGCTCATGTACGGCTTCGCGTTCGTGTGTGTGGTCGAGAGCGTCGGCATGTCGTATCTGCTCGCCGACTGGCCCGTCGTCCACGCGGTCGTCCTCGTCCTGGACGTGTACACCGTGTTGTTCGTCGTCGGCCTGCACGCCGCCGCCGTGACCCGCCCGCACACCCTCACGGGGGACGTCCTGCGGCTCCGCCAGGCCGCGCACGTCGACGTGTCCGTGCCCCTCGACCGGATCGCGTCCGTCCGGCACGAGCTGGTGTTCTCGCACGAGAAGGCCGAGGGGGAACTGAACCTCGCCGTCGGGTCCCAGACCTCCCTGACCGTCGAGCTGACCGAACCGGTCGACGCGCCCCGGTTCTTCGGCGCGCCCCGGCCCGTACGGCTGATCCGCTTCCACGCCGACGACGCGCGCGCCCTGTACCGCGAGCTCGGCCTGGCCGTCACGCGGGCGCGAACAGCACCTTCGCCGTCCCCGGGTCCGCCTCCGCGAGTCTGACCCGCAGCCATTCCCCGAGCGGCAGGCGGGACTCGCCGCCCGCGATGCGGGCGACGACCGCCGGGTCGTCCAGGTGGACGGTGCCGACGGCGGGTTCGCGTTCCTTCACGTCGATCACGTACGCGTCGAAGATCTCGCCGACCCGTTCCCGCAGCAGCGCCGCCTCGACGATGTCGACGCTCTCGCGCTCCACGGTGTTGGCGAGCCGCGAGCCGCCGGCCATCTCGTCGGGGAGGGCGGGCAGGGCGGCCCGTACCCACTCGGGCGGTTCGTCGCCGGCCACGGCGGCGACGCACAGCTCGCCCGCGTACCGGTCGACGAGGCGGCGCAGGGGCGCGGTGCAGTGGGTGTACTCGTCGGCGACGGCGGCGTGCACGGCGGGGGTGGGGATGTGGCCGTCGGTGAAGACGGTGTATCCGGCGCCCCGGAGCAGGGTGGTGCACTCCTGGAGGAAGGCGGCGTGGCGCGGGTTCGCGGGGTCGGCGGCCCGGACGACGTCGGCGTACGAGACGTGGTGCGGCCAGTCGACGCCGAGGGCCTGCGCGGAGCGGCGCAGGCGGGCGACGGCGCCGTCGGGGGCGGTGGGGAGGGTGCGCAGGATGCCGGTGCCGGCGGCGGTCATGAGGTCGGCGGCGGCCATGCCGGTGAGCAGGGAGATCTGGGCGTTCCAGCCGTCGGCGGGGAGCGGGGCGCGGTAGGCGAGGGAGTAGGTGTGGTCCTGCTCGACGATCTCCTGTTCGGGGACGTTGAGGGAGATCCCGCCGCGTTCGGCTTCGAGGGCCTCGCGGAGGCGGCCGATGTCCCGGAGGAGGGCCACGGGTTCCTCGGCCGTGCCCGTGTCGATCTGCTTCTGCACGGTCGCGTAGTCGAGTTTGGCGCGGCTGCGGACGAGGGCGCGGCGGACGTCGGTGGCGACGCGGCGCCCTTCGGCGTCGAGGTCGATGCGCCAGAGGAGGGCGGGGCGGGGTTCGCCGGGGAGGAGGCTGGCGGCTCCCTCGGAGAGGACGGCGGGGTGGAGGGGGGCCTTGCCGTCGGGGAAGTAGAGGGTGAGGACGCGCCGGTGGGCCTCGGCGTCGAGGGCGGAGCCGGGGGTGACGAAGGCGGCAACGTCGGCGATGGCGTAGTGGACGCGGTAGCCGCCGTCGGACCTGCGGGCCAGGTGCATGGCCTGGTCGAGGTCGGTGGAGGTCGGCGGGTCGACGGTGAAGAAGGGCAGGTCGGTGGCGTCGTACGCGGGGAGCCGGGGGGCTTTCGCGGCGGCCTCGGCCTCGGCGAGGACGGGGGGCGGGAAGTCCTCGGGGATCGCGAGCTGGGCACGGAGTGCGCGCAGGGCGGCCCGCAGCGGAGCCTCGGCTGCGCCGGTCACGTGAATGTGGCGGCGGGGCATGGACCGAGCGTAGGGGGCGGGGAGGGGTGCGGCACCTCGTACGCTGGGCTCCTGGGGCCGCACCCCCATCCCCGTACGGACGAAGGAGAACCACCGTGCTCGTGCTGTTGCCGCCCTCCGAGGGCAAGGCCTCCTCGGGGCGCGGGGCGCCGCTCAAGCCGGAGTCGCTGTCCCTGCCGGGGCTCGCGGAGGCGCGGGCGGCGGTCCTGGACGAGCTGGTCGAGCTGTGCGCGGCCGACGAGGAGAAGGCGCGCGAGGTGCTGGGCCTGAGCGAGGGTCTGCGCGGCGAGGTCGCGAAGAACGTGGAGCTGCGGACGGCGGGCGCACGGCCGGCCGGGGAGATCTACACGGGCGTGCTGTACGACGCGCTGGGTCTGGCGACCCTGGACGCGGCGGCCAGGCGGCGGGCGGGGCGGTCCCTGCTGGTCTTCTCCGGGCTGTGGGGTGCGGTGCGGGTGACCGACCGGATCCCGTCGTACCGCTGCTCGATGGGGGTCAGGCTGCCGGGGCTCGGGGCGCTGGGCGGGCACTGGCGGGGCGCGATGGCCTCGGTGCTGCCCGAGGCGGCGGGGGACGGGCTCGTGCTCGACCTGCGCTCGTCGGCGTACGCGTCGGCGTGGAAGCCGAAGGGGGAGGTGGCGGCGCGGACGGCGACGGTGCGGGTGCTGCACGCGCCGACCCGGAAGGTGGTCAGCCACTTCAACAAGGCGACGAAGGGCCGCATCGTCCGGAGCCTGCTGGAGGCGGCGGCGGCTCCGCGTACGCCGGAGGAGCTGGTGGTGGCGCTGCGGGACCTCGGGTACGTGGTGGAGGAGAGCGGGAAGCCGGGGGCCCTCGACGTGCTGGTGGACGAGATCCACTAGGGGCGCCGCACCGAGCTGTTGCAAGCTGCGCAACGCTCGTTGCGTATCACGCTCGGCATGGGCACGATGAGGCCCATGACGAGCGTGTTCGACCTTGCCCCGGAAGCCTCTCCCGTACCGGTGGTCCCGGTGGTCGTGATCGAGGACGCCGCCGACGCCGTGCCGCTGGCCCGCGCCCTGGTGGCCGGCGGGCTGCCGCTCGTCGAGGTCACCCTGCGCACCCCGGCCGCGCTCGACGCCGTCCGCGCCATCGCGGCCGAGGTGCCGGGCGCGGTCGTCGGTGCGGGGACGGTCGTCTCGGTGGCCGGGGTCGCGGACGCGGTCGGCGCCGGGGCGCGGTTCCTGGTCAGCCCCGGGTGGACGGAGCGGCTGCTCGGCGCGATGCGCGACTCGGGCCTGCCCTTCCTCCCCGGTGTGTCGACGACCTCGGAGGTCGTGGCCCTGCTCGAACAGGGCGTGGAGGACATGAAGTTCTTCCCGGCCGAGGCGGCGGGCGGCGTCCCGTACCTGAAGTCCCTCGCGGGCCCGCTCCCCCGGGCCCGGTTCTGCCCGACGGGCGGTGTCTCGCTCGCCTCCGCCCCCGCCTACCTGTCCCTTCCGAACGTCGGCTGTGTCGGCGGTACGTGGATGCTGCCGCCCGACGCCCTCGCGGCCCGCGACTGGGCCCGGGTGGAGACACTGGCGCGCGAGGCGGCGGCGCTGCGGGGGCCCGTCAGCGCGCGGTCCCGGTGAACTCCACACTCAGGTGGTCGGTCACCGGGCGGTAGCCGAGGCGCTGGTAGAGGGCGTTGCTGGTGGGGTTGGAGAGGTCCGTGAAGAGCAGCACCCGGGTGGCGCCGGTGTCGGCGGCGACCCGGCTGACGGCCTCGGTGGCCCCCGCCGCGTATCCCTTGCCGCGGTCGGCGGGCGGGGTGTAGACGAGGTGGACGCGGGCCTGGCCCTCGATCGTGCGGGAGACCGCGGCCATCGAGACCGCGCGGCCGTCGGGCGCCTCCCAGAGCACGAGGCGGCCTTCGGAGATCCGCTCGGTGACGAAGCCGGTGTAGTCCTCGGCGGGCTCGTCGCCGATGGCCGTCGCGAACTCCCTCGTCCAGGCCGCGACGAGCGGGACGTCGGCCCCGGTGGCCGTCCGGTGCCGGCCGGCCGGGGCCGGGTCCGGCGGGGTCAGCTCGCCGAGCCGGAAGAGCCGCATCCGGACGGCGGGCGTCCAGGGGCGGCCGGAGGCCTTCGCGTACGCCTCCACCACGGCCGTCTCACCACGGACCTCCGTCGGCTCCTCCCCCGCCGGGAAGGCGAGTGCGAGGGCCGCCTCCTCCGTGGTCGCGCCGAGGTCGAGGGTCCCGGAGGGGGAGACCGCGAGGACCCCCGTGACCCGGCCGTCGGGCTCGGTCCACCAGCCGAGCCGGTCCGCCCCGTCCATGAGGGTCAGCACCGCGGTGTTGCGCGCGGGCTCGGCGGCGAGGTGCGTCCCGGCCGCGGTACGGAAGGCGGCGGTGTCTTCGGTGAAGTGCCAGGTCATGACGGGATGGTGGTACGGGGCGCGGTCCCCGCGCCACCCCTTTGCGGCGCCCGTCCCGCCGCCCGCGGCCCCTATCGGAGGTGGGAGGTGTCGTTGAGGAGCCGTACGGACGCGTTGCCGTCGGCGTAGTAGGCGACCGCCGAGATCGAGGCGGCCGACAGCTCCATCCGGAACAGCGACTCCGGCGGGGCGCCGAGCGCGAGCCGGATCAGGGTCTTGATGGGCGTGACGTGGGTGACGAGGAGGACGGTCCGGCCCGCGTAGGCGGCGGTGAGCCGGTCCCGGGTCGCGGCGACGCGGCGGGCGACGGTCGCGAAGCTCTCGCCTCCGCCGGTGGGCGCGGCCTTCGGCGAGGCCAGCCAGGCGTCGAGGTCCTCGGGGTAACGCTCCCGGACCTCGCCGAACGTCAGCCCCTCCCAGGCGCCGAAGTCGGTCTCGCGCAGCCCCTGCTCGACGCGGACGTCGAGCCCGAGGCGGCCGGCGACGGCGGCCGCGGTCTGGCGGCAGCGGGTGAGCGGCGAGCTGACGATCTCCTGGATGGTCCCGCGGGCGGCGAGCGCCTCCGCGACGGCGTCGGCCTGCCGGAGTCCTGCCGCCGAGAGCTCGGGATCGGTCCCCCCGCTGCCGGAGAACCGCTTCTCGGGGGTGAGCGCGGTCTCGCCGTGCCGGAGGAGCACGAAGGTGGCGGGCGCGCTCATGTCGGGCCCGGCGGACCAGCCTTGACCGGGAACGGCAGGCGCGGCGGTCCCGGCGGTCCCGGGCCCCGTGGCCTCGGACCCGGCGGTCCCGGGCCCGGTGGTCCTGGTGGTCCTGGGCCTCTTGGTCCCGGGCCCCGTGGTCTCGGGCCCGGCGTCCTCGGCCGCTGCCCCCGCGGGTGCCGCGTCGGCCTCCGGGGCGTGGGTGCGCGCGGCGTGGCCGGTCGGGGCCAGGGCGCCCGCCTGCGCCTCGAAGTCTCCCGAGGCCGGGGCCGTGAGGGCCGCCTCGGCGGCGAACAGGCCGTCGTCCTGGGCCGTGGGGTGTGCGACGGTGCCGGGCCAGGCGCCCGGGCCCGTGCCCGTACGGCCCGGGTCGAGGTCGCCGGAAGGGTCCGCACCCGTCGTGGTGCCCGCACCCGTCGCCAGCGCGGCGCGGGCCCGTGCCGCGCCCGCCGTCGCGTCGCCGGGCGGCCCGGACGGCGCCGGGGGGAGCGTCGCGGCGTTGCGGGCGGCGGCGGTGTCCAGGGCGGCCGTCGAGTCGGACGGCTCCCACTGGCGGCCGCGCTTGCCCGCGTCCATCGCCTCGTTCGCGAGCCGGTCCGCGTGCTTGTTGCGTTCGCGCGGGATCCACTCGTAGCGGACCCGGCCCGCCGGGAAGACCCGGCCCGCCTCGGCCGCGAGCGGCTTCATGTCCGGGTGCTTGATCTTCCAGCGGCCGGACATCTGCTCGACGACCAGCTTGGAGTCCATCCGGACGTGGACGGTGGCGTCGGGGAACAGCGACCGCGCCGCCTTCAGGCCCGCCACCAGGCCCTTGTACTCGGCGACGTTGTTCGTCGCCACGCCGATGTACTCGGCCGCCTCCGCGAGCGTCTCGCCCGTCACCGGATCCAGGACCACGGCGCCGTACCCGGCGGGCCCCGGGTTGCCCCGGGAACCGCCGTCCGCCTCGACGATCACCTCACGCGAGGACGACGACGTCATTACAGGCCGGACTCCGCCGTGCGGACGAGGATCCGGCGGCAGTTCTCGCAGCGCAGGACCGCGTCCTTGGCCGCGGCACGGACCTCGTTGACCTCGGTGATGTTGAGCTCGATGTGGCAGCCCTCGCACTTGCGCTGGTACAGCCGGGCCGCGCCGACGCCGCCCTGCTGGACGCGCAGCTTCTCGTACAGCTTCAGGAGGTCCGCAGGGACGGTGGCCGCGACGAGCTCGCGCTCCTTCTCCACGGACGCCTCCTCGGTGTCGAGCTCGCCCTCGGCGGCGTCACGGCGGGCGGTCGCGTCGTCCGTCTTGGCCTGGACGGCGGAGACCCGCTCGGTCAGCTCGGCGAGGCGCTCCTGCACGGACTCGCGGCGCTCCATGACCTCGAGGACGATCTCCTCGAGGTCGCCCTGGCGCTTGGCGAGCGAGACGATCTCGCGCTGGAGGTTCTCCAGGTCCTTCGGGGAGGACACGGTGCCCGAGTCGAGGCGCTGCTGGTCGCGCGTGGCCCGCTGGCGGACCTGGTCGACGTCCTGCTCGGCCTTGGTCTGCTCGCGGCCGCAGTCGCTCTCCTCGGTCTGCGCGGCGACGAGCAGGTCACGCAGCTGGGTGAGGTCCTTGGTCAGGGACTCGATCTCGGCGTGCTCGGGCAGCGAGCGGCGCTTGTGCGCGAGCTGCTGGAGGCGGACGTCGAGGGCCTGGACGTCGAGGAGGCGGATCTGGTCGGCGGGCGCGGCGTTCAGTTGGGGGCTCCAGGGGAGGTGTGGTGGGAGGACCAGGGGTCGGTGACCGTCTTCGAGACGTGGACGCGGAGGTCCCAGCCGTGACGGTCGGAGATCTCGTCGAGCTGGGCGGCCGCCTGCTCGCACCAGGGCCATTCGGTGGCCCAGTGGGCGGCGTCGACCAGGCCCAGAGGCGACTGCTGGGTCGCCTCGGAGACGGGGTGGTGGCGCAGGTCCGCGGTGAGGAAGGCGTCCACGCCTGCGGCTCGTACGGCGTCGAAGAGGCTGTCTCCGGAGCCGCCGCTGACGGCGACGCGGCGCACGGTCATGCCGGGGTCGCCCGCGACCCGGATGCCCTGCGCGGTGGCGGGCAGCCGCTTCGCCGCGCGGGCGGCGAACTCGGCGAGGGTCTCGGGGTGGTCGAGCTCGCAGATCCGGCCGAGGTTGTTCTCGGGTACGAGGGGGCCGGTGACCCGGAGGTCGAGCGCGCCGGCGAGGGCGTCGGAGACGCCCGGGTCGGCGGTGTCGGCGTTGGTGTGCGCGACGTGGAGCGCGATGTCGTGCTTGATGAGGCGGTGCACGACGCGGCCCTTGAAGTGGCCGGCCGCGACGGTCGTCGTCCCGCGCAGGTAGAGCGGGTGGTGGGTGACGATCAGGTCGGAGCCGAGGGCGATCGCCTCGTCGGCGATCTCCTCGACCGGGTCGACGGCGAAGAGCACACGGGTGACCTCGGCGTCGGGGTCACCGCAGACGGTGCCGACGGCGTCCCACGACTCGGCCCGCTCTGGTGGCCAGAGGGCGTCGAGCGCGGCGATGACTTCAGACAGACGGGGCACGAGGAAAGGCTACCTGGCTCGCCTTCGCGGCTGGTACCGCCGCCGTCGCGGGCGGGCGGCGGGCCGGGCGGCCCCCGGTGCCTTCGGCCGGCGTCGGGCGGCCCCCGGCGCCGGCGGCCGGCGTCGGGCGCCCGTGCCGTCGGCCGGCGTCGGGGGTCGCTCGGCCGGCATGGGTAGCCGCTCGGCCGGCGTCGCTCGACGAGGTGGCCGCGCTACTTGACGAGGTAGCCGCGCAGGTCGTCGAGGACCAGGTTCGCCGCCGTCACACCGAGGCCCAGGTACCAGGTCTCGTCCGGGACGTCCTTGGCCTGGCCGGCCTTGACGGCCTTGAGGTTCTTCCAGAGCGGGTTGGCCTGGGCGGTGTCCTTCTTGGTGGCCTTGGCCTCGCCGTACACGCCGGTGAAGATCCAGTCGCCGTCGGCCTCGTCGATCTTCTCCGGGCTGATCTCGGCCGCGAGGTCGTCGATCCGCTGGTTCTCGGGGCGCGGCAGGCCGGTGTCCTCGAGGATGGTGCCGATGAACGACGCCTTCGCGTACAGGCGGATCTTGCCGGGGAGGTAGCGGACCATCGAGACGGTCGGCTTGTTCGGGCCGATGTCCGTGCCGAGCTGCTTCGCCTTGGTCTCGTACGCGGCGAGCTTCTCCTTGGCCTCGGCGGTCCTGTCGAGCGCGGCGGCGTTGAGGAGGTAGTTCTCCTTCCAGGTGAAGCCCGGGCGGATGGAGAACACGGTCGGCGCGATCTTCGACAGCTCGTCGTACTTGTCCGCGGCGCGCAGCTGGCTGCCGAGGATCAGGTCGGGCTGGAGGTTGGCGATGGCCTCCAGGTTGAGGTTGTTGATGGTGCCGACGGACTTCGGGGCCCCGGCGTCCTTCGCCAGGTAGGCCGGGATGCCGTCGTCGCCCTCGGCGGGGGCGTAGCCGACGGGCTTGACGCCGAGGGAGACGACGTTGTCGAACTCGCCGACATCGAGGACGACGACCCGCTTCGGGGCGGCCTTCAGCTCGGTCTTGCCGAGGGCGTGCGTCAGGGTGCGCGGGAACTGGCCGGCCGTGGCGTCCGTGCCCATGGCCGCGGTCTTCGCGGCGGCGTCGCCGAAGTCCTTGCCGCCCGTGGCGACGTCCTTCTTCTTGCTCGTGTCCTCCTTGGCGGAGGCGTCGGATCCTCCGTCGCCTCCTCCGCAGGCCGCGAGCGAGAGCGCGGCGGCGAGGGCGACGACGGCGGCGGTGCCGCGGCGGCGGAGGGACATGAGAAGGCTCCTGTACGTGTCCTGGCGGGGGGACGGGCGCGGCCGGACCGGAGTCGTGGGGCCTGCGTCCGGGGCAGCCGGCCGGAGTCGCGGGTTCCGCCCGGAGCACGCCGGCCGGAGCCTCTGGCTCCGTTTAGGTTCGCCTTACCTTACTCACCACGGGCAACTCCAGCACACCCGCCCCCCACCCCTCAGCCGAACCGCCGCACAGCCACCCTTATGTGTGAAGTGACCCTGCTCGTGTTGTTCGGCTGGAAGTGCGAAAACTAGCTTCGTGGCCGGAGGTGACGAGTCGATGACAGCGTGTGCCATCGAGACCACGGCCGAGGACGACGGCCGCGACGGGGAGCACCCCGGCCGCGGCGCCCGGCCGACGGAGTTCACTGCGGGTCTCACGATCACGGCGAACGGCGCGTACGCGGCCAGGCTCGCGGGCGACGGGGACGCCCTGTACGTGGAGAGGTGGACCCTCGACGGCCCGGAGCCGTACGCCGTCCCGCTCCCGCTCGACCAGCCGGAGGAGCCCGGCACCCAGCTGCTGCCCCTGGCCGACGGCCGGGTCCTGGTCGCCCGCCGCGTGGACGGGCGGCGGAACACGTTCTCGCTGCTCTACCCCACGGGCCCGGCCACCGGGGAGCTCCGGCTCGGCGCGGTGGAGGCCCCGGGCTCCGAGCGGCTGGTGCTGCTGCCGCCCTCCCCGGACGGCATCCGCGCGTACGCCCTGTGCGTCGGCCCCGACACGACCACGCTGTGGCTGGTCGCGGGCGGTGCCTGCGGCCCCGAGCGGGTCGCGGAGGTCGAGGGCCGGTGCGCGGGCGGGGTGTGGCTCGACCGTACGGGCCGGATGCTCGCGCTCGACCGGCGGCTCGACGGCGGTCCGGTGAAGGCGGTCGCCGTCGACCTGGAGCGGGGCGGGGAGGTGACGCCGCTGCTGCAGATCACCGAGGACAGCGACGACCGGCTGCTCCTGGCCGACCCGGACAGCGGGCTGCTCCTGATCCGTTCCGACGCGCCGTCGCCGGGGCACGACCGGCTCGGCTGGGGTGTGCTCGGCAGTCTGCTGCCGGTGCGCTTTCCGGAGTGCCTGCGGCTGGACGACGCGGCGGTGACGCCGTTCGCCGTCCAGCCGGGGCAGGTCCTGATGCCCGAGACGTGCGCGGTCGCGCTGCGGATCGACGCGGCGGGCGGCAGCTGGGTGGGGACGTGGCAGCCGATGTCCCGCCGGATGGGCCAACTGGCCGCGCCCGTGGGGTGGCTGGCCGGGGCGGGCCTGTGGACGGCCGGGGGTGTGCTCCGGCTGCCGTACGTGACGGCGGGGGCGCCCTGCGGTCTCGCGGACGTGGAGGCACCGCCGGAGCCGGAGCCGGACGCGGTCGCGGTCGCGGCCGGGGCTTCGGCAGGGGCCGGCCCGGCTGTCGAGGAGCCCCGGGTGTGCCGTCCCGTGCCGTTGCAGCAGGCTCCTCTCACGGACGGGAAACCCGCTGGCTAGACTCTCGGGCTGCACAGCACGACCGATGTCAACGGGGTGATTTCGACCATGTCGGAGAACAGCGCGAACGGGCAGGAGCCGAACGGCTCCGGCAAGCACCGCGGGGACGCCGCGCCGACGGAGGACTCCGCGTCCTCCCCGCACGGCCGCCACCGCCGCGAGCCCGTCTCGCAGTAACGAGCAGTACCAGGCAGGGCGAAGGGCCCCGGGTCACCCCGGGGCCCTTCGTCCTCCCCACCGTCCCCCGGCCGAGCCGCACCCCGGCCGGTGGTCACCCGCGGTCTCAGCCCTTCTTCAGGCCGAGGACCTCCGAGGCCGCGAAGGTCTCGCCCGCCGGGCGGGACGCGTAGTGCGGGGTCAGGAGACCGTCCAGTTCCTCGTACGTGAACGCCTCCTTGGCCGTGTCGAACTTGGCGGCCACCCGAGGACGGTCCACGATCGCGACCATCCCGCCGTGCACGACGAGCAGTTGGCCGTTGACCCCGGCCGCCGCCGGGGAGGCGAGGTAGCCGACGAGCGGCGCCACGTGCTCCGGGGACAGCGGGTCGAGGTCGCCCTCGGCCGTCGGCTCGGCGAAGCCCGCGAACACGTCCTCCGTCATCCGGGTGCGCGCCCGGGGGCAGATGGCGTTGGCCGTCACCCCGTACCGGGCGAGCGCGAGCGCCGTGGACGTGGTCAGGCCCACGATCCCGCCCTTGGCGGCCGCGTAGTTCGGCTGCCCGGCCGAGCCGGCGAGGAAGGCCTCGGAGGAGGTGTTGACGATCCGGCCGTACACGCCGGTCTCCCCCGCCTTGGCCCGGGTCCTCCAGTGCACCGCCGCAAAGTGCGTGGTGTTGAAGTGGCCCTTGAGGTGGACCCGTATGACCGAGTCCCACTCCTCCTCGCTCATCGAGAAGACCATCCGGTCGCGCAGGATGCCCGCGTTGTTGACCAGGACGTCCAGCTTGCCGAACTCGGCCACGGCGAGGTCGGTCAGGGCTCGCGCCGTCTCGAAGTCGGCGATGTCGCCGAGGTGCGCGACCGCCCTGCCGCCCGCCCGGCGGATCTCCGCGGCAACCTCCTCGGCGGGCGCGGCGGAGGCGGCGCCCGAGCCGTCGCGGCCGGGCTGCCCGTAGTCGTTGACGACGACGGCCGCGCCGAGCCGGGCCAGTTCCAGGGCCTCGGCGCGGCCGAGACCGCGCCCGGCGCCGGTGACGATCGCGCTCAGGCCCTCAAGGGGGAGTGACATCTCGCAGGAGTCCTCTCAGATCTCGATGCAGGTACGGAGGGCCGCGCCGGTCCGCATCTGCTCCAGGGCCTCGTTGATGCCCGCGAGCGGTACGCGGTGGGTGATGAGCGACTCCAGGTCGATGCGGCCGGCCCGCCAGAGCGCGATGGCCCGCTCGTAGGAGCGGAGGACGTCTCCGCCGCCGTACATGGAGGGCAGGATCCGCTTCTCGTCGAAGAACAGCTCGAACATGTTGAGCTGGAGGTTGTCGTCCATCGCGCCCGCGCCGACGACGCAGAGGGTGCCGCCGCGCCGGGTGTTCTCGTACGCGGTGCGGGCCGTGGCGGACTTGCCGACGACCTCGAAGACGTAGTCGAAGCCCTCGCCCGCGGTGATCCGCTGCTTGGCGTCGGCGAGCGCGTCCGGGGCGACGGCCTCGGTGGCGCCGAAGCGCAGCGCCGCCTCACGGCGGGACTCGACGGGGTCGACGGCGACGATCTGGGCGGCGCCCTGGAGCTTGGCGCCCTGGATCGCGGAGATGCCGACGCCTCCGCAGCCGATGACGGCGACCGACGAACCGGCTTCCACCTTGGCCGTGTTGATGGCGGCGCCGAGGCCGGTGGTGACGCCGCAGCCGATGAGGGCGGCGATGTCGAAGGGCACGTCGTCGGGGATCGGGACCGCGCAGCCCGCGTCGACGACGACCTCCTCGGTGAAGGTGCCGGTGCCGGCGAAGCCGAAGACGTCACCGCCGGGGCGCTTGAAGTTGGGCGTGCCGGCGTTCATGAACCCGGCCAGGCAGAGCTGGGTCTGGCCGCGCTTGCAGGCGGGACAGCTGCCACAGGCGGGCAGCCAGCAGAGCAGCACCCGCTGGCCCTGGGCGAGTCCGGTGACGCCGTCGCCGACGTCGAGGATCTCTCCCGCGCCCTCGTGGCCGGGGATGAAGGGGGCGGGCTGCGGGAGGACGCCGCTCATCGCGGAGACGTCGGAGTGGCAGAGGCCGGTGGCCCGGACCCGGATCCTGACCTTGCCGGGGCCGAAGCCCACCGCCTCGACGTCGTCGACGACTTCGAGCTTGTCCTGGCCGATCTCGTGCAGTACGGCTGCGCGCATGGTGCGGCTCCAATCAGGCGATCAGGAGTGTTCGACGAGGGTGTCGGCGAGGACCGGGGCGTCGTCGCGCTCCACGGCCGTCACCGCCACCTGGACGCGGCCGTCCCCGGCCCACATCCGGATGCGCAGGGTCTCGCCCGGGAAGACGATCCCGGCGAAGCGCGTGCGGTACGAGCGGACCCGGGCGACGTCCCCGCCGAGCGCCGTGTCCACCACCGCCTTGAGGGTCATGCCGTACGAGCAGAGCCCGTGCAGGATCGGCCGGTCGAAGCCGGCGAGCTTGGCGAACTCGGGGTCGGCGTGGAGCGGGTTCCAGTCGCCGGAGAGCCGGTAGAGCAGGGCCTGTTCGTCGCGGATCGGCCGTTCGACGGTGGCGTCGGGCGCGCGCTCGGGGAGCGTGAGGCGCTCGGAGGGGCCGCGGTCGCCGCCCCAGCCGCCTTCCCCGCGGACGAAGATCTGGGCGTCGCTGGTCCAGAGCGGGCCGTCGGCGTCGGAGGCCTCGGAGCGCAGGACGAGGACGGCGGCCTTGCCCTTGTCGTACACGGCGGCGACGCGGGAGGTGGAGACGGCGCGGCCGGCGACGGGGACGGGGCGGTGGAGGGTGATCGTCTGGCCGCCGTGGAGGACGGCGGCGAGGTCGATGTCGATGCCGGGGGCGGAGAGCCCGCCGACGACGCCCATGCCGGCGCCCGCGACGGTCGCGAAGCTGGGCAGGACGTGGAGCTTGGATTCGAGGGTGTAGCGGAGCTCGTCGGGGTCGGTCGCCGGGGTTCCGGCGCCGAGTCCCAGGTGGTAGAGCTGGACGTCCTTGTGGTCCCAGGAGATCTCGGCGCTGCGGGGTTCGGCGGCGACGGCCTTTGCGGGGTCGATGGGCATCGGGCTGCTGCTCCTCGTGGCGGTGAAGACCTCGGCGCGGCCGTCCGCACCGTCGGCCGCACCGAGGCCGTGCGGGGACCGTCCCGTACGCGGCCGTTCTAGAACGCGTTCTAGGTCGGTGGTCCCCATGTATAGCCCAGGCGAGAGGAGTTGGGAACCCTCCCGGCAGCCGCCACCTGACGGTACGTCAGGACTCGGTCCCGGTACATTTGTCACGGCCAGGTCCGTACATGAGCGCCTGCCGGGCGACGGCCCCTGATTCGTACCGTCGACGGCATGACGAAGGACCTGACGAACGAACCGGCGGTCGCCTTCCGGGCCGCGACGAAGACGTACGGCGCCGTCCGCGCCGTCGACGGCCTCGACCTCACCGTCCGGCGCGGCGAGACGGTGGCCCTGCTCGGCCGCAACGGCGCCGGGAAGTCGAGCACCGTGAGCCTGCTCCTCGGCCTCGACGAGCCCGACAGCGGCCACGTCGCGCTCTTCGGCAGTGCCCCGGCCCTCGCCGTCGCGGCCGGCCGGGTCGGCGCGATGCTCCAGGAGGGCCACGCGACCCCCCGGGCGACCGTCCGCGAGGTCGTGTCCTTCGTCGCCCGGACCTACCCCGCGCCGATGCCGGTCGCCGAGGCCCTCGCCCTCGCCGGGCTCTCCGCGTTCGCCGAGCGCCGGGTGGCCCGGCTCTCCGGGGGCCAGGCGCAGCGGGTCCGCTTCGCGATCGCGCTCGTCGGCAACCCCGAGCTGGTCGTCCTGGACGAGCCGACCGCGGCCCTCGACGTCGAGGCCCGCCAGGAGTTCTGGGAGGCCATGCGCGGCTACGCACGGCGGGGGAACACCGTCCTGTTCTCCACCCACTACCTGGAGGAGGCCGACGCGTACGCCGACCGGATCGTCGTCCTCGACGCCGGCCGGATCGTCGCCGACGGGACCGGCGAGGAGCTCAAACGGGCCGCCGGCGGCACCCTCGTCGCCTTCGACCTGGCGGGCAGTCCCACGGAGTGGCTCATGACACTGCCCGGGGTCACCTCCGTCGAGATCCGGAAGGACCGCGCCCGGCTGCGCACCGAGGACTCCGACGCCACCGTCCGCGCCCTCGCCGCGCGGGACGCGATCCGCTCCCTCGAGGTCACCCGGGCCTCCCTGAACGACGCCTTCCTCACCCTGTCCCACCGGACCGGCGAACGACTGGAGACCGCGCGATGATCACCGCCTACGTACGCCTCGAAGTCCGCCGCGCCCTGCGCGAGACCGGATTCGTCATCTCCACCGTCGGCGTCCCCGTGATGATGTACCTCCTCTTCACCAACCTCGGCGACGGGGACGACGGCGCGTACAGGAAGGCCGCGATGGTCGGGATGGCGGCCTACGGGGCGCTCGGTGCCGCGCTGTCCATCGGCAACGGGGTCGCCGAGGACAAGACCACGGGCTGGCTGCGCCAGCTGCGCGTCACGCCCATGACGCCCCTCCAGGTGGTGACCGGCCGCGCCCTGACGGGAGCGGTGGTCGTCCTCCCCGCCATCGCCGCGGTCCTCCTGGCGGGCGCGCTCGCCAACGGGGTGCGCATGGCCGCCTGGCAGTGGGCCGCCGTCGCCGTCACGCTCTGGCTGGGCTCGCTCCCGTTCACCCTGCTCGGCCTCGGCAACGGCTACCGGCTCACGGCGCAGACGACCGGGGTCGTGAACGTCGCCTGCAACCTGGGGCTCGCGGTGGTGGGCGGGCTGTGGTTCCCTGTCGTGCTCTTCCCCGACTGGCTCCGGACGGTCTCGGAGTTCACCCCGACGAACCGGTTCGCCGAGCTGGGCGTGGCGCTGTCGGAGGGGACGGCGCCGGGGGCGGCGACCCTGGCCGTACTGCTCGGATGGGCGGCGCTCTTCGGCACGTACGCGGCGGTCTCGTACCGTCGTTCGGCGAGGACGGTATGAGGGGGCAGGGATGAGCGACCACTGGCGACGCATCGCGGCCGCACGCGCCCGGGCACGGTCGGAGCGGGGCCCCAGCGGGCTGAGTCTGCTCCCGTGGCTGCTGATGGGCGTGGGCGCGCTCTCCCACCTCCTGGGCGGCGAGGCCCCGAACCCGTGGATCGGCGGACTGGGCCTGCTCACCTTCAACACCCTCTACATCGCGATCGTCTTCCGTGCCTTCCACCCGCCGAGCCGGGAGGCGTCCCTGACCTGGTGGCTCCTCGGCGCCCTCGGGACGCTGACCTTCGCGCTCGCCATCGCTTACGGGAGGGAGTGGCTGCTGCTCTTCCCGCTGCTGGGCCTCGCGGTCGGGGCCGTGGTGCGGCGCGGGCGGCTCCTGCGGTGGATCAGCCTCCCGCTGGTCGCCGCGGTGGGGGTGGTGACGTTCTGGAAGGACGACTGGGACTCGATCGGCGTCGTGTACGGCACGTTCATCTCGGTGATGGTGACCGCGGCGATCCTCGCCCTGGACGAAACGGTCCGGCAGCTGCGGGCCACCCGGGAGGAACTGGCCACGGCGGCCGTCGAGAAGGAGCGGCTGCGGTTCTCCCGCGACCTGCACGACCTGCTCGGCCACACGCTCTCGGTGATCGTCGTCAAGTCGGAGGTCGTACGCCGGCTCGCGCCGCGCGACCTCGACGCGGCCCTCGCCCAGGTGGCGGACATCGAGGCGGTGGGCCGGCAGGCGCTCACCGAGATCAGGGAGGCCGTCACCGGCTACCGCGAGGGAAGCCTCGCCACCGAGCTCGACCGGGCGCGCGACGCGCTGTCCTCGGCCGGCATCGAACCGGTGGTGCGCCGCTCGGGCCCGCTCCTGGAGCCGCAGACGGAGGCCCTGCTCAGCTGGGTGGTGCGGGAGTCCACGACGAACGCGGTGCGGCACAGCGGCGCGTCCCGCTGCGTGTTCACCCTGGACGGCTCCGCCGACCGGGTCCGCCTCACCGTCACCGACGACGGCCGGGGCCCGGTCGCCCGCACACCGGGCGCGGACGCCACCCCGGGCAGCGGTCTGCGGGGCCTGCGCGAGCGGGTCGCGGCGGCAGGCGGCACTCTTGACTCGGGACCGGCTCCACGGGGCGGGTTCCGGGTCACCGCGGAGCTCCCCGCGGAGACCCCCGGCCCGCACGAGTGCGAGGGGGAGCCGACGACATGATCCGTCTGCTGCTGGCGGAGGACCAGGGGATGATGCGCGGGGCGCTGGCCCTGCTGCTCGGGATGGAGCCCGACATGGAGGTCGTCGCGCAGGTCGGGCGGGGTGACGAGATCGTGGACGCGGCGCTGCTCACGCGGCCAGACGTCGCGCTGCTCGACATCGAACTGCCGGGCCGTTCGGGGCTGGACGCGGCGGCGGACCTGCGCACGGAGGCCCCGGACTGCCGGGTCCTGATCGTCACGACGTTCGGCCGCCCCGGGTATCTCCGCCGTGCGATGGAGGCGGGTGCGGCGGGCTTCCTGGTGAAGGACGGGCCCGTGGAGGAGCTGGCCGAGTCGATCCGTCGGGTCCTGCGGGGTGAGACGGTGATCGACCCGGCCCTCGCGGCGGCGGCGCTCGGCGCGGGGCCCAACCCGCTGACGGGCCGCGAGCGGGACGCCCTGGCCGCCGCGGTGGACGGTGCGACGATCGCGGACATCGCGGCGACCCTCCACCTCTCGGAGTCGACGGTCCGCAACTACCTGTCGTCGGCGATCGGCAAGACGGGCACGCGCAACCGCATGGAGGCGGTCAGGGCGGCCCGTCGGCAGGGGTGGCTGTAGACCCGGCGTCTACAGGCCCGCGAGAGCGGCCGCCCGCTGGGCCTCGAAGTTCTTCACGTACGCGTCGAAGACCGTGGCGTCCTCGTACTTGAGCAGCGTCTCGTCGTTGTACTTGAGGGCCGTCGTCGTGTAGGTGTGGCTGCCGGTGAAGACGATCTTCTTGTTCACGCCGCCGGAGTACGTGCCCTCGACCAGCAGGTACTTGGTGTGGGAGTCGGAGCCGCCGCGCTTGTCGTTGTCGAGCTGGTGCAGGGTGATGCGGCCCTTGCCCGTCACGGGCCTGGTCAGCCAGTTGGCCACCTGTCCCATGGGCTTGTCGTCGGCCGTCCAGTTGTCGAGCGACCGGTAGACGATCTCGATGTCGCACCCGGCCTCGGCGAGTTCCCACAGCTTCCTGGCCACCTCGGTGCGGGTGATGTGGCCCTGGGCGATGCGGATCCTCGTACGGCCGTCCGCGGTGCCGAAGCCCGGGGAGTTCCCCGTGCAGGAGTCCGGGGTGGCGACCGGCGCCACCGTCGCGAGGATGTTGACGACCGTGTCGGTGGTGGACCGCGGGAAGAAGTAGACCTTCGCCTTGCCCGCCTGGGTGTCGTGCGCGTAGTCCGCGACCTGGGGCGTCTGCCCGGCGGCGGCCGCCGCCAGGTCGTCGAGGTACCGGGTGTACGCGGCGAACAGTTCCGTGTTGCCGACGACCGTCAGGGCGTCGTTCCACCAGTCGTCGGTGTCCTGGCTCGTGAGGTTCCCGGACCCCTGCACGACCACGTCGTCGACGAACACGTCGCCCTTGCCCTTGGTACGGGAGAACAGGAAGAACTTGTTGTGGTTGACGTTGTCGTACGTGCCGTTCGGGTCCGCCTCCGTGGTGCCCGGATCCAGCGCGAGGCAGGCCTCCTCCGGCTTGCAGGTCCGCACCCAGGAGCCGGGGCTGCCCGCCGGGTCCGCCAGCCGGGTCTTCAGGGTTTCGAGGCCGGTGGACCTGCTGTCGGCGTCGACGACGACCTGGACGGTGACGCCCCTCTTGTGGGCGTCACCCAGCTTGTTGGCCAGGTACACGGACTGGAACAGGTACAGGGAGATCCGGATGGACGACCCGGCCTCCGCGCCGTCGACGAGCCCCGCCAGGTGGGAGAGGATCCGCCCCCTGGCGGAGGCGTCGGTGCTGTTCGGGTCGTTGAACACGGCGCCGGTGGTCACGGCCAGGACCGGTTCCGCCGAGGCCGACGGTGCGACGAGCAGGGAGGCGCCGACGGCCAGCGCGGTCACGGCGGTTCTGAGTCTGTTCTTGATCGATATCACCCGGGCATTGTCACCCGCGGCCGGCCGCCGTCTTCACCGGCCTGGGGAGCCACAGGAGCATCAGCACCGCCGCCCCGATCAGCACGCCCGTCGCCACCCGGAAGGCCAGCGCGTACCCGGGGACGAGGGACGACGGGTCCGGTGTGCCCGAGGTGACGGCGGGGGTGGCCGCCGCGGCGATCGTCGAGAGCACCGCGAGGCCCAGCGCGCCGCCCATCGTGCGGGAGGTGTTGACCAGGCCCGAGACGAGACCCGCGTCGGACGGGGCGGCGCTGGACGTGGCGAGGGCGGCCAGCGGGGTGGTGGCCAGACCGAGGCCGGCCATCATCAGGATGCCGGGGCCGAGGATCGTCCCGAGGAACGTGCCGTCGGCAGTGAGCGTCGACTGCCAGGCGAAGCCCGCCGCCCCGACGAGGGCGCCGACGACGGCGAGGTTCCGGGCGCCGACGACCGGCATCAGGTGCGGGGCCAGCTTGGAGCCGAGGACGACGCTGAGGGAACTGGGGACCAGGGCGAGACCGGCCTGGAGCGGGGTGTACGCGAGGACGGTCTGCGCGTAGGTGGTCATGAAGAACCACATGCCGAAGGAGCTCGAACCGCACAGCAGGATCGCCACGTTGGCCGCCGACACCGCGCGCGTACGGAAGATGCTCAGCCGCATCAGCGGCTCCGCCGTGCGGGCCTCCACCGCCACGAAGACGCCGAGGAGCGCCAGACCGCCGAGGAGCGTGAGCAGGGTCGCCGGGGCCGTCCAGCCCGCCTCCTCGGTCTGGACGATGCCGTACGCGAGGGTGGCGAGCCCCGCGGTGACGAGGACCGCGCCGGGCAGGTCGAGGCGGCGGCCCGCGCCGGTGCGGGACTCGCGGAGCCAGAGCAGCGCGCCCGCGAGGACGAGGACGCCGACGGGGACGTTGATGAGCAGGACCCAGCGCCAGGACAACAGGTCGACGAGGACGCCGCCGACGAAGCCGCCCGCCGCGCCGCCGGCCGCGCCGACCGCGGTCCAGGTGCCGATGGCCCTGGTGCGGGCGGCTCCGGCGGGGACGGCGGCGGTGATCAGGGTCAGCGTGGCGGGCGAGAGGACGGCCGCGCCGAGGCCCTGCACGGCTCGGGCGGCGACGAGTTGCCAGCCCTCCTGGGCGAGGCCGCCCGCGACCGAGGCGGCGGTGAAGAGACCGAGCCCGAGGAGGAACATCGCCTTCCGCCCGTAGAGGTCGCAGGCTCGTCCGCCGAGCAGCATGAAGCCGGCGAAGGCGATGGCGTAGGCGTTGAGGACCCACTGCAGACCGAGCGCCGAGAGTCCGAGATCGGTCCGCATCGACGGCAGCGCCACGTTCACGACGGAGACGTCGAGGACGACGAGGAACTGGCCCGCGCAGGCGGTCAGGACGACCGCCCAGGCACGGGGCGTGGCTATGGAGGAGGTGGCGGGGGTCGTCCGTGCGGAGTCGGTCTGCGGCATGGGTGTCATGGTCGCAGACCGCATCCGCCCCGTACATGGGGATAAGGTCCTACGACCTGCGCAGCAGCGTCACCACCGCCGCCCCGCCCAGGCCGATGTTGTGCGCGAGCCCGACCCGCGCCCCCGCCACCTGACGGGGGCCCGCCTCGCCCCGCAGCTGCCAGACGAGTTCGGCGGCCTGCGCCAGGCCCGTCGCGCCCAGCGGGTGGCCCTTGGAGATGAGGCCGCCGGAGGGGTTCACGACCCAGCTGCCGCCGTACGTCGTCGCGCCGGACTCGACGAGCTTGCCGGAGGCGCCCTCCTCGCACATGCCGAGCGCCTCGTAGGTGAGGAGCTCGTTGACGGAGAAGCAGTCGTGGAGCTCGACCACGTCGACGTCCTCGATGCCGAGCCCGGAGCGCTCGAACGCCTGCCGGGCGGCGGCCCGGGACATCGGGCGGCCGACGGCGTCGATGCAGGAGCCCGAGGCGAAGGACTCCTCGGTGTCCGTGGTCATCGCCTGCCCGGCGATCTCCACCGCCCGGTCCCGCAGCCCGTGCTCGTCGACGAAGCGCTGGGAGACGACGAGGGCGGCCGCCGCGCCGTCCGAGGTGGGCGAGCACTGGAGCTTGGTGAGCGGCCGGTGGACGGTCTTCGCGGCGAGGATCTCGTCGACCGTGTAGACGTCCTGGAACTGGGCGTTGGGGTTGTTCGCCGAGTGCCGGTGGTTCTTGGCGCCGACGGCCGCGAGCTGCGCCTCGGTCGTCCCGTACCGCTCCATGTGCTCGCGGGCGGCGTTGCCGAAGATCTGCGCGGTGGGCGGGCTCGCCTCGAAGCCGTGGCCGGCGGCCATGATCCCGTAGTGCCGGGCGACGGGCGACGTAGTGAGGTCGCCGGGCCCCGATCCGCCGCCGCCGAGCGAGCCCCGGCTCATCTTCTCGAAGCCGACCGCGAGGACGCAGTCGGCGATGCCGCCCTCGACGAACTGGCGGGCCGTCATGAGGGCGGTGGAGCCGGTCGCGCAGTTGTTGTTGAGGTTGTAGACGGGGATGCCGGAGAGCCCGAGTTCGTACACGGCGCGCTGTCCGGCGGTGGAGGCCTGGAAGCAGTAGCCGACGGCGGCCTGCTCCACGCGCGCGTAGGGGACGCCCGCGTCGGCGAGGGCGGCGGTGCCGGCCTCCTTGACCATGTCCCAGTACTGCCAGTCCCGGGTCTCGGGCTTCTCGAACCTGGTCATCCCGACCCCGACGACGTACGCCTTGGTGGTCATCTCGGTTTCCCCCTCAGTCTCGCGGCAGGCCGAGCAGCCGCTCGGCGACGACATTGAGCTGTACCTGTGTGGTGCCGCCCGCGATGGTGAGGCAGCGGGACATGAGCAGGCCGTGGACGGCCCGTTCGCCGGGTCCCTCACGCACGGCGCCCTCGGGGCCGAGGAGTTCGAGGGTGAGTTCGGCGAGCTTCTGCTGGTGGAGGGTCTGGACGAGCTTGCGGACGCTGGCGCCCGCGCCGGGTTCGAGCCCGGACACCTGGAGCAGGGTGGTGCGCAGGCCGATGCACGCGAGCGCGTGCGCCTCGGCGAGCAGGGCGCCGATCCGTACCCGTACGGAGCCGTCGACCCGGTCCGCCCGGGCGATGACGGCTTCGAGGCCGGTGTCGAAGGCGACCTGGTCGGCCATGTGGACGCGTTCGTTGCCGAGGGTGTTGCGGGCGACCCGCCAGCCGTCGTCGACCTCGCCGACGACGGCGTCGGCGGGGAGGATCGCGTCGTCGAACCAGACCTCGTTGAAGAGGGACTCCCCGGTGATCTCCTTGAGCGGCCGTACGTCGATCCCGGGGGTGTTCCGCATGTCGACGAGGAAGTAGGTGAGGCCCTTGTGCTTGGGGGCGGCCGGGTCGGTGCGGGCGAGCAGGATGCCGTGATGGGCCCACTGCGCGGCGCTCGTCCACACCTTCTGGCCGTTGATCCGCCAGCGGCCGTCCTCGGTGCGCTCGGCGCGGGTGCGGAGGGAGGCGAGGTCGGAGCCGGCGCCGGGCTCGGAGAAGAGCTGGCACCAGAGGCGCTCGCCGCGCAGGGTCGGGCCGAGGTGTTCGTCCTGCTGGGCGGGGGTGCCGTGGGCGAGGAGGGACGGCACGACCCAGGTGGCGATGCCGAGCCCGGCGACGGTGATCCCGGCCTCGTCGAGTGCGCGCTGGACGGCGAGCTGCTGGAGGGGACCGGCGCCGAGTCCGTACGGCTCCGGGAGGTGCGGGGCGGCGTAGCCGGTGGGGGCGAGGACGCGGCGGGCGGCGGCCGGGTCGAGCCCCACGGCGGGGGCGAGCGCCTCGCGGGCGGCCGCGACGTACGGGTCGGCCTCGGGCGGCAGGTCGAGCCGGAGGCCGCGCCGGACGCCGTCGGCGGCGTGCCGGAGGGCGTCGAGCCGGTGCCGGTCGCCGGTGCCGAGGAGCTGGCGGGCCACGAGGGCGCGGCGGAGCAGCAGGTGGGCGTCGTGCTCCCAGGTGAACCCGGTGCCGCCGAGGATCTGGATGCAGTCCTTGGCGCAGGTGAACGCGGTGTCGAGGGCGGTGGCGGCGGCGAGCGCGGCGGTGAGGGGGCGGGCCTCGTCGTCTCCGGCCCTGGCGGCGTCCCAGGTGAGGGCGCGGGCCTGTTCGAGCCGGACGAGCATGTCGGCGCAGAGGTGTTTGACGCCCTGGAACTGTCCGATGGGGCGGCCGAACTGTTCGCGGGTGCGGGCGTGTTCGGCGGCGGTCTCGACGGCGCGGGCGGCGGTGCCGCAGGCGTCGGCGGCGAAGAGGACGGCGGCGAGGTCGTGGACGAGGGCGGTGTCGAGGGCGAGTGCGCGGGCTGCGGGGACGTGGTGGTTCCGGGCGGTGATCCCGGCGGTGGGTCGGGTGGGGTCGGCGCTCTCGTGGGGGCGGACGGCGAGGCCGTCGGTGTCGACGGCGAGCCAGACGGAGCCGTCGGCGGTGGCGGCGCGCAGGATGACGAGATCGGCCTGGGCGCCGCCGAGGACGGGGGGCGCGGCGCCGTCGAGGAGGTAGCCGCTCGCGGTACGGACGGCGGTGAGGGTGCCGGGGCCGGTGCGGTCGGTTCCACCGCTGCCGGGGCCGGGGCCGGCGGGGTCACTGCCTCCGGAACCGGCGCCGGCGGGCCCTGATGCCGTACCGGTCCCGCCGAGTGCGACGGCGCCGATCCGCTCCCCGCGCGCGAGGGACCCGGTGAGTTCCGTCTCCCCGGCCCGGCGGAGCAGCTCGGCGGCGAGGACGGAGGGCAGGTAGGGCCCCGGCAGGAGGGCTCTCGCGGCCTCCTCCACGACCACGACGAGGTCTCCGAGGTCGCCGCCCCCTCCCCCGTACTCCTCGGGCAGGTGCACCCCGAGGAGCCCCTGCCCGGCGGCGGCGTCCCAGTAGGCCGGCCGCCCGGTGGCGGTGTCGGGGACGTCCAGGTGCTTACGGACCTCCTCGGGCGGTACGGCGCGGTGGAGCCAGCCCCGGACGGATCGGGCGAGCTCCCGCTGTTCGTGCGTGATGGCGATGCCCATGCGCGGCAGACTAGAACACGTTCCATTCTGACGGAAGGTCAGATACGGAGCGGAATCCCGCCCCCGCATGACGACGGCCGGGCCCGCGGGTCGCCCCGGTGGCAGCATCGACGCGGAGACGGACCGTACGCAGGGGGAACATGGGCGCGAGCTGGACGGCACTGCTGATCGCCGTGGTCGGCGCGACGGGAACACCGGGAGCAAGCGCATGGAGCTCCAGGCCGCCGCCGAGCAGCGGCGCGAGGAGCGCGGTCACGCCGAGGCCCCACGCGCCGGGCGGAGGCCGCGCGCCCTCGTCACGAGCGGGATCCGGGCACAGGACCCGGGCACCGGACCGGCGTTGTCAGTGGTGCCTGCCACCCTGTCGGTACAGCGGAACGACCGAGCACGCGGAAAGCGAGTACGCCATGGGCACCTGGGACATCGGCCCCTTCGACAACGACACCGCCGCCGACTTCTCGTACCGGGTGGACGAGGCCCCGGCGGAGAAGAAGGCCGAGGTGCTGCGTACGGCCTTCCGCGAGGTGATCGAGACCGGCGACGCCTACCTGGACGCGGACCTGGCGGACGAGGCGATCGCCTCGGCGGCCCTCCTCGCCGCCCAGTGCCCCGGCGGCGACCCTGTCACCACCGCGTACGCCCCGAAGGATCCCCTGCCGCCGCTCCCGGCCGACCTGCGCCCGCAGGCCGTGGCGGCCCTGGACCGGATCCTCACGGAGCCGTCCGAACTCCTCGAACTCTGGGAGGAGTCGGACGGCAAGGAGTGGAAGGCGGTCGTCAGGAAGCTGGTCGCGGTCCTGGCCGGCGCGGGCGGGGGCGGTCCCGTCAGCTGATGCCGTTGTCCTGGCAAGCCTGCTCGTAGGCCGCCCACGCGGCGTCGGAGAACAGCCGCCGCGCGTCGATGAGCCCCTCCTGGTCCTTGAGCTGCCGCAGCGTCTCCTGTCGCTGCCTCGCTCCGATCTCCGGGTTGCCCAGCCACTGGAGGAACTCGTCCTCGCTCATCGGATGGGTGCGGTGCTCGTACCGGTCCCAGTCGGCCCTGTCGTCGCCTTGGCCGAAGTAGAAGGCGACGGCGTGCCCGACCGACGCCCGGTCGCCCTCGCCGAGGGGACCGCGCCATTCGCCGTCGTCCTTCTTCCAGTCGCCGTCCCGTGGCTCCTTCAGGAACACGCGCCCGTAGTGGGGGCCGAAGGAGTTCTCCAGCTTCATGCCTCGGTTCCAGCCCTTCGAGGGATGGCCCTGCATGCCGTTGGCCCGGTCGGGGCGCTGCTGATAGGGAGTGATGTCGATGGAGATCGTCCTGATGCCCGCGAAGGCGAACTGATCGGTCACGCCGCTGCGCATTCCGATCGCACCGAGAACGTCGAAGCGGGTGTTGAGGTGGTGGAGGAGGGCCAGCTGCGACCTTCGGTCCTTCGTCTCCTCCCACGTGAAGTACTTCACGAGATGGGGACCGGGCCAGGTGTCCGCCGTGTACCCCTCCGGGAAGTCACCGACGGGAACGGGGACGACGGCCGCCCCGAGCTGCTCCTTGATCGTGCCCATGATGTCGGTCATGCCCGCCCTGCCGGTGTCGAGCGCCGGGGCGTTGCCCGTCCCGGCGTGACCGCTGTTCCGGAAGTTCACGAGCACGTACGGGGTGCCCTGCCGGAACCCCTTGCCCGCGAGCAGCGGACCGAACGCGGCGCTCTGCTCCGCGGTCGGCTCGGCGTAGTCCTTGTAGAAGTTCTGGCGGCGCCGCTCCCGCTCCGGGACGTCTTCGCCCCATCCGTACGTCTCGTCGCGCGGGTCCGTCAGAACCTGCTCAAGGTAGCGGGTGGACGCCGTATCACCCTTGTGCGAGAGAACGCCCGGACTCGGGCTCAGGCTTTCCTGGAGATCCAGCTCCTCGTGCGAACGCTCCGACCAGAAGATCTCGGACCCCTTGGCGACGAGGTCCTGGGTGAGTTCGAGAAGTCCCTGGGCCGCGCCCGCCGTTCCCTCGTGGACGCCGTAGACGAGCAGCTTGGTCCCAGGAGTCGCGACCATGGCCGCCCGCACGTGGTACATGTCGCCGCGGCTGCCCGCGTACACCGCGATCGTGTTCGTGTTGTCGAGCTCGTGGTGCGCGATGCCGTCGGGGCCGTCGATCCGCTGCGCGGTGGCCCAGGGCCATGCGACATCGGGTGCAGGAGCACTCTGCTCCGCGCTCTGCGCCTCTTCAGGGGGCAGGGCGTGGTAGGTGGCCAAGCACCAGTCGCGGTAGCTCTGACGCTCCTGGGGCGAACCCTCCTCAAGTCCGTAGAAGGGAAGAGCCTGCCCGACCCAGTAGGCCCTCACCTCGTCCCAGGAAGGGGGTACCCACTGTTCCGACTGGTCGGAGGCCCTGAGGCGCTTCGACGCGTCCTCGGAGGATTCGTCGGCCTCGAAACCCCGCTTGCCGTCGACCACGCGCTGGAGGGGAGCCGGACCGTGCGACGGCGCCCCCGCCTCCGGTCCCGGCGGGTGGACGGGGGCCGGCGACGACAGGGCCTGCCGCGCGGTCGCCTCCGCCTCCCGCTCGAAGCGGTCGGACGGATCGGAGACCTTCAGGCCCGAGCCGTTCTCCGTCCCCGCGACCGGCCCCCGGCGCTGCTGGATGACATGGGTCAGCTCGTGGGCGAGCGTGTGCCTGTCGGCGCCGCCCTCACCGATCACGACATGACTCCCCGACGTGTAGGCCCGGGCACCGACCTCGGTCGCGGACGCCTTCGCCGCAGCGTCGGTGTGGATCCGCACGTCGGAGAAGTCCGCGCCCAGACGCGCCTCCATGTCGCCCCGGGTCTCCTCGTCCAGGGGACGGCCGCCGGAGCGCAGGACGTCGTGGACGGTGGAGCGCTGCACGGCGGGCGGCTCCGCCCGGTGCCCGCAGCCGCTCGTGTGCTGATGCGGATCGGCCACGGCCCACGGGTGCCCCGCCTCGCGGAGCATCTGGACGACCGCGGCATTGCCGGCTGCCGCCTGCAGGCCGAGCAGGCCCTGCGACTGCCCGGGCCGCGACACTGCGGGCCTGCGGGCGGACGTGCGGTCCCTGCCGACCTCGTCTGCGGTGGCGTTGTCGTGATCGCGCACGGGGGATCTCCTGGTGGCGGGGTTCGTCGGCTCCTTCCTGGATACGCGGTGGAGCCCCGCCGGTGCCAGGTACGGGCGGGCAGCATGAGCGGACCGGACGGGCAGAATCCCGGCCCCGCGCCTCCGCGTCCCGCCGCGTCCGACGTACGAAGCACGGATCAGGGCGTCATAGGCTGCGGTTCATGCACAGCACCCTCGCCCAGCACGCCTCCTACCGACTGGTGCTGCTGCAACGGCCGGACGAGCCCGCGCTGATGCGGGAGGCGGCGGTGAGGCTGGAGATGTTCGGCCCCGACTGGGACGACATCGCCGCGGACCTCGTGAGGCGGGCAGACGCTCTGGACGCGGCCGCCTGATCACGCCGTGGGCCGACGCGTCACCTTCCTCCTGGAAGAGGAACCTCGCCACGCGAGGACGACGCCCGCGACGGTCGCGGCGACGGCGATGACCGCGAGGACGAGGAGCCCCGGGTTGACCCACCAGGGGACGACCTCGATGCCGTGGCACACCAGGCTCACGGGCAGCGCGCTGCTGGAGTCCGGGTAGGCCTTGATCCCCACACCGAACCAGCACGCGTCCTCCGGGAAGAGGAACGGCAGGTACGACAGGCCGTACACATGCACCGCGCCGCCCGCAAGGTAGGCGAGCCCGGCGACCCAGGCGGCCTTCCTGGCGGCTGAGCGGCGGCGCCGGGGCAGTCGGGGTGGGGGCAGTTCGTCGCCCCGACGGGCCCGGACAAGACCGACGTACGTGATCCCCGCCCAGGCCGGCAGGACGAGAGCGAGGATCACGACCCCTATGAGGGTCGCCATGGTCAGCGCTTGCCGATACGCCCTTCGGCGGCGGCGCTCACGAAGGCCGCGAAGGCGGCGGGGGTGGCGAGGAAGGCGGGGCCTCCGGGGTTCTTGGAGTCACGGACGGCGATGTGGGCGGTGAGGTCGGCGACCTCGATGCACTGGCCGCCGGTGTCCCCGCTGTAGGAGGACTTGCGCCAGGCGACGGCGCCGAGGGGGGCGCACTCGATGCACTGACCGCCGGTGTCGGAGCTGTACGAGGACTTACGCCAGCGCGCGCCCGCCATGTTCTGGGTTGTCTCCATAGTGTTCCTCCATGACGCGGGTGATCAGCGCGGACGAGTCTTCCACCGAGAGAGCGGCCGCTCGAAGGTGATCGTAACGGAGCAACCCCTGCCTGAACGCGGCTGAATCCACGGTCATATGCCCCTGGACGAAGTCCTCCGTGTAGACGAGGTCGGGCTCGCTCTCGAAGCGCAGGAGGTTGAAGGAACCCGGTTGCCCCGGGTGCGCGCCGACCTCGAAGGGGAGCATCTGGATCTTCACCCATTCGCGGTCCTGCATCCCCAACAGGTGGGCGAGTTGCTCCCGCATCACCTTCCGTCCGCCTGTTTCTTGGCGCAGCACCGCCTCGCTCATCACGACCCAGAGCAGTGGCGGGTTCTCGCGCTCCAGGATGCGCTGGCGCTCAATCCGGGCGGCCACCAGCCCATCGAGGTCGGTCTCGAACCGAACGCCTAGGACTGCCCGGGCGTAACTCTCAGTCTGGAGCAGGCCATCCACTACCTGCGCCTGGAACGAGCAGAGGTACGTCGCCCTCGCCTCCATGTCCGCGTACGGCCTGAACCACGACGGCAGTTGGCTCTTCAGCACCAGCCCGACCAGCCGCGTGAAGAACCCGCCAGTCATCAGGGCCGCGTCGAGCCGTTCCGAGAACTCCCTGGTCGGGACCTTTCTCGCCGTCTCGATCTGACCGACGAGCGAACCGGTGCAGAAGAGGACGTCCCCGAGCTGCGACTGGCTGAGACCCGCCTCCTCTCTCAGGCGGCGGAGTTCGTATCCGTAGTAGTCCAGCGGCGAGGCACTCGGATCCAGGCTGCGGATGTTGACCACGGCGAGGTCACCCCCAAGTTCACGCGGTGAGGCGTTGTGTTCAGTCCGTAGCCGAGCGTAACGAAGGCCGCCCAGTCTGGTGGCATGAATCAGGCAACAGACCTCTACCCTGCGGTACTTGCGACGAGCTACCGCATGCGGTTCACCGTCGGTGAGCACTCCGCCGGTCACATGCGCCGCATCCTGCGCATGTTCCTCACGCGGTGGGAGCTCGACCGGCTGACGGACTCCGCGGCCCTCGCGCTGACCGAGCTCGTCGCCAACGTCGTCCGGCACGTGCCCGGCCGGCATTGCGCGGTGCTGATCCTGCGGGAGCCGTACGGGCTCCGGGTCGAGGTCTCGGACGGCGTGCCGGGGACCGTCCACGCGAAGGCGGCCGATCCGCTGGACGCGGGCGGGCGGGGTCTCGTCCTGGTGGAGGCCGTGACGGACCGGTGGGGGGTCGACGAGCGGGCCGACGGGAAGACGGTGTGGTTCGAGTGCGACGCGTAGGGCACGATGGGCGCCGTCACCCGCGTACCCGCCAGTAGGAGTCACCATGTCCGAGCCCGCGCCCGAGATCCTCGCCGCCTTCGAGGCCGCCAAGGGCTTCATGCCCGTCGGTGAGGGGCTGGCCCTGTACGCGGCGGCCACCGAGGCCGCGAAGCTCGGGCTGCCGCTCCTGGAGGTCGGCACGTACTGCGGGCGCTCCACGATCCTGCTGGCCGACGTGGCGCGGCAGGCGGGGACGGTCGCGGTGACCGTGGACCACCACCGGGGCAGCGAGGAGCAGCAGCCGGGATGGGAGTACCACGACGAGACCGTGGTCGACCCGGAGGTGGGGCTCATGGACACCCTGCCGACGTTCCGGCGGACGCTGCGCAGGGCGGGGCTCGAAGAGCACGTGATCGCCGTGGTGGGGCGGTCGCCGCAGGTCGCGAAGGTGTGGGGCGGACAGCTCGGGTTCGTGTTCGTCGACGGCGGGCACACCGACGAGCACGCCGGCAACGACTACGAGGGCTGGGCACCGAAGGTCGCCCCCGGGGGCCTGCTGGTCATCCACGACGTCTTCCCGGACCCGGAGGACGGCGGCCAGGCGCCGTACCGGATCTACCTCCGCGCACTGGAGTCGGGGGACTTCGAGGAGGTCTCGGTCACGGAGTCGCTGCGGGTGCTGCGCCGCCGGGGCTGAGCCGCGGGCCGACACGTCGGCGGCCGCCCCCTCGGAAGGGGACGGCCGCCGGGGCGATGCGCGCCGATGAGGCGGAACCCGGGGTCGGAACGGTCAGAACCCCGAGGTCACGTACAGGCAGTTGGTGTAGCTGTAGCCCGGTTCGATCTTGGCCTTGCTCGACTTGGTGTCACCGGCCGTGGACGTGCCGGTGGAGACCCGCTTCTGGAGGAAGTGGTAGTCGCCGGCGGGCAGCAGCAGGGTCGCCTTCGGGTACTTCGAGGACGGACCCGTGCAGGCCTTGATCTTCTTGGAGCCCGCGAAGATCGGGCTCGGATACTTGGTGCAGGTTCCGCACGCCTTCAGGGTGATCTTGCCGGTCATGGGGCCGGTGTAGAGCAGCTCGACCTCGCCGGGACCGTCGTTGCTCACCACCATCACCATCCGCGTACCCCCGGGCACGTCGGCAGGGGGCAGCTTCCCGCCCGCCGCGGGCTCCTCGTCGGCGATCTCGGCGGCGATGGCGATGGAGCGGGCGTGCGCGGCCTGCGGGCTGCTCGGGTAGTCCTTCGCGTACGCCGTCATCGTGTCGAGGGCGGCCTTGAAGTCCTTGTCCTTGAACTGGTCGGTCCCGCAGGCGAAGTCGCCCTTCTGGACCGCCGCGTCGGCCTGGTCCGAGGCGCCCTCGACCGACGGGTCCGTCATGCCGTCGAGGGAGGCGTCGATGACGTGCAGCTCCTTGGTGGTGTCGCAGGGGGTGCCGCTCCCGGCGAGGGCGTCCGCCCGGGTCCTGATCGACGCCTCGAAGGCCGGTGCGACCTTGGGCGCGTACGACGACTTCGGGAAGGTCTTGAGGAGTTCGTTGAAGCTCTCCCTGGGGTCCGGCTCGTAGGTCGCGTTGCCGATGCCGGCCGCCCCGCACTCGTAGAGGGAGTGGGCCAGCGGCTCGTCGGTCTTGGCCGGCCGGGTGCCCAGGAGGTCCTTGTCGACGGTGGCCGGGAGCCCCCGCAGGTAGGTGAGGCGCGGGACCGCGTCGCAGTAGACCTTGTCGGCGTACGGCTTGGAGACCGTCGCGAAGTAGGTGTCGAGGCGCGCGGGGACGAGCTTTCCGGCCCGTGATCCCGCGTGCTCCCTGCCGAGCTTCTCGTACTCGCCGAGCGCCTTGCGGAAGGTCGGCTCGGCCTGGGCGAAGCCGAGGCCGTCGGCCGACTTCACGAGCTCGTCGGCGGCGGTGAGGCGGTCGAGCAGGGCCTGCTCCTTCGCCTCGTCGCGGGCCGCCCCGTAGGCGAGCGAGCCGCCCGCGGGCACCGCGAGCAGCACGAGGGCCAGCGGCAGCGCGAGGCGGCGGAAGGACGTGCCGATCCGGAGGGTCGCGCGCAGGCCGCGGCGGGCGCCGTCCGCCGCGACGGCCAGGAGGAAGACGCCGTAGCCGACGAGGAGCCCGACGGGCACGCCGTCGACGTCGGCGGGGAGGGCCAGGAAGAGCAGGGCGGCGGTGGCGATCCAGCAGAGCGCGGCGCCGACCCAGTTGCGCAGGAGGACGTAACCGAGGCCCAGGCAGGAGAGGTTGAGCAGGCCGATCATGGCGGCCTGGGCGCCGTTCGCCTCGCCGGGCGGCTGCGCGGGCGGCTGCCCGCCGTCGCCGGGCGGCGGACCGTACCCGGGCGGGCCGTAGCCGGGCGGCGGTCCGTAGCCCGGCGGGGCGCCGGGCGGCGGCGGGGGCGTGCCGGCACCGGCCCAGCCGGGTGCGGTGGCGGGACCGGCGGCGGGAGCCGATCCGGGCACCGCGCCGGGAGCGGGGCCGGTGGCCTCGGGGCCCGGCCGGGCCGCCGCGCTCGGGGGCGGGTCGGTCGGCGGCCCGAAGCCCGCCGAGGGCCGCGCCTCCCAGGGCGCGGGGGCCACGGGCGCGGAAGCCGCTGGCGTGGCCGGCGGGCCGGCGTCCGGGGCGGGCCGGTCCGCGGGCGCGGACCGCAGTATCCGGGTCGACGAGTCGAGCGGGCCCGCCTGACCGGGTCGACTCGCCTGACCGGGCTGACCCGGCTCGTTCGATCTGTCTGATGCGTCGTCCCGCACAGGCCGGTCGGACGGCTCGGGACGTGCGTCGTTCGGTTCTTCCCCCACCACGGTTCCCCCTCGTGGGTCCATGCGCGGTGACACCCCACCGTCGCCTCTTGCACCTACCCTTCACGGTCTGCTCACACGCGTCCACCGTTCCGCGAAGCGGTGACCAAGCTGCGACGTACCCGCTGCGGGTTTCCGCCCCGCACAGGGCCTAGAGTCGCCAGGTGCCGTACGACCACCGGAAGACCACTCACCGCACCCGCAGCCGTACCCGCGGCCTCGCGCTCGCCCTCGCCGCCACGGGCTGCTGCGCCGTACTCGCCGGCTGCGGGGCCTCGCAGGCCTCGCCGTCGGACCGGAAGTCCACGGAGAGCCCGGCGGCCGTATCGCCCGCTCCCACCCCCACGCCCTCGGGGACCGCGGGTCCCGGTGCGTCGGCCCCCTCGCTCGCCGGGCGGACCGTCGTCCTCGACCCAGGCCACAATGCAGGCAATTTCCGCCATTCACGTGAAATCAATCAGAAGGTGAACATCGGGACGACCCGCAAGGAGTGCGACACCACCGGCACCTCCACGAACGCGGGATACACCGAGGCCTCCTTCACCCTCGACGTCACCCACCGGCTGCGGGACCTCCTCACGGCGCGCGGCGCCGAGGTGGTCCTCACCCACGACGCCGACCGGCCCTGGGGCCCCTGCATCGACGAGCGCGCGAAGATCGGCAACGCGGCCCGCGCCGACGCCGTCGTCTCCGTCCACGCGGACGGCTCCGCCGTCGGCAACCGCGGCTTCCATGTGATCCTGCCCGCGCGCGTGCGCGAAGGCTCCGCCGACACCGCGAAGATCGTCGGACCCTCGCGCGAGCTCGGCGAGCGGATCGCCGCCCGGTTCGCCCGCGCCACCGGAACGGCCCCCGCCAACTACCTCGGTTCGGGTACGGGGTTGGACGTCCGCGACGATCTCGGCGGACTCAATCTCTCAACCGTGCCCAAGGTCTTCGTCGAATGCGGCAATATGCGTGATCCGAAGGACGCAGAACTGCTCACGTCGGCGGCGTGGCGGCAGAAGGCCGCCCAGGGGATCGCGGACGGCATCGCCACCTACCTCGAGGGGTAGAACCCGCGGGCGATAGATTCGCTCCGTACGATGGGGCAGCTCCGTGCCATCCCCCGTGCCATGACCTGAGCGCCACCCCGACGCGACGACCCGACGAAGGACTTCTTACGTGAATATCCGCTCCCTCACCCGAGGCGATGGCGTGCTGATCGGTGCAGCGGTGGTGCTGTTCATCGCCTCGTTCCTCGGCATTTCCGGCTGTGACGGACCTCAGGCGATCTGCGACCAGATCGACAACCCGAACTCCTGGGAGGTCTCGTACCTCGGCTGGGGCTCCTTCTTCCTGGGCATCGCCGGTGCCGCGCTCGTCATCCTCTCCCGCAGCCTGCCGGAGCAGCGCAAGGTGGCCGGGCTTGAGCTCGGCCAGGTCGGTGCCTCGTTCACCATCGCCTCCGCGTGGACCCTGCTGATGTGGGTCTTCGAGGCGAGCAACGCCGGCGCGGGCCTGATCCTCGGTCTGATCGCCGCCCTGGTGCTCGCCGGTGCGGCCGTCGCCGGACCGATGATCCCGGCCCTGAAGGCCCCGCTCGTCGGCGCGCCCAGGCCGCAGACCCCGCAGCCGTACGGCATGCAGCCGGGTCAGCCCGGCCCGCAGGGCGTCCCCGGCGGCTACGGCTACCCGGGCGCGCAGCACCCGCCGTACGGCGGTCCGCAGGACCCGTCGCAGGGTGCGGGCCAGCCGTTCGGCGCGCAGGCCGCCGCCCCGCAGCCGCAGGCCCCGCAGCAGCCCGAGCCGCAGGCCCAGGCCCCGCAGGCGCAGCCGGCCGGGGGCTTCGAGCCGTTCTGGTTCGCGGTTCCGGTCGCCCGTCCGCTGTACGCGGAGGACGGCTCGCAGGCGCCGATCGCCGAACTGGCCCCGGGTACCTGGTACCTGGCGGTCGAGCAGCGCGGTACCACCCTGGTGGCCCAGACGCAGGACGGCCGTCGTGGTGTCCTGCAGGACACCACGGGCATCCAGCGCGGCTGATCCATCGCCGGTAGCACGACCGACGGCCCCTCGCCCGGAAGCGAATCCCTTCCGGGCGGGGGGCCGTTGGCGTACAGTCCCCGCATCCACCCGAACTGACGGGCCGTCAGAAAGGATGCGGGGCATGCGACTCGGACTCGCCCTCGGCTACTGGGGCCGCGGCCCCTCCCCCGACCGCCTCGACCTCGCCCGCGAGGCCGAACGGCTCGGCTACGACTCGGTGTGGACGGCGGAGGCCTGGGGCTCCGACGCCTTCACCGCGCTCACCTGGATCGCCGCCCACACCAGCCGCGTCAAGCTGGGCACCGCCGTCGCGCAGATGGCCGCCCGCGCGCCCACGACCACCGCGATGCACGCGCTCACGCTCGACCACCTCTCCGGCGGGCGGGTCATGCTCGGTCTCGGCCTGTCCGGGCCACAGGTCGTCGAGGGCTGGTACGGGCGCCCCTTCCCCCGCTCCCCGCTGACCGCGACCCGCGAGTACGTGGACGTGGTCCGCCAGGTGCTGCGCCGCGAGGCCCCGGTCCGGCTCGACGGACGCCACCACTCCCACCCGTACAACGGCTCCGACGGCACCGGCCTCGGCAAGGCCCTCAAGCCGATCACCCACCCGCTCCGGGCCGACCTCCCGATCCTCCTGGGCGCCGAGGGACCGAAGAACATCGCGCAGACGCTCACGATCGCCGACGGCTGGCTGCCGCTGTACTGGTCCCCCGAGCGCTGGTCCGAGGTGTACGCGCTGCCCGAGCGGCTCCCGGAGGGCTTCCTGGTCGCCCCCATGGTCCGCGCCCAGGTCTGCGACGACGTGGCGGCCGGGCTGCTGCCGGTCAAGGCGATGCTCGGCTTCTACATCGGCGGCATGGGGCACGCGGCCCGCAACTTCCACGCCGACCTGATGGGGCGGATGGGGTACGAGAAGGAGGCGCGGCGCGTCCAGGAACTGTTCGCCGCCGGACGGCGCGAGGAGGCGGTCCTCGCGGTCCCGGACGCCTTCGCGGACGAGATCTCCCTGGTCGGCCCGCGGCGGCGCATCGCCGAACGGCTGGGCGCATGGCGACGGGGCCCGGTGACGGACCTCCTCGTCACGTCACCGGACCCCGCGACCCTCCGCCTGCTCGCGGAACTCAACGCCTAGCTGAGGTCGCGGCGTCAGCCGCCGCTGAGCTGGGAGGCGCTGGGGACCTTCTCGACGACTTCGGCGCCGGCGCTCTTCCCCGCGTCCTTGACGCTGTTGATGACGTTCTCGAAGGCGCCGACGTCCGCGTCGCCGACCTCGCCCTTGCGGAGCTTCGTCCCGAGCTCCTTGAGCGACTCGATCCCGGCCGTGAGCGGCGCGACCGCCTTCGACAGCAGCGGATCGCCCTTGGCGTTGTTCGTCGCCGCCTTCAGCCGGTTGTACGTGAACGCGCCCGCGAGGCCCGCCTTCACCAGGGCCAGGGTCCTGCCGTCCGCGCCCTTCCTGAACTTGCCCGCGCGGTACGGCTTCACGATCCACTGGTACGTGGCTCCCGCGGCCAGACCCGCGTTGGCCACGAACCGGGTCTTCGCGAGCTTCTGCTGCTCGAAGGTGCCCGAGGCCGTCGGGGTCGCGCCACCGCTCGCGCTCGCGTCGTCGTCGCCGCCGCAGGCGGCGGTCGTCAGAAGCAGGGTGCAGGACAGGATCAGGGCCACGACACCGCGGGACACGGACCGGGGTACGGATCTGGGCACGACAGGACCTCCCTGGGGGTTGTGGCGCCAGCCTCGCCCGGGGCCCCGGGTGCCGCCACACGAGCGACGCCGAATGGGGCCCGCCCCTCGCCCGCGCATCCCCCTTTCGCGGAATCCCGCGCACACCTCGGTCGTGGCCGGGCTGCACGCCCGCGCCCGGGTCCGGTCAGCAGCAGTCCGGGTCGAGTCCGGCCGGGAGGCGCTCGCCGCCGAAGACGGCCACGGTCGCCTCGTCGCCGCCGAGGGCGGCCACCGCGAGCAGCAGGGAACCGGCCGTCCAGGCCGTCTGCTCCTCGGGCCACACGGCCTTGTCGCTCTCGGTCTCGCCCTCGAAGACGTACCCCGTCCAGTACATGCCGTTCTCGGCGCGCAGGTGCTGGATGTCCTGGAGGACGGTGAGGGCCCGGTCCGACTCCCCCATCGCCCAGAGGGCGAGGGCGAGTTCGCAGCTCTCGCCGCCGGTCACCCACGGGTTGGGGACCACGCAGCGCACACCGAGGCCGGGCACGACGAAGGTGTCCCAGTCGGCCTCGATCCGCTCCTTCGCCTGGGAACCGGTGACCGCGCCGCCGAGGACCGGGTAGTACCAGTCCATCGAGTAGCGCGACTTGTCGAGAAAGCGCTCGGGGTGGCGGCGGATCGCGTGACCGAGCATCCCGGCCGCCAACTCCCAGTCGGGCTGGGGCTCTTCACGGGTCTCGGCGATCGCGAGGGCGCAGCGGAGCGCCTGGTGGATCGACGAACTCCCGGTGAGGAGGGCATCGTTCACCGGCGTCCCGTCGGCCTCGCGCTTCCAGCCGATCTGACCGCCGGGCTGCTGGAGCCCGAGGACGAACTCGACGGCCGCGTAGACGGAGGGCCACATCCGGTCGAGGAAGGCGTCGTCGCCGGTCGCGAGGTAGTGGTGCCAGACGCCGACCGCTATGTAGGCGACGAAGTTGGACTCCCGGCTGTGGTCCGTCACCTGGCCGGGCTCGCCGTCGTGGTACGCCGCGAACCACGAGCCGTCGCTGTTCTGGTGCCGGGCGAGCCACTCGTAGGCGCGGGCGGCGGCGGCGTGCTCACCGGCCGCGTCCAGGGCCATGGCGGCCTCGGTGTGGTCCCACGGGTCCAGGTGGTGGCCCCGGAACCAGGGCAGGGCGCCGTCCTCGCGCTGTACGGCCAGTATCCCGGCGACGGTCTCGGCGGCCTGCTCGGCGGTGAGCACCCCGGGCAGGACGAGGTGCTCCGCGATCCGCTCGGGGGAGGTCACTGGGAGTCGGCCTTGGGAAGGTGGGGCTTGGTCGCGTACGCCACGAAGCTCTTGCCGACCACCGGGTTGAGCAGCTGCTCGGCGACCCGGGTCAGGGCGGGCTTCTTCATGATGTCCCAGACCAGGAGCTTGTGGTAGGCGCGGACCGGCAGCGCCTTGTCGTTGTCGACGCCGAAGGCGCACTTCAGCCACCAGTACGGCGAGTGCAGGGCGTGCGCGTGGTGGGTGCCGTACGGCCTGAGTCCGGCCTGCCGGATCCTGCCGAGGAGTTCGTCGGCCTTGTAGATGCGGATGTGACCGCCCTCGACCTCGTGGTACGCGTCGGAGAGCGTCCAGCAGATCTTCTCGGGACCGTAGCGCGGGACGGTGATCGCGATCCGCCCGCCGGGCTTGAGGACGCGGACCATCTCGGCGAGCACCCCCTTGTCGTCCGGGATGTGCTCCATGACCTCGGAGATGATGACGACATCGAAGGACTCGTCGGGGAACGGCAGGTTGAGCGCGTCGCCCTCCATCGCGGTGGCGGTCGCGCCCGCGGGGGCCTCGCCGGCCTCCTTCATGGCCGCGAACCACTTGGCGACCTCGCGGATCTCCTCGCCGTTCTGGTCGAGGGCCACGACCTGCGCACCGCGCCGGTAGCACTCGAAGGCGTGCCGGCCCGCACCACAGCCCAGATCGAGCACACGGTCGCCTGGGGCGAGCGGGAAGCGAGTGAAGTCGACGGTCAGCACGAGGTCTGCCTTTCAAAGTGGGCGGAGGGTTGCGGGCGGGCGTTCCGCGGGGCGACGGGGGTCCCCCCTGCCCGGGCGAAGCCGAGAGCTCGGGGGAGGGCGGGCACGACCCGCCGGCCGGGGCGCACCCGGCAACGGAGGCGAGGCGTCACCGGCGGGCTCCGGCGCCCTGCCGGGCCACCGCCTCCCGGTACAGCTCGGCCGTCCCCTGGGCGGCACGGGCCCAGGTGAACCGCTCCAGCACCCTGGCCCGGCCCGCGGCGCCCAGCCGGGCCCGCAGTCCGGCGTCGCCGAGGACCCGGCCCAGCGCCGCGGCCAGCGCACCGGCGTCCCCCGGCGGCACCGCGAGGCACGTCTCGCCGTCCGCCCCGGCGACCTCGGGAATCGCCCCGCCGGTCGTGGCGACGAGCGCCGTGCCGGTGGCCATCGCCTCCGCGGCGGGCAGCGAGAAGCCCTCGTACAGCGAGGGAACGCAGGAGACCTGCGCGGAGCGCACGAGGTCGACGAGCTCGGCGTCGCTGATGCCCTTGACGAACTCGACGGCCCCGGCGAGCCCGTAGCGCTCGATGGCGGCGGCGACCGGGCCGTCCTCGGCGCGCTTGCCGACGACGACGAGGTGCGCGTCCGGGTTCTCGGTGCGGAGCTTGGCGAGCGCCTCGATCAGGTGGATCAGGCCCTTGAGCGGGACGTCGGCGCTGGACGTCGTGACGATCCGGCCGGGGACCTCGGCGACGGCCGGGTCGGGCGACCACAGGTCGGTGTCGGCGCCGATGTGGACGACCCGGATGCGGTCGTCGCGTACGCCGAGCTGCTCGACGATCTCCTGCCGGGACGTGCCGGAGACGGTGAGCACGGACGGCAGCCGGCGGGCGACGCGCTTCTGCATGCGGGTGAAGGCGTACCAGCGGCGGACGGAGGCGCGGCGCTTCCAGTCGGCGGCGGCGTCCAGTTCGAGCTGCCGGTCGACGGTGATGGGGTGGTGGATCGTGGTGACGAGCGGGGCGCCGATCGCGCGCGGGCCGCCGAGCAGCCCGTAACCGAGCGTCTGGTTGTCGTGGACGACGTCGAAGTCCCCGCGGCGGGCCGCGAGCAGGCGCCGGGCCCGCAGGGAGAAGGTGAGCGGCTCGGGGAAGCCGCCGGTCCACATGGTGGCGACCTCGAGGCCGTCGATCCAGTCCCGGTACTCGTCGCGCTTCGGTGTGCGGAACGGGTCCGGCGAGCGGTACAGGTCGAGGCTGGCGAGCTCGGTGAGCGTGAGTCCCGTCAGCTCCTCGCCCTCGTCGAGCACGGGGTACGGCTGCGAGCCGATGACCTCGACGCTGTGACCGAGGCGGGCGAGCTCGCGGGACAGGTGCCGGACGTAGACGCCCTGACCGCCGCAGAAAGGGTTCCCCTTGTACGTGAGGAGAGCGATCCGCAACGGTCTGTCACCGGCTGCGGTGACGCCCTGTCGGGGGCTTGCCTCTATGGCCTCAGCGGTCATGCGCGACCCCCTTCGAGCGTGGTTTCGCCGGAGCGTAACCGCTCGCGCTAATCTAGAACAAGTTACAGACTTGATCGTTCTTGATCTTCTGGCCTGATCTTCTTGATCCTTCAAGGAGGACAGAATCTACCGGCAGGTAGCTCTGTGGTGAGAGCCGGAACAGGTGATTCGCGCCACGGCGCCCGCACCGCCATACTGTCGCTCCCCACCGCACGGAACGGGACCTCATGACCGCAGACATCAGAGCGGACCACAGACCCGCGGCACCACCGCTCACGGAGCGCCAGGAGGCACGGCGCCGCCGCATCCTGAACGCCAGCGCCCAGCTCGCGGCGCGGGGCGGCTTCGACGCCGTGCAGATGCGGGAGGTCGCGGAGGCGGCCGGGGTGGCCCTGGGGACGCTGTACCGCTACTTCCCCTCCAAGATCCACCTGCTGGTCGCGACGATGCAGGACCAGCTCCAGCACATGCACACGACCCTGCGGAAGCGGCCGCCCGCGGGCACCGATCCGGCGGAACGGGTGGCGGAGACGCTGATGCGCGCCTTCCGCGCGCTCCAGCGCGAGCCGCAGCTCGCCGACGCGATGGTGCGGGCGCTGACCTTCGCGGACCGCGGAGTGAGCCCCGAGGTCGACACGGTGTCCCGGCTGACGACGGCGATCATCCTGGACGCGATGGGCACGGAGCACCCGACCCCGGAGCAGCTCTCGGCGGTCCGGGTGATCGAGCACACCTGGCACTCGGCGCTGATCACCTGGCTGTCGGGGCGCGCCTCGATCGCACAGGTGAAGATCGACATCGAGACCGTCTGCCGGCTGATCGACCTGACGGCGCCGGAGGCGGCGGCCCGCCGCTGACGGGACGCGCGGGCGCCGGAGGCAGGCCACTCCCGTCACCGACGGGACGCACCCGCGCCGACGACAGAGCCCCCGTCACCGACGGGACGCACCCGCGCCCCCGGTGGCTGATGCGCCGGGGGCGCGGGCGGTGCCGGCGGATCAGGACGAAGGCGTGGCCTTGTTGGCCGCCGTGAGGGCCGCCGCACACTCCGGGCTGCTGTCGACGGCCACGAACATGACCAGCTTCAGCGGGCCGGCGGAGTGGTTGCTGGCCTGGAGCTGCCAGCTGCTCTTCTTCAGGGACTTGATCACCGAGCCGCCCTGCTCGGTCTTCCGCTCCTCGTTCCAGCCGCCCTTGGCCAGGGTCGCGACCGTGTCCGTGTAGGACTTCGCCGGGTCCTTCGCCTTGTCGGCGTCGGCCGTCCAACTGACCATGCAGTCCTTGGCCTCGGCCGGAATCTGCTCGCCCGAGGCGTCCTGCGTGAAGCCGGCTGCGGTCGCCGCGTCGGTGAGCTCCTTGGTGACCACGGCACCGGTGAGCCGCTCACCGTCCGAACCGCCGGAGCCGCCCGTCGAGGAGGCACCGGCCGAGGACGAACCACCCGAGGACGAGCCGCCCTTGTCCGCACCGCCCTCGCTTCCGCAACCGGCGACCAGCAGCGCCACACCGGCGGCCGCGGCCACCCAATTCGCCTTGCGCACAACACTCCCGAATACGCACGTACGACGGCCTCTTGCCCCCGTGTCCAAGAGGCCTAGTTTTGCACGTGGGAACGGACGGCGTACGCAACCGCGCCTTTCGTCAGCCCCGTTCGGCGTCCTCCCCGAACAGGGCCTCCTTCTCCTTCTCGGTGAACCGGTTCATGCACGCGGTCTCCGTCGCGTTGAGGGAGATCATCTCCATGCTCAGCGACTGCGTCACACCGGCGTGACGGGCGTACATCACCCAGCCGCGCTTCCTGAGCGTGAACTGGAGCATGGTGCCACCCTTCGCGTCGAGCCTCTCCACCTGGCGCTCGCCCTGGACCCAGCCCTCGGCGACGAGGGCGGTGACCGCCTTCTCGAGGTCGCCCCGCGATCCGTCGACGGGCGGGCCGACGTACTGCCACGCGGCGGTACAGGCGTGGGCACGCTCCTGCAGCCGCTGCCGGTCCGTGGACGGCGTGGGAAGCGGTGTGGAACCCGAGGGGGTGGGCCCGCCGATTCCCGGAAGGTCCGACTTCGGCAGCCCCGCCTTCTTCACGGCGGCGACGATCTCGCCGTGCGCGGCCTCACGACCGAAGGAGGGAGCGGATGCCCCTCCCCCGGGGCCGGCGCCGTTCCCGGCCCCGCACCCCGCCCCGAGGACCACCACCGCCGCCGCTCCCGCGACCGTCGCCCACCCTCTGCCCCGACCCCGCATGACTGCCCCGCTCCCTGCGCGTACGTACGTGTGCCGAGGGAGTCTCACACACGCGGTACGCGCAGGTCCCGGCGGTTCAGGCGGCGCGGGCGGAGGGACCGGGCTGGGCGGGTCGGGCGGTCCCGTCCGGGCGGGTCCGGCGATCGGGCCACGCGGGTCCGGCTGGGCGGGTCCGGCGGTCCCGGCTACTCCTCCGGTGGGAAGACCGGCTCACCGCCGTCCGCCAGGGTGATCATGATGGCCTCCACCGGGCACCCCTCGGCCGCCGCCAACAGCTTCTCGCCCGCGTCCGACTCCGGTTCGCGCGCGTGGGACTGCCGGGCGGTGTCGAGGCGGAAGCCGTCCGGGGCGTGGTTCACGCACATGCCGGAGCCGATGCAGACGCTCCGGTCGACCTCGACGTGCCAGCGGTCTCCCATCACACGCCGCCCTCGTAACCGGCCGGCAGGTGGATCATCTTGTGCTCCAGGTACTCGCCGAAGCCCTCGGGCCCGAACTCCCTCCCCAGGCCGGAGTTCTTGTAGCCGCCGAAGGGGCCGAGCATGTCGAGGCTGAAGGTGTTGACGTTGAAGGTGCCGGTGCGCACGCCGCGTGCGAAGTCGATGCCGTGCTCCACGTCCCCGGTCCAGACACTGCCGCTGAGCCCGAAGTCGGAGTCGTTCGCGAGGCGCAGGGCCTCGGCCTCGTCCCCGTACGGCAGCAGGCAGATGACCGGGCCGAAGATCTCCTCGCGGGCGATCCGCATGGAGTTGTCGACGCCGCCGAAGAGCGTCGGCTCGACGTACCAGCCCCGGTCGAGCCCGGCCGGGCGGCCGCCGCCGGAGAGGACCTTGGCGCCCTCCTCCTGGCCGATGCGGATGTAGTCGAGGGAGCGCTGCTGCTGCCGCTGGGCGACCAGCGGCCCGACCTGGGTGGCCGGGTCGAGCGGGTCGCCGACGACGAGCGCGCCGGCCGCCGCGGCGAAGGCCTCGGCGATCTCCTCGTACCGGGAGCGGGGGACGAGGATCCGGGTCTGGGCGACGCACGCCTGACCGTTGTTCATCCAGGCGGCCGGGACGATCCCGGCGACCGCGGTCGCGAGGTCGGCGTCGGGCAGGATCACGGCGGCCGACTTCCCGCCCAGTTCGAGGGTGACGCGGGTGAGGTTGCGGGCGGCGACCTCCATGACCCGCTTGCCCGCGGCGACCGAACCCGTGAAGGACACCTTGTCGACGCCGGGGTGGCCGATGAGGTACTCGCTGACTTCGCGGTCGGCGGGCAGGATGCTGAGCACACCCTCGGGCAGCCCGGCCTCGGTGGCGATGTCGGCGAGGATGTACGAGTCGAGCGGCGACTCCGGCGAGGGCTTGAGGACCACCGTGCAGCCGGCGAGCAGCGCGGGCCCCAGCTTGGCCGCGGCGGTGAACTGCGGCACGTTCCACGGGACGACGGCCGCGACCACACCCACCGGCTCGCGCCGGACGAGCAGCGGGCCGAGGACGCCGCCGCGCCGCTCCTCGTACGTGAAGTCGCGGGCGACGGTGATCGCCGCGTCCCAGACCATCATCGCGCCGAGCGCCTGGGCGAGGACGGACCAGGAGTACGGGGAGCCGTTCTGCGCGCTGATGGAACGGGCGATCTCCTCGTGGCGTACGGCGATCGCGTCCTTGATGCGGCTGACGACGGCGATCCGCTCCTCCACCGTCATCCGGGGCCAGGGCCCTTCGTCGAAGGCCCGGCGGGCGGCCGCGACGGCCCGGTCGACATCGGCGGTGGAGGCGTGCGGGACGCGCCCGATGACCTCCTCGGTGTGCGGGGAGACGACCTCGATGACGTCCTCGCCGAGCGGGTCGGTCAACTCCCCGCCGATGAACAGCTTTCCGTGCTCCACAAGCTCGGTCATGACCGCCGCCTTCATGAGGAGATGATTTCCCTGACGATGCCTCAGAACTGATACCAGTTCTAGTTATAGTGGGCAATGGTCGAGCACGCTCCGTACCGCCGCGGAGATTCCGTACCGCCGTGGAGAGATGAGGGATCCATGCAGGGACCCATGCCCCAGGTGACCGAGCACGGCGGAGGCGTCTGGGCGCTCCGGGTGCCGATCCCCGACAATCCGCTCGGCCACACGCTCGTCCACGTCCTCGACACCGACCGCGGCCCGGTCCTCGTCGACACCGGCTGGGACGACCCTGCCTCCTGGGACGAACTCACCGGCGGCCTCGCCGCGTTGGGCATCGACGTGTCGGACGTCCACGGCGTCGTCATCACCCACCACCACCCCGACCACCACGGCCTGTCCGGCAAGGTCCGCGAGGCGTCCGGGGCCTGGATCGCCATGCACGCAGCCGACACCGACGTCGTACGCCGCACCCGGGAGGCCGAGCCGGGCACCTGGCTCGACTACCTCGCCCGCAAACTCGCCGCCGTCGGCGCCCCCGAGGACCACCTCGTCCCGCTGCGGGCCGCCCGCGCCTCCGGCCGGCTGCGCACCCTGCCCGGTCTGCGCTCCGCCCTCCCCGACCGGGAGATCGTCCCCGGCGAGCTCCTCGACCTCCCCGGACGGCGACTGCGCGCGATCTGGACCCCCGGCCACACCCCCGGCCACGTCTGCCTCCACCTGGAGGAGGAGCACCCCTCCCGGCTGCCCGGCCACGGCCGGCTCTTCTCCGGCGACCATCTGCTGCCCGGGATCACCCCGCACGTCGGGCTGTACGAGGACCCCGACGACTCCACCGTCACCGATCCCCTCGGCGACTACCTCGACTCCCTCGAACGCATCGGCCGCCTCGGCGTCGCCGAGGTCCTCCCCGCCCACCAGCACGCCTTCGCCGACGCCGCAGGACGGGTCCGGGAACTCCTCGACCACCACGAGGAACGGCTCACCGGACTCCTCGGCCTGCTCGCCACCCCGCTCACCCCCTGGCAGCTCGCCGTGCGGATGGAGTGGAACCGCCCCTGGGACCAGATCCCCTACGGCTCGCGCAACATCGCCGTCAGCGAGGCCGAGGCGCATCTGCGCCGCCTGGTGAAACTCGGCCTCGCGGAGGCGGTGCAGGGGACGGAGCCCGTGGAGTACGTGGCGGTGTGAGGCGCCAGGCGCCCACCAGGGGTGGAGCGGCCCGGCCGGGCTGACGGCGGTGGGCGCGGGCCCGTCCGCCGTGCCCTCGGCGCCGGTGCGGAGCGCCGCTGCGGGGCGCCGGTGTGAGGCGGCTCGCACCCGCCGGGCCGCGGACCTACGGGCCGGTAGAGTGGGCGGGTCGTCATCATGCCCGTACGGGGGGAAGCCGGTGCGAATCCGGCACTGACCCGCAACCGTGAGCGGCCCCCGTCCGGGAGTCGTGAGTCGGAATGCCCCGCCCGGGACGTGACCGCCGGCACCGTCGAGGAATACGGAGCCGGAGCCTGGTGCCCCTGAGGCGTGCCGGTGCCCGGCCGCAGGAGAGGGCCCCATGAACACCGTCCGCCGCGGCGCCACCGCGCTCGCAGCCGCCACCGTCCTGCTCGGCACCGGAGCGGCAGGGGTGGCGGGAGCGGCCACCACCGCACCCTCCCCCACGCCCTCCGCCGTCACGATCCCGGACGGTCTGTACGGCACGAACGACCCGACGTACGACGGTGTCTGGCGTCAGTCGTACGCCTTCCTCGCCCAGCGCGCCACCGGCTTCCAGCCCGCCGACCAGGCCGTGGACTGGCTGCTCGGCCAGCAGTGCGCGGACGGCTCGTTCAGCGCGTACCGCGCGGACGCCGGGACGCCCTGCGACGCGAAGACCATGCGGGACACCAACGCCACCGCGATCGCCGTGCAGGGGCTCCGCGCGGTCCGGAAGCAGTCGGCCTCCCCGGAGACGATCGACAAGGCCGTCAAGGCCGGCTCCGACTGGCTGCGCACCGTGCAGAACAAGGACGGCGGCTGGGGCTACAGCCCCGGCGGCGCCAGTGACGCCAACTCCACCTCGGTCGTCGTCGGCGCGCTCGCCGCGACGGGCGTGCGGCCCGGCTCGTTCACCTCCGCCGAGGGCCGTACGCCCTACGACGCGCTCCTCTCCTTCGCGCTGCCCTGCTCGGACAAGGAGGGCCCGGGGGCCTTCGCGTACCAGCCCGACAAGGCAGGCAAGCTCCTGGCGAACGCCGACGCCACCGCCGCGGCCACCCTCGCGGGACTCGGCAAGAGCGTCGTCGCCACCCAGGCCTCGCCCGAGCAGCCGCCGGTCTGCAACGACCTGTCGAAGCCGACGATCGAGCGGGCCGCGCTCAACGGCGCCTCCTACCTGGCGAAGGCCCTCGCGAAGACCGGCCACCTGACCCTGCCGCCGATGCCGGGCGCCACCGACACCACCGAGCAGCCCGACGTCGGCAACACCGCCGACGCCGTCGTCGCGCTCGCCGCGTCCGGCGCCTCGAAGGAGGCGAAGCCCGCCGTGGAGTGGCTGGAGAAGAACTCCGCCGCGTGGGCGAAGGAGAGCCCGGCCGCGTACGCGCAGCTGATCCTGGCCGCGCGGGCGACGGAGACGGACCCGCGCGAGTTCGGTACGGCGGACCTGGTGGAGCAGCTCAACGCCACCGGCCCGGCACCGAAGACGCCGGACACCTCCGCCTCCTCCACCAGTGACGACGAGGGCGGCTTCGACATCTGGTGGATCATCGGCATCGGCATGGTCGTCGGCGTCGGCATCGGCTTCCTCGTGAGCGGCCGCAAGAAGTGACCACCGCGCGAGGGAACGGCGCGCGAGCGAACGGCGCGCGAGCGAACGGCACGCGGAGGCGTGGCCCCCGTGCAGCCGGAGCCGCGGCCGGGGCGCTGCTCACGCTCACCTCCGTCGTGGCCGCGGCCGCCCCCGCGCAGGCCGCCGGCTACCGCTACTGGTCGTTCTGGGAGAGCGACGGCGGGAAGTCCTGGGCGTACGCCACGCAGGGTCCGGCCACCGCACGCCCCGCCGACGGCGACGCGATCGGCTTCCGCTTCGCGATCAGCAACGGCACCAACGACACCTCCCGCCCGTCCGTCGCCCCCGACTTCACGGGGATCTGCGGGGGCGTGGAGAAGAAGGACGGCACGAAGCGGGTCGCGGTCGTCGTCGACTTCGGCGGCCCGGCGGACGCGCCGCCCGGCGAGACCCCGCCGGAGAAGCCGGTCGAGGTCGGCTGTGCGCAGCTCCGTGAGGACGCGACGGGCGCGGAGGCGCTCGCCGTGGTGGCGAAGCCGCTGCGGTACGACGGCGCGGCCATGCTGTGCGGGATCGCCGGCTACCCGGCGCGGGGCTGCGGCGAACCGGTCGCGGAGACCGGTGGGACCGGGGAGACCGGTGGGAGCGGGAAGACCCCTGCGTCGGCCGCGCCGAGCGCCTCCGCGACCGCCGGCGGGAAGGACGGAGGCCCGTCCTTCGGCGTGCTCGCCGGCGGGGCGGCCGTGCTGGCCCTGGGCGGGGCGGCGATCTGGAAGGCCCGCCGGCGCGGATGAGCCCGGTACGCACACGGGTGGACCCCGTACGCACGTCGGTGAGCCCGGTATGAAGGTGCCTGACGTCCTCCGCGCCCCGGAGGCGAACCGGTCCAACGCCCTGCACGCCGGAGCGTGGTGGGTGTGGGCGCTCGGCCTGGCCGTCGCCGCCTCCCGCACGACGAACCCCCTCCTCCTCGGCCTCCTCGTCGGGGTCGCGGGCTATGTCGTGGCGGCCCGGCGTACGGACGCGCCCTGGGCGCGCTCGTACGGCGCGTTCGTGAAGCTCGGTCTGTTCGTCGTCTTCCTGCGGGTCGTCTTCTCCCTGCTGCTCGGCTCCCCGATCCCCGGGTCGCACCTGCTGTTCACGCTGCCCGAGGTGCCGCTGCCCGAGTGGGCGCGGGGGGTACGGATCGGGGGGCGGGTGACGGCCGAGCAACTGGTGTTCGCGCTGTACGACGGCGCGAAGCTGGCGACCCTGCTGATCTGCGTGGGCGCGGCGAACTCGCTCGCCAACCCGGCGCGGCTGCTCAAGTCGCTGCCGGGCGCGCTGTACGAGGCCGGCGTCGCCGTCGTCGTGGCGATGACCTTCGCGCCGAACATGGTCGCGGACGTGGTGCGCCTGCGTACCGCCCGACGCCTGCGCGGCCGCCCCACGGGCGGGGTGCGGGCGGTGCTCCAGATCGGGCTGCCGGTCCTGGAGGGGGCCCTGGAGCGGTCGATCGCGGTCGCGGCGTCGATGGACGCGCGCGGGTACGGCCGGACGGCGCAGGTCCCGGCCTCGGTACGCCGCACCACGAACGTCCTGACCCTGGGCGGACTGCTCGGAATCTGCGCCGGTTCGTACGGGCTCCTCGCGGCGGAGGGCGCGGGATACGCGCTGCCGCTGCTCGGCGCCGGGCTGCTCGCGGCCATGGCGGGGCTGCGGCTCGGCGGACGCCGGACGGTCCGCACCCGGTACCGGCCGGACCACTGGGGGGTGCGGGCCTGGCTGGTCGCGGGGTCCGGGGCGGCGGTGGCGGTCCTGATGATCTGGGCGAACGCGTACGCGCCCGAGGCGCTGCACCCCGGGGTCGTACCGCTGGAGGCGCCGGAGCTGCCGCTCTGGCCCGCGGTGTCGGTCCTGGTGGGCCTGGTGCCGGCGTTCGTGGCCCCCGTACCCGCAACAGCTCCCGCTGCGAAGGAGAAGGCGTGATCCGCTTCGAGAACGTCTCGGTGACCTACGAGGAGGATGCCGAGCCGACCCTGCGGGGCGTGGACCTGACCGTCCCCGAGGGCGAGCTCGTCCTGCTCGTCGGCCCTTCGGGCGTCGGCAAGTCGACCCTCCTCGGCGCGGTCTCCGGCCTCGTCCCCCACTTCACCGGCGGCACCCTGACCGGCCGGGTCACGGTCGACGGCCGCGACACCCGCACGCATCCGCCGCGGGAGCTGGCGGACCTGGTGGGCACGGTCGGACAGGACCCGTCCGCGCACTTCGTCACCGACACAGTCGAGGACGAGCTGGCGTACGGCATGGAGTCCCTGGGCCTCGCGCCGGGCGTCATGCGGCGCCGGGTCGAGGAGACCCTGGACCTGCTCGGCCTCGCGGAACTCCGCGACCGCCCGATCGCGACGCTCTCCGGGGGCCAGCGGCAGCGGGTCGCGATCGGCTCGGTCCTGACCCCGCACCCGAAGGTCCTGGTCCTGGACGAGCCGACGTCGGCACTGGACCCGTCGGCGGCGGAGGACGTCCTGGCGGTGCTGCAGCGACTGGTGCACGACCTGGGCACCACGGTGCTGCTCGCGGAGCACCGCCTGGAACGGGTGGTGCAGTACGCGGACCAGGTCCTGATGCTGCCGGAGGGCGTGATGGGCGCCCCCGCCGAGATCATGGCCGTCTCACCGGTGCATCCGCCGGTGGTGGGCCTGGGGCGGCTGGCGGGCTGGGACCCGCTGCCGCTCACGGTGCGGGATGCGCGACGCCAAGCCGGCGGGTTGAAGGCGCGGCTGGAAGGACGGGTACCCGGCGGCCCTGCGGAGCTCTTTCCCCAGCCCGCCCCTTCCCGAGCCCCCGGTTTCGGGAAGGGGCGGGGTGGGGGGCGAGGTGGGGGAATGGACCTCTTCAAGCGGCGCCGCACCCTCGCACCGGCCCCCGCCACGGCCCCCCTCGTCGTCACCGAAGGCCTCGCCGTCCGCCGCGGCCGCGTCGAGGCGCTCCGTCGCATCGACCTCCAGGTCCAGGCCGGCGAGACCCTCGCCCTCATGGGCCGCAACGGCGCCGGCAAGTCCACCCTCCTCTCCACCCTCGTCGGCATGATCGCCCCGACCTCCGGCACGGTCCGCGTCGCCGGCCGGGCCCCGCACACCACGAGCCCCCGCGAGCTGATCCGCCAGGTCGGCCTGGTCCCGCAGGAGCCGCGGGACCTGCTGTACGCGGACACCGTCGCCGCCGAGTGCGCGGCGGCCGACGCGGACGCGGGCGCCGCGTCCGGGACCTGCCGGGCGCTGGTGTCCGAGCTGCTGCCGGGCGTCGCGGACGACACCCACCCGCGGGACCTGTCGGAGGGGCAGCGGCTGGCGCTCGCGCTCGCCGTCGTCCTGACCGGCCGCCCGCCCCTGCTCCTCCTGGACGAGCCGACCCGTGGCCTGGACTACGCGGCCAAGGCCCGTCTGGTCGCCCGTCTCCGCGGCCTCGCCGCCGAAGGGCACGCGATCGTGCTCGCGACGCACGACGTGGAGCTTGCGGCCGAGCTGGCGCACCGAGTGGTGATCATCGCCGGCGGCGAGGTGGTGGCGGACGGGCCGACGGCCGAGGTGGTCGTCTCCTCCCCCGCGTTCTCGCCGCAGGTGGCGAAGATCCTGGCCCCGCAGCCGTGGCTCACGGTCGAGCAGGTGGAGGCGGCCCTGTGACCACCCGCCCGGTACGCGCGGTCCGGCTGGGACCACGCTCCGTCACCGCCCTCGCCCTGGTCTCCCTCATCGGTCTTCTCGCCTTCTGCTGGCCCCTCTTCGCGGACGCCGGTTCCGCCGTGACCTCGCACGCCGGGGACGCGCCGTGGCTGTTCGCCGCGCTGCTGCCGCTCCTCGTCGCGGTGGTCGTGGCGACGATCGCGGACTGCGGGATGGACGCGAAGGCGGTGGCGATGCTGGGTGTGCTGGCCGCCGTCGGCGCGGCCCTGCGGCCGCTGGGTGCGGGGACGGCCGGTCTGGAGCCGATGTTCTTCCTGATGGTGCTGAGCGGCCGGGTCCTCGGACCGGGCTTCGGTTTCGTCCTCGGCGCGGTCACGATGTTCGCGTCGGCCCTGCTCACGGGCGGGGTGGGCCCCTGGATGCCGTTCCAGATGCTGTCGATGGGCTGGTTCACGATGGGCGCCGGGCTGCTGCCGGCGCCGGGCGGGCTGCGGGGCCGGGGTGAGCTGCTGATGCTCTCGGCGTACGGGTTCGTGGCGGCGTTCGCGTACGGCACGATCATGAATCTGCAGGGCTGGGTGCTGCTCCAGGGCCTGAGCAGCGGGATCTCCTTCCAGCCGGGCGCCCCGCTCGACGAGAACCTGGTCCGCTTCCTCGCCTATGTCACCGCCACCTCCCTCGGCTGGGACCTGGGGCGGGCCGTTCTCACGGTCGTCCTCACCCTCACCGTCGGCGGCACGCTCCTGAAGGCGTTGCGGCGGGCGACCCGGCGGGCGAACTTCGAGGCCCAGGTCACATTCGAGGGCCCCGAGAGGCCCTCCCCGGGTGAGCCGCCCCACAGGACCTACGTCACGTACGAGCCGGAATAGTAGCCGGACGGTACCCACCCAAACCGCCCACAGCAGGGCATGACCTGCGGAAACACCCCACATCCACCCCCGGGGACCTTCCTCCGGGGTCCGAACCTTCCTCGTACAGGGGGTCGTTGCATCGGCGTTCCGGCCCTGCTTGTCTGGTGGACGTCGCCAGGCAGCCGGTGCTCACCGCAGCGCCTCGGACGGCCGGTCCCCCCAGTTCCCGGGTTCCCCGGGCTCTGGTTCCGGCTTGCCGAAATCGCCTGACGCAGCCCTTGTTCCCGAAGTTAGGTAGAGACCTTGATCCGCTCGATCACCACTCGTGTCGCCGCCCGCAAGAAGACCCTCGCCGGCACCGCAGCTGTCCTGCTCGCCGCCTCGGGCGCGGTCATCGGCACGACGGGCTCGGCTTCGGCCGCCAGCCCGCAGGACCTTGCTCGTAAGATCGTGCCTGCTTCGCAGTACGCGTCGTTCAGCAAGATCGTCGAGCACGAGTCGCACTGGAACCACACCGCGACGAACTCCTCCAGCGGCGCCTACGGCCTCGTCCAGGCCCTCCCGGCCTCGAAGATGTCCTCGGCCGGCTCCGACTGGAAGACGAACCCCGCCACCCAGATCAAGTGGGGTCTGAACTACATGAACGAGCGCTACGGCTCCCCGAACGCCGCTTGGGCGTTCTGGCAGGCCAACGGCTGGTACTAAGAGTCACCGCCGCACCAGCGCACACCCGCAAGGCCCCGCCTCCCGTCAGGGAGGGCGGGGCCTGCGGCGTTTCCCGGCGGGGGCGGGGCATGCGGCGTTCGCTGACGAGGGGCCTGGCCTGCGGCGCTCGTCGGCGAGGGGGCCTGGCCTGCGGCGTTCATCGACGAGCGGGCGGGGTGCGGCGTTCGCCGACGAGCGTGCCCGGCCTGCGGCGCTCGTCGACGAGCGGGCGGGGCGCGGCGTTCGCCGATCCGCGCTGATCCCTACAGCCGCTGAATGATCGTCCCGGTCGCCACCGCCCCGCCCGCGCACATCGTGATCAGCGCGAACTCCTTGTCGGTGCGCTCCAGCTCGTGCAGCGCGGTGGTGATCAGCCGGGCACCGGTCGCCCCGACGGGGTGGCCGAGGGCGATGGCGCCACCGTTGACATTGACCTTCGCCAGGTCCTGGTCGAAGACCTGGGCCCAGCTCAGCACCACCGAGGCGAAGGCCTCGTTGATCTCGACGAGGTCGATGTCCCGGAGTGACATGCCGGCCTTGCCGAGGACGGCTCGCGTGGCGTCGATCGGTCCGTCGAGGTGGAAGTGCGGGTCGGCCCCGACGAGGGCCTGGGCGACGATCCGGGCGCGGGGCTTCAGCTTGAGGGCGCGGGCCATGCGCTTGGAGGCCCACATGATCGCGGCGGCGCCGTCGGAGATCTGGGAGGAGTTCCCGGCGGTGTGGACGGCGGTCGGCATGACGGGCTTGAGGCGGGCGAGGCCCTCCATGGTGGTGTCGCGCAGGCCCTCGTCGCGGTCGACGAGCCGCCACATGCCCTGCCCGGCGGCCTGCTCCTCCTCGGTGGTGGGGACCTGGACGGCGAAGGTCTCGCGCTTGAAGCGCTCCTCGGACCAGGCGTTCGCGGCACGCTCCTGGGACAGCAGGCCGAGGGAGTCGACACGTTCGCGGGTGAGGCCGCGATGGCGGGCGATGCGCTCGGCGGCCTCGAACTGGTTGGGCAGGTCGACGTTCCACTCGTCGGGGAAGGGCTTGCCGGGTCCGTGCTTGGACCCGGAACCGAGCGGAACGCGGGACATGGCCTCGACACCGCAGCTGATCCCGATGTCGATGACGCCGGCCGCGACCATGTTGGCGACCATGTGACTCGCCTGCTGCGAGGAACCGCACTGACAGTCGACGGTGGTGGCGGCCGTCTCGTAGGGGAGGCCCATGGTGAGCCAGGCCGTGCGGGCCGGGTTCATGGACTGCTCGCCGGCGTGGGTGACCGTACCGCCGACGATCTGCTCGACGCAGTCGGCGTGGATGCCGGTGCGTCCGAGGAGTTCGCGGTAGGTCTCGCCCAGGAGGTAGGCGGGGTGGAGGTTGGCGAGCGCGCCTCCGCGCTTGCCGATGGGGGTGCGTACGGCTTCGACGATGACGGGTTCCGCGGCCATGAGCTCGTCCTCTCCTCGACCGGACGGGGCGTCCCGGCAGCCCGTCGGTCGGCGTCACGGGGGAACTAGTACGCGTTCTAGTTCTGAGTGCAGTCTTATGACTGCTACCGCGGGTACGCAAGGGTCCGGGAGGCAACACTTCCCGTTCTGGCCCTTGCTACTTGTAGAACTCGTTACTAACTTTCCCGGCAACTCCTGACGCCCCATCAGATCGTCTCACCGGATCGCCTCACCAGATCGCCTCATCAGAACCCCTCAGATGTGGAGTGTGTTGCCGATGCCCTGTCCCCACCTTCCCGAGGGGTTCGACGCCACCGACCCCGATCTGCTCCGCGACCGCGTCCCCTTCCCGGAGTTCGCCCGGCTCCGGCAGACCGCACCCGTCTGGTGGTGCTCCCAGCCGCCCGGCGTCACGGGCTTCGCGGACGGCGGGTACTGGGCCGTCACGCGCCACGCGGACGTCAAGTACGTCTCCACGCACCCCGAGCTGTTCTCCTCGAACGAGAACACCGCCGTCATCCGCTTCAACGAGCACATCACCCGGGACCAGATCGAGGTCCAGAAGCTGATCATGCTCAACATGGACCCGCCCGAGCACACCCGGGTCCGCCAGATCGTCCAGCGCGGCTTCACCCCGCGGGCGATCCGGAACCTGGAGACGGCCCTGCGCGACCGCGCCCACGCCATCGTCGACGAGGCCAAGCGGGCCGCGGACGCCGACGGCTCCTTCGACTTCGTCACCCAGGTCGCCGTCGAACTCCCCCTCCAGGCCATCGCCGAACTCATCGGCGTCCCCCAGGAGGACCGTTCCAGGATCTTCGACTGGTCGAACAAGATGGTCGCGTACGACGACCCCGAGTACGCCATCACCGAGGAGATCGGCGCCGAGGCCGCCATGGAACTCATCGGCTACTCGATGAACATGGCCGCCGCCCGCAAGGAATGCCCCGCCGCCGACATCGTCAGCCGGCTCGTCGCCGCCGAGGGCGAGGGCAACCTCTCGTCCGACGAGTTCGGCTTCTTCGTGCTGCTGCTCGCCGTCGCCGGCAACGAGACCACCCGCAACGCCATCAGCCACGGCATGCACGCCTTCCTCACCCACCCCGACCAGTGGGAACTCTTCAAGCGGGAGCGGCCGGCGACCGCCGCCGAGGAGATCGTGCGCTGGGCGACCCCCGTCGTCTCCTTCCAGCGGACCGCCACCCAGGACACCGAGCTCGGCGGACAGAAGATCGCCAAGGGCGACCGCGTCGGCCTCTTCTACTCCTCCGCCAACAACGACCCCGAGGTCTTCACCGACCCCGAACGCTTCGACATCACCCGCGATCCCAACCCGCACCTCGGCTTCGGCGGCGGCGGACCCCACTTCTGTCTCGGCAAGTCCCTCGCCATCAAGGAGATCGAACTGATCTTCAACGCGGTCGCGGACGCCCTGCCCGACCTGACCCTCGCCGGCGAACCGCGCCGGCTGCGGGCGGCCTGGCTGAACGGGGTGAAGGAACTCCGGGTCCGCGCCGGGAACTGAGCGGGCGGAGCGCGACGGGACGGTGCCGGTGTCGGAGCCAGTGCCGGTGCCAGTGCCGGCACCGGCACCTCACGGACGGAACCGGAACCGGGACCTCACGGACGGAACCGGAAGGTCACCCGGCACGTCCCACCCCGCATGCGGGGGACACACAGAATTCTGACCACCATCGTCGCGCTGCTCGCGCTCCAGCTCGGCTCGCTCGTCGCACCGGCGTACGCCTGCGGCTGCGGCGCCATGATCCCGACCAGGGACCAGCGCATCGGCGTCGACCGCGAGGAGTCGGCCGTCCACTGGGACGGCCGGACCGAGACCGTCGTCATGCGCTTCAACGTCCACGGCGACGCACGGCACGCCGCCTGGATCATGCCCGTGCCGAGCCGCGCCGGCGTGACCCTCGGCGACCCCGCACTCTTCGACGCGCTCGACCGGCTCACCGAACCCGAGCAGCGCGAGCGCTCCTACTTCTGGCCGCGCGAGGGCGACTGGCCGTTCGACCACGACTACGGGGACGGCGCCGGGGCTCCCCCGCCCGGCGCGGGCGGCGTCGGCGTCGTCGGCCGCGAACGCCTCGGCCCCTTCGACGTCGCCCGGCTGACCGCCACCGACCCGGACGCCCTCGGCGACTGGCTGCGGACCAACGGCTTCGAGCTGCCCGAACGGCTGACCGGCGCCCTCCAGCCGTACGTGGAGCGGCGGTGGGAGTACGTCGCCGTCCGCCTCGCCCCGCAGCAGAAGGACGCCGTGCTCCAGGGCGAGCTGACCCCGCTGCGCATCACCTTCGCCTCTCCCGAGCTCGTCTACCCCATGCGCCTTTCCCGGCTCGCGAAGACCTCCCAGACCCTCGGCCTCTCCATCCTCGCCGAGCACCGGATGGAGCCCCGCTCCCCCATCGGCGGCGACGCACCCGAGGTGACCTTCGCCGGCCGGATCGAGCCCGAGGGACCCGTCGCCGGACTCGCCGGGGAGGGGCCGGTCCAACTCGCCGTCCTGGAGCAGGAGTTCCCCCACCCGGAGCGGATCGACGACGACCACCACCTGAGGGCCGTCGCCGACACCCCGTACCGCCGGGTCGAGTACACCGACCGGCTCCTCACGGTGGGCGACGGGATCCCCGTGTGGCTGCTGACGGTGAGCGGCGGCCTGCTCCTCTCCGCCCTCGCGACGCTCCTGGTCGTACGGACGGCAAGGCGCCGCCCGACGGCCGGCTCCGGTGTACGTTCGCCGGTATGACGAACCCTCAGTGGAACGCAGTGGACGCCTACTTCACCGAGACGATCGCCCCCGCCGACGAGGCGCTGACCGCCGCGCTCAGCGCCTCCGCGGCGGCCGGGCTGCCCGAGATCGCCGTCGCCCCCAACCAGGGCAAGCTCCTCCACCTGCTCGCGCAGGTGCAGGGCGCCCGGAGCATCCTGGAGATCGGCACCCTCGGCGGCTACAGCACGATCTGGCTGGCCCGCGCCCTGCCCGCCGACGGCCGGCTCATCACCCTCGAGTACGACCCGGCCCACGCGGACGTCGCCCGCGCGAACCTCGCCCACGCCGGCCTGGACAAGGTCGTCGAGGTCCGTACCGGCGCGGCCCTGGACAGCCTGCCGCAGCTGGAGGCGGAGGGCGCGGGCCCGTTCGACCTGGTCTTCATCGACGCCGACAAGGTCAACAACCCGCGCTATGTGGAGTGGGCCCTGAAGCTCTCCCGCCCCGGCACCGTGATCGTCGTCGACAACGTGGTGCGGGGCGGCAGGATCACCACCCCCGACCCGGCCGACCCGGCGATCACCGGCACCCGCGAACTCTTCGAACTCGTCGCGGCGGAACCCCGCCTGGACGCGACGGCGATCCAGACGGTCGGCACCAAGGGCTACGACGGCCTGCTGCTCGCCCGCGTCGTGCGCTAGGCGTACCGCAGGGCGCCTCCGGCAGGCGTACCACCGGGCGTCACCGGCAGGCGTACCCGCCGGGTGTCCCCCCTTCCCCGCCGCACGGAGGGAAGGGAGACACCCGGGGCGCGTCAGACGAGGCCTGCCAGCAGTTCCGCGAAGAGCGCCGGCCGGCCGAAGTAGCCGACGTGCGAGCTCTCCAGGGTGTGCACGTCGAAGGGGTTGTGCGGCGTCAGCTCGTCGGCCTTGCGGATCATGTGGTCCTGCACGGCCGGGGTGATGCTCGCGTCCTCGGAGAGCCGGACGTAGGTGTGCGGGACCCGGCCCCAGCGCTCCGCCGTGACCAGCGCCCCCGGCTCCAGCACCCCGTGGTTCTCGTCCGGGTCCAGGGTGTCGAGCAGCGCTCCGAACACGCGGTCGGTGGAGTCGGCCATGACCGCGGCCTTCAGCTCGGCGAACACGGCGGGATCGGCATGGGCCGCCCGCCAGTTCAGCCGGACCACCTGCGGATCGGCGGGCTCGCCCGTGAGCGGCACGGCGATCCGCGCCACCGCCGCGTCCAGCAGGTTCTCGTCGACCACGTCCCACGCCCCGGTGAGCATCGCCGGGTCGGCGAGGCAGTACGCGGAGAGGTAGACCACCCGGTCCACGAGATCCGGCACGGTCTCGGCGACGGCACCGATCGTCAGACCGCCGAGGCTGTGGCCGACCAGTACGACCGGACCGAGCGGGGCCAGCCGCCGCAGGACGTCCGTCACGTGCCTGACGTTGTCCCGTAGCGTCACGCCGCTCACGGGGGACGGGGCGGCGGCCAGCGCGGCCAGATCCTGGGGCTGCCGGTAGTAGGCGGCGGGGCCTTCGGCCCGGTCGCCGTGCCCGGGCAGATCGACGGCGTACGAACGGTGTCCGAGCAGCGCCAGCTCGTTCCGCAGCGGGCCCCAGGCCCGTGCGTTGCTGGAGCCGCCGTGGACGTGTACGAAAGTGGGGCGCGGGTGTGCGCGCATGGCGGGGTTCCTCGTCATCAGGAGGCGAACGGTGGACGCGGGTCCGGGTGCCGGGCACAGGCCGGCACCGCGGTCAGCACCCCGAACGGGTGCGGATCGCCTGCCGGTTGTGGATGACGGAACACATACGAGCGACCCTAACAGAACGGAGCGTCTCGCGACCGGGCGCCGACTGCAGGAACGCGCGTCGGACATGGGGCGCTCACCTCCAATCGGGTGGCAGTAGTGGCGTTGTCACTCTCGGTCATGCCAGTCTCGATCGCGGAGAGCAGCGGACCGACCAGCGATGGGACGAGATATGGCCGACAAGACACCGCAGGACGACGGACCCGAGGGAATGCGCATGCCCTTGGACTCTGCAGAAGAGACCGCCGACGCGGCTGTCGGAACGCTGACACTGAAGTACACCGACGGGCTGCCGACCCTGACCCTCAGCGGCGGGGATGCGATGCCGCAAGCGATCTCCGTAGTCGATGAATCGGGCAACGCCATCGCCTACTACACCGCCAACTCCGGGCCTGCACCACGGCTGTTCAACTTCTCGGGGAGGTTCTAGAGCGGCGGACCAGCAGCCCCGAACTCCGTACGACGGAGGGGTCGCGGGGACGGGAGAGAACCTGATCGGCTGAGCTGCGTGCCCACCCCGGGGCTCGCACCCGGAACTCGGCGGCCGACGCCTCCGGATCGGGGCCGGTACCGCGCACCTCTACCGGTTGGGTCAGATGGGCTTGGCCGTCCTCGCCGTACCCCCTGCGAGTGACATTGCGGATGGTCACCGCTGCCTTGGGTACGCAGTTCGCCGACAGCCGAGCACCAGCGAAAGGCGCGAACCGTGCAAGCGAACGTCGGAGACAAGATCATCATCACCACGAACGGTCGTCAGCAGAGCGCAGAGGTGGTGGAGGTGCGAGGACCCGGCGGGGAGCCTCCCTACCTCGTGCGCTTCCCCAACGGACGGGAAACGCTCGTCTTCCCCGATCCGAACACGGAGGTCATCGCCAGCGCTTAGGGCGCGGTCGTTCTCGCCGGCGGGGCCGGTCCGGACTCGGTGGGGACTGCGCGCGCTTACGACCCGTTTCGGCGCGGGCACTCGGTCCGCCGGATTCCCCCTCGGAGTGGGTGCGCGGTAGTCCCGCTCTCTCTTGCCCCAGCAGTAGGGACGAAGGCGTCCCGCGGCCTCGCCGCTTCGTACGGTGGACGGTCGGGGTTCGCTCAGTGAGACTCCCGCACGTGCTGCAACTCGGCTCGTACCGCCGCCCGTTCCGCGTGGCTTCCAGCGCGCCACGGCGCGTGAGGCGGGAGAGCGAGAAGACGGCCACCGCGTCCACGTGCCCGCCCTCACGCCGCTTTGACCGGCGGATGTACGAGACTGGCACGTACGTGATCAAGGCTCGGCGCAGCGCCCGGCCTGTGCTTCCTGAGAGGTGTCGTGTGCCCAGCATCGTAAAGATCAACGTCCTGACCGTGCCCGCCGAGCAGCGTGAGGTCCTGGAGCAGCGCTTCGCCTCTCGGGCCGGGGCCGTGGAGGGGTCCGACGGGTTCGAGTGGTTCGAGCTGCTGCGCCCGGTCGAGGGCACCGACCAGTACCTGGTGTACACGCGCTGGCGCAGTGAGGAGGACTTCCAGGCCTGGATGAACGGTTCCATGAAGGCCGCGCACGGGGGCGGCGGCACGGGCGGCGGCGAGGGCGGCGGCACGGGTGGCGGCGAGGGCGGCGAGCGGCCCAGGCCTGCCGCGTCCGGATCCACCCTCTGGTCCTTCGAGGTCGCCCAGCAGGCCTCCCCGAAGAGCTGACCCCGGCGCGTCCCCGCCGGCCGGGTGTCCGGGGAAATCGAGCTGCGTCCCCGACCGTGCGCGCCGCACAATGGCGCCCATGACCTGGACCTTCTCCCCCGAGCGCGTCGACACCCCGGACGCCACGGCCCTGCGCCGCGACTACTACGACGACGTCGCGAGCCGCTACTGGAAGCGGCCCGCGACGCGGGCGGAGATCGACGAGGGCCTGACCGACGACGGGGCCGAGCTGCTGATCCCGCCGACCGGGCTGTTCCTGGTCGCGCGGTACGAGGGCAAGCCCGCCGGCTGCGGCGGAGTGCTCCTCCTCGACGAGGACCGCGCCGAACTGACCCGCGTCTTCCTGCGCCACGCCTTCCGCGGCCTGGGCGGGGCGGGCGCGCTCCTCGGCACCCTGGAGGAGGCGGCACGCGAGCTCGGCGCCCGCCGGATGGTCCTGAACACGCGCCTCGACCTGGTCGAGGCGCGCGCCCTGTACACCCGGCACGGATACGACGAGATCCCGCCGTACTGCACGGGCCCGTACATGGACATCTGGTACGGCAAGGACCTCTGACCGGCGGGCCCGCCCCGGCGTCGACGGGGCCGACGGGGCGGCGGGGCGGGCCCGCCGGTCAGCGGCTCCAGACGACGACGTCGAAGACCCCACGCGTGTCGGACGCCAGACCGGCCAGTTCCTTGACGGTCAGCCGGGCGAGGCGGCCGTCGTTCGTCACGGCGCAGACGACCATGCCTGTCTTCAGCTCCGTCGCCGTCGAGGTGCCCAGGGTGTCGATGTCCCGTGCGCAGTCCTCGTACGAGGGCGTCTTGTTCGTCGTGTCCTTCCACACCAGCGCCTTCACCTCGTCCCCGGGCTGCAGCATGTGGCCGCCGAACGGGTAGACGGAGAAGTCGTTCTCCGCGCCGATCTCGGACTCCGCGGGCGGCACCGAGTCGAGGTCCTTGTCGTCCGTGTACGTGATCACCAGGGGGCCCTGCCACTCGACCGTGCCGGCCGGCTTCGCGGGCGGGGCCTCGGAGGTCGGTGTCGCCGGAGGCGCCGAGCTCTCCTCGCTCGTCGAGGTCTCCCCGCTCGCCACGGGCTCCGGGCTCTGCGAGGAGTCCACGGAGGTGTCCTCGCCGCTCCCGCCCTCCGCCCCGGACGGGCCGGTCGAACTCGTCACCGGGGTCTGCGCCTGCGGCGGCGGGGTGTCGCCATCGTCGGCGGTGCTCACCAGGTACGTACCGACGACGCCGATCACCGCCGCCACCAGCGTGGCTGCCGCGCCGATCCAGGCACCCCGGTGCGAGGACGGACGCGTCACGACGATCGGGGCCGGGGCCCCGTATCCCGCGCCGTGCCCGCTTCCGTACCCGCCGCCGTACCCACCTCCGTACCCGTCGTGTCCGCCGTTCGCCGGTCCGGCCGGCGGGTGTGGCGGCGGGGTCGGCCAGCCCTGGCCCTGGCGTGGTTCTTCGCTGTTCATCCTGCCCGCTCCCCCTGTGAGGCGATCTTGAAGGGGACAGCGTACTGAGGAGATTTGAATGACTGTCACACAGGGAGTACGGCCCTGCACCTACGCGTCGTGGTCGCGGGGCGGCTCCGCGTCGCGCGGACGCTCCGAGTCGCTCGGGCGCTCCGGGTCACCCGGGCGCTCCGGGTCGCTCAGGCGCTCCGGGTCACCTGGGCGCTCCGGGTCCGTGCCGCTCAACTCGGCCGTCAGCTCCTCGACGAGTTTCACCAGGTCGGTGGGCCGGTCCGGCCCCCACCAGTCGCCGAGCAGCTCGGCGAGCGACTCCTCGCGGGCCGCGTCGAGCCGCGTCGCGGCCTGAACGCCCTCCTCGGTGAGCATCAGCTGGAGACCCTCCCGGCTGACCAGGCGCCGCTCCTCCGCCTGCCGCGAGGCCTCCGTGATCACCCGCAGCGGCACGGGCACGTGCCCGGCGAGCCGGACGGGTTCGACGGTGCCGTGGCGGCGGATGCGGAGCAGCAGCCAGCTCGCGGCGGGCAGCAGGTCGAGCCCGGCGCGAGCGGTGATCTTCTCGTAGATCTCCCTGCGGCCCGCCCGGGAGCCGAGGACGGACAGGGCGCGGGCACACTCCTCGTACGAGGAACGCTCCACAGGGTCGGAGGCGGGCGTCTGGCCGGAGTCGGGCGCGGTGACCGAGCCCCGCAGCTTGTCCTCCTTGAGGAACCAGGCGACGACGAAGGCGACCAGGACCACCGGCGCCGCGTACAGGAAGACGTCGGCGATGGACGTGGCGTACGCGTGCAGGACGTCGGGGTGCAGGTCGGCCGGGAGCGAGGCGACGGTGCGCGGGTCGGCGGCGACCTGCTCGGGGCCGACACCGGGCGGGAGGTCCTGTCCTGAGGCGGTGGCGGCGGCGAACACGTCGTCGAGCGAGTGGGTGAGCCGGGTGGTGAAGATCGTGCCGAAGACGGCGACGCCGAAGGAGGCGCCGATGGAGCGGAAGAAGGTGGCTCCGGAGGTGGCGACGCCGAGGTCCGCGTACGGGACGGCGTTCTGCACGACCAGGACGAGGACCTGCATGACCAGGCCGAGGCCGACGCCGAAGACGAAGAAGTAGACACTCATCTCCCCGGTGGAGCTGGTCTCCGTCAGCCCGTGGAGCAGGAGCAGTCCGAGGCAGGTGACGGCGGTGCCGGCGATCGGGAAGACCTTCCAGCGGCCCGTCCGGGAGACGATCTGGCCAGTGACCGTCGAGGTGACCAGGATGGCGGCGACCATCGGCAGCATGTGCACGCCGGACTTGGTCGGAGTGACGCCCTGCACGACCTGGAGGAAGGTCGGCAGATAGGTCATCGCGCCGAACATCGCGAAGCCGATGACGAAGCTGACGACGGCGACCAGGCTGAACGTCCGGATCCTGAACAGCTTGAGCGGCAGCACGGGTTCGGCCGCCCGCCGCTCGACCTGGACGAACAGGACGAGGAGTACGGCTCCGAGGACGGCGAGGCCGATGATCTGCGCCGAACCCCACGCCCAGGTGGTGCCGCCGAGCGAGGCCACGAGCACCAGACAGGTGGCGACGGAGGCGATGAGAAGGGTGCCGAGGTAGTCGATGGTGTGGCGCGTGGAACTCACCGGGATGTGCAGGACGGCGGCGATCACGAAGAGGGCGACGATGCCGATCGGCAGGTTGATGTAGAAGACCCAGCGCCAGGAGAGCTGCTGGGTGACGACCCCGCCGAGCAGCGGACCGAGGACGCTGGTGGTGGCGAAGACGGCGCCGAAGAGCCCTTGGTATCTGCCGCGCTCCCGCGGCGGCACGAGGTCGCCGACGATCGCCATCGACAGCACGATGAGACCGCCGCCGCCGAGGCCCTGGATCGCGCGGAAGGCGATGAGCTGCGGCATGTTCTGTGCGATGCCGCAGAGCACGGAGCCGATGAGGAAGAGGACGATCGCCGCCTGGAAGAGTCTTTTGCGCCCGTACTGGTCGCCGAGCTTGCCCCAGAGCGGGGTGCCCGCCGTGGACGCCAGGATGTAGGCGGTGACCACCCAGGAGAGGTGCTCCATGCCGCCGAGCTCGCTGACGATGGTCGGCAGCGCGGTGGAGACGATGGTCTGGTCGAGGGCGGCCAGCAGCATGCCCAGGAGCAGCGCGCTGATCGCGACGAGGACCGTGCGGCGGCTCTGCCCCTCCCCTGGCGCGGGGGCGCCACCGAGCTCGGAGGGGCTTACTTCCTGGGCCATGGGCGTCTCCTCGGGGCGTCTCGTCGGGCGTCCCGCCGGACAGCCCATGGGACGGCCCCTCCATCCTGGTCCGAATGTCTGGATATGGCCTGCGGAGTTCGTCCGTCTGTTCGCCCTCGGGGAGGGTGCGGGCTGCATAATCGCCAGCAGTTGTCTCGGGGAGGGGACCCATCATGACCGGACATGTCTGTCCTGAATGCGGTGTACAGAGACCTGGCTGCGCCTGCGCCCAGGCCGAACTGGCGGCGGCCGAGGACTTCGATCCGCTCCGGATCAGGCCGTACGTGACGCTGGACGCACCGGAGGACGAGTCGGGAACCCCGCCGGGGGCCGTGGCGGGGGGTGCGGGGTCGGGGGGCCCGGGCACGTACGGCTCCGGTTCGGGCGGCCCTGGCACGTACGGCTCCGGTTCGGGCGGCCCTGGCACGTACGGCTCCGGTTCGGGCGGCTCCGGCGGTTCGGTCGGCCCTGGCACGTACGGCTCCGGCTCGGGCGGCCCCGGCACGTACGGCTTCGGTTCGGGCGGCCCGGGCGCGGAGGACCCGCCGACGGCGCCGCTCGCGGCGATCCGGCCGGACGGGGAGCCGGGCGGGGAGCCGGGCGGTGAGCCGGGCGGGGGCGTCGCAGGCGGGGACGGGCGCGGGCCGTACGGCGGCACCGCGGCCTTTCCGGCCGAGCCGCACCCCGGCGGTGACCCCTCCGAGACCATGCCGCTCCTGCTGCGCGGCGTCGGCGACATACCCCCGCCGCCCGGCCATGGGCAGGGGCGGGGGCGCGGGCGCGGGCGCCGGCGCGGCGCGCTGGTCGCGGCGGTGGCCGCCGTCGCCGTCGCGGGCACCGCAGCCCTGGCGGCCGCCGTCCTCGGGGGCGGGGAGGAGCCCGAGGACCGGGCGGCCGTACCGGACGTGACCACGAGCGCGTCGCTGAACCTCGGCGTGTCGGAGGCACCGTCCCCCTCCTCCTCGTCGCAGAGCCCGGAGCCGACGTCCTCGTCCCCGACGCCGCGCGAGACGTCCGCGTCGGCGTCCCCGTCGACGACCTCGCCCTCGCCCACCCCCACGACCGCGTCGCCGAGCGCCTCCGTGACCACGAGCGGCGCGGCGGCTCCCCCGTCCGCCTCCTCCTCGTCGGCGCCGCCCGTAGGGCCGACGGCGACTCCGCCGGCCACGACGACGCCCCCCGCCCGGTCACCCGGGGAGGGGGAGGAAGGCCAGGAGGAGGAGACCCTGGACGTCGGCTCCAGCGGACACGAGGTACGGGAGCTCCAGCGGCGCCTGACCGATGTCGGGGTCTACCACGGCCGCGTCAACGGCAGGTACGACGACGACGTGTGGGAGGCGGTGGCGATCTACCAGTCGTACATGTACATCCAGGGCGATCCCGAGGGCGTGTACGGGCCACACACCCGCGAGGTCCTGGAGCGGAACACCCCCCACATCTGACCCCCCGCATCCGGCTCCCACATCGGACTCCCGCGCGTGACACCCGCATGCCGGGGTGGACGCGAGTCCACCCCGGGTACACGCCGGATACGCCCGGGCACCCCCACGCGTCACCCCGGCCCGCACCGGCCCCGGCCGACCCCGCCCCGGGTCCCGGAATGCGGACCGGTTGGCCAAGACGCCCCCCGGTTTTGTATCGTAGAAAAACAAAGTGGCCCCGCCCGCACACCCTGACCGGTGGGCGGGACCGCTTCGTTCTCCGCACCACCCCCTCTGGAGACCTGATGCCTGCCACCACCCCGGCAACGCTCACCGCCCGCGCCCTCCTCCTCGACATGGACGGCACCCTCGTCAACTCGGACGCCGTCGTCGAACGCTGCTGGCGACGCTGGGCGGAGCGGCAGGGCCTCGACGGGGACGCCGTGCTCAAGGTGGTCCACGGCCGCCAGGGGTACGCGACCATGGCCGTCCTCCTCCCGGACCGCCCGATGGCCGAGAACCACGCCGACAACCGGGTGATGCTCGCCGAGGAGACCGCCGACCTCGACGGGGTCGTACCCGTTCCCGGCGCCCCCGCCTTCATGGCCGCGCTCGCGCAGCTGCCGCACGCCCTGGTGACCTCGGCGGACGAGGCCCTCGCGCAGGCGCGAATGGGCGCCGCGGCGCTTCCGATGCCGGCGACCCGGGTCACCGCCGAGCACGTCGGCGCCAGCAAGCCGGACCCCGAGGGCTTCCTGAAGGGCGCGGCCGAGCTGGGCTTCGACCCGGCGGACTGCATCGTCTTCGAGGACTCGGAGGCCGGCATCCAGGCGGGCCGCGCGGCCGGCATGCGGATCGTGGGCGTCGGCCCGCGCGCGGCGGCCTTCGCGCCGGACGTGCACGTCGCCGACCTCACCCGCCTGCGGGTCGAGCCCGCGGCCGACGGTTCGATCACGCTGACCGTACTTCCGTAGGACGCCGAGCGCTCCGGCGCCACACTCCCCCAGCAGCACCGCCAGCTCCAGCAGCACCTCCCCACTCGGGGATCCGCGACGGGACGAGACCCCGGGCCGAAAGGGCCCGGGGTCTCGTCATATCCCCGCTCGCGCGGCCGACGGACGGCCCCTCCCGCCCCACCCTCGTGGCGCTCGGCGGAACCTGGCGCTCCATCAGGACACGTCACACCCCTTGATGTGACGTGTCCATGTCGCCACCCTGTTACCTGGCGCACCCCCCGTCGAAACCTCGCGCCGCCACGATGACCGGGCCGATCGCCCGGCACCCACGGGGACGGCACCCGCCAAGGTCCCCCCACCTCAAGGGAGTTCCCATGCCCGTCGGCAATATCTACGCGCGTCGACTCGCCGTGCTCGCCACCTCCGCCGCCCTCACCGTCACCGGCCTCCTCGCCACGGCCCCGGCCGCCCAGGCCGCCATGCCCACCCCGGTCAGCGCCGCCACCGCCCGCACCTACCTGGCGGCCCTCACCGTGAAGGCGGAAGGTTCCTCCTCCGGCTACAGCCGGGACCTCTTCCCGCACTGGATCACCCAGTCCGGCGCCTGCAACACCCGCGAGACCGTCCTCAAGCGCGACGGCGTGAACGTCGTCACGGACTCCAGCTGTGCCGCCACCAGCGGCAGCTGGTACTCGCAGTACGACGGCGCCACCTGGACCGTCGCCTCCGACCTCGACATCGACCACATGGTCCCGCTCGCCGAGGCCTGGCGCTCGGGCGCCAACGCGTGGACCACCTCGCAGCGCCAGTCCTTCGCGAACGACCTGACCCGGCCGCAGCTGATAGCCGTGACGGACAACGTCAACCAGTCGAAGGGCGACCAGGACCCGGCGGAGTGGCTGCCCTCGCGGACCGCGTACCGCTGCACGTACGCCCGCGCGTGGGTGCACGTGAAGTACCACTGGAACCTCAGCGTCGACTCCGCAGAGAAGAGCGCCCTCCAGTCCCTGCTCAACGGCTGCTGAGGACCGCGCTGCTGACTCGACGTCAACAACGGCCATCGGGAAGTGAACCTCACCACACACTTCCCGATGGCCTGATGTTGAACTTGCAAGTACTAGTGAGGGGTGCCTAACCTGACGGCCTCATCGGTTTCCGTCCCCACCCCCGTCCACCCCACGGACGAGGCCAGGCCGAAGGAGTCCCCCCATGAACCCCCCGAACACCCTGAACAACCCGGACAACCCGAGCACCCGGAGCACCCCGAGCACCCCGAACAGTCGGCAGAAGGCGGCGAAGAACCCCGGCGGCGCGAGCAGCCTCGCGGGCCGACTCGACCAGTCGCAGCCGTGCGCGCTGGGCCTCTTCCGCATCGTCGTCGGCCTGCTCTTCGCCTGCCACGGCGCCGCCTCGCTCTTCGGCGTCCTCGGCGGCGCGATGGGCGGCGGGACGGTCCCGGCCGGCACCTGGCCGAGCTGGTACGCCGCCGTCATCCAGCTCGGCGCGGGCGGCCTGGTCCTGTTCGGCCTGGGCACCCGGACCGCCGCGTTCCTCGCCTCGGGCTCGATGGCGTACGCGTACTTCAAGGTCCACCAGCCGGAGTCCCTCTTCCCCCTGCAGAACGGCGGCGAGACCGCGGCCCTGTTCTGCTGGGCCTTCGTGCTGCTCGTGTTCACCGGCCCGGGCGCGCTGGCTCTCGACGGCCTCTTCCGCGGCCGGGTCGGCGCGGGCGCCACGGCACGCAGGACGAGCGAGGAGCGCGAGGAGCAGGCCACCCCGGTCACGGCCTGAGCGAGAAGAGCGCCTCTCGGGGCCCCGCGGGCCCCTCGGGCGTCTCGGGCCTCGTGGCCCTCTCGGGCCCCTCGATCACGGCCTGAGCAAGAAGCGGGGCCGCCCCGGCGTCACCGCCCGAGTCGTGACACCGACTGCGGTCTGAGGCGCTTCGGCCGGGCAGACCGAGTCACCTACAGGAAAGGGCCGGACCACGCAGCACGCGTTCCGGCCCTTTCCCCTGCCCCCCTCACCCGAACCGGCCCCTCACCCCGGGCACATTCCCGCAAAGTCGCACACGTTCGCGCGGGCCCGGCGGAGCCCGGCACCCACCCGGCGGGCGGCCCCCCGCCCCCGCGTAGGCTCTGCCCCTGTGAATCTGCTCGACAGCCTTGGCTCGCTGCGGTCGCTCACCGCCGGTCCATGGATCTATCCGGTGGTGGCGACGTCGATCCTGCTCGACGTCTTCCTGCCCGTGCTGCCGAGCGGCTTCCTGGTGATCACCGCCGCCACGGCGGCGGCGTCGGCCACCGCGGCCACCCCCGACGTACCGTCCCTCCTCCCCCTGCTGCTCTGCGCGGCCACGGCCTCGGTCCTCGGCGACTTCCTGGCGTATCGGCTGGCGCTCCGGGGTGGCGCCAGGCTCGACCGGACGATCGCCCGGTCCCGGCGCCTGTCCATGGCGCAGGAACGTCTCGGCACCGCGCTGGCCAGGGGCGGCGGGCTGCTCGTCGTCCTCGCGCGTTTCGCACCGGCGGGCCGCTCGGTGGTCTCGCTGGGAGCGGGCGCGGCGAAGCGGCGCGTGGAGGAGTTCCTGCCGTGGTCGGCCCTCGCGGGCGTGACCTGGGCCTCGTACAGCGTGGGGCTCGGCTGGCTGGGCGGGCAGTGGCTGGGCGCGACGTGGTTCAGCGCGGGCGTGTCGACCCTCGCGCTGTTCCTGGCGGGCGGGCTCGCCGCCTACCTCATACGGCGTCCGGCTGCGGCTCCCGCACCTGCCGCCTGACGGCGGAGGGCGTCGGGGACGCAGGGTGCGCCGAGGGCGCCGGATGTGCGTGATGCGCGTGGTGCGTACCGCGTACCTCCAGGCCGTCGAGGAGTCTCGCGGTCGCGTCGGCGATCTCGTCCACGGCCCGCTCGAAGACCTCGCGGTTGTGGGCGGCGGGGGCGCGGAACCCGGAGACCTTGCGGACGTACTGCAGGGCGGCGGCGCGGATGTCGTCCTCGGTCGCCTCCTCGGGCAGCGCGGGCGGTCGGAGCGTCTTGATGCTGCGGCACATGCCTCCAGTGTGGCGCGCCCCACTGACAACCGCCGAAGACGGCAGGCACCGGGCCCGAGCGGACAGCCTGCGGCGCCGGACAACCCGGGTCTCCGGGGCCTCGACCGGTCGACCAGACAGCCCGGCGACCCGACACCCGGCACCCGGCACCCGGCCACCGGCACCCAACAACCAACAACCAACAACCTCAGGACAACCCCCGCCGGCTACGCGCGTTGATCTCGGCGGCTCGGGCGCGCAGCTCACGCAGCGGCGTGGCCGGCTGTACGTCGGCGGGCTCGGCCTCCCACTCGGCGCCACCGTGGACGGGCCGGATCAGACAGCGCCCGGAGAAAGTCCCGGGAACACCCCCGGGGACGCACCCCGGGACGCTCCCGGGGAGGCTGCCGGGGACGTTCCCGACGTAGAAGCCGACCCGCCCGGTGGCGGCGTCACGGACGAGGTCACCGACCTCGGGCAGTGGCTGCACGCATCCCCTCCGTCCCGATTCCTGAAGCCTGGGGAGAACCAGAGAAGCCCTCCGCCCCCTCCCTGTCAACGTATCTCTAGAGATGTCCCCCGATGGATGGATCGACCGGGCGGGGCGGCGCACACGTGTGCACCCTGGCCTCGGGGTGCGCCGTAGGGTGTCCGCAGATGAAGGGAGTGGTCCGCCCGTGACTGACCAGGACAGCGCTCGTCGGCCCAAGTACCAGCGCATCGCTGATGAGTTGAGAACCGCCATCCAGTCGGGCGCGTTCGCGCCGGGCGACCGGCTCCCCGGTGAGAACGACCTCATGACGACCTACGCCGTGGCCCGGATGACGGCCCGACAGGCCCTCTCCGTGCTGCGCACCGAGGGACTCGCCGAGGCCCGCAAAGGTGCCGGGGTCTTCGTCCGGGTCTTCCGCCCGCTGCGCCGCCGGGGCATCCCGCGGCTGTCCGGCGAGCAGTGGGGCAACGGCCGTTCGGTCTGGTCGGCGGACGTGGAGGACCGGGACCTGGTCGTCGACCAGATCGAAGTGGCAGAGACCGAGGCGGGGGCGCGGGTCGCGGGGGCGCTGAACCTGACGCCGGGCGCGCCCGTGTGCGTACGCAGCCGCCGTTTCGTCCTCGACGCCAAGCCGGTGCTGCTGTCGGTCTCGTACCTGTCGGCGGAGCTGGTGCGCGGGACGCCGATCACCGAGCCGGACACGGGGCCGGGCGGGACCTACGCGCGACTGACGGAGCTGGGCCACCGGCCGGTGCGGTTCCGCGAGGAGATCCGCTGCCGGATGCCGACGGCGGACGAGTCGGACCGGCTGGCCCTGCAGTCGGGGACGCCGGTGGTCCTCATCGGGCGTACGGCGTTCACGGGACCGGGTAAGGCGGTGGAGCTCAACGAGATGACGCTGGACTCGTCGTCGTACGTCCTGGAGTACGACTTCGACGCGTGACGTCGAAGCGGAGCCCGGGATCGGCGTGGGCGATGTCGCCCGCGTAGTCCCCCGCGGCCGACGCGATGGCTTCCCCGGGCGGCAGCGCCGACCCCACATGGGTCAGGACGAGCCGTCCGACACCGGCCTCGGCCGCGGTCCTGCCGGCCTGGGCGGCGGAGTGGTGTCCGGGGGCCTCCCCGTCCGCCTCGCACACGAACAGGTCGCAGTCGCGGGCGAGTTCGACGAGGGCGGGGCAGGGTTCGCAGTCCCCGGAGTAGACGAGCGAGCGCCCGGCCTCGTCCTCCACGCGCAGCGCGAAGGCGGGCAGTCCGTGCTCGACGGCGCGGGAGGTCAGGGTGAGCCCACCGACGCGGGCGACATGCGAGTCGTGCAACTCCTCGACCCTGAAGGCCCTTTCGACGGGGCTGCGCTCGGGGCCGTTGGTGAGGAACCCGGCGAGCCGATCGGCGATCCCGGTGGGCCCGAAGAGGGGCACGGGCAGGGCCGGCTCCAGGCCCGCGTAGAGCAGGGCGTAGTAGAAGGTGAGCAGGTCGGCGGAGTGATCGGCGTGCAGATGGGAGATCCACACCGCGTCGACGTCGCCGAGGGCCACGTGCCGCTGGAGCTCGGCGAGGGTGCCGGTGCCGGCGTCGACCCACACGCGCACCCCGCCGCCCTCGACGAGATAGCCGGAGCAGGCGTTGCCTGGCCGGGGGAAGGGGGTGGCGGAGCCGAGCACGGTGACCCGCAGGGGCGCGTCGAACATAAGCCAAGATTAAATTATCCGGACGCCAACTCGCGCGAAGTTGTGCGGACAAGGTGAAGAGCGTGCGTATTCTGTGTGCTCGCCGGGTCCCATCGGCGGGCTCCCGGCAGAAACTGAGGGACATTCATGCTTCGCGCACGCACGTTCGCGGCCGTGACCGCGGCCGCCGCCTCCGGTATCCTGCTGCTGCCCACGCAGGCACAGGCCGCCGGCTCGGTCCACCTGTACAAGATCTACTACGACAGCCCGGGCACGGACCGCCGCTCGAACACGAGCCTCAACGCCGAGTACGTGCAGATACGCAACACGACCGGCGCGGCGGTCAACCTGCGCGGCTGGACGCTGACGGACGCGGCGAACCACAAGTACACGTTCGGCAACTTCGTCCTGGGCAAGGGCAAGATCGTGACGGTCCGCACGGGCCGCGGCACGAACTCGGCCGCGAACGTCTACCAGAACCGCGGCGCGTACGTCTGGAACAACGACCGCGACACCGCGACGCTGAAGAAGTCGAACGGCGCGCGGATCGACACGTGCTCGTACAACTCGACGCGGGTCGACTACAAGTGGTGCTGACCCCCGGGGTCTGACCACCGCGTCGACGCCCCCGAAACGGACGGCCCCCGGTTCCACCGGGGGCCGTCCGCACACCTACTTCTCCCCCACGCCGGCCTCCGGCTCACGGGCGGCGGGGATCCCACGCTGCGGGATGTCGGAGTCGACCTGCCCGCCGAGGGTCATGACGTTCAGGGTCGCGGAGTTCTCGTTGGCGATGGCCTTCTCGACCCGGGCGACGAGCGTCGAGAACGCTTCCCGCTTGGGCAGGTTGTGGTACGGCCCGACCTTGGTCTCGAAGTAGACCCGCTCGTGCCCGAGGAGCTGCTCGGTGGAGCGGTAGTTCTTCCACTGCTCGCGGTACCGGTAGACGCTCTCCAGTGACACGGCCGCGACCACCACGACGCTCAGCACGGTGGCGGTGACCCGCGCGAAGCCCAGATCAAGGTTGACGAACACGGGCACGAGCGCGGCACCGACGACGGAGACGGTCCGCATCCGCAGATGCATCGCCTTCATCCGGGTCGCCCTGGCGTCGTACCAGCCCTGGTACTGCGCGAGCCTCGTCTCGATGTACCGCTGCGACGTCATCTCGCCGCCCTGCGCCCCGGGTTCGGGCGCGTCCCCCACCTCAGCCATGCGGCGAGTACACCGGCGCTGCCAGGTCCCCGTCAACTCTTGACGCCCACAAGGTGGTTTCAACCACCGTCGAGCACCGTCGACGAACGACCGACCCACCTTCACCCACGACGACTTCAGGGCGCCCCGCGAACCCGCAGTCCCACCCCACCCGCCCGACGCCCGCCACCGAGGCGACCATCGCCGCGATAGCCACCCTGGCGGCCCACACGCCCACGGACGCCACCACCGCCGGCGACCGCGAGACGGGCACGGTAAAGGTGGAGGCCAGCGCGGGCGACAAGAAAGCCGAAGTAATCAAGGCCTGACCAACCGCCCCCGAAAAGGCCGCGAACCCCTCCGGCGAAAGGCCTCAGGCCCCTTCCAGGTCCGTCCCGCCGTCCAGACGGAGCAGCCAGCCCCCTCCGCCAGAAGCAAGGTCAAAGGCCCCCAGCCATGATCGGCTGGGGGCCTTTTCCCTGGTGGGCGCGGACGGTTTCGAACCGCCGACATCTGCTTTGTAAGCTTGCCCACGGCGACTGAGCACCCCGATGGCCCTGGCGACGACTGTCGTCCCCAGCCCTCCGAGACTGCCTCTGTGCGCCGCCGTTGATGTCAGATCACGGGTTCGGCATCTGTTCGTCAGCCGCCCTGCGTGGCCGTGCAATGGCTTCCGCTGCACGCCTGTCAGCTGCATGCTTTCGCTCGATGGAGGCTCGCAGCTCCTCAGGGGTCGGCCATGGCGCACGCCGATGGATCATGCGGTGACAGTTGGCACATATGAGGGCGAGATCGCTGAGCTTGGTCCGCCCCTCGCCTGCTTCGTGCAACGGCACGACGTGATGGCACTCGATGTACCCAGCACCGCGGTCACCGTAGACCTGCTCGAAGTCGAACCCACACGCCTCACACGCCAGCCGCCCACCGCGCTGAGCTACAGAAGCGATCTTCTTCTTGCGCAGGCTCTTGTTCCGCTCCCGGGCCTGGTGCCGGCGCATGAGAAGCCGCCCCTCAGGAGCGCTGTAGTCGTCGAACTCCTCGTCCTCGGTCGGCGCAAGGCTTTGGAGCTCGCCTGCGGCGATGCCCTGGCCAATCAGCCGAGCGGCCTCGGTCATCTCGTCAGGTCTGGCAAGGAACTCCATCAGCACCGCCACATCGAGAGCGCCCCCATTTGTGGGCTTGCCCCGGTACTCCGGATGCCGTGTGGCGATGTCGAACGTCTTGCGCGCCACTCCGTTCGGGTTGCGGAACTTCTCGTTGCGCTCCGCCTCGGAGTGGATGGGAAACAGCTGGAGCAGGCCGGACAGCTCGACCACCCTGGCGTCCTGAGCGTCCAGCCCCTTCCAGCCGTTCTCCATCACGAGCTGACAGGCAAGGATGATCTCGTCCCGGGCCCAGTCAGGATTCTTGACGGCCTTGACCTGGAAGCCTGCCCGCTTCAACCACGCCGCGGCGTGCTCCTTACCTCCGCTGAACTCATCAGGCTTGAGGGCTCGCCCCTGATCCCACTGATGCGCCACGCCAGCTATGGCCTTGGAGTCGTACTCCCGCCCGTCGTGCACCACAACGTACGAGCGAGCCGCGCCGAAACCGTACTTCGCCAAGAACGCAGCCTGTCCCAACTCGTCGTACTCGGCGATGGCCTTGAGCACGGATCCTTGTGTGATCGCTCCTCTGTGCATGGCCGCAGCGTACGACCCACCACTGGCGGTCACCTGCCACCCGACGCACCCGATGCTGGGCACCGTGCGCCCGGTCATGCGCTGGATGCCCTCTTGCGCGGCTCGCACCCAGCCTGCACGGTTTCCTTGAATGCTGCTCGGCACTCAGGTGCCACAAGGGGGTGGGCGGTAGACCGCGGGAACCGTGACAGGGTGGGCAGAGGAAACCTTCGGCGATGCTGCAGGCCCGTTAAGCGACCTAATCCCCGCCAGCTTGGCTCGCGCTCATGCCCGAACGCTCATGATCCTTGGCGATCATGTGATCTATCCGCTCCGCTACGCAAAGAAAGACGTCCCGGTCACGGCGGCACGACTGCGACGCGCCACGGGCTTCCGAGCCGACCCGATACGCCGGCACTTCGACATGGGCCTCGACGAGCTGGACGAGCAAGAGCTGTACACGCACGTCGTCCAAGACACGCAGCGCGAGGCCGTGAGTCACATCGACCGGCTGCTCAGGAGCCGCCCCCGGTCGTGAGTGACCACCCGCGTTGATGTCAGAAGTGGATGTCAAAGACCCCCAGCCATGATCGGCTGGGGGCCTTTTCCCTGGTGGGCGCGGACGGTTTCGAACCGCCGACATCTGCTTTGTAAGAGCAGCGCTCTACCCCTGAGCTACGCACCCGTGGAAGAGGCAACAGCCTACATGGCGCATGGGTGGGTGCTGCAAACCGATACCTCCCGGTGCGGGGGGTATCCCCACCCTCGGGACGGTGGGTCGCCGGATCGTGACGGGGGGTGGTGGGGTCGTACGGTCGGGGGACTGTCCGCGTTTCTGGGTTTCTGGTTTCTTGTGGGGGTCTCGGCGTCATGGCTGCTGTCCGTCGTCCGTTCCGGGTCTTGTTCGCCTCCGGTGGAGTGCTGGTCGCCTCTCTCGCCCTCGTCGGGTGCGGGTCGACCGATGTCGAGGGGGCGCCCGTGGAGCGGAGGACGTTCGCCTTCGCCGGTGACGCGCTCACCGTCGACTCCGACGACTCCGAGCTCGTGATCACCCCCGCCGACATCGACGACGTGCGCGTCGAGCGGCAGGTCGACGGGTGGGTGTTCATGGGGTCGGGGCCCGATCCCGAGTGGAAGCTCGTCGACGGGAGGCTGACCCTGCGGGTCGACTGCGACGGTGTCTCCTCCCACTGCGACGCCGTCCACCGGATCCAGGTCCCCCGCGACGTGGCCGTCACCGTCGAGAACGACAACGGGCGCGTCACCGCCGACGGCTTCGCCACCCCGATGAAGGTGCGGTCCGACAACGGGGACGTACGCGTGCGCAAGGCCGGCGGCGCGCTGGACCTCGGCACCGAGAACGGTGACGTCGTCGTCGAGCCCGGGGCCACCGCCCCCGAGGTCGTCGCCCGGTCCGACAACGGCGACGTCCGCGTCACCCTCGGCTCCGTCCCCCGCCGCGTCGACGTCGTCACCGACAACGGCGACGTCCACGTCTCCGTCCCCACCGCCGAGTACGAGGTGACCGGCGCCAGTGACAACGGCGACGTCCGTATCGACGTCCCGCGCCGCGACCGGAGCGGGCACTCCGTGAGCGTCCGCAGTGACAACGGTGACGTCTCCGTCCTCACGGCGAACTGACCGGCCCGTGTGTTCGTCCTTACCGGGTGGGAGAATGAACCGGACCGGGCACGGCGGACACAGCACGGGAGAGGTACGTGGCGGCGAGCGACGCGAGGGGGGCGAGCGGCGTCCGGCGTCGTGACGCGCCAAGCCGGGGGCAGGCCCGATCCGAAGGCGGCCCGAGGCCGGGGATGTCCGGGCTCCGGCTCGCCCTCGCCCTTCCGCTGCTCGCCGGCGCGCTGCTGCCGCACGCCTTCGCCGGCGGCGGCACCCGCCGCTGGTTCGGCGGACGCGGCGAGAGCCAGCGCGCCGAGGCCCAGGCCGCCAAGGACGCCGCCGCCTCCGCCTTCTACGAGCTCGACACCGCGCAGCGTGGGCTCCGCATCTCCATCGAGACCATCACCGCCGTCGACAGCTCCCCCGAGACGCGCCGCGCCGTCGAGGGCTTCGAGGCCCTCGGACGCCGTATCGACGAGGTCAGCCACACCTACATCAGCGCCGTCGACGCCCACGACCTCGACCGGGACGAGCTCGATGCCGCGACCGCCGGCCGGGCCCGCGCCGAACTCACCCGCGCCAAGGACGAGCTGGACCGTGTGAAGGGCGAGCTCGACCGGTTCGAGGCGGGGCTCGCCCCGCTGCTCGGGCAGGCCGAGACCCAGCTCGCCCGCCTCGCCCCCGCCGTCGAGCGGGCCCGGCAGGCCCTGCGCGGCGCGAGCGGCGCCCTCGACTCCGTACGGGAGAGCGGGCTGCGCGCCGACGACCTCGCCGCCCGGCTCGCCGCCCTCGGGCCCGAGCTCACCCGGCTCAACGAGGGCGCCGGCCGGCACGGCGTCCCCGAGACCCTGCAGCGCGCCGACAAGGTGCTGCGCGACGCCGAAGCCGTACGGGCCGAGGCCGAGCGGCTTCCCGAGCGGGCCGCCGAGATCGACCGGCGCCTGGTCTCCCTCCGTACCCGCACCGAGGCCCTCACCACGCGCACCGGTGGCGTCGAGCCGATCCTCTCGGAGCTGCGGCGGCGCTTCACCGCACCCTGCTGGCAGGACCTCCAGCACGTGCCGGAGCAGGCCGCCGCCACGCTCCGGCAGGCCGAGGAACGGCTCGCCGAGGCCGGACGGGCGCGCGCCGAGCAGCGCTGGCCGGACGCGACCTCGCTGCTCTCCACCGTCCGCGCGCTGCTCGACTCCACCGACGAGGCCGTCTCCGCCGCCGGCGACCGGCTGCGCCGCCTCGACGCCGTCGCCAAGGACCCCAAGGCGGAGACCGACCGCGCCCGGTTCGCGGTACGGGACGCCCAGCGCCTCGCGATGGCCGGACGCAGCACCCCCGATCCGCGCCACGCCCGGCCCCTCGACGAGGCCGTCGCCCGGATCGACCGCGCGGTCGGCAGCCTGGAGGGCCGTCACCCGGACTACTGGCACTTCCTGACCGAACTGGAGGCCGTTCGGGCCACGGCCGCCCACGTCGTCGGCCAGATCAGGGAGGAACGGGGAGGCGGCGCCACCGGGCATTGAGACCGGGGGCGCCACGCGCGGCCGCTGCCTGTCCAGGGATCCGGGCCGGGCCTGGACCCGATGCCCGGGCCACCCGGACCCGATGCCCGGGCCCTGAGACCTGCGCGGGGTACGGCGTTGCGGTCGGGTCCCCTGCCCCTGTCCGCTCGCAGGCTCTAGCCTGTTCCCATGCCTCGTTACGAATTCCGCTGCCGGACCTGCGGCGACACCTTTGAGCTCAGCCGGCCCATGGCCGAGTCCTCCGACCCGGCCTCCTGTCCCGCCGGGCACGACGACACCGTGAAGCTGCTCTCGGCCGTGGCCGTCGGCGGCTCCGCCTCCGCCGCCCCCGCGCCGAGCGGTGGCGGAGGTGGCGGAGGCTGCTGCGGTGGCGGTTGCTGCAGCTGATCACCCGGTCCGTCGGTCCCGGTCGGTCAGACCGCTGCCGCCGCCCTGAAGCGGCGCAGGATCTCCTCCCCCGCCGCGACCCCGCGTTCCGCGAGGACGTCGAGGTGGGGGGCCGTCCAGTCGCTCTCGGCCAGTTCGCCGTGGCCCGGGCGCCACGCCCGGTCCGCGGCGAGCAGCAGGTCCGCGTCGAGGAGCGAGTCGCCGGCCGCCAGGGTGAGCGAGGCGCCGGTGCGGCGGGCGACCTCGCGGACGGCCGCGCTCTTCGTGAGCGGCTTCGGTACGGCGTACACCTTGCGGCCCTGGAGCGAGACCGTCCAGCCGCGCTCCCCCGCCCAGGCGCCGAAGCGCTCCAGCCAGTCCTCGGGCAGCCGTTCCCGCTCGACGACGAGGTAGGCGAACAGGTCCTCGGCGACGCGGTGCTTGCGTACCCAGGACAGGTCCGTGGTCGCGGTGAGGTAGGCGCGGACCTCGGACAGCGGTGCGCACTCCTCGGCGAGCCTTCGGATCACCGAGGAGTGCCAGTCGGCGTCGGTGACGCCGTCGACGAGGATGTGCCCGCCGTTGGCGCAGATCGCGTACTTCGGTGCGCCGCCCGGGAGTTGGATGCGCTGGTACTGCTTGCGCGTCCGCGTGGTGGTGGGGACGAAGACGGTTTCACCGGCCAGTCGCTCCAGGAGTCCCGCCGCGTGCTCGGTCATGTACGAGAGCGGCTTGGACTCGTGGACCTCGACGCAGAGCAGCCGGGGCGCCTGGGCGTCGGGCATGCCGAGGGCGAGCGCCGCGGACGAGTAGATGAGGGTGCGGTCGAGGTCGCTCGCGACCAGGACGGGGGCCGGGCCCGCGGTCGGGGCCGGGATCGGGGTCGGGATCGGGGTCGGGGCCTGCGCCGGAATCGGGACCTTCGTCGTAGTCGTCACGCTCGTGGTCGTACCCGTTGCGTCCGTCGTACCCGTCGCATCCGACACGTCCGCCGTACCACCGGGCGCCGCGCTCGCCGTACTCACTGGGACACCACCGCCTTGCCGTCGGCGCCTGTCGCGCCCCTCGTGTACTGAGGGTGTATCAGGCCGACGCAGCTGTACGGGAGTTCGTCGACCTCCTCGACCGGTACGCCGCGCTGCTCGGCGAGCAGCCGGACGTGCGCGAGGTCGGCGTCGGCGCCCCGCTTGGCGAGGATCTTCCAGGGGACGCGGCGGAGCAGGACGCGGGTGGTCTCGCCGACGCCCGGCTTGACCAGGTTGACGTCGTGGATGCCGTACTCCTCGCTGATCCGCTCCACGGCGGCCCAGCCCTCCCAGGTCGGGGTGCGGTCCGCGGACAGGAGTTCCTTCACGTCGGCGTCGACGGCCGCGCCGACCTCGTCGAAGCGGGCGGCGACGGCGTCGAGGAAGGCGTTGGAGACGTCCGCGCCGGCCAGCTCGCGGTAGAACTTTCCGCCGTGGAAGTCGTTCGGTCCGACCAGGTCGGCGCGGAGCACCGTACGGGAGATCAGGCCGGAGACCGTGGAGTTGAGGCAGGCGGAGGGGATGAGGAAGTCCTCGCGCGTGCCGTACGTACGGACGCAGGAGCCGGGGTCGGCGAGGACCGCGATCTCCGGGTCGAAGCCGGTGACGCCTTCGGCGGCCTCGAACTCCTTGATCGCGTCGGCGAGTTCACGGGTGATGGCGCCCTTGCCGGTCCAGCCGTCGACGAACACGACGTCGGCCGGGTCGTGGTGGGCGGCGAGCCAGCGCAGCGCGTTGGCGTCGATGCCGCGGCCGCGCACGATGGACACGGCGTAGTGGGGCAGGTCCAGGCCGTGGCGGGCCTGCGCCCAGCGGCGCATGAGGACGCCGACGGGGGTGCCGGCGCGGGCGAGCGAGACGAGGACGGGGCGGTGGCCGGGGCGCTCGCGCTCGGCGAGGACGGTCTCGGTGACGGTGCCGACGGCGCGGGCGATGCGGGCCGCCGAGGTCTCCAGGGCGGCGTGGAACAGCTCCTGGTAGCGGTCGCTCGGCTGGTACTCCACGGGGAGCGACTCGGCGTAGTGCGCACCGCCGCTCTGGATGGCCTCCTCGCGTTCCTCGGTGGGCGCCTCGAGCTCGACGTCCGAGAGGTCCTGGAGCAGCCAGCCGACCTCCTCGGGTGCGTACGAGGAGAAGGCGGGGCCGCGGAGGGGCTCGGGCAGCATGGAGCTCCTTTCGGGAGCTTCGGTGGCTTCGGTGACCTCGGGCGTGGCGTCGTACGGAACGTACGGCGAGGCCGTGGGCGTGTACGAGGGGACGACGGCGAGCACGACGCGCGGGATGTGCGCGGCGAGCTGGGCGAGCAGGCCGTCCGGGGCGTGCAGGGCCGGGGTGTCGGCGGTGGAGTCGACGACGAGGACGACGGCGTCGAAGCCCGCGCCGGCCACGTTGTAGGCGTAGCGCTCGCCGGGGCCGTCGGCGGGGTCGTCGTGGGCGGGGAAGACGAGCCGGGTGCGGATCGCGTAGCCCGGGTCGTCTACGGCGAGGACGGGCGAGCGCGTGGTGGTGGAGTACCGGACGTCGTGCCCGGCCTCCTCCAGTGCGGTGCCGAGGCGCAGGGGCGCGTACATCAGCTCCTCGAACCCGAGGACGAGCACGCGGGGCCCTGCGGGCGCCGGGGCGGGAGCGGCGGGCCGTCCGTCGGCGGTCACGCCGAGCGGGCGAACGAGTGCTTCCTCGTCGGCCGGGCCGGACAGTCCTCCTGAGGTCGGGCCGGACAGTCCTCCTGAGGTCGGGCCGGAGAGCTCTCCGGCGGACGAGCCGGACTGCGCCTCGGTGACCGGGCCGTGCCGCTCCTCGGTGACCGGGCCTTGCCGCTCCTCGATCACCGGGCCGTGCCGCTCCCCGGCGGTCGCCCCGTGCCGCTCCTCGGCGGTCGCCTCGTGCCGCTCCTCGGCGGTCGCCCCGGGCCGCCCCTCGACGGCCGAACCAGGCCGCTCCCCGGCGGCCGCGACCCGCAGTGCGCCGGTGGCCGCGCCCCGCAGTGCCTCCGTGATCCTGCCCGCCATCGCGGGCAGCGCCGTCTCCAGGCGGTGGCGCTGGTCGGGTGTGAAGCCGTGTCGGCCGCCGTCGGGCAGCCCCTCCGGCCAGTCCAGCGCCACCCGCACGTGCGCGTGCCCGTCCGGGGCCGTGGACGGGCCGGGCTCCGTGCCCGCTCCCGGCTCGTACAGCCGCTCGTGTTCCGCCACCAGCGCCTGGCCCTTCTCCAGGACCCCCGCCGGGAGGCGTACGGTGCCGGCGGCGGCGGATATCAGGTCGACGCGGGCGCCCATCTCCGCCGCGAAGGCGTCCAGGCGGCCGAGGTCGGCGGCCGAGCGCATGTCGACGAGCGCGACGACGACGTACCGGTCGCGGGGGTAGCGCTCGTGCAGGGCCCGCACGGTGTTGAGGACCGTGTTGCCCGTGGAGAACTCGTCGTCGACGAGGACCAGCGGGCCGTCGCCGGCGAGCAGCCCGGGGTCCTCGGGCAGCAGCAGGTGCGAGGTGGCGTGCGAGTGGGACTCCTCGAAGCCGCCCGCGCGGGCGACTCCGGCCACCGGCCGCCGGGTGGAGTGGAGGTACGGGGCGAGGCCGAGGCCGTCGGCCACGGCGTGGCCCAGGGCGGTGGCCGTCTCGGCGTATCCGAGGACGACCGAGCGTGCGGCCTCCTCGTCGCCGAGGAGCGCGCGGACGCGCCGGCCGAGGTCGAGGCCGGAGCCGTAGACCACGGACGGCCGCTGCGGCACGTGCTTGCCGAGCACGCTGGAGACCAGCAGATGCGCCCGCTTGGGGTTGCGGCGCAGTGCGAGGCCCAACAGGGCCGGTAGCGCCTCGTCGCCGATCAGTTCGACGCCCAGTCGCTCCGCGACCCACGTTCCGGTCCACACCACGTCGTCGACGTCCCTTCGTCAGCCGGCAAGTCCGGCGGTGAGCAGATCCACGAAGCCGACGTCCTCCTTGGCGACGCCGAAGAGCTCGGCGCGCAGGAGGGTGCGTTCGGCCCACGCGCGATGCGGCTTCACTTCGTTCATCTTGTTCGTGTAGGCGGAGCGGAGGACTCCGCCGCCGCCCTGTTCGGGCCGCAGGATGTCCTGGGCGTCGCTCCACTCCTCGTGGCTGACCACGGAGAGCGCGTGCACCGGCACCACATGGGTGGGGTGGATGCAGGTCTTGCCGAGCAGGCCGTTCGCGCGGTCGAGTTCGATCTCGCGCAGCAGACCGTCGAGGTCGTGTTCGATGAGGGCCGTGCGCAGGTCCTCGGCGCGGCCTTCGAGGAAGGGGCTGCGGCGCAGCTGGGGCTTGAACATGCGCTCGCCGGGCCGGAAGTACTCCCAGACGGGTCCGGTGACGGTGAAGCCGGTGCCGTCGGAGCGGCCGAGGACGTTGACGACGTCGGAGATGACGTGCGCGACGATCTTGACGTCGTAGGCGGTCATGTCGGGCGAGCGACGCAGCCCGTAGGCGGAGCAGAAGTCGGTGACGCCGAGGCGCAGGGCGAGGACGCGGTCGCGGTACTTGTCGGTGATCGAGGCGATGCCGGCCAGGGTCTCGGCCCGGGTCTCCAGGTGGAGGAGCTCGGGGGACTCGAGGACGGGCATGGCGAAGAGACGCCGTCCGCTCGTCCGCTCGGCCAGGGCGAGTGCTTCGAGGAAGGCTTGGCCGCGTGCCTCGGTGAACTTGGGAAGTACGAATCCGGACAGCAGGCGGACCGTTTCTCCAAGCCGGGCGACGAGCTCGGTGATCTGGCGCGGATCGCGGACCCGGATGAAGAGCAGGGGCAGATCCGCGGCGGTGTCCGTGGCGGTGTCGGCGTCCGTCACGGTTCCGGCGGCGTGCTCGGCGAGGTCGGCGAACTGGCGTACGAGGTTGTCCTCGCCCGCCTCGACATCGGCGTCGCTGATGGAGTCCTCCAGGCAGAGCACCATGGAGACCACTCCACGGGCCGCCTGCTTGCGCACGTCGTCGGCGAGCCGGGGCCGGGTGGCCGGGCTGTAGAGCGTGGCACCCAGGGCCACGGCGAGCGTGCGCGCGGGCGAATCTGCCGTGAACGCGGCCGGTTCCCGAAGGAAGAGACCAGCCCGCGTCGCGGACGGGATGTGCCCGAAATGACGCATATAAGTCCCCCGTCTACCTCTCTGGAACCTGACGACATGTGGCCGGTAATAGTACGTAGGTGCGGGTGTCCGCAGTTCCCTTCGAGCATGAAATCCAGGTAACTCATCGGCGTCCGTCACGCCGTCCCGCGACAGGTGACGCCCCCGCGTTGTCCGCGGGTCCGCCGGGAGGGCAGGATGACGGTCATGACGCACGCGATGCTGAAGGGCTCCAACGTCCCTCTCGACACCGCGGCCGTACGGGCCGTGCTCCGCTGGACCCCGGGCTCCGGGGTCCCCGACGTGGATGCCTCGGCCCTGCTCCTGGGGCCCTCCGGCCGGGTGCGGTCCGACGAGGACTTCGTCTTCTACAACCAGCCGCGCCACCCTTCGGGCCTGGTGCGACGGCTGCCGAAGAAGCGTGACTCCAAGGGTCTCACGGACACCGTGGAGGCCGACCTCGGGAGCCTCGACCCCTCCGTCGACCGGGTGGTGATCGCGGCCTCCTCCGACGGCGGCACCTTCCGCTCCGTATCCGACCTGCGGATCCTGCTGTACGACGCGACGACGGGGCCCGACGCCGAGGCGCTGGCCCTGTTCTCCGTGACGGCGGAGACGGGCGAGGAGACGGCCGTCATCTGCGGCGAGCTGTACCGCCGCGGGGACGGGTGGAAGTTCCGCGCCGTGGGTCAGGGCTATCCGACGGGCCTGGTCGGCCTCGCCACCGATTTCGGCATCTCGGTCGACGAGGACGCGCAGGACGCCCAGGACGCGGCACAGGAGGCCGCCCAGGCGGCCGCGAACGCCCAGGGCGCCCAGGACGGCCCTCAGGGGGCCCAGGGCGGCTTCCGCGAGGTCCCGGGCGGCCACGGCTCCCCCGGTGAGGCGCAGGAGGCCACGGCGGCCACCGTCGCCTCCCCCGCCGGCGACCCGGATCTCGACCTGACCGTCGCCCACGCCCCCGCCCCCGTGCCCCCGCAGCCCACCATGCCGCCGCCCATGCCCGACCGGGCGCCCGCCTACGGCTACCCCCAGCAGCAGCCGGCGAACGCCGCCCCGGCCCCCGCGTACGGCTATCCGCAGCCGGTGACCGCCCCCGAGCAGAACCCGGCACCCGAGTTCCGGATGCCGCCGATGGGTCCCCAGTTCGTCCGGTCCTGAGGACGGCCCCGCGGAAAGTCCTGCGGAAAGCCCTGCGGAGGGCCCGGCGCCGGGCCTTGCCGAGGACCCTGAGAACCGCCCCGGGGGAAGCCCCTCGGGGTCGCCCGGTCCTACGGGACCCGGCAGCCCCGCGGGGCTGCCGGGGGGCGGCCCCTCGGGGTCGCCGGACGCGGGCAACCGCTACGCCTTGGTCTTGTAGCCGCGCCCCCACTGGAGACCCCAGCCGTACAGCCGGTCCAGTTCGGCCTGGAAGCCGTACACGAAGCGCACCTCGCGGCGGACCGTCAGCTCCCCCTTGGCGTTCTCCACGGAGAAGACCGCGCAGGAGCGGGCCTGCGGGGCGCGCTCGTCGAGCTCGATCTCGATCCGGGGGCCGTTGCTCGGATAGAGCGTGATCTTGGCGTGCGTACGGTCGAAGGCCGGCGTCTGGTCGTAGATGTACACGAAGAACAGCAGGCGCTTGATCTCGTCCTTGTGGTCCAGATTGACGAAGATCGTCTCCCCGGAGGAGCCGCCGAAGCGGTCGTCGCCGCTGAGCTTCACGTACGGCGCGCCGTTCAGGTCGCCGAAGAAGCCGCCGAGCGGCTGCACCACGCCCTTGCTGCCGTCGGCGAGCTCGTAGAGACAGCCCAGGTCCAGGTCGACGTTGACCATGCCCTGGGTGTGCGCCTGCACGACCTCGGGCTTGAAGAACTGCGACGGGTTGCGGAGCAGCCGTCCGCTCTGCCGGGAGCGTCCTTCGAGGTCGGAGGTCCGCATCCGCCAGGAGAGGTTCACCCGGAGGTTGCCGGTGGCGGCGCCCTGCTTGGTGAGCGAGACGGACGGGCGCCGTCTCGTCAGATCGATCGTGTTCGACGCGGCGCTGCCCGAGTCGAACTGCGACGCCGTCCTCCCCGGAAAAAGGTTGTCCCAGAAGGCCATGCCGCCTTCACCCCCCACTGATCGCCGGCCCCACTGTCCGCCGGCACCGCTGGTCTCCGACACCGCACATGCCTGCGGGGCGGCCGGGTGCACCGACCGCCCCGCAGTGAAGCGTTCCTCATTGCCGGGGGTGTCACACCCCGGACGACACCTCGGTCTTGTCCCCCGCGGGACCCGACCCGCCCTCGGCCTCCGCGAGCGCCTTGTTGCGCCGTACGGAGGACCAGAAGGACCAGGCGATCAGGGCGACACCGATGAGACCGGTGACCACCTCGGGGATCTGGTAGCGGATGGAGACCATCAGGATCAGGGCCAGCGCGCCGATCGCGTAGTGCGCGCCGTGCTCCAGGTAGACGTAGTCGTCGAGGGTGCCCTGGCGGACCAGGTAGACCGTCAGCGAACGGACGTACATGGCGCCGACGCCGAGGCCGAGCGCCATCAGCACGATGTCGTTGGTGATGGCGAAGGCGCCGATGACACCATCGAAGGAGAAGGAGGCGTCGAGGACCTCCAGGTAGAGGAACATGAAGAAGGCGGCCTTGCCGGCCAGCTGCACGACGCCGACCTGCTTGCCGCTGCGCTTGGCCTCTTCCTCGGCCTCGTGCTCGCGCTCCTCCTCTTCCTCCAGCTTGTTCTCGAAGTAGCCGGACAGACCGCCGACGACGAGGTACGTGATGAGGCCGAAGACGCCGGAGAGCAGGACGGTCGACGCCGCGTCGACGTGCGTGCCGCCGTGCTGGTGGGCCTGGGTCGCGAAGGTCATGGCGCTGATCGCCAGGACGACCAGGGCGATGCAGACCGACAGCATGTCGACCTTGCCGAGCTTGGCCAGCGGGCGCTCCAGCCAGCCGAGCCACTTGATGTCGCGGTCCTCGAAGATGAAGTCGAGGAAGATCATCAGCAGGAACATGCCGCCGAAGGCGGCGATCGACGGGTGGGCGTCGGTGACGAGCTGTTCGTAGCGCTCGGCGTCGTTGAGTGCGAGATCGACGGCCTCGATGGGGCCGATCTTGGCGCTGATGGCCACGATCACGACGGGGAAGACCAGCCTCATGCCGAAGACGGCGATGAGCACACCGACGGTGAGGAAGATCTTCTGCCAGAAGGCATTCATCTTCTTCAGGATTCCGGCGTTGACCACTGCATTGTCGAAGGACAGCGAGATCTCGAGGACACACAGGATCGCGACGATCCCGAACGCCTCCCACCCCCCGTAGAGCACCGCTGCGACCAGGCCGAGCGCCGTGATGGCGAACGACCAGCCGAAGGTTTTCAGAACCACTGTTTGCCCCATCGTGAATTACACGGCTTTACGAAACGTTGACCCCGAAGTCTAGAGCGATGCCCCTCAGCCCCGACGCATACCCCTGACCGACCGCACGGAACTTCCATTCGCCGTTGTAGCGGTAGAGCTCGCCGAAGATCATCGCGGTCTCGGTGGAGGCGTCCTCGGAGAGGTCGTACCGGGCGAGTTCCTGGCCGTCCATCTGGTTCACGACGCGGATGAACGCGTTGCTGACCTGGCCGAAGCTCTGGCTCCGGTTGTCGGCGTCATGGATCGACACCGGGAAGACGATCTTGTCGCAGCGGGCCGGCACCTTGGAGAGGTCCACGATCAGGGACTCGTCGTCCCCGTCCCCCTCGCCGGTGAGGTTGTCTCCGGTGTGCTCGACCGAGCCCTCGGGGCTGCGCAGCTGGTTGTAGAACACGAAGTACTCGTCCCCGAGCACCCGTCCTTCCTGGCACAGCAGCGCGCTGGCGTCGAGGTCGAAGGGGGCTCCGGTGGTGGAGCGCGCGTCCCAGCCGAGCCCGACGAGGACCTGGGTGAGGTTGGGTGCGGCCTTGGAGAGGGAGACATTGCCTCCCTTGGCGAGCGTGACGCCCATGATTCTTTTCCTCCCCGGTGGTGATGAGGCACGTCCGGCGCCGCACGGGATGTGCGGCGCCGGACGGTTCGAACGGCTCGGCTCAGACGTTGACGCCGAAGTCCTGCGCGATACCGCGCAGGCCCGAGGCGTAGCCCTGGCCGACGGCGCGGAACTTCCACTCGTCGCCGTTGCGGTACAGCTCGCCGAAGACCATGGCGGTCTCGGTCGAGGCGTCCTCGGACAGGTCGTACCGGGCGATCTCGGCGCCGCCGGCCTGGTTCACGACGCGGATGAACGCGTTGCGCACCTGGCCGAAGGACTGCTGGCGGTTCTCGGCGTCGTAGATCGACACCGGGAAGACGATCTTGGCGACGTCGGCCGGCACCGTGGCCAGGCTGACCTTGACCTGCTCGTCGTCACCCTCGCCCTCGCCGGTGAGGTTGTCACCGGTGTGCTCGACGGAGCCGTCGGCGCTCTTCAGGTTGTTGAAGAACACGAAGTCCTGGTCGTTGCGGACCTTGCCCTCCGCGCTCACCAGGATGGCGCTGGCGTCGAGGTCGAAGTCCGTACCGGTGGTGGTGCGGACGTCCCAGCCCAGACCGACGGTCACGGCGGTGAGGCCAGGGGCCTCCTTGGTCAGCGAGACGTTGCCGCCCTTGCTGAGGCTGACTCCCACGAGTCCCTCCATGTGGTTTCAGGGGCAGCGCCCCCAGTCGTGCGTTGGCATCGGATCAACGAGTGGATCCTAGTGACGGGTTCCCGCTCGAAACAGTCGATTCGCCCGGTGAATCCGGGTGTCGGCTCCCGGAGGGCCCCCGGAGCGCCCCGCCCGCGACTCCCGGCGGCACTCCCGGACGCAGTCCCGGCGCCCGTCCCGGCGAAGGTCAGATCGCTTCGAGGGCCTTGACGTACTCGCCGAGGTCGCGTGCGTCCGGCAGGGCGTTCACGACGGTCCAGCGGACGACACCCTCCTTGTCGATGATGAAGGTGCCGCGCACCGCGCAGCCCTTCTCCTCGTCGAACACACCGTAGGCACGGGAGGCCTCGCCGTGCTTCCAGAAGTCGGAGAGCAGCGGGTACTCCAGGGACTCCTGCTCGGCGAAGACGCGCAGGGTGTGGATGGAGTCGTTGGAGACGGCGAGGAGCTGGGTGTCGTCGTTGACGAACACCGGAAGGTTGTCGCGCAGCTCGCCGAGCTCGCCCGCGCAGACGCCGGTGAAGGCGAAGGGGTAGAAGAGCAGCACCACGTTCTTCTCGCCGCGGAAGTCGGAGAGCCGGACGGTGCGCCCGTGGTTGTCCTTGAGCGCGAAATCCGGGGCCTCGGTGCCGACCTCGATCGCCATCGCGTACGCATCCCTTCGGCGGGGCCCTGACCTTGGGCCGAATCGGTGAACCCCACCCTACGGCCTGCCCGAGCGAGCCCCCGCGAGGCCGGGCGGTCCGGCGGGCCCGCGCGCACGAAAGCCCCCGCCGGGGGACCGGCGGGGGCTTCTCGCAGCGTGGTGATCAGCGCTTGGGGGCGGTCAGGCGGGTGCCCGTCCAGTCCTTGGCGACGCTGATGCTCTTGGTCTGGGAGAGACCAGCTGTCTGCGCGGCATCGTTGATGTCGCTCGGCTCGATGTAGCCGTCGCGGCCGGTCTTCGGCGTCAGCAGCCAGATGGTGCCGCCGTCCTCCAGAAGACCGATGGCGTCCACCAGGGCGTCGGTGAGATCGCCGTCCTCGTCGCGGAACCAGAGCACGACGGCGTCAGCGACGTCGTCGTAGTCCTCGTCCACGAGCTCGGCCCCGATGATGGACTCGATGCCTTCACGGAGATCGTGGTCGACGTCGTCGTCGTAGCCGATCTCCTGGACCACCTGTCCGGGCTCGAACCCCAGCCTGACGGCCGGGTTGGTCCGCTCCTCCGCGTGGTCCGCGGTCGCGCTCACGGCTTGCCTCCTGCTCATTCGGTAAATGCTTGGGCCGCGCGTATGCGCGCGGCGCTGGCCGTAGTCCACACGTGCCGGGGTGGATCGCGCAAGTACCCGGCCGTGGAGACCGCCGAAACGGTGACGTTTGGGGCCGTCTCGCCGCAACTTCCGGCACCGCAGGGACCCCGCTCCGTGATCAGGCACACATGATTCATCCCGGTTTAATGACTTCTGAGGTTTCAGTCTGCCGAACGCCCGGACGAAACGCATGTGCGGGTTGAGCGTAAGGTTGCGATTTGACCGAACCCAGACACGCGGAGGACACCGCTGGGGGTTACCCCTCGGTAAATGTGACGTCTGGCGCACACGGGGTACACGATGGACATCCCGACCACTTCGTGGCCCCGTGGGCTCCACCGAACAGCGAAGGAAGAGCGTGGCTCCCGGATCCGATCGCAACCCGATCATCATTGGCGGCCTTCCCAGCCAGGTCCCGGATTTCGACCCGGAAGAGACCCAGGAATGGCTCGACTCCCTCGACGCGGCCGTGGACGAGCGGGGCCGTGAACGGGCCCGCTACCTCATGCTCCGACTGATCGAGCGGGCCCGCGAGAAGCGCGTGGCCGTGCCCGAGATGCGCAGCTCGGACTACGTGAACACGATCGCGACCAAGGACGAGCCCTTCTTCCCCGGCAACGAGGAGATCGAGCGCAAGGTCCTCAACGCCACCCGGTGGAACGCGGCCGTCATGGTCTCGCGCGCCCAGCGTCCGGGGATCGGCGTCGGCGGCCACATCGCGACCTTCGCCTCCTCCGCCTCGCTGTACGACGTCGGCTTCAACCACTTCTTCCGCGGCAAGGACGAGGGCGACGGCGGCGACCAGATCTTCTTCCAGGGGCACGCGTCGCCCGGCATCTACGCCCGCGCGTACCTCCTGGACCGGCTGAACGACACGCAGCTCGACGGCTTCCGCCAGGAGAAGTCGAAGTTCCCGAACGGGCTGTCGTCGTACCCGCACCCGCGGCTGATGCCCGACTTCTGGGAGTTCCCCACGGTGTCGATGGGCCTCGGCCCGCTCGGTGCGATCTACCAGGCCCGCATGAACCGGTACATGGAGGCGCGCGGCATCGCCGACACCTCCAAGTCGCACGTCTGGGCGTTCCTCGGCGACGGCGAGATGGACGAGGTCGAGTCGCTCGGCCAGCTGTCCATCGCGGCCCGTGAGGGTCTGGACAACCTCACCTTCGTCGTCAACTGCAACCTGCAGCGCCTCGACGGCCCGGTGCGCGGCAACGGCAAGATCATCCAGGAGCTGGAGTCGATCTTCCGGGGCAACGGCTGGAACGTCATCAAGCTGATCTGGGACCGCTCCTGGGACCCGCTGCTCGCACAGGACCGCGACGGCATCCTGGTCAACAAGCTGAACACCACCCCGGACGGCCAGTTCCAGACGTACGCCACGGAGACCGGCGGCTACATCCGCGACCACTTCTTCGGCGACGACCACCGGCTGCGGGCGATGGTCGAGAACATGACCGACCAGCAGGTGCTGCACCTGGGCCGCGGCGGCCACGACCACAAGAAGATCTACGCGGCCTACGCGGCGGCGAAGGCGCACGCCGGCCAGCCGACGGTGATCCTCGCCCAGACCGTCAAGGGCTGGACGCTGGGCCCGAACTTCGAGGGCCGCAACGCGACCCACCAGATGAAGAAGCTGACGGTCGACGACCTGAAGCGCTTCCGCGACCGGCTGCACATCCCGGTGACCGACCGGCAGTTGGAGGACGGCCTGCCGCCGTACTACCACCCGGGCCGGAACTCCGAGGAGATCCAGTACATGCACGACCGCCGCAAGGCGCTGGGCGGGTACGTCCCCACCCGGGTCGTGCGGGCGAAGCCGCTGGCCCTCCCCGACGACAAGACCTACGCGGCCGCCAAGAAGGGCTCCGGGCAGCAGTCGATCGCCACCACGATGGCCTTCGTCCGCATCCTGAAGGACCTCATGCGGGACAAGGAGATCGGCAAGCGGTTCGTGCTGATCGCCCCCGACGAGTACCGCACCTTCGGCATGGACGCGTTCTTCCCGAGCGCCAAGATCTACAACCCGCTGGGCCAGCAGTACGAGGCGGTGGACCGCGAACTCCTCCTCGCCTACAAGGAGTCGCCGACCGGCCAGATGCTGCACGACGGCATCTCCGAGGCCGGCTGCACGGCCTCGCTGATCGCCGCCGGTTCGGCGTACGCCACGCACGGCGAGCCGCTGATCCCGGTGTACGTCTTCTACTCGATGTTCGGTTTCCAGCGGACCGGCGACCAGTTCTGGCAGATGGCCGACCAGCTGGCCCGCGGCTTCGTGCTCGGTGCCACCGCCGGCCGGACGACCCTGACCGGCGAGGGCCTCCAGCACGCGGACGGCCACTCCCATCTGCTGGCCTCGACCAACCCGGCCTGTATCGCCTACGACCCGGCGTACGGCTTCGAGATCGCGCACATCGTCAAGGACGGTCTGCGCCGCATGTACGGCTCCGAGGCCGAGGACGTCTTCTACTACCTGACCGTCTACAACGAGCCGATCCAGCACCCGGCCGAGCCTGAAGACGTGGACGTCGAGGGCATCCTCCAGGGCATCCACCGCTTCAAGCCGGCCGAGGCGGGAACCATCCCGGCGCAGATCATGGCCTCCGGTGTCGCCGTGCCGTGGGCGATCGAGGCGCAGCGGATCCTCGCCGAGGAGTGGAACGTCCGGGCCGACGTCTGGTCCGCGACCTCCTGGACCGAGCTGCGCCGCGAGGCCGTGGCCGTCGAGGAGCACAATCTGCTCCACCCGGACGAGGAGCAGCGCGTCCCGTACGTGACGCGCAAGCTCCAGGGCTCCGAGGGCCCGTTCGTGGCGGTCTCGGACTGGATGCGGGCGGTGCCGGACCAGATCTCCCGCTGGGTGCCCGGCCCGTACAGCTCACTGGGCGCGGACGACTTCGGCTTCGCGGACACGCGGGGCGCGGCGCGTCGCTACTTCCACATCGACGCCCCGTCGATCGTGCTGGCCGTGCTGACCGAGCTGGCCCGTGAGGGCAAGGTCGAGCGCTCCGCCCTGAAGCAGGCGGTGGACCGCTACCAGCTGCTCGACGTGGCGGCCGCCGACCCGGGCGCCGCGGGCGGCGACGCCTGATCCGACAGCCCTCGGGGCACGGCGGATGAGTCCCCGGGTGGATCTCGGGTAGCACAGCGCACCTGGTGAGGGGCGGTGGGACCTCGGTCTCGCCGCCCTTCGGCGTTCTCTACGATTCCCCGCATGAAGGATCGCTGGGAAGAACGCACACAGGCTCCGCTGCTCGTGCTGGCCGTGGCGTTCGGCGTCGCCTACGCCGTGCCGATCGTGGCTCCCGGCGCCGCGCCCTGGGTGCACCGGCTGTGCACCCATGTCGAGTGGGCGGTCTGGGCGGCCTTCGCCCTCGACTATCTGGTCCGGCTGGCACTGGCCCCGGCCCGCTGGGCCTTCGTCCGCTCCCACCCCCTCGATCTGCTCGCGGTCCTGCTGCCGATGGTGCAGCCGCTGCGGCTGCTGCGGGTCGTCTCCACCCTCCTCCTCGTGGGCCGGCGGGCCCGGATGGCTCCTCAGATAACGCTCACCACCTATGTGGCGGGCGCGGTCGTCGGGCTGATGATGTTCGGCTCGCTGGCCGTGCTGCACGTCGAGCGGGACGCGCCCCACGGCAACATCAAGACGCTCGGGGACGCGGTCTGGTGGTCGTTCACCACGATGACCACGGTCGGCTACGGCGACCACGCCCCCACCACGGGTCTCGGCCGGGTCCTCGCGGTGGGCCTGATGCTCTCGGGCATCGCCCTGCTCGGTGTGGTCACCGCCAACATCGCGGCCTGGTTCATCTCCCGCTTCGACCGCGACGACGCGGTGGAGCGCCGCCAGACCGAACTCCTCGAGACCCTGACGCGCGAGGTCCGCGAACTGCGCGCGGAGGTCGCCAGGCTGTCGGTACCGGCGGGAGCGGCAACGGCAACGGCAGGAACCGTACCGGCTGGGTCTGTACCGGCAGCGGGCGCACCGGCCGGGGCTGTACCGGCAGAGGCCGTACCGGCAGCGGGCGCACCGGCTGGGACCGTACCGGCAGAGGCCGTACCCGCAGGGGCTCCGGGGCCGGAGTCCCTGGACGTCCCCGCGCCTACCGCTCCCAGATCTTGAACGCTCTGACCTCGTAGGGCGTCTGCGGCACCCAGGTCCCGCGCCCCGGGTAGGTCTCGAACTCCCCCGCCTCCGCGCACTCGGCGGACTGGTAGGTGGTGACCGGCCGTCCCGTGCGGTTGGCGAGGGACTGGGCCGAGGTGCCCGGCGGCAGCGCGACACAGCTCTCGATGTCGGTCGTCGCCAGCTCGTGGCTCTGCGCCCTGCCCTTGAAGTCGGGCTTGGGCCAGAGGCAGAGCCGGCCCGGCCCGCAGGCCCCCAGAGCGGTCCCCGACGGTGCGGCCGCCGCCGGGACCGCGAGGAAGGCGGTCAGGACGGCCGCGACGACCAGTGCGGTCTTCGTATACACGTACATGCTGATGAACCCCCGTTCAGTCACTCTCCGTAACCGAAATCATGGCCGAGGTCACCCTGAGACGGAAGAGGGGCCGCCCCCGTTCACGCGAACGGGTGACGGCCCCTCACGGGAGCACCGAAGGACGTCAGACCGCGGAGACCCCGCGGGACGCCGGACCGGAGGTCAGATGTGACCGCCCATGCCGCCCGCCTCCGCGTTCTCGCCGCGCTTGGTGAGCGTGGCGACGAGGGCCGCGACGACGGCGACGACACCGGCGACGGTGAAGGCCAGGCCCATGCCGTCGAGGAAGGTGTCGTGGATGACGCCGGTGATCTTCTGGAGGACGTCGGGGGTCATGCCCGGCGCCTGGGCCAGCTCCGGCGGGGCCATGCCGAACTCGGCGGCCTGCTCCAGCTGCGGGTTGACCGGGGCCGGGATGCCGGCGTCCTTCCAGTTGCCCTCGAAGGCGTCGGCGACCTTGGAGGACATGACGGCGCCGAGCACCGCCGTACCGAGCGCGCCGCCGACCTGCATGGCGGCCTGCTGGAGACCGCCGGCCACGCCGGAGAGCTCCAGGGGCGCGTTGCCGACGATGACCTCGGTGGCGCCGACCATGACCGGCGCGAGCCCGAGGCCGAGCAGGGCGAACCAGAGGGACATGACGAAGGTGCCGGTGCCGGCGGAGAGCGTGATCATGCCGAACATCGCGACGGCCGTGCAGACCATGCCGCCGACCAGCGGCACCCGCGGGCCGAACTTGGTGATCAGCGCGCCCGCGAGCGGCGAGGAGACGATCATCATCGCGGTCAGCGGCAGCAGGTGCAGACCGCTGTCGACCGGGCTGAGCCCCTTCACGCCCTGGAGGTAGAAGGTCACGAAGAAGAGGCCGCCCATGAAGGCGAAGGCCATCAGGACCATCAGCACCACACCGGCCGAGAGCGGCACGGAGCGGAACATGGCCAGCGGGATGAGCGGCTCCTTGACCTTGGTCTCCCAGAAGGCGAAGACCGCGAAGAGCAGCACCGCGCCGAGCAGGCCGCCCCAGGTCTTGCCGCTCGACCAGCCCCAGGACTCGCCGGCCTTGATGAGGCTCCAGACGAGGGAGGCCATGGCGCCGGAGAGCAGCAGGATGCCGAGGACGTCGAAGGAGCGCGGCGCGTTCTCCGCGCGGTGGTCCTTGAGGATGACCAGGCCGAGGACGAGCGCGACGATGCCGACCGGCACGTTGATGAAGAACACGGACTGCCAGCTGACGTGCTCGACGAGCAGGCCGCCCACGATCGGCCCGCCCGCGGTGGACGCGCCGATGACCATGCCCCAGATGCCGATGGCCATGTTCAGCTTCTCGGCGGGGAAGGTGGCGCGCAGCAGGCCGAGCGCGGCAGGCATGAGCAGGGCGCCGAAGAGGCCCTGGAGGATGCGGAAGGCGATCACCGCCCCGATGGAGTCGGAGAGGCCGATGGCGCCGGAGGCGAGGGCGAAGCCGGCGATGCCGATGAGGAAGGTCTGCCGGTGGCCGAAGCGGTCACCGAGCTTGCCGGCGGTGATCAGGGCGACGGCCAGCGCGAGCAGGTAGCCGTTGGTGATCCACTGGACCTGGGCGAGGGAGGCGCCGAGGTCGGTCTTGATGGCGGGGTTGGCGATGGCGACGATCGTGCCGTCGAGCGCGACCATCATCACGCCGACCGCGACTCCGAACAGCGTCAACCACGGATGGCCACGCAGTCCCTTCGCCGGGGCCGGTACGGGTTCCCGGGCGTCCCCCTGACCCTGCGGGGCCTTTTCCACGGTGATCTGACTAGTCATGGAAACGAGGCTAGTGACAGTCACTGACAATTGACAAAGCGATTCACGCGCCGGTAACTGTCACGTAGCTCACAGGTACGCTGAGCTGGACGAAATGCGTGAAAAGAGGATCCTGACGTGACCTTGCCCGGTCTGCGCGAGCGGAAGAAGCAACGTACGCGCGAGGCGCTGATCAAGGTCGCCCTCGAACTCTTCACCGCCCACGGCTACGAGCGGACGACCGTCGACGAGATCGTCGACACCGTCGAGGTCTCCCAGCGCACCTTCTTCCGCTACTTCTCCTCCAAGGAGGAGGTCGCGTTCGCCGTCCAGCAGATGGTGGAGGAGCGTTTCGTCGAGGCACTCCGGCGGCGGCCCCCCGGCGAGGGCCCCTTCGACGCGATGCGCAACGCCGTGCTCTCCGGCTGGGACACCATCGGCGACGCCATCACCGAGGTCGTACCGCTGGAGCTGTACCTGCGCACCTTCCAGATGATCGAGTCGACGCCCGCGCTGCTCGCCGTCCATCTGCGCCGCTCCACCGAGATGGAGGAGACCCTCGCCCGGATCATCGCCGAGCGGGAGGACCTCGACGTCGACGCGGACCCGCGCCCCCGGATCGCGGTGGCGGCGTTCAGCGGTGTGATGCGCGTGACAGGGCAGATGTGGGGACGGGGCACGGACCAGAGCCTGGAGGCCATCCGAGCCCTCACCGAGCGGTATCTGGACCACCTCGCACCGGCTCTCGCACCCCGCTGGCGCGACCGGACGTAGCGCTGCGCGGGTCGGGGGCGGTCGGGTCGTTCACCCACGGCCCGTAGGGTGGCCGCCCGTGACCCCCGTCGAAGCCGACTCCCCCACGCTCGTCGTCCTGCGCACCCTGCTCGCGCTCGCCGTCGTGTTCGTGATGCTCACGACCACGGGCTGGACGACGGTCAAGCACCGTCCGGTGCCCGGTCCGTCCCGCGAGGCCGCGCTCGCCGCCTGGGCGCGCGACCGGATCGACCACCGCCCCCTGCCCGGACCGAACACCCCCGCCGGGGGCATAGCCGCGTTCTTCGCCCGGCTCGGCCACGCACGCGCGGCCGGGCTCGCCGAACGGCATCCGCTCGTCGTCGGCAATCTCGACGGCGCCCCTGTGTCCCTGCGCTACCGCGCCAACCGGATCACCCTCGGCCGCTCGCTCACCGTCGAACGGGGCCGGATCCACGACACCCGGCTCTCCCCCGAGGGGCGGCACGAGGCGCAGCGTCGCCTCGACCGCTTCGTCTCGCTGCTGCGGCCCGGCCGGCAGATCCTCGCCTTCGACCCGACCGGTACGGGGCGGACCGCCGAGGTCCTCGGGGACCTGGGGCGGGCCCGGCGCGTCTCGGTGATCGTGCCCGGCGTCGACACCAACCTCCTCACCTTCCAGAAGACCCACGGCCGGTACGGGGCTCCCGCCGGCATGGCCGAGTCCCTCTACCGCGCCGAGCGGCGGGCCTCCCCCGGCGCCAGGGTCGCCGTGATCGCCTGGGCCGACTACACCGCGCCCGCCGGGGTCGGCGTCGACGCGATGACCGGCCGCCTCGCCGAGGGAGGCGCCGCACGGCTCGTCCGGCTGACCGAGGCACTGCCCGGCGACGCGCGCGTGGCGCTGTTCTGCCACAGTTACGGCTCCGTGCTCTGCGGGGTGGCCGCGCCCCGGCTGCCCGCCCGGGTGACGGACCTGGCCGTGGCCGGAAGCCCCGGGATGCGGGTGGAGCGGGCGACGGAACTCCGCACCCCCGCGCGCGTGTGGGCGATGCGGGACGCCGACGACTGGATCGCGGGCGTGCCGCACCTGGAGGTGGGCGGGGTCGGGCACGGAGCCGACCCGGTGGCCCCGGAGTTCGGCGCCCGGCTGCTCTCGGCGCGCGGCGCCGTCGGCCACAGCGGCTATTTCGAGCCTGGCACCGAGAGCCTCGGGAACTTCGCCGCGATAGGCGTCGGCTCCTACGGGGAGGTGGTCTGCGCACGTGCCGACAGCGCTTGCCACGGGGGAATATCCGGTACGGAAGGGCGCTGACGCGCGTAGATCACGTGATTTCGGGACCTTTCACAGGGGCGACGCACGGGCACGCGCCGCTTACGATGAGGCGTATGGGTGATGTGCTGGCCGGAATTCATGCCACCTGGGAGTTCGAGAGTGACGCCCTCGTCATCCGCTTCGACCGGGGGAACCGTGCGCCGAGGCTCTTCGGCGTGCTGCGCGAACGACGTGTACCGCACGAGGCGCTGGCGTCCGTGACGCTCTCGCCCGGCAAGCGGGGCACCGTCGTGCTGCACGCCGTGCCGAGACCGGGCGCCGATCCGCTGATGGAGGCGGCCGCGGGGCAGCTCTCGGAGAACTGCGACCCGTACCGCCTGGTGCTGCCGGCGGACCGGGAGACGCTCGCCGAGTACTACCGGGACGAGCTGCGGGCCGTGGTCGGGCCCGGGGCGGCGGGGGCGGCGTACTACGACGACCCCTCGGACGGCGACGGCGTGACGCCCGCCGACCGCTTCCTCGTGGCGCCGCCGCAGGGGCCGCAGTCCTTCAAGGCCTACGACGGGAAGGCGAGCTTCGACGGGCAGTCGGAGGTCTCGTTCCGCTGGTCCTGGACCGGGGCGTCCTCCGAGAAGTGGAAGGCGGGTGACCAGTTCTTCCACGTACGGGATCTCTGCGGGGTCGAATGGCGCTCGCCGGACGTCCTGGACGGGCATCTGCGGCTGGTTCCCCGGGGTGGCGAACCGCGCGCGCCCCAGCCCGACCGTGACCCCGCCTCCGTCCTGTTCGGCCTCGGATACGGGCCGGTGCACCTGTCCCTCCCCTTCGCGGCGTCGGTCCTCGCGGCGATCAGGACCTCGGACCGCGTCCCGGCCCGTACGGCCGCCGCTCCCGGGGCCGTCGCTGAAAGGATTCGGCACCTCGGTGAACTGCACCAGGCGGGACTGGTGACGGACGAGGAGTTCTCGGCGAAGAAGGCGGAACTCCTCGCGGAGCTGTAGGCGACGCCGTACCCGGAACGGAAGCCGTGCCCGGAACGGAAGCCGTACCCGGAACGGAAGCCGTACCCGGAACCGCAGCCGTACCCGGAACGGAAGCCGTACCCGGATCCGTGGGGCGCACCACGCGCAGCGCGAACCCCCGCGCCATACCCCGCCGTCATACCCCGGTATCAGGCCGGAGCCCGGTCCCCGGTATGACGTCGGGGGCCGGGCCGCCTGCCTACCCTGAGCTGGTCATGGCTACCGAACCGCGGCACGAGCCGCCCACCCTCACCCTGCGGCAGCTCAGCACCCGGACACGCGAGATGTTCCAGGGGCTCGGGACCGCGCTCACCACGCCCACCACCCCGGGGGCGCCGCTCCTCGCCGACGCCTCCTCCCGGTGGGTGCGGCTGCTGCCGTACGCCGTCGCCCTCGCGTTCGTCGCGTCGCTGCTCCCCACCACGGTCCACCTCCTCGCCGGGGACTACGGCGTCAACGGCGCGCTCGCCGGGGCCATCGGCACCGCCCAGACCGCGCCGCTGCTGCTCGCCGTCGCCCGTCCGCTCCAGGCCTGGTGGATCATCTTCGCCGCCGACGTGCTCGGCGCGGTCGTGCTGCTCGCCGCCGACGGACCGCGCGCCGAGCTCTGGCCCTGGACCCCGCCGAGCGTCATCGGCTACTGCGCGCTGATGATCGCGCTCGGCCTGCGCGAGTCCCGCCGGGCGCTGTTCGGGGTGTGGCTGGCGACCGGCGTCGCCGGGTACGTCCTTGAGGTGTTCCGGCCGGCCGGGTACACCAGCGTCCACACCCTGCTCGTCGTCCTCAGCGGGGTGCTGCTCCTCCTCACCTCGGCGGTACGCGCGCGTGGCGACGCCCAGCGGCGGCTCGTCGAGCAGGAGACCATCAGCGAGGCCGAACGGTCCCGGCGCACGCTCCTGGAGGAGCGGGCCAGGATCGCGCGCGAGCTGCACGACGTGGTGGCCCACCACATGTCGGTGATCACCGTGCAGGCCGACTCGGCCCCGTACCGCATCCCGGACCTCCCGGACGCGGCGCGCGAGGAGTTCACCTCGATCGCGTCGAGCGCGCGCGAGTCGCTGGCCGAGATGCGACGGTTGCTGTCCGTGCTGCGCAGCGACGGCAGCGAGGGCGAGCGGGCCCCCCAGCCGGGCCTCGACCGGGTCCAGCAGCTCGTCGAGGCGACCGTACGGGCCGGGGTGCCGGCTGAACTGCGGCTCGCCGCCGACCTCGGCGAGGTACCGCAGGCGGTGGACCTGTCCGCGTACCGGATCGTGCAGGAGGCCCTCGCGAACATCGTCCGGCACGCACCGGGGGCCTCGACCCGGGTGTCGATCCGGGCGGACGGCGTATGGCTGACGGTCCTCGTCGTCAACGGGCCCTCGGCGGAGGCGGGTTCCGGGGTGGAGCGCGGCGCGTCCGGCACCGGGCACGGACTCGTCGGCATGCGGGAACGCGTACGGTTGACGGGCGGCTCGCTCGACACCGGGCCGCTGCCGGACGGCGGCTTCCGGGTCGCCGCGAGGCTGCCGCTGACCCCGGACCCGGTCCCCGCCGTGGCGGCGCCCCCGGCCCGGGGCCCGGCGCCGGCCGCGTCTCCGCCCCCGACCCCGAACGCCGAGGACCCCGAGTGACCATCCGCGTGATCATCGTCGACGACCAGGCCATGGTGCGGGCCGGATTCGCCGCGCTGCTCGCCGCCCAGCCCGACATCGACGTCGTGGGCGAGGCCCCCGACGGGCGGCAGGGCGTCGACGTGGCCCGCTCGACGCACCCGGACGTGGTCCTCATGGACGTCCGGATGCCGGAGCTGGACGGGCTCGCCGCCGCCCGGGAGATCCTCCATCCGCCGGCCGGGGTCGTCCACCGGCCGAAGGTCCTCATGCTGACCACCTTCGACGTGGACGACTACGTGTACGAGGCGCTGCGCGCCGGCGCGTCCGGCTTCCTCCTGAAGGACGCGCCGCCGGCCGACCTGATCGCCGCGGTACGGGTGGTGGCGGCGGGCGAGGCCCTGCTCGCCCCGTCCGTGACCCGCCGGCTCATCGCCGACTTCGCGGCCTCCCGGCCCGCGCCGCGCAAGGACACGACGGCGCTGCGTCTGAACGGGCTCACCCCGCGCGAGACCGAGGTCCTCGAACTCATCGCCCGCGGCCTGTCCAACCAGGAGATCGCGGACCACCTCGTCCTCGCCGAGCAGACGGTGAAGACCCACATCGGCCGGGTCCTCGCCAAGCTGGACCTGCGCGACCGGGCGCAGGCGGTGGTCTTCGCCTACGAGTCGGGGCTCGTGACCCCCGGCACGTCCTGACGTCCGGGTGGCCGGGCTCGTGACCCCCGGCACGTCCTGACGTCCGGGCCTCGCGGTCCGGGGCACGGCACGTCCTGACGTCCGGGTGGCTGTCCCCCGGGGACAACCACGTCCGGGTGGCTGTCCCCCGGGGGACAACCCCACCCCCCGCCTGGTGTTGCCTGCTCCGCCACCCCCTACCCCGGTATCAGACGGGAGTTGGCACCCCGGTGTGACGTGCCGTCACACGTCGTCTTCCTACCTTCCTCTCGCCAGCGAACGAGCGAGTACCGGAGAGGGAGGGCGACCCCATGCGCCGTATTTCGAGGACCCTGATCACCGCGGCCCTGGTGACCGCCGTGGTCGGCGGGACGGCCGGCTGGGCGTCCGGTGACAGCCAGGAGGCCGTCACCGGGGCGCCGGTCGGTACGGCGGAGTGGCGGGCCGCCGGGCTGCCGGACCCGGAGCGGACCGACCCGGCCGGGGTGGCGCGGTTCTTCGCCGGTCTGAGCCCCGTACGGCAGCGGGAGCTGGCCCGGACGCACCCGACGGTCGTCGGGAACCTCGACGGGGCGCCGCTCGAGCTGCGGTACGAGGCCAACGCCCGCACCACGCACGGGGCGTTCGGCGAGGCGCGGGTCCTCGCCCACGACACGCGCGGCCGGGGCCAGGTGGCCCTGGTGTACGGGGATCTGGCGCGGGCCGAGCACGTCGCGGTGATCGTGCCGGGCTCGGACGTCGACGCGGGCCACGTGCGGCCGCTCACCGGCATGGCGGCCTCGCTGCGGCAGGCCACCGGCGGGGACACGGCGGTCGTCGCCTGGGCCGGGTACACCACCCCGGTCGGCGTCGGTCTCGACGCGGCCACCGGCCGGCTCGCCGAGGCCGGGGCGGGCCGGCTCACCCGCTTCACGGACGGTCTCGCGGCCGTCGGGGCGCCCGAGCCGTCCCTGTTCTGCCACAGCTACGGCTCCGTGGTCTGCGGCCTCGCCGCCCACGATCTGAAGGCCAAGGACCTGGTGGTCTTCGGCTCCCCCGGGATGCGCGCGGGGAACGTGGACGAGCTCGGCACCTCCGCCCGCGTCTGGGCGGCGAAGGATCCCACCGACTGGATCGACCGGATCCCGAACGTCGAGGTCGGGGACCTCGGGCACGGCGCGGACCCCACCGAACCGGCCTTCGGCGCCCGCCGGATCGCGGCGGACGACGCGGCCGGCCACGGCGGCTACTTCGCGCCGGGCACCTCCTCGCTGCGCGCCTTCGCCGCGATCGCGGACGGCTCCGCCCTCACCGGCGAGAGCCTCCCCACCGCCGACGGCTCCGTCCGCGTCGCCGCCGCCGACCGCACCGAGGGAGACGTCCGATGAGCTCCCTCGCGACCACGGTCCGCCGCACGGCCCGGAAGATCGAGTCGGGCACTCCCGCCCACCGCGACCGGGCGATCGACGGGCTGCGCGCCCTGGCCCTGCTGGCCGTGCCCACCGGCCACTGGCTGCTGGGCGGTTTCACGCTCTCCTCCGACGGGGCCCTCCACAACGCCAGCCCGCTGGGCACGTTCGGGGGGCTGGCGCCGGTCAGCTGGGTCCTCCAGATGCTGGGGATCTTCTTCCTGGTCGGCGGCTACGCCTCCGTCCTCTCGTACCGGCGCAGGAAGGGCTCCACGCGCGCGTGGCTGGGTGGCCGGCTCGCGCGGCTCGGCCGCCCCGTCCTCGGTGTCACCGCCGTCTGGGCGGCGCTGCTGCCCGTGCTGCACTTCGGGTTCGACGTGCCCGTGGACACCCTGCGGACGGCGTCCACGCTGGTGATCCAGCCGCTGTGGTTCGTCGGGGTGTACACGGTGGTCACCGCGCTCACCCCGCTGTGCGTCCGGGCGGCCCGCCGCCTCGGGGTGTGGGCCGCGGCCCCGCTGCTCGGCTCGGTGGCGGTCGTCGACTTCCTGCGGTACGGCCCGTACGCCGACGCCGTACCGTCCTGGCTCAGCCTCCTCAACATCCTGCCCGGCTGGCTCTTCGCGTATCAGCTCGGCGTCTCCTGGGGGGAGGGCCGGGTCACCCGGCGGCAGGCCTGGTGGCTGCTGATCGGCGGGGCCGCGCTCTTCGCCGCCCTGCTGCTGGCCTTCGGCTACCCGGCGTCGATGGTCGGGGTCCCCGGCGAGGCCCGCACGAACTCCCACCCGCCGTCGCTGCTGGTCCTCGCCCTGGCCGCGGCGCAGAGCGGCGCCGCGATCCTGCTCAGGGACCGGCTCGGCAGGCTCCTGAAGCGGCCCGCGCTGTGGGCGCCGGTCGTGGTCGTCAACCTCTCGGCGATGACGATCCTGTGCTGGCACCAGACGGCGATGCTCACCGCGGCGGTCCCCGCCTCGTACCTCGGGGAGGTCCCGGGTCTGGTCGGCGCACCGGACTCGGTCGGCTGGATCCTGGCACGGCTGGCGTGGATGCCGGTCTTCGCCGGACTGCTCGTCCTGATCGGGCGGTACGCGCGCGGGTTCGAGTCGCCGTGGGCGGGGACCGGCCCGGGCCGGCGCACCCTGGCGGGGCTGCTCGCGGCGGGATTCGCGGTCTTCGCCCTGGGGCTCGCGTGACGCGCGGCCCCAGGGGCCGGCGTGACGCGCGCCCCAGGGGCCGGCGGGACGCGGGGTCCCTCAGGCCTCGCGCGACACCGCCGTGAAGCGCATGTCCGGGTAGCGGTCGCCCGCCACCAGACCGGCGATCGGCTCGAGTTCGGCGAGTTCGGCTCCGGTGAGGGTGATCCGGGTGGCGGCGGCGTTCTCCTCCAGGCGGGAGCGCTTGCGGGTGCCGGGGATGGGGACGACCGTCAGGCCGTGCACGGAGGCCCGCTGCTGCACCCAGGCGAGGGCGATCTGGGCCGGGGTCGCGCCGTGCGCGGCGGCGATCTTGCGGACCGGGTCGAGCAGGGCGGCGTTCCGCTCCGCGTTCTCGCCGGTGAACCGGGGCTGGTGCCGGCGGTAGTCGCCGCCCGTGAGGTCCTTGGCGGCGTCGGCGAAGGATCCGGTGAGGAAGCCGCGGCCGAGCGGCGAGTACGGCACGACGGTGACGCCGAGTTCGGCGGCGGCGGCGACGGCGCTGCGCTCCACGTCCCGGGAGAAGAGCGACCACTCCGACTGGAGGGCGGCGATCGGGTGGACGGCGTGGGCCTCGCGCAGTTCGGGCCCGGTGACCTCGCTGAGGCCGAGCTGCTTGACCTTGCCCTCCCGGACGAGTTCGGCCATCGCGCCGACGGACTCGGCGAGCGGGACCTGCGGGTCGCGGCGGTGCATGTAGTAGAGGTCGATGGTCTCGACGCCGAGGCGGCTAAGGCTGCCCTCGACGGCGGTCCTGATGTACGCGGGGTCGTTGCGGATGCCCCGGTAGGCGGGGTCGTCGGCGCGCCGCTCCAGGGCGAACTTGGTGGCGAGGGTGACCTCGTCGCGGTGGGCGGCGAGGAACGGGGCGAGGAACCGCTCGTTGGCGCCGCTGCCGTAGGCGTCGGCGGTGTCGATCAGGGTGACGCCGGCCTCCAGGGCCGCGTCGAGGGTGTCGCGGGCGGCGGCCTCGTCGGTGTCGCCGTAGAACTCGCTGATGCCCATGGCGCCGAAGCCCTGGACGCCGATCGCGGGTCCGTCCTGGCCGCCGAGCCGTACGGTGTCGATCCTGGTCGCGCTGGTCATGAAGACGTGCCTCCGCATGTGGTCCCGTAATGACTGATCTTGATGTCGAGCACGGCGAGCGTGTCCTGGAGTTCGGTGATCCGGGAGAGCACGTCGCGCCTGGTGGTCTCCAGGAGTTCCCGCCGTTCGTCGCGGGTGTGGTCCCCCTCGCGGACGAGCTCCGCGTACCGGACCATGTCGGCGACCGGCATCCCGGTCAGCCGCAGCTTGCCGACGAAGGCGAGCCAGCCCAGGTCCCGCTCGGTGAAACGGCGCTGGCCGGTGTGCGAGCGGTCGACGTGCGGCATGAGTCCGATCCGCTCGTACCAGCGCAGGGTATGGGCGGTGAGCCCGGTCAGGGCCGCGACCTCGCTGATCGTGTAGTACGCCCGGGGGATCCGGGTAGCGCTCGTACTCGTGCCTGTCGTCGTGCTCGTGCTCGTGCTCGCCATCACGCTCATGCCCCCACGCTAAAACGTTGGAGTGCACTCCAAGCAAGTAGGCTCGGCCCCATGCAGAGCAGCGTGCCGAGCCTGGCGTCGATCGAGAACTGGCCCGTCCCCACCGCGGCGGCCGCCGTGGTCCGCGCGGACGGCACCCTGGCCGGGTCGTACGGCCCCACCGGGCAGCGCTTCCCGCTGGCCTCCGTCACGAAGCCGCTCGCGGCGTACGCCGTCCTCGTCGCGTACGAGGAGGGGGCGATCGACCTCGACGAGCCGGCCGGGCCCGAGGGCGCGACCGTACGCCATCTCCTCGCCCACACCTCGGGGCTCGCGTTCGACGAGAACCGGGTCATGGCCGCGCCGGGCACCCGCCGGATCTACTCCAACGCCGGTTTCGAGGCTCTCGGCGACCACCTCGCCAAGGCGACGGACATCCCCTTCGCCGAGTACCTGCACCAGGCGGTCCTGGAGCCGCTGGGCATGACGTCGACGTCGCTGGAGGGCTCGCCCGCCAAGGACGCCGTCTCGACCGTGGACGACCTGGTGCGGTTCGCCGCCGAGGTGCAGGCGCCGCGGCTGCTCGACCCGCGCACCGTCCTGGACGCGATGAGCGTCGCGTACCCCGGTCTGACCGGCATCCTGCCCGGTTACGGACACCAGCGGCCCAACGACTGGGGCCTCGGCTTCGAGATCCGCGACGGCAAGTCCCCGCACTGGACGGGTGCCCTGTCCTCGCCGCGTACCTTCGGGCACTTCGGGCAGTCCGGCACGTTCCTGTGGATCGACCCGGACGCGCGTGCCGCGTGCGTGGCGCTGACCGACCGGCCCTTCGGGGCGTGGGCGGTGGAGGCCTGGCCGCCGTTCACCGACGCGGTCCTCGCGGACCTGCGGACGGCCTGAGACACGGCTGTCCGCGGACGCGGTCAACCGTCGCAGCGGGCGGTGGGCAGGGTGCCGTCCGGGCCGTTGAGCGACACCTCGACCAGGCCTTTCGCGTCTTCCGCGAAGGCGGTCGTGCAGATCAGCTGGCGGACGGCCGCCTCGGACAGCTTCTTGACGGGGAAGGGCGTCCGGACCCAGACCAGCCGGCGCGCCGGGTTCCCCTGCGGGGCGTTCCCCTCCGAGGCCTGCAGCATGGTCGGGGCCTCCCCCTTCGCCTCGGGCAGGGCGGTGGTGATGCCCGCCGCCCTCTCGTTCTCCCGGGGGCCGGCGAGGAGCATGGCGAGGATCTTGTCGGTGACGATCCCGCTGCGGTCCAGGTCGTCGCGGGATATCTCGTAGCCGGGACCGAACACGTCGGTCGGGACGTTCTCTCCCGAGTCCCCCGACGGGGAGGTGGCGTCCGGGAAGGGCCGGCTGAGGTCGCGGGCCACCGGCATCGACCGGCCGTCGGGCCCGACGAAGTAGAGCACGATCCGTTCCTCGGGCATCGGCGGCGCGACGTGGAGCGTCGCCGCCCCGCCCGCCTCGACGACGTCGGTCTTCTGTATGCCGCAGCCGGCCAGCGCGGGCGGGGCCAGCAGGGCGAGCAGGGCGACGGCGGCCGCGCCGCGGCGCTTCGCGCCCGCTCGCCGGCGGGGCACGGCGGTGGCCTCCGGGATGTTCACAGCGGCATCCGCACGGTGAAGACGGCCCCGCCCTCGGGGTCGTTGGCGGCCGTGACCGTGCCTCCGTGGAGCCGTACGTTCTCCAGGGTGATCGCGAGACCGAGGCCGCTGCCCGCCGAGCGGGTACGGGCCTGGTCTGCCTTGTAGAAGCGGTCGAACACGTGCGGCAGGACGTCCGGGTGGATGCCGGGGCCCCGGTCGGCGACCTCCGTCACGAGCCGGTCCCCCTCGGCCCAGAGCCGGACCGTCACCGGAGCCCCGCCGTGCCGCAGCGCGTTCCCGACGAGGTTGGCGACGACCACGTCGAAGCGGCGCGGGTCGAGCCGGGCCCTGATCCCCTCCGTGAGGTACGGGACGACCTGCTCCGGGTCGGTCCAGTACCGGTGCTGGAGGGTTTTGCGGACGCAGTCGGCGGCGTCGACCTCGTCGGTGTGCAGCTCGGCGGCGCGGGCGTCGAAGCGGGAGATCTCCATGAGGTCTTCGACGAGCACGGCGAGCTTCCCGGTTTCGGCGCTGATCAGGCGGACGGCGCGGGCGGTGTCGCTGTCGAGGCTCCCGGCGTCCTCGTCGAGGACCTCCGTGACGGCGAGCATCCCGGCGAGCGGGGTGCGCAGTTCGTGCGAGACGTCGGAGGCGAAGCGGCGGGCGCGGGCCTCGGCGTTGCGGAGTTCCGCGACGGAACGTTCCAGCGCGGCGGCCGACTCGTTGAACGTCCGGGCGAGATCGGCGAGTTCGTCGCTGCCCTTGGCGTGGATACGGGTGTCGAGCCGGCCTCGGCCCATGCTGTGGGCCGCGTGGCGCAGCTCCCGTACCGGCCGGAGCACGCCGCGCGCGGCGATCAGGGCGGGGATCAGGGCGATGGCGAGCGCGGGCAGGGCGCCGTCGCGGGCGGCCGTGACCATGGCCTCGACGTTCGCCTCCTCCTCGTCCAGTTCCATGACGGCGTAGAACACGAGACCGGTGCGCTGCGGCGGGCCCTCGGGCGAGCGGGCGAAGAAGACGGCGGGAACGGCCATCGTGAGGTACGGGGTGCCGTTCTTGACCACCCGCTGGAAACTGCCGTGCGGGACGGCCTCGTCGTCGGCGGCGCGGGCCCGCAGCTCCGGGGTGATGACGGAGGAGGTGGGCCGGTCGGTGGAGGAGACGCGGAGGGTGCCGTACTCGGCGTAGACGCGCCAGGTGCGGGGCTTGCCCTGGCGGGCGACCAGCATGAGCGAGTCCCGCAGCATCTCGGGCTCGACGGGCAGGGTGATGCCGAGCGCGTCGACCTGCTCGCGGAAGGCCGAGACCGCGGTGTCCTGGGTCTGCTCCAGGATGGCGTTGCGGGCGGCCCGGTAGGTGAGGGCGGCGGTGGTGCCGCAGCCGACGGCGGCGACGAGCAGGAAGGCGAGGACGAGCCGGGTGCGGAGACCGAAGGGGTGCGGCCGCAGCCGCGGGCTGCGGCCCCCGCGGCGGGACGCGCGCCCGCGCCCGGTCGCCCCGTGACCGTCATGGCCGCCGTGACCGCCGGGCCCCTCGTCCCCGGTGTCCTCGTCCGGGGTGACGCAGGCCTTCACTGCGGGCCCAGCGGACCGAAGCGGTAGCCGAAGCCGCGGAGGGTCTGGATGTAGCGGGGGTCACCCGGGGTGTCCTCGATCTTGTTCCGCAGCCGGCGGACGCAGGCGTCGACCAGCCGGGCGTCCCCGTGGTAGCTGTGCTCCCAGACGTGTTCCAGGAGCTGCTGCCGACTGAAGACCTGCTCGGGCGCGGCGGTGAGATGGAGCAGCAGCTTCAGCTCGGACGGGGCGAGGGCGATCCGCTCGCCCGCCTTGGCGACGGTGAGACCGGCCCGGTCGATGGCCAGCTCCCCGTGGAACTCGACGGCGGCCCGGCCGCCGGCCGGCTCCTCGATGCGGCGCAGCACGGCCCGTATCCGCGCCTCGATGACCTCGGTACGGGCGGGCTTGACGATGTAGTCGTCGGCGCCGGCCTCCAGACCGATGACGACGTCGAAGTCGTCGCCGCGGGCGGTCAGCATGATGATCGGCAGCTGGCTGCTCTCGCGGACCCGGCGGCAGACCTGGACGCCGTTGATGCCGGGCAGCATGAGGTCGAGCAGCAGCAGGTCCGGCCGGAACTCCGCGAGCGCGTCGAGCCCGGCCTCCCCGGTGGCGGCGGTGCGCACCTCGTGCCCGCGGCGGCGGAGCCCGAGCTCGACGCCTTCACGGACGGAGGGGTCGTCTTCTATCAGGAGCACGCGGGGCATCTGTGAAGTATCCAAGGTCGAAGGGACCCTCCTGCCGGAGGGGTGGCTCAGGTGCGGTGGGCGAGACCGCGCAGCCGGCCGGTCCCGGCTCCGATGAGGGACTGGACCTCGGTGAGCCGGAGGGGCTGGGCGAGGACGGCGAAGACGGTGAGGACGGTCAGCGCGCCGGCGGTCCCGGAGGGGACGGCCCCGGCGGGACCGGTGAGGTCGGTGACGAGGAGCCCGTAGCCGGCGGCGGGCACGGCGGCGAACAGCAGCCGCGCGAGCGCGGAGACGGAACCGCCGGAGGCCGGACCGCCCGCGCCGCCGGAGGTCGGACCGGGCGCCGGGCCGGTCCCGGGCGCCGGGCCGCTCCCCTTGAGCCGCCTCCTCAGCACGTACGCGGTGAGGCCCCAGCCCGCCCAGAGGGCGAGCGTGTACCCGGCGGCCATGCCGGCGACGGCCCACCTGATGGGCAGGTACTGGTACGCGGCGAACGACAGCCCCGCGTTGAGCCCGGCGATCACCAGGTTGAGCAGGAACGGGGTACGGGTGTCCCGCAGCGCGTAGAAGGCGCGGTTGCACACGTACTGACCGGAGAGGGCGACGAGGCCGGGCGCGAAGGCCATCAGGATCCAGGACATCGCGCGGATGTCGTCGCCGGTGGTCGCTCCGTACCGGAAGACGACCGTCATCAGCGGGACGGCGAGCGCGAGGAGGGCGCAGGCGGCCGGGACGACGGCGGCCTGGCTGGTCCGCAGGGCGTACGAGACGTCCCGGCGGACCCCCGCGAGGTCGCCGTCGGCGGCGGCGGCGCTCATCCGGGGCAGCAGCGCGGTGACGAGGGAGACCGTGATGATGCCGTGCGGGACGGACCACAGCAGATAGGCGTTGTTGTACGCGGCGAGGCCGCCGCCGCTGACGCTGCCGCCCGCCGAGGTGGCGAGCAGGGTGGTCAGCCAGTACGCGCCCTGATTGGTGAGAACGAGCAGGACCAGCCAGCCGGCCGAGCGCAGCGGGGTGGCGAGGCCGCTGCCGCGCCAGTCGAAGCGGGGCCGCCAGCGGAAGCGGGCGGCGCGCAGCGAGGGCACGAGGGCGAGCGCCTGGATCACGATGCCGGCGGTGGTGCCCCAGCCGAGCAGGGCGGTCTCCCCGGGGGTGAGGGTGCCGCCGTCGCTGACCACGAGGAACAGGGCGAAGACGGAGACGACGACCACGTTGTTGAGGACGGGCGTCCACATCATGGCGCCGAAGCGGCCCCGCGCGTTGAGGACCTGGCCGAGGAGGGTGAACAGGCCGAGGAAGAAGATCTGCGGAAGGCACGCGCGCGCGAAGGCGACGGTCATCTCCCGCTGCTCGCCGACGTAGTCGGTGTACGTGTCGACGATCAGGGGTGCGGCGAACACCGCGCCGGCCGTGAGGGCGACGAGGGCGAGCCCGCAGAGGGTGAGCAGCCGGTCGGTGTAGGCGACTCCGCCGTCCTCGTGCTCCTTGGCGGCCTTGACCAGCTCGGGGACGAAGACGGCGTTGAGGGCGCCGCCGAGGAGGAGCGTGTAGATGATGGTGGGGACGGTGTTGCCGACCGCGTAGCCGTCGGCGACGGCGGCCGCGCCGAGCGCGGCGGCGACGACGGAGGCGCGGACGAAGCCGGTGGCACGGGAGACGAGCGAGCCGGCGGCCATGAGCGCGCCGCTGCGCAGCGCGGACGGCTTGGCCTTCGCCCGGCCCCTGCCGGGCCTTTCCGCGGTGAGCGTGGCCGTCATCGGCGGGCCAGATACGCCTGGAAGGCGCGGAACAGCGCGTGGTTGGTCGTGCCCTGCATCGGTGTCTCCCACTCCCCCAGCGTCTCGACGACCTGTCCGCCCGTGCCGAGCTTCCAGCGGAGGAGCCCGTGGGCACGGTCGCCCGGGTCGAGGGTGGAGGGTACCCCGCGCAGGTCGTAGACGGCGGCGCCGAGCGCGTGGGCGTCGAGCATCATGCGCCACTGGAGGGCGTTGGAGGGCCGGACCTCGCGGCGGTGGTCGGCGGAGGCACCGGTCTGGTACCAGACGCGGCCGCCGACGGTGACCATCGTGTGGGCGGCGAGGATCTCGCCCTCGTGGCGGGCCAGGTAGAGCTTCATCCGGCCGGGGTGTTCGGCGTTGAGGACGGCGTACTGGCGCTCGTAGTAGGCGAGGGAGCGGCCGAGCCGGAAGCCGTCGCGCTCCTCGGTGACGCGGAGCAGCCGGTAGAACTCGGGGAGGTCGGCGGCGGATCCGACGGTGATCTCGACCCCGGACTTGCGGGCCTTGCGGACGTTGCGCCGCCATTCCTGGTTGAGGCCGGTCCACAGGTCGTCGGGGGTGCGCCCGGTGAGCGGCACCTGGAAGACGTGCCGGGGCTGGGCGTCGGCGCCGTCCTCCGACTCGCCGCCGCAGCGGCGCCAGCCGCGGGCGCGGAGCCGTTCGGCGACGGCGGTCCCCAGCGGGTCGACCTCGTCGGCGAGGACGTCGGAGAGCCGGCGGCCGGGTCCGGCGGCGGCCTTGACGGTGGCGGCGTTCCACCGCCGGTAGGCGGGCCCGGGGCCCATGCGTACGGCGAAGGCGCCGCAGGAGCGGAGATACCCGAGGAGCGGGCCGAGCCAGCCGTCGATGTCGGCGTCTGCCCAGTCGGCGACGGGGCCTTCCGGCAGGTAGGCGAAGTACTTGCGGGTGCCGGGGAAGGGCCGCAGGAGGACGAGGGCGACGCCGGTCAGTCCACCGGACTCCGGTCCCCAGCCGATCAGTTGGTGCTGCCAGCCGTCCTTCACCTGGGCCCAGGCCGGGACCTGGAGGAAGCTGGGCCCGCCCGCACCGGAGCGGGACGCGAGGAAGGCGCGGTAGACCTCGGGGGTCACGGGGCCGAGCCGCAGGGCGCGGCGCTCGGTGGGTGCGGCCGTCACGAGCAGGGCTGACACAACGGAGCCTCCTTGTTCCGCCCCTCGGTGGTGGGGCGCACAGCAGGCTCACAGCCGAATTCGACGGAGTCGCGCGGCGAATGTGACCGGACGATGACCGTTTTGCCGCAGGCCTCGTCATACGGGCCCCGGGCCCCCGTGCGGCGCGGGGAGCGACCTACAGTCCGAAACATCCCACTCACTCCTCATCACTGCGGAGGTCTCCCGTGCTGCGCATACGCACACCCCGTCCCGTTCTCGCGGCAGTCGCGCTGACCGTCTCCCTGACGGCCTGTTCGGCTCAGGCGGCGAGCGGTCCCGGGGGGACCGGTGCCCCCGCGGCGGACGCGTCGAAGGGACCGCCGGCGAAGGTGACGGTCGTGGACCCGGCGGCCGGCGCCCCGGTGACGGTGACGGCGACGGGCGGCACGATCTCCGAGGTGAAGGTCGTGGACGCGGACGGCGGTTCGCTCGCGGGGCGCGCGGCCGCGGGCGGCACGCGCTGGGTCTCGGACCGCAAGGCGGCGCCGGGCACCGCGTACACCGTCGAGGTCACCTCGCGCACGGCCGACGGCAAGGAGTCGACGACCCGGTCCTCCTTCAGGACCGCCGAGGCGGACAAGGTCAACAAGCTGACCCTCGCCCCCGGCAAGAACACCACCGTCGGCATCGCCCACCCCGTCTCGATCGTCTTCGACCTGCCGGTGACGAAGAAGGCGGACGTGGAGCGGCAGTTGAAGGTGACCACCTCGAACGCGACCGAGGGTTCCTGGGGCTGGGTCAAGGACTACTCGGGCCGCGACAGGGCGGACTGGCGCCCCCGTACGTACTGGAAGCCCGGTACGAAGGTCACCCTGGAGGCGAATCTGAACGGCACGGACTCGGGCGGCGGTTGGTTCGTACGGGACTACCGCACCGGCTTCACGATCGGGGCGGCGCAGATCGTCAAGGTCGACCTGGACCGCCACAAGCTGACCCTGAGCAAGGAGGGCCGCACGGTCCGCACGATCCCGGTCTCCGGCGGCACCCCGGGCGGCGACAAGCGGTCCTGGCGGGGCACGGCCGTGCTGATGGCGAAGGAGGGCACCATCAACATGAACTCGGAGACGGTCGGCCTCGGTGACGCCTACGACAAGATGGTCGACTACTCGATGCGGCTGACCTGGTCGGGCATGTACGCGCACGCGGCCCCGTGGAACGCGCCGTACTTCGGCAACGCCAACAAGAGCTCGGGCTGCATCGGCATGAGCGACGCGAACGCCGCGTCCTTCTACGGCGCGGTGAACGTCGGCGACCCCTTCGAGATCACCGGCAAGGACACCAAGGGCACGGTCGACGAGGGCAACGGCTACGGGGCGTGGAACCTGAGCTGGGAGCAGTGGAAGAAGAAGAGCGCGCTCGCCTGAAGCCACGGCCCCCGGTCGCTCAGCCGAGGGCCTTGCGCCAGTCCCGCATCTCCCAGATCAGGACCTCCGCATCGGTCGTGGCGACGAGGGTGTGCCCCCGGGCGTCGGTGAGGCGGGCGGAGTCGCCGGGGCGCAGCGGCTCGCTGCCGGGCTTCCCGCCGTCGAGCTTCCCCTCGTCGGGCTTCTCCCCGCCGGGCTCCTCCCTGCCGGGCTTCCCCTCGCCGGGCTTCCCCTCGTCGAGCCCGACCGTGCCGCGCACGACGTGGACGTACGCGAAGTCGGCGGCCGGCAGGGCGACCCGCTCGCCCGCCGCGGGCCGGCGGACGTGCAGCCGCGCGTCCGCCGCCGGGAGGTCGTACGGCTCCGCGAGCCCGCGCACCACCTCGTACGAGGGCTGCCCGCCCGGCGACAGCGGTGCGAGCCACATCTGCACGAAGACGAGCGGCACGCCGGCGTCGTTGCGTTCGACATGCCGCACTCCCCCGGCGGAGCTCAGCCGCTGGAGGTCACCGGGGCGGACGACCGTGGTGTGGCCTGCCGTGTCGTGGTGGGTGAGCTCCCCCTCGACGACCCAGGTGACGATCTCGGTGTGGCTGTGCGGATGCTCGTCGAAGCCCGCGCCGGGCGCCAGCCGCTCCTCGTTGCAGGCGAGCAGGGCGCCGAAGCGGAGGTTGTCGGGGTCGTAGTGCGGCCCGAAGGACAGGGCGTGCCGGGTCTCGATCCCGGCGGCCGGGTCGCCCCCGGGGTACCGCTCCCCCGCGCGCTGGATGCGTATCACGGGCCCTACGGTAGTGCGGCCGCCCGGGGTCTCACCCGGGTCCCGCCGCGAGGCGCTCCCGGAGGTTCCGGCGTCGTCCGGCCGCCGACCCCGCCGGGGACGAACCCGCCCCGACCCCGCACGCTGCCGTCCCGATAAGGCAGTCTTGTCCCCGTGCCAGAACCCACGAACGCCCCTCACCCGCACGCCGCGACCCTGAAGCGCCTCGAACAGTCCTCCGGGCGGCTCGCCGCCAACGCCATTGCCCGCATGGACGAGACGCTGCCGTGGTACCGGGCGATGCCGCCAGAGAACCGGTCGTGGATCGGTCTGGTCGCCCAGGCCGGTATCGCCGCGTTCACCGAGTGGTTCCGGCACCCGGAGACCCCGCAGGCCATCTCGACGGACGTCTTCGGCACCGCGCCCCGCGAGCTGACCCGCGCGATCACCCTGCGCCAGACCGTCGAGATGGTGCGGACCACCATCGAGGTCATGGAGACGGCGATCGAGGAGGTCGCCGCCCCCGGCGACGAGTCCATCCTCCGCGAGGCGCTCCTCGTCTACGCCCGGGAGATCGCCTTCGCGACCGCCCAGGTGTACGCGCAGGCCGCCGAGGCCCGGGGCGCCTGGGACGCGCGCCTGGAGTCGCTCGTGGTGAACGCGGTCCTCTCCGGCGAGGCCGACGAGGGCGCGGTCTCGCGGGCCGCGGCGCTCGGCTGGAACTCGCCGGACCATGTGTGCGTGATCCTCGGCACGGCCCCCGACGGTGACAGCGAGCTGACCGTGGAGGCGATCCGCCGCGCGGCCCGGCACGCCAAGCTCCAGGTCCTCACCGGCGTCCTCGGCAACCGGCTGGTCGTCATCGCCGGCGGCAACGACAACCCGCTGGCGGTGGCGAAGGCCCTGATCGGCCCGTACGCGGCGGGCCCGGTCGTCGCGGGCCCCGTCGTCCCCGACCTGCTGGCCGCCACGCGCTCCGCGCAGGCCGCCGCGGCGGGCCTGAAGGCCTGCTCGGCCTGGCAGGACGCCCCCCGCCCGGTCCTCGCGGACGATCTCCTGCCGGAGCGCGCCATCGCCTCCGACCCTTCGGCGCGCGAGCAACTGGTGGAGGAGATCTACAGACCGCTGGAGGAAGCGGGTTCGGCGCTGCTCGAAACTCTCAGTGTCTACCTGGAGCAGGCCAGCAGCCTGGAAGGCGCGGCCCGGATGCTGTTCGTGCACCCGAACACCGTGCGCTACCGGCTTCGACGTGTGACCGACGTCACCGGCTGGTCACCCTCTGATGTCCGCTCCGCGTTCACTCTGCGGATCGCGCTCATTCTCGGACGCTTGGCCGACGGAGATCCGCAGTCCTAGACTTTTGTCGAACACCAACAATTCCCCCGACGGTTCTTCGTCCCTGTCCCCACGGGCGCTCGGAGCCGTCCGCAAGAGAGAGTGTGAGGGTGCTCGTACTCGTCGCTCCCGGCCAAGGCGCCCAGACGCCCGGCTTCCTGACTCCCTGGCTCGAACTCCCCGGCGCCGCCGACCGCATCGCGGCCTGGTCGGACGCCATCGGGCTCGACCTCGCCCACTACGGCACGAAGGCGGACGCGGACGAGATCCGTGACACCGCCGTGGCCCAGCCGCTCCTCGTCGCCGCCGGCCTGCTGTCCGCCGCCGCCCTCGGTGACGTGACCCCCGGCGTCGTCGCCGGTCACAGCGTCGGCGAGTTCACCGCCGCCGCGTTCGCGGGCGTCCTCGACGACACCGCCGCGCTGCGTCTCGTACGGACCCGTGGGCTCGCGATGGCCGAGGCCGCCGCGATCGCCGAGACCGGCATGTCCGCGCTGCTCGGCGGCGACCCCGAGGTCACCGTCCCGCACCTGGAGAAGCTCGGCCTGACCGCGGCCAACGTGAACGGCGCGGGCCAGATCGTGGCCGCCGGCACCATGGAGCAGCTGGCCGCCCTGGAGGCGGACAAGCCCGAGGGTGTCCGCCGGGTCGTCGCGCTCAAGGTCGCCGGCGCCTTCCACACGCACCACATGGCCCCGGCCGTGGCGAAGCTGGAGGCGGCCGCGAAGGAGCTGTCCCCGGCCGCCCCGACCACCCGCTACGTCTCGAACAAGGACGGGCAGGTCGTCACCGACGGCGCCGAGGTCGTGGCCCGCCTGGTCGGACAGGTCGCGAACCCGGTCCGCTGGGACCTGTGCATGGAGACCTTCCAGGCGCTCGGCGCGACCGCGCTGATCGAGGTGTGCCCCGGCGGCACCCTGACCGGCATCGCCAAGCGCGCCCTGCCGGGCGTGTCCACGGTCGCCCTCAAGACTCCCGACGACCTCGACGCGGCCCGTACGCTCATCGCTGAGCACGCGGCCGTCTGACAAGGAGTGTCGAGAAGCATGTCGAAGATCAAGCCCAGCAAGGGCGCCCCGTACGCACGGATCCTCGGTGTCGGCGGCTACCGCCCCACCCGGGTCGTGCCGAACGAGGTGATCCTCGAGAAGATCGACTCGTCCGACGAGTGGATCCGCTCGCGCTCCGGTATCGCCACCCGTCACTGGGCCTCTCCCGAGGAGACCGTCGCCGCCATGTCGGTGGAGGCCTCGGGCAAGGCCATCGCCGACGCCGGGATCAGCCCCGAGCAGATCGGCGCCGTGATCGTCTCCACGGTCTCGCACTTCAAGCAGACCCCGGCCGTCGCCACCGAGATCGCCGACAAGATCGGCGCCGGGAAGCCGGCCGCGTTCGACATCTCCGCCGGCTGCGCGGGCTTCGGCTACGGCCTGACGCTCGCCAAGGGCATGGTCGTCGAGGGTTCCGCGGAGTACGTGCTCGTCATCGGTGTCGAGCGGCTCAGCGACCTGACGGACCTGGAGGACCGCGCGACGGCCTTCCTGTTCGGCGACGGCGCCGGTGCCGTGGTGGTCGGCCCCTCCGACGAGCCGCACATCGGCCCCACGGTCTGGGGCTCCGAGGGCGACAAGTCCGAGACGATCAAGCAGACCGTGCCGTGGAACGAGTTCCACGTCGGTGACGTGTCCAAGCTGCCTCTCGACAGCAGCGGCGAGATCAAGTTCCCCGCCATCACGCAGGAGGGTCAGGCGGTCTTCCGCTGGGCCGTCTTCGAGATGGCGAAGGTCGCCCAGCAGGCGCTGGACGCCGCCGGCATCGCGCCGGACGACCTGGACGTCTTCATCCCGCACCAGGCGAACATGCGGATCATCGACTCGATGGTGAAGACGCTGAAGCTGCCGGAGCACGTCACGGTCGCCCGTGACGTCGAGACCACCGGCAACACGTCCGCGGCCTCGATTCCGCTCGCCATGGAACGACTCCTGGCGACCGGCAAGGCGAAGAGCGGCGACACGGCGCTCATCATCGGCTTCGGGGCGGGTCTCGTCTTCGCCGCGACGGTCGTTACCCTCCCCTAGGCACTCCGGTTCTCCCGGAAGCCTTTTCACAAGTAATCACAAGAAGGAGCGCCACCATGGCCGCCACCCAGGACCAGATCGTCGAAGGCCTCGCCGAGATCGTCAACGAGATCGCCGGCATCCCGGTCGAGGACGTCCAGCTGGACAAGTCCTTCACCGACGACCTGGACGTCGACTCGCTCTCCATGGTCGAGGTCGTCGTCGCCGCCGAAGAGCGCTTCGACGTCAAGATCCCGGACGAGGACGTCAAGAACCTCAAGACGGTTGGCGACGCTGCCGACTACATCCTGAAGCACCAGGCCTGATTCGGCCCTCGCTGACTCGGTCCGCCACCCGGCGGTGGCGCCGTATTCCGACCATCACACACATGGAGAACGAATTCCTGTGAGCTCGACCAATCGCACCGTGGTCGTCACCGGTATCGGCGCAACCACACCGCTGGGTGGCGACTCCGCGTCGACCTGGGAAGGTCTTCTCGCGGGGCGCTCCGGCGTCCGGCCCCTGGAGGGCGAGCGCTTCGCCGAACTGCCCGTGCAGATCGCCGCGACCGCCGCCGTCGACCCCGGTGACGTCCTGCCCCGCCCGCTCGCCCGCAAGCTGGACCGCTCGGCGCAGTTCGCGCTGATCGCGGCCCGTGAGGCCTGGGCCGACGCGGGCTACACCGCCCCCGCCGGCGAGGACGCGTCCGTCGCGCCCGAGCGGCTCGGGTCGGTCATCGCCTCCGGCATCGGTGGCGTAACGACTCTGCTCGACCAGTACGACGTGCTGAAGGAGAAGGGCGTCCGCCGCGTCTCCCCGCACACCGTGCCCATGCTCATGCCCAACAGCCCCTCCGCGAACGTGGGCCTCGAGGTGAACGCCCGGGCGGGCGTCCACACCCCGGTCTCCGCGTGTGCGTCGGGTGCCGAGGCCATCGGCTACGCCGTCGAGATGATCCGTACCGGCCGTGCCGACGTGGTCGTCGCCGGCGGTACCGAGGCCGCGATCCACCCGCTGCCGATCGCCGCCTTCGCCAACATGATGGCGATGTCCAAGAGCAACGACGAGCCGACGAAGGCCTCGCGTCCCTACGACACCGGCCGTGACGGCTTCGTGCTCGGCGAGGGCGCGGGCGTCGTGATCCTGGAGTCCGAGGAGCACGCGAAGGCCCGTGGCGCCCGCGTCTACTGCGAGGTCCTCGGCCAGGGCCTGTCGGCCGACAGCCACCACATCGCGCAGCCCGAGCCGACCGGCCGGGGCATCGCCGCCGCGATGCAGAACCTGCTCGACGCGACGGACCTCAAGCCGTCCGAGGTCGTCCACCTCAACGCGCACGCCACGTCGACGCCGCAGGGCGACGTCGCCGAGATCAAGGCGCTGCGGAAGGTCCTGGGCGACGACCTGGACCACGTGGCGATCTCCGCGACGAAGTCGATGACCGGCCACCTTCTGGGCGGCGCGGGCGGCATCGAGACCGTCGCGACGGTCCTGGCGCTCCACCACCGCCTGGCCCCGCCGACGATCAACGTCGACGAGCTGGACCCGGCGGTCGACGCGGACATCGTCCGCGACGAGCCCCGCGCACTCCCGCAGGGCACGATCGCCGCGATCAACAACAGCTTCGGCTTCGGCGGCCACAACGTGGTCCTGGCGTTCCGCACGGTCTGACCCGCACGTCCGACACACAGGAGGCCCGCCCCCGCCCTGGGGTGGGCCTCCTTCGTGTGCCGGCGCTCAGCGCAGCGACCCGGGCGGGCACGACGCCGTCCCGCTCGGCCGTCGTGACCAGTCGGCCGTCGCGGACGACGTTCCGGGCGGTGCGCCCGTCGCCGGCCCCCGGGAACGTCGCCGCGGCCCCGAACGCGGCGCCCGACAGCAGAACGTCGGCCGTGACCGGCGCCGTGCGTTCTCGCGTCACTTCTCTCCCGCCCGGCGCGCCCCCGCGCACCCGGGCGGGATCTGCCGCTCGCCGGTGACGGCCGGTCAGACGACCTGGTGCAGCCAGCGGACGGGGGCTCCCTCGCCCGCGTACCGGAAGGGCTCTAGTTCGTCGTCCCAGGGCTTGCCGAGCAGCCGGGCGATCTCGGCCTCCAGCTGGGTCTCGCCCTGCGCGGAGCGGGCGAGCGCCGCCCGCAGCCGGTCCTCGGGGACCAGGATGTCGCCGTGCATGCCGGTGACGGCGTGGAAGATGCCCAGGTCGGGGGTGGCGCTGTAGCGCTCGCCCTCGGCGGTGGGACAGGGCTCCGCGGTGACCTCGAAGCGGAGCATCTGCCAGCCGCGCAGTGCGGAGGCGAGTTCGGAGGCGGTGCCGGTACGGCCCTGCCAGGAGAACTCGGCTCTCCAGGTGCCGGGGGAAGCCGGCTGACGGATCCAGTCGAGCTGGACCCTCGCACCGAGGACACCCGCCACCGCCCATTCGACGTGCGGGCACAGCGCGCGCGGTGCGGAGTGAACGTACAGGACTCCACGTGTCGTCACCGGGACCTCCAGTGTGGGACGAGGTTCGCCTTTCCCAGCGGCCTCAGTAAACAGCATCAGGAGCAAAAGGTCACAAACCCTCAAAAAGGGGACAGGATGTGACGTGATGTAATTTACCGGAGCCGGTCGGCAAAGGTGCCTCTGGTTCGACGGGGGAAAAGCTACCGTGCCGCACCGTCATCGGTGTGACGTACGGTCGGTCCGGGGGCGGGTGAACACGAAGCTTTCACCCGCCAGGACGCCGAAGGAGGGGCCGGGGATGCGCGGCCGACGCAGAATCCGTACCGCTGTCGCCACCGCGACGGCGGCGCTCCTGTGCGCGGGGGCGCTGTCCGGCTGCACCGCCGGGGAGCCCGCGGCGAAGCCCCCGGAGGCGGGTGCCACCCCGAAGACGACACCCGGGACGACACCCGGCACGGCATCCGAGGCGGCCCCGGAACCGGCCCCGAGGCCGACCTCGCTGTGGGACGTCTCCCCCGCCTCCGTCGCCGCCGTCGGCGACTCCGTCACCCGCGCCTTCGACGCCTGCGCGGTCCTCGCGGACTGCCCCGAGTCCTCCTGGGCGACGGGTACCGACACCGCCGTGAACAGCCTCGCGCTGCGCCTGCTCGGCCCGGAGAAGGTCGCCACCCGCAGCTGGAACCTGGCGCGGACCGGGGCCCGGATGGCCGAGCTTCCGGAGCAGATGGCCGTGGCGGCCGCCGAACGTCCCGCGCTGGTCACGGTGATGATGGGCGCGAACGACGCCTGCCGCGCCACCCCGGACCTGATGACCCCGGTCGCCGACTTCCGGACGCACTTCGAGACGGCGCTCGCCCGGCTGCGGAAGGGCGCTCCGAAGGCGCAGGTGTACGTGGCGAGCGTGCCGTCCCTGATGCATCTGTGGTCCACGGGGCGGGTCATCCCGAGGGGGCTGGACGTGTGGAAGCTGGGGATCTGCGGCGCGATGCTGTCTGACGCGGAGGACCTGAGCGCCGCGGCGGAGCGGCGCCGCGCCGAGGTGCAGGACCGGGTGGTCGCGTACAACCGGGTGCTTTCGGAGGTGTGCGCGAAGGACGAGCGCTGCCGGTACGACGACGGGGCGGTCTTCGGGTTCCGTTTCGACACCGGCCAGTTGAGCCCCTGGGACTTCTTCCATCCGAGCCGCGACGGGCAGGCGCGGCTCGCGGAGCTCGCGTACCGGCGGATCACGAAGGAGTGAGGACCCCGGGGCGGTTGTCAGGTGCCGCCCCGGGGCCGGTCGTGGGGACCCCCGCCGTCAGATCTCGACCGTGGTGGTCAGGCGGGCGTCCGTGAGGGAGTGCGCCGCCAGGACCTCGTACGTCCCGGCGACGAGGGTCCAGTCGTCCTTCTCCTCGTCCCAGATCTCGAAGGCGCGGCGGGGCAGCTCGATCGCGGTCTCGACGGTCTCGCCGGGGCCCGCCTCGACGTTCGCGAAGCCGGTCAGCCAGCGGGCGGGGCGCTCCACGGAGTCGTCCACGGGCGCCAGGTAGAGCTGGACGACCTCGCGGCCGGCGCGGTCGCCGGTGTTGGTGAGCCGGACGGTCACGGTGTCGGGTCCGGCCGTCAGGGTGTCGTACGACCAGCTCGTGTAGCCGAGCCCGTGACCGAAGGCGTACGCGGGGACGGCGCCGGCCTTGTCCCAGGCGCGGTAGCCGATGAACACGCCCTCGGTGTAGTCGAGTTCGCCCTCGGTGGGGGTGGTCTCGGTGACGGGGGCGTCGGCGAGGGCGACGGGCCAGGTGGTGGGGAGGCGGCCGCCGGGTTCCTCGGCGCCGGTGAGGACGTCGGCGAGGGCCGCGCCGCCCTCCTGGCCGGGGAACCAGCTGAGCAGGACCGCGGCCACGTCCTCGCGCCAGGGCAGTTCGACCGGGGAGCCGGCGTTGACCACGACGACGGTGTTGGGGTTGGCGGCGGCGACGGCCCGGACGAGGTCGTCCTGGCGGCCGGGGAGGGCGAGGTCCTTGCGGTCGAAGCCCTCGGACTCGACGCGTTCGGTGGTGGCGACGACCACGACGGCGGTGTCGGCGGCACGGGCCGCCTCGACGGCCTCGGCGATCAGTTCGTCGGGGTCACGGCGCGGACCGAGGTGGACGAAGGAGAACATGACGGCCGGCAGCGGGGCTGCGAACTCCTTGTCGAGGGTGTGGAGCAGGGACACCTCGACGGTCTCGCCCGCGGTGAGCGCGACCTTGGCGCGCTCGACCGGAGAGCCGAAGAAGGCCTCGAAGGGGTCGGTCTCGGGGCCCATGGCCTGCACGCCCTCGTAGACGGTCGCGCCGTCGACGGTGAGGGTGTACGCGCCGAGGCCGCGGGTGCCGAAGGAGTGCTCGCCGGACTCGCGCGGGGTGAAGGTGCCGACGACCTCGATGGAGGCGAGGGCCTCGTGGGTGACGCCGGGCGGGAGGTCGTCGCCGATCCACTGGACCTGGCCGTTGGGCAGGGAGCCCTCGCCGAGCACGGCGCCGGAGGCGTCGCGGCAGCGGGCGCGCAGGGTGAACCCCTGATCGGCGGGCGCGAGTTCGTCGCTGGGATCGGCGCCGACGGTGAAGGTGAGCGTGCCCCCTTCGGGGCCGGCCGCGAGGGCGGCGGTGAGGCCGGCCAGCGGGGAGACGACGTGCTCGGGGAAGACCTGGGCGGAGCCGCCGCCGAGGACGCGGGCGTCGCGGGCGGCGGCGCCGGAGAGGGCGACGGTCGTTCCGGCGGCGAGGGGCAGGGCGCCGTTCTCGTTGCGGACGAGGACGAAGCCGCGACGGGCGACCTCGCGGGCGAGCGCGTCGCCGTCGAGGGGGGCCGGGGGTTCGGTGACGACCGGCGGGGCGCCTTCGAGGACGCCGACGCGGGCGGCGAGCCGCAGGACGTTGCGTACGGCCGCGTCGACCGCGGTCTCCTCGACCTCGCCGGCGCGGACGGCGGCGGCGAGCGCCTCGCCGTAGACGGTCTGCGGGCCGGGCATGGCGACGTCGAGGCCGCCCTCGATGTCGCCGGTGGTGGAGCGGGCGGCCATCCAGTCGGAGACGTTGTAGCCGTCGAAGCCCCACTCGCCGCGCAGGACCTCGTTCACGAGGTGGCGGTTCTCGGTCATGGTCACGCCGTTGACCCGGTTGTAGGCGGTCATGATGCCCCAGGGGTGGGCGTTCCTGACGATGGCCTCAAAGGGGGCGAGGTAGAGCTCGCGGAGGGGGCGCGGGGCGATCCTGTTGTCGACGGTGAAGCGGTCGGTCTCGGCGTCGTTGGCGACGAAGTGCTTGACGGTGGTGCCGACGCCGCCGTCCTGGACGCCCTGGACGTAGCCGGTGCCGACGGCGCCGGTGAGGAAGGGGTCCTCGCTGTAGGCCTCGAAGTGGCGTCCGCCGAGCGGGGTGCGGTGCAGGTTGACCGTGGGCGCGAGCAGGACGTGGATGCTCTTGCGGCGGGCCTCCTGGGCGAGGAGGCGGCCCGCGCGGCGGGCGAGGGCGGGGTCCCAGGCCGCGGCGAGCGCGGTCGGGGACGGCAGGGCGACGGACGGGTCGTCGGCGGTCCAGCGGACGCCGCGGACGCCGATGGGGCCGTCGGACATGACCAGGGACTCCAGGCCGATCTCCGGCAGGGCGGGCAGGGACCACATGTCCTGGCCGCCGAGCAGCCGGGTCTTCGTGTCCAGGTCGAGCTTGGCGAGCGCCGCCTCGACGACCTCTTCCCGTGCGGCGTCCGCCGCTGCCCGTGCCGTGTCCGCGCTGGTCTCCGCCATGGCGTACCTCCTCGTTGACGTACCGATGACCCCGATGACGCCATCGTGCACCCGGCTCCCTGTAGATCGGTAGGTGATGTTACTTCTTCGTTACCTTAGGACGGGGTACGGTCCTGTCGGAACGACGAGCGGAGAGGGGCCACGGCGATGGTGCGGGCCAGGAGCGAGGAGCGGCGGGCGGACATCCTGCGCGCGGCCCTCGAAGTGATCGCCGAGCGCGGCTACCGGGGCGCCACCCTCGGCTCCGTCGCCGAGCGCGTCGGGCTCACCCAGCAGGGGCTCCTGCACTACTTCCCGACGAAGGAGGCGCTGCTCGTCGCCGTCCTGGAGGAGCGCGACCGCTGGGACACGAGCGGCGGCCGGGACCGCGAGGGCTGGCGGCTCGACCTGCTCGAATCGCTCGTCGAGTACAACGCCATGCGGCCCGGCATCGTGCAGACCTTCTCCGCGCTGCTCGGCGAGAGCGTGACGGACGGGCACCCGGCCCGGGAGTTCTTCACCGAGCGGTACGCCCTGGTGCGGACGAACATGGCGCAGGTGCTGCGCCTGGAGTTCGGCGACCGGCTGCCGAGCGGGCTGAGCCCCGAGCGCGCGGCGCCGCTCCTGACGGCGGTGATGGACGGACTCCAGTACCAGTGGCTCCTGGACCCGACGGCGGTGGACATGCCGGCCGCCTTCCGCGACTTCCTGCACCTTCTCCACGGAACGGACCATCGATCGTGATCGTCGCAGCCACCCAGTTCGCCCCGGTCGCCGGGGACATCGCCGCCAATGTGCGGACCGTCGCCGACATGGTGCGGGCCGCCGGGGCCGAGGGCGCCCGTGTGGTCGTCTTCGCCGAGCTCTGCCTCAGCGGGTACGAGCCGACCCTGATCCGGGACCGCCCCGACCTGGTCCTCACCGAGGACGACCCCCGCCTGGAACCCGTACGGGAGGCCTGCCGCGCCGTCTCGGCGGCGGCCGTCGCCAACGGGCCGGTCCGGACGGCGGACGGCCGCCCCGCCCTCACGACGCTGGTCATAGGACCGGAGGGCGAGCTCCTCACCCGGTACGACAAGCAGCATCTGTACGGGATCGAGCAGGAGGTCTTCGCGCCGGGCACGGCCGACGGGCGGTTCACGCTCGACGGGGTCCGGTTCGCCACGGCCACCTGCTACGACAACCGCTTCCCCGAGCTGGCCGAGCGCGCCGCCGCCGACATGTGCGCGGTGTACCTGGCGAGTTCGGTGCTCTCCGCGGACAACGACTCGTTCGACACGGTGTATCCGGTACGCGCCCGGGACTTCGGCCTGTACGTGGTGCTCGGCAACGTCCTCGGGGCCAACGAGGACGGTGTGGGCGGCGGCGCGGCCGGTACCTGGGGCCCGGACGGCGAGCGGATCGCCGACGCGGGCCCGGACAAGCCGGGGTTCGTGCTCGCCGAGGTCGGCTGACCCGCGGCGCCGGCTCGGAAGGAGCCGGGCGGCCGGCTCACGGGAAAGGGCCGGGCGGCCGCGGGACATCGGCCGCCCGGCTCCGGACCGCCGTCACGGAACCCCCTGGTCCGCGACGGCGCCCCGTCCCCCGTTACGGGGCGCTCAGGCCCAGCGTGTACGCGCCGGAGCCGCTGTACGCGTGGACGATGTACCGGTAGTAGCCGGCGGTGCCGTAGTAGCTGGTGTCCTCGTCGGCCGTCGCGGTGCCGCCGACGGCGACGTCCACCCAGCCCGAGCCGTTCCACTTCTGCAGGTAGAGGTCGAAGTCCTTGCCGGCCGGGCCGCGCAGGCAGCCCACGTGGGTGCCGGAGGTCGCCGCGTAGTAGTAGGAGCCGTCCGGCTGGACCGCCCGCTGGCCGGAGGTCAGGCTGCCCTGGTAGGTGTGCTCGGAGTTCGCGCAGCCGGTGGGCGGGGTCGTGGTGCCGACCGACAGCTGGTAGGTGACCGTGTGGGTGGCGGAGCCCGTACCGGTGACGGTGATCGGGTAGGTGCCGTTGGCCGTGCCCGCCGCGACCTGGACGGTCATCGTGGACGAGGAGCCGGAGGTCACCGAGCTCGGGCTGAAGGAGACGGTGACACCGCTCGGGGCGCCGCTCGCGGAGAGCTGGACGGTCTGCGCGCTGCCGCCGGTGGTGCTGGTGTTCACCGTGGAGGTGACGGAGGCACCGGGCTGGACCGAACCGGAGGACGGGTTCAGGGCGAGCGAGAAGTCCGGGGTGGTGGTGCCGCCGCAGTCGGTCTCACCGGACTGGGCGGGCACGCCGATCGCGTTCCAGGCCGCCTTCACCGCGTTGCACTCGACGCTGCCGTAGGTGTTCTTCGCGCTGGTCAGGGTCGCCCTGCGGGCGGCCAGGTGGTTCCAGGAGGAGGTCTTCATGAGCAGGGCGCCCATGAAGATCTTGCCGGCCTTCTGGATGCCGATGCCGGTCACGGACGACGGACCGCCCGAACATATGGGGCTGTTGGGCTTGCCGCCGCCCGGGTTGGAACCCTCGGCGAGCAGGTAGAACCAGTGGTTCTGCGGTCCTGCCGCCGCGTGCACCTCGGTGCCCGAGGTCAACTGGGGGTAGCAGTTGGGGTCGTTGCCGACGAGCGAGGGGTTGTACATGTTCCGGATCGGCTTGCCGTCGCCGAAGAAGTTGACCTTCTCGCCGACCGTGTAGTCCGGGGTGTCGTTCGGGTTGTTGGCGTAGTGCTCGGTGAGCGCGCCGAAGATGTCTCCGGTGGACTCGTTGAGCCCGCCGTTCTCGTTGGAGGAGCCGGCGCTGCCCGGGGTCCGGTCGAAGATCTCGTGGCCGTACTCGTGCGCCACGACGTCGATGCCGGTGAGCTGGTTCGAGCCGGTCTGGGCTCGGCCGTAGGTCGTCTTCGTACCGTCGTAGTAGGCGTTGACCTCGGAGAGTCCGGCGCGGGCCGGGACCATGCCGCCCTGGCCGTTCTGGCCGTTGTAGCCGAACCACTCCTTGAGCATGGAGTGTTCCTTCTGCGCCGCGTACATGATGTCGACGCAGGCGGTCACCAGGTCGTTGGCGCCGTTGTTGCCCCACGGCGAGGAGCCCGTGTACGCGCTGCCGTTCTGTCCGCCGCACTTGAAGCCGCCGCGGCTGGTGTCGGTCATGGAGCTCGCGGCGGTGTCGATGGTGACGTTGCCGTTGTGGTAGCCGCGGCCGTCGGCGTGCAGGATCTTGTCGGTGGCCCGGGCGACGGAGCCGGTACGGGCGTCGACGAAGGTGTCGAGGGAGCTCGGGGCGTCCTGCGCGGTCCGGCCGATGACCAGGGTGTGCCAGGTCAGCACCGCCTTGCCGCCCTTGAGGAGCACGGTCAGCTCGGGGGCGCTCGCGCTCTCCACCGAGGCCAGCTGCCGGCGGGCGGTGGCGAGGGCCGCGTCGGCGGTCACCTTCGCCCGGGTGGAGACCTTGATGGCGGGCGCCGGGGCGCCGGTGACCTCGCGGACCCTGCCGGAGCTGTCGGAGACGACGACAGCGTCGCCGCCGACGACCGGGAGGCCGCGGTAGGTGCGCTCGTACGAGGCGTAGTACAGGCCGTTCGCCCAGGGGGTGACGGACGTCCGGACGAGGTCCTCGTCGGCGCCGTGCCGGAGCTCGTCGAGGCCGCTGGCCGCGGCGCCGTCGGCGGCGGCGAGCGCGAGGGACCTGCCGTGGCCCGGGGGTACGGGCTGCGCCTGCGGGGCGGCGGTGGCGGTGCCGGCGAGGGCGGTCGCGAGGCTCGCCGAGAGTGCCAGGGCGGCCACGGCCGCCGTGATTCTGCTGGGGTGCAACGTCTGCTCCGATCGGGGTGGGATCGTGGTGGGGGAGACGGATCGTCGCGCCGAGTATGGGCGTGGACATGACTGGTTAGGGACATCTCATCCGGCATAAGACGCGGGTTATGGTGCGGCCGCGCGGTGCTGCGTACGCTGCTGAAATGCAGCTGGAGTTGAGGCATCTGGAGGCGGTCTGCCGGATTGCGGAAGCGGGCAGTCTGGGACGCGCGGCCGGCCGGCTCGGGGTCTCTCAGCCGGCGCTCTCCGCGCAGCTCCGGCGCATCGAGCGGGTCGCGGGAGGGGAGCTCTTCCTGCGCGGCCGCAACGGCGTGGAGCCCACCCCGCTGGGCGAGTTCGTCCTCTCCAAGGCGCGGCTCGTGCTCGGCGAGATGGACGCGCTCGCCGCCGGCGCGCGGGCCGTCGCGCCCGGCACCCCGCTGCGGCTCGGCTGCATCCTGCTCGTCCTGGTCGACGGGCTGCTCGGGCAGTTGGAGCGGGTGATGGCCGGTCAGGACATCTCGGTGACCGTGGAGCACTCGGCGACCACCCTGACCCGGCAGCTCGGCGCGGGCCGGTACGACGCCGTGCTGTACGGGGAGGTCAACGAGCACGAGGTCGCCCTGCCCGAGGGCACCACGGCCAGGACCCTGGTCCCCAGGGAGCCGTTCTGCGTGCGCCTCTCGGCCGGGCACCCGCTGGCGGGGAAGGAGCGGATCGCACTGGCCGAGCTGGCCGGCGAGTCCTGGATGACGCTGGTGGAGGACGACGACGGCGGGCCCGAGGCGCTGGTCGCCGCCTGCGCGAAGGCCGGGTTCACGCCCTCGCTGCGGCACCGGGTCGCCGACCGGAAGATGCACTACGACCTGATCGCCGCGGGCCGGGCGATCTCGATGAGCCAGCCGACGGCGCCGCACGCGGAGGGCACGGTCCTGCGCCCCCTGGAGGGCGACCCGGTCCTGGGCCGGATCCGGCTGGCCTGGAACAGGGCGGCGGTCCCCGCCCGGCAGGCGGAGCTGCTGTACCGGGCGGCGGTCCACGCCTATCTGGCGAACGTCGGCAACAACGCCTTCTACCGGGAGTGGTGGGACGCGAGGCCGGAACTGCACCCGGTCCTCGACGTCTGAGCCGACGCCGGGACCGGGTGCGGACGCCTAGTCGTACGAGAGGTCGCCGGCGGAGTACCGGCACGTGGTGCCGTCCGGGCCGGTGCCGATCTCCTTGGGCTCCTTGCCGGTGTTGTTGCCGGTGAAGCGGGTGCACGGCTTGATCTTCTTCTTGGTGTCGCCGTGGATCCGGACGTTCCGCAGGGACGCGGTGTCGCCGTAGTTGGCGTTGACCCCGACGATCGACTTGCCGGGCGTGGTGATGTCGACGTCGTTGACCAGGATCGTCCGCTTGTACTGCTTCCCGCAGTTGCCGCAGGACCGGACGAGCTTGCCGAAGTCGGAGACCTGGAACCTGGTCACGACCAGCTTGCCCGCGCCGTTGAACTGGAAGACCTTGTCGGACGCGCTCCTCGCGCCGCCGCCGTACACCGTGTAGACCGATGACGCCGAGGCGCCCTTGAAGGTGGCGGCGTCCTCGCCGACGTTCTCCCACCAGACGTTCTGCAGGGTGCAGCTGCCGAGGCAGTGGACCCCGTCGGCGGCCGGGGAGCCGATGATCACGTTCTTGAGGACCGCGCCGTCCTTCAGGACGAAGAGCGGCTGCTGGTTCTCGTCCTGGCCGTCCGAGCCGAGCTCACCGGTGCCGTGGAAGCGCTGGAGCTTGCCGTCGTAGGTGCCGGAGACCTCGATGGAGGCGGGGACCGGCTTGCCGCCCTTGGCCTGCGGCCAGGCGGGCAGGGCGCTCGCGGCGCCCGCCGGGGCGAGCAGGGTCGTGGTGACGATCGCCGCCCCGGTGACCCCGAGGGCGCTCAGGCCGCCGATGATCGCCCGCCGACGGCCCGTCTTCCGCTTGTGTGACGCTGAGGTCATGATGCTTCTTCCTTCAGTGGGGGAGGTGGTGCACCCCCTGGTCGCCACCGGAGGAAGGAAGGTTGCCGCCCGGATGACCGTTTTCCCGGGAGTTCTCGTCCCGGTGGTCGTCGCCACCGGTCTCGCCGCCCAGCTCGCGGGCCATCAGGGTGGCCCCGGCGACCGCTCCCGGCATCAGGAGGACGGCGACGAAGGGCACGATGAAGGCGAGGGTCAGCGGAACGCCGAAGCCGAGGACGGCCATCCGGCGCCCGCGCAGCAGCTGGAGCCGCTCCTTGAGCTCGACGCCCCGGCGCTGGAACGCGACGGACGTCAGCTCCTCGGCGAGGAAGAAGCCGGAGACGCAGAAGCCGATGACGGGGACGACGGTCTGGCCGATCACCGGGATGAAGCCGCAGGCGAAGAGCAGGACGCCGTAGAACGCGACCCGCAGCAAGACCCGCAGGCTGTCACGGGCCGAGATCCACAGCTCGCGCCAGAGCGGAAGCCCGGACTCGGGCACCTCACCGCCCTCGCTGCGGTCGACCTCCTCGGAGAGCGACTCGTAGAACGGCTGGCCGACGAGCAGGGTCACGGCGGTGAAGGTGATGACCGCGAGGAAGAGGCCGAGGGCGACGACGAGGGCGGTCAGCGTGCCGCGGAAGATCCCGCGCCAGGGAGAGCTCCAGTCGTCGGCGAAGGGGGTCACCCAGGCGGCCAGGTCGTCGGCTCCGTAGCCGAGGCCGACGAGCGCGCCCGCGTAGAGGACGAGGGTCACGAGTCCGGGCAGCAGCCCGAATCCGAACCACCGTCCGTGCGTGCCCACCCACTTCTGGCCCTTTACCAGGTAACCGAAACCCACCCCGAGATCGCGCATGAGGGTCACCCTATCGGGGCCCCCGCGGCGGCCCGCACGCAGCGAGGACCGCACCCCGACGACGGTCGGGGGCGGTCCTCGGACAGCGGTCGGTCAGTGGCCGGTCACGTCCCTGACCGGCTCGTGGACCGGGACGTCGGCCGGTGGGCTCAGACGGCGAGCTCGACCGTGATGTTGCCGCGGGTCGCCTTGGAGTACGGGCAGACCTGGTGCGCCTTCTCGATCAGGCTCTTCGCCGTCTCGGCGTCCACGTTCGGGATGGCCGCCGAGATCTTGACGATGATGCCGAAGCCGTCGTCGTTCTTGCCGATGCCGACCTCTGCGGTGACCGTCGAGCCGGAGATGTCGGCCTTCTCGTTGCGGGCGACGACACCGAGCGCGCCCTGGAAGCAGGCGCTGTAGCCCGCCGCGAAGAGCTGCTCGGGGTTGGTGCCCTCGCCGGAGCCGCCCATGGTCTTGGGCGGGTTCACGACGAAGTCGAGCTTGCCGTCGTCGGTGGCGACACGGCCGTCACGACCGCCCTCGGCGGTGGCGACGGCGGTGTAGAGGACGTCGGAGTGCTGGATCGGCATGCGAGGTACTTCCTTCATGGGTTCGCCGCGACTCGCGCCCACGATCGCGGCGGCTGAGGGAAGACTAACCGGTCACCGAGACGATCATCTTTCCGGTGTTGTCACCGCGGAGCAGTCCGAGGAAGGCGTCCACGCCGTTCTCGATGCCCTCGACGAAGGTCTCGCGGTGCTTCAGCTCGCCGGCCGCGAGCCAGCCGCCGACCTCCTGGACGAACTGCTGCTGGAGGCCGTAGTGGTCGCCGACGAGGACGCCCTGGAGGCGGAGCCGCTTGCCGATGATCATCGCCATGTTGCGCGGGCCCGGGACCGGCTCGGTGTCGTTGTACTGGGCGATCATGCCGCAGATGGTGGCGCGGCCGTGCACGTTGAGCGAGGAGATCGCGGCTTCGAGGTGGTCGCCGCCGACGTTGTCGAAGTAGACGTCGATGCCGTCCGGGGCGGCCTCGCGGAGCTGGTCCTTGACCGGGCCGTTCTTGTAGTTGAAGGCGGCGTCGAAGCCGAGCTCCTCGACGAGGAACTTGACCTTCTCGTCGGAGCCGGCCGAGCCGATCACGCGGGAGGCGCCCTTGAGGCGCGCCATCTGGCCGACCTGGCTGCCGACGGCACCGGCGGCGCCGGAGACGAAGACCGCGTCGCCCTCCTTGAAGGAGGCCACGTCGAAGAGGCCGGCGTAGGCGGTGAGGCCGGTCATGCCGAGGACGCCGAGGTAGGCGGAGAGGGGGGCGAGCGCCGGGTCGACCTTGGTGGCGTGCTGGGCCGGGACGTCGGCGTACTCGCGCCAGCCGAGGCCGTGCAGGACGTGGTCGCCGACGGCGAAGCCCTCGGCGTTCGAGGCGATGACCTCGCCGACCGCGCCGCCGTCCATGGGGCGGTCGAGCGCGAACGGCGGGATGTACGACTTCACGTCGTTCATCCGGCCGCGCATGTACGGGTCGACCGAGAAGTGCAGGTTCCTGACCAGGATCCGGCCCTCGGCGGGCTCGGTGACGGGGGTCTCACGGAGCGCGAAGTCCGCGGGGGTCGGCCAGCCGTGCGGACGGGCGACGAGGTGCCACTCACGGCTGGACGCGGGAAGAACGGACATGAGCACGGCCTCCAGAGAACGTACGAAAAGCTTCAGATCGCAAAAGATTCACTACCTGAAACAACCATGCACCTAGATATTTTATGTTGTCAAGCATCTGGGTAGGATGGCGGACATGGCCACCCCACGCACGGACCCCGTGACCCTCGAAGTCGTCGAACTGATCGGCACGGTCGTCGCGCGCTACTACGAGGAGTACGAGCAGGCCGCCGCGCAGCACGCGCTGACCGGCGCGCAGGCCCGTGTCCTCGGCCTGCTCTCACTGGATCCGCTGCCGATGCGCCGGATCGCCCAGAAGCTGAAGTGCGAGCCGTCCAACATCACCGGGATCGTGGACCGCCTGGAGGCCCGTGGCCTGGTGGAACGACGGCCCGACCCGGCGGACCGCCGTGTCAAACTGGCCGTCCCCACGGAGGAGGGCCGCGCGACGGCCCACCGGCTGCGCGAGTCCCTGGACTTCGCGCGCGAGCCGCTCGGCGAGCTGACGGAGGCCGAGCGGACGCTGCTGCGGGACCTGCTGAAGCGGATGCTCGGCGTCCAGCCGGACGTCTAGAGCGTCGAAGGAAGCCGGGCCGGCCGGGAGAGGCCCGCTCGGGACCCGCTCGGGACCGGCCCGCTCGGCGCCCGAGGGACGGCGCGCGGGACGCCGCGCCGCTCAGGCGGGGACGGGGGCCCGGCCGGAGCCGTCGAAGGGCGGATAGTTCTCGGCGCCCGTGCGTTCGGCCGCGTCGATGTAGACGGCGAGCGCGTCGCGCGACCGGGCCAGCCGTTCCATCTGGTCCTCGATCCGCCCCATCCGCGACCGCATGGCGGCCAGCAGCTCGGGGCAGCCGGCCAGCTCAGGGACCTCGCCGACCGCGCACGGCAGCAGGTACGCGATGTCCTCCGAGGACAGCCCCGCGCCGAGCAGATGCCGGATCTGCCTCACCCGCAGCACGGCGCTCTCGTCGTACTCCCGGTACCCGTTGGAGCCCCGGCCGGCCTCCAGGAGGCCCTGGGCCTCGTAATAGCGCAGCTGATGGGTGTGGACACCCGTCCGACGGCCTAACTCCCCGATCCGCACCGCAACCCCGCCCTCGTCCGCTCACGCGCTCGCTTGACCTTCACACCGGTATCAACGTCCACGATGCTGTCATGACCGACAGAACAGCCGCACCTGTGAACGCATCCGCCGCCGCCCCCGTGACCGTCATCGGACTCGGCCTGATGGGCCAGGCCCTCGCCGGCGCCTTCCTCAGGGCCGGACACCCCACCACCGTGTGGAACCGCACGAGTTCCAAGGCCGCCGCACTGGTGGCCGAGGGCGCGCACCTGGCGCCCTCGATCGGCACGGCGCTCGACGCGAGTCCCCTGACTATCGTCTGCCTCACCGACTACGACGCCGTGCACGAGCTGCTCGGCACGGACGAGGTGAAGCTCGACGGCACGACCCTGGTCAACCTGACCTCGGGCGACTCGGCGCAGGCCCGCGAGGCCGCCCGCTGGGCCGGCCGGCGCGGCGCCCGCTACCTGGACGGCGCGATCATGGCCGTTCCGCCGGTGATCGGCACCGCCGAGGCGGTCATCCTGCTCAGCGGCCCGAAGGCGGACTTCGACGCCCACGGCGCCACCCTCGAAGCGCTCGGCACCGTCACCCACCTCGGCGAGGACCACGGGCTGGCGTCCCTGTACGACGTGGCCGGCCTGGCCATGATGTGGAGCGTCCTGAACGCCTGGCTCCAGGGCACGGCCATGCTTAGGAAGGCGGGCGTCGACGCGGCCACGTACGCGCCGTTCGCCCGGCAGATCGCCGCCGGAGTCGCCGACTGGCTCCCGGGGTACGCCGAGCAGATCGACGCCGGCTCCTTCCCCGCCGAGGTGTCCGCCCTGGAGACCGACGCGCGGGCGATGGAGCACCTGATCGGGGAGAGCGAGGCGCTGGGAGTCAACGCCGAACTCCCGAAGCTGTTCAAGGCGATGGCCGACCGCGCCATCGCCGCGGGCCACGGCGGCGAGCAGTACCCGGTCCTGATCGAGGAGTTCGGCAGGCCCGAGGCCGACTGACACCGGCTCACACCGGCCGGCGGGCCTCCGACGGGCTGCCGCCGCTCAGACGCACCACCAGAGGAACGGGGTGCACGTCTTGGTCGGGCTCGGGCTCGGGGTCGGGGTCGGCGTGGGGGTCGCAGTGGCGGTCGTGGCCGTGCCCGAAGGGGTCGGACCGGTGGCGGTGGGCGTGCCGGACGGAGGCGTCTGGGGCTGCGTGGCCGACGGGGTCGCGGTGGGGGTCGCGGGCCGGGTCACCGGGTCGGTGGGCGTCGACGACTGCCCGGGGGCGCCCCCGTCCCCGCTCCCCGCGCCGGGGCCCGTACCGGAACCCGTACCCGCACCCGTGCCCGGTCCTGCGCCCGATCCCGTGCCCGTGCCGCTGCTCGTGTCCGCGCTCACCTGGCGGGGGCGGGTCGGGGCGGACGTGACCGGCGAGGGGTTGCCGCCGTCCGGTGCGGCGGTGGTCCCGACGGGCTCAGGGGCCAGCGGGGACTCGGTGACGTCGAGCTCCTCCACCGCAGTGGCGGCGCCCGCCCGCTCCGGTTCCTCCATGGCGAGCCGGGCCATGCTCAGCGAAGCGGCCGCGAGCACCAGGCCGAGGGTTCCCACCAGGACCGTACGGCCCCGGCGGCTCCGCCCTCGGCGGCCGCCCCTGCGCTCGGCGGCGCGGCTCCGGCCGGCGGACCGGCCCTGCGCGGCACCGCGGGCGGCACGGCGGCCGCCGGGGGCCGGGCGGGGCGGTTCGAGGACGTCGAGTTCGTAGACGTGCTCGGGCGCCGGCGCGTACGCGTGCCCGGGACCGGTCTCATGCCCGGGACCGGTCCCGGGCCCGCGGCCGGTCTCATGCCCGGCACCGTACTCGTGCCCGGCGCCGTACTCGTGCCCGGCGCCGTACTCGGACCCGGGCCCGGCGGGCCGCACCGGCTGGGCCGACGGGAACGCCTGGGCGGGCTCGGCCGGCCGGCCGGGTATGTGGGGGGTCTCGTACCGCAGTTCCTCGACGGGAGTCCCGCACCCGGCACAGGCGAGGGCCCCGTTGAGATGCCGCCGGCACGCGTGGCAGTAGTCCATGGGGCCCGCAGGCTATGCGGCCGGGTACCGCCACAGGTAGCCGCGGAAGTGAGGATTGTGTGAGGAAACCGCAGGTCGTCGGCGGTGCGTCGCGATTCTCCCACTTCGGTAGGTCCTGCCGGGCCCGCCGGAGCGGGCCCCGGGCGGCGCAGCCCAACGCGCGCCGCGCCCCGGACGGCCGGACGATCAGGAGGAACGCGTAACGCGAACCCACCTCGCCCGTGCCAGCACCGCACTCCGGAGGATCCGCCGTGACCGTCAGCCTTGAGCAGCTGCGTCGTTGCCATGTCGCCGTCGACCTGGGTGCCGCCCGCACCCGGGTCTTCGTCAAGGGCGCCGGACTCGTCGTCGACGAGCCGAGCGTCGCCGCCGTCAACACCCGCACCGGAGCGCTGATCGCCGTCGGCGCGCTGGCCGAGAAGATGACCGGCCGCACCCCCGACTACATCCGGGTCGTCCGTCCCGTCTCGGGCGGCACGGTCGTCGACATCGAGATGGCGCAGCGCATGCTCCGTCACCTCCTCGGCGAGAAGCTGCGCCGCCAGCTCCGCCGCAAGCCCCGGCTGCGCGCCGCCGCCTGCACCCCGCACGACAGCGACCCGCTCGCCCAGCGCGCCGCCGTCGAGACCCTCGTCGGTCTCGGGGCCCGCCGCGTCGAGCTGGTCGACACGCTGATCGCGGCGGCCGTCGGCTGCGGCCTGCCCGTCGAGCAGCCGACCGCGACGATGATCCTGGTGTGCGGGGCGGCGACCACGCAGGTCGCGGTGCTCTCGCTCGGCTCCATCGTCACGGCGGAACGGATGCCGGTGGGCGGTGACGCCATCGACCACGCCGTCATCCAGCACCTGCGCCACCACCACGAGCTGATGCTGCCGAGCCAGTCGGTCCGCCCGCTCCAACTCGCCCTCAGCGGGAACGGCCTGACGCCCCACGGCCCGGCCTGGACCGAGATCCACGGCCGTGACGTCGCCACGGGCCTGGCCCGTTCGGTGACCGTCGACACCGCCGCCGTGCGGGAGGCCATCCACACTCCGCTGACGGCGGTCCTCGACGGCATCGGCAAGGTGCTGCGGGACTGCCCGCCGGACCTGGTGGCCGACCTCGCGGACCGCGGGATCATGATGGTCGGCGGCAGCGCCCTGCTGCCGGGGCTCGACCAGATGCTGCGCGAGGCGACCGGGATGCCGGTCCACATCGCCGAACGGCCCGACGTCTGCGCGGTCCTGGGCCTCGGCGCGATGCTGGAGGGCAAGGTCCAGCCGATGGTCCTCGACCCCCTGTCGGAGCGGAACCCGCTGACCGACGAGGACTGAGGACCGGCCGGACACAATCCCGCGAAACAGAACGATTCGTACGACAATGAGACCATGACGATCATGGACGAGGACCGGGACGAGGACCAGGACCAGGACCAGGACCGGCACGGGGACACGGACGAGGACGCGCCCCGGCTGCCCATGCTGCTCGAAGCCGTCCTCAGCGTCGGCACGGACCTCGAACTCCGCACCACCCTCCAGCACATCGTGGACTCCGCCACCGAGCTCATCGGGGCCCGCTACGGCGCGCTCGGGGTCGTCGACCCCGAGCGCCGCCGGATCACCGAGCTCTTCACCGCCGGCCTGACGGACGAGGAGCGGCGGCGTGTCGGGGGCCTCCCCGACGGCCACACCGGACTGCTCGGCGCCCTCATCCAGGACCAGCGGCCGCTGCGGATCGACGACCTGACGGCCGACCCGCGCTCGTCCGGCGTGCCCGGGGGGCACCCGGAGATGCGCACCTTCCTCGGCGTCCCCATCCGGGTCCACACCGAGGTCTTCGGCAATCTGTACCTCACCGAGAAGCGCGACGGCGCCTTCACCGAGGCGGACCTCTCCCTGCTCCGGGTCCTCGCCTCACAGGCCGGCATCGCCATCGGCAACGCCCGGCTGTACGAGACCGCCCGGCAGCGCGAGCGCTGGATCGAGGGCGCGGCGGCGGTCACCACGGCCCTGCTGACCGGCGCGTCCGCCGAGAACGCCCTGATGACCGTCGCCGAGCAGGCCCGCAACCTGGCCGGCGCCTCGGCCGGAGTCGTCCTCCAGCCCACCCCCGGGGGCGGGATGGAGATCGTCGCCGCCTCGACCACGGACGACCCGGGCGAACTGGTGGGGACGGCGATCGCACCCGGCTCCCCCGTGCTCGTCCAGCTCCTCGGCGGGGAGCCCGTGTTCGTCGAGGACTCGGCGACGGACCCCCGGATGACCACCCCCGTCCGGTCCCGCTTCGGACCGTCGATGATGCTGCCGCTGCAGAGCGGCGGAAAGCTCATCGGCACGCTCGCCCTCCCCCGGCGGCGCGGCGACCGGCCGTACACGGCCGTCGACCGGCTCCTCGCCTCGCAGTTCGCCTCGCAGGCGGCGCTCGCGCTGGTCCTCGCCGACGCGCGGCACGACCGGGAGCGGCTCGCGGTGTACGAGGACCGGGACCGGATCGCCCGCGATCTGCACGACCTGGTCGTCCAGCGCCTGTTCGCCACGGAGATGATGCTGGAGTCCACCCGGCGGCGGGCGGTCGGCTCCTCCGAGGACGACGCGCTGCTCGGGCGGGCGGTGGACGAGCTGGACTCCACGATCCAGGAGGTCCGTACGACCATCTTCGCGCTCCAGCAGCCCCCGGCGGACGCCCCGACGTCCTTCCGGGGGAAGGTGCTGCGGGAGACCGGCGGGGCGGCGGTCCTGCTCGGCTTCCAGCCGTCCGTGCACTTCGCCGGAGCCGTCGACACCCTCATCGACGAGGAGACGGCCGGCAGGCTCCTGGCCGCCCTGCGCGGGGCGCTCGCGGCGGCGCACCGGCGGTCGGGGATCGCCGCGCTGACCGTGGAGGTGTCGGTCGGGGGCGAGGGGGCCGGGCTGCGGGTCACGGACGACGGCACTCCGCCGACGACGGTGGCCTGGCCGTAGGTCGGGCACGGGGACGCCCGTACGAAACCCCGTGCACGGGGGCACTCGTACGGAGCAGTCCCGCGCGCCCCCCGCCCCTCCCCGATCTTGACTGGAGGCGTGGACACCGAGACCAAGCCCCCGACCACGGCGGCCTACCGCAACCTGGTGACGGCCACCATCGGCTTCACGCTCACCTTCTGGGCGTGGGATCTGATCGCGCCCCTCGCCAGCTGGTACGGCGACCGGCTCGAACTCAGCTCCTTCGAGCAGTCGCTGCTCGTCGCGGTCCCCGTCCTCGTCGGCTCGCTCGGCCGCATCCCGGCCGGCGCGCTGACCGACCGGTACGGCGCGAGGCTGATGTTCCCGCTGGTCTCGGCGCTGACGATCATCCCCGTCCTGCTGCTCATCGTGGTCAAGGACACCTACGGCCTGCTGCTGGTCGTCGCGTTCCTCCTCGGGCTCGGCGGCACGACGTTCGCGATCGGCATCCCACTGGTGAACTCCTGGTTCCCGCCCGAGAAGCGCGGCCTCGCGCTCGGCGTGTTCGGCATGGGCATGGGCGGTGTGGCGCTCTCCGGCTACTTCACCCCGCGCATCGCGAAGCACGGCGAGAACCTGCCGTTCATCGTGGTCGCGATCGCGCTGGCGGCGTACGCGGTGCTCGCCACGTTGCTCATCACCGACCGGCCCGACCGGCCCGTGCCCACCGCCTCCCTGGCGACCCGGCTCGGCGCGGCGGGGCGGCTGCGGGTGACGTGGGAGCTGTCGGCGCTGTACGCGATCGGCTTCGGCGGCATCGTGGCGTTCGGCGTCTACCTGCCGACGTATCTGAAGACCTGGTACGAGCTCGACCCGACGGACGCGGGAACCAAGGCGGCCGGATTCGCGCTGGTGACCGTCGTCTTCCGGCCGATCGGCGGCTGGCTCTCGGACCGGATCCATCCGGCGCTCGTCACGGCCGCCGCGCTCGGCGTGGTGGCGCTCCTCGCGATCGTGCAGGCCTTCGACCCGCCGCTGAATCCCGGCGGCACGATCGCCCTGCTGATCATGGCGGCGGGCCTGGGCACGGCGAGCGGTTCGGTGTTCGCGCTGGTCTCGCAGGTGACCCCGCAGGCGAAGGTCGGCAGTGTGACGGGCATCGTCGGCGCGATGGGCGGGCTGGGCGGGTTCCTGCCGCCGCTGGTGATGGGCGCGATCTACAGCGCGAAGGGCTCGTACTCGATCGGCTTCATGCTGCTGTCGGACCTGGCGCTGGCGGGCTGTGTGTACGCGTGGGGGCGGATGCGCGGAATCCGCCCGGAGGGCGCGGACCCGGCGCCGGAGGCGACGAAGGTCGCGGCGGGCCGCCCCTGACGGACGGCAGAATGCCTCCCGGAACCCTCGATCTCGACATCGACCCGAGGAGTACGACCGGTGAGTGCGCTCTTCCCGGCCCTTGCGGCCCCTTCCGACCGGCCCGCGCTGCGCTGCGGCCCGGTCACCCTGACGTACGAGGAACTGGCGCGGGCCGCCGGGGCCCTGGCCGCCCGGATCGAGGGAGCCGGGCGGGTCGCCGTCTGGGCCACGCCGACCGCGCACACGGCCGTCGCGGTCGTCGGGGCCCTGCTGGCCGGCGTGCCCGCCGTACCGCTCAATCCGCGGACGGGCGAGCGCGAGCTGGCGCACGTCCTCGACGACAGCAGGCCCACGGCCGTGCTCACCGGCGCCGAGGACGTGCTGCCCGCCGGCCTCACCGGGCTCCCCCGGGTCGTCGTGGACCTGGCGGCGAGCGGCCCGCCGGTCGCGGAGGCGGCCGACGCCGAGTCCCCGGCCCTGATCGTCTACACCTCGGGCACCACCGGCCCGCCGAAGGGTGTCCTGCTGTCCCGGCGGGCGGTCGCCGCCTCGCTGGACGCGCTCGCCGACGCCTGGTCGTGGACGGCCGACGACGTCCTCGTGCACGCGCTGCCGCTGTTCCATGTGCACGGGCTGATCCTCGGGATCCTGGGGCCGCTGCGCCGGGGCGGCGAGGTCCGGCACCTGGGGGCGTTCTCGGTGGAGGGCGTGACACGGGAGCTGGGCGGCGGCGGCACGATGCTGTTCGGCGTGCCGACGATGTACCACCGGCTCGCGGACGCGCTCGCCGAGGACCACGGACTGGTCCGGGCGTTGGCCGGGGCGCGGCTCCTCGTCTCCGGGTCGGCGGCGCTCCCGGTCCACGACCACGAGCGGATCGCGGCGGCGACGGGCCGGACGGTCGTGGAGCGGTACGGGATGACGGAGACGCTCATGAACACCAGCGTCCGGCCGGGCGGCGCCCCGCGCCCCGGGACCGTCGGCCCCCCGCTCGCGGGCGTGGACCTGCGGCTCGTCGAGGAGGACGGCTCCGTGGTGGAGGAGCTCGACGGGGAGACGGTCGGCGAGGTGCAGGTGCGCGGCCCGAACCTGTTCTCCGGCTACCTCAACCGGCCGGACGCGACGGCCGCGGCCTTCGACGGCGACTGGTTCCGTACCGGCGACGTGGCGGTCAGGGAGCCGGACGGCGCGGTGCGGCTCGTCGGCCGCAAGGCGACCGACCTGATCAAGAGCGGCGGCTACAAGATCGGGGCGGGCGAGATCGAGAACGCGCTCCTCGACCACGCCGGGGTGCGCGAGGCGGCCGTCACCGGTGAGCCCGACCCCGACCTGGGCGAGCGGATCGTGGCCTGGGTGGTGCCGGAGGACAGGGAGAAGCCCCCGACGGGGGAGGAGCTGGCCGAGCACGTGGCGCGCCTGCTCGCCCCGCACAAGCGGCCCCGGGTGGTGCGCCTTCTCGACGCTCTCCCCCGCAACGACATGGGCAAGGTCCTCAAGAAGTCCTTGAGCGCCGCGGGGTGAGCGGACGGAGCCGGGCCCCCTCCCGCGGTGAGCGGGAGGGGGCCCGGCCGGCCGTGCCTGACAGGTGGCCGCGTGACTACTTCACGCCCACCGCGCGGATCAGTTCCTGCGTGACCGAGCCGCCCCGGTCGTCGCTCGCCCCGGCCCGCAGCGAGACGGAGGCCGCGCCGGCCGGGACGCGCAGTTCGCCGTCCCAGGCGGCGCCGTGCCGCGCCTTCTTGAGGGCGACCTTCGTCCAGGTGCTGCCCTCGTCGTAGGAGACCTCCAGGGTGCCGCCGGTGATGGTGCCGGTGCCGGTGGCGCCCTTCACGTATGCGGCGAAGATCCCGACGGGCAGCTTGCGTCCGGCGCGGACGTCACCGTTGATGTCGGTGTCCACGTCGAAGCCGAGGTTGAGCATCGGCAGGTAGGTGATCCGGTCGGACGGGGTCTCGGCGGATCGGAAGGTCCACTCGCTGTGGCCCTTGCCGGCGAGCCGCCAGCGCGTCGGGTCGAGCGCGGTGTCGGTGACGACCTTGTAGGTCGCCTCCTCGGCCGGGGCGTCCCAGGCGTAGGCGCCGGAGCTCATCTTGCGGTCGACGCGGGTGCCGTTGACGTACACCTCGGTGTACTGGGTCATCGAGTCGTCGTTCCACACGTTGCCGAAGCCGGTGTGGTCGGTGCCGGAGTCGCCCCAGCCGGGGGTGTTGAAGCGCAGGTCGTTGCCGACGCGCTGCTGGCCCCAGCCGAGGCCGGTGCCCAGCCACGGGTGCCAGACGGGGCCGAACCAGTCGAGGTCCACCCGGCTGCCGCCGCCGTAGGACGGGGTGCCGCCGCGCTCCTCCAGGGAGTCGCCGAGGTCGACGGACTCGTGCCAGCGCTGGCCGGTGCCGGTGGAGACGTACTCGGTGCGTTCGGCCGGGAAGGAGATCCACTCCTTGAAGCCGAAGCCGATCGGGAAGGTGTCGGTGATCGAGTAGCGGAACTCGCCGCCCAGTTCCCTGCGCTTGGTCGGCGCGTGGAAGGTGGAGCTGATGGTGGCCAGTTCGTCCCGGCCGGGACGGAAGACCAGGTCCTTGCCGATGGCCCCGGGGTGGCCCTCGGAGAGGTCGTACGTGAACGGGGTGAAGCGGGTGCCGGTCAGGTCGACGCGCTTGCCGCGGGCCGCGGCGGCGGCGAGCCGCTGGGCGTCGGCGGTGTTGACGGTGGCGACGGCGAGCGGCCGGTCCTCGTAGTCGGCGGTGCCGAAGAACTTCATCAGCCGGCCGGGCTGGTCGTCGGTGACGAACAGGGCCCTGGCGCCCGCGTCCTGGGCGTGCTGGGCGAGCTGCTTCGGGTCGGCGCCCTCGGTCAGCCGGACGAGGACGGCCTTGCCGGCGACGTTCCTGCCGGTGTACTCGGCGGGGGTCCCGGTGCCCGCGTCGACGACGCCGAGACGGTGGCCGCCCTCCAGGAGAGTGCCGCCGCCCTGCGGCGTGGCCTCGGAGAGCCGGGTGCCGTCGACGCTCGCCTCCAGCATGGGCTTGCCGAGGCGCCAGACGGTCCGGTACTCGAAGGTGCCGGTGGCGGGCCTGGCGGTGGGCGCGGCGAAGATCGAGTCGTACGTCGCCGGGACCTGGACGGCGCCGCCGTAGGAGGCGCCGTTGGCCTTCCGGTCGAACTCCATCAGGAGCTGCCGGGTCTCGGTGCGCTTCTCGACCTCGGCGCGGATCTCGCGGAGCTGCCGCCCGTCGAGGGTGATCTCGCGGTCGCGGTCGAGGGTGATCTCCGGCGCGGTGAGGAAGCCGAGGCCGAGGGAGTCCTTGCCGTGGGAGCCGCGCACGTCGAGGAAGCTGTCGACGGTGTACGTGCCGGGCTTGAGGCGCAGTTCGAGGGTGCCGGACTCGCCGACCGTGGCCGGGAAGGGGTCGACGCCCGGGGTGAGCTGCTGCACGCCCAGGTAGGCGGGGGTGGCGGCGCCGTCACGGTCCTTGACGTGGACGGTGAGGGTGTAGCGCTCCTCCTCCTTCACCAGGCCGAGCGCGGTGTGCGCGACGACGGTGCCGGCGGCGGTGGCGGTGACCCGGCCGGAGGACTGGCCGACGGGGGCCTTGGCGCCGTCACCGGTGACGGTGGTGCTCGCGGTGCCGTGGGCGGGGACGGTGAGGGTGGTGTCGGCGAGGGCGGCGACACCGGCCGGCATGCCCTCGACGGCCAGGTTCAGCGCGACCGGGGCGTCGGAGGAGTTGGTGTAGGTGACGGTCTTCGTGACGGGCTCGTTCGCCTCGTACGGCCAGGCGACGTAGCCGAGGTCGGCGGAGCCGGTCGCGGTGACGTTCGCGGCGATCGCGGCGGCCACGTCGACCCGGCCGGAGCCGAGCGCGTACGAGGAGGCGTCGAGCGTCTTCGACGAGGACATCAGCGCGCTCTTGAGCTGGGCGCCGGTCCAGTCGGGGTGCCGCTCGGCGAGCAGCGCGGCGACGCCGGCGACGTGCGGGGTCGCCATCGACGTACCGCTCATGGAGGTGTAGAGGCCGCTGCCGGGGACGAGCTGGGAGCGGGCGGCGAGGATGTCCACGCCGGGCGCCGACAGGTCGGGCTTGAGGGCCTGGTCGCCGTAGCGGGGGCCCTGGCTCGTGAAGTAGGCGGCCTCGTCGGCGGAGTCGACGGCGCCGATGGTGAGGGCGGAGTCGGCGGCGCCGGGCGAGCCGATGGAGCCGGGGGCGCCGGAGTTGCCGGCGGCGATGACGAAGAGGGCGCCGGTCTCGGCGGTGAGGGTGTTGACGGCCTGGGCCATCGGGTCGGTGCCGTCGCTGGGTTCGCGGGAGCCGAGGCTCATCGAGACGATCTTCGCGTCGATGTCCTTGGCGGCCCACTCCATGCCGGCGATGATCTCCGACTCGGAGCCGGAGCCCTCGTCGCTGAGGACCTTGCCGACGGCGAGGGTGGCGCCGGGGGCGACGCCCTTCTCCTTGCCGTCGGAGCCGGCGCCGCTGCCGCCGACGGTGGAGGCGACATGGGTGCCGTGGCCGTTGCGGTCGGCGACCTCCTGGCCGGCGATGAACGACTTGGACTCGGTGACCCGGCCCGCGAGGTCGGGGTGGGCGAGGTCGGCGCCGGAGTCGAGGACGGCGACCTTCACGCCCTTGCCGGTGAGCCCGGCCTCCCAGGCCTTCGGGGTGCCGATCTGCGCGTTGGACTCGGCCATGGCGGCCTTGACCCGGCCGTCGAGCCAGACCTTGGCGGGGGCGGCGGTCCGCGCGGCGGGGGCGGCGGTGAAGCCCTGCCAGAAGGCGGCGGGGTCGGTGGCGGTGACGGCGGCGCCGCCGATGCTGGGCAGCGGGCGGACGGTCTCGGCACCGCGCGGGGTCGCCGCGGCGGTCCGGGCGCCCTTGCCGCCGTAGGTGACGATCAGCGGCAGGTCGCCGGTGATGCCCTGCGCGACGAGACCGGTGACGTCGAAGAGGCGGGGGTCGAGCGCGCCGGAGGCCAGGTAGGGGCGGGCCTCGTCGGGGACGACCGTGACCCGGCCGTTCGCGATCTGGCTGCGTATCGCGCCGGTGGCGCCCTCGGCCCGGTCGACGGTGACGGTCTGCTGCCCGCCGCCGAGGTCGGTGAGGGTGACGCGGTCGCCGGTGACGAGGGTGACGGTGGTGCTCGCCGCCGCGCCCTTGAAGGTGTCCGGTACGGCTGAGGCGGTGGTCCCGGCGGCGGCGGTCTGCCCCGCCGAGAGCAGCACGAGGGAGATGCCCGCGGCGGTCAGCGCGGCCCTCCCTCTGTCGAAGGGCGTGGTCCTCGACGTCATCGTTCGAACTCCTCGTGGACCCGGGGTCGGGGGTGTTTCCGGGTGCCGCGAGGAGTCTTGGTCAGGTGGAGGGGAGTTGACTCCGTTCCGTCCTGGCGGTTATGCGCCGTGGCGGCCAACCGCCAGAACAGGACGTGCCGTTCGGGGAGAATTGCTCACGGAGTCGGGTCGAGCGCGTCGTACCGGCGGAAACCGCGCCCGTACAGGGCGAGGAGACCGACCGCGACGACACAGGCGATCCCGCCGCCCGTGACGGCGACCGCGGGCGAGGTCAGATCGGCCACGGAGCCCGCGAGGAAGTCCCCGAGCCGGGGCCCGCCGGCGACCACCACGATGAACACGCCCTGGAGCCTGCCGCGCATCTCGTCCGGCGCCGCGACCTGCATCATCGTGTTGCGGAAGATCATCGAGACGGTGTCGGAGTACCCGGCGAGGGCGAGCAGGAGCAGCCCCAGCCAGAGGTTCCGGGTGAGACCGAAGACGGCGATGGCGGTCCCCCAGCAGGCGACGGCGATCAGGATCGCCTGCCCGTGGTGCCGGATGCGGCCCTGCCAGCCGGAGAGCACCCCGCCGAGCAGCGCCCCGAACGCGGGCGCGGCGACGAGGAGTCCGGCGGTCTTCGCGTCGCCGCCGAACCAGAGCACGGCGACGGCGGGGAACAGGGCGCGGGGGTGGGCGAGGATCATCGCGCAGAAGTCCGAGAAGAACGTCATACGGAGGTTGGGCCGGGTCGCGAGGAACCGCAGCCCGTCGAGGACGGAGGCCCGCTTGCCGCCTCCCTTCCGGTCCGGGAGCATCGACGGCAGCCGCCACATCGCGTAGAGGCTCGCGGCGAAGGCGACGGCGTCGACGAGGTACGCGGTCTGGTACCCGGCGAAACCGACGATCAGCCCGCCGAGGCTCGGCCCGACGAGCATGCCGAAGGTCGTGACCATCGAGTTCAGCGCGTTGGCGGCGCGCAGCTGCTCGGGCGGCAGGAGCCGGGGGATCATCGAGGAACGGGCGGGCGAGTTGAGCGCGGCGCAGACGGCCTGCAGGGCGACGATCCCGTAGAGGAACCAGACCCGGTGGAACCCGGCGAACGCGGCGCCGGCGAGCGCGACCGACAGCACGGCGGAACCGCAGGCGCTGTAGAGCCCGAGCTTGCGGCGGTCGACGGTGTCGGCGATGGCACCGCCGTACAGCCCGAAGACGACGAGCGGGACGAGCGAGAACAGTCCGACGAGTCCGACGGAGAAGGGCGACCGGGTGATGTCGTACACCTGGAGGGAGACGGCGAGCGCCGTCATCCCCTGCCCGACCCAGGAGACGGTGCTGCCGAACCAGAGACGGCGGTAGTGGGCGGAGGTCCGCAGCGGGGTGAGGTCGGCGAAGAGCCTGCGGCGCTCGGCGCGCTGGGGCTCAGGGGGCTGATGCTGTGACTGGGGCTGGGGCTCCGTGGCGGTCACGCGATGTCGTACCGGAGCTCGGGGCGGTCCCAGTGGATGCGTCCGGCGGCCGGAACGGTTCCGCTGCGGACGGCGCCGGTGCGCAGGTAGAACTCCTCGGCGGGCGGATGCGCGACGACCCGCACGGTCGTGAGCCCGGCGGCCCTGGCCTGCCCGGTCATGTGCTCCATGAGCAGCCGCCCGATGCCGAGCCCCTGGGCGCTGTCGGCGACGAACGCGAGGTCGAGCTCGGCGTCGTCGACGAGCAGCGCGTAGAACCCGAGCACCCGGTCGCTCGCGTCGACGGCGACGAACACCGGATGGTGCTCGATGTACGCACCCCCGACCTGGTACCCCTCGACCATCGTGGCGTAGTCCCCCCGATAGGCCCGGGAGCTTCTGACCAGCCGGGTGAGCCGCTTGGAATCGTCGGCGACGGCACGCCGGACAGTGAACTCGGACATGGGGCGAGTATAGGGGTGAGTACGGCAGTTGATCCTTACGTTTTGGTCAAGGGTTCAAGCGTCGGATCCGGGGCCCGCGCGGGCGGCGCCGCCTCCGTCACCGCCCGTTCGTGGGGCAGGGTCGTGCCGTGGGTGAAGGCTTCGGTGAAGGCCTCCGGGCCCAGGGCCGCGCGGGCCGTCGTCTCCGTGGCGTCGACGTCAGAGCGTTCCGCCGCGGGCAGGGGCGCGCCCGTCGAGGCGCGGAGCGCCGACGCCGCCCCGAGGAGGAGGGCGGCCCCCTTCGCCCGGCCCGCGCCCGCGTGGGCCGAGGCCAGGCCCTCCAGGGCGAGGGCGACCGCGCGCGGGTCGCCGGAGGCCAGGGCGGTGCCGTAGCCCTCCTCCTGGAGTTCCAGCGCGCCCGCCGCGTCGCCGCGCGCGAGCGCCGAGAAGCCCAGCTCGGCCAGGATCAGCGCGTTGGCCGAGTCGAGGCCGACCGCCCGGTGCCAGTCGAGGACCTCCCTCATGTGCGCCTCGGCCTCGTCGATCAGGCCCTCGCGTCTGGCGCCCAGGCCGAGGCCGAGGACCGCGTTGATCTCGCCCGCCCGGAACCCGATCTCGACCGCCCGCTCCCGGGCCGCCGCGTGGTACGCCCGCGCCTCGGCCAGATCACCCCTCAGCAGGGCCGTACGCCCGATCCCGGCCAGCAGGTCCGGCACCTCGGCCGTCAGGCCGAGGCCCTCCGCCGCCGCCAGGCCCGCCCGCTTGAGCCGGTCCGCCCGCTCGTACTCCCCGTGGATCTCGGCGACCGTCGCCAGCGGGTACACCGACCACAGTCGGCAGCACGCGTCGCCGACCTCGGCGAACAGCGCGTCCGAACGGGCCGCGTCCTCCTCGGTGCCCGCCACGTCGCCGCCGAGCAGCCGCTGCACCGAGCGGTCCGCGAGTGCCGCCGCCTCGACCCAGCGGTCCCCGTGGGCCCGGGCCCCGTCGAGCGCCTCCCCCGTCAGCCGGCCGCCCTCGCTCTGGCTGCCCGTCCCGCAGAGCACGTGCGCGAGGAACCAGCGCGCCCACGCGTGGTCCGAGGGCCGGAGCGGTTCGGTCGCCTCGTAGGCCGTGAGGGCCTTCGCGATCCGCTGCCGCCGGTCCGTGCCGTCGCCGCCCATGATCGCCAGGCCCGTGCGCCAGACCTCCACGCGGGCGCGGAGCGCGCGCTGTTCGGGGGGCGCCTGGCCCTCGGCGGTCTCCGCGGTCTCCGGGGTCTGCGCGGCCTGCGCGGCCTGCGCGGTCTTCGGGAGGGCCGCCCGCAGTGCCGCCGTCGCGTGGCGGAGCGCCTCGCCCAGGCGGCCCCGCATGACCCAGTACCAGGCGAGCGCGTCGACGAGCCGGAGCGCCGCCCCGGCGTTCCGCCCGGTGCCGGGCGCGGCGAGCGCCCGGTCCAGGGCGGCCCGCAGGTTCGCCGTCTCGGCGTCGAGGCGGGCGAGCCGGCGGCGCTGGTCCGGGCCGCGCAGGGCCGGCTCGGCGTCCTCGGCCAGCCGCAGGTAGTGGGTCAGGTGCCGGTCCCGTACGGCCTCCGTCTCGCCCGCGTCCTCAAGACGTTCGAGGCAGTACGCGGCGACGGACTCCAGGAGCCGGTAGCGCGGTCCGTCAGGACCGTCGACCGCCACGACGAGCGAGCGGTCGACGAGGCGGGCGAGGAGTCCGAGGACGTCCCCGGCGGACACGTCACCGGCACCTCCGGATGCCGTGCCGCCCGGCATCGCGCCTCCCGACGTCGCACCACCCGCGCATACCTCCTCCGCCGCCCCCAGCGTGCAGCCCTCCGCGTGCACGGCCAGGCGCCGCAGCACCGTCCGCTCCTGCTCGCCGAGCAGTTCCCAGCTCCAGTCGATGACCGCCCGCAGGGTCTGCTGCCGGGCCGGCGCGCCGCGCAGCCCCGCGTCGAGCAGGCGGAAGCGGTCGTCGAGCCGCGCCAGGAGCCCGTGCACCCCGAGGGCCCGGACGCGGGTCGCGGCCAGTTCCAGGGCGAGCGGGATGCCGTCGAGCCGGCGGCAGACGGCCCGTACCGCCTCCCGGGTGGCCGGGTCGAGCGCCGCGCCGGACCCGAACCCGGGCGCCGAGGCCGCCGCCCGTGCCGTGAACAGCTCCACCGCGCCGTCCCCGTCGAGCGGCTCCACCGCCCACAGCGTCTCGCCCGCGAGGGCGAGCGGCTCCTGGCTGGTGGTCAGGACGACGAGGCCCGGCGCCGTGCGCAGCAGCAGCTCGGCCAGGGAGGCCGCCTCGTCGACGACGTGTTCGCAGTTGTCGAGGACGAGCAGCGTGCGCTTGCCGCGCAGGACCTCGGCCAGCCGCTCCGCCGTGGTGAGCGCCCGCTCCCCCTCGGGCCGCAGCCCCCACACCCCGTCGTCGCGGAGTTCGAGCGCGGCGGCGACGACCTCGGCGAGCTCCCCGCGCGCGCCGGCGAACTCGACGAGCCACACGCCGTCCGCGAACTCCTCGCGCGCCTGCCCGGCCGCCTCCAGGGCGAGCCGGGTCTTCCCGACCCCGCCGGGCCCGGTGAGCGTGACGAGCCGCCGCTCGGTGAGCAGCCCCCGCACCTCGGCGACGGCCGCGTCGCGCCCGACGATCCCGGTGAGCGGTGTGAACAGATTGCCCCGCACGGGCCCCCCGCTCGCGGTCGGCCCCGGCGTCGCACGGACCGTGCCGGGCGGCGCGGCGGACGGCGCGGCCGCCGGCGCCGAGAGCGAGGGGTCCTGGCGGAGCATCGCCGCGTGGAGCGCGGTCAGTTCGGGGCTCGGGTCGAGGCCGAGTTGGTCGGCGAGGAGGGTGCGCAGCTCCTCGTACCCGGCGAGCGCCTCGCTCTGCCGGCCCGCCCGGTAGAGGGCCCGCAGCTGCACCGCCCGTAGCCGCTCGCGCAGCGGATGCAGGGCGACGAGTTCCGCCAACTCCCCTGCCAGTACGTCCAGTTCTCCGGCATCGAGGCGCGCCTCCGCCAGTGCCTCGCGGACGGCGAGCCGTTCCTCCTCCAGCCGGTCCGCCGCCGCCCGCGCGAACGGCTCCTCCGCGAACCCGGCGAACGCCGGGCCCCGCCACAGGTCGAGCGCCTCGCCGAGCAGGACGGCCCTCTCGCGTGGGTCCGCCCTCTCCCGCGCCCGGGCGGCGAGCCGCGCGAACTCCCGCGCGTCCAGCGCCCCTTCGGGTACGGCGAGGAGATAGCCGGGTGCCTGCGTGACGACGAGGTCGCGCCCGCCGGGCTCGGCCTCCTCGAAGGCGCGGCGCAGCTGGGAGACCTTGGCCTGGAGGGCCCGCAGCGGGTTGCCGGGCGGCTCGTCGCCCCACAGGTCGTCGACGAGCCGGAACGCGGCGACCGGCCGGCCCGCATCGACGAGGAGCGCGGCGAGCAGGGCCCGCACCTTGAGTTCAGGGACCCGGACGGGCGTGCCGTCCTCGGTCCGTACGGCCGTCTCCCCCAGCACCGCGAATCGCATACGGCCACCGTAACCCGGCTTCGATCACCCGCCCGTGCCGGTCCGAACAGGCCCGTTCCACAGCCGAACCCGGCCCGTACCGCACCCGAACCCGGCCCGTTCCCCGCCCGAACCAGGCCCGAACAGAACCCGAGCCGTTCCCGAACACCCCGCCGCCAGAGTCATCCCTGTCAGCAGGAAACGACACACGGAACACCAAGGAGCAGGACATGAGCAGCAACAAGCCCCTCGCCGGCAGGACCGCCCTCGTCACCGGCGGCAGCCGCGGCATCGGCCGGGCGATCGCCCTCCGCCTCGGCGCGGACGGCGCCCGGGTCGGCGTCCACTACGCAAGCAACGAGACGGCCGCGAAGGAGACGGTCGCCGCGATCGAGGCGGCCGGCGGCTCCGCCTTCGCCCTCCGCACCGAACTGGGCGTCCCCGGCGACGCCGACGCCCTCTGGGCCGCCTTCGACGCGGCGACCGAGGGCGACCACGGTCTCGACATCCTGGTCAACAACGCCGGGATCGCCGGCCCCGGCCAGATCCACGAGGTCGAGGAGGCCGACTACGACCGGGTGTTCGCGGTCAACGCCAAGGCTCCGTTCTTCATCATCCAGAAGGGCCTCGACCGGCTCCGCGACGGCGGCAGGATCATCAACATCTCCTCCGGAGTCACCAAGGTCGCCTTCCCGGGCATGACCTCGTACGCCGCCGCCAAGGGCGCCGTCGAGGTGCTGACCCTGACCCTCGCGCAGACGCTCGGCTCCCGGGGCATCACGGTCAACGCGGTCTCGCCGGGCACGATCGAGACCGACATCCACCCGTGGATGGCCGACCCGACCGCCAAGGCGCACGCCGCCGGGTTCTCGGTCTTCAACCGGGTGGGGCAGCCGGGTGACGTGGCCGACGTCGTCGGCTTCCTCGCCTCCGACGACTCCCGCTGGGTCACCGGCCAGAACATCGACGCGAGCGGCGGCTCCGGCCTCGGCCTCTGACGGCCCCGGTGCCGGCCGCCCGAGGGCGGGCCCGTGACCATCCCGGGCCCGCCCCGCCCCCCGAACGCGCCCACGCCCCTCCCCTCCCCCTCCCCTGTGAAGGAACTCCAGGTCATGGCAGCTCACACGCTCCTCGTCCTCGCCCACCCCCGTACCGACTCGCTCACCGCCCAGGTCGCCGCCCGGCTGCACGCCCGCCGCAAGGACGAGGGCGGCACCGTCGACGTACTCGACCTGTACGCCGAGGGGTTCGACCCGGCGCTCCGGCCGGAGGACGAGCCGGACTGGGAGAACCGCGAGAAGGTCTACTCCCCGGAGGTCCGCGCCCACATGGACCGGATCCTCGCCGCCGACGAGATCGTGGTCGTCTTCCCGGTCTGGTGGTTCACCCCGCCGGCCATCCTGAAGGGCTGGATCGACCGGGTCTGGAACTACGGCTTCGCGTACGGCCGGAGCCGCCCCCGACTGGCGGGGAAGAGGCTGCTCTGGCTGGCCCTGATGGGCGGGACGCCGGAGGAGATCGAGCGGCTCGGCATGACCGACGCGCTCGGTCTGATGCTGGTGACCGGCATCTCCGAGTTCTGCGGACTCCCGGACGCCGCCCTCCGCGTCCTGCACGGCACCGAACTCTCCGGAGTGCCTGTGGAGTTGCGGGCCGGCCGGGTATCGGAACTGCTCGACGAGGCCGAGCGGACCCTGGCGGAGGCACTCCCCGGCGCGGCCGCGAACCCCACCCCCGCGGTCCCCACCACCACGACGGCGACCACCACCGCGGCCACCGCCACCAGGACCATCAGGACCACCACCACCGAGAACACCGAGAACGAGGAGCCGGCACGATGACCACGACCCTCGCGGAGAACACCGCGACACCGCCCCGGGCCGGAGCCCGCCAGTGGCTCGGCCTCGCCGTCCTCCTCCTCCCCGTCACCCTGATGACCGCCGACCTCGGTGTGCTGTGGCTCGCCACCCCGTACCTCTCGGCCGATCTCCGGCCCAGCGGCGCCCAGTTGCTCTGGATCACCGACATCTACGGCTTCCTCACCGCCGCCACCCTCGTGATCATGGGCACCCTCGGTGACCGGCTCGGCCGCCGCAAGCTCCTGATGGCCGGTTCGGCCGGCTTCCTGCTCGCCTCCGTCCTCGCCGCCTACGCCCCGAACGCCGGGACGCTGATCGCGGCCCGCGCCCTCCTCGGCATCGCCGGGGCGGCGGTCCTGCCCTCCACGCTCGCCCTGATCAGCCACATGTTCGCGGACGCCCGGCAGCGGGCCACGGCGATCGCGATGTGGGTGACCGCCCTCTCCGTCGGGCTCGCGATCGGACCGGTCGTCGGCGGTGTGCTGCTCGCCTCCTGGTGGTGGGGCTCGGTCTTCCTGATGGGCCTGCCCGTCATGCTGATCGCGCTGGTCACGGCTCCGCTGCTGCTCCCCGAGTACCGCGACCCGAACCCCGGGCGCCTCGACCCGGCGAGCGTGCTGCTCTTCCTCCTCGCCGTCCTGCCACTGGTGTACGGCGTCAAGTCCCTCGCCGCGCACGGCCCGACGGCCGAGGCGGGCGTCGCCTTCGCCCTGGGGCTGACCTTCACGGCCCTCTTCGTCCGCCGCCAGAACCGTCTGGAGTCCCCGCTCCTCGACCTGCGGCTCTTCAGGAACCGGGCCTTCACCGGCGCCCTGCTCACCCTGCTCCTGGGCATGACCGCGCTCAACGGCGTCGAGTACCTGGTCCCGCAGTACCTCCAGGCGGTCGCCGGACTGCCGCCGCTCGAAGCCGGTCTCTGGCTGCTGCCCGGAGCCGCGGGCCTGATCGCCGGCTCGCAGCTGACGCCCTTCGTGGCGCGGAAGATCCGCCCGGCGTACGTCCTCGCCGGCGGGCTCCTGATCTCGCTGGCCGGATACGCGGTGATCGCCCTGGCCGAAGGGGTGACCGTGGCCGCCCTCGGCCTCGCGGTCATCATGTTCGGCGCGGCGCCGATCAGCGTCCTGGGGACGGCCCTCGCGGTCGGCTCCGCCCCCGCCGAGAAGGCGGGCGCGGCTGCCGCGACCGGTCAGACGGCCTACGACCTGGGGCTCGCCCTGGGTATCGCGGTCACCGGCAGTGTGGCGGTCGCCGTCTACCGCGGCGGCATCCCGGCGGACGCGCCGGCCGCGGCCCACGAGAGTGTGGGCGCGGCGCTGGCCCTGCCGGACGAGGGGCTGCGGGAGCAGGCACGGGAGGCCTTCACCACGGCCCTCCACTCGGCGTCGGCCCTGAGCGCGGTCTTCGCCCTGGTGACGGCGGCCGTGGTCCTGACCCTGCTCCGCAAGGTCCCCCGCTCCTGACCGCTCCCTCGGGCCGCACCACGAACCGCTCGCCGCGCCCACCGCGCGGCGGGCGGTTCGTGGTGCGGCCGTCTAGCGGCAGACGTTCAGGTCGTCCGGGTCGACGCTGTCGAGTCGGGCGGCCAGGGCGTCGAGGCGTTCCCGCAGGTCGCGGATGTCGGCGAGGTCGAGGCCGGTCGCGGTGGCGATCCGGCGCGGCACGTCGCGGGCCTTCTCCTTCAGCGCGGTCCCCTCGGCGGTGGGCCGGACGGTGACGGACCGCTCGTCCTCGGGGCTGCGGCGCCGCTCGACGTATCCGGCCGCCTCCAGGCGCTTGAGCAGCGGGGACAGCGTTCCGGAGTCGAGCCGGAGGCGCTCCCCGATCCCCTTCACGGGCAGCTCGCCGTGCTCCCAGAGCACCAGCATCGCGAGGTACTGGGGGTAGGTGAGCCCCAGCTCCTTGAGCGCCTCGCGGTAGACGCCGTTGAAGGCTCGGGTCGCCGCGTGCAGCGAGAAGCAGATCTGGTGGTCGAGCCGGAGGAAGTCCTCGTCCGGGACGGTGTCGAGCGTCTCCATGGCTCCAGGATACGCGAGGACGTTTCACACGCCATTGAGTTGTGCACAACTTAATCGTGCGCTATTAATAGAGAGCCACCGCAGCACCCCTCCCGAGGACAGGAACGGACACCATGGACGCGATCTACACCGCTGTCGCCACCGCCAACGGCCGCGAGGGCCGCGCCGTCAGCTCCGACGGCCACATCGACCTCCCCCTCGCCCACCCCCAGGCCCTCGGCGGCAACGGTCAGGGCACCAACCCCGAGCAGCTCTTCGCCGCCGGGTACGCGGCCTGCTTCGCCAGCGCGATGAACCTGGTCGCCCGCCAGGAGAAGATCGACATCTCCGACGCCTCGATCACCGCCGAGGTCTCCATCGGCAAGGACGCCGCGGACGGCGGCTTCGGCCTCGCGGTCGTGATGCGCGCCGAGTTCCCGGACCACCTCCAGGGTGAGGCCGGCGCGTCCCTCCTGGAGAAGACCCACGCGTTCTGCCCGTACTCCAAGGCGACCCGCGGCAACATCAAGGTCGACCTCGTCGTCGAGTAGTTTTCTGTCGCTTCACGTACGCCCCCGATGGTCATCGACCGTCGGGGGCGTTCGTTCGTGAGTTCTTCCGTTCGAGCACGGGGGATTCGTCTCCCGTACGACGGGCAGTCATGGAACGGCCCCCGGCCGGTGGTTCACGGGCGCTCTCCTTGGGGCGCCCATCGGCCGGTCAGTCCGGCCACCGCACGCGCACCCCCACCCGTGCCCGTCCCGACCCGGAGGAGAACTCCCCCATGGCCGACCTCGACCGTCGCCGGTTCCTTCAACTCGCCGGCGGCACCGCCGCGCTGACCATGCTCTCGGAGAGCATCGCGCGCGCCGCCGCCATCCCGGCACAAGGCTCCACCGGCACGATCCAGGACATCGAGCACATTGTCGTCCTGATGCAGGAGAATCGTTCCTTCGACCACTATTTCGGGGCGATGAAGGGCGTGCGGGGCTTCGGCGACCCCCGCCCGGTCACCCTGCCGAGCGGAAAGTCGGTCTGGAACCAGTCGGACGGCAGCAAGGTCACCCTGCCCTTCCGCCCGGAGAGCGCGAAGCTGGGCATGGAGTTCCTCCAGGGCCTCAACCACGACTGGGCGGGCGGCCAGAGCGCCTTCAACAAGGGCAGGTACGACAACTGGGTCCCGGCCAAGACCAAGGCCACGATGGCGTACCTCACCCGCGAGGACATCCCGTTCCACTACGCGCTCGCCGACGCGTTCACGATCTGCGACGCGTACCACTGCTCGTTCATCGGATCGACCGACCCGAACCGCTACTACCTGTGGACCGGCCACACCGGCAACGACGGCACCGGCGGCGGCCCGGTCCTCAACAACGCCGAAGCGGGCTACGGCTGGAAGACCTACCCGGAGCGCCTGGAGGCGGCCGGGGTGTCCTGGAAGATCTACCAGGACATCGGCGACGGGCTGAACGCGGCCGGCTCCTGGGGCTGGATCAACGACGCCTACCGCGGCAACTACGGCGACAACTCGCTCCTGTACTTCAACACGTACCGCAACGCCCAGGCCGGCGACCCGCTGTTCGAGAAGGCCCGCACGGGCACGAACGCCAAGGCCGGCGAGGGCTTCTTCGACCGGCTGCGCGCCGACGTGCAGGGCGGCCGGCTGCCGAAGATCTCCTGGATAGCCGCCCCGGAGGCCTTCTCCGAGCACTCCAACTGGCCGGCGAACTACGGCGCCTGGTACATCTCGCAGGTCCTCGACGCGCTGACCTCGAACCCCGACGTGTGGGCCCGTACGGCGCTGTTCATCACGTACGACGAGAACGACGGCTTCTTCGACCACGTCGTCCCGCCGTACGTCCCGGGCTCCGCCGCGCAGGGCCTCTCCACCGTCGCGACCGGGCTCGACCACTTCCCGGGCAAGACCGGCTACGTGGCCGGCCCCTACGGCCTCGGCCCGCGCGTCCCCATGCTCGTCGTCTCGCCCTGGTCCAAGGGCGGCTACACCTGCTCCGAGACCTTCGACCACACCTCGGTCATCCGCTTCATGGAGCAGCGCTTCGGGGTGCGGGAGCCCCAGATCTCGCCCTGGCGGCGGGCCGTCTGCGGCGACCTGACCTCCGCCTTCGACTTCTCGCGCACGGACGCCTCGGCGGCCGCGCTGCCGCCGACGTCCGGCTACTTCCCGCCGGACAGGAACCGCCATCCCGACTTCCTCGCCACCGCCCCGGCGACCGGCACCATGCCCCGCCAGGAGCGCGGCGCCAAGCCCACCCGCCCGCTGAGGTACGCGCCGTTCGTGGACGGCTCCGCCGACACCGCGGCGGGCAAGTACCGTCTCACCTTCGGCGGCGGGCCCTCGGCGGGCGCGCAGTTCTACGTGACCTCGGCCAACCGCACCGACGCGCCCTGGACCTACACGACCGAGGCCGGCAAGTCGATCGCGGACACCTGGAACACGACGTACTCGAAGGGCGTCACCGACCTCACGGTCCACGGCCCCAACGGCTTCGTCCGCCGCTTCCGCTCCCCCGGCAAGACGGCCGTCCCGGAGGTCACGGCCCGCCACAACGCCACCACGGGCACGCTGGACCTCACCTTCACCAACGCGGGTACGACCGCGACGGTGACCCTCATCAACGCCTACGGCGGCGCCCAGAAGACGCTCTCCGTCGCGAAGGGCGCCACGGTCACCCACAGCGTCGCCGTCTCCGCGGCCCACCACTGGTACGACGTCACCGTCACGTCCTCCGCGAGCACGGACTACGTCCGCCGCCTCGCCGGCCACGTGGAGACGGGCACGGCGAGCGTCTCGGACCCGGCGATCCTCACGTACTGACCACCGCGGCGGGAACGCCCCGAGGGCCCGTACGCGTCCACCCGGCGCGTACGGGCCCTCGGGACCGGACAGGGCGTTCGGTGGTGGGGTGTGAGGCGGCTCACGCTCCGACCGGAAGGGGCCGTTCCGCGCCATCCGGGTGATTCACCGGGCGTGTCGCGGGGCCGGTGACCCGGGTCCGGCCTCGGGAGGCCGCAGACTGGGGAAGAGGTGCCGGCCGTGGACGGCGGGCTCGCACCGCCGAACCGTCCGCCCGGTCGGATCACGGGTCGGAACGATTCTGCGGGCACCACGAAGTGGTGGGGCGGGTGGGACTCGAACCCACGGCCGACGGATTATGAGTCCGCTGCTCTAACCGGCTGAGCTACCGCCCCGTACGGTGAGGCGCGTACATGTGTGCGCGCCGTCTGCCGCAGCATAGCCGCTCATACGATCTCCTGCTCCGGAAGATCGGCTCTGCTCGACCATGAAGACCGCACCGCGCTCCGCATGGTTCCCCGAGACGCGAAAAAGGACCCCGAAGGGTCCTTTTCCGTTCCGCTCCCCCGACTGGACTCGAACCAGTAACCCTCCGGTTAACAGCCGAATGCTCTGCCAATTGAGCTACAGGGGATCGCGCTCCCCCGACTGGACTCGAACCAGTAACCTGCCGGTTAACAGCCGGCTGCTCTGCCAATTGAGCTACAGGGGATTGCTGCGTTGCACCGAACGTACCCACTCCGGATGCTCCGGGCGGGCGGTTGCTCGCTGCGACACATACATTAGCGCAAGCAGGGGGGTGCTCCGCCAATCGGTATCGCCGGGGGCACCGCCTGGGCACCGGCGATGCGTCGGAGACGCGTCGGCAGGCATCAAGGAAGCTCTCCAGGGAAGGTGGTGGCTATGCGATACAAGCTGACGTTCGTCGTAGGACTCGCCCTCGGTTACGTGGTCGGCACGCGGGCCGGACGCGAGCGCTACGAGCAGATGAAGAAGTCCGCGAAGGGGTTCGCCCAGAACCCGGCCGTGCGCAACGCCGCCGAGTCCGCCGCCCAGACCGGGCGGCAGGTCGCGGGCAAGGCCGCGCACGTCGTGGGCGACAAGGTCGGCGACAAGCTGCCGGCCTCGGTGACCGAGCGGTTCCACGCGCTGTCCGGGCGCGGCGGGGCCAACGGGAAGGTCGAAGAGGACGACTGGGGCACCAGCAACACCTGAACCGCCCCGCGTGCGGCAGAATCAAGTGTCATGGGGATAGTCGCAGGACTCGACAGCTCAGCGGAGTTCACACGCATCGTCGTCTGTGACACGGACACGGGTGCCGTACTGCGGCAGGGATACGCCCCTCACCCGGGCGAACCCAAGGCCGTCGACGTCGACCCGCAGACCTGGCTGCTCTCGCTCGGGGAGGCCGCCACCGGCGGGCTCCTGGAGGGCGTGCAGGCCATCGGCGTGTCCGCGCAGCAGCACGGACTCGTACCGCTCGACGCGCAGGGCGGCCTGGTGCGGCCCGCGCTCGTGCGCAACGACAAGCGGGCCCAGATCGCCGCCGCCGACCTCGTGGAGTCGCTCGGCGGCCGGCAGGCCTGGGCCGAGGCCGTCGGCTCCGTGCCCGGAGCCGGGCAGCCGGTGGCCAAGCTGCGCTGGCTGGCCCGTACCGAGCCCGAGCACGCCCGGCGAGTCGCGATGGTCCTCCAGCCGCACGACTGGCTGGTCTGGCAGCTCCTCGGCCGGCCCGCCCGGCGCACCACCGACCGCGGCGCCGCCTCCGGCACCGGCTACTGGTCGGCCCGCACCGGCACGTACCGCCCCGACCTCGTCGAGCTGGCCCTCGGCCACCAGGCGGTGCTGCCCGAGGTCCTCGGCCCGGCCGACGCGGCCGGCACCACGCCCGAGGGGCTCCTCATCTCCGCCGGCACCGGCGAGACGATGGCCGCCGCCCTGGGCCTGGGGCTCGGCCTCGGGGACGCGGTGGTCTCGCTCGGCGCCTCCGGCTCCGTGATGGCCGTCCACCACGAGGCCCTCGCCGACCCCAGCGGCATGATCACCTCCTTCGCCGACGCCACCGGCATGCACCTGCCGGTCGTCCACACCTCCAACGCGGTACGGGCCCTGCGCGGCACCGCCGAGATGCTGGGCGTCGACTCCCTCGAAGAGCTGTCCGCGCTGGCCCTGAAGTCGACGCCGGGCGCCTCCGGGCTCGTCCTGCTGCCCTACCTGGAGGGCGAGCGGACCCCGAACCTGCCGCACACCGCGGGCACGCTCAGCGGGCTGCGGCGCGAGTCGATGAAGCCCGAGCACCTGGCACGGGCGGCGTTCGAGGGCATGCTCTGCGCGCTCACCGACGCCATGGACGTGCTGCGCGGACGCGGGGTCGAGGTGCGCCGGGTGTTCCTGCTCGGCGCCGCGGCCGCGCTTCCGGCGGTGCAGGCGCTCGCGCCCGCGCTGTTCGGCGCGCAGGTCGTCGTCCCCCAGCCGGCCGACTACGCGGCGCTCGGCGCGGCCCGGCAGGCCGCCTGGGCCCTCGGGGTGGCGCGGGGCACGCTGTCGCCGTCCACTCCCCCGGCCTGGCAGGGCGCGGCCGCGCAGATCCTGGAGCCGGGTGAGGACCTGGCCGCGGGACGGGCGGTGCGGCAGCAGTACGTGGCCACCCGGGACCAGCTCCACCCGGGCGCGTTCGGTTCGTAGCGTGACGGGGGGGGGATCGCGCCCCGTCCCTCACCTCACCGGGGCCCGAATCCCCGTTCGTAAAGTCTTCCCCAGGGCTCGCCCCGCACCCCTAAACCGAGTCGTAACGCCTCGGGCGTGCGGGCGATAGTGGAGCCGTGCTCATAAGACTTCTCCGAACCCACCTCGGGCCCTATCGAAAACCCATCGCACTGCTCGTGCTGCTGCAGTTCCTGCAGACCTGCGCGAGCCTCTACCTGCCGACCCTGAACGCCGACATCATCGACAACGGTGTCGTCGAGGGGGACACCGGATACATCCTGCGCTCCGGCGCCCTGATGGTCGGCGTCTCCGTCGTCCAGGTCGTCTGCAACATCGGGGCCGTGTTCTACGGCGCCCGCACCGCGTCCGCCCTGGGCCGGGACGTGCGAGCCGCGGTCTTCGACCGGGTGCAGTCGTTCTCCGCGCGGGAGCTGGGGCACTTCGGGGCGCCCTCGCTGATCACCCGTACGACCAATGACGTGCAGCAGGTCCAGATGCTGGTCCTGATGGCGTTCACCCTGATGGTCTCGGCACCCATCATGTGCGTCGGCGGCATCGTGATGGCCCTCGGCCAGGACGTGCCGCTCTCGGCCGTGCTGCTCGCCGTGGTGCCGATCCTCGCCGTCTCGGTCTCCCTGATCGTCCGGAGGATGCGGCCGCTCTTCCGGACGATGCAGGAGCGTCTCGACACGGTGAACCGGGTGCTGCGCGAGCAGATCACCGGCAACCGCGTCATCCGGGCGTTCGTGAAGGACGACTACGAGGAGGAGCGGTTCCGCGGCGCCAACGCGGAGCTGACCGAGGTCTCGATGGCCACCGGCCGGCTGATGGCCCTGATGTTCCCCGTGGTCATGACCGTCGTGAACATCTCCAGCGTGGCGGTCGTCTGGTTCGGCGCGCACCGCATCGACAGCGGCGGGATGCAGATCGGCGCGCTGACCGCCTTCCTCGCCTATCTGATGCAGATCGTGATGGCGGTCATGATGGCCACCTTCATGTTCATGATGGTGCCGCGGGCCGAGGTCTGCGCCGAGCGCATCGAGGAGGTCCTCGCGACCGAGTCCAGCGTGGTGCCGCCGGTGAAGCCGGTGACCGAACTCGGCCGCCGGGGGCATCTGGAGGTCCGCGGCGCGGACTTCCGCTACCCCGGTGCCGAGGAGTCGGTCCTCAAGGACGTCGGGATCGAAGCCCGGCCGGGCGAGACGACCGCGATCATCGGCTCCACCGGCAGCGGCAAGTCGACCCTCCTCGGACTCGTCCCCCGCCTCTTCGACGCCACCGGCGGCGAAGTCCTCGTCGACGGCGTCGACGTCCGCGACCTCGCCCCCGACCTCATGGCCAGGACCGTGGGACTCGTCCCCCAGAAGCCCTACCTCTTCTCCGGGACCGTCGCCACCAACCTCCGCTACGGCAAGCCCGACGCCACCGACGAAGAACTCTGGCACGCCCTGGAGGTCGCCCAGGCCGCCGACTTCGTCCGCGGGCTCGACGAGGGTCTCGACGCGCCCGTCTCCCAGGGCGGCACCAACTTCTCCGGCGGCCAGCGGCAGCGGCTCGCCATCGC
>NZ_JBIVLV010000014.1:0-213854 GCF_044752725.1 Streptomyces sp. NPDC088707 | reverse complement strand
TCAAGGAACGGACGCTTCCTTTGTACTCACCCTCTCGGGCTTTCCTCCGGGCTTCCCTTCGGTCTTGCGTTTCCGACTCTATCAGATCTTTCCGATCCGATTTCCTCAGTGCTTTCCGGTCCCTTTTGTTTTCACTCCGGGGGCCTTTCGGCGTTTCCGACTTTATCAGAAGATCTGAGTCGGCTTTTCCGCCTCCCGGTGAAGCGTTCGGGCGCACGTCGGCGCCGGCGCTTCCCGTTCTGGCGGAGCCGTAAACGTACTGGAGCGGGGCGCCCCGATGCAAATCGAGGGGCCCCGCTCCGGTGCTGCGCTGGTCAGGCCGTCAGACCTGTCAGACCTCGACGACGACCGGAAGGATCATCGGGCGCCGGCGGTAGGTGTCGGAGACCCACTTGCCGACGCTGCGGCGGATCAGCTGCTGGAGCTGGTGGGGTTCCACGACCCCGTCCTGGAACGACTTGTTCAGGGCCTGGTCGATCTTCGGGAGCACCGCGTCGAACGCGGAGTCGTCGATGCCAGAGCCACGTGCGTGCACGTGCGGGCCGCCCACGATCTTGCCCGTCGAGGAGTCGACCACGACGTAGACCGAGATGATGCCCTCCTCGCCGAGGATCCGGCGGTCCTTGAGGGAGGCGTCGGTGACATCGCCGACCGAGAGGCCGTCGACGTACACGTACCCCGCCTGGACCTTGCCGGTGATCCGGGCGCGGCCGTCGACGAGGTCGACGACGACGCCGTCCTCGGCGATGACGATGTGGTCCTTGGGGATACCCGTCATCGCGCCGAGCTCGGCGTTGGCGCGGAGGTGGCGCCATTCGCCGTGGACCGGCATGAGGTTCTTCGGGCGGCAGATGTTGTAGAAGTACAGCAGCTCGCCGGCCGAGGCGTGGCCCGAGACGTGGACCTTGGCGTTGCCCTTGTGGACGACGTTCGCGCCCCAGCGGGTCAGGCCGTTGATCACGCGGTAGACCGCGTTCTCGTTGCCCGGGATCAGGGACGACGCCAGGATCACGGTGTCACCGGGGACGATCCGGATCTGGTGGTCGCGGTTGGCCATGCGGGACAGGGCCGCCATCGGCTCGCCCTGGGAACCCGTGCAGACCAGCACGACCTCGTCGTCCGGCAGGTCGTCGAGGGTCTTCACGTCCACGACGAGGCCGGCCGGGACCCGGAGGTAGCCCAGGTCGCGGGCGATGCCCATGTTGCGGACCATCGAGCGGCCGACGAAGGCGACCCGGCGGCCGTACTCGTGGGCGGCGTCGAGGATCTGCTGGATGCGGTGCACGTGGCTGGCGAAGCTGGCCACGATGATGCGCTTCTGGGCGTTCGCGAAGACCGTGCGCAGGACGTTGGAGATGTCCTTCTCCGGCGGGACGAAGCCCGGGACCTCGGCGTTCGTCGAGTCCGAGAGAAGGAGGTCGATGCCTTCCTCGCTCAGCCGCGCGAAGGCGTGGAGGTCGGTGAGGCGGCCGTCCAGCGGGAGCTGGTCCATCTTGAAGTCGCCGGTGGCGACGGCCATGCCCGCGGGGGTGCGGATGGCGACCGCGAGCGCGTCCGGGATGGAGTGGTTGACCGCGATGAACTCGCAGTCGAACGAGCCCAGGACCTCCCGGTCGCCCTCCTTCACCTCAAGGGTGTAGGGGCGGATGCGGTGCTCCTGGAGCTTGGCCTCGATCAGGGCGAGGGTCAGCTTGGAGCCGATCAGCGGGATGTCCGGCTTGAGCCGGAGCAGGTAGGGGACGGCACCGATGTGGTCCTCGTGGCCGTGCGTGAGCACGATGCCTTCGATGTCGTCGAGGCGGTCCCGGATGATGGTGAAGTCCGGGAGGATCAGGTCGATACCGGGCTGCTCCTCTTCGGGGAAGAGGACGCCGCAGTCGACGATCAGCAGACGGCCGTCGAATTCGAAGACCGTCATGTTTCGGCCGATTTCGCCTAGCCCGCCGAGCGGGATGACGCGCAGGGCGCCCTTCGGCAGCTTCGGCGGGGCACCGAGTTCAGGATGCGGATGACTCAAAAGACTCTCCTCACCACGCACGCCACGTACCCCTTGGCACGTGGCGCGCATGACATTCGTGCACTTGCTGTTGTCAGTGTTCAGTTGTGAAGTCCGTTGTCAGAGCTCTACCCCGCCGGCGGCCAGGTCGATCTTGAGCTGGTGGGTCTCCTCGGGGGACAGTTCCACGAGGGGCAGCCGCAGGGGGCCGGCCGGGAGGCCCTGGAGGGCGAGGGCGGCCTTGGTGGTCATGACGCCCTGGGTGCGGAACATCCCGGTGTAGACCGGGAGCAGCTTCTGGTGGATCTCGGTGGCCTTCTGGATCTCGCCGCCCAGGTGGGCTTCGAGGAGGGCGCGGAGCTCCGGGGTGACGACGTGGCCCACGACGGAGACGAAGCCGCAGGCTCCGACGGAGAGCAGGGGCAGGTTGAGCATGTCGTCGCCGGAGTACCAGGCGAGGCCGGAGCGGGCGATGGCCCAGCTGGCGCGGCCGAGGTCGCCCTTGGCGTCCTTGTTGGCGACGATGCGCGGGTGCTCGGCGAGCCGGACGAGCGTCTCGGTGTCGATCGGGACGCCGCTGCGGCCCGGGATGTCGTAGAGCATCACCGGGAGCTCGGTGGCGTCGGCGATGGCCGAGAAGTGCCGGTACAGGCCCTCCTGGGAGGGCTTGTTGTAGTACGGGGTGACGGCGAGCAGGCCGTGTGCGCCGTCGCGCTCGGCGGTGCGGGCGAGCTCGAGGGAGTGGTGGGTGTCGTTGGTGCCGATGCCGGCGACGATGTGGGCGCGGTCGCCGACCGCCTCCAGTACCGCTCGTACCAGCTCCGATTTCTCCGCGTCGCTGGTGGTGGGGGACTCGCCGGTGGTGCCGTTGACGACGAGGCCGTCGTTGCCTGCGTCCACCAGGTGGGTGGCCAGTCGCTGGGCACCGTCGAGGTCGAGTGCGCCGTCCGCCGTGAAGGGCGTGACCATGGCGGTGAGGACCCGCCCGAAGGGGGTCTGCGGAGTGGAGATCGGAGCCATGGGTAACACGCTACTCGCTGCTCAGCGCCGGGTGTCCCCCTGGGGGGACAGGAGAAAGGGAGCCCGGCGCTGCCTGCTCGGGGGTTCAGGCAGCGCCGGGTCCGTTTGATCAGCCTAGATGAACTTCGTGAAACGTCGCAATACGGACACTTCACTCGGGGGTTCGGACATCTGTGCCCTACGGGGCCACACGGCCGTTCTTGTTGAAGGCTCCATGGGTCAGCGGCATCAGCCGGGCCCAGTGCGCCTCCATCTTCTCGCCGACCATCTCGATCTCCCGCTGCGGGAAGGACGGGACCGCGGCCAGCTCGTGCTGGGTGCGCAGACCGAGGAAGTGCATCAGCGAGCGCGCGTTGCAGGTGGCGTACATCGAGGAGAACAGACCGACGGGGAGGACCGAGCGGGCGACCTCGCGGGCGACGCCGGCGGCGAGCATCTCCTGGTAGGTGGCGTACGCCTGACGGTACGAGTCCTCCATCGTGCGGCTGACCAGGTCGTGCTGCTCCTGGGTGCCGTCGACGAAGACGTACTTGCCGGGGCGGCCCTCCTGGACGAGCTTGCGGGAGGCGTCCGGGACGTAGAAGACCGGCTGGAGCTCCCTGTAGCGGCCCGATTCCTCGTTGTACGACCAGCCCACGCGGTGACGCATGAACTCGCGGAAGACGAAGATCGGGGCGCTGATGAAGAAGGTCATCGAGTTGTGCTCGAAGGGGCTGCCGTGGCGGTCCCGCATCAGGTAGTTGATGAGGCCCTTCGAGCGCTCCGGGTCCTTCTGGAGCTCTTCGAGGGACTGTTCGCCCGCCGTGGAGACCCGGGCCGCCCAGAGGACGTCGGAGTCGGCCGCCGCGCTCTTGACCAGGTCAACGGTGACGTCGCTCCGGAAGTCGATCTTCACGTTCTCGGTGGGGCTGTCGCTCACCAGCGGTCCTTCCAGTCGGGGTGCAGTCGCCCACTCTAACGACGTCCTACCGGAGGATGAGATTCGGCTGCTTTGGTGAAATAGGGCACCAAAACCTCGGTTCCGTCGTCTCTCCCTGTGACGCATGCCGACAACCCGAGGAGAGTGGCTCTGATGTTCCGCCGGAACGAGGCCGTACCGTTCGCGTTCGTCGCGGAGGCCGACCACTTCCGCAGTAACGTCACTCCACCACCACGGGAGCGCCTGGGCGCCTCGCAGATCGTGGGCCGTACCCTGCTGGGGCTGACCGTCGCGGCCGGCCTCGTGGGCTCGTTGATCTTCGGGATGCCGTCTCTTCAGGCGGGCGACTCCGGCACTCGTCAGCAGCAGTCCGAAGCGTCCGACAACCGCTGAGGTAGCCTCACCGGGCATCGCCCCTTCGAGCGTGCCTGTGAGTGAGGACCTGTCGTGCCCCTGCCCTTTCTGACGGCCGACCGTGCTTTTGACACGACCGACCACGTCGCCCTGCCGTTCGACGACCACGACCAGTGGCGCCGTCCGTACCGGCCGGGGTCCTGGCGGGTCGGGGCGGCGGCGCTCGCGCTGCTGCTGGCCTCGTTCGTCCTCCTCGCCGCGGTGATCATCACCGCGGCCGGAGGATTCAGCGGTGGTGCCGCCACCCTGGCCACCGCCGTACTCGTCATCCTGGCCGCCCTGCGGATGCTGCGCATGGGCACCTGGGTGAGCCGCGCCGGCATCCGCCGCGTGGCCTTCTTCTCCACCGTGACCGTGCCGTGGGCGAAGGTGACCTCCGTACGCACCGTGCAGCAGCCGGTGCGCTGGCTGGGGCTCCCCCGCACGGTCCAGGGCCAGGCCCTGGTGCTCGGCCGGCAGGGTGGTGAGCAGCTGATGCTGCTCACCGACCACAACGCCGACTTCCTCTCCCGCGTCGAGGCCTTCGACCGGGCGGCCGACACGGTGGAGGCCTGGAACGCCGAGTACGGCGTGGCCCCGGCCGCTACGCGCTGACCGGACGCCCCTCGTGGAGGGCGATGGCCCTCTGCATCGCCTTGCGGGCCCGCGGGGTGTCGCGGGCGTCGTGATAGGCGACCGCGAGCCGGAACCAGCAGCGCCAGTCGTCCGGAGTGTCCTCCGTCTCGGCCTTGCGCCGGGCGAAGACCTCGTCGGCCGAGTCGCGGTCGATCCGGCCGCCCTCGGTGCGCTTCAGCTCGTCGACGGGCAGGCCGCCCTCCGCCTCCAGTTCGGTGGCGAGGCGGCCCGCCTGGCGGGCGAACCGGGTGTTCTTCCAGAGGAACCAGCCGCCGACCGCGGGCAGCAGGAACGCCACCGCGCCCATGCCCATCGCGGCCGGCTCGCCGGTGAGGAGGAGCAGCACGCCCTCCATCGCCACCACGCCGAAGACGAGGACGAGCACGGTGGAGAGGAAGACGTACGTGATCTTTCCGCCCATGGCCGTCAGCCCAGGTCCAGGAAGTGCTCCAGGCCGAAGGTGAGGCCCGGAGTGCTGGGGACGCGGCGGGCGCCCAGGAGGATCCCCGGCATGAAGCTGGAGTGGTGCAGCGAGTCGTGGCGGACCGTCAGGGTCTCGCCCTCGCCGCCGAGCAGCACCTCCTGGTGGGCCAGGAGGCCCGCCAGGCGTACGGAGTGGACGCGGACGCCGTCGACGTCGGCGCCGCGGGCCCCGTCCAGGGCGGTCGCGGTGGAGTCCGGCTGGGCGCCGAGGCCCGCCTCGGCGCGGGCGGCGGCGATCAGCTGGGCCGTCCGGGTCGCGGTGCCGGAGGGGGCGTCCACCTTGTGCGGGTGATGCAGCTCGACCACCTCGACGGACTCGAAGTACGGGGCCGCGAGCTGGGCGAACTTCATGGTGAGGACCGCGCCGATGGAGAAGTTCGGAGCGATGAGGACGCCGGTCTCCGGGGAGGCGGCGAGCCAGGTCCGCAGCTGCGCGAGGCGCTCCTCGGTCCAGCCGGTGGTGCCGACGACCGCGTGCATGCCGTGGCGCACGCAGAAGTCGAGGTTCTCCAGGACCGAGGCCGGGGTGGTCAGCTCGACGACGACCTGGGCGTCCGCCTCGACGAGGCGCTCCAGCTTGTCGCCGCGGCCGAGGGCCGCGACCAGTTCCATGTCGTCGGCGGCCTCGACGGCCCTCACGGCCTCGGAGCCGATACGGCCCTGTGCACCGAGGACCGCCACGCGCAGCTTGCTCATTGCTCTTCCTTAGGGGACTTGTGGGTCAGGAGACCGCTTGGTGGAGGCGGTCCGCCTGCTTGTCCTTCAGCGGGCCGATCACCGAGAGCGAGGGCCGCTGGTCCAGTACATCGCGTGCGACCTCCCGGACCTCGTCCGGGGTGACGGCGGCGATCCGGTCCAGCATGTCGTCGACCGACATCTGGGTGCCCCAGCACAGCTCGCTCTTGCCGATGCGGTTCATCAGCGCGCCGGTGTCCTCGAGGCCGAGCACGGTCGAACCGGAGAGCTGACCGACGGCGCGGGCGATCTCGTCGTCCGTGAGGCCGTCGGACGCGACCTTGTGGAGTTCGTCGCGGCAGATCTTCAGGACGTCGTGGACCTGGCCCGGGCGGCAGCCCGCGTACACCCCGAAGAGGCCGCAGTCGGCGAAGCCCGAGGTGTACGAGTACACGCTGTAGGCCAGACCGCGCTTCTCGCGGACCTCCTGGAAGAGGCGGGAGGACATGCCGCCGCCGAGGGCGGTGTTGAGTACGCCGAGGGCCCAGCGGCGCTCGTCGGTGCGGGCCAGACCCGGCATGCCGAGGACCACGTGGGCCTGCTCGGTCTTGCGGTTCAGGAGCTCGACGCGGCCCGCGGCGCGCAGGGTGCGCAGACCGTCGCGCGGGGCGACGGGGGCGGCGTCGGCGCCGCTGAGGGCGCCGGCCTTCTCGAAGGCGCGGCGGACCTGGCGTACCACCGTGGCGTGGTCGACGTTGCCCGCGGCGGCCACGACCAGGTGGGTCGGGTCGTAGTGCTTCTTGTAGAAGCGGGCGATCTGGCCGCGGCTGAGCCCGTTGACCGTGTCGACGGTGCCGAGGACCGGACGGCCCAGCGGGGTGTCGCCGAACATGGTCTTCGCGAAGAGCTCGTGCACGACGTCGCCGGGGTCGTCCTCGGTCATCGCGATCTCTTCGAGGATGACGCCGCGCTCGGCGTCCACGTCCTCGTCGAGGATGAGCGAGCCCGTGAGCATGTCGCAGACGACGTCGATCGCCAGCGGCAGGTCGGTGTCGAGGACCCGGGCGTAGTAGCAGGTGTACTCCTTCGCCGTGAAGGCGTTCATCTCGCCGCCGACCGCGTCGATCGCGGCGGAGATGTCGAGGGCGGACCGCTTGTGGGTGCCCTTGAAGAGGAGGTGCTCCAGGTAGTGGGTGGCGCCGTTGAGCGCCGGGGTCTCGTCGCGGGATCCGACGTGCGCCCAGATGCCGAAGGTGGCGGAGCGCACGGAGGGGAGGGTCTCGGTGACGATCCGGAGGCCGCCGGGGAGGGTCGTGCGGCGGACCGTGCCGATGCCGTCCTTGCCCGGGAGAAGCGTTTGGGTACGGGCGACGGCCCGCCCCTCCGAGGAGGGGCGGGCCGTCGTCGCGGAACTACGGGACGTCACTGGTCGGTGTCGCCCTTGTCGTCGGCGGCGCCGTCCTCGTCCGCCATGACGGGGACGAGGGAGAGCTTGCCGCGCTGGTCGATCTCGGCGATCTCGACCTGGACCTTGGCGCCGATCGCCAGCACGTCCTCGACGTTCTCCACGCGCTTGCCACCGGCGAGCTTGCGGATCTGCGAGATGTGCAGCAGACCGTCCTTGCCGGGCATCAGGGAGACGAAGGCACCGAAGGTGGTGGTCTTGACGACCGTACCCAGGTAGCGCTCGCCGACCTCCGGCATGGTCGGGTTGGCGATGCCGTTGATCGTGGCGCGGGCGGCCTCGGCCTGCGAGCCCTGCTGGGCACCGATGTAGATGGTGCCGTCGTCCTCGATCGTGATCTCGGCGCCGGTGTCCTCCTGGATCTGGTTGATCATCTTGCCCTTGGGGCCGATGACCTCACCGATCTTGTCCACCGGGATCTTGACGGTGATGATCCGCGGGGCGTTCGGGGACATCTCGTCCGGCGTGTCGATCGCTTCCATCATCACGTCGAGGATGTGGAGGCGGGCGTCGCGGGCCTGCTTGAGGGCCGCGGCCAGGACGGAGGCCGGGATGCCGTCCAGCTTGGTGTCGAGCTGGAGGGCGGTGACGAACTCCTTGGTGCCGGCGACCTTGAAGTCCATGTCGCCGAAGGCGTCCTCCGCACCGAGGATGTCGGTGAGGGCGACGTAGTGCGTCTGGCCGTCGATCTCCTCGGAGATCAGACCCATGGCGATACCGGCGACGGGGGCCTTCAGCGGCACACCGGCGTTCAGCAGCGACATGGTGGAGGCGCAGACCGAGCCCATCGACGTCGAGCCGTTGGAGCCGAGGGCCTCGGACACCTGACGGATCGCGTAGGGGAACTCCTCGCGGGTCGGCAGCACCGGCACGAGGGCGCGCTCGGCGAGGGCGCCGTGGCCGATCTCGCGGCGCTTGGGCGAGCCCACGCGGCCGGTCTCACCGACGGAGTACGGCGGGAAGTTGTAGTTGTGCATGTAGCGCTTGCGGGTCACCGGGGAGAGGGTGTCCAGCTGCTGCTCCATGCGGAGCATGTTGAGGGTGGTGACGCCCAGGATCTGGGTCTCGCCACGCTCGAACAGCGCCGAGCCGTGCACGCGCGGGATGGCCTCGACCTCGGCGGCGAGCGTACGGATGTCCGTGAGCCCGCGGCCGTCGATGCGGACCTTGTCCTTGATGATCCGCTCGCGGACCAGCTTCTTGGTCAGCGCGCGGTAGGCGCCCGAGATCTCCTTCTCGCGGCCTTCGAAGGCCGGGAGGAGCTTCTCGGCGGCGAGCTCCTTGATGCGGTCGAGCTCGGTCTCGCGCTCCTGCTTGCCGGCGATGGTGAGCGCCTTGGCGAGGTCACCCTTGACGGCGGCGGAGAGCGCCTCCAGGACGTCGTCCTGGTAGTCGAGGAAGACCGGGAACTCGCCGGTGGGCTTGGCGGCCTTGGCGGCGAGGTCCGACTGGGCCTTGCAGAGGACCTTGATGAAGGGCTTCGCGGCCTCGAGACCGGCGGCGACGATCTCCTCGGTCGGCGCCTCGGCGCCGCCCTTGACGAGGGTGATGGTCTTCTCGGTGGCCTCGGCCTCGACCATCATGATCGCGACGTCGCCGTCCTCCAGGACGCGACCGGCGACGACCATGTCGAAGACGGCGTCCTCGAGCTCGGTGTGCGTCGGGAACGCGACCCACTGGCCCTTGATCAGGGCGACGCGGGTGGCGCCGATGGGGCCGGAGAAGGGCAGGCCCGCCAGGATCGTGGAGGCGGAGGCGGCGTTGATCGCGACCACGTCGTACAGGTGGTCGGGGTTGAGCGCCATGATCGTCTCGACGATCTGGATCTCGTTGCGCAGGCCCTTCTTGAAGGAGGGGCGCAGCGGCCGGTCGATCAGACGGCAGGTGAGGACGGCGTCCTCGGAGGGGCGGCCCTCCCGGCGGAAGAAGGAGCCGGGGATCTTGCCTGCGGCGTACTGCCGCTCCTCGACGTCCACCGTGAGGGGGAAGAAGTCGAGCTGGTCCTTGGGGCGCTTCGAGGCGGTCGTCGCGGAGAGGACCATGGTGTCGTCGTCGAGGTAGGCGACGGCGGAACCGGCGGCCTGCTTGGCGAGGCGGCCGGTCTCGAAGCGGATGGTGCGGGTACCGAAGGCGCCGTTGTCGATGACGGCCTCGGCGTAGTGGGTCTCGTTCTCCACTAGCGGTTTCTCCTACGTGTTCGTCTTTGCGTCCGGGGCCCGTGTGGCCGGGGACGGTGTGCGACGGTGGCGGAGAAGCACGCCTCGGGTGCTGGCCGGTCTTCGATCGAAGCACCCGGGGATTCGTTCCGGGGGCCACTACCGAGGACCGGCGGCGAGCCGGCGGCTCCTCGCTCGTCGTTATGGGGGTTGTGCGACCAGCCTACGGGCCGATGCGCACTTTGCGCACGTACAGCAAAGGGAGCGGCCCCCTGAAAGGGGGAACCGCTCCCTCAACGGCGACTTACTTGGCGCCGCCGGCCGCACCACGGCGGATGCCGAGCCGGTCGACGAGCGTACGGAAGCGCGCGATGTCCTTCTTGGCCAGGTACTGCAGCAGGCGGCGGCGCTGGCCGACCAGGATCAGCAGACCACGACGGGAGTGGTGGTCGTGCTTGTGCTGCTTGAGGTGCTCGGTCAGGTCCGAGATGCGACGGGACAGCATCGCGACCTGGACCTCGGGGGAGCCGGTGTCGCCCTCCTTGGTGCCGAACTCGGCCATGATCTGCTTCTTGACAGCGGCGTCGAGAGCCACGCGGATCTCCTCTTAGGTGTTCGTGCGCCCGCGAGTGCCCCTGGTCTTGATCTCAGGGGAAGCTTCTGTGACTCGGCGGGCGAAGGTCCGATGGGCGCAGCTTCCAGAGGATTCCGGGAGCGCGTACACAAACGGCCGTCACACAGCGTACCAGCTCGCCGGAGCGCCCCCGGAGCAGACCTCTACTTGCTGGTCAAGGACCGGACCGTGGAGAACACGTCGAGGACGGCGAGGCAGAGCGGGACGAGGGAGAGCAGGACGAAGCCCTCGGCCAGGTCGAGGAGGCGGCCCCAGAAGGGGGAGAGGCCCTTCCTCGGGATGATCAGGCCGATCGCGGTGATCAGCGCCGCTCCGGCGGCGACGGACGCGGTGAGCCAGATCGTACGGATGTCGAGACCGCCCCGGTCGCCGTACATGAGGAGGTCCTTGACCAGGTCCGCCGGCGGGTTGAGCGAGAGGCCGAGGACGAGCAGCGCGATGGCGGCGATGCCGGCGACCAGGACGCAGACGACCTGCGAGGTGTAGCGGAAGAGGCGGGCGCGCAGCAGCATCGCCAGGCCGGCGGCGAGGGCGAGGAGCTGGCCCCAGACGTTTCCGGCGAAGCCGAGGACGGCCGCGGAGCCGACGACGACCGCGGCGCAGCCGCCGACCAGGCCGAGGAGCATCTCGTGGCCGCGGCGGGCCTGGAGCGCGATGCGCTCGCCGTCGACGGGCTGGGCGTCGTCGCCGGCCGGCTGCTGCGGGTCGCCGTGGAACTCGTCGTCGGCGGCGCTGCGCGGGGCGGCGTAGCCGATGGGGAGCCGGGCGAAGCGGGCGGAGAGGCCGGGCAGGAAGGCGACGAGGCCGATGGCGACGGGGGCGCAGGCGGCGGCCGTCTCGGTGGCGGTCGACTCGGTGAGGATCGCCACGAAGGTCGCGAGGGTGCCGACGGTGGCGAGGAAGGTGGCGGCGACGAAGGGCGCGTCGCCGCTGGGGGTGAGCGCGACGAGTGCCACCGAGGCGACCAGGACGGTGACGCAGCCGAGCAGGAACTGGAGTCGGCCGGGGCCCTGGCCGGCGTCGGGGCCGACGATGCCGGAGCCCGCGATGAGCAGCAGCGGCAGCGCGCCCAGGCCGAGGGCCACCGCGGTGGCCCGGTCGCCGTACACGCGGGCGCGTACTCCGGCGAAGGCGGTGAGGAGGAAGCCGGCGGCGCCCGCGATGATCCCGGGCAGGCTGTGCATGTCGTGCCGGATCGGGTCGGCGAACCAGAGCACGAAGCCCATCAGGACAAGGAGGAGCACGCCGCCGAGGAGTCCGGCGCCCCGCAGCAGTTCGTCGCTCCACAGGTGCCGGTCGCGGGTGACGGCGGAGGCGACGGCGTCGGACACGTCGTCGTAGACGGCCGGCGGCAGGGACTGGGCGAACGGGCGCAGGGAGAGCACCTCGCCGTCGAGGACCTGCTGGGCCGCGAGGGTGCGGGCCCCGTCGAGGACGGATCCGTCGCGGCGGACCAGGTGGTAGCCCGTGGGCGTACCGGCGGCCTGTGTCTGTCCGGTGAGGCGCAGGATCTCCGGGTAGACGTCGGCGACGGCGATGTCCTCGGGGAGCGCGACGTCGATGCGGCTGTCCGGCGCCACGACGGTGACGCGGCAGAAACCGGTCGCTGCGGTCGTACTCACGTGTCTGGACCCCCTGATTCGCGGTTGCGCACGATGCGCGCGCCACCCTACCGGGGACGGCGGGTGAGGGCTGCAAGTAGGATCGCCGTCCCATGGGGGAAGTCCGTGTGCCCGGCTGCCGACAGGGGTGCCGGGCGGATGCTCCCGCCACGAGCCCGCCTCCAACGAGGGATTGATGCGCCGGTGAGCCAGATCGTCGTCAAACGCCCGCCGAGGTCTCTTCCGCCGGAAGTGCCCGGTGGGGAACTGGTCCTGGAGTCTCCGCCGGAACTCCCGCGGGGACAGCAGGAGTCGGCGTTGATGCAGCTCCTGCCGATGCTCGGCATGGGTTCTTCGGTGGTGTTCTTCTTCATGACGCCGTCGCCGATCATGCGGATCATGGGCACGCTGATGCTTGCCTCGACGGTCGCGATGGCCGTCGCCCAGTTCGTGAGATTCCGTCGCGGTACGCAGGGGCAAATGTCCGATGTCCGCCGCGACTACCTCAAATACCTCGCGCAGACCCGGCGTACGGTCCGGCGCACGGCCCACAAGCAGCGGGACGCGCAGTTGTATCTGCACCCGTCCCCCGAGCAGTTGTGGTCGGTCGTGGCCGAGGGCTCCCGGGTGTGGGAGCGCCGGGTCGGCGACCATGACTTCGGGCAGGCGCGGATAGGGCTCGGTGCGCAGCAGTTGGCGACGCCGCTCGTGGCGCCGGACACGGCTCCGGTGGACGAGCTGGAGCCGCTGTGCGCGGGTGCGATGCAGCAGTTCCTCGCGGTGCACGGCACCCTGGACGGGCTGCCGATGGCGGTCTCGATGCGGGCGTTCTACCACGTGACGGTGTCCGGTGACCCGGAGTCGGCGCAGGCGGCGGCGCGTGCTCTGGTGGCGCAGCTGGTGACCCTGCACTCCCCCGACGACCTGATGCTCGCGGTGGTCGCGGCCCGGCCGGCGCAGGACCGCTGGGACTGGACGAAGTGGCTGCCGCACACCCAGGTGCCGGGGCAGGTCGACGGGGCGGGCACGAAGCGCCTGTTCGGCGACGACCTCGGTGAGCTGGAGCAGTTGGTCCGCTCGAAGCTGGACGGTCGGCCGCGGTTCTCCCGGGAGAACCAGCCGGTGCTGGACCAGCCGCACGTGGTCGTGGTCTTGGACTCCGACTCCACCCGCGGTGGTCTGGTGCCGCCGGACTCGCTGCTCGCGGCGGCCGAGGGCCTGCAGGGCGTGACGATCGTGGAGGTCGTCTCCGGCGACCTCGACGAGCCGCGCGGTGGTCTCTCGGTGGTGGTACGGCCGGGCCGGCTGCGGCTGGAGTCGGGGGGCGGTTTCGCGTACGAGGGTCTGCCGGACGGCATCTCGCTGCCCGCGGCGGAGGCGCTGGCCCGCCAGCTGGCCCCGCTGAAGATGGGCGGTGGGGACGACGACGAGCCGCTGCTCGCCAATCTGGACTTCACGGATCTGCTGAACCTGGGCGACGCGGCCTCGGTGGACGTGGCGCGGACCTGGCGGCCCCGTTCGGTGGCCGAGCGCCTCCGGGTGCCGATCGGTGTCGGCGAGGACGGCCAGCCGGTCATGCTCGACCTCAAGGAGGCCGCGCAGGAGGGTATGGGCCCGCACGGCCTGTGCGTGGGCGCCACGGGTTCCGGAAAGTCGGAGCTGCTGCGGACGCTGGTCCTCGGCCTCGCGGTGACGCACTCGTCGGAGACGCTGAACTTCGTCCTCGCGGACTTCAAGGGCGGCGCGACCTTCGCGGGCATGTCGCAGATGCCGCACGTGGCGGCGGTCATCACCAACCTGTCGGACGACCTGACGCTCGTCGACCGCATGGGCGACGCGATCCGCGGTGAGCTGCAGCGGCGTCAGGAGCTGCTGCGGTCGGCCGGCAACTACGCCAACATCCACGACTACGAGAAGGCGCGCGCGGCGGGTGCCCCGCTCGAACCGCTCGCCTCGCTGGTCCTTGTGATCGACGAGTTCTCCGAACTCCTCACCGCCAAGCCGGACTTCATCGACATGTTCATCCAGATCGGCCGCATCGGCCGCTCCCTGGGTGTGCATCTGCTGCTCGCCTCGCAGCGCCTGGAGGAGGGCAAGCTGCGCGGCCTGGACACGTACCTCTCGTACCGGATCGGTCTGCGGACGTTCTCGGCGGCGGAGTCGCGGACGGCGATCGGCGTGCCGGACGCTTACCACCTGCCCTCGGTGCCCGGCTCGGGCTATCTGAAGTTCGGTACGGACGAGATGACCCGCTTCAAGGCGGCGTACGTCTCGGGTACGTACCGGACGGGCGGGCCGCGGCTGGAGATCGGGCACATGCCGGTGGAGCGGCGTCCCGCGCTGTTCACGGCGGCGCCGGTGCCCGTGGTGTACGCGGCGCCGGACCCGGCGTACCTCTCGCAGCAGCGGGCGGAGGAGGACGACGCGCTCGCGGACACCGTCCTCGACGTGATCGTGCGCCGCCTGGAGGGCCAGGGCGTGCCCGCGCACCAGGTGTGGCTGCCGCCGCTCGACCAGGCGCCGTCGCTGGACCAGCTGCTCCCGGGTCTGGCGCAGACCGCGGACCGGGGGCTCACGGCGACCGAGTACACGCGGCAGGGCGGGCTCACGGTGCCGCTCGGCCTCATCGACAAGCCGTTCGAGCAGCGTCGCGAGGTGCTGTACCGGGACTTCTCGGGCGCGGCGGGCCACATGATGGTGGTCGGCGGTCCGCAGTCCGGCAAGTCGACGATGATGCGCACGCTCGTCTCGTCGTTCGCGCTCACCCACACCCCGGCCGAAGTGCAGTTCTACTGCCTGGACTTCGGTGGCGGCGGCATGGTGTCGCTCGCCGATCTGCCGCACGTCGGCGGGGTGGCGTCCCGACTGGACCCGGAGCGGGTGCGGCGTACGGTCGCCGAGGTGCTGGGCGTGCTGAACCGGCGCGAGGAGTTCTTCCGCTCGCACGCCATCGACTCGATCGCGACCTACCGGCGCAAGCGGGCGGCGGGCGAACTGCCCGGCGAGGCCTGGGGCGACGTCTTCCTGATCGTGGACGGCTGGGGCGGTTTCCGCAACGACTACGACGTCCTGGAGCCGGTCGTCTCCGACATCGCCGCGCGCGGTCTCGGCTACGGCATCCATGTGGTGATCACCGCCTCCCGGTACATGGAGGTGCGCGCGGCGCTGAAGGACCAGATGCTGGGCCGGCTCGAACTGCGGCTCGGTGACGTCATGGACTCCGAGTTCGACCGCAAGGTCGCGGCGAACGTGCCGGCCGGCGTGCCGGGTCGCGGCCAGGTGCCCGAGAAGCTGCACTTCATGGGTGCGCTGCCGCGGATCGACGGATCGAGCTCGGCCACCGACCTGTCGGACGGCACGGCGGCGTTCGTACGGTCGGTGCAGGCGTCCTGGACCGGTGCTCCGGCCCCCGCGGTGCGGCTGCTGCCGCGCAAGCTGCCGGCGGAGCGGCTGCCGAAGGGCTTCGAGTACCCGCAGCACGGCGTCGCGATCGGCATCGACGAGACGAACCTGGAGCCGGTGTTCGTCGACTTCGAGTCGGACCCGTTCTTCCTGATCTTCGGCGAGAGCGAGTCCGGCAAGACGGCGCTGCTGCGGCTCATCGCCAAGCAGCTGTGCGAGCGGTACACGCCGGAGCAGGCGCGGATCGTGGTGGGCGACTACCGGCGGACGATGCTGGAGGCGGTCGCGCCCTCGCACCTCCTGGAGTACGCGCCGATGGCCTCCGCCATGCAGATGCACATGGAGGCGATCAACACGGTGATGACGAAGCGGGCGCCCAAGCCCGACATCACCCCGCAGCAGCTGCGCGACCGCAGCTGGTGGACCGGGCCGCAACTGTTCGTCCTCGTCGACGACTTCGAGCTGGTGGCCACCAACTCGGGGAACCCGCTCGCCCTCCTGGTGGAGAACCTGCCGTTCGCGCGGGACGTCGGCATCCGGTTCATCGTGGCGCGCAGCTCCGGGGGTGCCTCCCGGGCGATGTACGAGCCGTTCATGCAGCGCGTGAAGGAGCTGGGCGCGCAGGGCGTGATCCTCTCCGGCGATCCGCAGGAGGGCGACATCCTCGGCAACGTCAGGGCGCGACCGATGCCTCCGGGCCGGGGCACGTTCGTGTCGCGGAAGCGGGGCGCGCCGCTGGTGCAGCTGGGCTGGCTGCCGGAACAGCACTGACGGAGCGGGCCGGACGGGCGGGGGAATTCCCGCCGACCGGGTACGGCGGTCCCACTACTGTGGGAGGGACCGCCGTACCACCGCGAAGGGAACGCGCCGATGACCGACGCAGACACGAGCACGACCAGCGCCGACAGCGCCGCCGACGCCGCCGACGCCGCTCTGGCCGCCGAGAAGCAGCGTCAGAAGGACGAGCTGTACGCGCTCGACATCTCGGGCGTCGCGTGGGAGGGCGCTCCCGGCACGAGCCCGGACGAGGAGCGGGTGGAGATCGCCCGGCTCCCGGAGGGGGCGGTGGCGATGCGTTCGTCCCTGGACAAGGAGACGGTGCTTCGCTACACGAAGGCCGAGTGGGACGCGTTCGTCCTCGGGGCCAGGGACGGCGAGTTCGACCTGCGGTGAACCGCGGACATGCGTGAGGGGGTGGCCCGATGTACGGGCCACCCCCTCACGCGCGCGCGCCGGATCTCACATGCGGAACCGGGCGGCGTTGCCCCGGTCGGTGTCCTGGTAGCCGACGACCGACTCGTCGAGGAGCTGGGCGATGCGCGCCAGGTCCTGGTTCATGCCGGCCATGTCGCGGGTCAGGCGGTCCTGGGTCTCGCGGTACGCGATCTTGGCCTCACCCTCCCAGTTGTTGGCGACGCGGTTGACCTCGGCCATGAGGTCGTCGAGCTTCTGGGTAAGGGTGGTGGAGGTCAGCCGGGTGTCGGCCGCCGCCTGCGTCACGGTGTCGTAATTGACCGCAGTGGTCATGGTGTTGACTCCTGGAGTGAGAGTGGCCCGGTGGACTGGTCGAGTGGCTCAGACGCCGAGGATGGCGCTGGAGTTGCCGCCGGAGCCGGCGCCGCCGCTGGTGTCCATCGAACGGAAGGACCGCAGACGGTCCTCCTCCTCGCGCGAGAACCCGTCGGCGCTCATGCGCATCATCTCTTCGAGGTTGGAGAGCTCCTGGCGCATGCTGCGCAGGCGCTGGTTCAGGTCGTTCTGGACCCGGTCGTACTCCTTGCTCGCAGCACCCTGCCAGCCCGCCTGAACGCGGTCCACCACGCTGTTGAGCGAGGTGATGCGGGACTGCAGCTCGTCGGAGAAGTCCTGGATCCGGCCGGCGAGCTTGACTTGTTCGGCACTGGTTACGTTCAGGTCTTTCGACATCTTGCCCCTTCTTCCTTCGGTGACGTCGACGGCTGGGCCGCCGGGCCATCCGGTCGTGATGCGGACGGGAATCTTCTGATGCCGCCCCCGTGCTGGGATCGCACTGCCGTACGCCCCGCGGTCACTTTAGCCATTGACGGCGGCAGTTCCAACTGCAAAGGACGGTCGGGATACTTGACCGACGAGCGGGTCAACGGACCCCCCTTCGACGTCGGCTGTCGCGGATCACGGTGGCGGTCCCGGCGACCACGGCCACCAGGACGACTCCGATCCCCAACGTGTAGGTGGCGAGCCGTTCGGAGCGCTCCTGAGGCGTCTCCGACAGCGCCAGACGCGCCGGCTCGGGAGCCGGCGGCTTGGGCGGGCGGGGGTCGGGCGTGGGCGCCGTGGGCGGTGCCCCGGGGGTGTCGGCGAGTGCCCGCACCGGGTCGACCACGCCCCAACCGACGTAGTCGTCGCGTCCGTTGATCGAGCGGACGGCGGTCTGCTCGATCCGGGCGACGATCTGGGCCGCGCTCCAGTCCTTGTGCTCGGCGCGCAGCAGGGCGGCGACACCGGCGACGTACGGCGCGGAGAAGCTGGTGCCGTTGTCGACGCACTGGCCGCCGCCGGGCACCGTGGAGACGATGTCGACGCCGGGGGCGGCGACTCCCACCATCGGGCCGGCCTGGGAGAACACGGCCCGCTCGTTGTTCCGGTCGGAGGAGGCGACGGCGAGGACACCGGGGAAGGCGGCCGGGTAGGTCATCTTGGACCTGCCGTCCATGCCGTCGTTTCCGGCGGAGGCGACGACGACGACGTCGTGGCTGATCGCCAGGGCCACCGCCCTGCCCATCGGCGAGCTCGGCTTCAGTGCCTTGGTGGTGTCCTGCGAGATGTTGATGACGTGGGCGCCCTTGGCGACGGCCCACTTGATGGCCTCCGCCATCGAGTCGGAGTCGCCGCTGTTCTTCTCGTCGTTCTGCCGGATCGGGATGATCGTCGCCTCGGGCGCGAGCCCGACGAACCCGGTGCCCTTGCCGGGGCGGGCGGCGATGATCCCGGCGACCTTGGTGCCGTGGCCGACCTGGTCGACGGTGCCGTCGGTCTTGCCCCGCTGCTCGTCGCCGAAGCCGCCGTTCTCCTTGTCGGGCTTGAGGTAGTCCTTGCCCGCCTTGGCGTCGACGGCGTCCTTCAGCTGCGGGTTGACGTCGTCGACACCCGTGTCGATGACCGCGACCCTGACGCCCTTGCCCTTGGTGTCCTGCCACAGCTCGTCGAGGAGGACCCGCTGGAGCGGCCAGGGAGTGTCCGCGATCTGCTTCTTCATGGGGAAGGTGCACTCGCCGCTGCCGTCGAGGACGGGGGTGCCGCCGGCGCCGTCACGGGGCTCCGGGGCGGCGGGCGCGGCCGAGGCCGCGCCGGGGGCCGCGAGGAGGGCGGTGAGGGTGCCCGCGGCGAGGAGGGCCGCGGCGCGGGTGGTCGTCGTCATCGGTGCCACCCCCTAGGAACCCTGCGGCTGGGCCGCGCTGTTGGCGTCGAGCCGGGGGCCCTTCGAGAGGAACTCGGACCATTCGATCGGGACCTGGGCCGGCACGACCTTGTCGTAGCCGAGACGCTTCTGGGCGTCGCTGGGTTCCGGGCGTCCGTCGGTCGGCTTCTCCTTGTCGCCGACGCCGATCTCGGAGCGGGCGGAGTCGCTGTCGCCGTTGGCCTGCACCGCGTAGCGGAGACCCGTGTCGGTGACGAGGAACAGCGAACCGCCGGGCGTCTGCTGCTTGCCCTGGGTCTGGGTGTACAGCAGGCCGGTGCCGGGGGTGACGTACGTGCTGCTGCCGCCCGCGGTGATGTCGGCGGGGTACTGGGGGCCGGCCCAGGTCGCGAGGGTCGTCTGCCCCTTCTCGTCGACTCCGGTGAGGACGCTGCAGACGGTGTCGCGGGCGTCCGCTCCGGTGACGGAGTTGACCTGCTTGGACTTCTTCTTCGGCCAGTTCACCTCACCGTGGAAGACGGTCGGGTCGGGGACGAAGGAGGAGGCGTCGGCGGGGGTGGCCTTGCCGTCCATGTCCAGGGGCCGGGTCTGCGGGGCGCTGATGAGCAGCGATGCGGTGAACGGCGTGACCGGCTGCACCTTGCCGGGGAGGACGACGTAGCTCTGGGGCCCGGAACCGGTGGGCGCGACCAGGACGTTGCCGATCCGGCTCTCGGTCGCGGTCAGGGTGGAGCCGGGGATCTGCGTGGTGCGGCCGACCTCGTTGCTGTCGATGTGCGGGAAGTCGATCTCGTCACCGGTCTTCAGCGTGGCGAGCCAGTCGTCGGTGACCGCCTGCGGCTTCGCGTAGAGGCCGAACAGGGCGGTGACGAGTCCGGTGGACTCGGCCTTCACCGGGTACTTGGTACCGGTGTGGTCGACGAGGAACTGTGCCGCGCCCGCCTGCCCCTTGACGTAGAGGACCTCGCCGTCGCCGAGCTTGCCCTTGCCCTCGGTGAGCGGCAGATCCCGCTCGGCGAAGACGAAGGTCGCCTTCTGGACGCTGGCGCCCGTGCCGCCACCGGGCTGCTCACAGACCGCCCAGCGCTTGGCCTTGCCCGCCTCGTCCGCGGTGGGCAGCCGGTCGGGGGCGTACGGGATGCCGAGGATCGGGCCGCGCGGGGGCGTGCCCTTGCCCTCGTCGAGCGTCTTGTCGGCGACCTGGACGACCTGGAACTGCTCGGGGTCGAGGAGGAGCCGCGCGGAGGCGAGGTTGAGCACGGGATGGAGCAGGGTCTTCTTGTCCTTGCCCTTGCCGGTCTCCAGGACCACGTACCGGGTCGTCGACTGCTTGCCGACGATCACCCGGGTGCCCGGGGTGTCCCAGCCCTTGGGGGCCTGCGGCTTGAACATGCCCCAGGCGCCGAAGCCGGCCACCACGAGAGCGGCGACGATCAACCCGGGGAGGATCGCGCGCAGCGGCTTCGGCGCCCCCTCCTCCGTGCCGGAGGGCGAGGGTTGGAGGAATGCCGCCACCGTGCGCTTCTTCGCAAAGGTGTACGCGTTGAGCTCGTCCCGCCGCGATGCCATGAGTCCCCATTCTCGTCAGGCGCGATCTTCGCGCGGGAGCCGGGGGAGGTGACACCCGGGTCCCGGCTGTCGGACCGGCCCCCTACTATGCCTGCTGTCCCGTGGGGTTCGTGGGGCGGGTAGGGTGATCCGGCCGCCAAAGCCCTGGCGGGCCAGGGTGATCGGGATGAATTGAGGGGGATTCTCCATCATGGTTTCCGCGACGCGGACGCGGCCCGCCGCGGCCACCGCCTCCGCACCCCCGTCCACGGGGCCTGTTTCCTCGGTCTCGCCGAAGCTCCAGGCGCGCCCGGGACACTTCGGTTCGTTCCAGTTGCAACAGCTCGTACTGATCGAGGTGGCGGCGGCACTGATGCTCGTCGCCTGGGTCGTCGAGCCGATGCTGATGGTCCCCGCGGGCGTGGTCGCCGTCGTGCTCGTGCTGATGGCGGTCGTCCGCCGGCACCGCCGCTCGCTTCCCGAGTGGCTCGGAACGTTCCTCGCGCTGCGGACGCGTACCCGCAAGGCGTCCTCCTTCACGGTGCCCGAGGGCACCGAGCCGGGGCTCGCGCCGGTCGTGGAGTGCGATCCGGCCCTGCGGACCTACGCGTACAGCGACCGTGACCGGCGGCCGGTCGGCATGGTCGGCGACGGCACCTTCCTGACCGCGGTCCTGCGGGTCGAGGCGGACGGCACGGCGCTGCGCCCGGACCGCGCGGCCGCGCCGCTGCCCGTCGGGCTCGTCCGGGACGTCCTGAGCGTGGACGGCATCCGGCTGGAGTCGGCGCAGATCGTGCAGCACACGCAGCCCGCTCCCGCGCCGCACCTGCCCGCGCAGTCGATGGCCGCGCGCAACTACGGGCCGCTCCAGGCGCAGACGGGTTCGCCCGCCGTACGGATCACCTGGATCGCCCTCAAACTCGACCCCGAGCTCTGTCCGGAGGCGGTCGACGCGCGCGGCGGCGGCCTCAAGGGCGCGCAGAAGTGCGTGGTGCGGGCAGCGGACCAACTGGCGAGCCGGCTCGCGGGCGCCGGTTTCGCGGCGAGCGTGCTGACGGAGCAGGAACTCGTCTCGGCGCTCGCCACCTCGACCTGCGCCAGCCCGATGGCGATAGCGCAGGCGGGGCGGGGGCAGACGCAGGGGCGCCGGACCCAGGAGACCGCGCGGACCTGGCGGGTGGACGACCGGCGGCACACCACGTACTGGGTGGGGCGCTGGCCCCAGCTCGGCGGGCAGGGCGGCTCGGGGGCCTCGATGCCGCAGCTGGTGGCCCTGCTGACCTCGCTGCCCGCGCTCGCGACGACGTTCAGCCTGACGCTGAGCGGCGGGGACCGGCAGGAGGTGACGGTGACCGGACACGTACGGATCACCGGGCGCAGCGACGAGGAACTGGTGGCCGCGCGGCACGAACTGGAGCGCGCCGCGCGCGGGGTGAGGACGGGACTCGTGCGACTCGACCGTGAACAGGTGCCCGGCATCCTCGCGACGCTTCCGCTGGGGGGTGCGCGCTGATGTCCCACGCCTCCTCCTCTCCCTCCTTCGGTACGCCGGCCCGTCCGGGCGCCGGTGGCACCGGCCGGGCCGCCTCACGGGGCGCCGGTTCCCGGGGTACGGGCCGGACCGTGAAGCCCCGCTTCGGCTTCGGGCTCGTCGGGCCGCGCCGCGACCGGCACTCCGTCCCCCTCGACCAACTCGAGGCGCTGGCCCTGCCGGTCGGCGACGACGGCATGGTGATCGGCGTCGACGCCGAGAGCCGGCCGGCCGTGCTCGGCATCAACCGGCCCGTCCCGTACGACATCACGCTCATCGGCGGTCTGTGGACCGCCCAGGTACTGGCCCTCCGGGCGGCCGCCACGGGCGCCCGGGTGGCGGTCGAGACCGGCCGCGCGCAGGCCTGGACGGCGCTCGCGCAGGCCGCCGGCGGCGGCCAGCCGTGCATCGCGCTGCACGACGTGGGGCGCGTGCCGCCGCAGGGCGCGTCCGCGGGAAGTCCCGTGGTCGTGATCCGCGACTGCGGCATGCGTCCGCCGCGCGGCCGCGTCGTGTCGGCGCCCTGGCAGTCGGTGGTCACGCTGCTGCCCTATCTGAGCCCGGTCGCGCCCCGGCTCCTGGAGAAGTCCTCGCTGGTCGGCGTCCAGCGGGTCTCGCCCGACGAGGCCACCCAGATCGGCCGCATCATGAGCCTGCCGCGCCATGAGTACGAGGCGCTCTCCACGCTCGCGGACGGAGTGACGCTCTGGTGTACGCCGCGCGACCGGCAGTTCGTCATGACGCAGGGCACCGACGCCGAGACCGGATTGTTGGGCGCCGCGCGCAGGATGGACTGAACGGCACGGAACGGCATGAAGTCGTTCAAGTACGTCCGTGTTTGCATCGTTTTGAACGGTCGGGGTTCTCACTCTGCGACGCGGTCAGGTCACTTGGCGACCGGACCGGGTCACGGGGACCGGTGCGGAGGGGCCGTCGGGCCTGCCCGGGGGTTGCCCGCGCCGATTAGGGTGGAAGAGCCCCGCCCACAACGGCACAAGGGTGCTCGACCACACCAGGAGGCAAAGTGAACGGCGATCGCGACGAGATCCACGGGGGTTGGAGTCCGCCCGCCGACGATCAGTCCGACGCGGATCCCGCCGAGATGACGGGTGAGTTCACCATCGACTACACCCCGCCGGCCTGGTACACGCAGAACGCGTCGGGCGGTGCGGGGGCCGGCGGTGCCACTCCCCCGCCCCCGAGCGGGGCACCGGTCCCGGTCCCGGGCCTCCCGGCGGGCAGCGGCTTCGAGCCGAGCTGGAACGCGGGCACTCCGGCGGCTGGTACGCCGGCCGGGGGCACGCCCGTGGCCGGTACTCCTGTAGCCGGTACTCCTGTGGCGGGTACTCCTGTAGCGGGCACTCCCGTGGTGGGTGGATCTGCGACGGACACGCCTCCGGTCGCCGCGCACATGCCTCCGGTCGGGATGCCTCCCGTGGCCGGACCTCCGGCTGTCGCGCCTCCCGCCGTGGCGCCTCCGCTCGCCACGCCCCCGGTCACGGTTCCCCCGGTCGTCACGCCTCCCGTTGTCGCGGCTCCCCCGGCCCTCACGCCTCCTGTTGTCGCGGCGCCCGACGCCTCGGGGCCGGGCTCCTTCCCGCCGCCCGCCCCGCTGCCCGGTGCTTCGGCGCCCGCGCCCGCGGCGCCGTTCGGGGGCGGGGACGTCGAGAGCGGCTCGACCATGCGCTTCTCCCCCGCCGCGCTACAGCGCGAGATCGCGGAGCGCGCGGCGGAGGCCACCGCGGCCACCCCCGCCGCCCACGCCACCTCGGCGACGCCCGGCGCCGGCGCCGAGGAGCCGACCGCGACCACCGACAACAGCGCGCCGGCCGAGGCCGAGGCGGGCGATGCCGAGGCGACGGACGTGACGGACGTGACGGAGTCCGGCACGGAGGACGCCCTCTCCGCCGACGCACCCGCGGGGTCCGAGACGCCCGGGGCGCCCGAGGTGCCGGAAGCGCACGACGAGGCCGCGTCCGGCCGGCCCGCCGAGGCCGTGGCGAGCCCGCGCACAGAGGGCCCCGAGACGGACTCCGACGCGGACTCCGGGCCGGCCGACGACGCCGTGCCCGCGGACGCCTCCGGCGACGCGGCGCTTCCAGACGCCGTCCCGGCCGCTCCCGAGGCGCTGACGGAGTCGATGGCCCCCGTCCCCCACCCGCCGGCCGACGCCGCGCCGCAGGGCTTCGCGCCCGGCGCGGCCCCCGGTCCGTTCCCCGGCGCCGCCCCCGCGCCCGCGCCCGTGCCCGGGCAGCCCTTCCCGGCCGCCGGGCCGCAGGCCGGCGCGGGGTTGCCGCCGCTGCCGCCGTCGTTCCAGCCGGCCGCTCCCGGGCCCGCCCAGCAGTGGCCCGCGCAGCCGGGCGCCCAGCCGCAGCCCCAGGCCGCGCCGCTGCCGCCCGCCGCCGCGTGGCCGCCGCCCCCCACTCCCGGCGCGCCCGGCCCCGTACCGCCGCAGGCCCAGCCTCAGCCCCAGGCGCCCGGCGCCTACGGCTACCCGCAGGCCCCGCAGCCGCAGCCGCAGCCGCCGCACGCCCAGCAGGCTCCGCACGACCAGCCCCAGGCTCCGGCTGGTTACGGCTACCCCCAGGCTCCCCACGCCCCCCAGGCGTCGCAGCCCCAGCCGCCGGCTCCCGCCCCGCAGGGCGGCTACGGCTTCCCGCACCCCGGGACGCCTCCGCAGCAGGCCGGTTACGGCTACCCGCAGGGCCCGGGGGGACAGCCCGGGCCCCCCGGCGGTGTGCCGCCGCAGGCCCAGGGCGGTTACGGCTACCCGCACCCCGCCGCCGTGCCCCCGCAGGCCCCGGCTCCCCAGCCCCCGCACGACGGGCAGCCCGTCGACCCGCGGACCGGGGCGGCCTGGCCCTCGCCCGTGACGCACGATCAGCGGGAGCGGTCCGTGCCGGGCGCCCCGCTCGGCTACAACGCGGCCGTCGAGCTGTCCTCCGACCGCCTGCTGCGGAACAACAAGCAGAAGCCCAAGTCCAGCCGGACGCCCGGCGGCGCCGCCGCCCGCTTCAAGCTCGGCGGCAAGAAGGAGGAGGCGGAGCGGCAGCGGAAGCTGGAGCTGATCCGCACCCCCGTCCTGTCCTGCTACCGGATCGCGGTCATCTCGCTCAAGGGCGGTGTCGGCAAGACCACGACGACCACCGCGCTCGGCGCCACGCTCGCGACCGAGCGGCAGGACAAGATCCTGGCGATCGACGCCAACCCGGACGCCGGAACCCTGGGCCGCCGGGTGCGGCGCGAGACCGGCGCGACCATCCGTGACCTGGTGCAGGCGATCCCGTACCTGCACTCGTACATGGACATCCGCCGGTTCACCTCGCAGGCGCCGTCCGGTCTGGAGATCCTCGCGAACGACGTGGACCCGGCCGTCTCGACGACGTTCAACGACGAGGACTACCGGCGGGCGATCGACGTCCTGGGCAAGCAGTACCCGATCATCCTCACGGACTCGGGTACGGGTCTGCTGTACAGCGCGATGCGCGGGGTGCTCGACCTCGCCGATCAGCTGATCATCATCTCCACTCCCTCCGTGGACGGCGCGTCCAGCGCGTCGACGACGCTGGACTGGCTCTCCGCGCACGGCTACGCGGACCTGGTGCAGCGCTCCATCACGGTCATCTCCGGGGTCCGCGAGACCGGCAAGATGATCAAGGTCGAGGACATCGTGCAGCACTTCCAGACCCGCTGCCGCGGCGTCGTGGTCGTGCCCTTCGACGAGCACCTGTCGGCCGGCGCCGAGGTGGACCTCGACATGATGCGGCCGAAGACCCGGGAGGCGTACTTCCACCTCTCGGCGATGGTGGCCGAGGACTTCGTACGGGCGCAGCAGGCGCAGGGCCTGTGGACCGGCGACGGCCAGGGTGCGCTGCCGCCGCACATGGCCCCGCCGATGCCGGGCCACCAGATGCCCGGTCAGCCCCTGCCCGGACAGCCGGTGCCGGGGCAGTTCGCGCCCGGACAGCCCGTACCGGGGCAGCCGTACGGGACTCAGCCCATGCCCGGACAGCCCATGCCAGGACAGCCGATCCCGGGGCAGCCGATGCCCGGCCAGCAGCCGCCCGGTCAGCCCTACCCGCCGCAGCAGTCGTACGGTCAGCAGCCGGCGCCTGGGCAGCCGTACGGCGCGCCGCCCGCGCCCGGACAGCCGTACGGGGCCCAGCCCGTGCCGGGGCAGCAGCCGATGCCCGGGCAGCCCGCGCCGGGTCAGCCGTACGGAGCACAGCCCGCGCCCGGACAGCCGTACGGCGCGCCTCCCGGCCAGCCCGGCATGCCGCAGGGCTGGCAGCAGCCGCAGCCGGGTCAGCCGCTGCCTCCGCAGGCCGACCCGCAGGATCACGGTCACGGGCAGCCGCAGGGCCACGACCAGGGACAGGGGCAGGTCCCGCCGCCGAACTGGTCGCAGGAGCAGCCTCCGCAGGCTCCGCCAGCCCCTCAGCAGTAAGGCGTCACAGGAGTAGACCAATGAGGCCCCGTACCGGTTCACCGGTACGGGGCCTTCTGGCATTCCCGCAGCCCACAAGGGGTTTGAGGGATCGTTGACGACGGCAGACCACCGCTGATAAACCTTCGCTTCACTCACCGTCAGCCCAAGATCCACGACAGATCCCCCGACGCGAGGTCACGTCCCATGGTCATGGTCACGAAGGTTCCACCCCGTCACGCCCCCACTCACCGAGCGCTCCGTCTGCTGCTCGCCTCCGGTGTCACCGCCGTCTCGCTCGTGGCCGTCCCCGGTACCGCCGCCGCGGAGGACGACAAGTCCGCGGGGACCACGCTCACCGTCGCCGTCTCGCAGAGCATCGACTCGCTGAGTCCGTTCCTCGCCCAGAAGCTCACCTCGACCAGCATCCACCGGCTGGCGTACGAGTACCTCACCAACTACGACGCGAAGGACGCCCGTACGGTCCCGGGCCTGGCGACGGCGTGGACGCCCTCGGCGGACAAGCTGACGTGGACCTACACGATCCGCGAGAACTCGAAGTGGTCCGACGGGAAGCCGGCCACCGCCGAGGACGCGGCCTGGACCTTCAACAAGATGATGACCGACCCGAACGCCGCCACCGCCAACGGCAGCTTCACGGCCAACTTCGCGCAGGTCACCGCGCCCGACCCGAAGACGCTCGTCATCCGCCTGAAGAAGCCGCAGGCCACGATGACCGCGCTCGACGTGCCGATCGTGCCGAAGCACGTCTGGGAGAAGGTCGGCGACTTCTCGAAGTTCAACAACGACAAGCAGTTCCCCATCGTGGGCAACGGGCCGTTCGTCATCACGGACTTCAAGGTCGACCAGTACATCAAGCTCAAGCCGAACAAGACGTTCTGGCGGGGCGCGCCGAAGTTCGACGAGCTGGTCTTCAAGTACTACAAGGACGGGGACGCCGCCGTCGCCGCCCTCCAGAAGGGCGAGGTGTCCTTCGTACCGAACCTGACGCCCGCCCAGGCCGCCGCGCTGAAGACCCAGAAGAACGTCAAGGTCAACGACGCCCCCGGCCGCCGCTTCTACGCCATCGCCACCAACCCCGGCGCCAGGGCCCAGGACGGCAAGACCTTCGGCAACGGCCACAAGGCGCTGCTCGACCCGGCCGTCCGCAAGGCGCTCTTCCTCGCGGTCGACCGCACCACCCTCGTCGACAAGGTCTTCCAGGGGCACGCGGTCGAGGGCGAGGGCTACATCCCGCCACGGTTCGGCTCGTACTTCTGGAAGCCCGAGGACGCCCAGAAGCGGTCGTACGACCCCGTCGCCGCGGAGAAGGTCCTCTTCGCGGCCGGCTACCGGAAGAACGCCGAGGGCAAGCGCATCGGCAAGGACGGCAGGCCGCTGGAGTTCCGGATCCTCTGTCACGCCACCGACCCGAACGACAAGGCGGTCGGCAAGTACCTCCAGGAGTGGTGGGGCGCGCTGGGCATCGGCCTGAAGGTCGAGTGCCTGGACAGCGTCTCGGACCCGTGGGTCAAGGGTGACTACGACCTCGCGTTCGACGGCTGGTCGGTCAACCCCGACCCGGACTACGTCCTGTCGATCCACACCTGCGGCACGCTTCCGGCGACGCCGAAGGACTCCGGGGCCACCGACAACTTCATCTGCGACAAGGAGTTCGACGGGCTCTACGCGCAGCAGGCGGTGGAGTACGACACCGCCAAGCGGGCGGATCTGGTGAAGCGGATGCAGTCCCGGCTGTACGACACGGGGTACATGAACATCATGGCCTATCCGAACGCCCTCGAGGCGTACCGCACGGACCAGATCGCGTCCATCACGACCATGCCCGAGGCCGCAGGAAACCTGTGGGGCCAGGACGGCTACTGGAGCTGGTGGTCGGCCACGCCCACGGCCTCCGCCTCCGACGGCGACAGCTCCGGCTCCTCGACGACCCTCTGGTGGATCCTCGGCCCCGTCGCGCTCGTCCTCGTCGCCGTGGGCGTCTGGACCGCCCGCCGCCGTCGCACCACCGCCGACGACCGCGAGTAGTCCGTGACGACAGCGAGCACCCCCGCCGACGTGGTGCGGGCCGAAGAGGCCCGCGCCACGGACGGCGCACCCCGCACCGGTTCCTCCCTCGGCTACCTCCGCCACGCGGCGGGCAAGCTGGGCGGCGCGCTCGTCTCCCTCTTCGCCGTCCTCGTCACCAGCTTCTTCCTGTTCCGGATCATCCCCGGCGACCCGGTGAAGGCGATGACGCACGGCGTGCCCACCTCCGCCGAGCAACTCGCCACGCTGCGGCGCCAGTTCGGCCTCGATCTGCCGCTGTGGCAGCAGTTCACCGACTACTGCGCCAAGGCGCTGAGCGGCGACCTCGGCACCTCGTTCCAGTTCCGTGCCCCGGTCGGCGACCTGATCGCGGAGAAACTGCCCGCCACGCTGCTGCTCACGGGCGTCGCGGTGGTGATCTACTCGGCGCTCGGGCTGTGGCTCGGCACCCGCTCGGCCTGGCGCCACGGCGGGCTCGGCGACAAGCTGAACACCGGGATCGCGCTGACCCTGTGGTCGGTGCCCTCCTTCTGGCTCGGGCTGCTGCTCATCATCGTGTTCTCGGTCGGCATCGGCCCGATCCCGGGGCTCTTCCCGACCGGCGGCATGGAGTCGGGCACGGGCGAGACCGGCTTCGCGTACGTCCTCGACGTCGCCCACCACCTCGTCCTGCCGGTCGTCACGCTCGTGGCCGTCGGGTACGCGCAGACCCTGCTCGTGATGCGCTCCTCGCTCCTCGACGAGATGGGCGGCGACTATCTGACGACGGCACGGGCGAAGGGGCTGCGCGACGACGACGTACGGCGCCGGCACGCCGTGCCGAACGCGCTCCTGCCGACCGTGACGATGATCTTCATCAACCTGGGCCATGTGGCGGCCGGTTCGATCCTGGTGGAGACGGTGTTCTCCTGGCCGGGGCTCGGCGGGCTGTTCTACCAGGCCCTCAGCGTGCCCGATCTGCCGCTCGTCCAGGGCCTCTTCGTGGTCTTCGCCGGAGCGATGATCCTGATGAACCTGATCGCCGACCTGCTGTATCCGCTGCTCGACCCCAGGGTGGGCCGATGACCACGACCGAGCCGGCGCCGCCGTCGGCGGCCTCGCTGCGGTGGGAACGCCGCCGCAGCTCGGTGTCCCGCTTCTGGAAGGCGTACCGCACCCACCGCGCCGGGCTCCTCGGCCTCGCCGGGCTCGCCCTCATCGCGCTGCTCGCGCTGACCGCCCCGTGGACCGTGGGCGCCGACGTGCAGTCCGTGACACAGGCCCCGGGCACCGCCCTGGAACCGCCGAGCGCCGAGTTCCCGCTGGGCACCGACCAGTTCGGCCGCTCCCTGCTGGGTCTGCTGGTCTGGGGAGCGCGGATCTCGCTGCTCGTCGGACTGCTGGCCGCGGCGCTCTCGGTGGCCATCGGCACCCTCGTGGGGATCATCGCCGGGCACTACGGCGGCTGGTTCTCGACCGTCGTCATGCGGATCACCGACTGGTTCCTGGTGATGCCGACGCTGGTCCTCGCGATCGTGCTCGCCACCGTCATGTCCCGGTCGATGTGGACGGTCGTCATCGCCATCGGGGTGACCTCCTGGCCGACCACGGCCCGCCTCGTCCGGGCCCAGACCATCGCCGTCGAGTCCCGCCCGTACATCGAACGGGCGACCGCGCTCGGCGGCGGGCACGGGCACGTCATGAGCAGGCACGTGCTGCCGAACGTGATGCCGCTGGTGCTCGCGCAGACCACCCTCGGCATCTCGACCGCCATCCTCACCGAGGCCACCCTCGCCTTCCTCGGGCTCGGCGACCCGACGGTCGTCTCCTGGGGCGGCATGCTCCAGGACGCCCGCGAGGCCGGGGCGGTCTCCTCCGGGCACTGGTGGTACCTGGCACCGCCCGGCATCGCCATCGCCCTGGTCGCGCTGGCGTTCACCCTGTGCGGCCGGGCCGTCGAGTCGGTACTCAACCCGAAGCTGGGGGTGGGGCGATGAGCCTCCTGGAGGTACGGGACCTCAGGGTGACGTACGGGTCGGGCGCGACCGCCGTGCCCGCCGTGCGCGGGGTCGACCTGACCCTGGAGCCGGGGCGCAAACTCGGCGTGGCGGGCGAGTCCGGCTGCGGCAAGTCCACGCTCGCCCTCGCGCTGCTGCGCCTGCTTCCGGCGTCGGCGCGGATCGAGGGGCGGATCCTGCTCGACGGCGACGACGTCCTCACCATGAAGTGGGGCCGGCTCCGGGCCGTGCGGTGGGCGGGGGCGTCGATCGTCTTCCAGGGCGCGATGCACTCGCTCAACGCCGTGCACCGGATCGGGGACCAGATCGCCGAACCGCTGCTCGTGCACGGCCGGGCGACCCCGGCGGCGGCCCGCAGGAAGGCCGGCGAGCTGCTCGAACACGTCGGTCTGCCCGCCGCGCGCGCGGCCGCCTATCCGCACGAGCTGTCCGGGGGGCAGCGGCAGCGCGTGATGATCGCGATGGCGCTGGCCTGCGATCCGCAGCTGATCGTCGCGGACGAGCCGACGACCGCGCTCGACGTGATGATCCAGGCGCAGATCCTGCGGCTGATCGAGCGACTCGTCGCCGAGCAGTCCATCAGCCTGCTGATGATCAGCCACGACCTCGCGGTCCTCGCCGACACCTGTGACCGCCTTGCCGTGATGTACGCGGGCCGGGTGGTCGAGGAGGGTCCGGCCAGGGCGGTGTACGAGGCCGCTCGGCACCCCTACGGCCGGGCGCTGTCCTCGGCGTTCCCGCGCGTCGGGGACCTCGCGTCCCGGCGTGCGCCGCGCGGACTGCCGGGCGACCCGCCGGACCCGGCGGACCTGCCGGGCGGCTGCACCTTCCACCCGCGCTGTCCGGTGGCGGTGGACGCCTGCGGCGCACTCGATCTGGAGCTACGGGAGGCGGGCACGGACCACCGGGCCGCCTGCGTCCATGTGGGGAGCGCGTCATGAGTACGGAGACGGCCGTACGTACGGAGGCGAAGGCGGCGGCACTGCTGTCGGCTCGTGGACTGCACGTCACCTTCCCCGGCCGGCGGGGCGCGCCGCCCGCCCGGGCGGTCGACGGGGTGGACCTGGACATCGGCGCGGGCGAGATCGTGGCCCTCGTCGGGGAGTCGGGCTGCGGCAAGACGACCCTGGCCCGCTCGCTCCTCGGCCTGGTCCGGCCCACGTCGGGGACGGTCTCCTTCGACGGGAGGCCGCTCGGCTACGGCGCCGGGGCCCTCAAGGCGTACCGGAAGCGGGCCCAGCTGGTCCTCCAGGACCCGAGCGGCTCACTGAACCCCCGGCACACGGTGTACGACGCGGTGGCGGAGGGGCTGCGGATCCACGGCTACGCGGGCGACGAGCGGGAGGCGGTCGCCGGGGCCCTCGCGCGGGCCGGGCTCCGCCCGCCGGAGCGCTTCTTCCTGCGCTACCCGCACGAGCTGTCCGGCGGGCAGCGGCAGCGCGTCGTCATCGCGGGCGCGCTGGTCCTGGAGCCCGAACTCATCGTCGCCGACGAGCCGGTGGCCTCGCTGGACGCCTCCGTTCGGGGCGAGATCCTGGCGCTGCTCCTGCGCCTGCGGGACGAACTCGGGCTCTCCGCGCTGGTGGTGACGCACGACCTGGGTCTCGCGTGGAACATCGCGGACCGGGTCGCGGTGATGTACCTGGGCCGGGTCGTGGAGACCGGCACGGTGGAGTCCGTCCTGACCCGGCCTCGGCATCCGTACACCCAGGCGCTGTTGTCGGTGCTCCCGGAGTCCGGGGGCGCTCCGGTGGTGCTGACGGGCGAGCCGCCGGACCCGTCCCGCATCCCGTCCGGCTGCCGCTTCCACGCCCGCTGCCAGATCCTCGCCTCGGGCGAGGCGGCGGCGGTCGCGGACCGCTGCCGCGGGGAGAGCCTGCCGGTCCTGGGCGGCGGCGGGGAGCAGGAGGCGGCCTGCCACTGGGTGGCGCGGGAGGCGGTGCTCTGAGCCGACGGGAGGCGCGTCGCCTCCCGTCTCGCGGCCGGGCGGTACCGAATGAGCGTACGGCGGCGGGCTAGCCGGCCTGGGGGTGCTCCAGATCGTACGCCTCCGTCAGCTCCCGGCAGCGCTTCACGTCGCCGGCCATCGCTTCGAGCAGGTCGTCCAGGGTGTCGAACTTCAGCATCCCTCGGACGTACGCGAGGAAGTCCACGGCCACGTGCAGTCCGTACAGGTCGAGGCCCTCGCGGTCGATCGCATAGGCCTCGACCGTCCGCTCCGTGCCGTCGAACTGCGGGTTCGTGCCGACCGAGATGGCCGCCGGCATCCGCTCCCCGTCGGCCGTCAGCCAGCCGGCGTAGACGCCGTCGGCCGGGATGGCGGTGTGCGGGAGGGTCTCGACGTTGGCCGTCGGGAAGCCCAGTTCGCGGCCGCGCTGCGCGCCGCGGACCACGATGCCCTCGACGCGGTGCGGACGCCCGAGGATCTCACCCGCGCCGGCCATGTCGCCCTCGGCGACGAGCCGGCGGGTGAGGGTGGAGGAGAAGGGGTCGCCGCCGCCCGCCGTGCCGCTCACGTACAGGTCGATGACCTCGACCTCGTAGTCGTAGGTGGCACCGAGCTCGGACAGGAAGGCGACGTTTCCGGCGGCGCGGTGTCCGAAGCGGAAATTGGGGCCCTCGATGACGGCCTTCGCGTGCAGCTTGTCGACGAGCACCTTGACGATGAACTCGGCCGGGGACAGCTGGGAGAACTCGGCGGTGAACGGCAGCACGAGCACCGCGTCCACGCCGAGGCCGGCCATCAGCTCGGCGCGCCGGTGGTGCGGGGCGAGCAGCGGCGGGTGGCTGCCGGGCCGCACGACCTCGGAGGGGTGCGGGTCGAAGGTGACCACCACGGAGGGGACGCCGAGTTCCCCGGCGCGCTCGACGGCCCGCCCGATGATCAGCTGGTGCCCGCGGTGCACACCGTCGTAGGAGCCGATGGTGACGACGCTGCGCCCCCAGTCCTGGGGGATGTCCTCCAAGCCACGCCAGCGCTGCACTGTGACCGCTCCTCGTCCGCCTGTTCGCCGATTACGCAGGTCTAAGACTGCCATGCCCGCGGCCCTCGGTTCGCATCGGCATGGAAGTGCCGTGGCTCCGCAGCGCCCGGAGGGTCTCAGGACCGAGCAGCGGCGCCCACGCGGCGGGGTCGCCGACCGCCCAGCGGGCGAGCAGCGTGGCGAACGCGGGCCATGCTCCGAGGTGTCCCGCGAGGGCCTGGTCGAGCAGCCTCGCGCCGTCGGGGGTACGGGCCCACAGGGCGCCGACCCGGTGGGTGAGCGCCCGGGTGCGGGGCTCGCTGCGCCGCTCGGCGCCCTCCGCGGCGGCCTCCAGGAGGGCGGCCAGGACGGTGAACTCCCCCGTCTCCGCCTCGTACCGCTCGTGCTCCAGGAGTACGTCGAGGAGTTCGGCCCGCAGATGCCGGGAGGCGCCGGTGCCGGGCGCGGCGAGGACGGGGGCGAGGGCGCGGCGGACCGGCGCGGGGCGGCCCCGGATCAGACCGGAGACCAGCGGGTGGAGGACGGCTCGGGCGGCCGGGCCGTACTCGAAGCGCCGGTCGACGAAGCGGGCCACGTGTCCGGCGCCCTCGGGGTGGCGGGCGACGTAGCCGCGGACGAGGGCGGCCACCCGGCGGGCGAGTGCGGGCGTGTCGACGTCGGCGAGCGCCCGCAGGGCGGCGGCGGGGGCCTCGCCCGTGCCGTCGAGCCGGGCTCCGAAGGCGGCGAGGACCGGTCCCGGGTCGGCCGCGAGGGCCTCGACGAGGGCGCTCGCGGGCACCCGGGGCTCGGCGAGGGCGCGGGGCAGGTGGCGGTCCCGGGTGTGCGGGTCGCGGATCAGCAGGCCCAGGGCGGCGCCGTGGAGAGTCTGGTCGCCGGGGCGTGCGAGCAGGGCCTGGGCGGCGAAGCGGAGGAGCTCCCGGTCGGCGGGGCGGGTGGCGTGACCGGCGACGAGATGACCGTACGTGGCGGCCGCGACGCGCCGCTCCGGCCGCCCGTCGTCGTGGGCCCAGCGGTCGACGGCCCGGCAGACGGCGGAGGGCTCGTCCTCGGCGAGGGCGGCGAGGAGGCCGTCGGCGAGCGGGTGGGCGGTGGCGACGAGCGCCTCGCACAGATCGTCGACGGCGAGCGCCCGATGGGTGTGCAGCAGGGCCTGGGCGGCGGTGGCGACGGTCGCGCCCGGGGCGGCGGGGAGGGCTCGGTCGTCGCCGAACCAGCGGCAGAGGAGCGGCTGCACGCCCCGGGGGTCCGCGGCGAGCATTCCGGCGACGGCGGCGAGGGCGCGCGCGGCGCCGGATCCCCCGCCCTGGCCCTCGCCGCGGTTCTCGCCGGGGTTCTCGCTGGGATTCTCGCCGCGGTTCTCGCCAGGGCCCTCGTCGCCGTTCTCGCCGCCGGTCCCGACGCGGTGCTCGTCGCCGGACTCGCCGTCGTACTCGCCGGGCGGCGGGTCGGCGGGGACGAGCCGCCGCAGCAGATCGATCCGCTCGTCCTTCCCGAGGGGCAGTCCCAGCCAGAAGTCGGGCCCGAACGCGGAGAAGACCGCGTGCCGCCCGCCGCGGGCCGCGCCCCGGCGGGCGCCTGCCCCCTTCGGCTCGGCGCCCGCCCCGATCCGGTCGGCGAGCAGCCGCAGGACGGGGAGGTACGGCCGGGGGTCCGGCAGCCTCCGCACGCTCTCGCCGAACAGCCGGGCGGCCCACCAGGGCCCGTCGCCGCAGGTTCCGCCCTCCTCGTCGGCGTACCGCCCGAGGGCCTCGGCGAGCACGGCGAGGCGGGGGGCGAGGGCGGCCGGGCCTCGCTCCCGGTGGAGCAGCAGGAGCGCCTGGAGGACGGGGCCGATGCGGTGCCGCGGGACCGGAGGGGGCGCTTCGTCGGGGGTCCGCTGCCGGGGGACGGCGGGCGGCGCGAGGGGGTCGGCGGGGTCGGCGGGACCGGCCGCGTGCTCGGGGCCGGCCAGGGAACCGAGCCCCTGGGAGAGCAGCGCCTCCAGGGCGCCGTCCAGGTCGAGGTGGGCCGCCTGCACCCAGTCCGCCAGCTCCTCGTGGGCGAAGCGGTAGCCGGCGCCGGCGGGGACGAGCAGCCCTTCGGTCAGGACCGCCGAGGCCCAGCCCTCCCGCCAGGGGAAGAGCTCCTCGAAGGAGGGACGGTCGAGGACGCCGTGGCCGGGGCCGAGGCAGCGGCGGGCCGCCTCGTGGACCTGGCCGGTGACGCGGGCCGCGAGGCGGCGTACGGCGGTCCCCGGCGGCAGGGGCCGGGAGCCCGCGGCGATCCGGACGGCGATGCGCAGGCACATCAGGTCGAGGTACGCGGTGAAGATCTCCTCGCGCCCCGGCCGCCCGGGGACGTCCGCCGGCAGCGCGGCCCGCACCTCGGCGAGCAGTCGCAGGGCCAGCGGGTGGCGGGCGTCGGCCTCGGCGAGGTCCGTCTCCGCCAGGCCGTACCCCTCGCGTACGGCCCGCGCCTCGGCCGTGGAGTAAGGCCCGAGGACGAGCGCGGCCGGCAGTCCGCCGGGCGCGCCGTCCCGGGGGCCCGTCGCCGGCCGGTGCAGCGCGTCCGGCCGGTAGAGGGCGCCCGCGCGTTCCCAGTGCTCGGGGCGGCAGGCGGTGACGAGGCGGGCGTGGTGGGCGCGGAGCCAGTCCTCGGTGGCGGTCGTCCAGTCGGCGAGCCGGTGGGCGAGGTGCGGCGGCATCTCCTCGGGGCCGTCGAGGACGACGAGGAGCGGCCGGCCGGCCTCGTGGGCGAGGGCGGCGGCTCGTTCGGGAGTGGCCGTGGTGGTGTCGCCGAGCGCCCCGGAGGCGGCGACGATACGGCCGGCCTGCCGGAGTGCCCGGCCGACGGCCTCGGCGAGCGAGCGGTCCCCGGCGCGCAGGTCGGCCCCGCGCAGCCGGACGGTGGGGGCGGGCGCGACGCCCCGGGCGCGGCGGGCGCAGAGGGCGGCGAGGGCGGTGGTGCGGCCGGTGCCGGGGGCGCCGACGAGGGCGAGGACCGGCGCTTCGCCCGCCGTGAAGCGGGTGAACTCGCGGACGCACTCGGGGCGTTCGACGGGCTCGGGCCAGGGGCCGGGGTCCCGGACGGGGCCGGTGGAGGTGGCGGTGAGTTCCAGGATCCCGGCGAGGTTGAGATCGGGGCCGTAGGCGGGGACGGTGGCCGCGTTGCGCCGGAGGAGGGCGCTGAGGGGGCCTTCGGGGCGCAGCCGCACCGCGTATCCGGCGGCCGGGCGGTCGCCGTGCAGGGCGGTGCCGAGGACGGCGACGACGGTGCCGGTGGTGGTGTCGAGGACGGGGCCGCCGGCGGCCTGTCCGCCGAGGCGGAGGGCCTCGGCGCCCTCGGTGCCGATGGCGAGTTCGAGGGCGTCGGCGAGTGCGTGGAAGCGGTCGGTGGCGGTGTACGTGACGGCGGCGGGACCGAGCACGCGCGCCTCGCGCCAGCCGTGGGCGGCGATCCGTACGTAGGTGCCGGGTTCGATCTCGGGTCGGGTCGCGAGCGGCAGCGGCCGTACGCCGAGGCCTTCGGTCCGTACGAGTGCGAGGCCGCTCTCGGGCACCGGGGTGACGGCCTCGGCCTCGGCGAGCCAGGTCCGGTCGCCGGGGGCGTGCAGGACGACACGGCTGAGCCCGTCGACGGCTTCGTGACTGGTGACGACCGTTCCGTGGTGGTCGGCGAGGAATCCGGTGCCGCGAGGCCGGCCCGCCAGATCGCAGATCCGCACCAGCGTCGCCAGGTCCCCGCGTCCCATGGGGTCGACGGTAGGTCGCCGGTGATCACACGGAGGACCACGAGAGGGGAACGCGCCCCCTGGCACTCCCCCCTTCGCTCCGAGCGCCTCCCTGATCGGGTGATTCTTCGGCGTTCCGCGGGACAGGCTCTCGCCGGGGGAGTCAAAGGGGGAGACAGGTGAGGGCGGGCACGCGCGCGTGCCCGCCCTCACTGTGAGCCGAGAGGGGCTCCGAACCGCTCGGATCAGCCGAAGACGGCGAGGCTCTTGGCCTTGCCCCGCTGGGCCTCCACGAGCGCGAGCAGCGTCCCCTCGGGCCCGTAGACCGCGACGGGACCCGCCGGGTACTCCGGCATCTCCAGGCGGACGCCGTTGAGCAGCAGCTTGGCCCGCTTCTCGTCGACGTCCCACCGGGGGAACGCCGCCGAGGCCGCGTCGGCGACCGGCATGACGGTGAGCTCCTCCTGGAGCTGGTCGAGCGTCTTCGCCGAGTCCAGCTTGTACGGGCCGACCCGGGTGCGGCGCAGCGCGGTCAGGTGCCCGCCCACGCCGAGGCCGGCGCCGAGGTCCCGGGCGAGCGCCCGGATGTACGTACCGGAGGAGCAGACGACGGAGACGACCAGGTCGACGACGGGGGTGCCGTCCTCGGCGGTCGCCTCACGGACGTCGTACACCTGGAAGGAGGAGACGGTGACCGGGCGGGCCGGGATCTCGAACTCCTCGCCCCCGCGCACGCGCGCGTAGGACCGCTTGCCGTCGATCTTGATCGCGGAGACCTTCGACGGCACCTGCATGATGGCGCCGGTCAGTTCGGCGACGCCCGCGTCGATGCCCTCGCGGGTCACCTTGGAGGCGTCGACGGAGGCCGTGATCTCGCCCTCGGCGTCGTCGGTGATGGTCGTCTGGCCCAGGCGGATGGTGCCCAGGTACTCCTTCTCGGTCAGCGCGAGGTGACCGAGGAGCTTGGTCGCCCGCTCCACGCCGAGGACGAGGACGCCGGTGGCCATGGGGTCGAGCGTGCCGGCGTGGCCCACCCGGCGGGTCTTCGCGATCCCGCGCATCTTGGCCACGACGTCGTGCGAGGTGAAGCCCGACGGCTTGTCGACGATGACAAGGCCGTCGGGCACCTTTGCTGCGTTGCTCATTCGGCGGCTTCGTCCTCGCCCGGCTTCTTGTAGGGGTCGGCCTCGCCCGCGAAGTCGGCGCCCGAGGACGCCTCCCGCACCTGGGCGTCCGAGGCCCGTGCCTTGTCGAGGAGGTCCTCGATGGTCTTGGCGTTCTCCGGGAGGGCGTCGGCCACGAAGGCCAGGGTCGGGGTGAACTTGGTCCCGGCCGCGCGGCCCACGGCCGAACGGAGGATGCCCTTGGCGCTCTCCAGGCCCGCGGCGGCGCTCGCCCGCTCCTCGTCGTCGCCGTAGACCGTGTAGAAGACCGTGGCCTCCCGCAGGTCGCCGGTGACGCGGGTGTCCGTGATGGTCACGTGCGTGCCCAGGCGGGGGTCCTTGATGCCGCGCTGCAGCTTCTCGGCGACCACCTCCCGGATGAGGTCTGCCAGCTTCTTCGCCCGCGCGTTGTCGGCCACTGGTCCTTCTCCTTCTTTGCCTTGCTCAACATCAGTCTTCATCAGTGTGGAGCCTGCGGCGCACCGACAGCAGCTCCACCTCGGGGCGGGCGGCGACGAGCCGCTCGCACCGGTCCAGTACGTCGCTGAGGTGTCCCGGGTCCCCCGTCACCATCGCGACGCCGATCTCGGCCCGTCGATGGAGGTTCTGGCCGCCGACCTCCGCCACGCTCACCGCGAACTTCCGCTGGAGCTCGGCGACGATCGGCTTGACGACGGAGCGTTTCTCCTTCAACGAACGAACGTCGCCGAGGAGCAGATCGAAGGACAGTGTCCCCACATACATGGATGTCCGGATGTCCCGCCGGTTCGGGTTCGGTGTGCCCGCCGACCACTCGGCGGGGACATCCGAAACCGTACACGCAACGGCCGGGGCCGATCGACGGAATAGTTTCCGCCGACCGGCCCCGGCTCACTGCTGCGATCGGACGCGATCAGGCGCGCGGCTTCTCGCGCATCTCGTACGTCGCGATGACGTCGTCGATCTTGATGTCGTTGAAGTTTCCGAGGTTGATACCACCCTCGAAGCCTTCGCGGATCTCGGTGACGTCGTCCTTGAAGCGGCGCAGACCGTGGATCGTGAGGTCCTCGGCGATGACCTTGCCGTCGCGGACGAGGCGCGCCTTGGTGTTGCGCTTGACCTCGCCGGAGCGGATGAGGACACCGGCGATGTTGCCCAGCTTGGACGAGCGGAAGACCTCGCGGATCTCCGCCGTACCGAGCTCGACCTCTTCGTACTCCGGCTTGAGGAGGCCCTTGAGCGCCGCCTCGATCTCCTCGATCGCCTGGTAGATGACCGAGTAGTACCGGACGTCGACGCCCTCGCGCTCCGCCATCTGCGCGGCACGGCCGGCCGCACGGACGTTGTAGCCGATGACGATGGCGTCGGAGCCCATGGCCAGGTCGATGTCCGACTCGGTGACCGCACCCACACCGCGGTGCAGGACACGGATGTCGACCTCTTCGCCGACGTCGAGCTGGAGCAGCGAGGCCTCCAGGGCCTCGACCGCACCGGACGCGTCGCCCTTGATGATGAGGTTGAGTTCCTGGACGAGACCGGCCTTGAGCACCTTGTCGAGGTCCTCGAGGGACACCCGGCGGACGCGCTTGGCGAAGGCGGCGTTGCGCTCACGCGCAGCGCGCTTCTCGGCGATCTGACGGGCCGTACGGTCCTCGTCGACAACCAGGAGGTTGTCGCCGGCACCCGGGACGTTGGTGAGACCCAGGACCAGGACGGGAGTCGACGGGGCCGCCTCCTCGACGTTGTTGCCCTTGTCGTCGAGCATCGCCCGGACACGGCCGTACGCGTCGCCGACCACCACGGTGTCGCCGATGCGCAGCGTTCCGCGCTGGACCAGGACGGTCGAGACGGCACCGCGACCGCGGTCGAGGTGCGACTCGATCGCAATACCCTGCGCGTCCTGGTTCGGGTTGGCCCGCAGGTCGAGCGAGGCGTCGGCGGTGAGGACGACGGCCTCGAGCAGGGAGTCGATGTGCAGACCCTGCTTGGCGGAGATGTCGACGAACATCGTGTCGCCGCCGTACTCCTCGGCCACCAGACCGAACTCGGTCAGCTGACCGCGGACCTTGGTCGGGTCCGCACCCTCGACGTCGATCTTGTTGACCGCGACGACGATCGGGACGCCGGCGGCCTTGGCGTGGTTGAGCGCCTCGATCGTCTGCGGCATGACGCCGTCGTTGGCCGCGACCACGAGGATCGCGATGTCGGTCGACTTCGCACCACGGGCACGCATGGCGGTGAACGCCTCGTGACCCGGGGTGTCGATGAAGGTGATGCGACGCTCTTCGCCGTTGACCTCGGTACCCACCTGGTAGGCACCGATGTGCTGGGTGATGCCACCGGCCTCGCCCGCGACGACGTTCGTCTTGCGGATCGCGTCGAGAAGTCGGGTCTTACCGTGGTCGACGTGACCCATGACGGTGACGACCGGCGGACGGGAGACCAGAGCCTCTTCGCCGCCCTCGTCCTCGCCGAACTCGATGTCGAAGGACTCGAGGAGCTCGCGGTCCTCTTCCTCCGGCGAGACGATCTGAACGGTGTAGTTCATCTCCTCGCCGAGCATCGTCAGCGTGTCGTCGGAGACGGACTGCGTGGCCGTGACCATCTCACCGAGGTTCATCATCACCGCGACGAGCGACGCCGGGTTGGCGCCGATCTTCTCGGCGAAGTCGGTGAGGGAGGCACCGCGCGACAGGCGAATGGTCTCGCCGTGGCCGCGAGGCAGCATCACGCCGCCCACGGACGGGGCCTGCATGGCCTCGTACTCCTGGCGCCTCTGACGCTTCGACTTGCGACCGCGACGCGCGGGACCGCCGGGACGACCGAAGGCGCCCTGCGTGCCACCACGGCCACCCGGACCGCCGGGACGGCCACCGAAGCCGCCGGGACGACCGCCGAAGCCGCCGCCACCGCCGCCGGGACCACCCGGACGACCGCCGCCGCCACCGGGACCACCGGGACGACCGGCGAAGCCGCCGCCGCCACCGCCGGGACCGGCCGGACGACCGGCGAAGCCGGGACGACCGCCGCCGCCACCGCCGGGACCACCCGGACGGCCGCCGGGGCCACCGGGACCACGGCCACCGCCGCCGGGACCGGGACGCGGGCCGGCAGCGGGACGCTGCGGCATCATGCCCGGGTTGGGACGGTTACCGCCGGGCGCGCCGCCCGGACGGGGAGCCTGCGGACGCGGCATGCCACCGGGGGTGGGACGAGCGCCGCCCTGACCCTGCGGACGCGGAGCGCCGCCGGGGCCACCCTGCGGACGCGGGGCGCCCGGAGCGGCACCGGGGCCGCCGGGACGGGGAGCGCCGCCACCGGGACGGGGCGTCTGCGGACGCGCCATGCCGGTGGAGCCACCCGAGGTGAAGGGGTTGTTGCCCGGACGCGGGCCGGCCGGACGGGCACCGCCCGGACGGGGAGCGCCCTGGCCCTGCGGACGCGGGGCACCCTGGCCCTGCGGACGCGGTGCGCCCTGACCCGGACGAGCCGGACGCTCGGGGCGGTCGCCGGTGGGACGGGGTCCCTGGGCGGCGCCACCGGGGCGCTGACCGGCGGCGGGAGCCGACGGGGGCGCGGTGAACTCGGGGGCGGCCGGAGCCGGGGTGACCGGCTTGGGCGCGGGCTTCGGGCCCGGGCGGGGGCCCGAGGCGGCCGGAGCCGGAGAGGGGGTGCTGCTCGCGGGCGCGGCCGGAGTGACCGGAGCCGGCGCCGCAGGCGCGGCGGGGGCCGGCTTGGGGGCCGGGGCGCCGGGCTTGGGGGCAGCGGGACGTGCCGCGGCGGCCGGAGAAGGCGCCGCGGGCTTGGAGGGGGCGGCCTTACGAGGCGCGCCAGGCTTGGCAGCGGTCTTGCCGGCGTTGCCGCCGGGACCCTGCAAAGCGTCAGTCAACTTGCGCACGACCGGCGCCTCGATCGTCGAGGACGCCGAACGGACGAATTCACCGAGTTCTTGGAGCTTGGCCATGACGACCTTGCTCTCCACGCCGAACTCCTTGGCGAGTTCGTATACCCGGACCTTAGCCACTTCGCTCCTTTGAGGTCCGGGTTACCGCCGGACCGTCGCTACTTCATGGGCGTACTCATCGCGTACTCATCGAGTGCTCATCGCAATCTCGACCTACTTCCAACTCGCGAGGTACCTGACCGCACGGTGTATCCGTGCCGTTCTTCTTCACTGCTGTGCCGGCCGTTCGACGTGGTGACGTAGTTCCGCTGTGTCGAGCGGGCCCTGGACCCTGAAGGCCCTCGGCAACGCTCGGCGGCGGACCGCCAGGTCGAGACAAGCCACGGCGGGGTGCAGGTACGCACCCCGGCCGGGCAGCGTACCGCGATGATCAGGAACGCACTCGTCCTTGTTCACCACGATCCGCAGCAGATCGCTCTTGGCCGCTCGCACCCGGCATCCCACACAGGTTCGCTCAGGGCACGCGCGGGCATGCGTCCGGCCAGACACGATTAAGTCTACCTCCCCGTACCGACCTCACCTGTTTGGGGCAAGAATCGAACAGTTGTTGGCCAAAAACGGTCTCAGTCCTCCGGACCGCTCGGCTCCGTGTCGGGACGGATGTCGATCCGCCAGCCGGTGAGGCGGGCGGCGAGGCGGGCGTTCTGGCCCTCCTTGCCGATCGCCAGCGACAGCTGGTAGTCCGGCACCGTCACCCGGGCGGAACGGGCCGCCATGTCGACGACCTCGACCCGGGACACCCGCGCCGGGGAGAGCGCGTTCGCGACCATCTCCGCCGGGTCGTCCGACCAGTCGACGATGTCGATCTTCTCGCCGAGCAGCTCCGCCATCACGTTGCGGACACGGCTGCCCATCGGGCCGATGCAGGCGCCCTTGGGGTTCAGGCCCGAACGGGTGGAACGGACGGCGATCTTGGTGCGGTGACCGGCCTCACGGGCGATGGCCGCGATCTCGACCGAGCCGTCGGCGATCTCCGGCACCTCCAGGGCGAAGAGCTTCCGCACCAGATTGGGGTGGGTGCGCGAAAGGGTGACGGACGGACCGCGGACACCCTTCGCCACCCGGACGACGTACGTCCGCAGCCGCAGACCGTGCGTGTAGTCCTCGCCCGGCACCTGCTCCTGCACCGGCAGGATGGCTTCCAGCTTGTCGTCCAGACGGACCAGGACGTTCTTCGGGTCCTTGCCCTGCTGCACGACACCGGCGACGACGTCGCCCTCGCGGCGCGCGTACTCGCCGAACGTCACGTCGTTCTCGGCGTCCCGCAGACGCTGCTGGATCACCTGGCGGGCGGTGCTCGCCGCGATCCGGCCGAAGTCCGACGGGGTGTCGTCGAAGTCCTTGGGCTCCTGGCCCTCCTCCAGGTCGGAGGCATCTTCCTTCGCCCACACCGTCACGTGACCGGTGAGCCGGTCCAGCTCCACACGCGCGTGGCGGCGGGCGTCGGGGGTGCGGTGGTAGGCGATGAGGAGGGCCGACTCGATCGCCTCGACCAGCAGGTCGAAGGAGATCTCCTTCTCATTCGCCAAGCCCTTGAGCAGCTTCACGTCGATGTCCACGGCTACGCCTCCTCTTCCTTCTTGTCCTTGCGGTTGAACTCGATCTCGACACGCGCCTTGACGATGTCGGCGAACGCGACCCGGCGGGCGGTGGGCTTGCGCCCCTTCACGCCCGGCACTTCGAGGTCGAGGCCGTCCTCGTCCACGGCCAGGATCCGCGCGACCAGTTCCTCGGCGGCGCCGTCGGTGCTCAGCTGGAGCTTGGCGAGGCGGCCGGTGGCCCGCACGTAGTGGCGGTGCTCGGTCAGCGGGCGGTCGGCGCCGGGGGAGCTGACTTCGAGGACGTACTCGCCCTCGCCCATCGCGTCGGTCTGGTCGAGCTTCTCGGAGATCGCGCGGCTCAGCTCGGCACAGGCGTCCAGTTCCACGCCCTCGTCCGAATCGACGACGATCCTCAGCAGTCCGCGGCGGCCGGCCCGGGACACCTCGATCTCCTCCAGATCCAGGTCCCTCGCGTGGACGAGCGGCTCCACGAGTCCGCGCAGCCTGTCGCTCTGGGTGGTGCTCATCCGGGTGACTCCTCGGCCGCGTGTGCTGTTGTGGGTTCGTCGCGTTTTCCTCGCGTGTCAGACCAAAGGGTATCCGGTCCGGGAGGGTGTTGCCGTCCACCGCCCCGGGGCCCGCGGGTACGCTCGCCTGCGGTGATCCCGACGATCTTCGACGACGTACCACAGCTGAGGGAGAGAGCGTGACGACGACGGGCAGGCGCGCACTCCTGACGGCGGGGATCTCGGCCGCGGCGGCGGCCGCGCTACCGGGCTGCAGCGCCTCGGAGGAGCCCCGTCCCCGGAAGCCCGGTGCCGCCGAGGTGGAGGCCGAACGGGTGGCGCGCGCCGAGGCCGCGCTGCGGCTGCGCTCCGTGACCGCCTCCAGGACCCTGCTGGAACGTTACGACGCCGCGCTCGCCGCCCACCCGGCCCTCGCGCCCCGGCTGACCCCGCTGCGACGCTCCGTGGCGGCCCACACGAAGGCGCTCGGCGAGGGCGGTACGACGGTGCGCCCGGCGACGGCCGCACCGTCACCGTCCGTCACCGCCACCGCCTCCATCGGCGTTTCCGCCTCCGCCTCGGCGCGGCCCGCTCCGTCCCCCGTGCACGCGGCGGCCGACCCCCGGGCGGCGCTGGAGGAACTCGCGGCGGCCGAACGCTCGGCCTCCGACGCCCACACCGCCGCCCTGGTCACCGCCCCGCCCGAGTACGCCCGGCTGCTGGCCTCCGTGGCCGCCGCGGGCGCCGCCCACGCCTACCTGCTGACCGAAGGAGCCCGGGCATGAGCGCCCTCGACGCGACCCAGGCCGCACTGGCCGCCGAGCACGCCGCGGTGTACGGGTACGGGGTCGTCGGCGGCCGGATCGGCGCGGAACGTCGGGCCGAGGCCACCGCCGCGTACGAGGCGCACCGGGCGCGCCGGGACACGCTGCGCCGCGCCGTGCGCGACCTCGGCGGCACGCCGGTGGTGGCGGCGGCCGCGTACGAGCTGCCCTTCCGGGTCACGGACCCGGCCGGCGCCGTCCGGTTGGCGGCCGTCCTGGAGGACCGGGTGGCCGGCGTCTACTCCGACCTCGTCCGGGCCACCGACGGCGCTCGGCGCCGCGAGGCGGCCGCCGCGCTGCGTGAGGCGGCGGTACGCGCGGTCCGCTGGCGCGGCAGCGACGTAACCTTTCCTGGGCTCGCCGAGCGGGTGTGAGCCCCGCCCCGACCGAAGGAACAACGTACGCATGGGTTTCGAACCGCCGCAGCGACTGATCAGGACGCTCGGCGAGACGTACGGGGACGCCGCGGCGGCCGAGTGGCTCGGGAGACTGCCCGAGCTCGCCGGTCAGGTGCTCGACCGCGCCTCCCTGGACAGCGAACGGGTGATGGCACCCGGCGGACGCAGCAGCCTGGTCGTGCTCGTCCGGCGGTCCGACGGCTCCCCCGCCGCGCTCAAGATCGCGCCCGCGTTCGCCCGGCCGGACCTGGAGCGGGACGCGCTCGCGCACTGGAACGGCTGGGGCGCGGTGCAGCTCCTCGACGAGGCCGCGGAGGGCGCGCTCCTCCTCGAACGGCTGCACCCCGAGGTGTCGCTGCGCTCGCTCCCGGAGGCGAAGGCGCTCCTGGAGGCGGCCGGGACCGTACGCAAGCTGTGGGTCGAGCCGGCGGCGGAGCACGGCTTCGAGACGGTCGCCGAGCGGACCGCCCGGCAGGCGGCGGCCATGGCCCCCCACCTGACCGGGGCGGCGACCGCCGAGCTGACGACGGCCGCGCTCGCGGCGCGCGAGGAGCTGGTGGCCGACGCCGCGGAGACCCTGCTGCTGCACGGGAACTTCCGGCAGGGCAAGGTGCTCGGCGGTGACCGGGCTCCCTGGCTGGCCGTGGGACCCGAGCCGCTGGTCGGCGAGCGGGCGTACGACCTCGCCCGGCTCGTACGGGACCGGGTCGAGGACCTGGTGGCCGCGTCCTCGGGCGCCTCGGCGGCCCGCCGGCGGGTCAACAAGCTGGCGGACTCCCTGGACCTCGACCGGGAGCGGCTGCGCGGCTGGACGCTGTTCCGCGCGGTCGAGTCGGGCACGCGGGCCCTGACGGCGGGGCGCCGGCAGGATGCCGAGCTGCTCCTGGAGTTCGCGAGCTGGCTGTAGGGGAATACCCTTTCTGTACCGTTCGGCTCAATCCAGGGGGCCGTGATGATCGAAGAGCTTCTGGTGGCCGCGGCCGGCGCGGCGGCGGCGATCGCCGTGTACGCGGGCGCGGCGGCGCGGGTCGTGAAGCAGTACGAGCGAGGTGTCGTCTTCCGCTTCGGGCGGGTGCGTGACGACGTGCGCACGCCCGGCTTCACGATGATCGTTCCGGGTGTGGACCGCCTCCACAAGGTGAACATGCAGATCGTCACGATGCCCGTGCCCGCGCAGGAGGGCATCACCCGGGACAACGTGACGGTGCGGGTCGACGCGGTCGTCTACTTCAAGGTCGTCGACGCGGCGGAGGCGCTGATCCGGGTCGAGGACTACAAGTTCGCGGTCTCGCAGATGGCGCAGACGTCGCTGCGGTCGATCATCGGCAAGAGCGATCTCGACGACCTGCTGTCGAACCGGGAGAAGCTCAACCAGGGCCTCGAACTGATGCTGGACTCCCCCGCGATCGGCTGGGGCGTGCAGATCGACCGGGTCGAGATCAAGGACGTCTCCCTGCCGGAGACGATGAAGCGCTCGATGGCCCGGCAGGCGGAGGCGGACCGGGAGCGCCGGGCGCGGGTGATCAACGCGGACGCGGAGCTCCAGGCCTCGAAGAAGCTGGCGGAGGCGGCGGCGGTGATGTCCGACCAGCCGGCGGCGCTGCAGCTGCGGCTGCTGCAGACGGTGGTGGCCGTCGCGGCGGAGAAGAACTCGACGCTGGTCCTGCCGTTCCCGGTGGAACTGCTGCGGTTCCTGGAACGGTCGACGGTGGGGCCCGCGGCCGCCGTGAGCGAGGCGCCCGCCGCGGCGCCGAGCACGTCGACGCCGGTCAGTGACGCGTACCTGAAGGGCGCGGCCCATGCGGCGGAGGGTGTGGAGCCGGTGGGTGACCTGACGGGGGCGTCGGTCGAGCCGGCACCGCCGGAGGACGGCGCCTGAGCGTGGGACGACGGGAGGGGCGGGGGCCTCGGACCCCCGCCCCTCCCTCATGCCTCGCGCGGTCAGGCGGTCAGGCGGGCCAGCGCCTCGTCGACCGTCAGTTCCTCGCGCTCACCCGTCCGGCGGTCCTTCAGCTCCACGACGCCCTCGGCCGAGCGGCGGCCGGCGACCAGGATCTTCGGGACGCCCATGAGCTCCGCGTCGGTGAACTTGACGCCGGGCGAGACGCCCGCGCGGTCGTCGACCAGGACGCGGAGGCCCGCGGCGGACAGCTTGTCGGAGACCTCCAGGGCCAGCTCGGTCTGGAGGGCCTTGCCCGCGGCGACGACGTGGACGTCGGCCGGGGCGACCTCGGCCGGCCAGCACAGGCCCTTCTCGTCGGCGGTCTGCTCCGCCAGCGCGGCGACGGCGCGCGAGACGCCGATGCCGTACGAGCCCATGGTCACGCGGACCGGCTTGCCGTTCTGGCCGAGGACGTCGAGCTTGAGGGCGTCGGCGTACTTGCGGCCCAGCTGGAAGATGTGGCCGATCTCGATGGCGCGGTCCAGCTTGAGGCCGGTGCCGCACTTGGGGCACGGGTCGCCCTCCTGCACGACGACGACGTCGACGTACTCCTCGACCTCGAAGTCACGGCCCGCGACGACGTTCTTCGCGTGCATGCCGTCCTTGTTGGCACCCGTGATCCACGCGGTGCCCGGCGCCACGCGCGGGTCGGCGATGTACGTGACCTTCTCCAGGCCCTGCGGGCCGACGTAGCCACGGACGAGGTCGGCGCGCTCGGCGAAGTCGGTCTCGGTGACCATCTCGACGGTCGCCGGCGCGAAGTGCTCCTCGACCTTGCCCATGTCGACCTCGCGGTCGCCGGGGACGCCCACGGCGACGATCTCGCCGTCGACCTTCACGAGGAGGTTCTTCAGCGTGGCGGAGGCGGGGACGCCGAGGGAGGCGGCCAGGGTCTCGATCGTGGGGGTGTCCGGGGTGGGGATCTCCTCGGCGGCCGGGACCGCCGATCCGTCGACCGGCTGGAGCTCGTACGAGATCGCCTCGGTGTTCGCCGCGAAGTCGCAGTTCGGGCAGTCGGCGAAGGTGTCCTCGCCGGCCTCGGCCGGGGCCAGGAACTCCTCGGACTTCGAGCCGCCCATGGCGCCGGCGGTGGCCGCGACGATGCGGTAGTCGAGGCCGAGGCGCTCGAAGACCCGCTGGTAGGCCTGGCGGTGCAGGGCGTAGGACTGGGCGAGGCCCTCGTCCTCGGTGTCGAAGGAGTACGAGTCCTTCATGAGGAACTCGCGGCCGCGCAGGATGCCGGCGCGGGGGCGGGCCTCGTCACGGAACTTGTTCTGGATCTGGTACAGGATGACCGGCAGGTCCTTGTACGACGAGCACTGGTCCTTCACCAGGAGCGTGAAGATCTCCTCGTGCGTCGGGCCGAGGAGGTAGTCGCCGCCCTTGCGGTCCTGGAGGCGGAAGAGCTCGGCGCCGTACTCGTCCCAGCGGCCCGTCGCCTCGTACGGCTCACGCGGCAGCAGCGCGGGGAGGGTGACCTCCTGCGCGCCGATCGCGTCCATCTCCTCGCGGACGATGCGCTCGATGTTGGAGAGGACCTTCTTGCCGAGGGGCAGCCAGCTCCAGATGCCGGCGGCGGTGCGGCGCACGTAGCCGGCGCGGACGAGGAGCTTGTGGCTGAGGACCTCGGCGTCGGCCGGGTCGTCGCGCAGCGTCTTCGCCATCAACTGGGACATGCGCTGGACCGGTGCGTTGGCCATGGTTCTCGTACTCCTGCCGGGTAAGGATGATGGCCCCGAGATTAGCCGGGCCTCCCCGGGTCGGAGAAATCAGTTCCGGCGCTTGAGCGGCAGGGACGCGCCCATGACGGCGTACGGGCGGACCGCGCTCGGGAAGTGCACCTGGCGGGCGAGGTCCTCGTAGCCGAGGGAGCGGTAGAGGCCGCGGGCCGGGCTGTCGGTGTCGATCGCGGAGAGGATCGAGCGCGGCTGGGCGGACTCGTCGGTGATCGTGGTGATCAGCTCGCGGCCCACACCGCGCCCCTGGTAGCCGGGGTGGACGTGGAGTTCGGTGATCACGAAGGAGTCGTCGAGCCAGTCGGCGGTGCCGGTGGCGCGCAGATAGGCCTCGACGACGGTGGACCACCAGTGGCCCCGGTCATTGGGCATCCCGTACACGAATCCGACGAGTCTCCCCTCGGCGGTGGTGGCCCCGTAGGCGCGGGCGCCGGGGTTCAGCAGGTGACGCAGCACGATGTGGCGGCGTACGGCGACCTCGTCCTCGTCCAGGCCGAAGGCGAGCGCCTGCACGGCGAGCGCCTCGTCCACCCGGGCGGCGAGATTGACCGGTCCGATCATGACCTCTGCGTCATCCATGCGGCGCACCCTACAAGCGGCCGGGGCCTCAGAACAGCACGCTCATGAAGGCACCGGTCTCCTGGAAGCCGACACGGCGGTACGAGGCCCTCGCCGGGGTGTTGTAGTCGTTCACGTACAGGCTGACGACGGGCGCGACGTCCGCCAGGGCGTACTGGAGGACGGCGGCCATGCCCGACTCGGAGAGGCCCTTGCCGCGGTGTTCGGGCGCGACCCAGACGCCCTGGATCTGGCAGGCCTGGCGGGTGGCGGCGCCGATCTCCGCCTTGAAGACCACCCTGCCGTCCTCGATGCGGGCGAAGGAGCGGCCGGCGCCGACGAGCTCGGCGACCCGGGCCTGGTAGAGCAGTCCGCCGTCGTTGGCGAGCGGGGAGATGCCGACCTCCTCGGTGAACATGGCCACGCACGCGGGCATGATCACCTCCATCTCGTCCTTGCGGACGCGGCGCACGAGCGGGTCGGGCGCGACGGTCGCGGAGGGTTCCTCGGCGACCATCAGCGGCTGCCGGGCGCGGACGTCCCGCGCCGGGCCCCAGCTGGGCTCCAGGAGCCGCCACAGCTCGGTGGTGGGCTCGGCGGGCCCGACGATCGAGGAACAGCGGCGGCCGGTCCTGCGCGCCCGGTCGGCGAAGGCGCGCACGGCCTCGGGCGTCGCGCAGAGCGGCACGAGGTTGGCACCGGAGTAGCAGAGCGACCGCAGCCGCCCCTCGCTGTACCAGCCCCACATCTCGCCGCCGAGCCGCCAGGGATCGAGTCCGGCGACCTGGACGCGGGCGGTCACGAAGGCGTTCTCGACGGGGGCGCTCTCCAGAACGGCGAGTGCGGCGCCGAGGTCGGCGGGTTCGAGGACCCGGGTGGCGGGTTGTGTCAGCACGAGGGGGCCTCACCGTACGGTTCTACGTGGTCTCCGCACTTTACCCCTCTCGCCTGTGGCGGGGCCCTCCCCGCACCCGAAGCCCCCTCGTCCCCGGAGGGAGGAGGGGGCTTCGGGAGGATCGGGGCATCGCGGAGAGCCGGGCCCCGGGACGAGCCGGAATGCTCAGCCCGCGACGGCGACCGACGGTTCGCCGCTGGCGACGCCGTCCTTCTCCATCTGCTCGGCGATCTTCAGAGCCTCTTCGATGAGGGTCTCGACGATCTTCGACTCGGGGACGGTCTTGATGACCTCGCCCTTCACGAAGATCTGGCCCTTGCCGTTGCCGGACGCGACGCCGAGGTCGGCCTCGCGGGCCTCGCCCGGGCCGTTCACGACGCAGCCCATGACGGCGACGCGCAGCGGGACGGTCATGCCGTCGAGACCGGCGGTGACCTCCTCCGCGAGCTTGTAGACGTCGACCTGGGCACGGCCGCAGGACGGGCAGGAGACGATCTCCAGGCGGCGCTGGCGCAGGTTCAGCGACTCCAGGATCTGCATGCCGACCTTGATCTCCTCGGCCGGCGGGGCGGAGAGGGAGACGCGGATGGTGTCGCCGATGCCCTGGGACAGCAGCGCGCCGAAGGCGACGGCCGACTTGATGGTGCCCTGGAAGGCCGGGCCCGCCTCGGTGACGCCGAGGTGCAGCGGGTAGTCGCACTGGGCGGCGAGCTGGCGGTAGGCCTCGACCATGATCACCGGGTCGTTGTGCTTGACCGAGATCTTGATGTCGCGGAAGCCGTGCTCCTCGAAGAGGGACGCCTCCCAGAGGGCGGACTCGACGAGCGCCTCGGGGGTGGCCCGGCCGTACTTCTTGAGCAGGCGCGCGTCGAGCGAGCCGGCGTTGACGCCGATGCGGATCGGGGTGCGGGCGTCGGAGGCCGCCTTGGCGATCTCCTTGACCTTGTCGTCGAACTGCTTGATGTTGCCGGGGTTGACGCGGACGGCCGCGCAGCCGGCGTCGATCGCGGCGAAGACGTACTTCGGCTGGAAGTGGATGTCGGCGATCACCGGGATCTGCGACTTCTTCGCGATGACCGCGAGGGCGTCGGCGTCGTCCTGGGTGGGGCAGGCCACGCGCACGATCTGGCAGCCGGAGGCCGTCAGCTCGGCGATCTGCTGCAGCGTGGCGCCGATGTCGGACGTGCGGGTCGTGGTCATCGACTGCACGGAGACGGGTGCGTCACCGCCGACGGCCACGCTGCCGACCTGGATCTGGCGGCTCTTGCGCCGCTCGGCGAGCCGGGTCGGGACGGTCGGGATACCGAGAGAAATCGCGGTCATCTTCTGTGCAACCTCAAGGTTGTGCGTCGGCGGGCTCAGGTCTCCGAGGTTACCGCCCCGGGGGCGGGGGGCCGGACACCACCGGGTCCGGCCCCCCTGCGGGCTACGTGATCTTCACCGGGTTGACGAGGTCGGCGGCGAGGACGAGCAGCGTGAAGCAGACGAAGACTCCGGCCACCACGTACGCGGCGGGCATCAGCTTCGCCACGTCGAAGGGGCCCGGGTCGGGGCGCTTGAAGATCCGGGCCGTGTGACGGCGTACGGACTCCCACAGGGCACCCGCGATGTGACCGCCGTCGAGCGGCAGCAGCGGGAGCATGTTGAACAGGAACAGCGACACGTTGAACCCGACGAGCAGGTTCATGAACATCACGAGGATCGTCGTCGGCGGCGCCTCGACGGTCATCAGTTCACCGGTGATGCGGGCGGCGCCGACGACGCCGACCGGCGAGTCGTCCGCGCGCTCCCCGTCGCCGAAGGTGGCGTCCCACAGGCCGGGGATCTTGCCCGGGAGGGCGATCACCGAGTGGACGCCGTTCTCCAGGAGGTCGCCCATGCGGTCGGTGGTCTCGCCGAAGCCGAGGGGCGCGACCTCGGTCCTGGAGGCGAAGCCGAGGTAGCCGGCGTCGACGTACCTGACCGGCTGGACGACCTTGCCGTCCTCGTCCTTCGCCAGCACCTTGTTGGCCACGAGGTCGGGGTGCAGCTCGACGCGCTGCCCGGCCCGCTCGACGGTGATCGTCGCGGGGCCGATGGTGTCGCGGATGCGGTCGGAGAGGGTGTCCCAGTCGCCCACCGGCGCGCCGTTGAAGGCGACGATCTTGTCGCCGTCCTTCAGGCCGGCCTTGAAGGCCGGGGAGACGGGGTCGCCCGCGGCGCACTTGTCGCGCTTCTCGTCCTGCTCGATCACGCACTTCTGGACGCCCGCGACCTGCGTCGTCTGGCCCTCGACGCCCAGTGTCATCATCGAGCCGAAGAACAGCGCCACCGCGAGGACCAGGTTCATGAACGGTCCGGCGAACATCACGATCACGCGCTTCCACGGCTTGCGCGTGTAGAAGAGGCGGGTCTCGTCGCCGGGCTTGAGCTCCTCGTACGAGGCCTCCCGGGCGTCCTCGATCATCGAGCGCCAGGGCGAGGTGGAGCGCGCCTCGATCTTGCCGTCCTCGCCCGGCGGGAACATGCCGATCATGCGGATGTAGCCGCCGGCGGGGATGGCCTTGATGCCGTACTCGGTCTCGCCGCGCTTCTTCGACCAGATCGTGGGGCCGAAGCCGACCATGTACTGCGGCACGCGGATGCCGAAGAGCTTGGCCGTGGAGAGGTGGCCCAGCTCGTGCCAGGCGATGGAGACGAGGAGGCCGAGAGCGAACAGCACGAGGCCCAGGACGTACAGGAGCATTTCGGTCATGCGCGGGCCTCCGCTGTTGCCTTCGCTGCGAGCTCTCGGGCCCGGGCGCGCGCCCAGGTCTCCGCTTCGAGGACGTCCGGCACCGTGAGGGAGGTTCCCGCGACGGGAACGCCGTGCTCCGCGACGACCGCTGTGACCGTATCCATGATTCCGTTGAACGGCAGCCGTCCGGCGAGAAACGCCTCGACGCACTCCTCGTTGGCCGCGTTGAAGACGGCGGGGGCCGTGCCGCCCAGCTCGCCGACGTGCCGGGCCAGGCCGACCGACGGGAACGCCTCGGTGTCGAGCGGGAAGAACTCCCAGGTCGAGGCCTTGCTCCAGTCGAAGGCGGGAGCCGCGTCCGGGACCCGCTCCGGCCAGCCGATGCCGATGGCGATCGGGCCGCGCATGTCCGGCGGGGTGGCCTGGGCGAGCGTGGAGCCGTCGGTGAACTCGACCATCGAGTGCACGTACGACTGCGGGTGGACGACGACCTCGATGCGGTCGAAGGGGATGTCGTACAGGAGGTGCGCCTCGATGACCTCCAGACCCTTGTTGACCAGGGTGGCGCTGTTCACCGTGATCACCGGGCCCATGGCCCAGGTCGGGTGGGCGAGCGCGTCCTCGCGGGTGACGTCGGCGAGCTGCGCGCGCGTACGGCCGCGGAACGGGCCGCCCGACGCGGTGACGACCAGCTTGCGGACGTCGGCGCGGGTGCCCGCGACGAGCGCCTGGAAGAGGGCCGCGTGCTCGGAGTCGACCGGGATGATCTGGCCGGGCTTCGCGAGCGCCTTCACCAGGGGGCCGCCCACGATCAGCGACTCCTTGTTGGCGAGGGCGAGGGTACGGCCCGCTTCGAGGGCGGCCAGGGTCGGGGCGAGGCCGATGGAGCCGGTGATGCCGTTGAGGACGGTGTGGCACGGCGAGGCTGCCAGCTGGGTGGCCGCGTCGGGGCCGGCGAGGACCTCGGGCAGCGGCTCGGAGCCGTACAGCGCCTTGAGGGCTGTACGGAGCTCCTCCACCACGTCCTCGCGGGCCACGGCGACCGTGGCGACCTTCAGCCGGTGCGCCTGCTCGGCGAGCAGCGCGACCCGGCCGCCCGAGGCGGCCAGGGCAGTGACCCGGAAGCGGTCGGGGTTGCGCAGCACCAGGTCGATGGCCTGCGTGCCGATGGACCCGGTCGAGCCGAGGACGACGAGGTCCCGGCGTCCTTCGGAGACGTCGAAGGCGATATGCGGGTCGGCGAGAGGAGAGGGGCGGTCGCTCATGCCCCCCATTCTTGCCGCAAACGCCGCGCGGTCTTCACGGGGTGTGGACGAACGTGTCGAAGACCCGGTGGAAGTCGGGGAACGTCTTCTTCACACAGCCCGGGTCGTCGAAGGTGATGCCGGGCGTGCGCAGGGCGGTGACCGCGAACGACATGACGATCCGGTGGTCGCCGTGGGTGGCGATCTCGACGGGTCCTGCGGGCGTTCCCGGGTGGATCTCGATCCAGTCGGGGCCGGTCTCTACGGTGATGCCGAGGCGGCGCAGGTTCTCGGCACAGGCGTCGAGGCGGTCGCACTCCTTGACCCGGGTGTTGGCCACGTCCTCGATACGGACCGGGCCGTCGGCGAACGGCGCGAGGGCGGCGAGGGTCGGCATGGTGTCGGAGATGTCCCGCATGTTGACGGTGAGCCCGCGCAGGACGCCGGTGGAGCGGACGGTCGTCCCGGTGCCGGTGATCTCGACGTCGGCGCCCATGCGGCGCAGCACGTCGACGAAGCCGAGGTCTCCCTGGAGGGCGCCGGTGCCGAGACCCGGGACGGTGACGGAGCGGCCGGGTCCGAGGGCCGCGGCGGCGAAGAAGTAGCTGGCGGTGGAGGCGTCGGGCTCGACGCCGTAGGTACGGGCGCGGTAGCCGGTGGGGGCGACGCGGTAGGTACGGGCCCCGTCCGGGCCGCGCTCCTCCCTGATCTCCGCGCCGAAGTCCCGCATCATCGCGAGGGTGATCTCGACGTACGGCTCCGAGACCAGGTCGGTGACGGTGATGTCGAGGCCCTCGGCGGTGAGCGGGCCCAGCATGAGGAGGGCCGTCAGGTACTGGGAGGACTGGCCGGCGTCGAGGGTGAGCGCGCCGCCCTTCACGCCGTGGGCGTGGACGTCGAGGGGGTGGTGGCCCTCCTGCCCTCCGTGCCGCAGGTCGACGCCGAGCTCGCGCAGGGCGGTGGCGAGCGGGCCCAGGGGACGGCGCCGCATCTGCGCGGAGGCGTCGAAGCGGTAGGTGCCGTGGCCGGCGGCGGCGAGGGTGGGCAGGAAGCGGGCGGTGGTGGCGCCGTCACGGCAGTAGACGTCGGCGGAGTCCGCGCCGGGGCCGGCGGGGCGGCCCTCGATGTGCCAGGCGTCGCTCTCGCGGCGGACCGTGTAGCCGAGGGCGGTCAGCCCCTCGGCGAAGCCCTCGGTGTCGTCGGAGACGAGGGGCCGGAGGAGGGTGGTCGTGCCTTCGGCCGCGGCGGCGAGGAAGAGCGCGCGGGCGGTGACGGACTTGGAGCCGGGGATGTGGATGACGGTCACCCGCCCCATCCTGCCGTGCGGGGCGGAGGCGCGGGCGGGTGGTCCGGACCGTGGACGAGGGGGGCGGCGCGGGCCGTGGACGACGGGGCGGCCCGGGCCACTGCGGGGCCCGGGCCGCTGCGGGCAGGCGGATCCGGCGGGCTAGGGGATCCGGCGGTGGACGTTCTGTTCCGTCGAGGGGCCCGGGGTCGCGTCCGCGATCCAGGGACCTTCGTCGCCCGGATCCACGATCCCCTCCTCCAGCCACGTGTACCGCCCCGCGAGCACCCCCTCGGCCACCCGCCCGTCGACCTCGTCCGTGTTGGACCAGAGCCGTCCGAACAGCTCCTCGATCCGCAGCCGGGCCTGCCGGCAGAACGCGTCCGCGAGCTGCTGCGCCTCCCGGCCGTGGTCGCCGGTGGTGCGCAGCAGTTCGGCCCGTACACAGGCCGCGCTCATCGCGAAGAGTTCCGCGCCGATGTCGACGATCCGGCCGAGGAAGGCCTGCTTGAGCTCCATCCGGCCCTGCCAGCGGGACATCGCGTAGAAGGTGGAGCGCGCCAGCTTGCGCGAGGTCCGCTCCACGTAGCGCAGATGTACCGCCAGCTCGCCGAACTCGCTGTACGAGGACGGCAGTTGGCCCGGACCCGATACGAGTCCCGGCAGCCATCGGGCGTAGAAGCCGCCCGCCCGCGCGCCCGCCTTCGCCTTGTCGGCGAGCGACTTCCCGGGGTCGATGAGGTCCCCCGCGACGGAGAGGTGGGCGTCGACGGCCTCGCGGGCGATCAGCAGGTGCATGATCTCGGTCGAGCCCTCGAAGATCCGGTTGATCCGCAGGTCGCGCAGGACCTGCTCGGCGGGGACGGCGCGTTCGCCGCGGGCGGCGAGCGAGTCGGCGGTCTCGTAGCCGCGGCCGCCCCGGATCTGGACGAGTTCGTCGGCGATGAGCCAGGCCATCTCGGAGCCGTACAGCTTCGCAAGGGCGGCCTCGATGCGGATGTCGTTGCGGTCCTCGTCGGCCATCTGGGAGGCGAGGTCGACGACCGCCTCCAGGGCGAAGGTGGTGGCCGCGATGAAGGAGATCTTGGTGCCGACGGCCTCGTGGCGGCCGACCGGCCCGCCCCACTGCTCGCGGACGCCCGCCCACTCGCGGGCGATCTTCAGGCACCACTTCCCGGCGCCCGCGCAGGCGGCGGGGAGCGAGAGGCGGCCGGTGTTGAGGGTGGTGAGGGCGATCTTGAGGCCGGCGCCCTCGGGGCCGATGCGGTTCTCGGCGGGGACCCGGACGCCGTGGAAGCGGGTGACGCCGTTCTCGAGGCCGCGCAGGCCCATGAAGGCGTTGCGGTGCTCGACGGTGATGCCGGGCGAGCCGGCCTCCACGACGAAGGCGGTGATGCCGCCGGGGTGCCCGTCCGAGGCGGGCACCCGGGCCATGACCACGAGCAGGTCGGCGATGACACCGTTGGTGGTCCAGAGCTTCACTCCGTCGAGGACGTACGTGTCCCCGTCGGGTACGGCCGTGGTGGCCAGCCGCGCCGGGTCGGAGCCGACGTCCGGCTCCGTGAGCAGGAACGCGGAGATGTCCGTACGGGCCAGCCGGGGCAGGAAGGTGTCCTTCTGCTCCTGGGTGCCGAAGAGTTTCAGCGGCTGCGGTACGCCGATCGACTGATGCGCGGAGAGCAGGGCGCCGACCGCGGGGCTCGCGGAGCCGACGAGTGCGAGGGCCCGGTTGTAGTACAGCTGGGTGAGGCCGAGACCGCCGTACTTCCGGTCGATCTTCATGCCGAGCGCGCCGAGCTCCTTGAGCCCGGCGAGCGTCTCGTCGGGGATCCGGGCCTCGCGCTCGATGCGGGCGCCGTCGATCCGGGTCTCGCAGAACGCGCGCAGGGTGGCCAGGAAGGCCTCGCCGCGCCGGGCGTCCTCCGCGGCGGGCAGCGGATGGGGATGGACGAGGTCGAGCCGGAACCGGCCGAGGAAGAGCTCCTTGGCAAAGCTGGGCTTGTGCCAGTCCCGCTCACGTGCGGCCTCGGCGGTCTGCCGGGCCTCGTGTGCGGTGACCTTGGGCCGCTGGGTGGGGGCGGACATGGACACCTCCTCGGTCTCACTGTCCGTCGTACCCGATTTCGGCAAGTACGGACAGGCGGGAGACCGGCCGGAGGCCCGGCCTGACGGCGAAAAGGCGGCCCGAACCCCCGCACAGTGGGTTCGGACCGCCTGGTCTCGTGGACGTGGGCCGTACGGGGTACGGGCTGTGCCGTACCCCTCGCGCCGTACGCCGTACGCCGTATGCCTAGAGGGCGAGGCCCGTCAGGACGAGGACGCGCTCGTAGGTGTAGTCGTCCATGGCGTACTTGACGCCCTCACGGCCGACGCCGGAGCGCTTGGCACCGCCGTACGGCATCTGGTCGGCGCGGTACGAGGGGACGTCGCCGACGATCACGCCGCCGACCTCGAGGGCGCGGTGGGCGCGGAAGGCGGCCTGGAGGTCGTGGGTGAAGACACCGGCCTGGAGGCCGAAGTCGGAGTCGTTGACCGCGGCGAAGGCCTCGGCCTCGCCGTCGACCTTCGCGATGGTCAGGACCGGGCCGAAGACCTCGGCGCGGGCCAGCGTGACGTCCGCCGGGAGCTCGGTGAGCACGGTCGGGGCGTAGGTCGCGCCCTCGCGCTTGCCGCCCGCGAGGAGCTTGGCGCCGGCGGCGACGGCCTCGTCCACCCAGGACTCGACGCGCTTCGCGGCGGCCTCGTCGACCAGCGGGCCGACGTCGGTGGCGGCGTCGGACGGGTCACCGGTGACCTGCGCCTCGACGGCGGCGACGATCTTCGGCAGCAGGCGGTCGTGGACGGAGGAGTCCACGATCACGCGCTGGACGGAGATGCAGGACTGGCCGCCCTGGTAGTTGGAGAAGGTGGCGATACGGCTCGCCGCCCAGTCCAGGTCCTCCTCGGAGGACCAGTCGGGGAGGACGACGGCCGCGGCGTTGCCGCCGAGCTCCAGGGTGCAGTGCTTGTGGGGCACCGACTGCTGGATGGCGTAGCCGACCGTGTCGGAGCCGGTGAAGGAGATGACCGGGAGGCGCTCGTCCTTGACGAGGGCGGGCATGCGGTCGTTCGGCACGGTCAGGATCGACCAGGAGCCGGCCGGAAGGTCGGTCTCGGCCAGGATCTCGCCCAGGATCAGGGAGGAGATCGGGGTCGAAGGCGCCGGCTTGAGGATGATCGGGGCGCCGACGGCGATGGCCGGGGCGACCTTGTGCGCGCTCAGGTTCAGGGGGAAGTTGAACGGCGCGATGCCGAGGACGACACCCTTGGGGATACGGCGGGTGAGCGCGAGGCGGCCCGCGCCACCGGCCTCGGTGTCCAGGCGCTGGGCCTCGCCGGCGTTCCAGCGGCGGGCCTCCTCGGCGGCGAAACGGAAGACGGAGACGGCACGGCCGACCTCGCCGCGGGCCCACTTGATGGGCTTGCCGTTCTCGGCGGAGATCACCAGGGCGATCTCCTCGGTGCGCTCGGCGAGCCGCTTCGACACGTGGTCGAGGGCGGCGGCGCGGACGTGCGCCGGGGTCGCGGCGAACTCGTCGACGACGGCGTACGCGGCGGCGACGGCCTCCTCGACCTGGGCCTCGGTGGGCACGCTGACCTTGCCGACCAGACGTCCGTCGAAGGAGTTCGTGACGTCGAAGGTGGCCTCGCCGGTGGCCTCGCGGCCGGCGAGCCAGAAGGCGTGGGTGGTCGTCATTGCGTCCCGGCCCTTTCCGTATCGGGGGGTGCGAGCGATTGCTCTCGTGACACGTTAGGGCCGGGGCGGCGGGCGTGGGCTTGTCCGGTGTGGAGTGATGGGTCGGAACCTCTGTCCGAATTGGCCGAAGAGGTCAGCCTCGCCGTTCCGTCGAGACGATGAGACAGACTCCGCCGACGACGATCGCGCCGCCGAGGACGATGGGCCAGGACAGCGCCTCGTTCAGGACGAGGGCGCCGAGGGCGACCGCGACGACGGGGTTCACGTACGCGTAGGTGGCGACGAGCGAGAGCGGTGCGGCCTGCAGGAGCCACGCGTACGCGGTGAAGGCGATCAGCGAGCCGAAGACGATCAGATAGGCGAGCGCGACCCACGACCGGGTGGAGATCTCGCTCAGGTCGAGGCCGTGCTGCTCGCCCCGGAACAGGCCGAGGGCCACACCGGCGAGACCGCCCGCGACCATCTCGTACGCGCTGGCCGTGAACGGGTTCGGGGGCATCGGGAGGCGCGCGGAGGAGAACGAGCCGACGGACCACAGCAGGGTCGCGACCACGACCAGGACGACCCCGCCGACCTTCACCTCGCCGCTGATCCCCGGCAGCGTGAGCACGGCGAGTCCCACGAGCCCCAGGAGCACTCCGGCGAGCCCGCCGAGGCTCGGCCGCTGCCCGGTGGCGGCCTTCAGGATCACGACCCAGGCCGGGACGACGGAGATCAGGAGGGCGGCCAGGCCTGAGGGTATGGAGGTCTCGGCGAGGACGACGAGGGCGTTGCCGCCGAGGATCAGGAGCAGACCGACGAGCACGGCCGACCCGAGCTGCCGCCGGTCGACCTTGAGGGCGGCGGGGCCCTGGCGCCAGGCGATGATCCCGGCGAGCAGCAGGCCGGCGGTGACGAAGCGGACGCCGGCGGAGAGGAACGGCGGCATCGTCTCGACGGCGATCCGGATGCCGAGGTACGTGGAGCCCCAGACGACGTACACGATGCCGAGCGCGGCCCATACGGCGCCGGTGATCCGGCGGGTCGGAACGGCGGTGGTGGTGGCCGCGGCGGCGGCGGTGGCGCGGGTCGTCTCGGGAGCCGGATCGACGGCGGGGCTTGTCATGAGCAGGAGAGTAAGGAGTAAAAGGCTCGATGACCAAGAGAATTGCCCGTATTCGGGCAGGCGGAGGTCGGTACGCGGGCCCGTGAAGACCGTTCTCGTGGAGTGGCACGATGTCCGGACCCCACCGCCGCAGCGGTGGAGGAGACGAAAGACAGGGGGAACTCGCATGATCATGCTCGCGTTGACCGGCGTCCTGGTGCTCGCGGTCGGAGGGTGCGTCTGCGTGGTGTGGGCCGCCCGGGGCGGGCCCCGCTGGGTGCGAGGGGCCGCCGCCGTGACCCTGGCGCTCGGGAGCGCGGTGCGCAGCAGCAACCGGCGCAGGAGCGTCGGAAGCGGGGACGGCGGCGGGGGCGGGGACGACTAGAGCCCTGCGGCAACGGAGCGGACACGCCCGGGGGTGACGGGCGTACACGCCCGGGGGTGACGGGGCGCACACCGCACGGCGCGCGGCGGGAGACCGGCGAGGACCGGGGCGGGAGACCCACGAGGACCGGGAGCGGGAGACCCACAGAGGGCCGGCGGCGGGAGACCGACGAGGACCGCGACCACCGGCCCGGCTGCTCGCTCCCCGCTACTCCGCGGCGCCCTCCCCCGTCGCCTTGAGCGCCAGCCACAGCTCCATCCGTACGTCCGGGTCGTCGAGCGAGCGGCCGAGGATCTCCTCCACCCGCCGCATCCGGTAGCGCAGGGTGTGCCGGTGGACGCCCAGGTCGGCCGCGGCCGCGTCCCACTGGCCGTGCCGGGAGAGCCAGGCGCGCAGGGAGGCGACGAGGTCGCCGCGGCCCGTCGCGTCGTGGTCCCGGAGGGCGCGGAGCATCCCGTCGGCGAAGGCGCGGACCGCGTCGTCGGCGAGGAGCGGCAGGACCGAGCCCGCCGCGAGGTCTTCGTGCTCGACGAGCGCCTTGCCGCGCCGCCGGGCCACCGAGAGGGCCTGTTCCGCCTGCTTGTACGCGGCGGCGGCGGTGATCGGACCGGCGGGGGCCGAGAGCCCGATGGTGAGGCCGGCGTCCTCGGCGTCCCGTTCGGCGTACCCCTCGCAGGCGGCCACGACCGCGCCCCCGTCGCCGGCGAGGACGACGAGTCGCTGCTCGCTCTCGGGGACGGTGAGCACCGCCTCGCCCGCGCGCGCGGCCGCGGACTCCAGGGCCTCGGTGAGGACCTGGAGCGCCGGTTCGCCGGCGGGGTCGCCCCCGGCGGGTTCGGCGACGAGGAGCCGGAAGGGGGCGTCGAGCAGCCCGCCGTACACGTCACCGGCCACCGCGCGCGCGTGGTCCGGCTGGCCCGCGAGCATCATCTTCAGGACCGCGGCGCCGAGCCGCTGCTCGGCGGCCTGGAGCGAACGGGAGCGTTCCGTCGTGAGGGTGAGCAGGGCGATCGCCGAGTGCACCGCGTACCGCTCGGCCGTCCCCAGGGGTGCGCCGGTGCCGACGGCGAGGGCGCCGCGGACACGCCGTCCGGTGCCGAGCGACTGGAGCTCGACGCGGTCGTCCGTACCGCCGACGACGGCGCTGGCGGGCGCGGGCCGGTCGCGCAGCCGCTCGACGTCGGGGGTGAGGCGGGCCGCCCGGCGTGCCGCCCAGTCGGGCGAGACGGCGACGACGGTGCCGGAGGTGTCGTAGAGCGCGGCCCAGCCGTCGACATGGGCGGCGAGCCGGGCGACGACGGCCTCGGGACCCTCGGCGAGCGCGGCGCGGGTCAGCTCGCGCTGGGCCTCGAAGCCGGCGGTGACCGCGCGGTACTGGTCGGCGGAGATGGCCGCGGACACGGCCTTGCTGATGGCGAGGAAGGGGGTCCTGCGCGGTACTTCGAGCAGGGGCAGGTGCTCGTCCCGGGCGGCGTCGAGCAGGGCGGGCGGGATCTCGTCGTAGTTGACGCCGACGGCGAAGCCGAGACCGACGACCCCCGCGCCGAGCAGCCGCCGCACGTAGCGGCGCATCGCCTCCAGGTCCTCCGCGTCGAGGGTGAGCGCGGTGGTGAGGAGGAGCTCGCCGCCCTCCATGTACGGGACGGGGTCGGCGAGCTCGCTGACGTGCGCCCAGCGGACGGGGGTGTCCAGGCGGTCCTCCCCCGCCCGGACGACGAGCTTCAGGGAGGAGTGCTGGACGAGGGAGGCGAGGGTGGGCGGCATTGGGGACCGTCGGACCTTTGAGCGAGGGGGCGCCGCTCAGCCGAGCGGCGCCCCCGATTGTGCCAGGGCGGACCGCTGCCCGCTCCGGCTCGGGGAGGCGCGGGTGGCACGTCGGGGACGCGGGAGCGGCACGTCGGCGCCGCTTCGGCCCCAGGTCAGCCTCGCAGGTCCACGAGCAGGGGTGGCGTGTGCTCGCCCCGCACATGGGTGAGGGACAGGACGGCGTGCCCGGCGGGGACGTCGTGGGCGAGATCGGACGCCGACCACCGCTGCCGCTCCACCTCCCGTACCGTCACGGCCTCCGTCGTGACGGCCTTGCCGGTCACGAGTTTGCGCAGGGCGTGGAAGGCCCGGGTCATGGGCTGGTCCGCGAACACGGTGTGGTGGGCCACCTCGGTGGTCTCCACCCGTTCGGTGCCCCACGCCTCCGCGAAGGCCCGGCCGTCCCAGGTGGGCAGTCCTGAGAAGGCCATCCGGCAGCCGACGACCGCGAGGAGCGGCCCGTGCAGCGCCTCCGGGACCTCCGCGAGGGTGCGGAGGGCGAGGACGACGGCCGCCTTCTGCGGCCGCAGCCGCTGAAGGGCCCGTACGGTGCCGGGCGTGAGCGCGCCGGCCGCGTCGTCCAGTGCCAGGAAGGCCGTGTGGCCGCGGCCTGCCCGGTCCCGGGTGACGGACTGGAACTGGGCGAGCAGCAGCCGGTTGAGGAGCCGCGCGGCCTCCTCGTGGCCGCCCTCCGGCAGGCTGATCCGCACCCGCATCGGGTGCTGGGCGACGGCGCCGAGGGAGAAGGGCCGCGCCTCGCGGCCGCCGCCGAAGAACTCGGCGAAGACGGGCCGGTCGAGGGCGGCGAGCCGGTCGGCGAGCACCGGACCCAGGTCGGTCGCGGTGCCGACCTGGCGGATCCGGGAGTCCAGCTCACGGCGCATGGCCTGCGCACCGTCGGCGGGCAGCAGGTCGAGGAGGGCGGTGAGGGTCTCGGGCCGGGCTTCGAGCAGTTCCCGCAGGACCGGCACGGTCGGAAAGACCCCGTACGCGGCCCGGTAGGGGCCGATGAGCTGGGCGAGGACGGTCGCGGCGCGCCGGGTCTCCATGCCCTCCATGTCGCCGACGAGCCCCTCGGCGAGGAAGGCGGCCGCCTCGTCCGGGTCGGTGACCCCGGCGTACAGGTCGAGGTCGTACCGGGAGGCGGGGTCGCCGAGCCGGATCACGACGTCGTACGCCTCGTCGGGGCCGAGCGGGGTGCCGGCCGAGCCGACCGCGACGACGGCGCAGGCACCCGTGAGCGCCTGGAGGGTGAGGGACTCGACGACGGGCGCGACCAGGGAGCGGGTCTTGCCCGTCCCGGAGGGGCCCACCGCGAGGAGGGAGGTGCCGACGAGTCCGGGGTCGAGCGCGAGACCGGCGCCGTGGTACGCGTGCGGGGTGCGCTCGGCGGACACGTACCGGCCGATCCGGACCTGGCCCAGGAGCAGGTCGTGGGTGGCCGAGCGGTGGGGCAGGTCGCGGTCGCCGGAGGGGTGGGCGCCCGCGGCCGCGCCCTGCTCGATCAGCGTCCTCACCAGGGCGGCGCGGCGCGCGGCGTCCCCGTCGGTGTCCCGCCAGGCGCGGCGGACCCGGGCGCAGTCGACGTCGTTCATCCGGCCGGTGGCCAGTTCGCCGGCGAGCAGGTCGGCGGCCCGCTGCTGGCCCGCTTCGCGCAGCTCGGGCCAGTGGGAGTCGGGGACTCCGGGTGCGGCCTCGGCCGCCGGGGCGGTGGCGCCGGCGGCCGCGCGGGCGCGCCAGGCCCGGAAGAGGCTCGCCCACTCGCCGACGCGGGCGAAGGGCCACAGCACGAGCGCGGTGATGAGCGCGTACAGCGGATAGACCAGGAGGGGGGATTCGAGGACGTCGTAGCCGCCCCCGACGAGGGAGACGAGGGAGAGCACGGGCAGGCCGAGGGGCAGCGGGTCCCAGCCGAGACCGAAGGCCTCCGGCCAGACGAACGCCAGGGCGATCAGGGCGCCGACGCCCGCGAGCGCGGCGCGGACGGGTGGGCGGAAGCGGCCGAGGTAGTGGCGGACGATCTTGCCCCAGGAGCCCAGCGCGGCGACCGCGCAGACGAGTCCGACGAAGACGACCCCGCCGAAGACGGCGTGCGCCGCCTGGCCGTGCCAGTCCCGTGCCGCGGTGGTGCCGTGGTACCACCAGTCGCTCGGGGTGAGGGTCTGGAGCACGAGGTACATGTACGGGAGCGTTCCGCGCCGGTAGGCCGACCAGATGAGCAGGCCGACGGCCACGGGGATCAGCATCCCGGCGACGGTGGCGGGGGCCAGCCGGGCGGGACCGGCGGGCGGCGGCGGCACGTGCCGGAACCGCCAGATGCCGAGCCCGGCCTTGGGCCGTGGGGCGTCCAGCCACGCGACGACGGGGTGGCGCACCCCGGGCGCCCCGGGCGCCCCGGTCGGACGGGGCGGGGCGGCCGGCGTGTGGGTGGGGACGGGCGGCACCGGCGCGGGGCCGGGCGGCACCGGCACAGCACCGACCGGCGGATGCGCGGGGCCGGGCGGCACCGGCACGGCGCCGGCCGGCGGATGCGCGGCACCGGCCGGCGGATGCGCGGCCGGACGGGAGGCCGGCGAGCCGGTGGCGGGCGGCCCCGCGGGACGCGGAACCGGCGGGTTGGGCCGTCTTGCGGGGGGTGGCGCCGCACCGCCGAACGGGTCGCGTGACTCGTACGTGCCGTCGGTCTCCATGAACCCCTGCCCCCTGAACAGCCAGGTCGCCGTCTCTGTGCCACCGTCAATCTAGTGGCCCGGGGACGCCCCGGAGGGGTTTCACCCACCCGTGTGGCCGAGCACCGGCCGGAGACTCCCCCGTCCCGTGCCCGCGCACCCGCGGGGCGCCCCATCCCCGGCTGCCCGCGCGCTGCCAGGGCCTCCCTTCGGCCCACCCCCACCCCCGCCCTGTCCATCCCGGACAACGACACACCCCCCACCACTCCCGATCGGCGCATGCCCCCGCCCCTCCCCCGCGCCTAGCCTGCGGAGGAAACCCGCAAGTGCGTCCAGAACACCCCCAGGAGCCCCGCATGAACGCTGTCCCGCAGGAGCGGCGCATCGTCACCGCCATCCCCGGTCCGAAGTCGCAGGAGCTTCAGGCCCGCCGTCTCGACACGGTCGCCGGTGGCGTGGGCTCCACGCTCCCCGTCTTCACCAAGCGGGCCGGTGGCGGCATCATCGAGGACGTCGACGGCAACCGCCTGATCGACTTCGGTTCCGGCATCGCCGTGACCTCCGTCGGCGCCTCCGCCGAGGCCGTCGTGCGCCGCGCCTCCGCGCAGCTCCAGGACTTCACCCACACCTGTTTCATGGTGACCCCGTACGAGGGCTACGTGGAGGTCTGCGAGGCGCTCGCCGAGCTGACCCCGGGCGACCACGCCAAGAAGTCCGCGCTGTTCAACTCCGGCGCCGAGGCCGTCGAGAACGCGGTCAAGATCGCCCGTTCGTACACCAAGCGCCAGGCCGTCGTCGTCTTCGACCACGGCTACCACGGCCGTACGAACCTCACGATGGCGCTGACCTCGAAGAACATGCCGTACAAGCAGGGCTTCGGCCCGTTCGCCCCCGAGGTCTACCGGGTGCCGGTGGCCTACGGCTACCGCTGGCCCACCGGCCCGGAGAACTGCGGCCCGGAGGCCGCCGCCCAGGCGATCGACAACATCACGAAGCAGATCGGCGCCGACAACGTCGCCGCGATCATCATCGAGCCGGTCCTCGGCGAGGGCGGCTTCATCGAGCCGGCCAAGGGCTTCCTGCCCGCGCTCGTGAAGTTCGCCAACGACAACGGCATCGTCTTCGTCGCCGACGAGATCCAGTCCGGCTTCTGCCGTACCGGCCAGTGGTTCGCGTGCGAGGACGAGGGCATCGTCCCGGACCTCATCACCACCGCCAAGGGCATCGCGGGCGGTCTGCCGCTCGCCGCCGTCACCGGCCGCGCCGAGATCATGGACTCCGTGCACGGCGGCGGTCTCGGTGGCACCTACGGCGGCAACCCGGTGGCCTGCGCCGGCGCGCTGGGCTCCATCGAGACGATGAAGGAGCTCGACCTCAACGCCAAGGCGCAGCGCATCGAGGAGGTCATGAAGACCCGCCTCACCGCCATGCAGGAGAAGTTCCCGGCCATCGGCGACATCCGCGGCCGCGGCGCCATGATCGCCATCGAGCTGGTCAAGGACCGCGACACCAAGGAGCCGTACGCGGAGGCCGCCGCCGCGCTGGCCAAGGCCTGCCACGCCGAGGGCGTCCTGGTCCTGACCTGCGGCACCTACGGCAACGTGCTGCGCTTCCTGCCGCCGCTGGTCATCGGCGAGGACCTGCTGAACGAGGGCCTCGACGTCATCGAGAACGCGTTCGCCCAGATCTGACGGCACGTCCGGAAGCAGCTCCGACAGCGGGCCCACGGCGGGTCCGGACACGGGTGCGACGTCGGACCCGAGTTCGAATCCGACCGGGGATCCGGCCTCGGATCTGACACTCCGTGTGAAGACTGTGTGGGGGGCCGATGGCGGGACGCGTTTCCTGCTGTCGGTCCCCTCTTCTCTGACGTACGGTTTCTGCAGATGAGAGAAACACCCCGGGCGGAGCCTCCCCAGCCCCGCCCACACCGTGCCGTCGCGCACACCCCTGGAGCCTCGTGCTCCGGAACTCCTCACCGATCGGACGGCCGCCCGCCCCACACCCCCCGGGGCGTGCGGCGATCCGATCCTCTCGGCCGCTCTGGAACCACCCCCCCTGTTCCAGGGCGGCCGGCTCTCTTCTCGGCGCTCGTCGCCCTCGTCGTCGTGACCTGGCAGGTGCTCGTCCACGGCCCCCTGGCCAGGCTCGACGAGCGGGTGTCCCGGGCCGTGGTGGACTCGGTCCCCCGCCCCCTCTCCGAACTCGCCGCCGACCTCGGCGACATGACCGTCGCCCTCCCCGTCCTCGCCTGCGCGATGGCGTACGCGGTGTGGCGCGGCCGACGGCTCGCCGCCCTGTTCGCGGGTCTCGCCATGGCCGCCGTGCCCCTGCTCGTGATCCCCCTCAAGGAGTGGACGGCCCGCCCCGGCCCGCTGGAACCCTGGGCGCACGGCTACTACCCCTCGGGCCACACCGCCACGGCGATGGTGGCCTACTTCGGGGCGGCCTACCTTGTCTCGAACCGGCTGATCCCCGTCGCCGCCGTGCTGACGGCGGTGACGGGGACCGGTCTCGTGCTGCGGGGCTACCACTGGCCGCTCGACGTGCTGGCCAGCCTCTGCCTCTCGATGCTGATCCTCGCGGTCAGCTCCAGTTGTACGCGTCGAAGTTGGTCGAGAACTGCCACTGGTTGTAGCGGTCCCAGTTGATCGACCAGGTCATCAGGCCGCGCAGGGCCGGCCAGGTGCCGTGGGTCTGGTAGGTGCCGCAGTTCGTCTTCTTCGTCAGGCAGTCCAGCGCCTTGTTGACCTCGGCCGGGGCCGTGTGGCCGTTGCCCGCCTGGGTGGAGGCCGGGAGGCCGATCGCGACCTGCTCGGGGCGGAGGGCCGGGAAGACGCGGTCGGTGTTGCCCGCGACCGGGAAGCCGGTGAGCAGCATGTCGGTCATCGCGATGTGGAAGTCGGCGCCGCCCATCGAGTGGTACTGGTTGTCGAGGCCCATGATGGAGCCCGAGTTGTAGTCCTGGACGTGCAGGAGGGTGAGGTCGTCCCGCAGGGCGTGGATGACCGGCAGGTAGGCGCCGGCGCGCGGGTCCTGGCCGCCCCAGGGTCCGGAGCCGTAGTACTGGTAGCCGAGCTGGACGAAGAAGGTCTCCGGGGCCATGGTCAGGACGAAGTTCTGGCCGTACTTGGCCTTGAGGGTCTTGACCGCCTGGATCAGGTTGACGATGACCGGGCTGGTCGGGTTCCGGAAGTCGGTGTCGCCGGTCTGGAGGGACAGCGAGTGGCCCTCGAAGTCGATGTCGAGGCCGTCGAGGCCGTACTCGTCGATGATCTTCGAGACGGAGGAGACGAACGTGTCGCGGGCGGCGGTGGTGGAGAGCTGCACCTGGCCGTTCTGGCCGCCGATCGAGATCAGGACCTTCTTGCCGGCGGCCTGCTTGGCCTTGATGGCCGCCTTGAAGTCGGCGACGGACTCCACGTTCGGGCACTCCGTGACGGGGCACAGGCTGAAGCGGATGTCGCCCGAGGTCACCGAGGTCGGTTCGCCGAAGGCCAGGTTGATGACGTCCCAGGAGGCGGGGACGTCGGCCATCCGGGTGTAGCCGGAGCCGTTGGCGAAGCTGGCGTGGAGGTAGCCGACGAGGGCGTGCGCGGGCAGGCCGGGGTTGCCCGGGTTGCCGCCGCTGGTCGTCGTCGCGCTCACGGTGGCCGACTTCGGGGACTCGCCCGCGCTGTTCACGGCGCTGACCTGGAAGGTGTACGCGGTGGAGGCGGTGAGTCCGGTGACGGTGGCCGAGGTGCCGCTGACCGTCTGGACCTTGGTGGCCCCCCGGTAGACGTGGTACGAGGTGGCGCCGGAGACCGCGGACCAGGTCAGCGGCACGGTGGTGGAGGTCGGGGAGCCCGCCGCGAGGCCGGTGGGGGCGGCCGGGAGCTGCACCGGGTCGCCGGCGGGGCCGAAGAGGGAGAGGTCGTCGGCCTGGTAGGCGGGGGTGCCGTACCAGCCGTGGGTGTAGATCGTGACCGAGGTCGTCGAGGCGCCCGTCGTGAACGTGGTCGCGAGTCGCTGCCAGTCGGGGGCGGAGCCCGTCCAGGTGGAGACGTCGGTGGTGCCCGTACCGGTGGCACCGAGGTAGACGTAGCTGCCGCGCACCCAACCGCTCAGCGTGTACGAGGAGTTGGGCTTGACGGTGACGGTCTGGGAGCAGCGGGCGTTGTCGCTGCCGGCGGGGGTCGCCTGGAGCGCCTTCGTACCGCCGTGGGTGGGGGCGGAGACGACGGCGCCGCTGCCGGCGGTGCAGGTCCAGCCGTCGAGGCCGGCCTCGAAGCCGCCGTTGCGGGCGAGTTCGGCGTCGGCGGCCTGGGCGGCGGGGCCGAGTGCGGCGAGTCCTCCGGCGGCGAGGACGCCCGCGAGGAGCAGGGTGAGAGGTCTGGCGCGGTCCACAACTGCCTCCGGGGATGGGGGAATCGAGGTGGGAGCGCGCCACAGCATGGTCCAGACCAATCAAGTGGTCAAGACCTCTGTACCCGACGTCCGCACGGCGGACGAACCGGTCCGCCCACCGTACGGACCCCACCCTTCCGGCCCGACCGCCGCACGAACTCACCCCTCCGAACCGACCGTCGTACGGACCCCACCCCTCCGGCCCGGCCCCGCGCGGGCTACGGCGCGCCTCCCGCCCGCCCGATCCGCCCCGCCGCCTCGTGCATCGCCAGCTCGAGGAGCGAGGCGTCGGTGAGGGTGCCCGCGCCGTCCGGCGCCACCAGCCAGCGCACCCCGCCGGTCGCCCGGCCCGGGTACGGGACCACGATCCAGGTCCCCGCGCCCGCGCCGCGCACCCCGGTGCCGAGCCAGCGGGTCGCGGTGCCCGGCGGGACGAAGAAGCCCATCCGGGCGTCGCCGAAGTCGGCGAGGACCGGACCCGGCCGGCCCACCAGGCGGGTCAGGACGTCGAGGGTGGGGTAGCCGAGCTCCGCCGGCAGGATGAGGACGTCCCAGCGCCTGCCGGCGGGAAGCAGCGCGACCCCGTGCGGGTTGCGCTCCCACTCCCACCGACAGGCGTCGGGATCGGGTGCGACCGAAACCAGCCACTCCACCGCGCTCTTGGCGCCCGAGGCCCCCGTACCAGTCATCGCAACGGTCTCCTTCCGCGTGGACACGGTGTCCGTACGGAGAGAGCGATTCGGGCGGCCGCTCTTACGCGGTTTCAGCTACCCATCAGTTGTGATGTGGGTCACACGAGAGGCTCGTGGGGGTCTCAGCTGTCGAAGCCGAGACCCATCCGGTCCATCGCCTTCAGCCACAGGTTCCGGCGGCCGCCGTTCTCGTCGGCGCGCGCCATCGCCCACTTGGTGATGCCGATGCCGGCCCAGGCGATCGGCTCGGGCGGGAACGGCAGGGGCTTGTGGCGGACCATCTCCAGCTCGGTGCGCTCGGTCCGCTCCCCCGCGAGCAGGTCCAGCATGACGTCGCCGCCGAAGCGGGTCGCTCCGACACCGAGGCCGGTGAACCCGGCCGCATACGCCACCTTGCCCTGGTACGCCGTACCGAAGAAGGCCGAGAAGCGGGAGCAGGTGTCGATCGCGCCGCCCCAGGCGTGGCTGAAGCGGAGCCCCTCCAGCTGCGGGAAGCAGCGGAAGAAGTGCTCGGCGAGCTTGAGGTAGGTCTCCGGGCGGTGGTCCATCTCGGCGCTGACCTTGCCACCGAACGGGTAGATCGCGTCGTAGCCGCCCCAGAGGATGCGGTGGTCGGCGGTGATCCTGAAGTAGTGGAACTGGTTGGCGGAGTCGCCGAGTCCCTGCCGGTTCTTCCAGCCGACGGAGGCGAGCTGTTCGGGACTGAGCGGCTCGGTCATCAGGGCGTAGTCGTAGACCGGGACGGTGTACGCGCGCACGCGCTTGACCAGCGACGGGAAGACGTTGGTGCCGAGGGCGACCCGGCGGGCGAGGACGCGGCCGTACGGGGTGCGGACACCCATGCCGGCGCCGACGGAGACGAGGTCGAGCCCCGGCGTGTTCTCGTAGATCCGTACGCCCAGGTCCAGGCAGGCCCGCTTGAGGCCCCAGGCCAGCTTGGCGGGGTTCAGCATGGCGACGCCGCGGCGGTCCCAGAGACCGCCGAGGAAGGTCGGCGAGTCGACCTCGGCCCGGACGGCGTCCCGGTCGAGGAGTTCCAGGCCGTCCGCGAGACCGAGCCGGTCGATCTCCTCGTACATCTCGTGGAGTTCGTCGAGCTGGTACGGCTCGGTGGCCACGTCGATCTCGCCGGTGCGCTCGAAGTCGCAGTCCAGGGAGTAGCGGGCGACCGCCTCCTCGATGCCGTCGAGGTTGCGCTCGCCGAGCTCCTCCAGCTTCGGCAGCTCGCCCGGCCAGCGGGCGAGCCCGTTGCCGAAGCCGTGGGTGAGGGAGGCGGCGCAGAAGCCTCCGTTGCGGCCCGAGGCGGCCCAGCCCACCTCGCGGCCTTCGATCAGTACGACGTCCCGGGCGGGTTCGCGCTCCTTGGCGAGGAGCGCGGTCCACAGTCCGCTGTAGCCGCCGCCGACGACGAGGAGATCGCACTTCTCGGTGCCGGTGAGGGCGGGCAGGGCGCCGGGCTTGCCGGGGTCTTCCAGCCAGAAGGGGACGGGCTGGGCGTCGGAGAGAGATTGTGCAGCGAGACGCATGGCGACTGGGGCCATGGTTTCCAACTCCTTCGGTGCCTGAGCTGCGTTCTGCTCAGGCTGTTGCTGTCTTCTTGCGCCGGTTCGTAATGATCTGCCCGGCCATGACCACCAGTACCGCGAGGACGAACATCGCGGTGCCGATGACGTTGATCTGAACGGGGGTTCCTCGCTGTGCCGAGCCCCAGACGAACATGGGGAAGGTGACGGTGGAGCCCGCGTTGAAGTTGGTGATGATGAAGTCGTCGAACGAGAGAGCGAAGGCGAGCAGGGCGCCGGCGGCGATGCCGGGGGCCGCGATCGGCAGGGTCACGCGCAGGAAGGTCTGCGTCGGCCCCGCGTAGAGGTCGCGCGCGGCCTCCTCCAGACGCGGGTCCATGGACATGACCCGGGCCTTGACCGCCGTCACGACGAACGACAGGCAGAACATGATGTGGGCGATCAGGACCGTCCAGAAGCCGAGCTCGATGCCCATGTTGAGGAAGAGCGTGAGCAGCGAGGCGGCCATGACGACCTCGGGCATCGCCATCGGCAGGAAGATCAGCGAGTTGATCGCGCCGCGGGCCCGGAAGCGGTAGCGGACGAGCGCGAAGGCGATCATCGTGCCGAGGACGACGGCGCCGACCGTCGCCCAGGCGGCGAGCTGGAGCGAGAGGGAGAGCGACTCGCACATGTCGGCGACGCCGCAGGGCTCCTTCCAGGCGTCGAGCGAGAACTCCTGCCAGGAGTAGTTGAAGCGCCCCTTCGGCCGGTTGAAGGAGAACGCCATCACGACGAGGTTCGGCAGGATCATGTAGGCGAGCGTCAGCAGGCCCGCGATGACGACGAGGTTCCGACGGATCCAACGCATCAGACCAAGTCCTCCGTTCCCGCTCGGCGGATGTAGACGGTGACCATGACCAGCACGATCGCCATGAGGATGAAGGAGAGCGCGGCCGCCGTCGGGTAGTCGAGGACCCGCAGGAACTGCGACTGGATCACGTTGCCGACCATCTTGGTGTCGGTCGAGCCGAGCAGTTCGGCGTTGACGTAGTCGCCGCTCGCCGGGATGAACGTGAGCAGGGTGCCGGAGACGACGCCGGGCATCGACAGCGGGAAGGTCACCTTGCGGAAGGTCGTCGCCGGGGAGGCGTACAGGTCCTGCGCGGCCTCGTGCAGCCGGCCGTCGATCCGCTCCAGGGAGGTGTAGAGGGGCAGGATCATGAAGGGCAGGAAGTTGTACGTGAGACCGCAGACGACCGCCATCGGGGTGGCGAGGACGCGGTCGCCCTCGGTCCAGCCGATCCAGCTGGTCACGTCGAGGACGTGCAGCGCGTTCAGCGCGTCGACGACGAGGCTGTCGTCGGCGAGGATCGTCTTCCAGGCCAGCGTCCGGATGAGGAAGCTGGTGAAGAAGGGCGCGATGACGAGGACGAGGAGCAGATTGCGCCAGCGGCCGGCCTTGAAGGCGATGAGGTACGCGAGCGGGTAGCCGAGCAGCAGGCAGAGCAGGGTCGCGGTCCCGGCGTAGAGCAGGGAGCGGACGAACTGCGGCCAGTACTCCTGGAAGGCGTCCCAGTAGGTCTGGAAGTGCCAGGTGACCTGGAAGCCGGCTTCGAGCGAGCCGGTCTGCACCGACGTCGAGGCCTGGTAGACCAGCGGCAGCGCGAAGAAGACGAGCAGCCAGATGATGCCGGGCAGCAGCAGCCAGTAGGGGACGAGCCGCTTGCGGGTGGAGGGCTTGCGCGGAACCGGTTCCCCGGTCGGCGGCGCCGTCTCCTCCTTCGTGAGGGTGGAGGTGCTCATCCGGCGTCCTCCACCGTCTCCACACCCGCGTCGATGTCCTGGGTGGCGTCAAGACCGAAGGTGTGCGCCGGGTTCCAGTGCAGGACGACCTCGGCGCCGGGGACGAGCCGGGTGTCGCGCTCGATGTTCTGCTCGTACACCTGGAGCTCCGCGCCGGCCGGCGAGTTCACCACGTACTGGGTGGAGACGCCGATGAACGAGGAGTCGGCGATCCGGCCGGTGACCCGGTTGCGGCCGTCGGCTATCGCGCCGGCGTCGTCGGCGTGCGTGAGGGAGATCTTCTCGGGGCGGACGCCCACGAGCACCCGGCCGCCCTGGCGGACGGCGGAGGTACAGCGGTCGCCGGGGACCCGGAGCTTGCCGCCGCCCGCGGTGACCAGCACGTCGGAGCCCGTCTCCAGGACCTCCGCCTCGATGAGGTTGGAGGTGCCGAGGAAGTTGGCGACGAAGGTCGTCTTCGGGTTCTCGTACAGGTCGGCGGGGGCGCCGAGCTGCTCGACCCGGCCGCCGTTCATCACCGCGACCTGGTCGGCCATCGTCATGGCCTCCTCCTGGTCGTGGGTGACGTGCACGAAGGTGATGCCGACCTCCGTCTGGATGCGCTTGAGCTCCAGCTGCATCTGGCGGCGCAGCTTGAGGTCGAGGGCGCCGAGCGGCTCGTCGAGGAGGAGCACCTGCGGGTGGTTGATGAGTGCGCGGGCCACGGCGACGCGCTGCTGCTGGCCGCCGGAGAGCTGGTGCGGCTTGTGCCGGGCCTTGTCGCCGAGCTGGACGAGCTCCAGCATGTCGTCGACCTGCTTCTTCACCGACTTGATGCCGCGGCGGCGCAGGCCGAAGGCGATGTTCTCGGTGATGTCCATGTGCGGGAAGAGCGCGTAGGACTGGAAGACCGTGTTGACCGGCCGCTTGTACGGCGGGAGGTCGGTGACGTCCTTGTCGCCGAGGAAGACGGTGCCCGTGCTGGGGTCCTCCAGGCCGGCGATCATCCGCAGGGTGGTGGTCTTGCCGCAGCCGGAGGCGCCGAGGAGGGCGAAGAAGGAGCCCTGAGGAACGGTCAGGTCGAGCGGGTGGACGGCGGTGAAGGAGCCGTACGACTTGCTGATCCCGGTGAGACGGACGTCGCCGCCGCCCGTGTTCTTTCCAGTGTGCGCAGTCTTGTCAGTCATGGGTTGTGGTCCCAGGGAGTGAGAGAGGTGGACGACGGGGGCCTCAGGCGCCGATGAGCTTGGCGAACTTCTCCTCGTACGCCGTCTCCTCCGCGCTGGTGAGCGAGCGGAAGGCGTGCGACTTCTTCGCCATGGCCTTGTCCGGGAGGATCAGCGTGTTGTCCGCGAGTTCGGGGTCGATCTTGGCGAGCTCGTCCTTCACCCCGTCGACGGGGCACACGTAGTTGATGTACGCGGCGAGCTGGGCGGCGACGGGAAGCTCGTAGTAGTAGTCGATGAGCTTCTCGGCGTTGGCCTTGTGCCGGGCCTGGGCGGGGACGAGCAGGTTGTCGCTGGAGGTGATGTAACCGGCGGACGGGATGGAGAACCTGATGTCCGGGTTGTCCGCCTGGAGCTGGATGATGTCGCCGGCCCAGGCGAGACAGGCGGCGATGTCGCCCTTGTCCAGGTCGGAGGTGTAGTCGTTGCCGGTGAAGCGGCGGATCTGCTTCTTGTCGACGCCCTTCTGGAGGCGTCCGATCGCCGCGTCGTAGTCGGCGTCGGTGAAGTCGCCGGGGTCCTTGCCGAGGTCGAGCAGCGTCATGCCGACGGAGTCCCGCATCTCGGTGAGGAAGCCGACCCTGCCCTTGAGCGAGGGGTCGTCGAGGAGCTGGGTGACCGAGTCGACCTTCTTCCCGCCGGTCGCCTTGGCGTTGTACGCGATGACCGTGGAGATGCCGGTCCACGGGTACGAGTAGGCGCGCCCCGGGTCCCAGTCGGGACTGCGGAACTGGGCGGAGAGGTTCGCGTACGCGTGCGGCAGGTTCGAGGGGTCGAGCTTCTGGGCCCAGCCGAGCCGGATCATCCGGGCGGCGAGCCAGTCGGTGACGCAGATCAGGTCGCGGCCGGTGTCCTGGCCGGCCGCGAGCTGCGGTTTGATCTTGCCGAAGAACTCGACGTTGTCGTTGATGTCCTCGGTGTACTTGACCTTGATCCCGGTGCGCTTCGCGAACGCCTCAAGGGTCGGGCGGGACTTCTCGTCCTCGCTGACGTCCATGTACTCGGTCCAGTTGGAGAAGGCGAGGGTCTTCTCCTTGGCCGACACGTCCGTGGAGGCGGGCCCCTGGCCGTCCCGCTTGGCCGGCGGGATGCCGCAGGCGCTCAGGGACGCGAGGCCTCCGACGGTGAGCGCGCCGACACCGCCCGCGCGCAGCATCGAACGGCGGGTGAGGGCGCCCCGGCCGCTCGTCAGGCTGCGGCGTATCGCCGCCGTCTGCGCGGCGGAGAGGCTGTCGGGCTCGTACTGCTCCATGCGCTGTGCCCTTTCGGGATGGGTGGGCCGCCGGTCGGGCGGCGAGTTGCTATCGGTCCCCGAAGATCGTGCGGTGCCAGTCCTTCGCAGCCACCGCGGTGTTGTCGAACATCACGTGCTTGACCTGCGTGTACTCCTCGAAGGAGTAGGCCGACATGTCCTTCCCGTAGCCCGATGCCTTGGTGCCGCCGTGGGGCATCTCGCTGATGATCGGGATGTGGTCGTTGACCCAGACGCAGCCGGCCTTGATCTCCCGGGTGGCGCGGTTGGCCCGGTAGACGTCCCGGCTCCAGGCCGAGGCGGCCAGGCCGTACGGGGTGTCGTTGGCGAGCCGGATGCCCTCGTCGTCGCTGTCGAAGGGCAGGGCCACCAGGACCGGGCCGAAGATCTCCGACTGCACGACCTCACTGTCCTGCGCGGCGCCGGTGATCAGGGTCGGACGATAGTACGCACCGTCCTTGAGGTCGCCGCCAGGGGCTTCCCCGCCGGTGACGACGGTGGCGTAGCCGCGGGCCCGCTCGACGAAGGCGGCGACGCTGTCGCGGTGGCGGTGGCTGACGAGCGGGCCGAGGTCGGTGGCCGGGTCGAAGGGGTCGCCGAGCCGTACGGTCTCCATCAGTTCGGCGACCCGCGCGACGAACGCGTCGAAGAGCGGGCGCTGGACGTACGCGCGGGTGGCGGCGGTGCAGTCCTGGCCGCTGTTGATGAGGGAGGCGGCGACGGCGCCGTGGGCGGCGGCCTCCAGGTCGGCGTCGTCGAAGACCACGAAGGGGGCCTTGCCGCCGAGTTCGAGGTGGAGTCGCTTCACGGTGGCGGTGGCGATCTCGGCGACCCGCTTGCCGACCGGCGTGGAGCCGGTGAAGGAGGTCATGACGACGTCGGGGTGGCCGACGAGGTGTTCGCCGACGGTCCTCCCGGCGCCGTTGACGATGTTGACCACCCCGTCGGGGATGCCGGCCTCCTTCGCCGCCTGCGCGAACATCAGGGAGGTCAGCGGGGTGAGCTCGGCGGGCTTGAGGACGATCGTGTTGCCGGCGGCGATGGCCGGGAGGATCTTCCAGGCGGCCATCTGGAGCGGGTAGTTCCAGGGGGCGATGGAGCCGACGACGCCGAGGGGTTCGCGGCGGATGTACGAGGTGTGGTCGCCGCTGTACTCGGCGGCGGACTGGCCCTGGAGGTGGCGGGCGGCCCCCGCGAAGAAGGCGGTGTTGTCGACGGTGCCGGGCACGTCGAACTCGGTGGTGAGCTTGAGCGGCTTGCCGCACTGGAGGGACTCGACGCGGGCGAAGTCCTCGGCCCACTCGGCGAGGACGCCGGCGAAGCGGTGCAGCGCGTCGGAACGCTCGCCCGGGGTGGCGCCGGCCCAGCCGGGGAAGGCGGCCTTGGCGGCGGCGACGGCCTCGTCCACGTCGGCGGTGGAGGCGAGCGTGTAGGTGTACACGCTCTCCCCGGTCGCCGGATCGATCACGCTGTGTTCCTGACCGGAGGTTCCGGCGCGGAGCCGCCCGCCGATGTACTGTGCGCCGTCCGCGAAGCGGTCCGTCACCTGGAAGCGGTTGCCCATGACGCTCTCCGTTGTTCCAGCTCGAATTGAGTGCCGATCCTGACAGAGGGATGATGGCCCAACAAGTGATTCCGTTGTTTCCTTTTGGTTACGCAACGGAATCGGTCGACCATGTGTCGAGGCGGCCGGATTATCTCCGTACTAAGTGTCCGTGGCGGATGCCACACTCGCGTGCATGAGCGAGCGCGAGTCTCTGATACAGCAGGTCAACAGGGGTGACGGGGTGAAGTGGCTGCACTTCTGGGGTCACCGTCCGCACCCGGACGGCCGGCTCTCGGCGAGCTGTCTCAGCCAGTGGTGGCCGGCGCCCTTCGTGGTCGCGGGGGTGTCGTACGCGACGGCCGAGCACTGGATGATGGCGGCCAAGGCCCGGCTCTTCGGGGACGCCGACGCGGAGCGGGCCGCGCTGTCCGCCCGTACCCCGGCCGAGGCCAAGAAGGCGGGCCGACTCGTCCGGGGCTTCGACGAGACGGTGTGGGCGCGGGAGCGCTTCGGGATCGTCGTCGAGGGCAGCGTCCACAAGTTCTCCTCGGACGAGGCCCTGCGTGGGTATCTCCTCGGCACCGGCACCCGGGTCCTGGTGGAGGCGAGCCCGGTGGACCGCGTCTGGGGCATCGGCCTCGCGTCCGACGACCCCCGCGCCCACGACCCGGCGAGCTGGCGCGGCGACAACCTCCTGGGCTTCGCCCTGATGGAGGCACGGGAGCGGCTGCGCCAGGGCGTGTGAGAGGCGCTGACAGCACGGTCAAGGGCCCCGCACCTCATGAGGTGCGGGGCCCTTGACCGTGCTGTCACCCGGAGTGACCGCGGGTGGCTCAGCGGCTGCCGCTCTCGACCACCAGGCTCGACGCGAACGGGTCCTCGTCGTAGCCGGAGTCCTCGAAGGACGTCGAGTCCTGGCTGACCGCCCAGATCACGAAGCCCAGGAAGACGGCGCTGACCAGGGTGCCGATGGCGCCGAGCACGATGCCCGCGATGGCCATGCCCCGGTTGGTCGCCTCGCCCCGGCCGCACTTCTTGATGCCGATGATGCCGAAGATCAGCGCCAGGACACCGAGGATCACGCCAAGCCCGTACAGGCAGAAGCCCGCCACCGCGATGATGCCGAGCACCATCGAGGCCGTCCCCATGCCGTTGGACGGGGGCTGCTGCCAGCCGGTCTGGCCGGGGTAGCCGCCGGTCGACGGATAGCCGGGATAGCCGTACCCGGAGCCCGTCGGGGCGGGCGGCGGGGTCACCGCCGTCGGGTACCCGTATCCGCCGGACGTGTCCGCCGCCGGGTATCCGTACGCGCCGGGCGCGGCCGCGGGCCCGCCGGGTGCGACCGGTGGCGGCGGCACGTCGGCGGGGCCGGGCTGCGCCAGCGGAACGGACGTGACGGTCTGCTGGTCGTGCACCGGCGACGGAGTCGTCGGCTTGCTCAGTTCCACCCCGTCGCGGTTCGGCGGAGCCCACGGGTCCGTCGGGTCGTACCCGCCCCGCGACTGGTCTTGGTTGTCAGACATGGGCCTCCCCCATCATGGTCCCGCCATGCTACGGCCTCACCCCTGAGGGGTAACCGTCCGGCCTACGATGACGGGATGACCGATCTCCATCCCTTCATCGCGGGCCTGCCCAAGGCAGAGCTGCACGTCCACCACGTCGGCTCCGCCTCGCCCCGGATCGTCGCCGAACTCGCCGCCCGGCACCCCGACTCCAAGGTCCCCACGGACCCGGAGGCGCTGACCGACTACTTCACGTTCACCGACTTCGCGCACTTCATCGACGTCTACCTCTCGGTCGTCGACCTGGTCCGCACCCCCGAGGACGTCCGGCTGCTGACCTTCGAGGTCGCCCGTGACATGGCCCGGCAGAACATCCGGTACGCCGAGCTGACCATCACCCCCTACTCCTCCACCCGCCGCGGCATCGACGAGCGTGCCTTCATGGCCGCCATCGAGGACGCCCGCAAGGCGGCCGAGGCCGAGTTCGGCACCATCCTGCGCTGGTGCTTCGACATCCCCGGCGAGGCCGGCCTGGTCTCCGCGGAGGAGACCGCCCGGCTCGCCACCACCGACGGACTGCGCCCCGAGGGCCTGGTCTCCTTCGGTCTCGGCGGCCCGGAGATCGGCGTGCCGCGCCCGCAGTTCAAGCCGTACTTCGACCGGGCGCGGGCGGCCGGCCTGCACTCCGTCCCGCACGCGGGCGAGACGACCGGCCCGCAGACGATCTGGGACGCGATCAACGACCTGGGCGCCGAACGCATCGGCCACGGCACCAGCTCGGTCCAGGACCCGGCGCTCCTCGCCCACCTGGCGGAGCACCGCATCGCCCTGGAGGTCTGCCCGACCTCGAACATCGCCACCCGGGCCGTCGCCACCCTGGACGAGCACCCGATCCGGCAGATGGTGGACGCCGGCGTCCTCGTCACGATCAACAGCGACGACCCGCCGATGTTCGGTACCGACCTCAACAACGAGTACGCGGTCGCCGCCCGGCTCCTCGGCCTCGACGAGCGCGGTGTCGCCGCGCTCGCGAAGAACGCGGTGGAGGCCTCGTTCCTCGACCCGGCCGGCAAGGCCAGGATCGCCGCCGAGATCGACACGTACACCGACACCTGGCTCGCGCGCTGACGACTGGCTCGCGCGCCCACGACGGCGAGAATGGGCCCATGGACTCCGACACCGCCATGGACCCGACCGCCGTCGTGAAAGCCGCCGAGGCCCCGGCCTCCGTCACCGTCGTGGGCCATCGCGGCGACCCGTACCGCGTCCGGGAGAACACCCTCGACTCGATCGCCTCGGCGATCGGGCGGGGGGCGGACGCGGTCGAGATCGACGTCCGGCTGACGAAGGACGGCGTGCCCGTCCTCCTCCACGACGACACCCTGAAGCGCCTGTGGGGGCACGACCGCCCGCTCTCCGCGCTCTCGTACGAGCAGGTCCGGGAGCTGACGTACGGCGGGGTCCCGACGCTGCGCGAGGCCTTGCTCACCGCCGGGGAGAAGCGGCTGATGCTCGACCTGCCGGGCGGCGACGAGAACTCGGTCCGCGCCATCGTCCGTACGGTCCGCGAGTGCGGCGCCGGCGAGCGCGTCTACTACTGCGCCGGGGCCGTCGCCATGCTCCAGGTGCGCTCCGCCGACCCGGCCGCCGAGATCGCCCTCACCTGGACCTCGCTCGCCCCGCCCCGCCCGATCCTGCTCGACGTGGTCCGTCCCCGCTATCTCAACTACCGCTTCGGCCTGGTGAGTCGGGCCCTGACCGACCGGGTGCACCGGGACGGCCTCCTCGTCTCGGCCTGGACGGCGGACACCTCCCGCACCATGCGTAAGCTGATCAGGAGCGGGGTCGACTCGATCACCACGAACAGGGTCGACACACTCGCCGCCGTCCTGCGAAAGGCCCAGGGATGAACGACCGGATCCGGACCGACATCGCCCACAACGCCCGGGTGTGGAACTACTGGCTGGGCGGCAAGGACAACTACCCGGTCGACCGCGCGGTCGGCGACCAGGTCACCGGCTTCTACCCGAGCATCGGCGAAGTGGCCCGCGCGGACCGGGCGTTCCTCGGCCGCGCCGTCACCTTCCTCGCCGCCGACGCCGGGATGCGCCAGTTCCTCGACATCGGCACGGGCCTGCCGACCGCCGACAACACCCACGAGGTCGCCCAGCGGGCCGCGCCCGACGCCCGGATCGTCTACGTCGACAACGACCCGATCGTCCTCACCCACGCCCGCGCGCTCCTGACCAGCGCGCCGGAGGGCGTCACCGAGTACGTGGACGCCGACGCCCACGACCCGGAGGAGATCCTGGCCGCGGCCGGTGCGACGCTCGACCTCTCCCGGCCGGTGGCCGTGATGATGCTCGGCATCCTCAACTTCGTCCTGGACACCGCCGAGGCCCGGGCGATCGTCCGCACCCTGATGGACGCCGTCCCCTCCGGCAGCCACCTGGTCCTGACCCACCCCACCCTGGAGCCGGAGCTCGGCGGCGAGGGCAACAAGGCGGCCATGGCCTTCTGGAACGAGAACGCGACCCCGCCGATCACCGCCCGCAGCCGCACCGAGTTCGCCTCCTTCTTCGACGGCCTCGACCTCCTGGAGCCGGGCATCCTCTCCTGCTCGCGCTGGCGCGCGACGGCCGACGCGCCCGTGGTGGCGCAGTTCGGCGCGGTGGGCCGCAAGCCGTAATGGGGCTACGCAGGGAGGTCCGCGGCCGGTGGGAGCGGGCGCGGACCTGGGGCGCGGCGAACCCGTGGGCGGTGGACCTGGGGATCGCACTGCTCGTCCAGGCGGCGATGACCATGCCGTTCGTGGTGCCGCGCGGGCCGGAACTCGAACCGGCGACCTGGGCCGCGTACGGACTGACGACGCTCACCGTGGTGCCGCTCGTCTGGCGGCGGCGGGCGCCGGTCGCCGTACTCCTGGCGATCCTGGCGACGAGCACGCTGTACGTGCTGGCCCTGGAGGGGCCGGGGCAGCCGCTGCCGTACACCGGGCTCGTCATCGTCTACACGATCGCGCTGCACTCGCCCGCGTGGAAGCGGCTCATGACGGCAGGCCTGCTGATGGTCGCGGTGCCGGTCTCGGTGTGGCTCAACACCCGGTCGGCCCGTGAACTGACCTTCTCGCTCTTCGTGTTCGGCGCCGCCTATGTCTTCGGCCGGCTCCAGGACGCCCGGCAGCGGGCGCATCTGATCGAGGCGGAGCGGGCCGCCGCGCGCGAACGGGCCCGGATCGCACGGGAGATGCACGACATCCTGTCGCACGCGGTGAGCCTGATGATCGTGCAGGCGGAGGCGGGTCCGGTGGCGGTACGGGTGGCACCGGAGCGCGCGGAGGCCGCGTTCGAGGCGATCTCGGAGACGGGCCGTGAGGCGATGACCCAGCTGCGGCAGATGCTGGGGCTGCTGCGGGAGGGGCCCGAGGGGGCGCCGCCCCGCGAGCCTCAGCCGGACCTCTCCGGGATCCCGGCGCTGGTGGAGCGGGTGAGGTCCGGCGGCCTCCTCGTGGAGTACACGACGGAGGGCGGGGTGCGGGCGCTGCCGGCGGCGACCGGCGCGAGCGCCTACCGGATCGTGCAGGAGGCCCTGACGAACGTCGTCCGGCACGCGGGCGCCCGCCGGGCCGACGTCCGGCTCGCCCACGCCGACGGGGTCCTGCGGGTCACGGTGACGGACGACGGGCGGGGCCCCGCGCCGGGGCCGGCCGGACGCGGCACCGGCGGCCACGGCTCCGGCCACGGCCTCACCGGCATCAGGGAGCGGGCCGCCGCGCACGGCGGGACGGTGTCGGCCGGCCCGGGACCGGGCGGCCGGGGGTTCGAGGTGCGGGTGCTGCTCCCCGTACCCTCCACGGCGGAGGTGGGGACATGACGACGATCCGGGTGGTGGTCGCGGACGACCAGGAACTGGTCCGCAGCGGCTTCGCGATGATCCTCGACGCGCAGCCGGACATCGAGGTCGTGGCCGAGGCCGGGGACGGCGCCGAGGCGGTCGAGGCGGTGCGCCGGCACGCCCCGGACGTGGCGCTGCTCGACATCCGGATGCCCGGCACCGACGGCATCGAGGCCTGCCGGGCGATCAGTGCGGGCACCGGCTGCCGGACGGTGATCCTGACCACCTTCGACACGGACGCGTATGTGTACGAGGCGCTGCACGCGGGCGCCAGCGGCTTCCTCCTCAAGGACGTGCGCAGGGACGATCTGGTGCACGCGGTACGGGTGGTGGCGGCGGGCGACTCGCTGCTCGCGCCGTCCGTGGCCCGCCGTCTGGTGGAGCAGTACACCGCGGGCGGCCCGCGCAGGACCGCACCCGACCCCCGGCTCGACGTGCTGACGGGCCGGGAGCGGGAGACCCTGCTGCTCCTCGCACGCGGTCTCTCCAACGCGGAGATCGCGGCGGAGCTGGTGGTCAGCGACCACACGGTGAAGACCCACGTGGGGAACGTGCTCGCCAAGCTCGGCCTGCGGGACCGCATCCAGGCGGTGATCTGCGCGTACGAGACGGGTCTGGTCGCGGCGGGCTCTCCCCCGCCCGGGGGAGGCGCGGGGCCGGGCACCTCCCCCGTGTCGGCGAGGAACTGACCGGCGGAAGACCGCCGGTGCGGGCGATCCGCAGATCGCCGCAGGTCAGCAGGATGGAGCCGTCGAGAACAACGGCTCACACCCACGGAGTTGACCATGAGGACAGCCACCCGCACGCTGCTCGCCGCCGCCCTGGTCCTGGGGGTCGCGGCGGGCCCGGCCCTGACCCCGGCCTTCGCGACGCCCACCGCCTTCGCAGCGGCCGCGTCTACCGCGTCGACCTCGCGGCCGACCAGCCCGGACCTGAGCGCGGTGATCGCCGGGCTCCCGCGGGCCGACGCTACGGCCGCGCTCGTCCGGGTCGGCGGCACCGAGGGTTCCTGGCAGGGCAGTGCGGGTGTCCACGACCTGGCGACCGGCGCCCCGGCGGACCCGGCGGCCCGTTTCCGCGCCGGATCGGTGACGAAGGTCTTCACGGCCGCGACCGTCCTCCAGTTGGCGTCCGAGCGCCGGATCGACCTGGACCGCACGGCCCGCTCCTACCTGCCGGAGCTGATCCCCGGCCGGTACGCCACGGTGACCGTGCGCCAGCTCCTGAACCACACGCACGGCATCCCGGCCCCCGAACTGGCCGTCGGTGACACGGTGGAGGAGTGGTACGCCCATCGCCTCGACGTCCACCGCCCTGAGGACATGGTCCGCTCGGCGACGGCGAAGCCGCGCGAGTTCCGGCCCGGCACGAAGCAGCACTACCTCAACATCGGGTACACGATCGCCGGTCTGATCGTGGAGCGGGTGACGGGCGACTCGTACGAGCACCAGGTGGAGCGGCGGATCCTGCGCCCGCTGGGCCTTCGTGACACCTATCTCCCGGGCGAGGCGGCCGAGCTCGTCGGCCCGTACAACCACGGCTACCAGACCATGCGGCTCGACGACGGGACGACCGGCCTGCGGGACGTCTCGGTGTGGCGGGCGACGGACGGCTGGGCGGCCGGTGACCTGGTCTCGACCACGTCCGACCTGGAGCGGTTCACCCGGGCGCTGTTCGCGGGCCGGGTGGTGCGCGGGCCGCTCCTGGAGGAGATGTTCGCGCTGCCGAAGGTCGCGGACCTGAAGTCCGGCGATCCGGCCGCGTACTCCTCGGGTCTGTCGATGAAGAGGCTCGGCGGCCGTGAGGTCTGGGGCAAGACCGGCGGCCGCTGGGGGTACAACGCGGCCATCGCCTCCACCCGCGACGGGGCGCGCACCCTCGTCTACAGCGTCAACTCCACCGACGCGAAGGGCCAGGACATGAACCCGACCGCCCTGAACGTGATGGTCGCGGCGTACGGCCTGCCGGACTAGCGGGCACGGGACCGACCAGCGGGCACGGGCCGGATCGGACGCCGGCCGGATCAGCGGACACCGGCCGGCGCGGTCTCCGGTGCCGTGGCGGCTTCGAGCCGCTTGATCAGCCGGCGTACGTGGAGCAGCGGCAGGATCCCGATGACGCCGAAGGACATGTCGATGACCGACCACCAGAAGGGGATGCCCCTGAGGGGTCCGCAGATCAGGGCGAGCGGGATGATGCCGACGCAGGCGATCATGCCGAACTCGACGACCCAGATGTTGCGGACGGGCTCCCGGTAGGCGCCGTAGAAGGCGACCGCGATGACGAGATGGGCGAAGGCGAGCCAGTCGGTGCCGTAGAGCAGGTACGGGGCCCGCTCGTCGGCGGTCTCGACGCCGCCCCGCACCCGGTCGATCCATTCCGCGAGCCCGGGGAGGAGGTCGGCCACGGGAGCCGCCCACCCGTCGAGCGAGGAGTCCAGCAGCCGGAGTTCGGTGACGAGCGGGAACGCGGTGACCCCGCTCAGGACCAGGCAGACGACGAAGACGATCAGCCAGACGCGGATGCGCGTGAGAAGGGCTCTCGGCCCGTTCGAGTCGCTCATGAGGGCAGCGTACGCCCCCTTGAACGCGTTCAGAAACGGGGGGTCAGCCGTCGTGCCACCACGTGCGCGACGACGGTGGCGGCCGCCGCCATCCCCAGGCCGGTGACCGCGCCCCGGAGTCCGGTCGGGCGGAGCACGCCCGCCCGGCGCAGCCGGCCGCGCGCCCAGAGGGTGAAGGGGATGACCACGAGCGGCGAGGTGACGGAGCCGGGTGTCACTCCGCGCACCGCGGCGGCCTGCCCGAGGTGGAGGAGGCCGTGCAGGCCGAAGCCGTTCAACGCCCCCTGGTAGAAGGCGGATCGGCCGCCCGTACGGGCCCCGGCCACCGCGGCGGCGCCGACGACGGTCGCCATCACCCCGACGGCGAGGGCGAATTCGCGCTCGTCGACGGACTCGGCGGCCTCCCAGACCGCTTCCGGCACGCCCGGGAACCGCTCGCGCAGCATCGGCAGGTTCTCCCGCAGCCAGCGGGGTCCGAGGGCGAGCTCCTCGGCGTCGTGGACGGCCCAGGCGAGGAACAGCCCGTATGCGGCAAGCGAGTTCGAGTGGGATGGGGTCACATCCCGCTCAACTCACAGACCGACGATCGCGTTCCACCGCTTCGTGAACTCCTGCCGTTCCCGCGCGGTGATGTCCCGGGCGATCGCGAGGCGTCCCCGCATGTCCGCGTCCGGGAAGATCAGCGGGTCCTCCGCGAGCGCCACGAGCTCCTCGTCGCCGGAGTCCGCGAGGACCGTCTGCGCGGCCGGCACCGGGCAGACGTAGTTGACCCAGGCGGCGAGTTCGGCGGCGACCTCGGGCTCGTAGTAGTAGTCGACGAGCTTCTCGGCGTTGGCCTTGTGGTGCGCGAGGTTGGGGATCATGAGGGACTCGGCCCACAGTTCGGCGCCCTCCTCGGGGACGACGAACTCGATGTCCGGGTTGTCGGCCTGGAGCTGGATGACGTCGCCCGAGTACGCCTGGCAGGCCAGCACATCGCCGGTCGACAGGTCCTTGATGTAGTCGTTGCCGGTGAAGCGGCGGATGTGCCGCTTCTTCACGAGGCCCTCGATCTGCTCGCACAGGCCGTGGAAGTCGTCGCCGGTCCACCGGGTGACGTCCACACCCCTGCCCATCATGAGCAGCGCGAAGGACTCGTCGAGCCCGGACAGCAGGGTGACCTTGCCGCGCAGGTCGTCGGCCCACAGCTCCTTGGTGGAGCGGAGCTCCCGGCCGAGCTTCCCGCGGTTGTACGCGATGCCGGTGATCCCGGACTGCCAGGGGACGGTGTGCAGCCGGCCCGGGTCGAAGGCGGGCGAGCGGAGCTGCGGGTCGAGGTGCTCGGTGACGTTCGGCTGGGTGGCGCGGCTCATCTCCTGGGCCCAGCCGAGGCGGACGAAGCGGGCGGCCATCCAGTCGCTGACGACGATCAGATCGCGGCCGGTCTCCTGGTGGTTCATCAGGGACGGGCTGATCTTGCCGAAGAACTCGTCGTTGTCGTTGATCTCCTCGGTGTACCGGACGGAGATCCCGGTGCGCTTCCTGAACGCGTCGAGGGTCGGGCGCTTCCTGGCGTCCTCGTCGTCGGTGTCGATGTAGAGCGGCCAGTTGGCGAAGTCGAGCGTCCGGTCCCGGGCGGAGAGGTCGCGGCCGGCCCGGTCGCCCTCGTCGACGTAGGCGGCGGGGACCCCGCATCCCGCGGCGAGCAGGCTCGCGGCCCCGGCACCGCCGATGCCGCGCAGCAGGGACCGGCGGGAGATGTTGTTCCTGGCTGTCGCTCTCACCCGTGCAGCATCGCGGCCGGCCGCGTGCCGGGGCAATGGACGCTCCGTCGAGCGACGCGGCGCGGCCCCGACACCCTGTCGACCGGGGTGCCGGGGCCGCGTGGCGTTCAGACGGGGGTTCAGCCCAGGGAGGTCATCACGTGCTTGATGCGCGTGTAGTCCTCGAAGCCGTAGGCGGAGAGGTCCTTGCCGTAGCCGGACTTCTTGAAGCCGCCGTGGGGCATCTCGGCGACCAGCGGGATGTGGGTGTTGATCCACACACAGCCGAAGTCGAGCGACTTGGACATGCGCATCGCGCGCGCGTGGTCCTTCGTCCAGACGGAGGAGGCGAGGGCGTACTCGACGCCGTTCGCGAACTCCAGGGCCTGCGCCTCGTCGGCGAAGGACTGGACGGTGATGACGGGGCCGAAGACCTCGTTCTGGACGATCTCGTCGTCCTGCTTGAGGCCGGAGACGACGGTCGGGGCGTAGAAGTAGCCCTTGTCGCCGACCCGGTGGCCGCCGGCCTGGACCTTGGCGTGCGCCGGGAGGCGGTCGATGAAGCCGGTGACCTGCTTCAGCTGGTTGGCGTTGTTGAGGGGGCCGTAGAGCACGTCCTCGTCGTCCGGCTGACCGGTCTTGGTCTCGGAGGCGGCCTTGGCGAGCGCGGCGACGAACTCGTCGTGGATGGACTCGTGCACGAGGACACGGGTCGCGGCCGTACAGTCCTGGCCGGCGTTGAAGAAGCCGGCGACGGAGATGTCCTCGACGGCCTTGTCGATGTCGGTGTCCTCGAAGACCACGACCGGGGCCTTGCCGCCCAGCTCCAGGTGGACGCGCTTGACGTCCTTGGCCGCCGACTCGGCGACCTGCATGCCGGCGCGTACGGAGCCGGTGATGGAGGCCATGGCGGGGGTCGGGTGCTCGACCATCGCCTTGCCCGTCTCGCGGTCGCCGCAGACGACGTTGAAGACGCCCTTGGGGAGGATCTGGCCGATGATCTCCGCCATCAGGACGGTCGACGCGGGGGTCGTGTCCGAGGGCTTGAGGACGACGGTGTTGCCCGCGGCGAGCGCCGGGGCGAACTTCCACACGGCCATCATCATCGGGTAGTTCCACGGCGCGACCTGGGCACAGACGCCGACGGGCTCGCGGCGGATGATGGAGGTCATGCCCTCCATGTACTCGCCGGCCGAGCGGCCCTCCAGCAGCCGGGCGGCACCGGCGAAGAAGCGGATCTGGTCCACCATCGGCGGGATCTCTTCGCTCGCCGTGAGGGCGACGGGCTTTCCGGTGTTCTGGACCTCGGCGGCGATCAGGTCCTCGGCGCGCTCCTCGAAGGCGTCGGCGATCTTGAGGAGCGCCTTCTGGCGCTCGGACGGCGTGCTGTCACGCCAGGCGGGGAAGGCGGCCGCGGCGGCCTCCATCGCGGCGTCGACGTCAGCCTGGCCCGAGAGCGGGGAGGTGGCGTACACCTCGCCGGTGGCCGGGTTGACCACCTCGATGGTGCGGCCGTCGGCCGCGTCGCGGAACTCCCCGTTGATGTAGTTACGCAGCCGGCGCAGCTCGGTGGTCACTTGCCACCCCTCCTGTCACGTTCTGTCGTCGCACGTCCTTGTGCGGTGTCCCGATGGGCGAGACACCTCAGCCTAGTCGCTCGGCAGACGCTTTCAACAGGCCCAACCCCCTCCAACTTCGGATTCCGTGAGTTTCAAGCCGCTCGACAACGAATTACATCGCTCCGGGGTTGCAAGACCGACATTCTCGGTGCACAGTGAACCCGTGGCCAGTCGAAGCACAGAACCCAGAACCGGAACCGGTTCGTCCCCGACGATCGACGCCGTCTCCCTGGCGATCATCGAACAGCTCCAGGAGGACGGTCGCCGTCCCTACGCGGCGATCGGCAAGGCCGTGGGCCTCTCCGAGGCCGCCGTGCGGCAGCGCGTCCAGAAGCTGCTCGACCAGGGCGTCATGCAGATCGTCGCCGTCACCGACCCGCTCACCGTGGGCTTCCGGCGGCAGGCGATGGTCGGCATCAACGTCGAGGGTGACCTTGATCCGGTTGCGGAAGCCCTGACGGCCATGGCCGAATGCGAGTACGTGGTGATGACCGCGGGCTCCTTCGACCTGATGGTGGAGGTCGTCTGCGAGGACGACGACCACCTGCTGGATGTGATCAACAAGCGCATCCGCACCCTCCCCGGCGTGCGCTCCACCGAGAGCTTCGTCTACCTCAAGCTCAAGAAGCAGACCTATATGTGGGGAACTCGATAATCGTGACCCAGTCCCGAAGTGACATGTCAAAGTCCGCCTACGACCACCTGTGGATGCACTTCACCCGCATGTCGTCGTACGAGAACTCGCCCGTTCCCACCATCGTGCGTGGTGAGGGCACCTACATCTTCGACGACAAGGGCAAGCGCTACCTCGACGGTCTCGCGGGTCTCTTCGTGGTCAACGCCGGACACGGCCGCAAGGAACTGGCCGAGGTCGCGTACAAGCAGGCCCAGGAGCTCGCGTTCTTCCCCGTGTGGTCGTACGCGCACCCCAAGGCCGTCGAGCTCGCCGAGCGTCTCGCGGACTACGCGCCGGGCGACCTGAACAAGGTCTTCTTCACCACCGGTGGCGGCGAGGCCGTCGAGACCGCGTGGAAGCTCGCCAAGCAGTACTTCAAGCTGCAGGGCAAGCACACCAAGTACAAGGTCATCTCGCGTGCGGTCGCCTACCACGGCACCCCGCAGGGCGCCCTGTCCATCACCGGTCTGCCGGCCCTGAAGGCCCCCTTCGAGCCGCTGGTCCCCGGCGCGCACAAGGTGCCGAACACCAACATCTACCGCGCCCCGATCCACGGCGACGACCCCGAGGCCTTCGGCCGCTGGGCCGCCGACCAGATCGAGCAGCAGATCCTCTTCGAGGGCGCCGACACCGTCGCGGCCGTCTTCCTGGAGCCGGTGCAGAACGCCGGTGGCTGCTTCCCGCCGCCGCCCGGCTACTTCCAGCGCGTCCGCGAGATCTGCGACCAGTACGACGTGCTGCTCGTCTCCGACGAGACGATCTGCGCCTTCGGCCGCCTCGGCACGATGTTCGCCTGTGACAAGTTCGGCTACGTGCCGGACATGATCACCTGCGCCAAGGGCATGACCTCGGGCTACTCCCCGATCGGCGCCTGCATCGTCTCGGACCGCATCGCGGAGCCCTTCTACAAGGGCGACAACACCTTCCTCCACGGCTACACCTTCGGTGGCCACCCGGTGTCGTCGGCGGTCGCCATCGCCAACCTCGACATCTTCGACAAGGAAGGCCTGAACCAGCACGTCCTCGACCAGGAGGGCAACTTCTTCGACACCCTGAAGAAGCTGCACGACCTCCCGATCGTCGGCGACGTCCGCGGCAACGGCTTCTTCTACGGCATCGAGCTCGTCAAGGACAAGGTCACCAAGGAGTCCTTCACGGACGAGGAGACCGAGCGCGTCCTCTACGGCTTCCTCTCCAAGGCGCTGTTCGAGAACGGCCTGTACTGCCGCGCCGACGACCGTGGCGACCCGGTCATCCAGCTCGCCCCGCCGCTGATCGCCGACCAGGGCACCTTCGACGAGATCGAAGGCATCCTGCGCTCGGTGCTCACCGAGGCCTGGACCAAGCTCTAAGGTCCCCGCCGCGCGAGGCACCCGACATCACGCCGCCCTCACGGCGTGACCCCCGGCCCGGGCATGCCGCCATCCGAGTGGATGGCGGCGGCCCGGGCCGCGTGCTGTCCGTACAAACGGATCCGAATACTTACGGTGCCCAGTGACCGACAGGCCCGTCCTCTCGTTCCCCCGGACGGGGGACACAGATCGGATCCGACATCGAGGTGTACGCGATGGCCCCACCGGACAACGACGTGCTCTGGGCGCGTTCCCTGCACTGCGCCCTGGGCGGTTCGGACGCCCTCAGCGGCGTCTCGCTCGGCGTCCGCGAGGGCGAGATCCTCGCCCTCGTCGGCCCGCGCGGCAGCGGCAAGACCACGCTCATGCGGTGCCTGTCCGGCCAGCTCGTCGCCCAGGAGGGCGAGGTCTGGTTCAACAGCAGCCCCGTGCACACCCTGAGCCCCGCCGATCGCGAACGGCTCCGGCGCGACCGCTTCGGCTGGATCGACCCCGAGCCCGGCCTCGTACCCGAGCTCACCGGCTGGGAGAACACGGCCCTGCCCCTGCTGCTCCGCGGCACCTCCCACCGGGCCGCGAGGACCGCCGCCGTGGAGTGGCTGGAGCGCCTCGACATCGGCGCCTGCGCCCGCAAGCGTCCGCACGCCCTCACCCACGCGGAGCGCCAGCGCATCGCGATCGCCCGCGCGCTGGTCACCACCCCGTCGGTGCTGTTCGCCGACGAACCCACCGCGATCCTGCACCGGGCCGACGGCGCCCAGGTCCTGCGCACCCTGACCGCCGCCGCCCGCTCGCACGGCATCACCGTGCTCCTCGCCACCCACGACGCCGAGGTCGCGGCGCTCGCCGACCGCACGGTCGCACTCCTCGACGGACGCCGGGTCGGCACCGTACCCCCGGCGTCAGGGGCGGAGGGCGTCGCGGCGTGCTCGCTCTCCGTCTAGCCCGCGGGGCCCACCCCCTCGTCCAGACGCGCCGGCTCCTCGTCGCCGCCGCGGCGGCGGGGGTCGGCTTCCTCCTGCTCTGCACCCTCGGATACGCCGTCGGGCACCCGGAGCGGTCCTCGGCGGCCGCGCTGCGGCTGCTCTGGTGTGTCCTGCCGCTCGCCGCGACCGTCCAGTTCGCGGTCGCGGTGGCCCGGACCGACCCCAGCACCCGCCCGCGCCCCGGGCTCTCCGCGATCGGTCTCGGCCCCGCCCGGCTCACCGCGATCGCCGCCGCGTCGACGGCCGTCGCCTGCACGCTCGGCTCCATGGTCGCGCTGCTGTTCTATCTGCACCTTCGCGGCGACATCACGGGCCTGCCCTTCGACGGGGCCGCCGCCGACCTCCTCGCCGCCGACCAGCCGATCCCGCTCGCCGCCGCCCTCACCCTGCTCGCCGTCGTCCCGGTCGTCGCGGCCACGGCCGCGGGCCTCGCCCTGCGCCCGCGCACCGCGCCCACCGCACCGGAGGGCGCGGAGAAGCCGGTGCCCTCCGGGCTGCCGTGGGGGGTCGCCCTGGTCGCGGTCGGCCTGGCCGTCGAGACGTACGCGGGCCGCAGCGGCGCCGCCGACGGGCTCCCCCTGCCGGGCCGCTTCGACGGCAACCCGGCGGGCGTCCTGGCCGGCTGGGTCCTCACCGCCGTCGGCCTCGCCATGGCGGGCCCCGGCCTCGTCCACGGCTGCGGCCGTCTCCTCCAGTCCGTCCGCCCGGGCGCCGCACGGCTGCTCGCGGGCCGCGTCCTGATGGACGAGTCCCGCCGTATCGGCCGCCCCCTGGGCGTGGTCAGCGCGGTGATCTCCGGAACGCTCGCGGCGGCGGCCCTGGACGACGCGGGCACCGGCCCAGGCGCCTTCGGCCCGCTCACCGGCCTGGGCGCGGCCCTCATCCTCGCCTGCACGACGGCCACCCTCCTCACCGCGGCCCTGGAGTCCAAGCAGTGCCGCGCCCACACCACCGAGGCCCTGCTCCGCATCGGCGCCCCGCCCACGGTCCTCCGCTCGGCGGCCCTGATGCGCACCGGTGTGCTGCTCGCGGTCTTCCTCCCCCTGACGTGGGCCGTGGCGGAACTGGCGGCACTGCCGCTGACCGGCTGAGACACCGGAAGGGCGGCCTGTCGACCAGGCCGCGCTCCTCGCCCGACCGGCACGACACCTCCGGGGGCGGCACCCCGATGCCGCCCCCGTCGTGGCCCCATACCGACGCCCCCCGGCACGCCGGCCGCCCGGACCGCGCGGGCACGGGCGCGAGGTCCACCCGCTCGAAGCGTTCGACGAGCCGGCCGCCCGGCCCGGTCGCTCGCCGGGTACCGCGTGCGGTCGGCCCTCCTCGCGGCGACCGGCGGCGGTTTCCCCCTCCACGGCCTCGCCACGCTCCTCCGCCGGCGAGCGGCACTCAGGACGTGCGACCGCTGCTCGCCGCGCCCCGGGTCACTTCCGCCAGAAGAGGTGGTGCGTCACCGCACCGCCCGGGCTGGGCACGACATCGCGGTGGAACCGGTCGAGGAGCTCGTCGGGCGACTCCCAGAGCCGTACCCCGGAACCGAGCTTCACCGGCGCCACCGCGACGTGCAGGGTGTCGACGAGGTCGGCGTCGAGGAACTCGCGGACGACGGTGGCCCCGCCGCCGAGCCGGACGTCCTTGCCGTCCGCCGCCTCCTTCGCCCGCGCCAGCACGGTCGCCGGGTCGCCGTCGACGAAGTGGAACGTCGTGTCGGAGAGCGTGAACGAGGGACGCGGATGGTGCGTCATGACGAACACCGGCGTGTGGAACGGCGGCTCGTCACCCCACCAGCCCTGCCACTCGTGGTCCTGCCAGGGACCGCGCTGGGGCCCGAACTTGTTGCGGCCCATGATCTCGGCACCGATGTTGTGGGAGAAGTCACGGGTGAAGTAGTCGTCGAGACCGCGGCTGCCGCCGGGATCGGTGCGGTTGGGCCAGCTCGCCGTGGCACCCGCCCAGGCGAACATGGCGCCGGGATCCGCGTGCCCGAACGGACGCTCCAGGCTCTGGCCCTCCCCCGTACCGAATCCGTCGGACGAGACCATGAAGTTCTGGACTCTGAGCAGCTGGCCCATGGGGTTCCTCCCGGTGGTCGACACAGACATGACGAACACCCAGGAGACTCCACCGGACCGGGAAACTCATCGCACCCGCTACGGAATGTCGTCCCCCAGCACCACCACGTCCTCCGCCCGGAACTCCACCCCCACCGCGGCGCCCTCCCCCGGCACCTCCCGCAGCGGAAGCTCCGCGTCCAGCGGCGGTCCGTCCACCGGGCGGAGCCGTACGGCCACATGGCTGCCCCGGAAGGTCCGGGACTCGACCGTCCAGGCCGACCCCTTCTCGACGGGCACGAGCCGCACCCCGCCGGGCCGGACCAGGAGCCGCCGCTCGCCCTGCGGCGAGCCGTCCGGCACCGGGACCTTCCCCCAGGGGGTCTCCGCGACCGGCCCGGTCACCCGCGCCGCCACCACGTTGTCGAACCCCAGGAAGCGGGCCACGAACTCCGAGGCCGGCCGCGACCACACCTCGACGGGTGCACCCGACTGGGCGATCCGCCCGTCCCGCATGACCACCACCCGGTCGGCCAGCGCGAACGCCTCGCCCTGGTCGTGCGTCACCGCCAGCACCGTCGTGCCGAGCCGCCCGAAGAGCTGCCGCAGCTCCCCGACGAGCCGCTCCCGCAGCCCCCGGTCGAGCTGCCCGAGGGGCTCGTCGAGCATCAGCAGCCGGGGCCGGGGCGCCAGGGCCCGGGCCAGTGCCACCCTCTGCTGCTCACCACCGGAGAGCGCGGCGACGGACCGCCGCCCCGCGCCCGGCAGGCCGACGAGGTCGAGCAGCTCCGTCACCCGTTCGGCCTGCTCGGCCTTCCCTGCCCCGCGCATCCGCAGCCCGAAGGCGACGTTCCCGCCGACGTCCCGCTGCGGGAACAGCTGGTGGTCCTGGAACATCAGGCCGACGCCCCGCCGGTGCACCGGCACCCCGCGCTGGTCGGCGCCGCCGAGCAGCACCCGCCCGCCGTCGAGGGCCTGCAGCCCCGCGACGGCCCGCAGCAGCGTGGACTTGCCGCTGCCGCTCGGCCCGAGCACGGACACGATCTCGTGGTCGGCGACCTCCAGGTCCACGGCGTCGAGCGCCGCCCGCTCCCCGAACCGTACGGTCGCCCCGTCGAGTACCAGCATCAGAACTCCCCCGAGGTGCGTTCAATCCGGAGCCGTTCGAGCAGCAGCAGGGACACCGCGCACACCACCATGAGGATCGTCGAGAGGGCCATCGCCTGGCCGTAGTTGAGTTCGCCGGGCCGGCCGAGGAGCCGGGCCACCGCCACCGGGAGGGTCGGGCTGTCGGGGCGGGCGATGAAGACGGTCGCGCCGAACTCACCCAGCGAGACGGCGAACGCGAACCCGGCGGCGATCAGCAGCGCCCGCCGCACCAGCGGCAGGTCCACCTCCCGCCAGGCCCGCCACGGCGAGGCACCGAGCACGGCCGCGGCCTCCCGGAGCCGCTCGTCCACCGCCCGGAGCACCGGCAGCATCGTCCGTACGACGAAGGGCACACCGACCAGCGCCTGCGCCAGCGGTACCAGGATCCAGCTGGCCCGCAGGTCGAACGGCGGTTCGTCGAGCGTGATGAGGAACCCGAAGCCGACGGTCACGGCCGACACTCCGAGCGGCAGCATGAGCAGCGCGTCGAAGCCCCGGACGAGCCGCCCGGCGCGTCTGGTCAGCGCGGCCGCGGCGAGCCCGCCGATGGCGAGGGCGATCAGGGTGGCCACGACGGCGTAGCGCAGCGAGTTCCCGATCGTGTCGAGCAGCGGCACGAGGAAGGTGCCGGAGGGGTCGGGGGTCCGCAGGGCCCGGTAGTAGTCGAGCCCGTAGCCGTGGGAGGTGGCGAAGGACCGCTCGACGAGCACCCCGAGCGGCAGCACGATCAGCAGGGCGACGGAGAGCAGGACGGCCGCGAACAGCGCCCACTGGCCGACGCCCCGGGGACGCCGGGCCGTCTCCTCGGGCGCCGTCATCCGCAGCGCGGTCTCCCGGCGGCGGACCGTCCGGGCGTGCACGGCGAGGACGACGCCGACGGCGGCGAACTGCACCATCGTGAGGACGGCCGCCGTCGTCAGGTCGAAGCGGACGACGGTCTGCCGGTAGATCTCCGTCTCCAGGGTGGAGTACGTGGATCCGCCCAGGATCTGCACGACGGCGAAGGAGCTCGCGGTGAACAGGAAGACCATCAGCGCCGCCGCCGCGACCGACGGGGCGAGCGCCGGCAGGGTCACCGTCCGCCACGCCCTCCAGCGGGACGCGCCGAGGACCCGGGCCGCCTCCTCCTGCCGAGGGTCGAGCTGCGCCCACAGGCCCCCGACGGTCCGGACGACCACGGCGTAGTTGAAGAACACATGGGCGATCAGGATCGCCCAGACCGTGGTGTCGAGCCGTACGCCCCACAGCTCGTCCAGGAGCCCGCCGCGACCGACGAGCGCCAGGAAGGCCGTACCGACCATGACGGTCGGCATCACGAAGGGCACGGTGACGACCGCGCGCAGCAGCCCCTTCCCGCGGAACTCGAAGCGCGCGAAGACGTATGCGCCGGGCAGCGCGATCAGCAGGGTGAGACCGGTGGAGGCGAGCGCCTGCCAGAGCGTGAACCACAGGACGTCGAGGATCTCCGGCCGGCTCAGCGTCTCGCCGAACCGGCCGAACTGCCACACGCCGTCGACGCGCAGCCCGCGCTCGACGATCGAGACGACGGGCCAGGCGAAGAAGAGCGCGAAGAAGGCGACGGGCGCGACCATCAGGCCGAGCCGCGCCGCGCTTCCCCGGCGGTCGGGGACTACTTCAGAACGAGCGACGACCACTGCTGGATCCACGGGTCACGCTTCTCGGCGATCTTCTCCGGCGTCATCGTCTCCGGCTTGTCGACGACCACGCCGTGCTGGGTGAACAGCTCGGGCAGGGCCGCGTCCTTCGCCACCGGGTTGACGAACATCTGGAGCGGCATGTCCTCCTGGAACTTCTTGGAGATCAGGAAGTCGATCAGCGCCTTGCCGCCCTCGGGGTTCTTCGCGCCGTTCAGCAGACCAGCGAACTCGATCTGCCGGAAGCAGGTGCCGGTGGAGACCCCGGTGGGGGCCACCTTCGGCTGCGGCTCGCCGTAGAGCACCTCGACCGGCGGGCTGGAGGCGTACGACACGACGAGCGGACGGTCGCCCTTGGCCTGCTTGCCGCCGGCCGAGCCGGAGAACTCCTGGTTGTAGGCGAGCTCCCAGCTGTCGACGGTCTTCACGCCGTTGGCCTTGAGCTTCGTCCAGTAGTCCTGCCAGCCCTCGTCCCCGTACTTCGCGGCCGTACCGAGGAGGAAGCCGAGGCCCGGGGAGGACCGCTCGGGGTTCTCGACGACGAGCAGGTTCTTGTACGCGGGCTTCGCCAGGTCGTCGAAGGTCACCGGCGGCGCCAGCTTCCTGTCGGCGAAGTACGACTTGTCGTAGTTGACGCAGATGTCACCGGAGTCGATCGGCGTGACCCGCCGCTGCTCCTTGTCGAGCTGGTACGCGGCCGGGAGGCGGTCGAGGCCCTTCGCCGCGTACGGCACGAAGATGCCGTTGTCGAGGGCGCGGGACAGCAGGGTGTTGTCGACGCCGAAGAAGACGTCGCCCTGCGGGGAGCCCTTGGTCAGGATCTCCTTGTTGACGGCCTCGCCCGCGTCGCCGCTCTTCAGCACCTTGACGGTGAAGCCGGTCTGCTTGGTGAACTCGGCCAGCACCTCCTTGGAGGCGTTGAACGAGTCGTGACTCACGAGGGTCACGGTCTTCGGCGCCGGGGCGCCGGACTTGCCGGCGGCCTCGCGGACGTCGTCCGTGCCGCAGGCGGCAAGGGTGGTGACGCCCAGCGCCGCGACGAGCGCGGCGGCGGCGGCCTTCTTGATGCTCACCGGAGTGGTGCTCACTGAGATTCCTCCTGGGTATGACCAGGAAGAGACGCGGCCCTGCCCACGACCGGCGGACCGGACGCGGGCAGGGCGCAACAGCTTGAGTTAACGACCGAACTTCCTACCCAGAATGACCTGGGCAAGGTTCAGAGGGTCTGCGGTCCTACGGTGACCGCACTCTCAGCGCTGTGGCGCTCCCCTGTCGGAATATGGAGATGTGTTCGACCTCAGAGTACAAGGTCAGCGCTCGGCGGCCGCCAGCTGTCCACAGGCACCGTCGATCTCCTGGCCGCGGGTGTCCCGCACGGTCACCGGCACGCCGTGGCGGGCGATGGCCTCGACGAAGGCCTTCTCGTCCTCCGGACGCGACGCCGTCCACTTCGAACCCGGCGTCGGGTTCAGCGGGATCAGGTTGACGTGCACCCGACGCCCCTTGAGCAGCCGGCCCAGCAGGTCACCGCGCCACGCCTGGTCGTTGATGTCCCGGATGAGCGCGTACTCGATGGAGATCCGGCGGCCGGACTTCTCCGCGTACTCCCAGGCGGCGTCCAGGACCTCACGCACCTTCCAGCGCGTGTTGACCGGCACCAGGGTGTCCCGGAGCTCGTCGTCCGGGGCGTGCAGCGAGACCGCGAGCCGGCACTTGAAGCCCTCGTCGGCGAACCGCAGCATCGCGGGCACGAGCCCGACGGTGGAGACGGTGATCCCGCGCTGCGAGAGCCCGAGGCCGTCCGGCTCGGGGTCGGTGAGGCGCCGGACGGCACCGACGACCCGCTTGTAGTTCGCGAGCGGCTCGCCCATGCCCATGAACACGATGTTGGAGAGCCGCGCCGGTCCCCCGGGCACCTCCCCGTCCCGCAGCGACCGCATGCCGTCCACGATCTGGTGCACGATCTCGGCGGTCGACAGGTTCCGGTCGAGCCCGGCCTGCCCCGTCGCGCAGAACGGGCAGTTCATCCCGCAGCCGGCCTGCGAGGAGATGCACATGGTCACCCGGTCCGGGTAGCGCATGAGCACCGACTCGACGAGCGTGCCGTCGTGCAGCCGCCACAGGGTCTTGCGGGTGGTGTCGTCGTCGCACGAGATGTGCCGCACCACGGACATCAGATCGGGAAGCAGCTCCCCGGCCAGCTTCTCCCGCGAGGCGGCCGGAATGTCCGTCCACTCGGCGGGATCGTGCGCGTACCGCGCGAAGTAGTGGGTGGACAGCTGCTTGGCGCGGAACGGCTTCTCGCCGATCGCGGCGACGGCCTCCTTCCGCTCGGCAGGCGTGAGGTCGGCCAGGTGCCGCGGCGGCTTCTTGGCTCCGCGGGGGGCGACGAAAGTGAGTTCTCCGGGCTTGGGCATGGTGGTACCAGTGTCGCAGACGCGCGCCCGTGGCCCGGTTCGCCGTTTCAGGGGGTGGGGGCCCGGGGCTGGGTCCGGGGGATGCGGTGGGTGAAGAAGAGCGCGACGACGGACGCGCCGGCCAGGATCGCGAGGGCTGCCTTCAGGCCGTCCAGCCGGGCGGCCTCGTTCGCCTCCAGGGCGGCCTCGGACACCGCCTCGCTGGTGCCCGCCTCGTCGAGGGCGGTCGTCAGCTGGGCGTCCGAGAGGAACGGGACGCCGCTCTGGAGCTCGACGACCGCCTGGCTCTTCACCTCGGCCGGGATGGCCGGGTTCCGCTCCACGGCACCCAGGAACGACGAGGTGAGCGCGGCGATCATCAGGGAGCCCGCGAGCGCCGTGCCCATCGAGGAGCCGAGGTTGGTGACGGCGTTCTGGATGCCTCCGACCTCCGCGCTCTGCCGGTCCGGGACCGCGGAGACCGTGACCGATCCGAGCTGGGAGGCCAGGGCCCCCATCCCGAACCCGATGAGCAGCAGCGGGACGGTGACGATCTCCGCTCCGGCGTCCGCGTCCAGTGCGGCCATCAGGGCGACCGCACCGGCGAGGAGCGCCAGCACCCCGATCCGCACCACCCGCCGGGGCGAGACGTCCGGGAGGAAGCGCGGGATGAGGACCGCGGCGGCGAGCAGCGTCAGCGAGAGCGGCAGGATCCGGGCGCCGGTCTGCAGCGCGGACAGACCGAGGGCCACGGACAGGTAGAGCGGGACGACGAAGAAGACGCCCATCTGCACGAGGTACTGGAAGAAGAACATCGTCAGACCGCCGGTGAGCTGCTTGTTCCGCAGCATGGCCGGGTCGACGAGCGGTTCCCGGCCGCGCTCGACGAGCCGGGCCTCCCAGCGGAGGAACAGGTACACCAGGAGGAGACCCGCCAGCATCAGCCACACGGTCAGCGACACCCCGAGCCATGCGGGTGCGTCCGCCTTCGGCTGGACCCAGCCCCATTCGTCCGAACGCAGGACGCCGTAGACGAAGATCCCCAGCCCGGCGGCGGACAGGACGGCGCCGACGAGGTCGATGCGCGGGTGTGACTCGTCGCCGGCGTCGGCGATGCGGCGGGCGAACACCAGGATGACGAGCACGACCAGGACCTCGCCGGCGAACACCCAGCGCCAGGAGAAGTAGGTCGTGGCGATGCCGCCGATGAGCGGTCCGAGCCCGATGGCCACGGCACCCGCCGCTGCCACGATGCCGTACGCCGCGGCCCGGCCCTCGGTGGGGAAGTTGCCGGCCACGAGTGCCACGATCGACGGCAGGATGAGCGCCGCCCCGATGCCTTCGAGGAACGACCAGCCGAACAGCAGCACGGGAAGGTTCGGCGCGAGCGCCGTGGTCAGCGAGCCGCAGCCGTAGATCACGCAGCCGATCATGAACGCGCGCCGGCGTCCGATCAGCACCCCGACCTTGCCTCCGGGGATCATGAACATCGCCATCACCAGCGTGTACGCGGTGATGGCGCCCTGGATGCCGGTCACGGTCGTGCCCACGTCGTCGGCCACGGTCGCGATCGCCACGTTCATGACGGAGCTGTCGAGGGCCATCAGGAACTGGCCCGCCGCGAGCGTCAGCAGGACGAGCCGCGCCCCCGCGGGTGCGCCGCCGGCGCGTGCCTGGGATGCCATGACCGCATTCTCCCCATAGGCGACGGTTTCGGCTCGGTGGCCGCGGCCACCTGCCGTGCCCTCCGTGGCCGCCTCCACGCGCCGCCCCATGCGTCAGGGCCCGTCCCCCCGGAGGGGGACGGGCCCTGACGGCACACACGCGCGGATCAGACGGGTCAGGTCGAGCCGACGAAGATCACGAACAGCAACCACACGACCGGAGCCGTCGGCAGCAGCGAGTCCAGCCGGTCCATGATCCCGCCATGCCCGGGAAGCAAGGTGCCCATGTCCTTGATGCCCAGGTCGCGCTTGATCATCGACTCGCCGAGGTCGCCGAGCGTCGCGCTCGTCGCCACCGCGAGACCCAGCAGCAGACCCTGCCACCAGATGCCGTCGTCGATCATGAACTGCATGCACAGCGCACCCGCCGCCATCGCGAAGGTCACCGCCCCGAGCAGACCCTCGCGGGTCTTTCCGGGACTGATCCTCGGTGCCAGCTTGTGCCTGCCGAAGCGCCAGCCGATCGCGTACGCACCCGTGTCGCTGACCACCGTCAGCACCAGGAACGTCAGCACCCGCTCCGGACCGTCGTCGGCGGTGAGCATCAACGCCACGAACGTCGCCAGGAACGGCACGTAGAACGCCGCGAACACACCCGCCGTGACGTCCTTCAGATAGCCCTCGGGAGGCTCCGTCATCCGCCAGATGAGTACCGCGAGCGCCGTGAGCGCCATCGCCACCCAGGCGCCCTCGGGCCCCCGGACGTACCCGGCGACGACCATCGCCGCACCGCCGACCGCGAGCGGCACCAGCGGAGCCTTGATCCCCTTGCGCTCCTGGAGGCGGGAGGTCAGCTCCCAGAGCCCGACCACCACGGCGACCGCTATCACGCCGACGAACGCCGGAGCCCAGACGTACAGCGAGGCGATGATGACGGCCCCGAGACCGACCCCGACCCCTATGGCCGCGCCCAGATTGCGCCCCGCGCTCTTCTTCTGCCGTGGCGCCGGCGGCGCGGGCGGCGGAGGCGGGGTGGGGCTGGGCATGGGCTCCTGCGGGTGCTCGTGCGGCGTCTCGTCACGGAACAGGGGACCGCTCGGGTGAGCGGCCCCCCGGCCGTGACCGTCCTGGAATCCGCCGGCGGGAACGTCGGGCACGATGGGCATGGGCCGAGTCTGCGCCGCCTGCTGCCGATCGTATGCGGGACCCGCCGGGACGGGCCCCTGGTCGGGTCCCCCACGGCCGGAACCGGCCGGGGCCCCCCAGGAAGAGTCGTTCATCAGACCTCGAGCAGCTCGGCTTCCTTGTGCTTGAGCAGCTCGTCCACCTGCGAGACGTACTTCGCGGTGGTGTCGTCGAGCTCCTTCTCGGCGCGGCGGCCCTCGTCCTCGCCGACCTCGCCGTCCTTGACGAGCTTGTCGATGGTCTCCTTGGCCTTGCGGCGGACCGAGCGGATCGAGATCTTCGAGTCCTCGGCCTTGCCCTTGGCGACCTTGATGTACTCCCGGCGGCGCTCCTCCGTCAGCTCGGGGAACACCACCCGGATGATGTTGCCGTCGTTGCTCGGGTTGACGCCGAGGTCCGAGTCCCGGATCGCCTGCTCGATGTTGCGCAGCGCGCTCTTGTCGAACGGGGTCACCACGGCCATCCGCGGCTCCGGGACGGAGAAGGACGCCAGCTGGTTGATGGGGGTGATGGCACCGTAGTAGTCCGCCACGATCTTGTTGAACATCGCCGGGTGCGCACGGCCGGTGCGGATCGCGGCGAAGTCCTCCTTGGCGACCACGACGGCCTTCTCCATCTTCTCCTCGGCCTCGAGGAGGGTCTCTTCGATCACCACATGCTCCTGCGTGTCGTCGCGTTGTGTCCTGCACGGTGTACGACCGGCAGGGCTCTGTCCATCCCCTTGCGGGGCGGTTCCCCGGTTCGGGTCAGGCCCGGGTGCCCTGGTCGCTCACGAGCGTGCCGATCTTCTCACCCTTCACCGCGCGAGCGATATTGCCCTCGGTGAGCAGTTCGAAGACGAGGATCGGGAGGTTGTTGTCCCGGCACAGGGTGATGGCGGTGGCGTCGGCGACCTTGAGGTCGCGGGAGAGCACCTCGCCGTACTCCAGTGCGTCGAACTTGACCGCGTCGGGATTGGCCTTCGGGTCGGAGTCGTAGACGCCGTCCACGCCGTTCTTGCCCATGAGGAGCGCCTCGGCGTCGATCTCCAGGGCGCGCTGGGCCGCGGTGGTGTCCGTGGAGAAGTACGGCATGCCCATGCCCGCACCGAAGATGACCACACGGCCCTTCTCCAGGTGGCGCACGGCGCGCAGCGGGATGTACGGCTCGGCGACCTGGCCCATCGTGATGGCGGTCTGGACGCGGGAGTCGATGCCCTCCTTCTCCAGGAAGTCCTGGAGGGCGAGGCAGTTCATCACGGTGCCGAGCATGCCCATGTAGTCGGAGCGGGCCCGGTCCATGCCGCGCTGCTGGAGCTCGGCGCCGCGGAAGAAGTTGCCGCCGCCGATCACCACCGCGATCTCCGCGCCGTCGCGGACGACGGCCGCGATCTCACGTGCGATGGCGTGCACGACGTTGGGGTCGACGCCCAGGCCCGTACCGCCGGAGAAGGCTTCTCCGGACAGCTTCAGCATGTAGCGGCCGGCCTTGTTGCCGTTGTTGTCGTCGCCCTGTACGGCGCCCTGGTTCATGGAGATCTCCTCGTGCACATACGAAGGAGGCCATTGCCTTGGGTCCTCGCGGTTTCCCGTACGGCAATGGCCTCCTCGTCAGATCTGCGGTCGTCCTGCGCGTGCGCGGACGACTGCCTCAGACCCTACCGGGGTCCGGTGTCCGTCGCGTTCGCGTACGGACTCAGATGCCGACCTTGATGCGGGTGAAGCGCTTCAGGGTGACACCGGCTTCGTCCAGGATCTGCTGGACGGACTTCTTGTTGTCAAGGGCGTACGGCTGACCGAGCAGCGTCGCGTCCTTGAAGAAGCCGTTCACGCGACCCTCGACGATCTTCGGGAGCGCGGCCTCGGGCTTGCCCTCGGCGCGGGTGGTCTCCTCGGCGACGCGACGCTCGGTCTCGACGACCTCGGCCGGAACGTCCTCACGGGTGAGGTACTTCGGCGCGAAGGCGGCGATGTGCTGCGCGACACCCTTGGCGACGGCGGCGTCGGCCTTGTCGAACTCGACGAGGACACCGATCTGCGGCGGGAGGTCCGGCATCGTGCGGTGCATGTACGCGAAGACGAAGCCGTCGGCGTACTGCGCGAAGCGGTCCAGGACGATCTTCTCGCCGAGGTTGGCGTTGGCCTCGTCGACGAACGCCTGCACGGTCTTGCCAGCCTCGATCTCGGAGGCGAGCAGCGCCTCCAGGTCGGCCGGGGCCGTGGCGGCGACGTGCGCGGCCAGCTGGTTGGCGACGGCCTGGAACTTGTCACCCTTGGCGACGAAGTCCGTCTCGCACTTCAGCTCGACGAGGACGCCGGAGGTGTTGTCGTCGGCGATGAGGGAGACCACGGCGCCGTTCTCGGCGGAGCGGCCCTCGCGCTTGGCGACACCCTTCTGGCCCTTGATGCGCAGGGCCTCGACGGCCTTGTCGACGTTGCCGTCGGCCTCGTCGAGGGCCTTCTTGCAGTCCATCATGCCGGCGCCGGTGAGCTCGCGGAGCTTCTTGACGTCAGCGGCGGTGTAGTTCGCCATGAGTCTGTTTCTCTCTCGAAGTCTGAAAGATCGGGCGGGTCCACGGGTGGACGGCGGGGGCTTCGTGGGCCCCCGCCGTCGTCACCCGAAGGTCCTGAAGGGTCAGGCCTGCTCGGCGTCCGCGGCCGGAGCCTCGGCGGCGTCCGCGGCCGGGGCCTCGGCGGCAACCTCGGCCGGGGCGTCGGCGGCCTCGGCGTCGGCGGCCTTCTCGGTCTCGGCGGAGGTCTGGACCTCGGCAGCCTCGTCGGAGTCCGCCTTCTTCTCGCCCTCGAGCAGGTCGCGCTCCCACTCGGCGAGGGGCTCGCCGGCGGCCTTCTCGCCCGGCTTCGAGTCGCCGGTCGCGGCGCCGGAGCGGGCGATGAGGCCCTCGGCGACGGCGTCGGCGATCACGCGGGTGAGCAGGGTGACGGAGCGGATCGCGTCGTCGTTGCCCGGGATCTTGTAGTCGACCTCGTCGGGGTCGCAGTTGGTGTCGAGGATCGCGACGACCGGGATCTTCAGCTTGCGAGCCTCGCCGACGGCGATGTGCTCCTTCTTGGTGTCCACGATCCAGACGGCGCTGGGAACCTTGGACATCTCACGGATACCACCGAGGGTCTTCTCCAGCTTGGCCTTCTCGCGGGAGAGGACCAGGAGCTCCTTCTTGGTGAGGCCGGAGGCGGCCACGTCCTCGAAGTCGATCTGCTCGAGCTCCTTGAGGCGCTGCAGACGCTTGTAGACGGTGGAGAAGTTGGTGAGCATGCCACCGAGCCAACGCTGGTTGACGTACGGCATGCCGACACGCGTCGCCTGCTCGGCGATGGCCTCCTGGGCCTGCTTCTTCGTACCGACGAACATGATGGAGCCGCCGTGGGCGACGGTCTCCTTGACGAACTCGTAGGCGCGGTCGATGTACGACAGCGACTGGAGCAGGTCGATGATGTAGATGCCGTTGCGCTCGGTGAAGATGAAGCGCTTCATCTTCGGGTTCCAGCGACGGGTCTGGTGACCGAAGTGGACGCCGCTCTCCAGCAGCTCCCGCATCGTGACGACGGCCATGGCCGTATCTCCTTGAGTTTCTCGGTTATGTTCCTGACGCCCCGACGCGCCATGCCCGCGAGGGACCGAAAGGCGCTGCCACGGCCGGTGAGGGTAGTGGCGGGGCGTGCGAAGTCGACCCGGTGACCCGGGTCGCCATAGGAAGTGTACGGGACCCCGGGAGCAGCGGGTGACGGCGCTGTCCACAACCGGCGGGCAGTCCACAGAAACCGCCCGCCACCCCTGCGAACCGGACGGGCGGGGGAGCGTTCTCCCATGCACCTCACGGCACTCACGGCACTCACCCTGACCCTCGGCCTCCTATGGCCGGTGGGACCGCCGCTCCCGGAGATCCTCCGCGGCTGGCAGCCTCCACCGGGGCCGTACGCGGCCGGCCATCGCGGCGTCGACCTGGCCGCCCCGCCGGGCACCGCGGTCGTGGCCCCGGTCGCCGGCACGGTCACCTTCGCGGGGCCGGTCGGCGGGCGCGGGGTCCTCACGCTGACCCTGCCGCACTCGGGCACTCCCCCGCTGCGGACGACCTTCACCCCGGTGACTCCGCTGGTGAGGACCGGCACGCGGGTCGCGGCCGGCACCCCGATCGCCCGGGTCGCCCCCGGCACGCACTGTCCGGAGGCCTGTCTGCACTGGGGCCTCCTCAGAGGCGACCGGTACCTGAACCCGCTGCTGCTGACCCCGCGCTCCCCGTCCCGCCTGCTGCCGGTCAGGCCTGGGTGCCGTTGACCCCGTGGAGGGCCATCGTGACCGCCGCCTCGGCGACCTCTTCGGGGTTCTCGGCCGCGCCGAGCTCGATGCGGCGGACCGCGGCGTCGACGACACCCTGGAGGAGCATGGCGCCCAGGCGGGGCTGGGGCTGCCCCAGGGCTGCGAGGGCTTCGACGATCATGGCGACGAGTCCGCCATGGGCCGCGCGGATCTTCTCGCGGGCGCCGTCGTCGAGCTCGCTCGCCGAGATGGCGACGACCGCGCGGTGCCGGCGGTCGCCGACGAGCTCCAGCTGCTTGCGGACATAGGCCTCGACCTTGCCCTGCGGGGTGTCCGCGCCGTCCATGGCGACCTCGACCTCCGCCGCCCAGACGGGGAAGTCGACGGCGCACAGCTCTTCGACGACGGCCGCGCGCGATCGGAAGTACTCGTACACCGAGGAACGGGCGAGGCCCGTGCGCTCGGCGAGTGCGGGGAAGGTCAGCGCCTCCGTACCGCCCTCGGACAGCAGGGCACGCGCGGCGTCCAGGAGGGCGCCACGCTGCATCGTCCGGTGCTCGGCCACCGAGGCCGCTCGAATCCTGGGCACGGCTCCACTGTACGACCGGCTCGCGCCGGGTCAGCGTCCGACGTCGGCCAGCTTGGCCCGGAGCTGGAGGACGGACTTGGTGTGGATCTGGCTGACGCGGCTCTCGGTGACGCCGAGGACGTGGCCGATCTCGGCGAGCGTGAGGCCCTCGTAGTAGTAGAGCGTGACGACGGTCTTCTCCCGCTCGGGGAGCGTGTTGATGGCGCGGGCGAGCAGCCGGCGCAGCTCACGGTCCTCGGCGACCTCGACGGGGTTGTCGGCGGCGGTGTCCTCGAGGGTGTCCATCAGGGAGAGCCGGTCGCCGCCCTCGCCGCCGACGTGCAGCAGCTCTTCGAGGGCGACCACGTTCGCCAGGGACAACTGGCTGAAAACCGCGTGCAGTTCCTCCAGCGTGACGTCCATCTCCGCGGCGACCTCGGTCTCGGAGGGGGTGCGCCGGAGCTGGGCTTCGAGGGTGGCGTACGCGCGCTCGACGTTGCGGGCCTTCTGGCGGACGGAGCGCGGGATCCAGTCGAGGGCGCGGAGTTCGTCGATCATGGCGCCGCGGATACGGGTGATGGCGTACGTCTCGAACTTGATGGCGCGCTCGACGTCGAACTTCTCGATGGCGTCGATGAGGCCGAAGACGCCGGAGGAGACGAAGTCGGCCTGTTCCACGTTGGACGGCAGCCCGACGCTGACGCGTCCCGCGACGTACTTGACGAGGGGCGAGTAGTGCAGGATCAGCTGTTCCCGCAGCCGCTCGTCTCCCGTGTCCTTGTACGACCGCCACAGTTCGTCGAGGGAGGTCGGTGCGGGTGGTCGCACGGCGCCCCGGGCTGCTGGGGGCACCGCAGCGCGGTCAGACCCGGAGGTGTGCTGGGGCATGCGTTGCCTTGAGCCGTTCTGCTGTCGGGTAGGTCGGTGCGGGTGTCCTGGACGGAATTCTGGTGAGCGTAGCGTGAGTGCGCGGTCGCGGTGCGCGAACATCGGCGGATCGCGCCGCTCCGGGTGGACGCCGTCGGCCACATCTTCGAAACCGGGCCGTGGCGCGTGTCGGCCCCTCGGGTGCGGCCGAGAGAACTCGATTGTTCATCGCCTTCACCCTTTCACCCGAATGCTCCAGGTCAAGTACCGCCTCGCCGCGCGTTCGACGCGGGAGTTGTCGTGTTCGTCAACTGCCAGCCCTCTCCGTGTCGTTCGACGAAGCCGAGGGAGTGGAGTTCGTACAGCTTGGCGAGGGTGTCGTCGGGGGTGGTTCCGGCGCGACGGGCGACGACGGTGGCGGGGGTGGGGCCGCGGGCCGGGATCGCTTCGAGGATGTGCGCCGTGGCCGGGGCGAGAAGGTCGCGCGGGAGGACGGGTCCTCGGCGCGCCGGGGCGAGCTGGCCCATGTCGCCGACGAGTTCGACGATCTCGTCGGCGTCGGTGACGAGGGCGGCGTCGCCGCGGAGGAGTTCATGGATGCCGGCGGAGAGTGCGCTGGTCACGGGGCCGGGGACACCCATGGTGTGGCGCCCGAGGCGGGCGGCGGCGCGGGCGGTGACGAGCGAGCCGCTGCGATGCTGGGCCTCGATGACGACGGTGCCCCGGGTGAGGGCGGCGATGACCCGGTTGCGGAGGATGAAGCGGCTCGGGGTGGGGTGGCTCTCGGGTGGCAACTCTCCTACGACGAGGCCTTGTTCGGCGATGCGGCCGATGAGTTGGGCGTGGCCGCGGGGGTAGGGGGTGTCGACGCCGCAGGCGAGGACGGCGACGGTGGCTCCGCCCGCGGCGAGGGCGCCGCGGTGGGCGGCGCCGTCGATGCCGTAGGCGCCTCCGGAGACGACGACCCAGCCCTGGCGGGCGAGGCCGGTGGCGAGGTCGGCGGCGGTATGGGCGCCGTACGGGGTGCAGGCGCGGGCGCCGACGAGGGCGACGGAGCGGAGGGCCCAGGTGCGCAGGTCGGCGGGGCCCCGCACCCAGAGGCCGAGGGGGCGGGCGTCCGCGAGGTCGTCGAGTTGGCGGGGCCATTCGGTGTCGCCGGGGACGACGAGGCGTCCGCCGAGGTCGTGGATGGTGGCGAGGTCGCGGGCGGGGTCGGCGTCGGCGGCGCGGAGTCGCCAGGAGGCGACGCGTTTCGCTCCGGTGCCGGGGAAGGCGTCGGCGTCACCGCCTCCCCCGGGAGCGTGGACCGCGGGCTTGGCTTCGAGGAGCCGGCTGAGGAAGCCGATGGCTCCGTAGCGGCGCAGCCAGCGGCCGGCGTGCTCGTCGCCGGGTTCGACGGCGCGGCTGAGCGTGGCCCGTGCCAGCCGCTCGTCCATGGAGGCCGAACCGGAGGTGCCCGGGCGGGGGTCGGGGGTGGGGCCGGGGGTGGTCATGCCCGGTCCCCCGCTCCGACGGGCACACCGCGGGCGATGCCGGTGCGCAGTTCGAGGGCGAGGGCGATGTCCTCGCTGTCGGGGCGGTCGTGTCCGGCGAGGTCGGCGACGGTCCAGGCGACGCGGAGGACCCGGTCGAGACCGCGGGCGGTGAGGAGTCCGCGTTCGATGTCGCGTTCGGCGGTGGCGAGGGCTCCGGGGGCGGCGAGGTAGCGGGTGCGGAGTTCGTGCCCGGGAATCTCGCTGTTGACGCTCCAGGGCGTGTCGGCGAGGCGGGCGGCGGCGCGGTCGCGGGCTTCGCGGACGCGTTCGGCGACCGCCTCGGTGGTCTCGCCGCGCCCTCCTTGGCCGAGCAGGTCGGAGCGGGTCACCGGTTCGACCTCGACGCGGAGGTCGACTCGGTCGAGGAGGGGCCCGGAGAGACGTGCCTGGTAGCGGCGGACGAGCGAGGCGGGGCACTCGCAGCCGGCGCCGTGCAGGGTGTGGCGTCCGCAGGGACAGGGGTTGGCGGCGAGGGCGAGGAGGAAGCGGGCGGGCAGACGGACGACTCCGGCGGCGCGGGCGATCACGACGTGCCCGGATTCGAGGGGTTGGCGGAGGGCGTCCAGGGCCTTCCCCGAGAACTCCGGGGCCTCGTCCAGAAAGAGGATGCCCCGGTGGGCGAGGGAGACGGCGCCGGGCCTGGGGAGTCCGTTCCCGCCGCCGACGAGGGACTGCATGGTGGCGGAGTGGTGGGGCGCGCAGTAGGGGGCGCGCCGGACGAGGGGTTCGCCGGGCGGGAGGATGCCGGCGACGGAGTGGACGGCGGTGACCTCGAGGGATTCCTGCCGGGTGAGGGGCGGGAGGATGCCGGGGAGGCGCTCGGCCAGCATGGTCTTCCCGGCCCCGGGCGGCCCGGACAGCAGGAGGTGGTGGCTGCCCGCGGCGGCGACTTCGAGGGCGCGGCGGGCCCGGTGCTGGCCTGCGACGTCGGCGAGGTCGGGGCCTTCCGAGGGGTCGGTGGGGTCGGCGGCGAGCCCGGTGCCGAGGCCGGCGCCGGGGACGAGGAGTCCGGCGAGCATGGCGTCGGGCCGGCCCGCCTCGGTGGGTTCCTCCTCGGGGACGGGTTCGTCGGTGAGGACGGCGATGAGCTGGCGGAGGCTGCGGACGCCGAGGACGGACACTCCGGGGACGAGGGAGGCCTCGCCGGCGGTCTGTTCGGGGACGACGACCTGGCGGTATCCGGCGTCGGCGGCGGCGAGGACGGCGGGGAGGATGCCGCGGACGGGCCGGACGCGTCCGTCGAGGCCGAGTTCGCCGATGAGGACGAGGTCGGCGATGGCCCGCGGGTCGATGCGCTCGGCGGCGCCCAGTACGGCCGCCGCCACGGCGAGATCGAATCCTGATCCGCCCTTGGGTACGGACGCGGGGCTGAGTCCGACGGTGAGTTTCTTCTGGGGCCATTCGGCGCCGGAGTTGACGACGGCGGCGCGGACCCGGTCACGGCTCTCGGTGAGGCTCTTGTCGGGGAGGCCCACGAGGGTGAAGGCGGCCACGCCGGGTTCGAGGTCGGCCTGGACCTCGACGACGACGCCTTCGACACCCACGAGGGCGACGGAGCAGGTGCGGGCGAATCCCATCTCAGGCCACCCCCTCGGCGTGGGTGAGGAGCGGGGCGCCGCGGCGGGGCAGGACGATGCCGATCAGGTCGATGCGGACGCCGCCGAAGGGAGCCGGGATGCCGTTGCGGTCGAGCCAGCAGGCGGCGAGCCGTCGGAGCCGGTCCGCCTTGCGGGGCGTGACGGCGGCCATCGGGTGTTCGTACGCGCCGTCGCGCCGGGTCTTGACCTCGCAGATCACGAGGGTGTCGCCGTGGCGCGCGACGATGTCGATCTCGCCGGTCCGGCCACAACGCCAGTTGCGGGCGAGGATGTGCATGCCGGTCGCGGTGAGCAGGCGGGCGGCCAGCTCTTCTCCGTACCGTCCGAGTGCTTGGGTCCTGTTCATGCGGTACCACCTCCGTCACCGAATGTGACGGAGCGGGCGGGATCGCGTGCGGCGCTGTGGACGGCCGAGGGCCTGTGGACAACTCGCTCACCCTCGCGGGTGAGGCCGGGTGAGCTCGGGGCAGTCGGGGGGGGCTCGGGGCAGTTCGGGGGCTCGGGCGCCGTCGAGTGAGAGCCGGATCAGCTGCCGGGGAGTTCGAGGTCGCTCTTGTTGAGCTCCTCGATGTTCACGTCCTTGAAGGTGAGAACGCGGACCTGCTTGACGAACCTGGCCGGCCTGTACATGTCCCAGACCCAGGCATCGGCCATGCTGACCTCGAAGAAGACCTCGCCCTGGACCGAGTGCACCTGCATCTCGTAGTCGTTGGTGAGGTAGAAGCGCCGCTCGGTCTCGATCACGTATTTGAACAGCCCGACGACGTCGCGGTACTCCCGGTAGAGCTTCAGCTCCATCTCGGTCTCGTACTTCTCGAGGTCCTCGGCACTCATGGCATGTTCCCCTTCAGCCGTGCGTCCCCCTATTGTGCGCCAGGCGGACGCGCCCCTAAACGATTTCCGGGGCGAGAACCACCGGTGCACGCGGAGGTCCCTCGTCGAGCAGCGTGCGCAGCAGCTCGGCGAGTCTGGTCGGGTACACCGTCTCACGGGCCGCCGACAGTTCGGCGGAGGTCCACCATCTGAGGCCCGCGAGGCTGCGGTTCTCCAGCTCGGTGAGGGCCTGGGGCCTGGGCGCGGCCTCGGTCCCCCGGGTGCGGGCGAGGTAGTACCACTCGTCCTGGTCCCAGCGGCGCCCGTCGAAGGGGAACGAGCAGTACCGCGTCCAGAGCACGGGCCCGAGGTCGATGTCGGTGATGCCGGTCTCCTCGGCGAGCTCGCGCACGGCCGCCTCCTGCCGGGTCTCGTCGCCCTCCAGGCCGCCGCCGGGCGTGAACCACCAGGTCTGGTCGGGGTGGTCGGGCTCGTACCCGTGCAGGAGGAGGATGCGGTCGTCGGCGTCGAGCAGGACGACCCGCGCGACCCGCCGCACCTCCACCTGCGGACCGGCACCCGGACCTGCGCCCGCACCCGGCGCCGTACCCGAACCGCCTCCCGGCGCCGTACCCGAACCGCCACCTGACTCGGCACCCGGCCAGGCACCCGGGCCGCTACCCGGCCCGGCACCCGGGCCCTGCGTCTGCCGTGCCGCGGAGTCCGTCATGTACCCACCTTCTCCCGCGCCCCGGGCGCCGTGCCCGCCGGTCGGCGCTTCGTCAGCCGGCCCACCCGCTGTACCACCGGGCCGTACGCTCCCCCGCCAAGCACCAGTACGGCTCCGGCCGCGATCGCGCCCAGGAGGGGCATGACGGGCCCGGGCTCCGAGATCCCGCCGGGCAGGCCGGCGAAGCCCGTGGGGCGGTCCAGGAGGCCCTTGGCGGGCCAGACCACGGCGTCGACCCTGGCGACCACCGAGGAGCGGGGCACGGAGCCCTGTCCGGCCTCCTCCATGTGCGTGCGGGAGTCGAGCGAGGTGTGCCGGTCGTCGCCGAGGAGGAAGAGGCTGTCCGCCGGGACGGTGACGGAGAACGCGGTCCCGGAGGCGACGGTCCGGCCGCCCGGTCCGGTCCGCAGATAGGGCTCGTCGACGGGCTTGCCGTTGACGGTGAGGCGGCCGTCCCCGTCGCAGCAGGCGACGGTGTCGCCGCCGACCGCGGAGACCCGCTTGACCATGGGGGTGTTGCCCCAGAGGGGGTCGGTGAAGACGACGACGTCCCCGCGCCGTACCTCCTCGCCGTCGACGCGCTGGGCGAGGATCTTGGATCCGACGTCGAGGGTGGGGGTCATGGAGTCGGTGGGGACGGAGTACGGCTGGTAGAGCAGGGCTCCCCAGACGAGGCCGCCGAGGAAGAGCACACAGCCGACGGCCACGGCCAGCCCCGACAGCCTGCTGCCGAGGCTGCCGTGGCCGCCCTTGGTCCGTATGTTTCCGCTCATGCGCGCACCCCGTAGGTCTGTCGGCGGACCGTTGGTCTGTCGACGGTCCGGGACGGCACCCTACCCGCGGGTCACTACTCGGCGGTATGCCGTGCGGCGACCTTCTTCCGGCGCCACAGGACCAGCGGGAGCGCTCCGGCGAGGCCGGCCGCGCCGAGGGGCGCGGCGCTCAGGGCCTTGTCGAGCGCCGGGTTGTCGAAGATGTCCGGCACCGGGAGGGTGGCCCAGCGGGTGACGGGCCAGGCGATCACGACCGCACGGCCCACGACCTCGTCGTCGGAGACGGTGCCGCCGCCGGGGAGCTGCTGGTGGAAGCGGGAGTCGAGGGAGTTCTGGCGGTTGTCGCCCATCACCCAGATGCGGTTCTCGGGCACCTTGATCGGCCCGAAGGAGTCCTGGCAGGGGACGGAGCCGGGGTAGAGGTACGAGGTCTCGTCCAGCGGCACGCCGTTGAGGACGACCTTGCCGCCCTCCTTGCAGGACACGGTGTCGCCGCCGACGGCGATGACCCGCTTGATGAGGTCCTTCTCCTCGGCGGACGGCATGAGGCCGATGAAGCTGAGGAACTTCTGCACCACGTTGGGCGTGGGCGTCTCCTGGCCCTCGAGCCAGCCGCCCGGATCGTGGAAGACGACGACCTCGCCGCGCTCGGGCTCGGAGCCGAACCACGGGGTCAGCTTGTCGACGAGGACCCGGTCGCCCCGCTGGAGGGTGTTCATCATCGATTCCGAGGGGATCGAGAACGCCTGCACCAGGAAGGTCTTGATCAGCAGGGCGAGTACGAGCGCGATGCCGACCAGCAGGGGCAGTTCCTTCCAGAAGGAACGCGGCTTCTTGGGGCCTCGGCCGGAGCCGCCCGCCGTCTCGTCACCGTCGTCCGGCGTCCCGCCGTCCGGTGCCCCGCCGCTCGGCGGCTGCGCCTGCCCTTCATCCGTCACGTCGTCACCCGTCGTGTCATCGCCGAAGGCCCCGCCGGCCCTCTTGTCGGGCTCATCGTGTCCGGATCGTGCGCCGACGGCCAAATCCCCCACATCCACTCCTCAGTCCGTGCGATCGCCTGCCCCGGAACAGGGACAGGCCCACCACTCCCATAACGAGCAGAAGTTCCGCAGGGGTCGGGAGCCCGGGGAATCCGTTCAGATTCCGCTGGGACACACTATGCGACGGACCGAGCGCGGTACCGGAACCCGCACGGGCGTCCGGTACCGCGGCGAAGGTGCCGCGTTCCTCCAGGCCCCGCCAGTGCGCGACGGGCCAGGCGATCACCACGGCACGGCCCACGACCTGCTCCTCGGAGACGGTGCCGTGGTCCTTCTCCTCAAGGTGGAAGCGGGAGTCGGCCGAGTCGGAGCGGTGGTCCCCGAGGACGAAGATCCGGCCCTGCGGGACCTTCACCTCGAAGGGGATGGTCGACGGCTCGTTGCCCGGGTGCAGGTACGGCTCGTCGAGCGGTACGCCGTTGACGGTGATCCGCCCGTCCTTGCCGCAGCAGCGGACGGTGTCGCCCCCGACGGCGACGACCCGCTTGATGAGGTCGCGGTCGTCGGCGGAGGGCAGCAGCCCGATGAAGGTGAGGGCCTGCTTGGCCTGCTTGACGCCGATCGGGTCGTCGGCGGGCGGCGCGGCCTCCTGCTGGAGCCAGTTGCCGGGGTCCTTGAAGACGACGACGTCGCCGCGCTGCGGGCGGGAGCCGAACCAGGGCGTGAGCTTGTCGACGAGGACCCGGTCGGAGATGCGGATCGTCTGTTCCATGGAGCCGGAGGGAATGACGAACGCCTGGACCAGGAAGGTCTTCAGGACGAGCGCGATGAGGACGGCCACCGTGATCAGGATGGGGATCTCGCGGATCGCGGAGCGCTGCCGGCGCCGCTTGACCTTGCGGGCGAGCCTGCGCCGCTCGGCCCGGCCCGGCAGGGCAGGGGCCTGCTCGGGTCCCTGGTCGGCGGCGCGCCCGGCGCCGCCCGGAGGCCGGCCCCGGCTACCCATGGGGCGCCGTCCCGTGTCCGCCGGCCGGAGCCGCGGGTACGGCGTCGAAGACGTCGGTCTCCTGGACCGTGGACCAGCGGTCGAAGGGCCAGGCGATCCAGTCGGCGCGGCCGACGACCTTGTCGACGGGGACCATGCCGCCGCCGGGGTTCCCGAGGTGGTCGCGGGAGTCGCTGGACTGGCTGCGGTGGTCGCCCATGACCCAGAGCCTGTCCTGCGGGACGACGATGTCGAAGGGCACGCTGGACGGCTGGTCGCCGAGCATCACGTAGCGCTCCTCGACGGCGACGCCGTTGACGGTGAGCCGGCCGTTCCTGTCGCAGCAGACGACCCGGTCGCCGCCGATGCCGACGACCCGCTTCACGAAGTCGGTCTCGTCGGGCTCGGCGAGCCCGAGGGCGGCCGCCCCGTCGTGCAGCAGACCGGTGACGGGATTGCCCCGGGGCTGTTCCCGTACGAAGGATCCGGTGCCGTCGAAGACGACGACGTCGCCCCGGCCGGGCCCATTGCCGAAACGGTACGCCAGCTTGTTGACCAGGATCCGGTCGCCGACCTGGAGGGTCGGTTCCATGGAGCGGCTGGGGATCAGGAAGGGCTGCATCACGAAGTGGCTCAGGAGCAGCAGGAAGGCCACGCAGGCGGCGCCCACGAAGGCCGTGCGCCGCCAGGAGGAGGCACTCCTCGCGGTCTTGGCGTCCGCCGCGGTGTCCGCCGCGTCCCCCGTGTCCCCCGTGTCCCCCGTGTCCTGCGCGTCGTTCGTTTCCTGCGCGTCGTTCGTTTCCTGCGCGTCGTTCGTTTCCTGCGCGTCGTTCGTCTGCTCGGAAACGCGCGCGGAGCGCGACCCGTCCTCCGTGTCGGAAGAGGGGTCGCGCTCCGTGTGCTGTGCTTCGGTGTCCATCGGGGGCAGAGCCTATCGGGACTGCCTGTGCGAGGGCTCGGAAGCGTCGAGCGTGCCGGGAGCCTGAGCTCAGCGGTCGCGCTTCTCCTTGATCTTGGCGGCCTTGCCGCGCAGCTCACGGAGGTAGTAGAGCTTGGCGCGACGGACGTCACCGCGGGTGACGAGCTCGATCTTCTCGAAGATCGGGCTGTTCACCGGGAAGGTGCGCTCGACGCCGACGGAGAACGAGACCTTGCGGACCGTGAAGGTCTCGCTGACGCCCGAACCCTGGCGACGGATGACGACGCCCTTGAACTGCTGGATACGCGAGCGGTTGCCTTCGATGACGCGCACGTGGACGTTCACGGTGTCGCCGGGACGGAAGGCGGGGAGGTCGGAGCGGAGCGAACCCGCGTTGACCTGGTCGAGCAGGGAGGCCATGGAGGTCTCTTTCCTCGCTGATGCCACAGGTCATCAGCGGTACGTTCGAAGTGATTCGGAAGATCGTCCGTTCCTGGCGGCGTCGTTCCCCCTGTGGCAGGGGCGCGCGCCGGACGGACGACAGCGGCCTATTCTTCCACGCCGTCGAGCTTGCGCCAAAATCGGCCGCCGGGCTCGGGCGCCCAGCCCATCATCGAGAGGATCTCGCGGTCCTTCTTGTCGAAGGCCGCCGGGTCGCAGCGCTCGATGAGATCGGGCCGGTGGGCCGCGGTGCGGCGGAAGGCCTCGTCGCGCCGCCAGCGGGCGATCTTGCCGTGGTGCCCGCTGAGGAGGACGTCGGGGATGCCACGGCCGCGCCACTCGGGGGGCTTGGTGTAGACGGGTCCCTCGAGGAGGTTGGCCATGGCGCCGGGGGCGAAGGAGTCGTCCCGGTGGGACTCGGCGTTGCCGAGGACGCCGGGCAGGAGGCGGGCGACGGCCTCGGTGACGACGAGGACGGCCGCCTCGCCGCCGGCCAGGACGTAGTCGCCGATGGAGACCTCGTAGACGGGCATCCGGGTCGCGTACTCGTCCATGACGCGGCGGTCGATGCCCTCGTAGCGGGCCGGGGTGAAGATCAGCCAGGGCCGCGCGGAGAGCTCGACGGCGAGCTCCTGGGTGAAGGGGCGGCCGCTGGGGGTCGGGACGACGAGGACGGGGCCGTGGGCGCCGCTCTCGTAGCCGTCGGCGAGCGTCTGGTCGAGCGCGTCGCCCCAGGGATCGGTCTTCATGACCATGCCGGGGCCGCCGCCGTACGGGGTGTCGTCGACGGTGTTGTGGCGGTCGTACGTCCAGTCCCGAAGGTCGTGGACGTGGACGTCGAGCTGTCCGCGCGCGCGGGCCTTGCCGACCAGGGAGACGTTCAGCGGTTCGAGGTACTCGGGGAAGATCGTGACGACGTCGAGCCTCATGCCTTGGCCTCGCCGGACTCGTCACCGGGCGCGGTGTCGGAGTCGTCGCGGGAGGAGACGATCTCGGCGCGGTCGTCGATCAGACCGGGCGGCGGGTCGATGACGGCCCGCTGCTCCTCCAGGTCGATCTCGGTGACGATCGACTCCACGAACGGGATCATCAGCTCGGTGCCGTCGGGACGCTCGACGATGAAGAGGTCCTGGGACGGCAGGTGCGAGATCTCGGTGATGCGGCCGATCTCGGTGCCGTCGGCGAGTACCACGTCCAGGTCCATGAGCTGGTGGTCGTAGTACTCGTCCTCCTCCTCGGGCATCTCCGTGGGGTCGATCTCGGCGATGAGGAGGATGTTGCGCAGGGCCTCGGCGGCGTTGCGGTCGCGGACGCCCTCGAAGCGCAGCAACAGCCGGCCGCTGTGCACCCGGCCGGTCTCGATGGTCAGCGGCCCGGCGGCGGCCGGGTCGGTGAGCAGTACGGCACCGGGGCCGAGCCTGAGTTCGGGCTCGTCCGTGCGTACCTCGACGGTGACCTCGCCCTTGATCCCGTGGGCGCGGCCGATCCGCGCGACTACCAACTGCACTGCTCCACACTCTCCTGTCACACAGCTCGTACGACGCGAACGACAACGGGCCGGGGTGGGCTCGAAAGCCCTCCCCGGCCCGTGCCGGCACAACTAAGGTGATGCTGCCGGCCTGCTCAGCGGACCTGGTCCACGTCGACGAGGTCGACCCGGATGCCACGGCCGCCGATGGCGCCCACGACGGTACGCAGCGCGCGTGCGGTGCGGCCGTTGCGGCCGATCACCTTGCCGAGGTCGTCCGGGTGGACCCGGACCTCCAGCACGCGGCCGCGGCGCAGGGTGCGCGAGGCGACCTGCACGTCGTCGGGGTTGTCGACGATGCCCTTCACGAGGTGCTCGAGAGCCTCCTCGAGCATGATCAGGCCTCGGTCGACTCGGTGGACGCGGCCTCGGCCTCGTCCGCCTTCTTGTCGGCCTTCTTGGCCTTCGGGGTGATGGCCTCACCCTTGTCGTCGCCGCTCTCGAGGGCCTTCGCGAACTCGTCGAACGAAGCGCGCTTGGCCTCCTTCGTCGCGGGGACGAGCAGAGCCTTCTCGGGGGCCGGGAGGCCCTTGTGCTTCTGCCAGTCGCCCGTGAGCTTCAGGATGGCGAGAACCGGCTCGGTCGGCTGGGCGCCGACGGACAGCCAGTACTGCGCACGCTCGGAGTCGACCTCGATACGCGACGGGTTGTACGTCGGGTGGTAGAGGCCGATCTCCTCGATCGCGCGACCGTCGCGGCGGGTGCGCGAGTCGGCGACGACGATGCGGTAGTGCGGCTGGCGGATCTTACCGAGGCGCTTGAGCTTGATCTTGACTGCCACTGAAGTGGTGTCTCCTGGTCTTGACGTGGTTGGGCACTTTGAGATGCCACGTGGGGTTGCGGTACTCGGATGCCCGATGGACGCGTCAGCCGGAGGAGAGAGGGGTCCTGTGCGACTGTCGAGTACAGCTAGCCATTGTGCCACACACCGCGAGGTCAGCTCGCGGCGCCCACGGTCTCCGGGATGCGGAAGGGCTTGCCGCAGCCGCCGCAGACGATCGGGGCCTGGGCGAGCACCGAGGGCACCACGCGCACGTTGCGTCCGCAGTCGCAGACGGCCTTGACGCGGACGCCGCCGCCCGAGGAGCCGTGCCGGGCGGCCGGTCCGCGGAAGGAGCGCTTGGTGTCGGCCGCCGTGGCGACCGTGTGGGCCTTCAGGGCGCGCTGCAGCCGCTCGATGGTGGGGCGGTAGCGCCGCCTCGCCTCGGGGTTGAGCGTGACCAGGGAGAAGCCGCTGCTGGCGTGTGGCTCCTCGGGGTGGTCGAGGCCCATCTCCTCGGCGATCGCGAGGAATCTGCGGTTGTGGTAGCGGCCGGCGCGGGAGGTGTCGCGGACACCCCGGGCGGCGGCGATGCCGTGGACTGCCTCGTGGAGCAGTCGTTCGAAGGAGAGCTCGGCGCCGCAGGCGGACGAGGACTCTCCGATCAGGGACTCGGGCGCGGCAAGGTCGGGCAGCTCGGGGTGGTGCCGCTGAATGTCGGCCCACGCCTGTGCCAGCTCTGCGGCGAGAACAGGTGGTGTCGTGCTCACGTCGCGTACAACGAGCCGAAGTGCCCCCGGGTTCCATTCCGGGGCATCCCAAATATTTTGCACGTACCCGTCAGTTGCCGTTGATGTGTCGCGACGAGGGCCAGTGCGCAGATCTGCGGAGGAGTCACGCAGGGGGCGTCAAGCTGGTGCGTAGCGGCGCATACGCCCCGGCGTGTGGCCGTGGTGCGCGCGCCCCTTGGGAAACGGCCGCCCGGGCGGACCGGGAAGCGTGGCAGGGACATTACCGGGTCGTCTCTCTTCCGGACGAATCGGTGCGGTGCGAGCACTGGACGCGGCACGGGATGCGCAGTTCCCTGGCTACGGGGGGTCGTCGTCCGAGCACGGATTGGGGCAGTTTTCCATGACACCTACGCTCGTCCCGTACCACCCCGCGCGTGACTGGGCCGAGATCCAGGAACGGATGCTCGTCCCGCTCTACGAGGCGGTGTACGACCGCCTCGGCGTGGGCGCCGGGACCCGGGTCCTGGGCCTCCGCTGCGGCTCCGGACTGGCGCTTCTCATGGCGGCGGCGCGGGGCGCCCGGGTGGCCGGCGTGGACCGGGACCACGCGCGCGTGGAGCTGGCGAGGGAGCGGCTCCCCGAGGACGTGACGGTCACGGAGGAGCCCCCCGAGGGAGACACGTACGACGTGATCACGGCCTTCCACACGACGGACGCGCTGCTTCCGGAGCTGGCGGCGCTCACCCGTACGGCCCAACCGGGCGCGACGGTCGTGCTCGCCGGCTGGGGGCCTCCGGAGCGGTGCTCCACGGAGGCGGTGCTGCGGGTCGCGGCCCGGCTCGCGGACCGCAGGCCGCGCCTCAGGACGGACCTGGAGGGGCTGGTGGCGGGGGCGGGGCTGCGACCGGCCGGTTCGGGGCGGGTGGCCTGTCCCTTCGGGTACGCCGACGAGGGCAGCGCGGTGCGCGGGCTGCTGTCGACGGGGGCGTTCGACGAGGCCGTGCGGGCGACGGAGCTCGCCCAGGTCGAGAAGGAGATCGAGGAGGCGCTCGCCCCGCACGTGCGCGCGGACGGCACGGTGTGGATGCCGAACGTCTTCCGGTACGTCGTCGCCCGGGTGCCGTAGCGCCCGCGGCCTCCCGACGCTCGTGCGCCTGGTGGTGTGAGCCCGGTGGTCCGGCCGTCGGCTCAGTCCTCCCGCGGGGCCCGCGTGATGCCCGCCGCGCGGTAGGCGTCGGCCTCTTCCAGGGTCTCGTTCTCCAGGAGCGCGGCGGCCAGCGCGTCCAGCTTGTCGCGGTGCTCGTGGAGCTGCCGTACGGCGCTCTCGTAGCACTCGTCGACGATGCGGCGCATCTCCGCGTCGACGGTGTCGAGGGTGGCGGGGGCCGCCGAGAGGCCGTACGCCTGCTGGGCGTCGCCGGGGATGGCGGTGAGGCGGCCGACGAGCTCGCTCATGCCCCAGCGTCCCGCCATGCCCCGGGCGATGCCGGTGACCTGCTCCAGGTCGCTCTCCGCGCCGGTGGTGACGACGCCGAAGACGACCTGCTCGGCGGCCATGCCGCCGAGGGCGCCGATGATCCGGCCGCGCAGATACTCCTCGGTGTAGGCGTACCGGTCGGCGTCGGGGGTGGAGAGCGTGACGCCGAGCGCACGGCCCCGGGGGACGATGGTGATCTTGCGGACCGGGTCGGCGCCGGGCTGGAGCATGCCGAGGAGGGCGTGGCCGCTCTCGTGGTACGCGGTGCGGCGACGCTCCTCCGCGGGCATCACGAGCGGCCGCTCCGCGCCGAGCTGGACCTTCTCCAGGGCGTCGGAGAGGTCTGACTGGGTGACGGCCCTCTGGTGCCGCTTCACGGCGAAGAGGGCCGCCTCGTTGGCGAGGTTGGCGAGCTCGGCGCCGGTCATGCCGGGGGTGGTGCGGGCGACGTGCTCCAGGTCGACGTCCTTGGCGAGCGGGATCTCCCGGGTGTGGATCCTGAGGATCGCCTCGCGGCCGCCCCGGTCGGGCGGGTTGACGTGGACGATGCGGTCGAAGCGGCCGGGCCGGGTGAGGGCGGGGTCGAGGACGTCGGCGCGGTTGGTGGCGGCGAGGACGATGACGCCCTCGGAGCCGGTGAAGCCGTCCATCTCGGTGAGGATCTGGTTGAGGGTCTGCTCGCGCTCGTCGTGGCCGCCCATCCCGGAGCCGCCGCCGCGGGCCCGGCCGATGGTGTCGATCTCGTCGATGAAGATGATCGCGGGGGCGACCTTGCGGGCCTCGGCGAACAGCTCGCGGACCCGGGAGGCGCCGACGCCCACGATCATCTCGATGAACTCGGACGCGGAGGCGGAGAAGAACGGCACCCCGGCCTCGCCCGCCACGGCGCGGGCGAGGAGGGTCTTCCCGGTGCCGGGCGGGCCCGCGAGGAGCACGCCGCGCGGCATCCTGGCGCCCATCTCGCGGTAGGCCTGCGGGTTCTTGAGGAAGTCGACGACGTCGTTGAGTTCGCCCTCGACCTCGTCGATGCCGGCGACGTCGGCGAAGGTGGTGCGCTTGTCCCCGGCCTCCAGCTCGACGGGTCTGGGCGGGGCCTTGCGGCCCAGCATGCCGCCCGCGCCACCCATGCCGGAGCTCATCCGGCGGGCGATGAAGATCCACAGCACGACGAGCAGCAGCATCGGCGCGAGCGAGATGAGGAGGTTGGCGAGGAAGCTGCGCTCCTGGACGACCGGCTCCGCGGTGACGGTGACGCCCTTCGAGGTCAGCTCGCCCCAGAGGTTGTCGTCGGCGAACGCGGGCCGCTGGGTGACGAACTTGCTGTAGTCGCCCTCGTCGCCGTTGGGCAGGGGCTGCTTGTTCTTCAGCTCCCCCTGGATGGCGTCGCCCTTGGAGTAGATCTTGGTGACGTTGCCGGCGGTCACCTGCTTGCTGAACTCGGTGTACGAGATCGTCGGCTCGTCGCCCCGGTTGAAGAACGACAGCACGAGGTTGGCGATCAGATAGACGACCAGGGCGGTGAGGATGAGGCCTCCCCAGCCGCCGGGCATCTTCCTCTTCGCCGGCGGTGGCGGCGGGGCCCCTTCCGAGCGCCAGGGCTGGTCGGTCCGGTCGCGCGGGGGGACGGGGTTGGCCACGTGGCTCTCCTCGGGGCGGCTGTGGGCCCAGTATCGAAGAGCGGGCCGAACGCGGCATCGCGGGCGGTCCGGAGGGATGAGAAGGGGCCCGGGGCGGTTTCACACCGCCCCGGGCCCCTCACGCCGGCCTCGGGCACGCGGCCCGGTCGGCTCGACAGAGCTCACCGGGCACGCGGCCCGGTCGGCTCGTCAGCCCATGAACTTCTTGAACTCGTCCGGCAGCTCGAAGTCCTTCGGCGTCTGCCCCGGCGCCGGCAGCCCGAAGGCCCCGCCCTGCTGCGCCTGGTCGCGGCGCTCGGCGGCGGCCTGCTCCTCGGCCTTCCGCTTCATCGGGTTGCCGCTCTTGCGCTTGCCCTTGGCCTGCTTGACCTGCTTCTTCTGCCGGCCCGGACCGCCGCCCATGCCGGGCATGCCCGGCATGCCGGGGAGGCCGCCGCCCTGGGCCATGCGGGACATCATCTTGCGGGCCTCGAAGAACCGCTCGACGAGGCCCTTGACCGCGCTGACCTCGACGCCGGAACCCTTGGCGATACGGGCGCGGCGCGAGCCGTTGATGATGGTCGGGTCGTGGCGCTCGCCCGGGGTCATCGACTTGATGATGGCGGCCGTGCGGTCGACATCCTTCTCGTCGATGTTGGCGATCTGCTCCTTCATCTGGCCCATGCCCGGGAGCATGCCGAGGAGCTTGGAGATGGAGCCCATCTTGCGGACCTGCTCCATCTGCGCCAGGAAGTCGTCGAGCGTGAACTCCTGGCCCTTCTTCGACGCGAGCTTCGAGGCCATCTTGGCGGCCTCTTCCTCGTCGAAGGTCTGCTGCGCCTTCTCGATGAGGGAGAGCACGTCGCCCATGCCGAGGATGCGGGACGCCATGCGGTCCGGGTGGAACGCGTCGAACTCGTCCAGCTTCTCGCCGTTGGAGGCGAACATGATCTGCTTGCCCGTGACGTGCGCGATGGAGAGCGCGGCACCACCGCGGGCGTCGCCGTCGAGCTTGGAGAGCACGACGCCGTCGAAGCCGACGCCGTCGCGGAAGGCCTCGGCGGTGTTGACCGCGTCCTGACCGATCATGGCGTCGACGACGAAGAGGACCTCGTCGGGGCTGACGGCGTCGCGGATGTCCGCGGCCTGCTGCATCAGCTCCTGGTCGATGCCGAGGCGGCCGGCGGTGTCGACGATGACGACGTCGTACATCTTGGTCCGCGCGAACTCGATCGAGTCCTTCGCGACCTGGACCGGGTCACCGACGCCGTTGCCCGGCTGCGGGCCGTAGAAGGCCACGCCCGCGCGCTCGGCGACGACGCCGAGCTGGGTGACGGCGTTGGGGCGCTGGAGGTCGCAGGCGACGAGCAGCGGGGAGTGGCCCTGGCCCTTGAGCCAGAGGCCGAGCTTTCCGGCGAGGGTGGTCTTACCGGCACCCTGGAGACCGGCGAGCATGATCACGGTGGGCGCGGTCTTGGCGAACCGCAGGCGCCGGGTCTCGCCGCCGAGGATGCCGACGAGCTCCTCGTTGACGATCTTGATGACCTGCTGGGAGGGGTTCAGCGCCTTCGAGACCTCGGCGCCGACGGCCCTCTCCTTGACGTTCTTGATGAACGCGCGGACTACCGGCAGGGCGACATCGGCCTCAAGGAGTGCGATACGGATTTCCCGGGCCGCACTGTCGATGTCCTGCTCGGAGAGGCGGCCTTTGCCCCGGAGGGACTTGAAAGTCGCGCTGAGGCGGTCGGAAAGCGTATCGAACACAGTGGTCGCGATCCTCGGGTCGGGGCGGATGGTCGCCACCCAGGGTATCCGGCCCCAGGACACGACCGCCCTTGCCGGTCGAATTGCACCGGCAAGGGCGGGACCCCCGCTGATGCGGGGAGCACACGGCCTCGGACATGCAGCCATGGCCACGGAGTGGACCGCCCCCGCTCGCGCGGGGAGCACTCCGTGCTCGACGACCGGCATGCGCCGAGGTCACGCCCTCACCGCAACGCCTCCTCCAGCGTCCGCGTCAGGTCGATCGCCTCCTCGTCGGACAGCAGGGAGCCGTCGGGCCGGGTCACGTACAGGGTGTCGACGGCGTTGGCGCCGAGCGTCGACACATGCGCGCTCCGCACGCGTACCGCCGCGCCCTCCAGGGCCCGGCCGATGCGGTGGAGGAGGCCGGGCGCGTCCTGGGCGCGGACCTCGATGACGGTGGCGAGGCGGGAGTCCGCGGCGGCGACGGTGACGCGGGGCGGCGGCGCGGTGAGGCCGCGCCTGCGGGGGTAGGCGGCCTCGCGCTCGGCGAGGCGGGCGGGGATGTCGAGGGAGCCGTCGAGGGCGCGGACGAGGTCGGCGCGGAGCCGGGCGGCCTCGGGCAGGGAGCCGTATTCGGCGGCGACCCGCCAGTCGAGGACCAGGACGGGTCCCGAACCGGCGCCGAGGTCGAGCGGGAGCTCGACGGCGCGGAGGTCGGCGGCGCGGACGGTGAGCCGGTGCAGGGCGAGGACGCCGGCGACGGCGGGCAGGACGCCGGGCTGGTCGGGCAGGGCGATGACGAGTTCGACGCCGACCGGTTCGGGTTCCTCCGGTTCCGCGACGACCGGTTCGGTGTGGAGGGCGAGGACGGGTTCGCCGGTGCGCAGGGCCTCGATGGCGAGCCGTTCCTGTTCGGCGCTGGGGGCGGCGGCCTCGGGGTCCGGCGGAGTCTCCCCCGCCAGGACCCCGGCGACCCGTTTGACCAGGTCGGCGACGAGCGAGGCGCGCCAGGCGGACCAGGCGGCGGGTCCGGTGGCGAGGGCGTCGGCCTCGGTGAGGGCGTGCAGGAGCTCCAGGGTGCCGACGGTGCCGACGGCGGTGGCGACGGCGCGGACGGTGGCGGGGTCGTCGAGGTCGCGGCGGGTGGCGGTCTCGACGAGGAGCAGGTGGTGGCGGACGGCGGTGGCGAGGGTGACGACGTCGGCGCGGTCGAAGCCGATACGGGTGGCGAGGTCGCGGGCGATGGTCTCGCCGGCGACGGAGTGGTCGCCGGGCCAGCCCTTGCCGATGTCGTGGAGGAGCGCGGCGACGAGGAGGAGGTCGGGGCGGCCGACGCGGCGGGTGAGCGAGGAGGCGCGGACGGCGGTCTCGACGAGGTGGCGGTCGACGGTCCAGGTGTGGACGGGGTTGCGCTGGGGGCGGCAGCGGACGCGTTCCCAGTCGGGAAGGAGCCGGGTGATGATCCCCTCGGCTTCGAGGGCTTCCCAGACGGGGACGGTGGCCTCGCCGGCGCCGAGCAAGGTGACGAGTTCCTCGCGGGCCTCGGCGGGCCAGGGCACGGGCAGCGGGGTGGCGGTGGCGGCGAGGCGGCGTACCGCGTGCAGGGAGATCGGCAGGGCGGACTGGGCGGCCGCCGCGGCGGCCCGCAGGGGCAGCACGGGGTCGCGTTCGGGCCGGGCGGTGCGGGCGAGGACGACCTCGCCGTCCATCTCGACGACGCCTTCGGCGAGCGGGGTGCGCTCGACGGGCGGTTTCCCGGTGGCGGTCCGGCCGGCGCCGCCCCGGCCGCCGAGGAGGGCGCGGAGGCGGGGCCGGGCGGAGCGGGCCTTGAGGACGCGGTTGACCTCGCGCCATGTGACGTCGGTGGCGTACGAGATGGTCCGGGCGGCCTCGTACACCTCGCGGAGCAGGGTGTCGGCGTCGAGGAGACCGAGTTCGGCGGCGACGGCGTCCTGTTCCTGGAGGGCGAGCCGGTCGGTGGCGCGGCCGGTGGTGAGGTGGAGGGCGTCGCGGGCGTCGAGGAGGCGGCGGCGGGCGGCGTCGAGGCCTTCGCGGGGGGCGTCGGCGAGCCAGGAGGCGGCGACGGCGCGGAGGGCCTGGGCGTCGCGGAGGCCGCCCCTGGCCTCCTTGAGGTCGGGTTCGAGGAGGAACTGCAGCTCGCCCATGCGTTCGGCGCGTTCGCGGCAGAGCGCGTCGAGTTCGGGGAGGCGTCGGGGGGCCTGGTTGCGCCAGTCGGCGAGGACGGTGGTGCGCAGGGCGGCGACGAGTCCGTGGTCGCCGGCGAGCGGCCGGGCGTCGAGGAGGCCGAGGTGGACCTTGAGGTCGTCGGCGGCGGTGGCACGGGCCTCGGCGGCGGTGCGGACGGAGTGGTCGAGGGCGAGCCCGAGGTCCCAGACGGGGTACCAGATGCGGTCGGCGAGGGCGGCGATGGCGGCCTTGTCGGCGGTGCCGTCGTGGAGCAGCAGGAGGTCGAGGTCGCTGCGCGGGGAGAGCTCGGCGCGGCCGTAGCCGCCGACGGCGACGAGGGCGACCCCGCGGGGCGGTGCGGCGGCCGCGAAGAGCGCGGCCAGCCAGTCGTCGGTGAGCCGGGCGAGGGCGGCACGGCGCGGCGGCCCGGACCGCTCCTTCTCGTGGAGGAGGAGCAGCCGGGCCGCCGCGTAACCGCCGGGTCCCGAATCTTCGGTCTCTTCGCTGACTTCGAGGCTCGTCACCCGGCGGCTCCTTCGTTGCTTACGGTGCGTCCGGCCGCTGTCTACAGGGCGTCCGGGCCGCGCTCGCCCGTGCGGACGCGTACGGCGGTCTCGACCGGCACGCTCCACACCTTGCCGTCTCCGATCTTGCCGGTTCGGGCGGCCTTCACGACGACGTCGATGAGCTGTTCGGCGTCCTCGTCCTCGACGAGGACCTCGATGCGGATCTTGGGGACCAGGTCGACCGTGTACTCGGCGCCCCGGTAGACCTCGGTGTGGCCGCGCTGGCGGCCGTAGCCGCTGGCTTCGGTGACGGTGAGGCCGTGGACGCCGAACGCCTGGAGGGCCTCCTTGATCTCGTCGAGCCGGTGCGGCTTCACGACCGCGGTGATGAGCTTCATGCGTCCACCTTCTTGTTCTCCGTGACGGCCGGGGCGGGGGCGGCGGTGGAGCGCGAGGACGCGCCGCCACCGGCTCCGCTGAAGTCGTACGCGGTCTCGGCGTGCTCGACCTGGTCGATGCCGGAGACCTCGTCGTCCTCGCTGACCCGCATGCCCATCGTCTTGTCGATGAGGAGCGCGAGGATCGCGGAGGCGATCAGAGAGTAGGCGAGGACGGCGACGACGCCGACGGCCTGCTTGCCGAGCTGCTCCAGGCCGCCGCCGTAGAAGAGGCCCTTGGCGTCGGACTGGACGCCGCCGGTGGCGAAGAGGCCGACGAGGAGGGAGCCGAGGACACCGCCGACGAGGTGGACGCCGATGACGTCGAGGGAGTCGTCGTAGCCGAACTTGTACTTGAGGCCGACGGCCATGGCGCAGAGGAGACCGGCGACGACGCCGATGGCGATCGCGCCGAGCGGGCTGACGGCGCCGCCGGACGGGGTGATGGCGACGAGACCGGCGACCGCGCCGGAGGCGGCTCCCAGGGTGGTGAAGGAGCCGTGGCGGATCTTCTCGTACGCGAGCCAGGCGAGCATGGCGGCGGCGGTGGCGACCTGGGTGTTGACGAACATCACCGCGCCGACGCCGTCGTCGTTGCCGAGCCAGGAGCCGGCGTTGAAGCCGAACCAGCCGAACCAGAGGAGACCGGCGCCCAGCATCACCAGCGGGAGGCTGTGCGGGCGCATCGGGTCCTTCTTGAAGCCGACGCGCTTGCCGATGACGAGGATCACGCCGAGGGCCGCGGCGCCGGCGTTGATGTGGACCGCCGTTCCGCCGGCGAAGTCGATGACGCCCATCTCGAAGAGCCAGCCGCCGGCGCCCCAGACCCAGTGGGCGACGGGGAAGTAGACGACGGTGACCCAGAGGGTGATGAAGAGGGCCCAGGCGGTGAACTTGACGCGGTCGGCGAGGGCGCCGCTGATCAGGGCCGGGGTGAGGATGGCGAACATCAGCTGGAAGACGGCGAAGACGTACACCGGGATGGTGTAGCCGTCCCAGAGCTCGGTGACGCCGATGCCGCTGAGGCCGACGTAGTCGGAGGACCAGCCGATGATCGAGCCCGAGTCGGTGCCGAAGGCGAGGCTGAAGCCGAAGAGCACCCACAGGATCGTGACGATCCCGAGGCTGATGAAGCTCATCATCAGCATGTTGAGGGTGGACTTGACGCGGACCATGCCTCCGTAGAAGAAGGCGAGTGCCGGGGTCATCAGCATGACCAGGGCGGAGCAGATGAGCATGAACCCGGTGTTGGCGGCGGACAGCTCGGGGGCGTCTGCTGCCAGGGTCGTGATGGCTGGTGCCATCGGCGTCTCCTCGTCGTCGAATGCGGCCTGTGCGGGGGCGGGGCCGTCGGGCGGCTGCGGCCGTGAGGGGTGGCCGGTTATGGGCCAGAGATTCGCGCAGGGCGGTTTCCGCCGATGCCGCTCGATGTTTCGGAGCGGTGACGAAGGGGTGGGGCGTGTTACGCGACCGTGAACGGCCGCATCACAGGGAGGTAACGCCCGTATCCTCCGCACGGGGGAATCGGGCCGGAAGGGGCGTCGCGTCGCACACGGGAACCGGCCGGGACCAGCGCCCAGGGGACACGGGAGGCGGGCCTGTCCACGGCCGGGAGGCGGGCCTGGACACGGGCCGCGAGGGGCCGTCGCCGGCACACCGGGAGGCGGGCCCGGACACGGGCCGCGAGGGGCCGTCGCCGGCACACACCGACCCGGCCCGGGGAGCCGCCCGCGGCACACACGAACCCGGTCCGGGGAGGCGCCGGCGGCACACGCGGACCGGCCGCGCCTGGCGTCCGTGTGACCTTGCGGCGGGGGAGCCGAGTCGGGCAGTACGGGACGTCCGGCGCGGCCGGAGTACGGGTGGCGCCGGGGGCGCCGGGTGGGTCAGACCGCTTCGGCGGCCTCGGGGAGCAGCTGGGTGAGCCGGTCGGTGAGGTGGACGACCTCGGCGACGTCGCTGTAGTTGCGGGCGGCGTGGTCGACAGTCTTGCGGAGTCGGGTGTTGACCCGCTCGGAACGGATGCTGCGGGCGACTCCGAGGGCCTTCTCGGCGAGGACGACGGACTGCTCGGGCTCGCGCTTGAGGAGGTGGACGGTGGCCATGCCGATGAGGTTCAGCGCGTACGACCGCTGGTGGTCGGGGTCCTTCTCGAAGAGTTCGACGGCCCGCTCCATGACGGGCTCGGCGAGCGAGGCGTACGTCGGGGAGCGTCCGGCGACGTAGGCGAGGTCGCGGTAGGAGTGGGAGTTCTCGCCGTTGAGTTCGGCCTCGGAGAAGAAACCGATCCAGTCGGGCTCGGGCTCGCCGTCGAGGCCGACGTCGGCGAAGGTGTCCTCGGCCATCCGGACGGCCCGCTTGCACTTGGAGGGCTGCCCCATGTTGGCGTAGGCGCGGGCCTCCATCGCATACAGCATGGCCTGGGTGCGCGCGGTGGCGCAGTCCCGACTGCCGTACTGGGCGAGATGGATGAGTTCGAGGGCGTCGTCGGGCCGGCCCAGGTGGATCATCTGGCGGCTCATCGAGGACAGGATGTACGAGCCGAGGGGCTTGTCGCCGGCTTCCTTGGCGGCGTGCAGGGCGAGCACGAAGTACTTCTGGGCGGTGGGCTGGAGGCCCACGTCGTAGCTCATCCAGCCGGCGAGTTCGGCGAGTTCGGCGGCGCAGGTGAAGAGGCGCTTGGCGGTGGCGGCAGGCTGGGGCTCCTGGAGGAGGTCGGTGACCTCGTGGAGCTGGCCGACGACGGCCTTGCGGCGCAGTCCCCCGCCGCACTGGGCGTCCCACTTGCGGAACATGGCGGTGGTGGATTCGAGGAGGTCGAGTTCGATCTCGGAGAGCCGGTTGGGGCGGCGGGCGTCGGCGAGCGGGTCGGGGCGCTCCAGGTCGCCCGCGGGGGTGGGGACGAGCCAGCGCTGCATCGGTTCGATGAGGGCGGGTCCTGCGGCGAGCGACAGGGAGGAGCCGAGGAAGCCGCGGCGGGCGAGCATGAGGTCGCTGCGGGAGAACTCGCCGAGCAGGGCGACCGTCTGCGGTCCGGCCCAGGGCAGGTCGACGCCGGAGACGGAGGGCGACTGGTGGGCGGTGCGCAGACCGAGGTCCTCGATGGCGACGACGGAGCCGAAGCGCTCGGAGAACAGCTCGGAGAGGATCCGCGGGATGGGCTCGCGCGGCTGCTCGCCGTCGAGCCAGCGCCGGACGCGCGAGGTGTCGGTGGAGATGTGGTGCGCGCCCATCTGGCGCGCCCGGCGGTTCACCTGGCGCGCGAGTTCGCCCTTCGACCAGCCGCTGCGCACGAACCACGAACCCAGCTGCTCGTTCGGGCGCTTGCCGGCAGTCGTACCGTCTGCGCCGTTGCCGCCCACAGGAACGCCCCCATCCACCTGATTGTCTGTCATCCGAACCCCTACCAGAATGCCGCGTCCCGCGGCACCCGTCCGGCGTTCGCACTCCTTCGAACTGGAAACCGGGTTGCCTCCGGCATACCCGCGTGCGCAAGCGACCCCGGGCTTCGAGTACCGAAAGTAATCCTACGATCACCCCTCTACGAGGGCGATTCAAGAAACGCCACCATTCGCCACCCCTTCGAATGAACTCGCCGCCCGTGGAACGCGATTCACTTGACATGCGACGAACCGGAGTCGGCGGACGGATGCGCGGAGAGGCGCGCGCACCGGCCCGCACCACCCCGCACACGACCGCGCGCCACCCTCGGGGACGGAACGTGACGAAGGGTGACGACGGTGCTCCGGGTCGTAACCACCGGCGCGCTCGACCCGTTGGAGGGGACATGGGTTTCACGATCGGCGGCATTCGTGAGATGCGGTCCGGCGCACGCCGCCGCGTTCGCACCACGGAGTGCACAGCGGTGGCCGAGTACACAGGGCTGTGGGGCTGGGACGTGGTGCCCGGAGCGCGGGCCGTCTCCGGCCAGTGCTCCTGCGGGGATCCGGCCTGTCCAGCCCCGGGCGCGCACCCCCTCTCCTTCGCGGAACCGGTACCGGCCGGCGCCGGCCTCGACGACGCGACCAAGGCGTGGTCGGAGTACCCCGGCGCCGCGCTGCTGCTGCCGGTGGGCCGGGCCTTCGACGTGATCGAGGTCGCCGAGGCCGCGGGCCGCCGGGCGCTCGTCCGGCTGGAGCGCATGGGGCTGCCGCTGGGCCCCGTGTGCGCGACACCAACCGGCCGGGCGCGGTTCTTCGTGGCCCCCGGCGCGGCGGCGGAGCTCCCGCAGCTGCTCTACCGGATGGGCTGGGACGACGCCGATCTGGATCTGCACTGCCTGGGACCCGGGACCCATGTGACCGCTCCCCCGTCGGACCTGGGCGGGCTCGGTCCGGTGCGCTGGCTGCGGCCCCCGACGCTGGACACGGCGGGCGCGCCGCCGCAGGCGCGGCTGCTGCTGGGCACGCTGGCGTACATCTGCCACCGCACCCACTTCTGAGCCCGGGTACGCGGAAGGGCCCTCGCCACCCGGCGAGGGCCCTTCCGCGTGTCGTACGGGGCGTCAGTCGTCGATCAGGGCGTCGACGAAGGCTCCCGGCTCGAAGGGCGCCAGGTCGTCCGGGCCCTCGCCCAGTCCGATCAGCTTGACCGGGACGCCCAGCTCGCGCTGGACGGCCACGACGATGCCGCCCTTGGCGGTGCCGTCGAGCTTGGTGAGCACGATGCCGGTGATGTCGACCACCTCGGCGAAGACACGGGCCTGGATCAGACCGTTCTGTCCGGTGGTGGCGTCGAGGACGAGCAGGATCTCGTCGAGCGGGCCGTGCTTCTCGACGACGCGCTTGACCTTGCCGAGCTCGTCCATGAGGCCGGTCTTGGTGTGGAGGCGGCCCGCGGTGTCGATGAGGACGACGTCGGCGCCCTCCGCGATGCCCTCCTTGACCGCGTCGAAGGCGATCGACGCCGGGTCGCCGCCCTCCGGGCCGCGGACGGTCCGGGCGCCGACGCGCTCGCCCCAGGTCTGGAGCTGGTCGGCGGCGGCGGCACGGAAGGTGTCGGCCGCGCCGAGGACGACGGACTTGCCGTCGGCGACGAGGACTCGGGCCAGCTTGCCGGTGGTCGTGGTCTTGCCGGTGCCGTTGACGCCGACGACCATGACCACGCCGGGCACGTCCGAGGGGCTCTCGGTGTGCACCGTGCGGTCCAGGTCGGGGCCGAGCAGGGTGACGAGCTCCTCGCGCAGGAGCGCGCGCAGCTCCTCCGGGGTGCGGGTGCCGAGCACCCGGACCCGCTCGCGCAGCCGCTCGACGAGCTCCTGGGTGGGAGCGACGCCGACGTCGGCCGTGAGAAGGGTCTCCTCGATCTCCTCCCAGGTGTCCTCGTCGAGGTGCTCGCGGGACAGCAGCGTGAGCAGCCCCTTGCCGAGCGAGTTCTGCGAGCGGGCGAGCCGGGCCCGGAGCCGTACGAGACGGCCGGCGGTGGGCTCCGGGATCTCGATCTCGGGCGCCGCGGGCTGGGCGACGACGGGGTCCTCGACGGCGGCCGGCGTCTCGACGGCCTCCCCGGCGGGGAGTTCGACCTCCTCGACCGTGCGGCGTGGTTCCTCCCGCGGCGTCTCCGCCTCCTCGCCGACATGCGGTTCGGCGGGCGGAGCGGTGATGGTCGGCGTGGTGGACGGCGGCTCGGCCGGCGGCAGCTGCTTCTTCTTGCGACCGCTGATCACGAGTCCGCTCGTCACGGCGACCGCGACGACCAGAGCGATGACTACAGCAAGGATGAGTTCCATAACCCGACCAGTATGGCGTGACCGCCCGCGTCCCCTCGTTCTCGCGGCGAGGGCGTGCCCCTCCGGGCCGGGCCGGTCCGCCGTTCGGCCGCACGCCGGCGGGAAGCCCCTCGGCGGCGGGGCCCGCCACCCGCCCGGGCTCGGGCGGGGGTGGGGGCGCTAGGCGCTCCGGGAGGGGGCGGCGGCCCCTTCTGCGGTCTGACGCGCCCTTTGCCCGTGAGGGCGCGAATGTACGATGTTCGGACCCCCACACCTTCGTACGGAGTACCCCCATGCCCCACGACGCCTCCGAAGCCGCAGGCGCGACGCACGACGGCGCGATGGAGACCCGCGGTCTCGACCCCGTCCCCGACGCCGAGCGGACCGGCCGGGTCCGCGAGCTCTTCCCCACCTGGGTCGCGGCCAACATCAGTGTGCTGCTGCTCACGATGGGCGCCGGTCTGATCGTCTTCAACGGCCTGAACTTCTGGCAGGTCCTGGCCGTGGCGGTCGCCGCGCCGGTCCTCTCGTACGGGATCGTCGGCCTGATCTCGATCGCGGGCAAGCGGGGCGGCGCACCCGGGATGGCGCTGTCGCGCGCGGTGTTCGGTCAGCGCGGAAACCTCTTTCCCGGTGCGCTGATCTGGGTGGCCCGGTGGGGCTGGGAGACCATCAACGCCGTCACCGGCGCCTACGCGGTGCTGACCGTGCTGGACCTGCTCTTCGGCGTGCAGTCGAACACGTTCCTCATCGTCGTGACGCTGCTGCTCTTCGTCACCTGCACCTTCCTGGTGTCGGGGCTGGGGATCAACGCGCTGCGGGTGTGCAGCAAGTGGTCCACGTACCTCTTCGGCGCCTTCTCGGTGCTCGTCCTGGTCTATCTGGTGGCGAACACCGACTGGTCCGCGGTCTTCGACAAGCCGGCCGGTTCGACGGCGATGATGATCGCGGGCATCGGCACGATCGCGGCCGGCGGCATCAGCTGGGTCCCCTCGGGTCCCGACTTCACCCGCTACCTGCCCCGTACGGCCTCGTCGAAGGCGATGGTCGGCTCCACGGTCGGCGGCGCCGGGATCGTCGTGCTGCCGATGGTCCTGATGGGCGCGGTCATGGCGGTGTCGACGCCGGACCTGGCCTCGGCGCAGGACCCGGTCTCCTTCATCGGTGAGCTGCTGCCGATGTGGATCTCGGTGCCGTACCTGGTGATCGCCCTGCTCGGGATGCTGCTGATCAACTCGATGTCGATGTACTCGGCCGGGTTCACCGCGCAGACCCTGGGCATCAAGGTCTCGCGCGCCGCGGCGGTCAGCGTCAACGCGCTGATCAGCCTGGTCTTCGGCTTCCTGCTCATGGTGGTGGCGACCAGCTTCATCGGCTCGTTCATCTCCTTCCTGACCCTGCTCGCGGTGGCGTTCTCGGCCTGGATCGGCGTCTTCGGCGTGGACATGCTGCGCCGCGGGTCGTACGACGCGGCGGCGCTCATGGACACGACCCGGACCAGCGCGTACTGGTACCGGGGCGGTTTCGCCTGGCAGGCGATGACGGCCTGGGCGGTCGCCCTCCTCGTGGGGCTCCTCTTCACCAAGGTCGACTGGTTCTCCGGTCCGCTCGCCTCCTCCTGGATCGGCGAGAACGGCCTCGGCTGGGCGGCGACCATCGTGGTGGCGGGGGCGCTGTACGCGGTACTGCCGCGCACTCCGGCCCAGGAGCCGGTCGGGCCCGCGGAGTCCGCCGGGGCCCGCGAGACCGTTTCCATCTGACGCAACGTCAGATAGCGTCCCCCTTCGCCGGTATCCCACCAGCGGAGGGGGACTTCCCATGCCGTTCAGCGTCGTACGGTTCAACCTCGTCGATCCCCGCGCGACCCCCGAGTCCCTCTCCGCCCGCTACCGGGCCGCCGTCGAGATGGCCGCGTACGCCGACGCGCACGGGGTCGACACCGTGCAGACCGAGGAGCACCACGGGGTCGACAACAACTGGCTGCCGTCCCCCTTCGCCTTCGCCGGGGCGGTCTTCGGCGCGACGAAGCGGATCGCGGTCACGGTCTCCGCGATCATCGGGCCGCTGCACGACCCGCTGCGGCTCGCCGAGGACATCGCCGTCCTCGACCTGCTGAGCGGCGGACGTCTGGTGACGGTGGCGGGGATCGGCTACCGCCCGGAGGAGTACGAGGAGCGCGGGGTCGACTGGGGGCGGCGCGGGAAGCTCCAGGACCTGCTCCTGGAGACCCTGCTCACCGCGTGGAGCGGGGAGCCGTTCACGTATCAGGGCCGTACGGTACGGGTCACCCCGCGGCCCTTCACCCGACCGCATCCGATGCTGCTGGTCGGGGGGTCGTCGCGGGCGGCGGCGCGGCGGGCGGCCCGGCTCGGGCTGCCGTTCTTCCCGAGCGCGCACCTGCCGGAGCTGGAGGCGTACTACCGGGAGCGGTGCGCCGAGTACGGCACGGAGGGCTGGACGATGATGCCGGCCGAGGTGACGCCGCTGCTGCATCTGTCGGAGGACCCGGACCGGACCTGGGCGGAGTACGGGGAGCACTTCCTGCACGAGGCGCGGACGTACGCCTCCTGGCAGTCGAAGGACATCCGCTCGGCGGTGCGGTCGGCGGCCACGACGGTGGCGGAGCTGCGCGCGGAGGGGGTCTACCGGGTCGTCACCCCGGAGGAGTGCCTGGCGCTCGACCTGGAGAGCCTGGTGCTGCATCCGCTGTGCGGCGGGATGCCGGTGGAGGAGGGGTGGCGGAGCGTGCGGCTGTTCTGCGACGCCGTCCTGCCCCGGCTCACGGCCTGAGGGTGGGGGGCTGACGAGCCCGGCTCACGGCCTGACGGCGGAGGCGGGGGGCCACGGCGTACTGCCCCGGTCCGGGGCGTGAGGCCTCGGACCGGGGCAGTTCCGTGGGTGAGGAGCGGGGCAGCGGGGGGTTAGCCCATCTCCTCCAACGCCTTGCCCTTGGTCTCCTTGACGTACCTGAGCACGAAGGGGATCGAGAGCACGGCGAAGACCGTGTAGATGATGTAGGTGCCGGAGAGGTTCCAGTCCGCGAGGGACGGGAAGCTGGCGGTGATGGCCCAGTTGGCGATCCACTGGGCGGAGGCGGCGACGCCGAGGGCCGCGGCCCGGATCCGGTTGGGGAACATCTCGCCGAGGAACACCCAGACCACCACGCCCCACGAGAGGGCGAAGAAGAGCACGAAGACATGGGCGGCGACGAGCGCCACGACGCCCTGGGTCTCGGGCAGTTTGCCGTCGACGAGGTCGGCGGAGAAGGCCCAGGCCTCGACGGCGAGGGCGATCGCCATGCCGATGGAGCCGACAAGGGCGAGCGGCTTGCGGCCGACGCGGTCGACCAGGACCATCGCGATCACGGTGCCGATGATGTTGATGATCGACGTGGTGAACGAGTAGAAGAACGAGCTCGACGGGTCGATGCCGACGGACTGCCAGAGGGTCGCGGAGTAGTAGAACGCGACGTTGATGCCGACGAGCTGCTGGAAGACCGAGAGTCCGATGCCGACCCAGACGATGGGCAGCAGCTTGAAGCGGGAGCCGGCGACGAGCAGGTCCTTGAAGGTGGACTTGTGCTCGCTGCGCATGGCCTTGTCGATCTCGGCGACGCGGTGGTCGAGATCGACGTCGCCGCCCTCGACCTCGGCGAGGACCTCCTTGGCCCGGTCGGTCCTGCCGACGGAGATGAGGAAGCGGGGGGACTCGGGGATGGCGAAGGAGAGCATGCCGTAGAGCACGGCGGGCACGACCATGACGCCGAGCATCCACTGCCAGGCTTCCAGGCCGCCGATCTCGCCGCGCTGGTCGCCGTCGGCGAGCTGCAGGATGCCGTAGTTGACCAGCTGGGAGATGGCGATGCCGATGACGATCGCGGCCTGCTGGAAGGAGCCGAGGCGGCCGCGGTAGGCGGCGGGGGCGACCTCGGCGATGTACGCGGGGCCGATGACGGAGGCCATGCCGATGGCGAAGCCGCCGATGACCCGCCAGAACGCCAGGTCCCAGAGGGCGAAGGGCAGCGCGGAGCCGACGGCGCTGACGGCGAAGAGCACCGCGGAGATCTGCATGCATCGGATACGGCCGATGCGGTCGGCGATCCGGCCCGCGGTGGCGGCGCCGATGGCGCAGCCGATCAGGGCGATGGCGATGACCTGGGCGAGGGTTCCGGAGCCGATGTCGTAGCGGTCGCGGATCGCCTCGACGGCGCCGTTGATGACGGAGCTGTCGTATCCGAAGAGGAATCCGCCCATCGCGGCGGAGGCCGTGATGAAGATGACGTGGCCGAGGTGGTCCGGGTGGGCGGCTCGGCCTTCGGAAGGCGGCGGCGTGGGCGCCTGCGCGGTGTGGGGCACATGGACTCCTCGGTGGGGGGCAAGCCCTTCCAGTGGCGCACAACTTCACGCCGCCCACCACGTGAAGGTAAAAGCAACGTTGCAGAGACTATGCCTTCAAGTTTCTAAGTCAATAGTCGATGTCATGTGACTTAATAAGCACTACGAGATGGCTTGAGTTCAACACTTGAAGAGACGGCCCTTGGCTCGCCCTCAGCGCAGCCGCTGACTGATCACCTTCGAGACGCCGTCACCCTGCATGGACACGCCGTACAGCGCGTCCGCGACCTCCATGGTCCGCTTCTGGTGGGTGATCACGATCAGCTGCGAGGACTCCTGGAGCTCCTGCATGATCCGGATCAGCCGCTGGAGATTGGTGTCGTCGAGCGCCGCCTCGACCTCGTCCATCACGTAGAACGGGCTGGGCCGGGCCTTGAAGATCGACACCAGCAGCGCCACGGCCGTCAGCGAGCGTTCGCCGCCGGAGAGCAGCGAGAGCCGCTTGACCTTCTTGCCGGGCGGGCGGGCCTCCACCTCGACGCCGGTGGTCAGCATGTTGTCGGGGTCCGTGAGGACGAGCCGGCCCTCGCCGCCGGGGAAGAGCCGCGAGAAGACGCCCTCGAACTCACGGGCCGTGTCCCGGTAGGCCTCGGTGAAGACCTGCTCGACCCGCAGGTCGACCTCCTTCACGACCTGAAGCAGATCCGTCCGGGTCTTCCTCAGGTCCTCCAGCTGCTCGGAGAGGAAGCGGTGCCGCTCCTCCAGGGCCGCGAACTCCTCCAGGGCCAGCGGGTTGACCTTGCCGAGCTGGTGGTACGCCCGTTCGGCGGCCTTGAGGCGCTTCTCCTGCTCCGAACGGATGAAGGGGCGCGCCGCGTCGGCCTCCGGGGCGTCCGTGGCGTTCGAGTCCGCGGACTCCGGGGAGTCCGCGGACTCCGCTCCCCCGACCGCCGGCGACGGCGGCACGGGCTGGTCCGGGCCGTACTCGGCGACCAGCGCGGTCGCCTCCACACCGAACTCCTCCAGGGCCTTCGTCTCCAGCTGCTCGATCCGCAGTCGCTTCTCCGCGCCGAGGACCTCGCCCCGGTGCACGGAGTCGGTCAGCTTGTCGAGCTCCGCCTTGAGGTCGCGGCCCCGGTTCCGGGCGGCCGCCAGGCCCTCCTCCCGGTCGGCCCGCGCCGCCTGCGCCACCACCCGCTCGCGCTCGGCGCGGACGAGCGACACCTCGATGTGCGCCAGGAGGCTCCGGGCGCCGGCGGCGACCGCGCCCGCGACCCGCTCCTCGTGGCGCAGCCGGGCGCGGCGCTGCTCGGCACGCGCGCGTGCCTCCCGTTCGGCGCGGGCGGCCCGGTCGAGCGACTCGGCCCGCCCGGCGAGCCCCTTGACCCGCTCCTCGTGGGTACGGACCTGGAGCCGGGCCTCCATCTCGGTCTGGCGCGCGTTGGATCCGTCGATGGCGAGCCGGTCGCGGGTGGCGGTGTCGGGTTCCTCGTCCCCGCCCTCCCCGAACGCCGCGGCCTCCTGGGCCACGAGCAGCCGTTCGGCGAGTTCCTCCGCCTCCGCGGTCGCCTTCTCCAGGGCCTCCTGGGCTCGGGCGGCGGCGGCCGCGGTCCGCTCGGCCTCGCCGGCCGCTCCCCTGGCCTGGCCGGCGAGCCGGCCGAGCTGCTGGGCGACGGCGGACTTCTCGCGTTCGGCGGTACGGCGGAGGGTGTCGAGTTCCTCGACGAGCGCGGCGGCGGTACGGCGCCGCTCGTCGGCCTGACTCTTGGCGGCCGCCGACTCCTCGCAGCGTACGGCGAGTTCGTCGAGCTCGGCGGCGGCCTCGTCGACCGAGGCCTGGACTTCGAGGAGGCTGGGCGCGCCCGCGGAGCCGCCCTGGGCGAAGTGCGCCCCGAGCAGGTCGCCCTCCAGGGTGACGGCGGTCGACGCGGGGCGGCTCCTGACGAGTTCGGCGGCCTGGTCCAGGTCGTCGACGACGACGACTCCGGCGAGCAACCGGCGGACGGCTCCCATGAGTTCGTCGGGTCCCCGGACGAGGTCGGCGGCGTACGGGCGGCCCTCGGCCGCGGGGGCCCCGGTCTCTCCCGAGCGGTCCGGTTCGGGTACTCCGGTCAGGAGCAGGGACACGCGGCCGGCGTCCTGCTTGCGCAGCAGGCGGAGGGCTTCCGCGGCGGCGGAGGGGCCGGCGGCGGCGACCGCGTCGGCCGCGGCGCCGAGGGCGGCGGCGACGGGGATCTCGTATCCGGGAGTGACGGTGAGGAGTTCCGCGGCCGGGCCGAGGAGTCCGCTGAGTCCGGCGGACAGCAGGGCGCCCGTGCCGTCCTTGCGGCGCAGTCCGAGGGCGAGGGTCTCGTGCCGGGCCCGGGTCGCGGCGCGGCGGCGTTCGGCGGTGGCGGCGGCCTCGCGGGCGGCGCCGAGCGCGGCCTCCGCGTCGGCCAGTTCGCGGCGGGCGGCCTCGTACCGCTCGCCGTGCTCGGTGTCCGCGGCGTCGAGGCCGTCGACCTCGGCCTTGAGCTGCTCGTACTCCGCCTGGGCGGTGACCGCCCGCTCCCCCGCCTCGTCGCGGGCGGCGGCGAGCCGGTCGATCTCGGCCTGGGCGGAGGCGGCGCGCGAGCGGGCCGCGTTGACCTGGCCGTGGAGGCGGGCGAGGCCCTCGCGCCGGTCGGCGAGGGCGCGGGCCAGGTCCTTGAGGCGGCGTTCCTCGGACGCGAGGGCCTGTTCGAGCTCGGCGCGGTGGGCGACGGTGTCCTCCAGGGCGCGCTCGGCCGCCTCCAGGGCGGCTTCCAGCTCCGCCTCCTGCTCGCGGACGCGGGCCGCCTCGCGCTCCAGGTCCTCCGGGTCACGGCCGCGGCGTTCCTCGGCGGGCGCGGCGGTGGCGCTCTTCACGCGCGCGTCGGCCAGGGAGACCGTGCCGCGGACGCGTTCGGCGAGCTGGGAGAGGGCGTACCAGTTCTGCTGGGCGCGTTCGAGACGGGGCACGAGCGCGCGTGCCTCGGCCTCGAGGGCGGCCTCGCGGGCGAGCGCGGTCCGCAGGTCGGCCTCGGTGGCTTCCTTGCGGGCGAGCAGGGCCGCTTCGTCGGCGACCTCGGCGGTGAGGGCCCGCTGGAGGTGGACGAGGTCGTCGGCGAGGAGGCGGAGCCGGGCGTCGCGCAGATCGGCCTGGATGACGACGGCACGGCGGGCGACGGCGGCCTGCCGGCCGAGGGGCTTGAGCTGGCGGCGCAGTTCGTCGGTGAGGTCCTGCACGCGCGCGAGGTTGGCCTGCATCGCGTCGAGCTTCCGCAGCGCCTTCTCCTTGCGCTTGCGGTGCTTGAGGACTCCGGCGGCCTCCTCGATGAAGGCGCGGCGGCCCATCGGGTCGGCGTGCAGCACGGAGTCGAGCTGCCCCTGGCCGACGATGACGTGCATCTCGCGTCCGATGCCGGAGTCGGAGAGCAGGTCCTGGAAGTCGAGCAGCCGGCAGGTGTCGCCGTTGATCTGGTACTCGCTGCTGCCGCCGCGGAACATGATGCGGGTGAGCGTGACCTCGGCGTAGTCGATGGGCAGCGCGCCGTCGGAGTTGTCGATGGTGAGGGACACCTCGGCACGGCCGAGCGGGGGGCGCCCGGTCGTGCCGGCGAAGATGACGTCCTCCATCTTGCCGCCGCGCAGCGACTTGGCGCCCTGCTCGCCCATGACCCAGGACAGGGCGTCCACGACGTTGGACTTGCCCGATCCGTTGGGGCCCACGACACAGGTGATTCCCGGTTCGAACCGCAGCGTGGTGGCCGAGGCGAACGACTTGAATCCGCGGAGTGTCAGGGCCTTGAGGTGCACGCCCGGACTCTACCGGGGCTCGTGCGTTTCACCCGCGAAGGTGTAGGGCAGATCCTCGGGTGAGGAGGGGGACGGGAGGGGAACGGCGGGTAAAGAAAGAAGGGACGCCGGAGCGCCCCTTGCATGTCTGCTCTGCCGGCGTGAGTTCAGTTGGCTCGACCGGCATGAGTGTCCATGCGGCTGTGCCGACGTGAGTCCGGCGTGAGTGGTTCCCACCTGGCCCCTCGGGGCTGGGTTGTCAGGTGAGCGCAGGCTCCGCCTGGGGTACGTCGAGGTCGATGCTGTTCAGCAGTGACTCTCCCTGGTGCTGAGCGGCGGCAGCGGCAAGCGAGTCGTTCTCGGACTGGATCCGTACCAGCTCGGATTCCAGGTCCTGGACGCGCTGCTGAAGCCGTCGCATCTCGGCGAGGAGTCGCGGGTCGGAGCCGCCGACGTAACCGAGAAGCGCCTTTGCCATGATGGATGGTCCTCCACAATGAGTGACCGACCGAAGCGGTTGGGTCGTGAGGGATTTCGCACCCGCGGTGCTCGGCAGTACTGCTTGTCGTGCCGGTTCCACTGCCAAACAGCTAAGGTGCGCGGGGCTTCCAGAGTCTCACCAAAAAGTTTGACGGTCAACACGATCACGCCCCGTTTGAAGGGCCGACCGAGGAGTCCCGGGCCGCTCAGCGGGCGGCGGGGCCTCATGAACTCGGTGCCTCAGGGCGTCGCGATCATCCTTACCCGGCAGCCTTCCATGATGGGCGCTCCTTGGCAACCACCAGGGGGTTTCCCCGTCACCCGGCTGTTACCGCGCGTCCTTTCGAGGCCCCTCTCGGTCACCGGGAACGGTGTCGGAGAGTGATCGTCAGCGGATGGCGAAGCCGTCGTAGCCACCGCGCGGGGTGGCCCAGATCTCAGTGACGCCGTCCACTCGCCCGGGTGTGTCGGAGGAGTGGAGCCAGGCGAGCAGACGGTGGCAATTCTCACGCGCCCCTTCGGCCACCACCTGTACCCGGCCGTCGTCGAGGTTCAGGGCGAAGCCCACCAGGCCGCCGATCTCCAAAGCGTTTGCCCTGGTGAACCAGCGGAAGCCCACTCCCTGTACCCGGCCGCGTACCCAGGCGGTCATCCGAACGTCGTCACTCATGCCTGCACGCTAACGGGCGGATTGCCAGATGAGCACATCGCCCCCGGCCCGCATGGACTACAGTCCCGACCGAACACGCCTCACCCGATCGGACCCGCCCTGTTCGACCGCCGGTCCGAAACGGTACCGACAGCAAAGATCAGCAAAGGCTCACAGGGCCGGCACAGGACCACAGCAGGACCAGCAAGAGGAAGGCAGACCAGATGGGACGCCACCGTCGCGCCGGAGCCGCACCCGCCGCAGAAGACTACGCGGACGGTTCGGACCACCGTCACCGGGGTACCCGCCGCAAGCGGCGCACCCCCGTGCGCACCGGCCTGCTCGGAGCCTCCGCCGCCGTCGCGGTGGGCGCCATCGCCGTCGCCTCGGGCCTGCTGCCCGGCGGGGACACGTTCACGGTCGGCAGCGTGGGCACGAGCGAGCGCCCGAGCCAGGCCCGGCAGGCGCCGGAGCTGACGACGCAGGGCGGGTCCACGCAGACCCCGACCGCCGACTCGGGCGGCGCGCGCACGAGCACGAAGGCGAGCGCGGGCACGGACAAGGGCAAGGCGGCCTCACCGTCGGCGACCCCGTCCACGAAGCCGACCCCGGCGAAGGCCAAGCCGACCCCGACGAAGGCGCCGACCAAGGCCCCGACGAAGGCTCCGACCAAGCCGCCGGCGCCGCGGAAGACCACGGCCGCGCCGACCACGAAGGCCCCCGCGCCGAAGCCCGAACCGAAGCCCGACCCGACGACGGAGGCCCCGGTCGAGACGACCGCGGCCCCCTCCACCGCCGACCGCAGCGAGGCCGCCGAGGCGGAGGTCGTCCGCCTGGTCAACGCCGAGCGCGCCAAGGTGGGCTGCTCCCCGGTGACGGCGGACGCCCGGCTCGCGGCACTGGCCGGGGCGTTCAGCGCGGACATGGCGGCCCGCGGCTTCTTCGACCACACGGACCCGGACGGGGCCACCCCGTGGGCGCGCGCCGAGAAGGCGGGCGTGTCGGGCCTCGGCGGCGAGAACATAGCCCGCGGCCAGGCCGACGCGGCAGCCGTGATGGAGTCCTGGATGAACAGCGACGGCCACCGCGCCAACATCCTGAACTGCGACTTCACCACCCTGGGCGTGGGCGTCCACTTCGCCGCCGGCGGCCCCTGGTGGACCCAGGACTTCGGCTACTGACCCGGCAGTCCCCGCATCTCCCTGATGTGAAAGGGCCCGTCACCTTCCCGGTGGCGGGCCCTTTCGCGTACGTCACGGCAGGGAACCTCAGGCGGCGGCCTTGCCCGCCGCGAAGGTGCGGGCCGTCAGGGCGACGCGGCGGCCGAGGTGTTCGGCGGTGGCGACGTCGGCCTTGTGGACGCCCTCGGGACCCAGGTCGGCGGGGGTCTGGCCGGCGGCGCCGGAGAAGAAGCCGAGGCGGTTGATGTCGTTCTCGGAGGCCTCGCTGGTGTTCCAGCCGGGCTTGAGGCCGAGGTTGATCCAGTGCATGCCGTGCTGGCCGGCGAGGATCTGGAAGTACTGCAGGGTGTGCAGCTTGTCGCCGCTCTTGGAGCCGGAGTTGGTGAAGCCGGCGGCGAGCTTGTCCAGCCAGGCGTCGGCGAACCAGCGCTTCGAGGAGTCCTCGGCGAACTGGTGGAAGGCGCCGGAGGCCGTGCCCATGTAGGTCGGGGAGCCGAAGACGATCGCGTCGGAGGCGTCGAGCAGCTCCCACTCGCCCTCGGTGATCCCGTCGACCTTGATCAGGTGCACGGTGGCGCCCGCGTCGGCGGCACCGTCGCGGACGGCCTCGGCCAGGACCGCGGTGTGGCCGTAGCCGGAGTGGTAGGCGATGGAGACGACGGGGGTGGTCACAAGGGGCTCCTCGAACGAGAACAGACCTGAGGACAGGTCTGAGAACAGGTCTGGGGGGACGCCCAGAAGTAGAGCACTAACTTTTCGATAGCGCAACCCATGGGTTAGCGCACGTCTGGCAGTGAGCGCTGCGCGGGAGTACGGTGGAGGGCATGACTGACGACCTCGCCTACGACGTGTTCGCGCGCGCCTGCCCCTCGCGCGGCACGCTGGAGCACGTGACGGGCCGCTGGGGCAGCCTGACTCTCGGCGCCCTGTACGACGGGACGTTCCGGTTCAACGAACTGCGGCGCCGGGTCGACGGCGTGAGCGAGAAGATGCTGTCGCAGACCCTGCACGCACTGGAGCGCGACGGACTCGTCCATCGCGAGGCGCAGCCGACGAATCCACCGCGGGTCGACTACCGGCTCACCCCGCTCGGCCGCGAGATCGCGGAGCGGCTGATCGGCCTGATCGAGCTGGTGGAGGGACGGATGCCGCAGGTGGAGGCGGCCCGGGAGAGTTACGACGCGGGGCGCGCGGCCCCGGTCGGCGCCTGATCCTCGGACAGGCGCGCGGCGTCAGGCGCACGCGTCGCGGCGGTCAGCGGCCGGTCGCGGCCGATCCCGTCGTCAGGCGCTCGGGTCGTCAGGCGCTCGGGTCGGGCGTGCGGGGCGTCAGGCGCTCGGGTCGTCAGGCGCTCGCGCGCGGCGGTCGCTGGCAGCGCGGGCAGAAGTAACTGGAGCGGTTCATCCACGCGCGGCGCCGCATCGGCGTACCGCAGCGGTGGCAGGGCTCGTCCTCGCGCCCGTAGGCGTCGAGCGAGCGGTCGAAGTAGCCGGATTCGCCGTTGACGTTCACGTACAGGCTGTCGAAGCTGGTGCCGCCGACCGCGAGGGCCTCGTTCATCACGTCCCGGACGTGCCCGAGGAGTTCGGCCGAGCGCGGGCGCGTGAGGGTGGCGGTCGGCCGGTCGTAGTGCAGCCGGGACCGCCAGAGCGCCTCGTCGGCGTAGATGTTGCCGACGCCGCTGATCAGTGACTGGTCGAGCAGCGCCCGCTTGACCGTCGTACGGCGCAGCCGCAGCGCGCTCTGGAAGGCGGCGTCGTCGAACTCGGGGTCCAGCGGATCGCGGGCGATGTGCCCGATGACGTCCGGCAGTCCTTCGGGGGTCTGGTCGTGGAGCGACAGTCCGCCGAAGGTGCGCTGGTCGACGAAGCGGAGCTCGGTACCGGCCGTGCCCGCGACGGAGTCGCTGTCGGATGCCGCGAAGCGGATGCGGATGCGGAGGTGCTTCTCGTCCGCGGCGTCCTCCGGCTGGACGAGCAGCTGCCCGCTCATGCCGAGGTGCCCGAGGACGGAGATGCCGGTCTCGGCGAGCGGCAGCCAGAGGTACTTGCCGCGGCGGCGCGCCACCCCGAACCGCTGCCCCTTCAGCCGGGCCGCGAAGTCCTCGCCGCCCGCCGGATGACGCCGTACGGCCCTGGGGTGCAGCACGTCGACCTCGGTCACGGTCCGTCCGGCGACCCAGCGTTCCAGACCCCGCCGTACGACCTCGACCTCGGGCAGCTCGGGCACGGGACTCCTCCGGACGTACGTGTTCGACAGCGGTTCAACCCTACCGGGGGCCGGCCCGCGAGCAGGACGGGAAAGAAGGAAGAGAACGAGGAGGGAAAGGGAGGGAAAGGGCGGGAAAGACGAGAACCCCGCCCTGGGGCGGGGTTCTCGGGAAGCGAGGGTGCGGCCGTCAGGCCGACGCCCGGTGGGCGGTCGGAGAGGGGTCGGCGACCTCTCCCGTTCCCGCCTCGGCCGCGGCCTTCGCCGCCGCCGCGCGTTCGTCCGCGGCCGCGCGAATCGCGCGCCACGCGGACTCAGCAGCCTGCTGTTCCGCTTCCTTCTTGCTGCGGCCGGTGCCGGTGCCGTACGAGACACCACCGACGCGGGCGGCAGCAGTAAAGGTCTTCTCGTGGTCCGGGCCCTCTTCGGAGACGAGGTACTCCGGAACACCCAGACCCTCGGCCGCGGTGAGCTCCTGGAGACTGGTCTTCCAGTCCAGGCCGGCACCGAGGTTGGAGGACTTCTCGATCAGCGGGTCGAAGAGCCGGTGCACCAGCTCGGACGCCGCGTCGAGGCCCTGGTCGAGATAGACCGCGCCGATCACCGCTTCAAGGGTGTCGGCGAGGATGGACGCCTTGTCCCGGCCACCCGTGCCCTCTTCGCCCCGGCCGAGCCGGATGAAGGAGCCGAGTTCGAGTTCGCGTCCCACGTCCGCCAGCGCACGCGAGTTGACCACCGCGGCCCGCAGTTTGGCCAGCTGGCCTTCCGGCAGGTCGGGGTGGGTCCGGTACAGCGTGTCCGTGACCACCAGGCCGAGCACGGAGTCCCCGAGGAACTCCAGCCGCTCGTTGGTGGGCAGACCGCCGTTCTCGTACGCGTACGAACGGTGGGTCAGCGCACGCACCAGAAGGGCGGACTCGAGCCGATAGCCGAGCCGCCCTTCCAGAAGCGTGTGGGACGAGGCATGGTCCGTCTTGTCGTCCGTCTTGCGGGACTCAGACATTGCGCCTCTCACCAGCCCAATCAGACCGAGAGGACCTGGCGCTTGTTGTAGGTGCCGCAGCTCGGGCACGCGATGTGCTGCAGCTTCGGCTCCTGGCAACGCTCACACGAAACCAGGGTGGGGACCGCAGCCTTCCACTGCGACCGGCGGTGGCGCGTGTTGCTGCGCGACATCTTCCGCTTCGGAACAGCCACGGCTACTTCTCCTGCTTCTCGGCGGCGCTTCGGACGTCCCCGTCAGAGGCTTTGCCGCTCATGTTGTCCTTCTCATCGGTTCCCAGCGAACCGGCGAGTCCCTGCAGTGCCGCCCAACGAACGTCGACGGCGTCATGGTGGTGGTCCGGGTTCTCGTTCAGGTTGGTTCCACACTCGGAACACAGGCCTGCACAGTCCTCCCGGCACACCGGCTGCATCGGCAGTGCGAGCACCACCGCATCACGCAGCACGGGTTCGAGGTCGAACATGCCGTCCTCGAGGGGGATCATGTCCTCGTCTGCCTCGGCTTCGTCGTCCGCGGCCGCCTTCGAGCGGCCCCGGTCGTCGGAGTCGGGGTACGAGAACATCTCCTGGAAGTCCACATCGAGCTCCAGCTCGACGGGCTCCAGACACCTTACGCACTCCCCCTCGGCCGATGCACGGGCGGTGCCTGTGACAAGCACCCCTTCCATGACCGACTCAAGACGGAGATCGATTTCCACCGGAGCGCCCTCGGGCACTCCGATCACTCCTTCGACGCCCAGGTCCCTGGGGGCCTCGATCGAACGCGAGAGCCGCTGGAGGGCACCAGGACGCCGCCCCAGCTCGTGTGTGTCGAACACGAGGGGGTTGCGGTGGTCGAGGCGCGTGCTCAGGGCTCTTCCTGCTTTCGAATCGTGCTGCGTCGAGGTGGCTGCCAGACGTGGGCAGCATGGATCGCGGAGATACGCGCGACCGAAGAGCCAGGATACTGGACGCTTCGCTCAGGGCCCAATCCGGGCCTTGGGGGCCTTACCGACCCCGCTCTACTGCCCCTGTTCGTAGCGGCGCAGCTGCTCCAGGTCGATCATGCTCGTGTCGAAGAAGCTCGTCTCGTCGAGCGCAGCGCCCTGCTGCTGGTGCTCCTGCTGGTGCCCCTGCTGCTGGACGGGCTGCTGGTACGCGTACGGGTCCTGCTGCTGGTAGCCGTACGGGTCGGCGTGCTGCGCCTGCTGCTGGTACGCGTACGGGTCGGGCTGCTGCTGGACCTGCTGGTAGCCGGCGTACGGGTCGGGCTGCTGCACCTGCTGGTACGCCGCGTACGGGTCGGGCTGGGGCTGGGCCTGCTGCTGGGCGGGGATCTGGACCGGTTCCGGGTCCGAGAGCTCCGCCAGTCCGGCCAGGTAGTCGGAGTCGCTGGTGTGCACGGAGGCGCCGAGACCCTCCTGGGCGGCCATGTGCTCGCCCAGCGCGTCGGTGGCGATCCGGCCGTGCAGCTTCTGCCGCCCGCGTCCGACGGCCTCCAGGGTCTTGCTGAGCACCGCCTCGAAGGCGCCGAGCTTGGCGTCGACGTACTCGTCGGCCCGGTGGATCAGGGTCTGCGGGTCGGCGCTGTACTCGGGGGCGTCCTCGTCCGCGTAGCCGTTCTGGTCCAGGCCGGGGCCCCGGCCGAGGAGCTTCTCGCGGCCCCGGTCGACGGAGCCGATCGTCTTGTTGAGGACGACCTCGAAGTTCGCCAGCTTGGAGTCGACGTAGTCGTCGGCCTCGGCGCGGACCTCCTCGGCCTCGCGGCGGGCCTCGGAGAGGATCCGGTCGGCCTCCTCCTGCGACAGCCGGGCGACCTGGGTGTCGGAGACGATCGAGCCGCGCTCGGCGTGGGCGGCCTCGATGATCCGCTCCGCCTCCTGGCGGGCCTGCTCGACCATGTGCTCGCGGCCGCCGATCAGCTCCTGGGCCTGCGCGAGGGAGCCGGGCAGGGCCTCCCGTACCTCTTCGAGCAGGGCGAGCAGCTCGGCGCGATTGACCACGCAGGATGCCGACATGGGCATGGAGCGGGCGCCCTGCACGGTCGCGACGATCTCGTCGAGCTTCTTCTGTACGTCCACCGGGTGCTCGCCACTCTCTACAGCTGGATGGAGACGGACGGGACGACTGTAAGGGCAGTCGGCGCCCGTCCGACACCGGGTGACGGAGCGTCAGCGGCGGTGGCCGCGCGTCACTTCCGCGCCAGGCGCTCGGTCAGCCGGGGCAGGACCGTCGGCGGAACCAGGTGGGAGACGTCGCCGCCCCAGGCGGCGACCTCCTTGACCAGCGAGGACGACAGGAAGCTGTAGGTCGGGTTGGTGGGGACGAAGAGGGTCTCCACGCCCGTGAGGCCGTTGTTCATCTGGGCCATCTGCAGCTCGTAGTCGAAGTCGCTGACCGCGCGCAGCCCCTTGACGATCGCGGGGATGTCGCGCTGCTTGCAGAAGTCGACGAGCAGTCCGTGGAAGGACTCCACCTCGACGTTGCCGAAGTCGGCGGTGACCTCGCGGATCAGCTCGATCCGCTCGTCGACCGTGAACAGGCCCTTCTTCGACTGGTTGATCATCACCGCGACATGTACGACGTCGTACAGCTTGGAGGCGCGGGCGATGATGTCGAGGTGTCCGTTGGTGATGGGGTCGAATGACCCCGGACAGACGGCGCGGCGCAACGTGGGTCCCTCGCTCTCCGGTCCGGTCATCGTGCGTCTTCGCACGTAGAGGCGGCGCGACCGTACCAAAACGTTCCCTCGCCGTAACGACGGGCCCGCAGTGGTTCGAAACCGTCCGGCCAGCCGAACTCTCCGCCTCTGGTGCTGCGCTCCACGGTGACGAGGGCGTCGTCCGCGAGCCAGCCCCCCGAGCGGAGTGTGAGGAGTATCTCGCGAAGATCCTCGTCGGTGACGGCGTACGGCGGGTCGAGGAAGACCAGGTCGTACGGGTCGGCCGGCGCCGGCCCCGTCACGATCTGCTCCGCTTTGCCGGTGCGGAGTTCGGCGCCGGGCAGCCCGAGCGAGGAGATGTTCTCGCGGATGGTGCGGGCGGCGCGCGGTTCGGCCTCGACGAGGAGGGCGTGCGCGGCCCCCCGGGAGAGCGCTTCGAGGCCGACGGCGCCGGAGCCGGCGTACAGGTCGGCGACCCTGGCCCCGTCGAGGGTGCCGAGGAACGCGCCCCAGGTGGAGAACAGGCCTTCGCGCGCCCGGTCGGAGGTGGGGCGGGTGCCGTTGCCGGGCGGCACGGCCAGGCGGCGCCCGCCGGCGGTTCCGGCGATCACGCGAGTCATCGGTGTCCTCGTCCTGCGTCGTCCAGTGCGTACGTCTCAGGATATGACCGCGGTCCGCACCGCGCGGTCAGCCCTTCTCCAGGTACTCCTCCCTGTCCTTGTCGAGCAGGGCGTCGAGCGCGGTGCGCAGGCCCGGGTGGGCGGTGAGGTCCGGGTCGGCGAGGACGAGGGCGGTGGCCTCCTCTCGGGCGGCGGCGATGACCTCCTCGTCGTCGATGACGGTGAGGACCCGCAGGGAGGATCGGACGCCGGACTGGGCCTGGCCGAGGACGTCGCCCTCGCGTCGCTGTTCCAGGTCGATACGGGAGAGCTCGAAGCCGTCGAGGGTGGCGGCGACGGCGGCGAGACGCTGGCGGGCGGGGGTGGCCTCGGGCATCTCGCTGACCAGGAGGCAGAGGCCGGGGGCCGAGCCCCGGCCGACGCGGCCGCGGAGCTGGTGGAGCTGGGAGACGCCGAAGCGGTCGGCGTCCATGATCACCATGGCGGTGGCGTTGGGGACGTTGACGCCGACCTCGATGACGGTGGTGGCGACGAGGACGTCGAGCTCGCCCGCGGCGAAGCGGCGCATGACGTCGTCCTTGTCGTCGGGGTGCATGCGGCCGTGCAGGACGGCGATCCGGAGTCCGGTGAGGGGTCCGGTGCGGAGCTTCTCCGCGACGTCGAGGACGGCGAGCGGCGGGCGCTTCTCGGCCTCGTCCTCGGCGGACGCCTTCGCCTTCTTCTTCTGGTCCTCCTCGTCGCCGATGCGGGGGCAGACCACGTAGGCCTGATGGCCCTTCTCCACCTCCTCGCGGACCCGTTCCCAGGCGCGCGTGAGGAAGTGCGGCTTGTCGGCGGCGGGCACGACGTGGGTGGCGATCGGGGAACGTCCGGCGGGCAGCTGGTCGAGGACGGAGGTCTCCAGGTCGCCGAAGACGGTCATGGCGACCGTGCGCGGGATGGGGGTGGCGGTCATCACCAGGAGGTGCGGGGGCTGCTTCCCCTTGCCGCGGAGTGCGTCGCGCTGCTCGACGCCGAAGCGGTGCTGCTCGTCGACGACGACCAGGCCCAGGTCGTGGAACTGGACCTTGTCCTCGATCAGCGCGTGGGTGCCGATGACGACGCCGGCCTCGCCGGTGACCAGGTCGAGGAGGGCCTGCCGGCGGGCCGCGGTGCCCATGGAGCCGGTGAGCAGCACGACCTTGGTGGCCCGGTCGGCGCCTCCGAGCATCCCTCCCTCGGCGAGCTCGCCCATCATCTCGGTGACGGAGCGGTGGTGCTGCTGGGCGAGGACCTCGGTGGGGGCGAGCATGGCGGCCTGCCCCCCGGAGTCGACGACGGCGAGCATGGCGCGAAGGGCCACCATCGTGTTGTGCGTCACGGTGAAGTGATCGGTCACATAAGCGTGGTCGGCATGCGCGACGCTGATGCACTGCACGGCCTTCCGGCCGACGTACTCCACGGCACGGATGCCACGCCGGAAGGTGTTGTCCGTGGGCCTCGGACGCATCCGCTCGGCCTTGCGGGTGAGCCGGAACGGGGGGTACCCGTCGGGCAGAGCCACCGAGACGTTGAAGGCGGTCTTCTTCGGCAGAACCCGCGCTCGCCCGCCGAGCGAGCGCACGAGCCACGCCACGTCCTCCGCGAGCAAGCGCGAAGCGGAGCAGAGCGACACGCTCATGCCGTCCTGGTGCACGGTGCCGTCCGTGTCCAGGAGCCCTTGGAGGACCGCGAGACGGTCCTTGATCGTGGCGTTCTTGAACTGCTCGGGGATGAACTTGTCATGCGATGTGGCACCCCACAGCTCCAGGTCGCGCAGCGCTTGGATGACGGGATGCCGCGCGCCGCCCGCACGCCGGACGAGCTGGATCGTGTAGTCGCAACGCGAGCCGACCACGGGGGTGAGCCTGCAGTCCGGCTCCACGGACATCGCGACGGCGTCATGGATCTCGGCGTCGGTCGTGGAGAGCCGCAAGGTGTGCCGGAACGAGCCGTCGCCCAGGAGCACACCGAGCAGATACGGATCGAGCGGCAGTGTGGACCCGTCTCCCAGGTCGACCGGGGCGGCGGCGGGGATGTACCACTTCGAAGAGCCGTTCGCCTCCAAGAGGTCATGCCGGATCTCCCTTGTGGTCAGCACCTTGGGGGCCTGGCCGCGGTCCCATGCACAGCTCGTTCCCACGATCCACACATGCTCGTCGTCGCACTCCACGGCGGTTCCGTCCGAGAGGAGGATCCGCCACACCTCGCGCTCCCCTTGCGGAAAGACTCCGTCGACGACCGCGGTCTCCCCCGTGGGCACGATCACCTCGTCCCCGACCCGCATGTCGCCCATCCGTCGGAATCCCACAGAGGTCAACACGAGGGAGTCCAGGGGCTGCGCCTTGCCCGATCCGACCTCGCCCTGGAGGAGGCGGTGCATGGGGTGGTCGGTGGCGAGGTCGTCGAAGATCTCCCTGGAGACCTTCCGCTGGCCGTCGGTGAGGGTGAAGGGGAGCTTGGCATCGAAGGCGTCGAGGATGCCCTCGGGTACGGGCCTGCGGGCGACGGCGGGGAGTTGGGTGTCGGCATGCCGGCGGCGGGCGAGGGCGACCTGGAGGACGAAGGCCTCGTCCCACTTGAGGCGCTCGCGCGCGAGGGCGATGTCGTCCTTGGTGCGCGGCCGGTGGATGAGCCGGAGGGCGTCGGGGAGCTCGGCGAGCCCGCGGCCCTCGCGCAGGGCGTCGGGGAGCGGGTCGACGGCGTCGACGGCGCTGGGCAGCACGGCGTCCACGGCCTTGGCGATCTTCCAGGACTCCAGCTTGGTGGTGGCCGGGTAGATCGGGATGAGGGCCCCGGCCCAGACGTCCACGGCCTCCTCGCTGTCGCCGCGGAGGAGTTCGTACGACGGATGGGCGAGCTGGAGGCGCCGGTTGAAGAGCGAGACCTTGCCGGCGAACATCGCGCGGGTGCCGGGCAGCAGGTCGTGGTGCGGCTTGTGCACGCCCTTGCCGAAGAAGACCAGCTGGAGGCGGCCGCTGCCGTCGGTGATGGTCACTTCGAGGCGCTGGCCGCGCCCCTTGGAGCCGTTGAAGGTGTGCACACGGGCGTCCGCGACCTGCGCGACCACCGTGACGTGTTCGTCGAGCGGCAGGTCGGCGAGGGTCGTCAGCTCCCCCCGCTCGGCGTACCGGCGAGGGTAGTGGTGGAGGAGGTCACCGACCGTGTGCAGGTCGAGCGCCTCGGCCATGACCTTGGCGGTGGCGGGGCCGAGGGACTTCTTGAGTGGTTCGTCGAGCGCGGGCACGCGTTCCATTGCACACCACGCGACCGACAGTCGTCCCGGAGGCTGTGGACGACGACCGGGAAAAGCCGCTATTCCACCCCGATGAGCAGCGGTGGAGCGCCCGCGCCCGCGTGGTACGTGGTGGTGTCGACGGCCAGGTAGCCGCGCCGGACGTGGGCCTCCAGGTCGGGGGCGAGCCCGGGCGGGGTGTCGTCGGCCACGACGAGGGTGACGAGTTCGCCGCCGGCCGAGAGCATCCGGTCCAGGACGGTGCGGGCGGTCTCGGTGAGGTCGTCGCCGATGACGGCGACGTCGCCCTCGATGAGGCCGAGGATGTCGCCGGCCTGGCAGACGCCCGCCGAGGTGAAGGACTGCCGTTCGGCGACGGCGAGTTCGGCGTAGCGGGTGGCTCCGGCGGCGGCCGTCATGGCGACGACGTCCTCGTCGAAGCGCCGGCCGGGTTCGTGGACGGCGAGGGCGGCGATGCCCTGGACGGCGGCCCGGGTCGGGATGAGGGCGACGCGGATGCCCTCGGCCCTGGCGCGCTCGGCGGCGGCCACAGCGGTCTGCCGCAGGTCGCTGTCGTTGGGCAGGAGGACCACCTCGCGCGCGTGGGCCCGCCGGATCGCGTCGAGGAGTTCGTCGCCGGCGGGCTGTTCGCCGGGCAGGGTCCGTACGGTCGTGGCGCCCGCCTCGGCGCAGAGCCCGGCGAGGCCCTCGCCGGGGACGACGGCGACGACCGCGCGCTGGGCGCGCTCCCCGCGCGCGGAGGCGGCGGCCGAGTCGGCGGCGAAGTGGGTGATCCGGATGCGGTGCGGGCGTCCGGCCTCGACGCCGGCCTCCACGGCGGCGCCCGCGTCGTCGACGTGCACGTGGACGTTCCACAGCCCGTCCCCGCCGACGACGACGAGGGACTCCCCCAGGGCGTCCAGCCGGGACCTGAGCAGTTCCACGGCCTCGTCGCCGGCCTCCAGGAGGTAGATCACCTCGTAGGCGGGCCCGTCCTCGGCCGGGCAGTCCTCCGGGGGCGCGGGCGTGGTCCGCGTCTCGGCCGCCGGCGGCGGTGCCTGTCCTGTCACGGTCTCCAGGAGTGCGCCGAGGACCGTCACGAGGCCCCTGCCGCCCGCGTCGACGACTCCGGCGCGTTCGAGGACGTCGAGCTGCCCCGAGGTGGCGGCGAGGGCGGTCCTGGCCCCGTCGTGGGCGTTCCTGGCCACGTCGACGAGGCCGCCGCCGGCCGCGCAGGCTGCGGCCGCGGCGCTCGCCACGGTGAGGATGGTGCCCTCGACGGGGTGGGCGACGGCCCGGCGGGCCGCGCGCGCGGCCTCGTCGAGGGCGCGGGCGAGGTGATCACCGTCACAGCCGTCGGCGAGGACGCCCGCCATGCCGCGGAGGAGCTGGGACAGGATGGTGCCGGAGTTCCCGCGGGCCCCGAGGAGCGCGCCGTGCGCCATGGCCCGTACGGTCTCGGCGGTGTCGGGGGTGGGCGCGGAGGCGGCGAAGACGGCCTCGACGGCCTGGTGGGCGGCCTCCGCCGTCAGGTACAGATTGGTGCCGGTGTCCCCGTCCGCCACGGGGTAGACGTTGATCGCGTCGATCTCCTCGCGCTCCCGGCCGAGCGCGTCCAGGGACCGCGCGCACCAGGACCTGACCGCTTCGGCGTCGAGCTCGACGAGCTCCTCGAAGGGGTGAAGGGCTCGCGACAACGGGGGGTCCTCCTTCGGCGGTGAGCTCACCGCAGGGTAGACCCGAGGTGTCCCTCCCCCAAGCTCTCGGCTTCGCTCGGGCAGGGGGGACCCCCGGTGACCTGGGCCTGGGGCGTGGTCCGCCGAGACCGTGGTAGTTTCGTTCCACCGAGCCAGCCGTTGTATGCTGTTTCGGTTGCCTGGTTCACACCGGGCCATCCCCCGGCAAGCCACTTCAGACTCCTGATTCCGGTGCGCCGGATTTCACTGTAAATCTGAAGTCTTTGGAGTGACCCGTGGCTGCCAACTGCGACGTCTGCGGCAAGGGGCCGGGCTTCGGCAACAACATTTCGCACTCGCACCGCCGTACGCCCCGTCGCTGGAACCCGAACATCCAGCGCGTGCGTGCCGTGGTCGGTCGGACGCCGAAGCGGCTCAACGTCTGCACCTCGTGCATCAAGGCCGGCAAGGTCTCGCGCTAATCGCGGCGTGTTCCGTCGTAGCGCAGCCCCTGCGGTTGCCTTGAAAGGCCGGTTCACCTAGGTGGACCGGCCTTTTGCCTTGCCCGGAAACGGAAGCCGGTGGGGGAGGCCGGAAGCCGGAAGCCCGAGGCGGAAGCCGGAGCCGGACGGCCCGCCGGTGTGACCGCCGGCGGGGCTCTCAGGCCCTGAACCGCCAGCCGTGATCGACCGGCCCGATGCCCGCGCCCAGCGCGAACCCGGCGCCGATGGCCCCCGTGACGTACTCCTTGGCCTCCCGCACCGCCTCCGGCACCGGGAGTCCCTTGGCGAGCCCGGACGCCACCGCGGAGGCGAGCGTGCAGCCCGTCCCGTGGGTGTGCCGGTTGTCGTGGCGCGGGGCGCGCAGCCAGTGCTCCTCGGAGCCGTCCGTGAGCAGGTCCACGGCCTCCCGGCCGGTGGGCAGGTGCCCGCCCTTGATCAGGACCCACTCCGGCCCGTAGGACAGGATCGCCTCGGCCGCGACCCTCATGTCGAGCTCGTGCACGACGTGGACGCCCGTGAGCTGTGTCACCTCGTCCAGGTTCGGGGTGGCGACGGTGGCCCGGGGCAGCAGCTTCGTGCGGACGGAGTCGAGCGCGCTCTCGGCGAGCAGGGAGTCCCCGTGCTTGGAGACGCCGACCGGGTCGACGACGACCGGGGCGCCGGTGTCGCCGAGCAGTTCGGCGACGGTCTCCACGAGGGCCGCCGAGGCGAGCATGCCGGTCTTCACGGCCTGGACCCCGATGTCGTCGACGACGGCCCGGTACTGGGCGCGTACGGCCTCCACGGGCAGCTCCCAGACGCCCTGGACACCCCGCGAGTTCTGGGCGGTGACGGCGGTGAGCACGCTCATGCCGTGGACGCCGAGCGCGAGCATCGCCTTCAGGTCGGCCTGGATTCCGGCGCCGCCGCCGGAGTCGGATCCGGCGACGGTCAGCACCAGCGGGGGCGGGGAGGTCACTCGGTCTCCCCGAAGTGGTCCCAGCCGCCCACGCTGTGCCAAGGGGCGCCGTCCACGGTGACCTGCGGCAGCGCGGAGGGGTTGAGGACCTCGCCGATGACCTTCCAGCGGGCGGGCAGCTTCACGTCGGGCGGGAAGGTGGCCACGATCGCGTGGTCCTCTCCCCCGGTGAGCACCCACTGCATGGGGTCGACGCCGACGGCCTGGCCGATGTCGTTCATCTGGGTCGGGATGTCGATGAGCCCGGAGCGCAGGTCGATGCGGACCTTGCTGGCCTCGGCGATGTGGCCGAGGTCGGCGATGAGGCCGTCGCTCACGTCGCACATGGCGGTGGCGCCGAGACCGGCGGCCGCGGGACCGGCGTGGTACGGCGGTTCGGGCCTGCGGTGGGCCTCGACGAAGGCGCGCGGCGAGCGGAAGCCGCGGGAGAGCACCGCGTAGCCGGCGGCCGACCAGCCGAGCCAGCCCGTGTAGGCGACCACGTCGCCGGGCTGGGCGCCGCCCCGGGTGACCGGGTCGTGGTTGCGCAGATCGCCGAGCGCGGTGATGGAGACCATGATCGTGTCGCCCCGGACGACGTCGCCGCCGACGACCGCGGCGCCCGCGACCTGACATTCGTCGCGCAGGCCGTCCATGAGTTCGGTGGGCCAGGTGACGGGGAGTTCGGCGGGGACGACCAGGCCGAGGAGGAGCGCGGTGGGGACCGCGCCCATGGCGGCGATGTCGGCGAGGTTCTGTGCGGCGGCCTTGCGGCCGACGTCGTACGCCGTCGACCAGTCGCGGCGGAAGTGACGTCCTTCGAGGAGGATGTCCGTGCTGGCCACCACGCGCCGGTCGGGCGCGGAGACGACCGCGGCGTCGTCGCCCGGCCCGATCCGTACCGCCGGGGTGGAGGTGAGCCGGGACGTGAGCTCCTTGATGAGCCCGAACTCGCCCAGCTCTCCGACTGTGCCCTTCACCGCGCCTCACCTCGTGTCTTCGTGCCGGCCGGCGGGCGGAGGCGCGTCTGTTCGCGCCGCGGGTCGCGGGCCGTCACCGTGCTGGGTACCGTCAAGTAGACCGTCAACTTCTGTCCTGCGTAGGCCACCCCGCGAGCGCCTCGGGAGGCGCGGGTCTCCCCGCGGCCCGCGGCGACGCGGTACCGTGGCGTCCCTTTCTCCCACAAGATCCTCGTGGTCGCCCTGGAGGTTCCGTGGTTCAGGCGTACATCCTCATCCAGACCGAGGTGGGCAAGGCGTCGACCGTCGCCGACACCATCTCCAAGATCCCGGGGGTGCTCCAGGCGGAAGACGTGACCGGTCCGTACGACGTCATCGTGCGTGCGCAGGCGGACACGGTCGACGAGCTGGGCCGCATGGTGGTCGCGAAGGTCCAGCAAGTGGACGGCATCACGCGCACCCTCACCTGCCCGGTCGTTCATCTGTAGCCCCCCGTCTACGCTTGGCCGGTGAAGTCTTCCCACCGGCCCTTCGGCCTGCCCGCCGCCGTCACGGCAGCCGTACTGCTGCTGGCCGCCGCCGGCTGTTCCTCGCCGGACGCCGCGGCGTCCGTCGAGGTTCCCAGCCCCCCGGCGGCGGAGGCCGCCCTCTGCCAGGACCTGGCGAAGGAGCTTCCCGGCGCCGTGGCGGGGCTGGAACGGAGTGACCCGGAGCCCGGCTCCGAGTTGACCGCCGGCTGGGGTGACGGTGCGATCGTACTGCGCTGCGGGGTGCCCCGGCCCGAAAAGATGAGCGATCCCAAGGCGCAGGGCGTCGAGGCGAACGGCGTCGGCTGGATGCTGGAACGTCCTGAGGGCAGCGGGCCCCGTTTCACCACGACGTACCGGAAGACGTACGTCGAGGTCACGCTCGGCGAGCAGTACACGCACGACATGACGCCGCTCGCGGATCTCGCCGATCCCGTACGGAAGACCGTGCCGTCCGGCCTCTGAGGTCGGCGGCACGGTCGTCCGGGGTGCTGGGCCGGGCCCCAGGGGTCAGCGCAGGCCCGTGGAGCGGGTCAGCGCGGCCTGGATGAGCCGGTCGACGAGCTCGGGGTAGCTCACGCCGCTCTCCTGCCACATGCGCGGGTACATGGAGATCGGCGTGAAGCCCGGCATGGTGTTGATCTCGTTGATGACGAACTCGCCGTCCTCGGTGAGGAAGAAGTCGGCGCGGACCAGGCCCTCGCAGGAGACCGCCTCGTAGGCGGCGACGGCGAGACGCTGGATCTCGGCGGTGGCCTCGTCCCCGATGGGGGCGGGCACGATGCCGGAGGCCGAGTCGATGTACTTGGCCTCGAAGTCGTAGAAGTCGTGGTCCGTGACCGGCGGGATCTCGGCCGGCACGCTGGCGCGCGGCCCGTCCTCGAACTCCAGGACGCCGCACTCGATCTCACGGCCGCGCAGCAGCGACTCGACGAGGATCTTGGGGTCGTGGCGCCGGGCCTCCTCGATGGCCTCGTCCAGGCCGGAGAGGTCGTCGACCTTGGTGATGCCCATGGACGAGCCGCCACGGGCCGGCTTCACGAAGAGCGGCCAGCCGTGCTCGGCGGCGAACTCGACGATCTTCTTGCGGGCGGCGGCGGGGTTCTGGTCCCACTCGCGTGGCCGGATGACCTCGTACGGGCCGACCGGGAGGCCGAAGGAGACGAAGACCCGCTTCATGTACTCCTTGTCCTGGCCGACGGCGGAGGCGAGGACGCCCGCGCCGACGTAGGGGACGCCGGAGAGCTCCAGGAGGCCCTGGAGGGTGCCGTCCTCGCCGTAAGGGCCGTGGAGCATCGGGAAGACCACGTCGACCTCGCCGAGGGCCCTCGGCACGGCGCCGGGTTCGGTGAGGACGACCTCGCGGTTGGCGGGGTCGACGGAGAGGACGACGCCGCCCTCGGTGGACTCGGCAAGGTCGGCGACGTTCGGCAGGGCGCGGTCGGCGATGGCCATGCGCTCGGGGGCGTCGGCGGTGAGCGCCCAGCGCCCGTCCGTCGTGATGCCGATGGGCAGCACGTCGTACTTGTCCCGGTCGATGGCGCTCAGGACGGCGCCCGCCGTGACGACGGAGATGGCGTGCTCGGAGCTGCGTCCGCCGAAGACGACGGCCACGCGCGGCTTGCGGGGGCTCTGGGTGTTCTCGCTCATATCGCGATGAGCGTACCCTGCGCGTCCCGAACGACCTTGCGACCCCGGCCGCTCGCGCGCGTCCGGCTCAGCTCCGCCCCGGCGCCCGTGGGGGCCGGGGACGGCACCGCGCGGTGGCGGCTACCGGCGCTCGGCCTTCGCGCTGCGCGACATCAGTTCCTTGAGGGCGACGACCGGCGGCTTGCCGTCGTGGACGATCGACACGACCGTCTCGGTGATGGGCATGTCGACGCCGTGGCGGCGGCCCAGATCGAGCACCGACTCGCAGGACTTGACGCCCTCGGCGGTCTGCTTGGTGGCCGCGATGGTCTCCTGGAGGGTCATCCCGCGGCCGAGGTTGGTGCCGAAGGTGTTGTTCCGGGAGAGCGGCGAGGAGCAGGTGGCGACGAGGTCGCCGAGGCCCGCGAGGCCGGAGAAGGTGAGCGGGTCGGCGCCCATGGCGAGACCGAGGCGGGTGGTCTCGGCGAGGCCGCGGGTGATGAGCGTGGCCTTGGAGTTGTCGCCGAGGCCCATGCCGTTGGCGATGCCGACGGCGAGGCCGATGACGTTCTTCACGGCCCCGCCGAGCTCGCAGCCCACCACGTCGGTGTTGGTGTACGGGCGGAAGTACGGGGTGATGCAGGCGGACTGGAGGCGCTGGGCGACCGTCTCGTCGACGCAGGCGACGACGGCGGCGGCGGGCTGCCGGGCGGCGATCTCCTTGGCCAGGTTGGGGCCGGTGAGGACGGCCACGCGCTCGGCGGGCACGTCGGCGACCTCGGTGATGACCTCGCTCATCCGCTTGGCGGTGCCGAGTTCGACGCCCTTCATGAGGGAGACGAGGACGGTGTCGGGCGCCAGCACCGGCGCCCAGGTGGCGAGGTTGCCGCGGAGGGTCTGGGAGGGGACGACGAGGACGGTGAAGTCGGCGTCGTGGGCCGCCTCGGCCGGGTCGGCGGTGGCCGTGATCGCCGCGGGGAGTTCGACACCCGGCAGGTAGTCCGGGTTGACCCGGGAGGCGTTGATCTCCTTGGCGAGTTCGGCGCGGCGGCCCCAGAGGCTCACCTCGCAGCCCGCGTCGGCGAGGATCATCGCGAACGCGGTACCCCAGGATCCGTTTCCGAAGACGGCTGCCTTGGTCACTTGGTGTTCCCTTCAGCGGCCTTGCGCCGCTGCTCCAGGCGCGCCTTGCGGTGGTCGTACGGTTCGGCGGGCGCCTGCTCGCCGCGGATCTGCTCCAGGAGCGCGGTGATGGCGGCCATGATGACCTCGGTCGCCTCGCGGAGCACCTCGGGCGTGGGCTCGAGTCCGTAGAAGCGGGAGAGGTCGACGGGCGGACCTGCCTGCACGGTCAGCGTCTTGCGCGGGAACAGGCTGAGCTTGTTCTCCTTGGCGTACGGCGGCATCGCCAGGTTGGCACCCCACTGGGCCACCGGGATGACGGGGGCCCGGGTGAGCAGCGCGACGCGCGCGGCCCCGGTCTTGCCCGCCATGGGCCACATGTCGGGGTCCCGGGTGAGGGTGCCCTCGGGGTAGAAGGCGACGCACTCGCCGCGCTCGATGGCGTCGACGGCGGCGCGGAACGCGTCGAGCGCGTTGGTCGTCTCCCGGTAGACCGGGATCTGTCCGGTGCCGCGCAGCATCATCCCGACGAAGGGGGCCTTGAAGAGGCCCGCCTTGGCGAGGAGGCGCGGGACCCGGCCGGTGTTGTACTGGTAGTGCGCGTAGGACAGCGGGTCCAGGTAGGAGTTGTGGTTGACCGCGGTGATGAAACCGCCGTCGGCCGGAATGTGCTCCATACCGCGCCAGTCCCGCTTGAACAGAACCACCAGGGGGGGTTTGGCGATGACCGCCGCGAGGCGGTACCAGAAGCCGATTCTGCGGCGGGGCACTCGTACACCTTTCTCCGGGACTGGCTGGCAGGGGGTCAAGTGTCGCCCCATGCTCCTGCTCTGTCGAGTGACACCGTACGCCCCGGGCCCTCCTGGGGACCGCGTGGGCGGGACAGAATGGGCCGCGATGAACACGCATGCGGACGACGGCTGGTCCCTGGTCGTACCCCTGAAGCCCCTTGCCCTGGCGAAGAGCAGACTGGCCGCGGCCGCCGGGTCCCGGCTGCGCCCGCGACTGGCGCTCGCGTTCGCCGAGGACACCGTGGGGGCGGTGCTGAACTGCCCGCGGGTACGGGATGTGGTGGTCGTCACGGACGATCCGGCGGCCGGCCGGGCGCTCGCCGCCCTGGGTGCGCGGATCGTCCCGGACAGCCCGGCGGCGGGGCTCAACGCGGCGCTCGCGCACGGGGTCCGTGCCGTGCGGACCCGGCGGCCGTCCGCGCGGGTGGCGGCGCTCAACGCGGACCTGCCGGCGCTGCGGTCCGAGGAGCTGACCCGGGTCCTGGACGTGGCCGGAGGATTTCCGAGGTCTTTTCTCGCGGATGCCGCCGAAATAGGTACGACATTCCTCTCGGCGGGTCCGGGGGTGGAATTGGAACCGGCATTCGGAGGTGCGTCGCGGCTCCGGCATTTGTCTTCGGGTGCGGTGGAAATCCTGCTCGCGGGCGTCGATTCGGTGCGCCGGGACGTGGACACGGGTGAGGACCTGGCGGCGGCCGGGGCGCTGGGGCTCGGCCCGCGGACGGCCGCCCGGTGGCTGCCGGCGGCCGGATAGGCTGCGGTCCATGCAGGCGACCGCGTTCACGTACGACTCCGAGACCCGCAGCGGCAGTGTGCTGCTCGACGACGGCACCCCCGTGGAGTTCGGGGCGGAGGCCTTCGAGGCGGGCGGGCTGCGGCTGCTGCGGCCGGGGCAGCGGGTCCGGATCGAGGCGGAGCCGGGCACGTCGGGGGCCGGCCTGCGGATCACCCTGGTGACGCTCCAGACGTTCTGACGCGCCCGGTCCCCGCAGGCGGGGGCCCGGACGCGCCGCGGGCCGGGCTCCCTGGGGGGAGCCCGGCCCGGCGGGTGTCTACCGCTCGTCCTACTTCTTGGCGGCGGTCTTCTTGGCGGTCGTCGTCTTGCGCGCCGTCGTCTTCTTGGCGGGCGCCTTCGTCGCCGTGGCCTTCTTCGCGGCCGGCGCGGTCTTCTTGGCCGTGGCCTTGGTCGTCTTCTTCGCGGCGGCCGTGGTGGTCTTCTTGGCGGCGGCGGAGGTCTTCTTCGCCGTGGCCGTGGTGGCCTTCTTGGCCGGGGTCGCCTTCTTGGCGGCCGTGGTGGTCTTCTTCGCGGGGGTCGCCTTCTTCACGGCGGTCGCCGTGGCCTTCTTCGCCGGGGTCGCCTTCTTCGCGGCGGCCTTCTTGGCTGTGGTCGCCCTCTTGGCGGCGGCCTTCTTCACGGTGGCGGAGGCGCCACCGCTCAGGCTGCCCTTGGGGGCCTTCTTGACGGAGACCTCGCCGCCCTTGGGGAGCTTCTTGGAGCCGCTGACCAGGTCCTTGAAGCCCTGACCTGCACGGAAGCGCGGGACCGAGGTCTTCTTGACCCGCACGCGCTCACCCGTCTGCGGGTTGCGGGCGTAGCGGGCCGGACGGTCGACCTTCTCGAACGAGCCGAAACCCGTCACCGAGACCCGGTCGCCCCCGACCACGGCACGCACGATGGCGTCGAGCACGTGGTCGACGGCTTCGGCGGCCTGCTGGCGACCGCCCATCTTGTCGGCAATCGCTTCTACGAGCTGCGCCTTGTTCACGTCTTCCCCTTCGGAGACATTGCCAGAACGAAAGTGTTCAAGCTTTTTCGCACGTTAGGCATGTATATACCGCAAATCAAACACGAAACGGGCTAATCACCCTAGTGCCGCAACGCGGAAGATCCGCTGCGGAGTTCTTGGTGTCAGTCGTCCTCTGGGAATCGGCCCTCGTCGAGGTCCTTCATCAACCGGTCCAGACGCGTCGCCGCGTCCTTGAGATCGTGCTTCGCCGCGGCCGTCACGACCAGCAGCTTCCGGGACAGCGCCATCCTTACGCCCTCCGGGACTTGCAGTGAGCGCACTCTTGTGTGCGCTTCCTTCAATCGGGCGGCGACTGACTCGTAGAGCTCGAGTTGGCTGTCGCGTTCCATGCACCGATTGTGCCATCTAGGGCGAGTTGTCGCCCGACAGGGTCTCAACAAGCGACTGCGCCCCCCACCGGGCGGTGGGGGGCGCAGTCTTGGAAAAGCGCTGCTCAGGCGGTAATTGTACGGGGCTTGAAGGCCGGTCGTGACGCCTCATATGCCGCGATGTCGGCTTCGTTCTGAAGGGTGAGGCTGATGTCGTCGAGACCGTTCAGGAGCCGCCAGCGGGCGTTCTCGTCGAGCTCGAAGTCGGCGTCGATCCCGGCGGCCAGGACCTTGCGCCGCTCCAGGTCGACGGTGACCTCGGCGGTCGGGTCGGCCTCGGTCAGCTCCCAGATCGCGTCGACCGTCTCCTGCGGCAGGACCACGGTGAGCAGGCCGTTCTTCAGCGAGTTGCCGCGGAAGATGTCGGCGAAGCGGGCGGAGATGACGGCCTGGAAGCCGTAGTTCTGGAGCGCCCAGACGGCGTGCTCGCGGGAGGAGCCGGTGCCGAAGTCGGGGCCGGCGACCAGGACCGAGGCGCCCTGCCGCTCAGGGAGGTTGAGCACGAACTGCTCGTCCTTGCGCCAGGCCTCGAAGAGGCCGTCCTCGAAGCCGTCGCGGGTGACCTTCTTGAGCCAGTGCGCCGGGATGATCTGGTCGGTGTCGACGTTGCTGCGGCGCAGCGGGACGGCCCGGCCGGTGTGCGTGGTGAAAGCTTCCATGGTTCCTCAGACCCCCGCGGTGGTGGCGACGTCGGACAGATCGGCCGGGGAGGCCAGATGGCCCAGGACGGCGGTGGCGGCGGCGACCTGGGGCGAGACCAGGTGGGTCCGGCCGCCCTTGCCCTGCCGGCCCTCGAAGTTGCGGTTCGAGGTGGACGCGGAGCGCTCACCGGGAGCCAGTTGGTCGGGGTTCATGCCGAGGCACATCGAGCAGCCCGCGTGCCGCCATTCGGCGCCGGACTCCTTGAAGACCTTGTCCAGGCCCTCCTCGACTGCCTGCAGGGCGACGCGCACCGAGCCGGGAACGACCAGCATGCGGACGCCGTCGGCGACCTTGCGGCCCTCCAGCAGGGCGGCGGCGTTGCGCAGGTCCTCGATGCGGCCGTTGGTGCAGGAGCCTACGAAGACGGTGTCGACCTTGATGTCGCGCAGCGGCTGCCCGGCGGTCAACCCCATGTACTCCAGGGCCTTTTCGGCGGCCAGGCGCTCCGAAGCGTCTTCGTACGAAGCCGGGTCGGGGACGCTCGCCGAAAGCGGCGCGCCCTGGCCCGGGTTGGTGCCCCAGGTGACGAACGGCGCCAGGGAGGCGGCGTCGATGACGACCTCGGCGTCGAAGACCGCGTCCTCGTCGGACCTCAGGGTCTTCCAGTACGCGACGGCGGCGTCCCAGTCCTCGCCCTCGGGGGCGTGGGCGCGGCCCTTCAGATAGGCGAAGGTGGTCTCGTCGGGGGCGATCATGCCCGCGCGGGCGCCGGCCTCGATCGACATGTTGCAGATGGTCATCCGGGCCTCCATCGAGAGCTTCTCGATGGCGGAGCCGCGGTACTCCAGGATGTAGCCCTGGCCGCCGCCGGTGCCGATCTTGGCGATGATCGCCAGGATCAGGTCCTTGGCGGTGACGTCCTCGGGCAGCTCGCCGTCGACCGTGATCGCCATGGTGCGGGGGCGGGCCAGCGGCAGCGTCTGGGTGGCGAGCACGTGCTCGACCTGGCTGGTGCCGATGCCGAACGCCAGCGCGCCGAAGGCGCCGTGCGTGGAGGTGTGCGAGTCGCCGCAGACGACGGTGGTACCCGGCTGGGTCAGGCCCAGCTGCGGTCCCACCACGTGGACGACGCCCTGCTCGATGTCGCCCAGCGGATGCAGCCGGACGCCGAACTCGGCACAGTTCTTGCGGAGGGTCTCCAGCTGCGCGCGGGAGACCGGGTCGGCGATCGGCTTGTCGATGTCGAGGGTCGGGGTGTTGTGGTCCTCGGTGGCGATGGTGAGGTCGAGGCGCCGCACCTGCCGGCCGTTCTGGCGCAGGCCGTCGAAGGCCTGGGGGCTGGTCACCTCGTGCAGCAGGTGCAGATCGATGAAGAGGAGGTCGGGCTCGCCCTCGGCGCGCCGGACGACGTGGTCGTCCCAGACCTTCTCCGCGAGTGTCCTACCCATCGCTTTCCCTCCGGCCGACGTCTACGCCGGCACAACTAGAGACCCGTTTCGCGGGCCGTTGTGCGGCCGCCTCACCAGAGTGACAAGTTCCGCAGGAAATTGAACTTGCGTTTCACAGAGTGAGACGCGAATATCGTTGCATGGACAACTCTAGCGGCGTAGGCGTTCTCGACAAGGCAGCCCTTGTCCTGAGCGCCCTGGAGTCCGGTCCGGCCACCCTCGCAGGACTGGTCGCGGCGACGGGACTCGCACGACCCACGGCACACCGACTGGCCGTGGCACTGGAACACCACCGGATGGTGGCGCGTGACATGCAGGGCCGGTTCATCCTCGGACCGCGCCTCGCGGAGCTCGCCGCCGCGGCCGGCGAGGACCGCCTGCTCGCGACCGCGGGCCCGGTTCTGACGCATCTGCGCGATGTCACCGGCGAGAGCGCCCAGCTCTACCGCCGGCAGGGCGACATGCGCATCTGCGTGGCGGCCGCCGAGCGGCTCTCGGGCCTGCGGGACACCGTCCCGGTCGGCTCGACGCTGACGATGAAGGCCGGCTCCTCGGCGCAGATCCTGATGGCCTGGGAAGAGCCCGAGCGGCTCCACCGCGGCCTCCAGGGCGCCCGCTTCACGGCGACGGCCCTGTCGGGCGTACGGCGCCGCGGCTGGGCCCAGTCGATCGGTGAGCGGGAGCCGGGTGTCGCGTCCGTCTCCGCGCCCGTACGCGGCCCGTCGAACCGCGTGGTGGCCGCCGTCTCGGTGTCCGGTCCGATCGAGCGTCTGACGCGCCACCCGGGCCGTATGCACGCCCAGGCGGTCATCGACGCCGCGGCCCGTCTCTCCGAGGCGCTCCGCCGCACCGGCTGACCCTCCGGCCCGTCTTCTGTTCGTACCGGCCCACCGCTTCAACGCCGCAGCGGTGGGCCGGAGTTGTCCATACGTATGGCACCGGACAGCGAAGAAGCCCTCCCCCGAAGGGAAGGGCTTCTTCGTCTTGTACCCCCGACCGGATTCGAACCGGCGCTACCGCCTTGAGAGGGCGGCGTGCTAGGCCGCTACACAACGGGGGCCCTGCGGATCAGATCCGCGGTGCAGATAAGCTCTGCGAGCTGGCCTACCAGGACTCGAACCTAGAATGACGGTACCAGAAACCGTAGTGTTGCCAATTACACCATAGGCCATGGTGGTTGCACCGTACCCCCGACCGGATTCGAACCGGCGCTACCGCCTTGAGAGGGCGGCGTGCTAGGCCGCTACACAACGGGGGCCCTAGCGATCCCACCCGGCCGAAACCGGGTGATGTCACCGTAGATCCACCGGGAGCTACCCAAGTGATCTACAGGATGGATCAGTACCCCCGACCGGATTCGAACCGGCGCTACCGCCTTGAGAGGGCGGCGTGCTAGGCCGCTACACAACGGGGGCTTTGTGGATGCCATCCACAGGTTGCAGATAAAGCTCTGCGAGCTGGCCTACCTGGACTCGAACCAAGACTAACGGAACCAGAAACCGTCGTGCTGCCAATTACACCATAGGCCACCGGGGCAATGTCCCCACCAGGGAGGATCTTGCTCGGCTTGCGCTTTCCGGGTTCTTGCCTTTCGGCTTGTTCCCCTCGGCGCAGGAAGAACATTACCCGAAGGTGGACGGTGCTCCAAAACGGGTATGCCCTCCCAGCAGGGCCGGAAGCTCACGGAGGCTCGTGATCCGCTTCAGTTCGGGGCGCCCGCCGATGTCCGCCCGGTCCAGCCAGATGCCCCGCAGCCCCGCCTCCACGGCGCCCCTGGCGTCGATGTCCGGCTGGTCCCCCACGTACGCCACCTCGCTCGGGCGCAGGTCAAGGGCGGTACAGGCGGCGTGGAAGGCCTCCGGGGCCGGCTTGGCCACCCCGAGCTCCGCGGCGCACAGGACAGCTTGGAAGCGGTCCCGCACGCCGAGGACCCGCAGCTTCCGGTCCTGGTTGTGGAGGCTGGAGTTGGACAGGATCCCGTGACGATAGTCATCGGCCAGCAGGTCCAGAACGGGGAGCGTGTCAGGGAAGAGTTCCCAGGCCGCCTCGTAGTGGGAGACGTACCGCTCGAACCAGCCGTCCGCCTCGGCGGCGGTCAGACCGGGCAGCGCCAGGAAGTCCCGCACGCGCTCCCGGCGCTGCTCCTGGAAGTCGACCCCGCCGGCCTCGAAGCGCCGCCAGTGGAGCGCGGTCAGCTCCCGCCAGCGACCGAGGGCCTGGTCGACGGATGCGTATCCGTCCACCAGGCCCTCGGCCGTCAGGTGCGCGCTCATGCCGGCGTGGTCGGCACGGGCGTAGTCGAAGATCGTGTCGTCGACGTCCCACAGCACCGCGCGGATGGTCATGGACCGACCGTACCGCGCGGGAGGGGTCAGGCGGCGAGCTTCGCCAGAGCCGCGTCGATGCGGGTCAGGGTCTTCTCCTTGCCCAGGATCTCCAGGGACTCGAAGAGCGGCAGGCCGACCGTCCGGCCGGTGACGGCCACGCGGACCGGGGCCTGCGCCTTGCCCAGCTTGAGGCCGTGGGCCTCGCCGGCGGCCAGCACGGCATTCTTGAGGGACTCGGGGTCGCTCCAGTCGGCCCCTTCGAGCTTCTCGCGGGCGGTGGTGAGGAGGGCCGCGGGCTCGCCCTTCATCGCCTTGTCCCACGAGGGCTGGTCGAAGACCGGCTCCGGCAGGAAGAGGAAGTCCACGTTGGCCGTGATGTCCGAGAGGACGGTGACGCGGGTCTGGGCGTGCGGCGCGATGGCCTCCCAGGCGGTCCGGTCGAAGTCCTCGGGAGCCCAGTTGGCGAAGGGGGCCCGCAGCCAGGGCTCACAGGCCTCGGCGAACGCCTTCACGTCCAGCATGCGGATGTGGTCGGCGTTGATCGACTCGGCCTTCTTGAGGTCGAAGCGCGCCGGGTTGGCGTTGACGTCGGCGATGTCGAACTTCGCCACCATCTCGGGGATGGTGAAGATGTCCTGGTCGGCGGAGAAGGACCAGCCGAGGAGCGAGAGGTAGTTCAGCAGGCCCTCGGGGAGGAAACCGCGCTCCCGGTAGAGGTTGAGGGAGGCCTGCGGGTCGCGCTTGGAGAGCTTCTTGTTGCCCTCGCCCATGACGTAGGGCAGGTGCCCGAAGGAGGGGATCTCCTTGGCGACGCCCAGCTCGATGAGCGCCTTGTAGAGCGCGACCTGGCGGGGGGTGGAGGAGAGCAGGTCCTCGCCGCGCAGGACGTGGGTGATCTCCATCAGGGCGTCGTCGACCGGGTTGACCAGGGTGTAGAGCGGGGCGCCGTTGGCCCGGAGGATGCCGTAGTCCGGCACGTTCTCCGGGGTGAAGGTGAGCTCGCCGCGGACCAGGTCGGTGAAGGTGATCGGCTCGTCGGGCATCCGGAAGCGGACGATCGACGCGCGGCCCTCGGCCTCGTACGCGGCCTTCTGCTCGTCGGTGAGGTCGCGGCAGTGGCCGTCGTAGCCGGAGGGGCGGCCGGCGGCGCGGGCGGCCTCGCGGCGCTCGTCGAGCTCCTCGGTGGTGCAGTAGCAGGGGTACGCGTAGCCGCCGGCGAGCAGCTTCTCGGCGACGTCCTTGTAGATGTCCATCCGCTGCGACTGGCGGTACGGCGCGTGCGGGCCGCCGATCTCCGGGCCCTCGTCCCAGTCGAGGCCGAGCCAGCGCAGCGAGTCGAGCAGCTGGTTGTACGACTCCTCGGAGTCGCGCGCAGCGTCGGTGTCCTCGATGCGGAAGACCATGGTGCCCTCGTTGTGCCGGGCGAAGGCCCAGTTGAAGAGGGCGGTGCGGACCAGGCCCACGTGGGGGTTGCCGGTCGGCGAGGGACAGAAACGGACGCGAGGGGGTCCCCCCTGCTCGAGCGAAGCCGAGAGCTTGGGGGAGTTCGGGTTAGCCACGCTTGATCACCCTATTGGTGAGAGTGCCGATGCCTTCGATGGTGACGGCGACCTCGTCGCCGACGTTGAGGGGGCCGACCCCGGCGGGGGTGCCGGTGAGGATGACGTCTCCGGGGAGCAGCGTCATGGCCTCGGTGATGTGGACGACCAGGTCCTCGATGGAGCGGATCATGTCGCTCGTCCGACCCAGCTGGCGCTGTTCGCCGTTGACCGTGGCCTGGATGGTCAGGTCGCTCGCGGCAGCGATGCTCAGGTCCGTCTCGACCCAGGGTCCCAGCGGGCAGGAGGTGTCGAAGCCCTTGGCGCGGGCCCACTGCTTCTCGCGCTGCTGGGCGTCGCGGGCGGTGACGTCGTTGGCGCAGGTGTAGCCGAAGATGACGTCCTTCACGCGCTCGCGGGGCACCTCGCGGCACATACGGCCGATGACCACGGCCAGTTCGGCCTCGTGGTGCAGCTCGTTGGAGAAGGAGGGGTACTCGATGGCGTCGCCGGGGCCGATCACCGAGGTGGTGGGCTTGAAGAAGGCGACGGGGACGTCGGGGACCTCGTTGCCGAGTTCGGCGGCGTGCTCCGCGTAGTTGCGGCCGATGGCCACGACCTTGTTGGGGAGCACGGGCGGCAGGAGCCGTACCTTGCTCAGCGGGACCTTGGTGCCGCTGAGCTCGAAGTCGGTGTACGGGATGCCCTTGATGATGTCGAGGACGAGGCCGCCGGACTCGGCAGGTCCCTCGCCCTCGACGGCGCCGAAGGCCACATTGCCGTCGATGGAGAATCTGGCGATGCGCACGAGTGCTGTCGCCCCTCACTTGGTGCTGGCTGGAGTCTGACGCTCCAGGCTAACGCGGCGCGGGGCGGCCGACCGGCGATGTCACCGGGGTGGTGACAAGGATGACGCGGGCGGTTCCGGGGGGGGTGTCAGCGGGACGCGGAGGCGTACGGCTGGGGCTGGTACGGGGCCGGGGGCTGCATGAGGACCGTGCGGCGCGGGTTGGCCGTCTTCGCCGGCAGCGCGATCGCGTACTCGGGCAGGGCGACCCGGCCGAGCTCTGCGGCGTCCGAGAGGTGGACGAGGGTGGAACGGCGGGGGTTGGCCGTGGTGCCGGGCGTCGTCGTCTTCATCGCGGTGATCTGACCTTGTTCCGGAACGGGCGCCGCGTTCGGGCGCGAGGGGGTGTAAAGCGTCAGGCTAAACATGCGATTCCCTTCGAATGCATGGCTAAGACATCGATCATCGTGTGAGTTTGCTCACCACGGGCGCCATATTCCGGGCATTACGGACCGTCGCCTGTCGCCACGGAAAGGGACATTACGCCACTGAATGCTCTATTCCGCTCCTGATCATGTCGACTGGGACACACGGGTACGCGCAGCCATTGGACCGGAAAAGTCCGAATCCTCCGTGATCATCTTCTACATGGGGTGACGTTACGGGCACGGGTTGTCATGACCCTCCCGACGCGACACGCGGCCCTTGTTGGAGGTCCGGCACTGTGCTGGAATTCCACGCACCGCCGCGGGTTTCAAGCCGGCGCGCAGGGGGCGCAACGCAGCGCCGGCCTAGTGGCGGGGAAGGGGGAACTGCGCCGGTCACCGACGACCACCTGGGGTGCCCTCCACGCACCCCGATTGACGCCGACACCGTCCTCTCCGTTCATCCGGAAGGACGCCTGGTCCAGAGGTTGCGACGCTAGTGCAGGGACGTTTCAAGAGGGATGGCTCGGGGTCTCCCCAGGCCCGTCAGGGCCGAGCGGATGCTCCGGCGGAGCAGGAACCGCGTGCCGGGACCGACCGCGGTCCCTCGGCCTCGCACACCCCGAACCAGGGTCAGGGCCCGTCCGGCGAGGGCGGTGACGGCGGCAGGCGCACGAGCGCCGCGGCCGCGTCCGCCGAGCCGTCCGACGCACCCCCCAAGGTCCGGGCCGAGAACGAGGTCGGTCCTCGAATAGCCCTGCGCAACTGGCGCATCTCCACGCGCCTGGTCGCGCTCCTGACCCTCCCCGTGGTCGCCGCGACCACCCTGGGCGGCATCCGCATCAGCGAGTCGCTCCAGGACATGGAGCAGCTCGACCACATGCAGCTGCTCACCAAGCTGACCCGAGAGGCCACCGACCTCGCGCAGGCCCTCCAGTCCGAGCGCGACCTCTCCGCGGGTCCGCTCTCCAACAGCCGCCCGGTCAGCGACTACCAGGTCGCCAACCCGCGCCGGAAGACGGACCTCGAGTACAAGGCCTTCCTGCAGGCCACGGAGGCCATCCCGGCCACCGAGGGCGACGAGGCGCTGCGCAGCATCCGGCAGAACGTCAACCAGATCGCCTCGCAGGTCAGCGGTCTGCACACGATCCGGAGCAACGCGTACGAGAAGGACGTCTCCCACTCGGTGACGGTCGAGGCGTACAGCCGTCTCATCCGCTCGCTGCTCAGCCTGTCCCAGGACATGGCGCAGGCGACCAGCAACCCCGAGATGATCAAGCGGACCCGCGCGCTCGCCGCGTTCTCGTCCGCCAAGGAGTACGCCTCCATCCAGCAGGCGATCATCGCCGCGGCGCTGCCGCCGAGCGACCGGACCAACGGCGACATCCAGCAGGGTGACCGTCTCTACGGCGAGGCCGCGCTCAACTCCGAGGGCCGCGAACTCCAGTCCTTCCAGGCGATCTACGAGTCGACCGGTGGCGACGCCACCGAGCGGCTCGCGTCCCTGAACACCGGCAACCCCTCGATCACCGCCGCCGAGAAGTACGCCGAGCGCGTCCTCAACATGGACGGCGCGATGAAGAAGGGCGACCCGCGCGGCCACCTCAACTTCACCGACGAGTACGGCACCAAGATCGCCACCATGAACCGCATCGAGCGCGGTCTGCTCGGCGACATGGAGAGCCTGGCCCGTGAGCTCCGCCAGGAGTCGCAGCGGGACGCCATCGTCAACGGTGCGCTGATCCTCCTCGTCCTCGGCGTCTCGCTCATCGGCGCCTTCGTCGTGGCCCGGTCCATGATCCGCTCGCTGCGCCGGCTCCAGGACACCGCGACCAAGGTCGCCCAGGAACGCCTGCCCGAGCTCGTCAAGCAGCTCTCCGAGTCCGACCCGCAGGACGTCGACACCTCCGTCGAGTCCGTCGGTGTGCACTCCCGGGACGAGATCGGCCAGGTGGCCGCGGCCTTCGACGACGTGCACCGCGAGGCCGTCCGTCTCGCCGCCGAGCAGGCCCTCCTCCGGGGCAACGTCAACGCGATGTTCACCAACCTCTCGCGCCGTTCCCAGGGCCTCATCCAGCGTCAGCTCTCGCTCATCTCCGAACTGGAGTCGCGCGAGGCCGACCCGGACCAGCTGTCCTCGCTCTTCAAGCTCGACCACCTCGCGACGCGTATGCGCCGTAACGGTGAGAACCTCCTCGTCCTCGCCGGTGAGGAGCCCGGCCGCCGCTGGACCCGCCCGGTCCCGCTGGTCGACGTGCTCCGTGCCGCCGCCTCCGAGGTGGAGCAGTACGAGCGCATCGAACTCGCCTCGGTCCCCGCGACCGAGGTCGCCGGCCGGGTCGTCAACGACCTCGTCCACCTCCTCGCCGAGCTGCTCGAGAACGCCACCTCGTTCTCCTCGCCGCAGACGAAGGTCCGGGTCACCGGTCACGCGCTGCCCGACGGCCGGGTGCTCGTCGAGATCCACGACACCGGCATCGGCCTCTCCCCCGAGGACCTCGCCGCGATCAACGAGCGGCTCGCGTCGCCGCCCACCGTGGACGTCTCCGTCTCCCGCCGCATGGGTCTCTTCGTGGTCGGCCGCCTGTCCCTGCGACACGGCATCCGCATCCAGCTGCGCCCCTCCGACTCGGGCGGCACCACCGCGCTCGTCATGCTGCCGGTCGACGTCGCCCAGGGCAACAAGAAGCCGATGCCCAAGCCGGGTGCCGGTGGCCAGGGCGCGATGCCGCCCGGCGCCTCCGCCCCGGGCGGCCGGCTCCCCGCCGGTCCCGGCGCGGCCGGTGGCCCCGGCGGACGCCCGGGCCAGGGCGGTGCGCCCTCGGGCGGCCTGCTCGGCGGCGGCGCTCCGCGCGGCCAGGTCGGTACGAGCGGTCCCCGGGCCGCGCTGCCCGCCCGTGACGGTGCGCCGCTCGCCGGTGGCCCGCAGGGCGCCCCGCAGTCCCGGACCCCGCAGCCGCAGAACGCCTCGCTCGACCGGACCGGTCAGGCGCCGCAGGCCCCCCAGGCTCCGCAGAGCGGCGATCCGCTGCGCCCGGGCCCGGGTGGCGGCGGTCTCATCGGCGGCGCCGCGAGCGCCATCCCGTCCCGTACGGACGTGTGGGGCAGCCAGGGCTCCCCGCAGGCCGGACCCGGTGCTCCGCAGCACGCCCCGCAGGGCGGCCAGGGCCAGGGCCAGGCGCCCGGTGCCCAGCAGACCGGCGGGTACGAGTTCCCGCGCGCCGAGCTGCCGGGCGGCAACCCCCAGGCGCAGCGCCCGCAGGGGGCGAGCTGGGGCAACGACCAGGCACAGCAGCCGGTCCGCCGCCCGCAGCAGGAGATGTCCCCGCTGGACGCGCCGCGCGGTCACGAGGACCCGGAGACGACCGGCTCGTTCGCGGCCCCGGCGCCCCAGGGCCCCGGTTCCACGGGCCAGTTCCCGCGTCCCGACTTCGGTGCGCCCCAGTCCCAGGGCCGCCCGCAGCAGGCCCCGCAGCAGCAGGCACCGCAGGTGTACCAGGGCGGTGTCCAGGACCCGGCGTCGACGGCGCAGTTCCCGCGCCCCGACTTCGGTGCCCCGCAGGGCCCCGGCTCCACCGGCCAGTTCGCGCGGCCCGACTTCACCAGCCCGCAGCAGGCCCCGCAGCAGCAGGGCTACCAGGGCGGCCAGCAGCAGCAGTTCGGCCGGCAGCCCTACGTACCGCAGGCGCAGCAGCAGGCACCGCAGCCGCCGGCCCCGCGTCAGCGCACCGGCGGCGACTTCGGCGCCCAGCGCCCGGAGCCGGTCCAGCCGCAGCAGCGTCAGCCGCAGGGCCAGCAGCCGCAGCTCCAGCAGCCGCGCCGTCCGGAGGCACTGCCGCCGGCGGGCGCGGGCGACGGCCGTACGCCGCTGTACGACACGCTGGAGACCAACTGGTTCAACCAGGAGCAGGCCCAGCAGCAGGCACAGCAGCAGGCGCAGGCCCCGGCCGCGCCGCAGCCGTCCGCTCCGGCGCAGCGTCCGGCCGGTGACCCGGCCGACGGCCGCCAGAACGGCGGGGCCGCCTGGCGGACCTCGCCCAACGACGAGTTGGTGCGCCAGGCCGAGCGGGTGCGCAAGCCCGCCGCCGGCGGTGTCACCACCTCTGGTCTTCCCCGGCGTGTGCCGAAGGCCAACCTCGTACCCGGGACCGCACAGGAGCAGGCCCACACGGCCGGCCCCCAGGTCTCGCGTGCACCCGACGACGTCCGCGGCCGGCTGACCAATCTGCGCCGCGGTATCCAGCAGGGCCGGCAGGCAGGTAACTCGACCACGGGTAATCACCACCTCGGTCCGAACCATCAGCAGGAGCGTTAGTTGAACGCGATGAGCCAGGCGGCGCAGAATCTGAACTGGTTGATCACCAACTTCGTGGACAACACCCCTGGGGTGTCCCACACGGTGGTGGTCTCCGCCGACGGACTCCTGCTGGCCATGTCCGAAGGATTCCCCCGCGACCGTGCCGACCAGCTGGCGGCGGTCGCGTCCGGACTGACCTCGCTGACCGCGGGTGCGTCCCGGATCTTCGAGGGGGGCCCCGTCGCGCAGACCGTGGTGGAGATGGAGCGCGGCTTCCTCTTCCTCATGTCGGTCTCCGACGGTTCCTCGCTGGCCGTGCTCGCGCACCCCGAGTGCGACATCGGCCTCGTCGGCTACGAGATGACGCTGCTGGTGGACCGGGCCGGCAGTGTCCTCACCCCGGATCTCCGCGCGGAGCTCCAGGGAAGCCTGCTCCACTAGCCGGTTCGACTCCCGGTCAGAACCCCACCGCACGACCGATCGACAGGGCGGTACGCCCCTCCGTACCGCCCTGGCACCGTTATCCGTCCGGCCGCCCCACCCGGCCCCCCACCGGCCCCATCAGACGGCAGAAGGTTTGCTGTCACGCCCGGAGGATTCATGACCCCGCCCCCCGCCTCTCACGATCCGTACGGCGCCTCAGTCGACGAGTACGGACATGAGGGCGACCAGCCGCTGGTGCGTCCGTACGCGATGACCGGCGGCCGGACCCGGCCGCGCTACCAGCTCGCCATCGAGGCACTGGTCAGCACCACGGCCGACCCGGCGCACCTCGCCACGCTCCTCCCGGAACACCAGCGGATCTGCCACCTGTGCCGTGAGGTCAAGTCGGTGGCCGAGGTGTCGGCACTGCTGTCGATGCCCCTCGGTGTCGCCCGCATCCTCGTCGCCGACCTGGCGGAGGCCGGCATGGTGGCGATCCACCAGCCGGGCAACGGAGAGACCGGCGGCACGCCGGACGTGACTCTGCTCGAAAGGGTGCTCAGTGGACTTCGCAAGCTCTAGCGGCGGTGCGGCCCGTTCGACCACCAGCGCGAAGATCGTGGTGGCGGGTGGCTTCGGCGTGGGCAAGACCACGTTCGTCGGCGCCGTCTCTGAGATCAACCCGCTGCGTACCGAAGCCGTCATGACGTCCGCCTCGGCGGGTATCGACGACCTCACGCACACCGGTGGCAAGACGACGACGACCGTCGCCATGGACTTCGGCCGCATCACCCTGGACCAGGACCTGATCCTGTACCTCTTCGGTACGCCCGGTCAGGACCGCTTCTGGTTCATGTGGGACGACCTGGTCCGCGGCGCCATCGGCGCCGTCGTCCTCGTCGACACCCGCCGCCTCGCCGACTGCTTCCCCGCGGTCGACTACTTCGAGAACAGCGGCCTGCCGTTCGTCATCGCCCTCAACGGCTTCGACGGCGCCCAGCCGTACCAGCCGGAGGAGGTCCGCGAGGCCCTCCAGATCGGCCCCGGCACCCCCATCATCACCACGGACGCCCGGCACCGCGCCGACGCCAAGAGCGCGCTCATCACCCTGGTCGAGCACGCCCTCATGGCCCGGCTCAAGTAGTCGGACGACCAGGGCGGTTGTCATATGCCACCGCGAGGGGCGGTCTGTGTCGTTCGACACGGCCGCCCGCGCGTTCATAACATTTCGACAGAGAATTGGGGCGCCTCGGACACCCGACGCATCCGATCGGTGTCGCTGCGCTCACCTGAGCCCCGTCTTTTGACGGGGCTCGCTCTTTATGCCCGTTTTATACGAGGCGTAAGCCCGTGAAACCGGCCGCGTCCCACTGTTTGGAACCGACCCCCTTCACGTGCTGCAATTCATGAACTCCCGAGTAGTACGGCCCTGAACGAAACACCGGCACAACGTAGGTGCCGACGCCGAGAGGTTGTTGGTCGAGTGAGGCGCAGCAAGGAAAGCTCCGCGGAGCAGGAGACACGGGGCAACTTCACCCCGCCGTCGCGCACGGCGATGTCGCCCGCGGACGTGCCCGTGACGCAGCCCGCCGTGGCCCCCGCACCGGGCAGCTCCAGCAAGCTCTCGCCCCGCAACTGGCGGGTGCCCACCAGGCTGAACGCGATCCTCTGCATACCCGTGCTGGTCGGCCTCGTCATGGGCGGCTTCCAGGTCAAGGGGTCGATCGACACCTGGCAGGAGGCGCAGGACGCCGAGAAGACGGCGCTCATCGTGCGCGCCGCCTCCGAGTACAGCACCGCTCTCCTCAACGAGCGCGACCTCACCGCGGCCCCCCTGCTGGCGGCCAAGACCGCCGAGGACCGCAAGAGCGACGAGGTCACGAAGGCGTACGCCGCGACCGACGCCGCCAAGGTGAAGTTCGACCAGGCCGCCCAGGACCTGCCCTCGGGCCAGGGCCTGGAACGCCGGCTGAACCTCTTCCGCGAGGAGGAGCCGAAGCTGGAGGCGCTGCGCAAGGCCGCGTACACCCGCTCCCTCGACCCGGTGAACACCCAGCTCCAGTACACCGGCGTCCAGCACTACCTCACCGAGTTCTCCAACGAGCTCGGCCTCGGCACCGGCAACGTCACGGCCTACGGCCGCAGCGTCTACGCCATCCAGCTGGCCAAGGGCGCCGAGTCCCTCCAGCGCTCCATAGGCACCCAGCTCCTGGTCCGGCCCAGCCGCACCGAAGCCGTCTTCGCCCAGCAGTCCGTGGCGTTCAACTCGTACAACTACCTGGAGCAGATCGCCCTCGGCGAGTTCTCCTCCGGTGGTATGCCCGAGGACGTCGAGATGCTGAAGAAGGTCATGGCGGGCAAGGCCGCCGAGGGCGCCAAGCAGATGCAGGCCGCCGGCCTCGACCTCCCCAAGGGCAAGGACGGCTCCGTCTACTCGGGCGCGGCCACCGCGATCGGCACCGCCAAGGACCCCGAGGGCCTCGCGTCGCTCAAGGCCAAGGGCATCACGGCCGAGACCTGGGTGGCGATCGCCACCGCCAAGTTCGAGGGCTACTCCGAGGTCGAGAAGGCCCTGGTCGACAAGGCCGTGGCCGAGGCGATCAAGATCTCCGACGAGGCCAAGACGGACGCCTGGGTCAACGGCGGCATCGTCGTCATCGCCCTGCTCGCCGCCTTCGTCCTCGCCGGGATGATGGCCCGCCAGATGAGCCGCGCGATGCAGCAGCTGCGTACCGCCGCCTTCAGCATCGCCGAGCAGCGCCTTCCGATGCTGGTCGACCAGCTGTCCCGTACCGAGCCCGGCCGCGTCGACACCCGCGTGCAGCCGATCCCGATCGACACGCAGGACGAGATCGGCGAGGTCGCCCGCGCCTTCGACCAGGTCCACCGCGAGGCCGTCCGGCTCGCCGCCGAGCAGGCCATGCTCCGGGGCAACGTCAACGCGATCTTCACCAACCTCTCGCGCCGCAACCAGTCGCTGATCGAGGGCCAGCTGACCCTCATCACCGACCTGGAGAACAACGAGGCCGACCCGGACCAGCTGGAGAACCTCTTCCGCCTGGACCACCTGGCGACCCGCATGCGCCGCAACGGCGAGAACCTCCTCGTCCTCGCCGGCGAGGAGCCGGGCCGCCGCTGGGACCAGCCGGTCCCGCTGGTCGACGTCATGCGCGCCGCCTCCTCCGAGGTGGAGCAGTACGAGCGCATCGAGCTCGCGGGCGTGCCGGAGGCCGAGATCCACGGCCAGGCCGTGACCGACCTCGTGCACCTGCTCGCCGAGCTCCTGGAGAACGCCACCACGTTCTCCTCCCCGCAGACCAAGGTCCGCGTCACCGCGACCCGTCTCCCCGACGGCCGTGTGATGGTCGAGATCCACGACAAGGGCATCGGCCTCACCGCCGAGGACTTCGCGGACATCAACCACAAGCTGGCCAACCCGCCGACCGTGGACGCGGCCGTCTCGCAGCGCATGGGCCTCTTCGTGGTCGGCCGGCTCGCCGACCGCCACGGCATCCGGGTCCAGCTGCGCCCCTCGGGCGAGCAGGCCGGTACGACGTCGCTGGTCATGCTGCCGGACGCGATCACCCACGGTGGCGGTGGCGAGCAGCCGCTCCAGGACGACTTCACGGTCTCGCAGATCATTCCGCAGCAGCAGCAGCCGAGCGCCTTCGAGAGCGCCCCGCCGCAGCAGCAGCCGATGCTGACCGCCGCCGACCTCGGCTTCGACGACTCCCGCTACGAGCAGCCGGCCGAGGAGGAGCGTCCGCTCGACCCGGTCGACCGCTCGCTGAAGCGCGAAGGGCGCCGTGCCGCCCTGGAGGCCCAGACGCAGGGTGGCGACCGGCCGCTCTTCCGCGACGAGGCGGAGCAGCCGGACGAGTACGGGCAGCAGGGCCAGGAGTACGGCCAGGGTCAGGAGTACGGGCAGCAGCAGGGTCAGGAGTACCCGGCCGAGCAGTACGCCCCGGCGCAGGAGTACGGGCAGCAGCAGTCTCAGCAGTCGCAGGGGTACGGCCAGGAGTACGCGGCCGGGTTCCCGCAGCAGCAGGACGGCTACGCGTACCCGCAGCAGGGCTACGAGGCCTACCCGCAGCAGGGCTATGCGGAAGCTTCGTACGAGACCCCGGGAACCGAACACCAGCAGTACGGCAATGCGTTCGATACCCAGTCCCACCAGGGCGACTGGCAGGATCAGGGCGCCTACCAGGGCGGCTACCAGCAGCCGTTCGGAGCGGAATCGGAATCTGCTCCGAGCGCTCCCGAACAGGCCCCCGACCGCGTAGGCTTCGACCGTCCGGGTCCGACCCCGAGTGCCGCCCCGGACGCCGGTCACGCGCTGACCGACGCCGGACTGCCGCGCCGCGGCAGCGTCGCCTCGCCGACCCAGCAGGCGCCGCAGCAGCAGGCACCGCAGCAGGCGAAGCCCGCGCAGCCGGCGCAGGAGCCGCAGCAGAACGACGCCGACCCCACGGACGAATGGCGCTCGACCAACGACGAGCGCTGGCAGCGGGCCGGGAAGCTCAAGGACCCGAAGGCGGGCGGGGTCACCTCGTCCGGCCTTCCCCGCCGGGTCCCGAAGGCCAACCTGGTCGAGGGCACGGCTGAGCAGACCCCGCAGGGCGGCCCCCAGGTCTCCCGCGCACCCGAGGACGTGCGGGGCAGGTTGAGCAACCTGCGCCGCGGTGTCCAGCAGGGACGCAGCGCGGGAACGGACACGAACGGATCGGGCCTCGGCCCGGGCAGTACCTACAACCAGGAGCGTTAGTGTGAGCATGAGCCAGGCGGCGCAGAATCTGAACTGGTTGATCACCAACTTCGTGGACAACACCCCCGGGGTGTCGCACACGGTGGTGGTCTCCGCCGACGGACTCCTGCTGGCGATGTCCGAGGGCTTCCCCCGCGACCGCGCCGACCAGCTGGCGGCCGTCGCCTCCGGACTGACCTCGCTGACCGCGGGCGCGTCCCGGATCTTCGAGGGTGGTGCGGTCAATCAGACCGTGGTGGAGATGGAGCGCGGCTTCCTCTTCATCATGTCGATCTCGGACGGCTCCTCGCTGGCCGTGCTCGCCCACCCCGAGGCCGACATCGGTCTCGTGGGCTACGAGATGGCACTGCTCGTGGACCGGGCGGGCACCGTCCTGACTCCCGACCTCCGGGCGGAGCTTCAGGGAAGTCTTCTCAACTAACAGACAGACAGTGCGTTTCGCGCCACCGCCCCGTAAGGTGCGGTGGCGCGGTTCCAAGGGACATGGACCGCGAGGCAGTCGGAGGAGGAGACGTGGGAACACCACCGGGCTCAAGCCCCTACAACGGTTATGACGCGCACCAGGCGCCGCTCGGCGACACCGCGCAGAACCGGTTCAACTTTCCCTCCACCCCGAGCAGACAGGGCGTATCGCAGCCCTATCGGCAGCCTCACGCCCAGCCCGCGGGTGCGCAGGGCTCCTCACGCGCCCACTCCGCCGCAGGCTCCAGCAGCTCGGGCGGCTCGCACAACCCGCTGGTGCGTCCGTACGCGATGACCGGCGGCCGGACCCGGCCGCGCTACCAGCTCGCCATCGAGGCGCTGGTCAGCACGACGGCCGATCCGTCCCGGCTGCAGGGGCAGTTGCCCGAGCACCAGCGGATCTGCCGGCTGTGCTTCGAGATCAAGTCGGTCGCCGAGATCTCGGCCCTTCTCTCCATCCCCCTCGGCGTCGCCCGAATCCTCGTGGCCGACCTGGCAGAGGCCGGGCTCGTCGCCATCCACCAGCCGGGCGGCGACGAGGCCGCCGGCGGTCAGCCAGACGTGACACTGCTCGAAAGGGTGCTCAGTGGACTTCGCAAGCTCTAGCGGCGGCGCGGCCCGTTCAACCACCAGCGCGAAGATCGTGGTGGCGGGTGGCTTCGGCGTGGGCAAGACCACGTTCGTCGGCGCCGTCTCTGAGATCAACCCGCTGCGTACCGAAGCCGTCATGACGTCTGCGTCCGCGGGCATCGACGACCTCACGCACACCGGCGACAAGAAGACGACGACCGTCGCCATGGACTTCGGCCGCATCACCCTGGACCAGGACCTGATCCTGTACCTCTTCGGTACGCCCGGTCAGGACCGCTTCTGGTTCATGTGGGACGACCTGGTCCGCGGCGCCATCGGCGCCGTCGTCCTCGTCGACACCCGCCGCCTCGCCGACTGCTTCCCGGCCGTCGACTACTTCGAGAACAGCGGCCTGCCGTTCGTCATCGCCCTCAACGGCTTCGACGGCGCCCAGCCGTACCAGCCGGAGGAGGTCCGCGAGGCCCTCCAGATCGGCCCGGACACCCCCATCATCACCACGGACGCCCGGCACCGCGCCGACGCCAAGAGCGCGCTCATCACCCTGGTCGAGCACGCCCTCATGGCCCGCCTGCGGTAGCTGTCCCCCGGCGACCCGTACCGAAAGGCCGCGTTCCCCTCGGGGACGCGGCCTTCGGCATGTCCGGGGACTTCCCCTCTCCGGCGTACCGGCCAAGGCCCCTGTCGTGCCGCGGCGAGGCCGGTACGGCGCGTCGGGGCCCGTACGGCGCGTCAGGGCGCGGGAACGCCGGGTGAGGGGGCCGGGACGGCGTGTGAGGGGCCGTGAACGGCGCGTGAGGGGCCTGTGAGCGCGAAAGAGGGCCTGAACCCGGTATGGCCGGGTTCAGGCCCTCTTTCGGTCGCTCAGCGCCAGCTGTGCGGTGCGCGGAAGCCGTGCTCGCGCTCCAGGCGGCGCCAGCCGGCCGTGGTGCGGCCGCGGTGGCCCGCGGCGGTGTCCTCGTCGGACCGGGCGGCGGCACGGGCGAGCAGGACGGCCGTGATGGCCGCCAGCTCCTCGGGATCGGCGTGGCCCTTCTCGACACGGAGAAGGTTGGCGGGGGTTGTCACGTGGATGACTCCTCTTACTGAGGCGGGTTGCCGTGCTTGCGGGACGGCAGGTCGGCGTGCTTGGTGCGGAGCATCGCGAGGGACCTGATGAGCACCTGGCGGGTGTCGGCGGGGTCGATGACGTCGTCGACCAGGCCGCGCTCCGCCGCGTAGTACGGGTGCATCAGCTCGGCCTTGTACTCCTTGACCATGCGGGCTCGCATGGCCTCGGGGTCCTCGGCCTCCGCGATCTGCTTGCGGAAGATCACGTTGGCGGCGCCCTCGGCGCCCATGACCGCGATTTCGTTGGTGGGCCAGGCGTACGTCAGGTCGGCGCCGATGGACTGGGAGTCCATGACGATGTACGCGCCGCCGTAGGCCTTGCGCAGGATCAGGCTGATCCGGGGCACGGTCGCGTTGCAGTACGCGTACAGCAGCTTCGCGCCGTGGCGGATGATTCCACCGTGCTCCTGATCGACGCCCGGCAGGAAGCCGGGTACGTCCAGAAGGGTGATGATCGGGATGTTGAAGGCGTCGCACATCTGCACGAAGCGGGCGGCCTTCTCGGAGGCCTCGATGTCGAGGACACCGGCCAGCGTCTGCGGCTGGTTGGCGACGAGTCCGACGACCTGGCCGTCGAGGCGGGCCAGCGCGCAGATGATGTTGCGGGCCCAGCGCTCGTGGATCTCCAGGTAGTCGCCGTCGTCGACGAGCTCCTCGATGACCTTGTGCATGTCGTACGGACGGTTGCCGTCGGCCGGGACCAGGTCGAGCAGCACCTCGGAGCGGCGGTCCGCCGGGTCCTCGGAGGCGACGGTCGGCGGGTTCTCGCGGTTGTTCTGCGGGAGCATCGACAGGAGGTAGCGGACCTCCGCGATGCAGGTCTCCTCGTCGTCGTACGCGAAGTGGGAGACACCGGAGACACCCGCGTGGACGTCGGCGCCGCCGAGGCCGTTCTGGGTGATCTCCTCGCCGGTGACCGCCTTCACGACGTCCGGTCCGGTGATGAACATCTGCGAGGTCTCGCGGACCATGAAGACGAAGTCCGTCAGCGCCGGGCTGTAGGCCGCGCCGCCGGCGCACGGGCCGAGCATCACCGAGATCTGCGGGATGACACCGCTCGCGCGGGTGTTGCGCTGGAAGATGCCGCCGTAGCCGGCGAGCGCCGAGACGCCCTCCTGGATACGGGCGCCCGCGCCGTCGTTCAGGGAGACCAGCGGCGCGCCGGCCGCGATGGCCATGTCCATGATCTTGTGGATCTTCGTCGCGTGGGCCTCGCCCAGCGCGCCGCCGAAGATCCGGAAGTCGTGCGCGTAGACGAAGACCGTGCGGCCCTCGACCGAGCCCCATCCGGTGATCACACCGTCGGTGTACGGCTTCTTGGCCTCCAGGCCGAAGCCCTGGGCGCGGTGCCGGCGGAGCTGCTCGACCTCGCTGAAGGAACCAGGATCGAGCAGCAGCTCGATGCGTTCGCGCGCCGTCAGCTTGCCCTTCGCGTGCTGGGCCTCGGTCGCGCGGTCGCTCGGGCCGCGGAGGGCCTGCTCGCGCAGGACGTGCAGCTCGGCCACTCGGCCACGGGCGTCAGCGGGCTCGCTCGGGATCTGGTCCACAACGGTCATGTACCGACCCTACGAAGTCGGACAAGAAAACCCCGCCGTCGACTCCGTACAGTCTCCCGTGTCGATTCCTGGTGGGGCTGGACAGAACGACGAACTGTTCAGCACGAGTCAACAGTCAGGTACCCCTCGTGTTTGTAGGGGTTCGACATAGACCTCGGTGGGCCCGGAACCGTCGGGCCTTCGTCGGACCGGTGCCGGCTCCGCGTCGCCCACAAGGTAGTCCATGGCGCCGAAGGGCCCGCGACCCGGGAAGGGTCGCGGGCCCCCTGTGGCTCGCCCCGCGGTCAGCCTCCGCAGTGGAAGCGGGCGCCGCCCCAGTCGGCGTGGTCGTTCCCGTTGCCGTCGCCGCTGTCGGAGACCACCAGATCGACCCAGGTGACGCCGGTCACGTCGGCGGTGAGCGGCCAGGCGGTGTCGGCGGCCCTGAGGACCGGGGACTTCACCCGCTCGGCGCCGTCGGCGAGGACGCTGAACTGGACGGAGCCCCGGCTGGTCTGGACGTCGTCCACCCCGACCTCGGCCGTGAGGGAGGTGCAGCGGCCGCCCAGGTAGTAGCGGACCTTCGCGGGCGCGTGGCTGCCCAGGCCCTTGGCGTACGTCACTCCCCCGATCCGCAACGGGGAGCCGTCGCCGGTGCCGGTCTCACCGTTGGAGAGGTCGCGCTCGACGGGGCCCCAGCCGTTGGTGGCCGAGGTCCAGTCGAGGTCGCTGGCCCAGCTGTCGGCGGTGGGCGGCGGGGGCAGCGTACGGACGGTGGTGGCGGCGGTGAGCTTCCGCTCCCCTCCCCCGAGGGCGTACGTGACGGAGGCGTCCAGGGTGTACGGCCGGTAGGCCGCGTCCACCGGGGGCGTCACCTGCCAGGTGGCGGTGGCCTTCCCGCCCGGCGCGACCGTGCCCAGGGTGACGGGCGCGGCCGGTTCGGCCGTCCAGCCCGCCGGCAGGGTGAGCTCGGCCCGGGCGCCGGAGACCTCGGTGGCCTCGTCGTTGCCGAAGGTGGCCGTGACCTGGTTCGGGCGGCCGGGTTCCAGGGTCTCGGGCGCGGTGACGGCGAGCGTGCCGCAGGCGGCGCGCTCGGCGGCCGGGCCGAGGTCGGTGACGGTGAAGGCGTCGAGGACGAAGTCGGCGCCGTCGGGGGCGTCCCCGCGCTTGCGCAGTCCGGTCCAGGTGTCGCCGCAGCCGGCGGTGACCGTCTCGGAGAAGTGCCCGCTGTCCCTCTGCTGTCCGATCGGGGTGCGGCGGGTCTCCACGGAGGTCCCGTTCGTCCGGTCGTAGCCGGTGATCCACTCGTACGCGCCCGCGTGGCTCGACCGGTAGTCGTACTCGACGCGGTAGGTGCGGCCGTCCTTCATGGGGACGGTCCAGGGCGCGGTCCGGTAGACGAGTCCGCTGTTCTCGTCGTGGGACTTGAGGGACTCGGCGCCGCCGATGACGTCGTCGATCAGCTTCCCGTTCCAGCCGGCCTGGGTGTAGGGGGCGTGCAGCTGGGCGATGTGGGTGCGCGGGTCGGTCGTCCCGCCCGCGTCGCCCTTGAGGAAGGGGCCCCAGCCCTGGTCGACGGCCTCGAAGTCCTCGTACACCACGGTCCCGGCCCTGGTGGCGGGGTCGTTGGCGACGATCCGGACGTCGTCGATCCGGACGGTGGCGGCGCTGCCGCTCGCGGCCCGGACGCTCAGGGCGGTGCTGCCGTGGCGCGGGGCGGTGAAGGTGACCTTGGCGCGCTGGAAGCGGGTGCCGTTCCAGTCGGAGGCGGCGACCCGGTCCTGGAGCGAGGACCGTTCGACGGTGACGGACTGTCCACCCGCGGAGAGGGTGGTGGGCCGGGTGGCGCCGGACTGGACCTCGATCAGGGCGGAGGCGGTGTACCGCCGGCCCGGGGTGAGGCCGGTGATCCGCTGGCCGACCGAGGCGGCGGCGGTGCCGGAGAGCTTCGCGCTGTTGCGGCCCTGCTCGTCGGTGTCCCGGGCGACGGTGCCGGTCCTGGTCCAGGAGCCGAGCTTCGCGTCGTTGAAGCCGGGGTCCTTCACCGGGGTGCCCTGGCCCCACTTCGGGTCGGGCTGCGCGGGGGCGCGGTCGGGGTGGAGGACGTAGGGCTGTCCGGCGACGGCGTCGAGGGTGATCCTCCCGTCGACGGGCCGCACGGTGGCGGTCCTCACGCGCCCGTTGTCGGTGAGCTTGTACACCGTGTACGAGCGGGTGCCGGCCGGGACGGACCAACTGGTCGTGCCGCCGGTCTTGTTGTAGTGGTAGAGCTTCGTTCCGCCGTCCTTCCCGTCGGACCAGGGCAGCAGGTAGTTCTCGCCGTCGAGGACCTTGCGGCCGTCCTGGTAGAAGGTGCGGCGGCCGTCCTCGACGGTGCCGCGGACCCCGCCGGTGAAGGTGACGTCGTTGCCGTTCCAGCGGGTGATCCGCTGCTGCTGGAGGTACTTGGCGGGGAGGTTCCGCTGCCAGATGTTGGCCGTGAAGTCGTTCCAGTCGGTCTCGCCGGTCCAGCCCTCGAAGTCGACGAGGGCGGTCTGGCCGAGGACCGGGTGGTTGTTCCAGACGTCCTTCTCGCCGTTGCGGATGAAGCGGACGATCTGCGAGTTGAGGCCCTTGTTGGTGGCGCCGCCGTAGTCGAGGTCGTTGGCCCAGTGGGACCAGAGGGAGGCCCGCTCGAACTTCTCGGACCACTCGGTGGCGACGTTCCAGCCCTGAGCCTGGACGGCCCTCATCGTCTCGTCGGCGATCCAGCCGTGGGTGTAGTAGACGTCGATGTAGAGGGTGGAGAGGTTGCGGTCGGTCTCGTCGCGCAGCTGCTTGAAGCGGCGGGCGAGGTCACCGCTGTTGATGTCGCGCCGCTGGTCGATGTAGTAGCTCTGGTTGAGCCAGTTCCAGCCGGGCTTCGTCCTGTCGACGAGGGTCTCGCTGAAGTTCTTCGCCTCGGGGTACGACTCGGTGGCGTTGACGTGGACGCCGAAGTCCGCGCCCCACTTCCGGCCCTCCTTGAGGAGGACGTTGAGGTCGGCGAGGCCGCCGGCCCGCTTGTTGTAGTTGCCGCCGTAGTCCGGGTGGGCGGAGTCGTGGCCCTCGGAGCCGTACCCCTTGAGCAGCGCGAACTGGCCGAGCCCGTCGGTGGAGAGCGAGATCCGCTTGACGTCGTCGAGGGTGCGCAGGAAGGGGTGGGTGGCCTGCGAGGCGAAGTTGAACGGGATGTGGGCGACGACCCGGTCGGGGGTGTCCTCGCTGCCCGGCGCCCGGATCCCGATCGTCCGGAAGGCGACGGCGCCGTCCTGCCAGTCGGTGGTGCCGTCGGCGTTGGCGTCGGGGGTGACGACGACCTTGGCCCAGGGCAGGCCGTCGCCGCTCGCGGGCTGCGGGGCGCCCTCGCCGCGGTAGGTCCACTGGCCGGACCACACGCCGACGCGGGTCTCGGTGCCGGTGGCGGTGGCCTGCTTGCGGGCCTGGTGCCAGAAGCGGGCGCCGTCGCGGGCGGAGGCCCCGGTGGGCTTGTCGTAGCTGGAGTTGGACTCGACGGCCGCGGCGAGCCGCCCGGTGCTGACGATCGCGTAGCTCGCGCCCACCGGGGTGGTCTCGGCGGCGGTCGCGTCGGTGACCTGGGCGAAGACGTCGGCGGTACGGGTGGAGTCCGGGTCGAGCCGGGTGAAGGCGGTCGCGGCGCCGGCGTCCGAGGAACCGACGGAGACCAGGTCGTGGCCCGGTATGTCGAGGGTGCCGACCCGGAAGCCCTCGGTGTCGCGGACGGCGGTCACCCGGAACGTGGTGGCCCGCCCGTCGACGCTCAGCCGCGCGTCGATCTCGACGCCGGGCAGGTCGGGGAAGGCGAGGGTGTACGAGGCGGAGGACCCGGTCAGGACGGGGGCGGCCTTGGCCCGGACGGTACGGGCGGTGCCGTTGAGGACGATCTGCGTGACCGCGGCCGTACTGCCGAGGAGCCGGGCGCCGCTCGCGCGGTCGGTGTACGAGAGGACGCGGGGGAAGTCCTCGGCGACGGCCACGGAGAGCCGGCGGGAGGCGATGACGGGGCCGTCGGTGGCCGCGGTGCCGGCTGCCGCCTCGTCGGCGGACGCCGGGACGGCTGCCGCGCCCCCGGCCGTGGCTCCCTCGGCCAGGGCGGGCCCGGCCAGGGCGAACACGGCGGAGGAAGCGACGGCGAGCGCACAGGCCGCACGGATTCTTCGCGAAGGGGGGAGGGACATGCGCTCTAGTTGGCCCCGCCCCGGCGGCACCGTCAACGAGATCGCGGCGCGTGGGCCCCTCCAGTCCAAGAACCCCCTTCGGTTAGTCCAAGTGACCGCCGAAGAGGGCTCTTTCGGACCGGAACCGCCGGTCAGCAGCCGCCGCAGTTGTAGAAGGTCACGTCCCAGTGGTTGCCCTCGTCGGCGTAGACGTTGCCCGCGCCGGACTTCCACTGCGGGGCGCCGTCACCGCGTACGCCGATGTACGTGAACGTGTTCTTCACGTAGTTGGTGACGCAGGTGGCCTTGCCGAAGTCGAGCTTGTAGCCGTTCCAGTGGGAGTACGTGCCGCTCGCGTGGCCGGTCTCGGTGCCGCCGGTGATGTTGAGGGCGCAGCCGCTGGCGCTCCTCAGGGTCTGGGCGCCCTGGGCGGTGGCCAGGTTGAGCTGGTCGAAGGACGTGCAGGTGGCGACGTTGCGGTTGGAGCAGCCGCCGGACGAGGACCAGGTGATCCCGGAGGACCGGAACATCGAGGTCGCGGTGGCGTGGCTGATCTTCGTGACGGCGTGGGCCTCGCCCGCGGCGGTGAGGACGCCGACACCCGGCGCGAAGAGCGCGCCGAGGACGAGGGCGAGGGCGGTGAGGACGGAGCGGAGCTTCATGGGGTTGCCTCCTGCTGGTGACCGTGGCGGTGGGGACGGTGGTGCAGGTGGTGCTCTGGCGCGCTGCGCGCAGGGAGATGGTGCCGCAGTTCTACGCGCGTCCGCCAGAGGGCGTCCGTGCCCTTGTGGCGCCGTTCGGGTGAACATCTTCCAGAGATGTTGAAAGTTGAACGGAATGCGTCTACAGTCATTCTCGTTGAAGGTTCAACAAGAACCGGTCATCGCACATCCCGATCAAGGAGCTGTCAGTCATGGGTATCTTCAACCGCAAGAGCACCGAGTCCGCCGTCGCCGTCGCCACCCTCCCCGTGGACCCGGCCCTGACCGCTCTGACCGGCGACTACGCCATCGACCCGGCGCACAGCAGCATCGGTTTCACCGTCCGTCACGCCATGGTCACCAACGTCCGCGGCACCTTCGCCGAGCACGAGGGCGTCCTGAAGCTGGACGGCGCGAACCCGGACGCCTCCACCGCCTCGATCGACGTCAAGATCGCCTCGATCGACACGGGCATCGCCGACCGCGACGGCCACCTGCGCAGCGGCGACTTCTTCGACGCCGAGCAGTTCCCGCTCATGACGTTCCGCTCCCTGCACGCCCAGCAGCTGGGCGGCGACAAGTACCGGATCACCGGCGACCTGACCATCAAGGACGTCACGAAGCCGCTCGCGATCGACCTGGAGTTCAACGGCTCCGCGACGGACGTGTACGGCAACGAGCGCGTCGGCTTCGAGGGATCCGCCGAGATCCTGCGCTCCGACTGGGGCCTGACCTGGAACGCGGCCCTGGAGACCGGTGGCGTGATGGTCAGCGACAAGGTCAAGCTGAACTTCGACATCTCCGCGATCAAGAACGCCGCCTGATCTTGCGGCATGAGGCCCGAGGTCCGAGACCCGCGGCATGAGGCCCGAGGCCTGAGGTCCGAGCCGGACTGGGCCTGAGCCGATCCCGCTGATCCCTACCCGGCCCGACCCGACGTCACACGAGCGCGCCCGCCCTCCGCAGCAGCGGAAGGCGGGCGCTCGGCGTTGCGCACCGCTCGGTGTCGGGCGGGGTTCGGCGCCCTGCGGGGTGAGGCGGCCGTGGGGTTGGGCGCCCGTAGGGTTCCAGCATCCTGTGGGGTACCCGCGTCCCGCCCCGGCCGCCGGCCTTCTCGACCTCCCGGAACGCGGCGGCGAGAGCGCACCGTCATCCTCTCGATGCGCCGGCCCTTCTCGTCAAACGGCTCCTTCGGCCGTGCCGGCGATCCCGTTCCGGCGCGTGGCCGCCGCGACCACCGCCGGGATCAGGCGGTCGTTCTCGACGGCGCCGGGGCCTGCGGCGAAGCCGAAGCGGCGGCGGGCGTAGCTGTAGGCGAGGCCGGTGGCCGGGTCGGCGAAGGCCTGGGAGCCGGGGGCGCCGCTGTGGCCGACGGCGACCGGGCTGAGCACCGGGTGGCGGGTGGCCAGCGGGACGAAGCCGAGGCCGAAGGCGTTCGTCGAGCCGGTCACCAGGTCCTGGCCCGAGGAGTGGACCCGGGAGACCTCGGCCAGGGTGTCCGGCTTCAGGAGCGGGGCACGGCCGTCGAGCTCGCCTGCGACCGCCGCGTACATCCGGGACAGGCCGCGCGCGGAGCCGACGCCGCCGCCGGACATCGGCGCCTGAGCCCGTACGGTCCGGGAGTTGGCGTATCCGACGATGTCGAACGGCGGGTCCGCGTGGAAGTTGAACGCGACGGCCATGAGGCTGTCCGGGGCGATCGGGTTCTCCGCGAGGAGGGCCTGCTCGGCGGGTGTCGGCCGCATCGGCAGGGCCGTACGGAAGCGGGGTTCCAGCTCCTCGGGCAGGCCCAGGTAGTAGTCGAGCCCGTACGGGGCGCGGATCCGCTCCTCGAACAGCTCCTGGACCGTCCGGCCGGTGGCCCGCACGACGACCTCTCCGACGAGGGCGCCGATCACGAGGGCGTGGTACCCGTGGGCGGTGCCGGGCTCCCAGAAGGGGCGCTGGCCCGCGAGGCGTGCGGCGACGGCCCGGTCGTCGGCGAGTTCCTCCAGGCTGAGGCCGCCGTCGGCGCCGATCACGCCGGACCGGTGGGCGAGCAGCTCCCGCAGGGTCAGCTTCTCCTTGCCCTCGGCGGCGAACTCGGGCCACCAGGAGGCGACTTCCCGGTCGAGATCGAGCACGCCGTCCTGGACGAGCAGGGCGGTGACCAGGGCCATCGCGCCCTTGGACGAGGAGTAGAGGCCGAGGAGCGAGTCCCCGTCGACCCCGTCGCCGCCCCAGAGGTCCACGACGAGCCGGCCGTGGTGATGGACGGCGAGCTGGGCTCCGCCGTCGCGCGCCTCGTTCGCCACGACGGTGGCGAACTCCTCCCGCACGGACTCGAATCCGGGCTCCACCGTGCCGTGGACCTGGGCCTGTACCTGGACCTGACCGTCGATCATCGCGCCACTCCCCCTGAAGGTCATCGACTTGTTCGCCGACTGCAACGAGCAGAGGAGCGATTCCCTTCCCGCCCCCACCGACGACGGCCGAACACGCAGGTCGAAGCCGTTGTCAGTGGGGGCGTCTAGCGTCGGCGGCATGGAATTCCGTATCGACAGCGGCGTGTTGACCGATGCCGTGACCTGGGCCGCGCGCGTCCTGCCGGCCCGCTCCCCCATGCCCGTCCTCGGCGGTCTGCTCCTGGAGGCGGCGGACGGCCGTCTGCGGGTCTCAGGACTCGACCACGAGGCCTCGGCGCGGGTCGAGGTCGAGGCCGACACGGACGTCGAGGGCCGGGCCCTGGTCCTGGGCCGCCGGCTGCTCGACATCTGCAAGGTGCTCCCCCGGGGCGTCACGGAGCTCTCCGTGGAGGGCGCCCGCCTCTCGGTCACCTCGGGCGACGCCCGCTTCGGCCTCTCCCTGCTGCCCCTGGACGACTATCCGGCCCCGCCCGCGCTGCCCGAGGTCCGCGGCCTGGTGGACGGGGGCGCGTTCGCCGCGGCGGTCGGCCAGGTGGCCGTGGCGGCGGGCCGGGACGACTCGCTGCCGGTCCTCACCGGGATACGGCTCGCGCTGGACGGCACGACCATGACGCTCGCGGCCACCGACCGCTACCGCTACGCGGTCCGGACCCTGGAGTGGAAGCCTGAGGCGGACGGCGGCGAACCGGCCGACGTGGTCGTCCCGGCCAAGCGGCTCACCGAGATCGCCCGCTCCCTGGCGGGCGCGGGCCCGGCCCGGCTCGCCCTGGACAGCGGCTCGATCGGCTTCGAGAGCGACGGCCTGCGCACCACCACCCGCCTCCTGGACGGCCGTCTCCCCCGCCACGACAAGCTCTTCGCACTCGGCGACCACGCCCTGGCCGCCACCGACCGGACGCCGCTGACCGAGGCCGTGAAGCGGGTCGCGGTCGTCGCCGAGGGCGACAGCCCGGTCCAGCTGACCTTCACCCCCACGTCGATCCACCTCCAGGCGGGCTACGAGGACGACGTGGCCTCCCAGCGCCTCCCGGCCACCCTCACGGGCCCGGACACCCTCACGGTCGCCTTCAACCCCGGCTACCTCCTGGACGCCCTGACCGCCCTGGACACCCCGAAGGTCCACTTCCACCTCCTGGGCCCGGGCCAACGGGCCCTCCTCACCGACGGCCCGAACCCGACCCACCACCACCTGCTGATGTCGGTGAAGCCCCTGGTCTGAGGCTTCCGGGCGCCGCATACGCCGCTCAACAAACGTGTCATGACGGAGGGTTGGGGCTATTCTGAGCGCCGCACCACAGGTGCGTGCAGCTCGCCGACATTGCCAGGGGGATCATTTGTCGACGCATGTGGCGACCTCGACGACCGAGCGCGTTCCGCTCGTCCTGGTCGCAGGATTCGCCGGATCGGGCAAGTCGGAGGCGGGCAAGCTGCTCTCACTGGCCACCGGCTGGTCACTCCTCGACAAGGACACCCTGACGCGCCCGCTCACGGAATCCCTTCTCACCGCACTCGGTGGGGACCCTGACGACCGGCAGAGCCCGCTTTACGGGGAGCGGGTGCGACCGCTCGAGTACGACTGCCTGATGAAGACCTGCTGGGAGAACGTGGAGCACGGGGTGCCCGTCATCGCGGTCGCCCCGTTCCTCAAGGAGGTCGCGGACGCGCAGTGGCTCGCCCGGCTGCTCCGTCGCTGCGACCGGACCGGCGCCGGCGCCGAGGTCCTGTGGGTCGACAGTGACGAATCGTCGATGCAGGAACGGCTCACCGCGCGCAACGCACGCCGGGACACCTGGAAGCTGGCCAACTGGCGCGAGTACCTGACCACGATCTCCCTGGACCAGCGTCCGGTGCGGGATCACCTCCTCATCGACAACCGCATGACCGCCGCCACCCCGCTGGCGGAGCAGGTGGAGAGCGCCGCGCACGATCTGGTGTCCCGCTTCGGAACGGTGACGGCGTGACCGGGGCCCGTGGAGTGGTGCTCTTCGGTCCCCCCGCGGCCGGAAAGGACACCGTCAGCGCCGCGCTGAACGCGCTCGACAACCGGTTCGCGCAACTGGTGAAGGTGAAGGTGGGCTCCGGCCGGACCGCCGGGTACCGCATGGCCACGGAGGAAGAACTCGGCTCGCTGCGGGCGGCCGGACGGATCGTCCTGGAGACGGAGCGCTACGGCAACACGTACGCCGTGGACCGCGCGGATCTGGACGAGATGAGGGCGGCGGGCGGGTTCCCGGTGGTGCACGTGGGCAGCCTCGCGCATCTGCGCTCCTTCCTGCGTTCGGTGGGCGATCCATGGCTCCGGGTACTGCTCTGGCTCCCCCGCGAGGAATGCGCCCTCAGGTCCGCGGGACGCGGCGACCGCGACACGGAAGAGCGCCTGGGTGTCTGGGACGCGACGCTTGAGGACCTGGCGGCCGCCGACCCGGACGAGGCACTTTTCCACCTCCTGCTCCGCACCGACCTGCGGTCCCCCGAAGAGACGGCCGCGGCCGTGACGGAGGCCGTCGCTGCTGGGGCAGAGCGGCCGAGGTCCGGGCGGGAACTCGTCGCGTTCCTCCGCGAGCAGGCGTCGCACGGCCACTGACCCTCGCTGCGGACTGCATTGACGGAGCGGATGGTGTGCGAACGGGTCCCGGGGGGGAATCGCGTGATCAACAACCTCAGAGCGCTGGCGGACGCGGTGGGTATGGGTGCCACCGCGGGGGACGGCCGGGACCTGCTCGTACGACAGCGGGACGTCGAAGGACCGCTGCACCTCGACCGGGTCTCGGCCGACCGGCTCGAACTCGTGCACGTCGACGCGGCGGGGATCGTCGCCGTCCGTTCCTGCGTGATCGAGGAACTGGTCCTCGACCACTGCTCGGCGGATGCCATCCTCGTCACCAACTCGAGGATCGGCCGGCTGACGGTCCGCAACGCGCCGGTGAACTGCGAGATCTCGATCACCGAATCGACAGCGTCCGTGATCGACGTGCACTCCTGCGGCCCCCTCAAGGTCACCAACGTCCGCGTCGGCGAATCGATGCAGATCGCCGCCGTCCGCGGGGGCGTGCGGCTCAAGGGGCTGCGGACGGCGGCGCTGGCCGTGCGCAGCCAGGCCACGTCCGGTCGGCGCGGGCGTCCCGATGTGCATCTGGAGCACGTCCGGGTCACCGAGTCCCTCGTCTTCGACGACCTCTGGCTCGCCTCGCTCACCCTCCGGGACATCGACGCCACCTCGGTGGAGCTGCGGCGGGTGCGCCTGGACTCCCCGCTGACGGGCGTCGGGGTGCACTGCAGGGACTTCCTCCGGATCAACGGCATGGTCGTACCGGGCGAGGCGGGCTGTCTGGAAGAGAGCGACGTCCAGGGCGTCGTCGAGGTCAAGGGGGTGCGCCGGATCGTGGCGGCGGTGCCGCGGCAGCGACCCGCGGGAGCCGCGGCAAGGACGGCTCCCGGCCCCCCGCCTCCTGCCGGCTCCATGGCCCCTCCCGAACCGTTGGAACTGACCCTGCGCTCGTCCACGGTGCGCCGCGTCCGGGTGACGGCGGAGGACGACGCACCGCTGGTCGTCGGCCTGGACAATTCGGTGGTGACCGAAGCGCTGTCGATGCCTTCGGGACCAGCGCGGTTCCGTCTCGCTGGCGACTCGACGGTTCAGGAAGTGGATCTGGGGAATGCGGTGTTCCGCCGCTCCTCCCAGGTGAACGGCTTCCTGGAAAGGGTGTTCACCCGGGTGACGGCCAACTCCCTGGAGGCGGTTCGTACCACGCTGGCCCGGCAGCGCCGTACGGCCGAGGCGGACGAGCTGTACTACCGGATCCGGCAGCGTGAGGCCTCCCAGACCCCATGGCTGCGACGGCTGGTCGGCCACGGCCTGCTGGGGGGCGTCTTCGGCTGGGGCGTCCGGGCCCGGAACCCGGCCCGCGCCCTGGTGTGCGGCATCCTGGCGACCGCAGTCGCCCTGCGTCTTTCGGGGGCGCCGCCCGGCCTGGGCTCGCAGCGGCTGACGGATCTGTCCGCTGCGGGCAAGTCGCTGGTGTTCGCCTGTGCCCTGTGGCTCAACGTCGGCGTGGGAGCCCCGTCGGAGGCGAAGACGTACGACTGGACGGCGGTGGCCGTGTGCTTCACGATCGGCGGGATCGTCTTCACGACGCTGACGGTCGGCATCGTGATCCGGAAGCTGGTCCGGTAGTCGCCCTCCCGATCGCCATCGCCATCGGCGCCCTCAGGTCCCGGCGTCCCTCAGAGCCCTCAGTGCCTCGGTGACGTCGAGCGGCCGTTCGCCCTCCGGCGACCACCGCTCGAGGGTCTCCGCCGCCGCGCGCACGGTGTCGGCGGGCAGGCCCACGGAGGTCAGGAGGTCGGCGGCATCCGCCAGGTCGGGGGCCCATCGCCACGCGCGGGCCGCGGTCTTCGGAATGTAGTCGGTCTCCACGAGGTAGCTGCGCGTGCGCCGGCCGGCCACGTCGAGGAGTTCGTCCGTGACTCCGTAGGCGTCGGCGGCGCCGTACGCCAGTGCGGCGACCACCCGGGAGGTCTTCTGGTAGGCCGAGTAGATCAACTTGAGTACGGAGGCCTGGCCGATCTCCTCACCCACCACTCGGGCCTCGACATCGGTCCCCTCGAAGAGTCCGGCGACGTGCCCGGCCGCCGTACTCGGACCCGACAGGTACAGCAGCGGTGACTTGCCGCCCACGGGCGGGGAGCCCACGACGGCGCCGTCCACCACCGTCGCGGGCCTCATCCTGGCCGCGATGGCCGCCACCCGTTCGGGTGCGAGGGGGTTCGCCTCGACGAACACAGCCCCCTCCGCGAGGCCATGGGCCATGACGCGTTCCGCGACCTCCTCCGCACCGCCCGGTGCGCAGAGGGACAGGACGATGTCGGACCGGCGCACCGCCTCCCCGAGCGGTGCTCCTTCCAGGCCTGCCTCGTCCGCCCGGCGGCGCGTGGCGCCGCTCCGTCCCTCGGGACACCAGAGGACGGTGACGCCCCGCGCACGGAGTTGAGCGCCGACGGCGGCTCCCATGCTGCCGGGGTGCAGAAGTGTGACGACGGGAGCCATGAGATCTCTCCAGGGTACGAAGGTGCCGTCGCGGGCCGGATCGGGGCGGGCCGTGCCGAGGCCTGCCGCCGGTCAGACGACCACAGCGACCTTGAGTCTTCCGGGAACACGTCGGGCGTAGAGCTCGTACGCGTCGGGGGCAGCGTCGAACGGGACGGTGTGCGTGATCAGCCCGGCCAGGAAATCCGTGTGGAGCTCGACGAGGGCCTTCGCCTTGGTGAGGTACTCCCGCCACGGCGGTCCGACCGAGCCCACGAGCGCGACGTTCCGGCGGAACGCCTCCTCCAGCGGCAGCACCGTCCCCGGCCCCGGCACGCCCATGACCAGAACGGTGCCCCTGGGCCGGACGAGCCGGATCGCGTCGGTGACGGTGTCCTGACCGTGGCCCACGATCTCGACCACGATGTCCGGGGCCTCGCCTAGATCGGCGGCGGCCAGCCCGGCCGATGCGATGTCGAAATGGCGCTCCGAGCCCCAGGCACCGGCCTCGGTCTCGGGGACGGGATCGACGGTGGACACATCGGCGCCCCGCAGCCTCAGCAGCCAGGCCGTCAGGTGTCCCAAGGCTCCGAAGCCGATGATCAGGACCGACTTGCCGGATAGGTCACCGAGGCGTTCGACGGCGTAGATCACGGTGGAGAGTGGCTGCACGATCGCGGCGACGGCCGGCGGTACGCGGTCCGGGACGACGACAGCCGCCTCGTCCGACGCGACGAACATCTCCTGGACGCCCCTGTCGTCCTGCGGAATGCCGACGATCCTGCTGCCGACCGGCAGGCGGTCGCTGCGGCTCAGCACCACCCGCCCCACCGCCTCGTGGAGTGGGAACCCGGGACCGGCCGGGAAGCCGGACCACTCCGAGCCGTCCCAGCGCGGGATGTCACTGCCGCAGACGACCCCGGCCTCCAGCCGCACCAGGGCGTTGCCGGCTCCGATGTCCTGTGCTCCGGGCACCCGAAGAACGACCGGCTCGAACGTCCGCGGTGCCGTCAGCCGATGTGCTCTGTAAGCGGACACACGGCCCCCTCCCCCGTTGAGCGGCATTGTCACAGGGAGCCTACCGGCGTGCCTGCCGTCGCGGTCCGGTCAGATCAGAACCCGCCCCCGCCGTCGAAGCCGCCGCCCCCGCCGAAGTCGCCGCCTCCGAAGCCGCCGCCTCCGTCGCCGAAGCCGCTGCCGCCGAAGTCGCCGGAGTCGAAGTCGGCGCCGGAGAAGTCGCCGCCCTGGAAGTCGCCGCCGCCGTACTCGGCCGCGTAGGCCGGGGTGGAGAGCATCGAGCCGAGGACGGTGCCCAGGAGGAGGCCGGGGAGGATGCCGCCGCCGAAGTAGCCGCCGGCCCAGGGGCCGTAAGCCGGGCCTGCCTCCCAGTAGGGGCGGCGGACGCCGTCCGCGTCGACCGTGCGGGCCATCGGGTCCAGGCCGTCGTCGAGGCGGGACGCGTCGGCGGCGCAGACCGGGACCTGACGGGCGGTGCCGCCGGTCGGGGTCCAGGTGCGGTCCTCGGTGGAGGGGCCGTGGCGCGGGTCGAAGAAGCAGGGGGCGCGGCGCTCGGGGAGGGGCCGGGACTCGCGGCGGGCGGCCAGGACGGCGAGCGAGTAGCGGCCGTCCTCCAGGGCCTCGGTGACCGCGCGGACGTCATGGGGCCGGCCGGCGGAGGCCATCAGGGACTTCGCCTTGTCGTACGAGTCGAGGGAGCGTTCGTAGTCGCCGCGCATGGCGTCGTCGGCGCCCGCTTCGGCGGGGTGGAAGTCGAGGCGTTCGAGTTCCTCGCCGAAGGCGGTGATGTCCTCGTCGACGACGACCCGGAGCTTGTCGAGGGCGGCGCGCTCCTCTGCCTCCTTGCGGAGCCGGTTGCGGCGGACGACGGCGTAGGCGCCCGCGCCTCCGGCGGCCACCACGGCGCCGAGGGTCACGAGGCCGGCGACCGGCACGCCGTCGTCGGTGCCGGCGGAGCCCCAGCTCGCGGGGGCGGAGCCGCGCAGGGTGGGCAGGGCCTGGTCGACGAAGTTGTCGAGCTCGGTGGCCGCGTCGACGCCCGGCTGGCGTACGGAGGTGACGAGGTTCCGTACGGCCTGTCCGGACATGACGGCGCGGTCGGCGCCCGCGTCGAAGCCGTCGCCGAGGCGGACCGCGTACAGGCCGGTGATGCCGGTCTGGGTCCGCAGGTTCGCGAGGAGGTCCTTCGGCGGGAACTGCGCGTTCGCGGGCAGGACCGCCACGAAGAGCGGCTTGTCCGCGTCCTTGATCTTCTGGGCGAGGGCGTCCGCCTCGGACTTCGACAGCTGGTCGGCGGCGCCCGGGTCGACGTACACCGGGCCCTGTTTCAGGGCGGCGGCCGCGTCGGGGATCCCCGTGGCCCTGGCGCCCGCGGAGGGGGCCAGGGACAGGAGCAGCAGCAGTATCAGCCCGCCGAGGGCCGACAGGAGGGGAAGCGGCCTGGTCCTCATGGTTCGACGCTACCCGAAGCACGACAAACAAGACATAGAGGCTATTCGGCGGGGTCGATCCCGGCCCGCAGCACTCCGTAGGTGAAGGCGTCCTCCAGGGCCTGCCAGGAGGCGGCGATGACGTTCTCGCCGACGCCGACCGTCGACCACTCGCCGTTGCCGTCGCTGGTGGTGATCAGGACGCGGGTGGTGGACTCGGTGCCGTGGCGGCCCTCCAGGATGCGGACCTTGTAGTCGACCAGCTCGAACTTGGCGAGCTGCGGGTAGATCCGCTCCAAAGCGAGGCGCATCGCGCGGTCGAGGGCGTTGACGGGGCCGTTGCCCTCGGCGGTGGCGACGATCCGCTCGCCCTTGGCCCAGAGCTTCACGGTCGCCTCGTTGGCGTGGGTGCCGTCGGGACGGTCCTCGACGATCGCGCGCCAGGACTCCGTACGGAAGTAGCGGCGGGCCCGTCCCTCGACCTCCTCCCGGAGGAGCAGCTCGAAGGAGGCGTCGGCGGCCTCGTAGGTGTAGCCCTGGAGCTCGCGCTCCTTGACCCGCTCGACGACCCGGGCCACCAGCGCGCGGTCGTCGCCCAGGTCGACGCCGAGCTCCTTGCCCTTGAGCTCGATGGAGGCCCGGCCGGCCATGTCGGAGACCAGCATCCGCATGGTGTTGCCGACCAGCTCGGGGTCGATGTGCTGGTAGAGGTCGGGGTCGACCTTGATCGCGGAGGCGTGGAGCCCGGCCTTGTGCGCGAAGGCGGAGACGCCGACGTACGGCTGGTGGGTGGAGGGGGTGAGGTTGACGACCTCGGCGATGGCGTGCGAGATCCGGGTCATCTCGGCGAGGGCGCCGTCGGGCAGCACCTTCTTGCCGTACTTGAGCTCCAGGGCCGCGACGACGGGGAAGAGGTTGGCGTTGCCGACCCGCTCGCCGTAGCCGTTGGCGGTGCACTGGACGTGGGTGGCACCGGCGTCGACGGCGGCCAGCGTGTTGGCGACGGCGCAGCCGGTGTCGTCCTGGGCGTGGATGCCGAGGCGGGCGCCGGTGTCGGCGAGGACGGTGGCGACGACGGCCTGGATCTGGGCGGGGAGCATGCCGCCGTTGGTGTCGCAGAGGATGACGACGTCGGCGCCGGCCTCGTACGCGGCGCGGACGACGGCCTTGGCGTAGTCGGGGTTGGCCTTGTAGCCGTCGAAGAAGTGCTCGCAGTCGACGAAGACGCGGCGGCCCTGGGAGACCAGGTGGGAGACGGTGTCGCGGACCATCGCCAGGTTCTCGTCGAGGGTGGTGCGCAGCGCGAGCTCGACGTGCCGGTCGTGCGACTTGGCGACGAGCGTGACGACCGGGGCGCCGGAGTCGAGGAGGGCCTTGACCTGCGGGTCGGCGGCGGCGTCGCCGCCCGGTCTGCGGGTGGCGCCGAAGGCGACGAGCTGCGCGTTCTTGAACGCGATCTCCTGGCGGGCGCGGGCGAAGAACTCCGTGTCGCGCGGGTTGGCTCCGGGCCAGCCGCCCTCGATGAAGCCGACGCCGAACTCGTCGAGGTGCCGGGCGATGGTCAGCTTGTCCGCGACGGTGAGGTTGATGCCTTCACGCTGCGCCCCGTCGCGCAGCGTCGTGTCGAAGACATGGAAGCTGTCGTCGAGGCGCTGGCTCTCGGCGTTCTCCGTGGTCATGACTGTGATGGCTCCTGTCGGATGTGGCTCCGGAAGGTCTGGATCCACTTGCCCCCATTCTCACGCGACGTCCGCTTCCGGCGTGGGTGGGGCCGGAAAACGAAAAAACCCCTCGCGGGTGCGAGAGGTCTGCGCGCGGGTCTGAGGCACGGTGTCCACTGCCGCGGGGGTCGTGCCGCGATTCAGTGGCCACTGCGGACCGGCGCGCTGCTGCCGATAATCATCGTGGTAGCAAGCACGCCGGAAGTCTGACACAGGTGACGGCCCGGCGGGACGGGGGTCTCACGATACGGGCAGCGGTGCGGCGCCCCGGCCGGCCGCGCGGCACCGGCCGGGCCGTGCGGCGCCCCGGCCCGCCCGCCCGACAGGCGCCGCCGCCCGGGAGACCCGCCCCGCCCTCAGTACACCGGCAGCCGCTCCGGAGAGCCGCCCGCCTGCCCGCGCTTCTGGCCGGGCACTGCGGCGCCGTCCGTCCCGACCCGGCCCAGGTCGATGTCCCTGGTCTCCCGCATCGTGAGGTAGACGACCAGGGAGACGGCCGCACAGCCCGCCACGTACCAGTAGAAGCCCGACTCGACGCCCGCGTCCTTGAACCAGAGGGCCACGTACTCGGCGGTGCCGCCGAAGAGCGCGTTGGCGATGGCGTACGGCAGGGCGACGCCGAGGGCACGGATGCCGGTGGGGAAGAGCTCGGCCTTCACACAGGCGTTGATGGAGGTGTAGCCGGTGATGACGACGAGCGCCAGCAGGGAGAGCCCGAGGGCCGGCCAGAAGGAGCCCGCGTGCTTCAGCATCGTCAGGATCGGCACGGTGAGGACCGTGGACCCCACCGCGAAGGTGATCAGCAGCGGGCGGCGGCCGATGCGGTCGGAGAGCCGGCCGGCCAGCGGCTGGAGGCAGGCGAAGACGATGAGGGCGCAGAAGGAGACCAGGGTCGCGGTCTGCTTGGGGAGGCCGGCGGAGTTGGAGAGGTACTTGGTGAGGTAGGTGGTGTACGTGTAGTACGCCACGGTCCCGCCCATGGTGAGCGCGACGACGAGGAAGGCCTCGCGCCGGTGCGCCCACAGGGCCTTGAGGGTGCCCTTCTGCTCGCTCGCGACCCCGTCGTCGGCGGTGGTCTCGTACACCTCCGTCTCCAGCATCGTGCGGCGCAGGTAGAAGACGACGGCCGCGCCGAGGGCGCCGAGGACGAACGGGATGCGCCAGCCCCAGCTGTGCAGGGCCTCGCTGGACAGGGTGTGCTGGAGGACGAGCAGCAGGCCGAGGCCGAGGATCTGGCCCGCGGTCATCGACACGTACTGGAAGCTGGAGGCGAAGCCGCGGTGCTCCGGGGCGGAGGCCTCGGTGAGGTAGGTGGCGCTCGCGGCGTACTCGCCGCCGACGGAGAGCCCCTGGAGGAGGCGGGCGATCAGGAGGACGGCGGCGCCGCCGTAACCGGCGACCGCATAGGTGGGCGCGACCGCGATGAGGAGCGCGGAGGCGGACATCAGGGTGACGGTGAGGGTGAGGGCCGCCTTGCGGCCCTTGCGGTCGCCGACCCGGCCGAGGAGCCAGCCGCCGACGGGCCGCATGAAGAAGCCGACGGCGAAGATGCCGGCGGTGTTCATGAGTTTGGCGGTGTCGTTGCCCTCGGGGAAGAAGGCCCCCGCGAAGTAGGTGGCGAAGCTCGCGTACACGAACCAGTCGAACCACTCGACCATGTTGCCGGCGGAGCCGACCCAGATCTTCTTCCAGTGCTCTCGTCCCATGGACCGGAACCGTGCCGGAGGTGACGCCGGGGCAACAAGGGCGTAGCGGACAACGATCCCGTGTACTTACGTGCGTTGCGGTCACGGCACGGGGCGGGCGCGGGTCCGGCACCGGGACCGCCCGTGTGCGGCTACGGTCGCGCCAGCAGGTCCTGCTCGATGAACTCGCGTACGTGTGCCAGGACTTGCTCCCGGCCGGTGCCGGGCACACCCACCGCGACGTGCACGCTGAAGCCGTCCAGGAGCGCCCTCGTGCGGGTGGCGAAGCGGTCCGGGTCGACGGCCCGGAACTCCCCGCGCGAGACGCCCTCGGCCAGGATCGCGACCAGGTCCCGGTGCCAGGCGCCCTCGATGGCGGCCTGGCGGATCCGGGCGTCGGCGTCGGCGTTCTGGGACCGGTTCCAGACCTCCAGCCACAGGATCCAGTGCGGATCGCGCGGGCCGTCGGGCACGTACACGTCGACATATCCGTCGAGCCGCTCGCGCGCGGTCCCGGGCCGGGACAGCAGCGCGCTCCGCTCGGCGCCGAGGCGCCCCTCGCTCCACTCCAGGGTCTGCAGCAGCAGCTCGTCCTTGGTGCGGAAGTAGTAGAGCAGGTGCCCGCTGCTCATCCCGACCTGCCGCCCGAGGCCGGCCATGGTCAGGCCGTCGAGCCCCCGCTCGGCGATGGTCCCCATGGCGGCGGCGAGCAGCTCCTCGCGGGGAGGAGCGGCCTGGTTGCGCCGGCGGGGCGGGGGGGCCGGGGCGAGGGAGCCGGAGGGGCGGGAGGGGTCGGAGGGGTCCATACGGGTCACTCGTACGTTCTACCTCATCCCTCCCCGCCTCAGACCCTCGGCTGCTGCTGGGTGATGCAGTGGATGCCGCCCCCACCTGCGAAGATCGTGCGCGCGTCGACCAGTACGACCTCGCGTTCCGGGAAGAGGCGGCGGAAGATCTCGGCCGCCAGTTCGTCGTGCGGGTCGTCGAAGGCGCAGAGGACCACGCCGTCGTTGCACAGGTAGTGGTTGATGTACGAGTAGTCGACCCAGTCGCCCTCCTCGTCCTTGAGGACGGTCGGGGCCGGGATCTCGACGACCTCCAGGGGGCGGCCCTGGGCGTCGGTCTGGCCGCGCAGGATGTTCACGTACATCCGGGAGCGCTCGTAGTCGGGGTGGGCCGGGTCCTGCTGGCTGTGGACGAGGACCGTGCCGGGGCGGGCGAAGGCGGCGACGATGTCGACGTGGCCCTGGGTGCCGTAGAGGCCGTAGTCGCCGCTGAGGCCGTGCGGGAGCCAGATCGCCTTCGTCGTGCCGAGCCTGGCGTGGATCTCGGCCTCGACCTGCTCGCGGGTCCAGCCGGGGTTGCGGCCGGAGCCGAGCTGGACGGTGTCGGTCAGCAGGACCGTGCCCTCGCCGTCGACGTGGATCGCGCCGCCCTCGTTCACCAGGGGCGAGGAGAGGACGGGGACGCCCGCCGCGTCCGCGACATGGCGGGCGATCTTCGAGTCGTGCTCCCAGCGGGCCCAGTCCTGGCCGCCCCAGCCGTTGAACACCCAGTCCACGGCGGCCAGTTCGGTGCCGTTGGTGACGAAGGTCGGGCCGATGTCCCGCATCCACGCGTCGTCGAGGTCCCGCTCGACCAGATCGACGTCCTCGCCGACGAGGGCGCGGGCGGACTCGGTGTCGCCGGGCGCCACCACCATCGTGACCGGCTCGAAGCGGCGTACGGCGCGGGCCACGGACGCCCAGGCCGTGCGGGCCTCGGCCAGCTCGTCGGCGTTGGTGAAGGTGGGGTTGGGGCTGGGCCAGGCCATCCAGGTGCGCTCGTGCGGCATCCACTCGGCGGGCATGCGGTAGGTCATGGTGACAGGTCCTAGGAACTGGAGGAACTCGCGGAACGGGAGGGGTCGAGGCGCGGGACACCCGCTGTTTGAGTAACACTCTAAATGTTGAGTGTCTTTCTTCCAAGCATTGACTCGGGGTACAGGCACAGGCCACATTGAGCGTCACTCTAAAAGTGCTCGCCGCAGCCCGCCGCTCCCGTCCCCCAGGAGTCCCCATGCCGATAGAACAGCGCGGAGTCGACACCGTCCCCGAGGCCGAACGCACCAGCGGTCCCCGGGACCTCGTCGCGATCCTCCTCGGGTCCAACCTCTGCCTGGGGGTGATCGTCTTCGGCTGGCTCCCGGTCTCCTTCGGACTCGGGCTCTGGGCCTCGGTGACCTCCGTCGTCACCGGCACCCTCGTCGGCGTCGCGGTCACCGCCCCGCTGGCCCTGGTGTCGCTCCGTACCGCCACCAACCTCTCCACCTCCTCCGGCGCCTTCTTCGGCGTACGGGGCCGGCTGGTCGGCTCGGTGGTCGGGCTGCTGCTCTCCCTCGGGTACACCGCGCTGACCCTGTGGATCGGCGGCGACGTCATGGTGGGGACGCTCGCCCGGCTGGTCGGACTGCCGACCGGCGGTGCCACACACGCCGTCGTCTACGCGCTGCTCGCCGCCGGCACCGCGGTCGCCGCGGTGTACGGCTACCGGCTGCTGCTCAAGCTGAGCAAGGCGCTCGCCGTCGTCATGACCGTGCTGCTGGCCCTCGGACTCCTCGCGTACGCCGGGGACTTCACGACGGCGGCGGTGCCGGACACCCCGTACCTGCTCGGCTCGTTCTGGCCGACCTGGCTGCTCTCGGCGGTGGCGGCGGGGCTCAGCGGACCGGTCGCCTTCATCACCCTGCTCGGCGACTACACCCGGTACGTCTCGCCGGAGCGGCACAGCTCCCGCTCCGTCTGGCGGGCCACCTGTCTCGGCCTGGTCGTCGGACTGCTGGTCCCCCAGCTCTTCGGCACGTTCACGGCGCTCGCCGCCCGCGGCGGGCTGGACTACGCGGGACCGCTGGTCGCCGCCTCGCCCGTCTGGTACCTGGTCCCGCTGCTCGTCGCGGCCACCGCCGGCTCCGTCGGCAACGCCGGCCTGATGCTGTACTCGATGGGCCTCGACCTGGACGCGATCCTGCCCCGCGCCACCCGGGCCCGCGCCACGCTCGTGGTCGCGGCGGTGGCGACGGCCTTCGTCTTCCTCGGCCACTTCGCCTCGGACGCCCAGTCGGCGATGACCTCGTTCGTGCTGCTCCTCACGGCGATCGGCACACCCTGGGCGGTGATCACCCTGATCGGCCATGTCCGCTGCCGGGGCTCGTACGACCCGGAGGCACTCCAGGTCTACAACCGGCGCTCGCGCGGCGGGATCTACTGGTTCTCGGCGGGCTGGCATCCGCGCGCCACCGCCTCCTGGGCGATCGGCGCCGCGGTCGGCCTCGCCGCCGTGTCGACGCCGATGTACGAGGGACCGCTGCTGGCCCTGACGGGCGGGATCGACTGCAGCTTCGTGCTGTCGGGGCTCGTGGGCGGCACGCTGTACGCGGTCCTGACGCCGAACAGGGCTCCCGGGACCGTGGCGGCCCCGGAAGCCCTGGCACAGGCGGAGTAGGTACTAGCCCAGCTCGTGCATCCAGCCGTGGACGTCCTCGGCCCTGCCGGTCTGGACGGCGAGCAGCGCGTCGCGCAGCTTCATCGTGACCTCGCCGGGCTCGCCGCCGGACTGCCGCCACTCGCCCCGCTCGGACTTGACCGTGCCGACCGGGGTGATCACGGCGGCGGTGCCGCAGGCGAAGACCTCGGTCAGGGTGCCGTTCGCGCTGTCGGCCTGCCACTGGTCGATGGAGACGCGGCCCTCCTCCGGCTCCAGACCGAGGTCCGCCGCCAGCTTGAGCAGCGAGTCACGGGTGATGCCGGCGAGGAGCGAACCGGTGAGGGTGGGGGTGACGAGCTTGTTGCCGTACACGAAGTACAGGTTCATGCCGCCGAGTTCCTCGACCCACTTGTGCTCCACCGCGTCGAGGTAGGCGACCTGGTCGCAGCCCTTCGCGGCGGCCTCGGCCTGCGCGAGCAGCGAGGCCGCGTAGTTGCCGCCGGTCTTGGCGTCGCCGACGCCGCCGGGGACGGCGCGGACGCGGTTCTCCGAGAGCCAGATGGAGACGGGCTTCACGCCGCCGGGGAAGTACGGGCCGGCCGGGGAGGCGATGACGACGAAGAGGTACTCGTTGGCCGGGCGGACGCCCAGGCCGACCTCGGTCGCGATCATGAACGGGCGCAGGTAGAGCGAGGCCTCGCCGCCGTGTGCCGGGACCCACGCCTTGTCCTGCTGGACGAGGACGTCACAGGCCTCGACGAAGGTCTCGACGGGCAGCTCGGGCATGGCGAGCCGGCGGGCGGAGGCCTGGAAGCGGCGGGCGTTGGCGTCGGGGCGGAAGCTGGCGACCGAGCCGTCGGGACGGCGGTAGGCCTTCAGGCCCTCGAAGATCTCCTGCGCGTAGTGCAGGACGTTGGTCGCCGGGTCCAGGGAGAGCGGACCGTACGGCACGAGCTGGGCGTCGTGCCAGCCCCGGCCCTCGGTCCACCGGATGGTGACCATGTGGTCGGTGAAGTGGCGGCCGAATCCCGGGTTGGCCAGGATCGCCTCGCGCTCCGCGGCGGACAGCGGGCTGGAGGAGGGCTTGAGCTCGATCGTGGGCGTCGTCATGAGTGCGTGTCCTTCACCGGTTGTGTGGGTAGGACCGCGCGCGCACGCCACTGTCGGAGACTGCTTCGTCCCTGACGAGGTGGACGTCCGAGCATGCCCGCATGGCACGGCCCCACGTCCGATTATCGCTCGCGGGGACCGGTGCGGGAAACGGGTGAACGCGGTCCTGGGTTCGATGGGGGCACCCGGGGCCGCGCAGAGGTCAGCCGCCGGGCGCTGTGGCGACCCGGCGGCTGCTGAGGGATGTCAGTCCGGCCGGGTCAGCTGGCTACTCGCGCGGCGAGCGCGTCGCCGATCTCGTCCGTCGTGCGGACGCTGTCGCCGCGCTCGGTGAGGTCGGCCGCGACGGCCTCCTCGACCCGGGCGGCCTCGGTCTCGTAGCCGAGGTGGCGCAGCAGGAGCGCGACGGAGAGGACGGTGGCCGTGGGGTCGGCCTTGCCCTGACCCGCGATGTCCGGCGCGGAGCCGTGGACCGGCTCGAACATGGACGGGAACGCGCCGCTCGGGTTGATGTTGCCCGAGGCGGCCACGCCGATGCCGCCGGAGACGGCCGCGGCGAGGTCGGTGATGATGTCGCCGAAGAGGTTGTCGGTGACGATCACGTCGAAGCGGGCCGGGTCGGTGACGAGGAAGATCGTCGCGGCGTCGACGTGCAGGTAGTCGGTGGTGACCTCGGGGAACTCGGCGGCGACCTTGTTGAAGGTGTCCGTCCAGAGGTGACCGGCGAAGGTCAGCACGTTGTTCTTGTGGACCAGCGTGAGCTTCTTGCGCGGGCGGGCCTGGGCACGGGCGAAGGCGTCACGGACGACCCGCTCGACACCGAAGGCGGTGTTGACCGAGACCTCGGTGGCGACCTCGTGCGGGGTGCCCTTGCGGATGGTGCCGCCGTTGCCGGTGTACGGGCCCTCGGTGCCCTCGCGGACCACGACGAAGTCGATCTCGGGCTGCCCGGCGAGCGGGGTGGCGACGCCGGGGAGCAGCTTCGAGGGACGCAGGTTCACGTGGTGGTCGAAGGCGAAGCGGAGCTTCAGGAGGAAGCCGCGCTCCAGGACGCCGGAGGGCACCGACGGGTCGCCGATGGCGCCGAGCAGGATGGCGTCGTGCTTCTTGAGGGAGTCGAGGTCGGCGTCGGTGAGGGTCTCACCGGTGGCGTGGTAGCGCGTGGCGCCGAAGTCGTACTCCTCGGTCTCCAGCTTCACGTCCTGGGGAAGGACGGCCGCGAGGATCTTGAGGCCCTGGGCCACGACCTCCTGGCCGATGCCGTCGCCGGGAATGACTGCGAGATTGATGCTGTGAGACATGTCGGCACCCTACTCTCCGTCCCATCGTCTGACACGTCACGTCCATCATGTGGACGAACCGCCATCCGGGTGACGGCGTGTCAGTGGCCGGTGGAGCCGCCGTTGTCACGGCGGTCGAGGGCGCGCTGGAGGGCGGCGGCGGCGTTCTGGCGGGCCTCGTCGCTGGGACGGTTGGCCGAGTGGCGGACGCGGCGGGCGGTCTGAGTTGCCATGAGGGATCGACTCCTTGAGATCAGTGGTGATCCGAAGTGCGGAGATCAGTGGTGATCGAAGGTGCCGGCAGGGGCGGGGAGCGCCGCCGCAGGGGTTGCCTGCTCAGGGGCGTCGCGCTCTCGACCGCCATTCGCTGATGAAGCGAGACGTTCGGCTTCTACAAAGCTAGGGCAGGTCCTCTCATCTGTCTCCACAATTACTCGGACTTCCTACTATCTGAGACGGCGTGGGACAGCGCGTCAGCCCGCGATGGCCCGCAGCTCCCGGATCAGGGCCCGTACGGCGAGGGAGGCGGCCAGTTCCGGGGTGGTGACATAGCCGACCGAACGGGTCGGGCGCTCCGGGCCGAGATCGGTGATCTCGACCGAGGGCGGTGCTCCGACCAGGGACAGCTCCGGCATGACCGCCATCCCGAAACCGGTGCTCACCATCGAGAGCACCGCTCCGTCGTCCTCGGCCTGGACCGTCGCCGGCGGCAGCCACTCCTGTCCGGCCCACCACTCACGCGTGTACGAGGTGCAGTTCTCCGTCCAGTCGATGAGCGGGAGCGACCGGGGCGCCGGATGCCCCGCCGGGTGCACCAGCGCGTACCCCTCCTCCACCAGGACGCCGCCGACCAGCTCGGGCGGGACAGGTGAGCTCGTGCCGAGCGTGGCGATCCCGAGGTCGGCCCGCCCGTCCAGCACCTCACCGGCCGTGCCGCGCCCCACCTCCCGTACGATCCGCACCTCGGGCACGATCCCCGGATGCCGTTCCGTCAGGCGTCCCAGGGCGCGGGGCAGCAGGTGGAGCGCCGCGCTGCGGAAGGCCGCGATCCGCAGCGGCCCCGCGAGGACCCCGGCCTCCGCGCCGCATCCGGCGCCCGCCCCCGCCGCCGCGCCACGCACCTCGGAGCCCATCACGTCCAGGAGCCGCAGGACCCGCCGCGCGTACCCGAGGGCCCGCTCCCCGGCTGGTGTCGGGGTGGCGCCGGACCGCCCACGGTCGAAGAGGACCGCGCCCAGCCTGCGTTCGCTCCCCCGCACCGAGTGGGAGACGGCGGACTGCGTCATCCCGAGCGCGACGGCGGCGGCCGAGAAGCCGCCCTCGCTCGCGACGGCGACGAGGACACGCAGCTCGCGCGGCGCGAGATCGGCCATGAGGGCTCCCACCTGTGTCTATGAGCGACTTTCATGGATGAGCCGCGACCATCGACGCTACCCCCTGCCCGCCCGCCGGATTCCTCCCTACGGTCTGCGGCATGACGAACGACACCATGATCACCGTCCGGCAGACCGCCCGTCCGACCGGTTTCCCCACCCCCGACCTGTTCGCCTTCGTCGAGTCCCCGGTCCCCGCGCCGGAGCCCGGCACCGCCCTCGTCGAGAACCTCCTGTGGTCGGTCGACCCGTACCACCGCGAGGCGATGGACTCCGACGAGATCTGGACCCTGGACTCCCCCATGGAGGGCCGCACCCTGGGCCGGGTCCTCGACTCCCGCGACCCCGCGCTGCGGCCGGGCGACCTGGTCCTGCACCGCCGGGGCTGGCGGACCCACGCCGTGGTGTCCCCGGCCGAGGCCCGCAAGGTCCCGGACCTCGGCCCCGGCGTCCCGCTCGCCGCGCATCTGAGCCTGCTCGGCGGTACGGGCCTGTCGGCCTTCGTGGGCCTGACCCGGATCGCGCGGCTCCAGCCGGGCGAGGACCTGTTCGTGTCGGCGGCGGCGGGCGGGGTGGGCACGGCGGCGGGCCGGCTCGCCCGGCTGCTGGGCGCGGGACGGCTGGTGGGCAGCGCGGGTTCGGCGCGGAAGGTGGCGTACCTGACGGAGGAGATCGGCTTCGACGCGGCCTTCGACTACCACGGTGGCCCGGTTCCCGAGCTGCTCGCGAAGGCGGCGCCGGAGGGGCTCGACGCGGTGCTCGACGGGGTGGGAGGCGGCCATCTGGAGGCGGCGATCGGCGCGCTGCGCCCGTTCGGGCGGATCGCCTGGGTCGGCGCGGTGAGCCAGTACCACTCGCTCTCGGCTCCCCCGCCGGCCCCGCGCAACCTCTTCGACGTGGTCGGCAAGAGCATCCGGCTGGAGGGCTTCCTGGTCCGCGACCACGCGGACGCCCTCGACGAGCTGTACGACCTGGCCGTCCCGCGCCTGCGCGAGGGTTCGCTGCCCCTGGACGTGACGGTGGTAGAGGGCTTCGAGCACATCGTGAGCGCGTTCCTGGGGATGCTGCGCGGCGAGAACCTGGGGAAGATGCTGGTCGCGCGGTGAGATCGACCTCCCTATCTAGTTTGCGTTCCTACCTAGCTGGTGCTGCAATACACCCATGGCCGCAGACCGCAGATCCAGCTGGCTCAAGGGCGTCCTCGACCTGCTCGTCCTCTCCCGCCTGACCGACGGCGAGAGCTACGGGTACGAGATCGCCAAGGCGCTCGCCGAGGCGGGCCTCGGCGAGATCAAGGGCGGGACGCTCTATCCCGTACTGAACCGCTTGGAGGAAGCCGGTCTGGTGGAGGCCGAGTTCCGCGCCGCCGAGCGCGGCCCGGGACGCCGCTACTACCGGCTCACCGAGCGGGGGCGCGAGCACCTCGCCACCGAAAGCCGCGACTGGCTGCGCTTCCACCGCGCCGTCGAGACCACGCTCCACCCAGGGGGAACCACCGCATGACCACGGAATCCGACCGCTACTTCACCGAGCTCGCCGACGCGCTGCGCACCACGGGCGTGCCGGCGGAGCAGATCGCCGCCACCGTCGAGGACCTGCGCGGACACCTCTCCGGGACCGGGACGCGCCCGGAGGAGGAGTTCGGGCCGGCCGCCGCCTTCGCCGCTCAGCTCGGCGGGCTCGCGCCGCTGCCGGGCGAGCCGGGCGGGAGGGCGGAGAGCTGGACCTGGACGGCGGACCTCTTCAACGACCGCCGGATGCTCGCCGTCCACGGTGACCAGGGCTGGGAGGTGGAGTCCCTGGACTCCCTCGGCCGGTTCGTCTGCCGCCGCTCCGCGACGGCGGCGCTGCGCTGGGAGTACCGCCGCGAGATCATCGGCGCCCGGCGCCGCGCCAAGGTCCTGGCCGAGCTGGAGCCCGAGGGCTGGGAGCTGTGCGGCGAGTGGCTGGTGTACGGCTACTTCAAGCGGCCGCGCGCGGCGACGGCGGGCCCGGCGGGCGCCCTGGACGCCCGGCCGGCCGCCCCGCTCCGGCACCTGTTCCTGAGCCGCCGGGGCAAGGCGCTGCTCGCGGTGTGGCTCGTGGTGGTCGGCGGCGCGATGGCGGCGGCCTTCGTCGGGACGCTCGGCACGGGCGGGCTCGCGATCACCATCGCCCTCGCCTCCATGGTCTTCGCCCTGGTCACCTCCCAGCTGGAGACGGCCAAGGGGCAGGTGGACCGGGACCGCGCGACGTCGTCCTGACCCTTCCTCACATCACGTCGCCGTCCCGCCAGTCGAAGACGAGCGCCGCGGCCGGATCGGGCAGCGCCCGGCCGGCCGCCGGACGCAGGAAGACGTACCCCTCCTCCTCCGGGAGGTGGACGATCCCTTCGGGCCCGACGGCTTCGAGGCGGCCTTCCCAGACCTGCCAGCCACGCGCCCGGTAGAGCGCGGCGCCGGCGTCCGAGGCGCCGAGCGCCCCGAAGACGTACGCCCCGTCGATGACCCGCTCAAGCTCGGCCATGACGGCCCCGCCGAGCCCCCGGCGCCTGAGGTCGGCGCGGACGGCGACGCCTTCGACGTACCCGACGCGGTGCGAACGCCCGCGGTGGAGAGCCCGGCGCATGACGACGGCGCCGTGGGCGGCGATGCCCCCCTCGTCCTCGATCCAGGCGTGGACGCCGCCGAGCGTGTGGTCCCAGTCGTCGTCGGAGAAGTCGCCGTCGAAGGCGGTGTCGAGCAACTCGCGTACGGAGCGGAGCCGGTCGGCCCCGAGTGCATGGGTGGGCGCGGTCCTCACGGTCATGCGCCCAGACTCGCACACCCCCACTTCTAACCTTTGTACATCCATTGACAGGTTAGCCCGCGCCTGCTTGAGTCGTTTCGTAACCACTGACGCGCACTTAAGGGGTTAGAGATGACGAGCACCGTACTGCCGACCCACCACCGCACCGTCACGGTCCGCGGCCACGAGATCGCCTACCGCGAGGCGGGCCCGGCCGACGCCCCCGTCCTCCTGCTGCTGCACGGCTTCCCCACCAGCTCGCACATGTTCCGCGACCTGATCCCGCGGCTCGCCGACTCCTACCGCCTGATCGCCCCCGACCATCTGGGCTTCGGCCGCAGCGCCGCTCCCGACGCCGCCGACTTCGACTACACCTTCGCCGAACTAGCCGCGCTCACCGCCGAGTTCACGGAGGCACTGGGCCTGGACCGGTTCGCGCTCTACATCCAGGACTACGGCTCCCCCATCGGCCTGCGCCTCGCCCTCGCCCACCCGGAGCGGATCACCGCGATCATCAGCCAGAACGGCAACGCGTACGAGGAGGGCCTCGGCGCCGAGGCCTGGGCGCCGGTCCTCGCCCTGATCGAGGAGCGCACCCCCGAGACGGAGGAGCCGGTGCGCGCCATCCGCTCCCTCGACGGCATCCGCTGGCAGTACGAGACGGGCGTACCGGCCGAATACCGCGACCTTCTCGACCCCGGCGCCTGGCACCACGACGCCGCCCTGATGGCCCGCGAGGGCCAGGACGGGATCCAGCTCGGCCTGATCGCCGACTACGGCTCCAACTTCGCCCTCTACCCGGCCTTCCAGGAGTACTTCCGCACCAGCCGGGTCCCGCTCCTCGCGGTCTGGGGCGAAGGCGACCAGGTCTTCGTCCCGGCGGGTGCCGAGGCCTTCCGCCGCGACCTCCCGGACGCCGAGATCCACCTGCTCCCCACGGGCCACTTCGCCCTGGAGACCCACGCGCCGGCGATCGCCGCCCTGATCGGCGACTTCCTCGCGCGGCGCGTTCCGGTCAGGCCGTAGCCTTCTCCAGATCGCGGGCCATGCGCTCCACCCAGTCGGTGAAGCCCTCCCGATGGCGGCCGTCACCCTGGAGCAGGAGCGCCACCTGTGCGTCCGTGAGCCGGTCGGGTCCCGGCCCGGTCAGCAGCCGGTGCAGCTCCTTCATCAGGGACATCATCCGCAGCGCGTCGAGGTGCTCGATCGCGTCGACCCCGTGCCCGGGGCCGAGTGTCGTCGAACCGGGCATGTCGTGCCTCCTCACCGATCCCCCTCCCAGCAGCGTAAGCCCCCCGCATGAGAACCGCCCCCGTCCTCGGTTGGGGGACAGTGCTCCTAAAGGGGCAGAGGGGCCCATTCAGCGGAGCGGGACGACGTCTGCGGGGCGGGCCCGCAGGTCTTCGGGGCTCCAGT